>JAKPAC010000012.1 GCA_029779645.1 Actinomycetes bacterium | reverse complement strand
ACTGGTTCGATCCCAGTATCGCGCACTCCCGAGGACCCTTGAGAAATCAAGGGTCCTCTTCATTTTACACGCCCCGAACACTGCTGCGGGGAATATACGGGGAACATCGTTTCGTATCCTGATCAGCACATTCGGGCAGAGTCCGTGGTAATCTGTGTCTCGTAGCCGCAATGCACGCGGTGAGGACGGGAAACCGTAAGTTGGCAGGATCCGCTCATCTGAGGAGCGGGAGACCCCGGAGGGCCAGCACCGGGGAGCAGGTGCAGCAGACCTACTCCGCGAGGCCCCGATGACCAACAAGACCAGTACCCCCACCCGCAAGACCGGCACCAGCGATGAGCTGCTGCGCGCCTACACGATCCCCGACGCTGCCGAGCGTCTGAGCATGGATGAGCGGACGTTCCGCCGCATGGTCGAGCGCGGCGAGGTCGAGGTGTTCTACCCGCGCGGCAAGAAGGGCCGCAACAGCCCGGTGCGCATTTCCGAGCAGGCGCTGCGCGACGTCTTCGCGCGCACCGCCGTCTGACCCCCGCAAGAGCCGTCTCAACGAAGAGACGGCCCTCGCGGTATCCGGGCGTTGGTAGCGCACCGGGCGAGGGCCGTCGGAAAGATTCCTATGACCAAGAATACCAGAGGCCCGCTTTACGCGGGTTACCGACTCACGATTCCCGCTGATCTCACGACTCCCGCAGCCGTGGCAGCCGTGCTCGATACGCAACGCACGGTGCACGATTACGGCATCGGCCTGCACGACCGCGACAGGGCCGCTCCGCACGTCCAGGGGGCGTGGCTGTGCCCTACGCGGGTCGCGCTCCCCGAGATGCACCAGCGGCTGTCACGAGGTCTCGATCTCGCAGCCGATCTGATCGACCTCGACCCTCTGATCGCCGGACGCGGCAGGAGCGCGCGTGACGCCTTTCTGGGTTTCGTCTCCTACCTGCCGCACGACGACGCCGAGCAGCAGGCACGCGGCAAGGCGGTCTATTCCCGCGACTCGATCCTCGTGTCCGACCCGGGCGTCTGGGAGCAGGTCGACAAGTGGCGCGAGCGCCAGGCACGCAAGCTCAAGGCGGCTCGCCCCCTCTCAGAGGTCGAGACGATCGAGTTCCTGCTCATGTACGCGAACACCGACCTGGAGACGGTGATGATGCACGAGCCGCTGCTGTGGCGCGTGCCTGGCAACAAGTCGCGGTTTACAGGGGCCTATGCCGACCGCGGAGCAGCCATCCACGGGCAGCACGATTTGCCCGAGCATCTGCGGGCCAGGATGCCCGCTGATTTGGTCGAGCGGCTGACCGCCTGACCGCGACCCCGGCTCGCCGCCCGGCGGGCCGATCAACACACACACGAGAGGAGCCACACCGTGGCATCGAAGACCAGCAAGGAACTGTTCGCCGAAGCGGCGAAGTCGCAGCGCGCAGCCAAGCTCGCGGAGGCTCGCGAGTATGAGGCGTTCGGACGCGAGATCGCGAAGCGTTTCGCCCCCGGCGTCAAGGGTGCGACCGACGCTATCGCGGCGGCGCAGACCGCGCTCGACGGGGTGACCGTCCCCGGCGATTCGGCGGAGACCGTCTCGAGCGAAACGCACGAGACGGTCGGAGACGATTCGGACGACGATGACGACGCGCTGCCGTCGTACGCGGAGTACGTCAGGGGTCACGATGCGTAGTGTCGCGACCCCCACGGAGAGGCACCGACCGCCAACAGGCGGTCGGGGTGCTCGACGTGCCGAGCACGCCGCAGACGAGGCCCCAGTGGGGCGTCGTCGGAGGGGTGCGTCGAGGCCCGCCAGGGCCGAGGAGCCCGCCGCAGGCGCCCCGGTCAAATCGAGCGCAGCGAGATTTGACTTTACGGGGCTAAAGCCAATTTGGTTTCGGGAGTGCGCAGCAGAGGCTCACGGAAACGAATTGGCTTGCGGCGCGGCAGCGGGTGGAGTGGCGAAGCCAGAGGCTCCACGCGATGACGAGACGCGCGCGACAGCACGATTCCCGCTGTACCGGGGATCGGGATGGAGCACGAACGAAGAGGAGGAACGACGATGAGTGAGTCAGTAGGCAGGGCCGGTTTCAACGTGCGGCATCTGCGGCACGGTGAGTCGGGAACGCGCGCAGATCGTGCGTCGATCCTGCGGGAGTCCATGCGCGAGTTGGACGACGAAGCCGCCGCGTACTACGCCGCCGCGAACCCGAACATCGTGGCCGATGACACGCGGCTGAATGTCGCGATGGTCAACGACGGTCAGGGCGGTTTCCGGCGCGCGAAAAGTACCGCCGAGGTACTCGCTTATGGCGATGCGCGCATCGGCACGAAGCAGAACCCGAAGAGCGAGGATCGCGTCGGCAACACGGGCCGCAAGTGGAACCCGAAGAGCTTCGAGACGACGCTGATCGTGGTCTCGCTGCCGCGCTCGATGTGCATCGAGATTCCGAACGCCTACCCGCTGCGCGATGACGACGGGAACCCTGTGACCGACATTGTCGGTAACCCCGTGATGCGCTCGCGCTGGGTGCCGCGCGACCGCGACGAGGCGCTCGAATACTTCGCCCGGTCGGGCGCATTTCTCGGCTCCGAGGTGCTCCCCGGCGGGCACGATGCGATGCACGGCTACGACGTGAACCTCGATGAGTCATACCCGCACGCGCAGTACATGACGGATACCCTCGCAGACGATCCGAAGAACCCCGGACAGCTCCGCGTCGCCGCGCAGCAGGCATGGGGCGTGAGCCGTGAAGTGCTCGACCACCGGGGCAAGATCGAGCAGCCTCAGGCGAAGATGACTCGCTACCAGAAGGCCTACCGCGAGCACATGCACGGGCTCGGCTACGAGGTCGAGCTTGAAGCATCGGAGCGCAGCAAGTCGAGCCACACACGCGAGGAGTGGGCGGCTCTGAAAGAGCGTGAGCGGGTCGCCGAGGCGCTCGAAGACCAGAACCTCGACGACCTCGACCTCATCAACGCATCGCGCAAGAAGGACGCCGCACGAGCCGCCCAGCTCGACGCCCGCGAGGCCGATCTCGACCGGCGCGAGCAGGAGACCGCAGACGACCGTCTCGCGGCCCAGAACGCGCGCCACGAAGCCGAGGCCGCCAATGCCGCCTCACAGGCCGAGCGCGCCCGTCTGCGGGCGCTGCGTGAGGATGTCGAGCGCGACCTCGCCGCAGCCGGGCCCGCGCCGCAGCTGCCGAGCTACGACGACATGCGAACCGAATTCCTCGGTCAGCAGTCGGCGCAGCTGTTGGCCTACGCGAAGACGGTGAAGCGCGCTGACGGAACCACGATGCACGAGGCGTTCGAGAAGTGGGCGCGTGAGAAGCACGCAAAGCTCACCCGCCAGGGTCAGCCGGTTGGAAAGTACGAGACCTGGCGAGACCGCACCACCGCCACGCAGAAGAAGCTCACCATGTCGGAGCTCAACGACGCGCCCGTGACCTCGCAGCAGAACCGCAGCCGCACCGGTGACCATGGACTCGGTGCTTGACCAGGCAGCCTCGGTTGAACCTCGTGTCAACCTCGTGTCACTTTTGCGAGCCTGAAAACCTCGTGCCAACCTCGGTTTTTCTGATTCTGGTCGAACCTCGGTTACTCCTCGGTTATCTGACGGTCGAACGTCGGTCGGAACTCGTGCCACTCTCGGTCGCATTGCGGATGGCATTTTGCCTCGGTCGAAACTCGGGCTGTTGCCGGTCGTAGCTCCGTCGTGGCTCGTGCTAAGCTCTGTCGTTTCTCGGGCGGCGTTTTCAGCCTCGGTGAAAGCTCGGTCAGCAGCCGGTCGAAGCTCGGTCGTAGCTCGTGTCACTTTCGGTCACGTTTTTTGCCTCGTGTCAACCTCGGTCGTTACTCGGTCGAAATCTCGTGATTCGGCCGAGGCGATCTCGGGGCCCGCATAGGCGCGCCCTCCGCTCCGCTCCGGGCACGGGTCGGGCGCGCCCTCCGCTCCGCTCCAGGCATGCCCACGACAACAGAGGGCAACAGCAGGCAGACACACAAGCCCGCTTCCGCGCACGAGCACCTCATGGGAGGGGATCCCCTCGCCCGTCAGGTGCTCGCACGGGATGGTGCCCTGCGTGGCTGTACCCAGTTGTACCCACGCGTGTACCCAGTCGTACCAGGAAGTGGGTACATCGTATTTGTTGATTTATCAACAGATTTGGGGCCCGTGTACCCAGTTTCCGCGTGTACCCAGTCGAAATGACATTTTTCCGCAGAGGGCAAAATATCGTGATTTCTGAAAAATGACGATACAAATCGAGATTGAAGAGGCAAAACACCATCACGAGGGATCGCCAAAAGTGTTCGTTTACCAGGGGAAACGCGCGTGCGCGCGGGTATGTGCGACTGTCAAGATCATGCACCGAAGTTGTATCGTCATTTTTCAGCCCTCGAAAATGACGATACAAGCCGGTGCGGCCCTGTGACCGTTTTGCCGCGGAATCATGCGGATCTCGGTGGTCCTCGTTTGTATCGTCATTTTGTATCGTCATTCTGCAGCTCGAAAAATGACGATACATTTCCGCAGTGCCGCCCGTCCCGGCGCAGCACCGGCGACATGACGGTGCCCCGCACCAGCGAAGCGGTGCGGGGCACATGTCACAGACCCGCGCCGGGCCCGCGCCATCTTTTCGAGCAGCATGGGCAGAAAGTTGCATCTTTGTTATCTACGGCGAGAATTAGCCTGTGTGTTAGCTGTGTACATTGATAGCTATGACAGAAAATATCCAAGCACCGCAGCCAGAGAATCAGACCGTCAATCAGGTCCCAACTTTTCCGCAGGGATCACCAGCCCCATCTCCCGCAAAAGGGCTTGCGATTGCTGCTCTAGTCGTAGGAATTATTGCCTTTCTTACCGGTTTGGTTCCTGTGGTTGGAATTGTCCTTGGCGCGGTTGGTCTAGTGCTTGGGATCATTGCACTGGTAAAGAAACAGCCGAAGGGTCTGGCTCTGACCGGAACAATTCTGGCAGCGGTCGCGCTGGTCGTCTCGCTTGTTGCAACTATCGTGGCAGGCGCATTCACTTCGGCAGTCGTCGAAACTGTGAATGAGCAGACCTCTGTGACTTCCGAAACTCCTGGTCAAGATTCGACCGCTGAAGAAGACGCCGAGAAAGCATCGGCAGAAGGCACCAGGGAGAACCCCTTGCCGCTCGGCTCTTTGATTTCTTCAAAGGACTGGGATGTAGTGTTGAACAGCGTGAACCTTGAAGCTAACGCTGATGTTGCTGCCGCGAACATGTTCAATGAGGCTCCCGCGGATGGGTACCAATATGCTGTCGCAAACGTTTCCGTTACTTACAAGGGCGAAGGTTCAAGTTACCCTGCATTTGTGAGCATTGATTATGTTACGGCAACGGGCGAGGTCATTAGCACCTGGGACTCGCTGGCGGTTGCACCTGAGCCCACCTTTGGTGGAGGCGAGCTTTATGCTGGCGGTTCGGCAACAGGTAATCTCGCATTTGCGATTCCCGTAAGCGCCGATGGTGTGTTGCGCGTGAAAGCTGGAATGCTTGCAGATGAGATGTTCGTTGCGATCCGGTAACTGACCCAGCAGATCAAGTAGGGGTCGCCCACACTATTCTCGTGCGGGCGACCCCTACTCTTTTATCAGCTCGCGCGCTGCTGGGCCATGCGGCGGGCCAGCTCGTCGTCGCGGTTCCCGCTCGCCTGGTAGCGCATCGCCGCCTTCACGGAGGAGTGCCCGAGGCGATCCATCGTCTCCTTCAGGGTCGCGCCGGTCTGCGCGTACCGGGTGCCCGCGAAGTGGCGAAGCCCGTGGAGCGGCAGGTCGGACCGCTCGGCGGCGACAACGGCCTTGTGCCAGTGCCGCCAGAACGAGCTCTGCGGCAGCCAGCTGGTGCCGTCGTGGTTCGTCGTCAGCAAAGCGTCTCCGATCTTCCCGTGGGCCTGCTCGGCGATGATGCGGGCGTCGTCGCCGTAGACAGCAACGGTGCGCACGCTGGCCGCAGCCTTGACCTTGCCGACGTGACGCCCGTCCTTCTTCGTGTACACGACCTGCCGGGAGACGATGATGCGCACGCAATCGACCTCGCCGGCCTCGTCGCGCTCGACCACGACATCCTTCGCCCGCAGTTCGGTGTTCTCGCCCCAGCGCAGCCCGGCACCGCAAGCGAGCACGGCCAGCGCCTTGTAGCGCTTGTCGATGCTCGACAGGATCACGGCCAGCTCGGCGTCGGTCGGCGGCTCGACCTTCTTGCCGGTCGATGCAATCGAGCCGCCCCTGACCTGGCAGGGGTTCTTCTCGATGATGCCGTGGTCAACGGCGGTCTTGAGCACCGACTTCATGAAGTCATAGGCGCGCGAGGTCTGCGAGATGCGCCCGGTCTCGCGCTGCGCACGATGCCACTCGTCCACCATCTCGGGCGTGATCTCGCCGAGCTTGCGCACGACCATATCGGCCAGCGGCCCGCCCTTGCCGTCGCGATCCTTCGCGGTAGTCACCCCTGCCGGGCGCAGGTAGCCCTCGTAGTTCTCGATGGTGCGGGGCCGCAGTGGCTCACCACGGGAGCTCGTGCGGGTCTTGATCCACTTCGCGGCGTACTCTCCCAGCGTCACCTCGCGGCGGGCGGCCTCTGCCGCCGCCTGCTCGGCCAGCTCAGCGACCATCGCCGGAGGCTGCCAGGTTCCTGCCGCGATCTCGGCCTGCCGCTGGGCGAGCCAGGTGCGGGCCTCGGTCACGGTCGCGAACGTTGCGGGGGCGCGGTGCAGGTCGCCGTCGGGGCCGACATAGGCGGCGCGGTGCCGCCCGCTCGCGCGCTTCTCGATCCGTCCGAACCTCTCGCGCTGCTTACGCTTCTTCTCAGTCATCTTCACTCCACGGGGAATATATGGGGAATATCTTCTGCCCGAATGTGACCTTTTCGGCCCCATTCTGACCTAATGGCCTTGGGCTACATCCCTTGTTAATAAAGGGATCGGGAGTGAAACTGAGGTGCTCCTAGTATATCGCAATAACTATTCGATCCCAGTATCGCGCACACAGAAAAGCCCCGGTAAAGCCGGGGTTTTCTCATTTCCGGGGGAGCGCGTGCCCCGAGCGTGCCCTAGCGACCCATGCCGGCTGCCCTCGCTCCGGCCCCTCGGTACGGGCAGATAGCGCGATCGCGTTACGAACTTGACCGCCGATCCTCGCGACGATGCCACGCGAGCCGCGTCATACTCCCGAACCGTCACGAGCACCGCGAACCGGCGACACTCACGGCCCGCGATCCCAGTCGGGAAGCGGGTGTGACGCATGTGACGGGGCACTCCGTACTTTTCCTCTACGCGAGATTCATGGGAAAAGTACAAAGTAGTCCGTCACATGCGTCACACCCCGCTCTCGCGACGACGCCCGCGACCCGTCGACACGCCGAAAACGTCGGCACGTCGGTTACATGGGGAGAGGCGAGCTACACTTCTTCCATTCCCGACCGGCGCAAGCCGAGGGATTCTCGGAAAGCAGGAGCCGAGCCCACATGAACGTGGCGGGTGGACTGTAGGGGCGAAGCCCCGACGAGGGAGAGCCCGGGCGTAATGCTTGGAGCCGCAGAGGGTAAGGGCGTGACGTCAATCAGTCGCCCTGAGAGGAAGCGGGCAGAGGGCGGCCTTCGGTAGATCACTACCGATTGGGCTGTCATGGCTCCCGCATCTCCCGCTCACCGCTCCCGCTGGGGCACGATCGAAGACGCCGCCCGCGAGGCGTGCGTCTCGACGAAGACGATCCGTAGGCAGATCGCCGCCGGCGCGATCTACGCCGAGCGAATCTCGCCCCGCCGTATCCGCGTCGACCTCGACTCGATCGCGGGCCGCGCCCTCACCGTCGCGAAGGCCGACCGATGACCGGCGCCGACGCCGAGCGGATGCGCGCTATCGGCCGGATCGGCGGATACGCCCGCGCCGCTTCGCAGACGCCCGAAGAGCTCTCCGAGGCCGGCAAGCGGGCGCGGGCCGTCCGCACGGCGAACGACGCCGCTCGTCGCGCCGCGCTCGGGCTCCCGCCCTCGAAGCCGACGCCGAAGCCGCTCTCGGACGAAGAGATGCGCCACTGGAAGGCCGTCGTCGACGAGCGCTTCGGCGCCGACTACCCGTGGGCGAACCGCATGCAGCGCTCCCGCATGGCGGTGCGTCTCGCCCGCGAGGCCGCCGCCCGCGCCGCCGCCGAGGCCTTCGCTCGTCGCGATCGGGGCGACGCATGAGCGCCCGCGGGAAGAAGGTCGCCTCGCCGCCCGAGACGCCGGAGATTGCCGCGAGCCTCGCGCGCTTCGGTTGGCCGGTGTTCCCCGTCACGATCTACCGCGACGCGAGCGGGAAGCGGCACAAGGTGCCCGCCGTGAAGTGGAAGGCCGAGGCGACCACGGACGTCTCGACCGTGAACCGCTGGTGGGCGGGGGAGTTCTCGGGATGCTGGATCGGCGTCTACGCCGAAAAGGCCGGCATCGTGACGATCGACCTCGACGTGCGCGGCGACGTGAACGGCTTCGACTCGCTCCGTCGCGCCGACCTCGAGCTCCCCAACTCACTGAACTATGGGTCGATCGGCGGCGGGACGCACGTTGTCTGTGCCGCGCCCGAGGGTATCGAACTCACGATCGGCGCCGCCATTCTCGGCCCCGACGGGAAGCCGCTCCCCGGCGTCGATATCCGCTCCGGCGCCGGGCTCATGGTCTACTACGGCCCCGCGTTCACTGACCCGCCGAAGCTCGCGCCGGCTCCCGACTGGGCGCTCGTGCGTCGCGAGAAGACACACCGCGGCGGCGGCGACACCGACCGCGCGCCAGACGCCGACGTGAGCGCCTATCTCGCGCGGTGCGTACCCGGCAAGCCCGAGAAGGCCGTGAAGGCCGCGTGCGTCGACGTCGTCTTCCCCGCGGGCGACTCTCACGACGTGATGCTCGAGACGGTCGCCGCGCTCGTGCGGCTCGGCTCCCGCGGCGCGAAGGGCGTCCCGGCCGCGCTCGAGAAGACGCGAAAGCGCTACGTCGCCGGCGGTGCCGACCGCGCACGGGACTGGGACAACGCCCTCGCCGGCAGCGTGAAGCGGCTCGGCCTCCCGCCCGTGACGCTCGAACTCGACGAGGACGAGCGGAAGGTGATCGCGCAGCGGAACACGCCCGAGGCGATCCACGAGGCAAAGGCCGAGCGCCGGGCCGCGCGAACGTCGCCCGTCGCGCCTCCGCTCCCCGGCGAGCGCGTGCTCGAGGACGGCCCGCTCGCGGAAGAGCTCGCGCCGGCTCTCGCGGCGACGTGGGCATACGCTCGCGCGCTCGGGCTCATGCACTACGCCCGCGGCGTCTGGTCGCCCGCCGAGGAGGTGCTGCTCGTCGAGTCGGTGCGCGAAGCGCTGGTGGCGATCGAGAGCGACGAGCACACCGCGGCGGCCATGCGCGGCGACATGAAACGGATGGATCGCGCCCGCACGCTTCTCTCGCGCAACCGCGCGAAGAACGTCGCCGAGTTCGTGCGCGGCATCCTCGCGAAGAGCGAACCGACCTTCGACGCTCACCCGGACTTGCTCAACGTGAAGAACGGCGTCGTCGACCTCCGCACGGGCGAACTACGGCCGCACGACCCGGCGCTCTTCCTGACGAAGATCGCGGGACACAAGTACGTGCCAGGCGCGACGCATCCCGACTGGCACGCGGCGCTCGAAGCGCTCCCCGCCGACGTGCGGCCCTACATGCAGGTTCACGCCGGGCAGGCGGCGACCGGCTACCCGCCCGACGACGACAAGATGCTGGTGCTCGAAGGCTCCGGCGAGAACGCGAAGAGCACGTTCGTCAACGGCGTGAAGCGCGCCCTCGGCACACACGCCCGCGTCGCTCCCGAGAAGTTGTTCATGGGCAATCCCGGCGATCATCCGACCGAACTCATGACGCTCATGGGCGCCCGGCTCGTGATCGCGGAAGAGACGCCCGAGGGTCGCCGGCTCAACGTCAAGCGCGTGAAGGACGCCGTCGGCACGGCCGAGATTACGGCGCGACCGCTCTACCGCGACAACGTCACCTTCGCGGCATCTCACGCCGTGTGGCTCTCGACGAACTACACGCTGCAGATCAACGAAACCGATCACGGCACGTGGCGCCGCTTCGCGCGCGTAGTGTTCCCGTTCCGCTTCGTCGCCGAGCCGTCGGCCGAGAACGAACGCGCCGCCGACCGTGGCCTTCGCGGGCGTCTGCTCGCCGGTCGCGGTGGGCGTGGCGAGGCGGTGCTCGCGTGGATCGTCGAGGGTGCGCGGCTCTGGTACGACGCCGGGAAGGTGCTCCCCGAGCCGCCCGACCGCGTCGCGGCCGATACCGACGATTGGCGCGCGTCGGCGGATCTCGTCTTCGCGTTCGCGGCCGAGCGGTTGACCTTCGCGCCCGACGCGACGACGACGACGCGCGAACTCGCCGACGCCTTCTCGACGTGGCTCTTCTCGAACGGGCACTCGGCATGGTCGCACCAGACGATCACGGCCCGGCTCGAGGCGCACGACGTCATGACCCGCAACCGCGCCGCGCTCCGGCGAACGCGGATCGACGGCAAGCAAGTGCGCGCGTGGACGGGCGTCGAAGTTCGCCCGAACGACGCGGTGCTCTCATCCTTCGTCACCCCTCACAAGTAACCCACCACTGAAAGGCAGATCATGGAAAGCAACCTCGTTTCGTACAACGTCCACTCGGCGATCGGCGTCACGCTCATGTGCACGCTCCCCGCGCCGCACCGAACCGACGTGAAGGCTCTCGCCGAGCCCGTCGAGAAGTTCGCGGCGCGGGCCGCGCAGCACGCCGAAGCCGGGGCGCGTCTCCGGGCCGCGTCGGGCGCCGTGGAGCGCGTGAAGGCCGCGATCGACACCGAAGCCGCCGAGGCGGCCGAGGACGGCGGCGCGGTCGACACGCGCAAGCTCGTGAAGCGGCTCCGGGCCGCCGAGGACGAGCTCGACGCCGCCCGCATCGAAATGAACGGCCGCGACGCGGCCCTGCGGAAGGCTCACGCGAAGATCGTTGACGCCGTGCGACACAACGCGCCGGCGCTCCGGGCCGAGGCGGTCGCCAACCTCGACAGCGACATGCTCAAGATCGCGACCGCTCACGCACGTCTGCAGGAGCTTCTCGTCGACGTGCAGGAGCACGCCGGGATGCTCGGGCTCGTCGACTCGATCTTCGGCGACGCACTTCCCGTGCTTCGCCCGTCGGTCGCCGGCGCTCGCGCCGCCGCGTACGTCGCCGAGGCGGTGGACCGGCAGACGCTCGCGATCGGTGAGATTAGCGCCGTCCTCGACACCGCTCGTGGCGCCGCGGCGTCGAAGCCCGACGTCGTCGTTCCGGTGCCCGGTGAGGACACGGTCGACGAGACGCCCGCCGCCGACGACGTCGCGTTCACGATCGGCGGTGAGGACGAGTGACCCGCTACGAACCTCTCGACGTCCGCCCCGTCGCGACGCACGGCTGGACGGTCACCGTCGCGAACGTGGACGAAGAGACGGCCGACGTCTCCCGGCGCGAGTACCCGCTCGTCGGCTGGGCCGTGTGCCGCATCGTCTACGACGACCCGCGACTCGACGACGGCGTGCCCATCGTGAAGCCCTGCTGGTGGGACGTCGAAGAACTCACGGTCGGCCAGTACGACGACGCCTTCGTCGTGTGCGGGCCGGGAGAAGAGCCCGACCTGAAGGCGCTCACACATGCGGCGATCGCGGCAGCGCGTCGCGAGTACGAACGGACGGTGAAGCGGTGAGCGACAAGAAGAAGGCGAAGAAGGCCGCCGAGGTCGCCCTCGTGAGCGAACAGATCGCCGCCGAACGCATGGTCGAGGACGCGCTGCGCGCGATCGCGCTTCGCCGCACCGGCCACCCGTGGGGGCAGATCGCGCGCGAGCTCGGCCGGTCGCTCGTCGAGACGAAGGAGCTCGCCCGCGTCGGCTACCACGAGCTTCTCGGCGTGCAGGACGTCGAGACGCTTCGCGCCGAGGTCGAAGACCGCTACGACGCCGTCATCCGCGCGGCGAACGTGAAGCTGGCGACCGCCGAGACGATCGGGGAGACGAACACCCTCCTGCGAACGATCATCGCGGCCGAGGCGGCGCGCGTGCGACTGCTCGGGCTCGCGTTGAAGCCCGAGTCCGACGAGGAAGGGGACGAGTAGATGCCTCCCGAGAGGAAGCCCCGCAAGCCGCGGAAGCCGACCGTCGCGGCGGCCGTCGCCGAGCAAGAGGCCGAAGCGCTCAAGGCGATCACGAACGCGCTCGCCGCGCTCCCGAAGGCGCGTCGGCGGGAACTCGACGCCGAGGTCGCGAGGCGCGAGCGCTTCGTCGCCGACCGGCTCGGCGCGAAGAGCCTCGCCGACTACCTCGCCGGCCCGAAGGTCGACGTCCTCGCCCTCGTCGCCGCCGACCGCGAGTTCGACAAGATCGAGGCCGCGACGCCGACGAACCGACGCGAGCGCCGCGAGTTCAAGCGCTACATGCAGCGGATGACCTCGACCGCGAAACCCGCCGCGGCACGCGCCACGTCGCCGTCTCCCGCGACGGAAGCACCGACCGCGACCGATCACACGCCCGAGACGCCTACGCCGCGACGACGCCTTCGCGCCGGTCACGGCGGCTACCTCATCATCTGACGAAAGGAACGGCCATGACACAGACCGAAATCAACCGCCTACTCGCGGCGATCGAACGACTCGAGGCGAAGCTCGACGCGATGATCGCCGAACTCCGAAGGGAGGGCGACCGATGAGCGCCGGCACTCCGAGCCTCGACCAACTCGTCGCGGCCCTCGCCGCGGCCGAGGACGACGTGCGCGTGATGCACGACGAGTTCCGTTCCGCGCTCGCCGGGCTCGGCGCCGCGAGGCAGCGCGCCCTCCGCGCGGAACTCGACCTCACCGACGCTCTCGCCGAGCGCGGGATCGTAGCGACCCCCACCGACAGAAAGGCACGATCATGACCGACAACAACTCGAAGCGCGCCGCCGCCCGGCTCGGGATCGGCGCCGACCACGACGACCTCATGGGCGACGCCGAGCGGCTTCTCTCCCGCGGTGAGTGGAGCGAACGCGACCGCGTCGCCGCCCGGACGCTTCTCGCCCGAGCCCGCGGGCTCGACGACCGGGAGGACGAGAAGCCGGAACCCGACCGGCGACCGGCCACGGCATCCGAGATTGCCGGGGCGCACATGCTCGGCGGCCGGCGCGCCGCGCGGGAACTTCGCGAACGGGGCGTGGAGAAGTGAGCGACGGGACGCTGCAGGCCGACCTCGACGCGATCGCGACCTCGCTCGAAGGGATCGTCGCAAGCCTCCGCGCGGCGGTCGCCGAGGACGAGGCGGGCGACGATGCCTAGGCAGTATCCCGGCAGCATCCCGAGCGAGCTCGGCTTCCTGATCGACACTCTCGATGACTACGAGCGCCGACTTCGGACGCTCGAAGCGCCGTCGGGGGAAGCGCTCGGGAACACGGTCGCGAAGCTCGCGGCGCTCGTGTCGAATATCCAGGCGCAACTCGACGCGTACAACGCGACGCGCTGGACGAACGCGCAGATCCAATATCAGATCGACTCAACGGTCGCCGCCTACGTCGCGTCGTACATGGCCGGGAACGTGTCGATCGGCGGCGAGCTCTTCGTCAACGGCGCGGTGACTATGCCGAACGTCTTCGCGACGAACATCGTCCCGCTCGGCGGCACTCGATACGCCGCATGGGTGCGCGACGGCGGCCGGCTCGGGCACACGTAGGCCGATAGACCCGCGGCGATCCTTTCGCGCCGCGATGAGACGCTTCGGCGTCGAGGGCCGGGGAGGTCTCGATCCCCGGCCCTTTCTCGTGCCTACGCCGTCGTCGACCGTCGCGACATGCGGGCCGCGAGCTCGTCGTCGCGGTTCCCCGAGTGCTGATAGCGGATCGCGGCGCCCATCGACGAGTGCCCGAGCCGCGCCATTGTCTCCTTCGGCGTCGCGCCCGCTTGCGCGTACCTCGTGCCGGCGTAGTGGCGCAGCGCGTGGAAGGGCATGTCCTCGCGGCAGGCGGCCGTCCGGGCCGGGTTCCAATGCTTCCAGAACGCCGACTGCGCGAGGAAGCCGAGGCCGTCGCGCGCGGGGAAGAGAAGCGCCTCGCCGATGACGCGCTTCGTGCCCTCGACCCGGCCGGCGACGTGATCGGCGACCAGCACGGCATCGTCGCCGAAGATGCCGACGCGACGCACGCCCGCGGCGCTCTTCGTCTCGCCGGGCACGATCCCTTCCGCGGTGCGCACGACGCCGCGGCCGACCTCGAGGCGCACCGCCGCGACCGCGCCGTCTTCGGCCTTCTCGACGACGACGTCGCGGGCGCGCAGCGCGGTCGCTTCGCCGTACCGAAGGCCGCCGATAGCGGCGACCACGACGAGAGCCCGATAGCGGGGCGTGATCGTCGCCAGGATCGTCTCGAGCTCGGCGTCGGTGGGCGGCACGACCTTGCGCCCGGTGTGCGTCGACTGGCCGCCCTTCACGATGCACGGGTTCGTGATCCCCGTGAGGTCGGTCGCCGCCGTCGTCATGATCGCGTTGAGCAAGCCGTAGGCGCGGCTCGTCTGCGTCTTCTTGCCCGTGTCGAGTTGCGCCGTTCGCCACGACCGCACCTTCGCGGGGGAGAGCTTCGCGAGCGGGACGTCGAGAAGATCGGCGAGCGGGCCGCCCTTGTCTTCCGGCTTCGCGGCATTCGGGCGACGCAGTAGGCGCTTGTACTCGTCCACGGTGCGCGGGCGCAGATGATCGCCTCGGGCGTTCGTCCGCTCGGCGAGCCACGTCGCGGCGTACTCCCCGAGCGTGCGGCCCTGCTCGGCGCGGATCTCGGCCTTCTCGCTCGGCGACGCCCACGCGCCCCGCGCTATCTCCCCGCGCACGTCGGCGAGCCACGCCCGCGCGTCGGTCGCGTTGTCGAACGTCATCGGCGCCGGGTAGCGCTCGCCGTCCGGGCCGACGTAGCTCGCTTGCAGGCGACCGCTCGGCAGCGTGCGCACCTTCCCCCACTCGCGCCGCGTCGCCTTCCGCTTCGTCGCCATGCCGTGCCCCTAACGTCGTGCCCCGAGCGTGCCCTAAGACATGGCTACTCGTGTCCGATACTGTCCACCACTGACTCTAGCACCGACACCCCGCGATCCCAGTCATAGAGCGGCAACGGGGTGTTTCGCGGCGTCGTTCCGGGGGAGCGCGGGAACCCGCTGTGTACTGGTTCGATCCCAGTATCGCGCACAGATAAAAACCCCGGTTCAGCCGGGGTTTTTGCATTCCCTGGCCGCGTGAGAGAGTGTTGCCCGCGCGTAAACTCCATGCTGCTTCACTGTCGCTCGCGCGCAATCCCCATGCCGTTTCACGGTCGCTGTGGCATCGTTCGGCCGGGTGGCGGGTGCGGGCGTGACGCGCCGACGGGCCGCCACCGGCGGTGGGCGTCGTGCCAGGTGGGCGGTCGTGCCTCGGGCGCGCCGTCGCGCATGCGGACCTCCCACCCTTCGATCGTGCCGAGCGCGCGGTGGTGCCACCAGCACAGCAGCACCCCGTTGGCGGTGTGCGTCGGCCCGCCCTTGGCGTGTTCGGTGACGTGGTGGATCTCGCACCACCCCGCGGGCACGCCACACCCGGGGATCACGCAGGCGCCGTCTCTCAGCACGATGGCCTTGCGCTGCCAGTGGTCGAAGACTCGGCCGTGGATGCTCAGGCTGTGGATGCGGCCGTGCTCGATGCCGACTCGCTCAATCACAGAAGCGCAGCCGATGTGGCGGGCGGCGTGGATGGAGAGCGGCTCGTCGATGCCGTCGGCGATCGCGAATCCACGCCCCGAAGCCAGGTCGTCAGCCGTGACCGAGACGACGAGGGTTGGGGTGGCGCCACCGATGGTGGGCAGCTCGCCGCTGCGGGCCGCAATCGTCAGGATTGTCGCGAGCACGTCGTGCTGCTTCTGTGCACGCGTGCGGAAGTCGGTCAGGTCTCGGGCCAGCTCACGGGTGCCGCCGCTCTCGCTCGTATCGCTGGTATCGCTCGCGCCGTCGGTATCGCTTGCGCCGTTGGTATCGCTTGTGCTGTGGGTATCGCTCGTGCCGTCGCGGGCATCACCGGCCGGATGCAAGCGCGGGCCATCGAGCTTGGGATTGCGCATCGCGTCGCAGATGCGCTGGAACTGGGCGGCGACCTCGACCAGCGCCCTGCCCGAGAACGGCACGAGCCCGTCGCGAGGAGCGCCGAAGGTGATGCCACGACCTCGCAGCGCCCGGGAGTCTTGCGGTTCGGCCCCGTCCGGGTCGAGGTGGAACACGAGGTCTTGCGCCAGTGCTCTCAGCTCGCGCACGCCCAAGGGCGACGACGGCTCACCGGCGCAGTCTTCGGCGGCGCACCCGCGGTCGCCATCGAACGTCTCGGTGGCGGTGGCGGTGGTGACAGCACCGGCCGGGCAGCACACGCCGCGCGCCGCCGCGGCGAGGTGTCGCTCGGCTGTGCGCATCACCGCCGCGCCGACTGCGATCTCGAGGTCGCGCAGTGGTCCGAGCACCGCCGAGACCCCATCGATGCCGATCGCGCCGTCGAGCAGCGCACCCCGGAGGGCCGGCAGCTCTGGCGGGAGGAATTCGCCCGACGCGAAGCCGACCGGGCGCCGCACCGTGCGTGCGACCTTCAACGTCGCCGCGACTGCCTGCGGGGAGGCGAGCGTCACCAGGCGAAGCAGATCGCTGACGTTCCGGCATCCGACACTCGCCGCGATGCCCGCCGCGTTCGGCGAGCGCGTCGAGCGTGCGTCGGTCGCGCCGACGAGCTCGGTGATCAGCCCTTCGACTCGCCGCTGCAGGCGGGCCGCGACGGTCAGCGCCGCGAGCAGCTCACGATCGCTCGCCGCAGCGACCAGCTCTGCCTCGAGCACCTGCCGCGAGGCGCCAGCGATCGCGGCATCCAGCCCGGAAAGCAGCGCAGCGAGGTCGACGATCTCGGTGGGCTCTGCCCATGCAGCTTCGTCGCGAGTACGTGCATCGCCCTCGTCGCGATTGCGCGCATTGTGCTCGTCGCGAGCACCTGCATCCCCCTCGTGCTCGTGGCCGCACGGTCTGGCGCCTGGTCGCTCGGCGACTGCTGCAGCGGTGTGATCCATGGCTTCATTCAACCGTGAGCCACCGACATTCACGGCGTGGAAAAGACCCAGATCGGCGGGCAGTTCGAAGGCTGGGGAGCGCCCGTTTCGCGACGCGCTGTGGAGGAGAAGTCGCAAGCCCGGCAGCGTGACGCCGTGGTGTCTCTCGTCGACGCGGCGCCGGCACCCCGCCGACGCCGCGCGGGTACCCCGCGGCTCGCCGCCAGCACCCCGCGGACGCAGCGCCGGCCCGGCTGCCTACCGGTTCACGTCGACGACCGTGCGGCCGCGCACCCGACCGGCGAGGATCTCGGCCGCGTAGGGGATCGCCTCGCTGAGTCCGATCGTGGTCGTCATCGCGTCGAGGTGCGCCAGGTCGAGCTCGCTCGCGAGCGCGTGCCAGGCCCGCTCTCGCAGCGCGCGCGGCGCATCCACCGAGTTCGCGCCGCTGAGCGTGACGTCGCGCAGGATGAACGGCATCACAGTGGTGGGCAGGTCGCCGCCCTGGGCCAGGCCGCAGGCGACGACGGTGCCGCCGTACTGCGTCTGCGCGAGCACGTTCGCGAGCGTCGTGCTGCCGACCACGTCGACCGCGCCCGCCCATCGCGTCGACTGCAGCGGCCTGCCGACGGCATCCGAGAGCTCGGCGCGGTCGATCAGGCGCGCCGCCCCCAGGGCGCGCAGGTACTCGCCTTCCTCCGCCACGCGCCCCGTCGACGCGACGACCCGGTAGCCGCGCTTCGCGAGCAGCGACACCGCCACAGATCCGACGCCGCCCGCGGCGCCCGTGACGAGCACCTCGCCGTCGTCCGGCCGCACCCTGGCATCGGCGAGCTTGAGCACCGCGATCATCGCCGTGAAGCCGGCCGTGCCGATCGCGGCGGCCTGGAGGGGCGTGATCCCGTCTGGCAGGTGGATGAGCGCGTCCGGGCGCACGCGGGCGCGCGTCGCGAAGCCGCCGTTGCGGGTCTCGCCGAGGCCGTCGCCGTTGAGCACGACCACGTCGCCCACGCGCCAGGCCGGGTCATTCGACTCCGTGACGCGCCCCACCAGGTCGATGCCCAGCACGAGCGGCCAGGTGCGCACGATCGGGCCGCCGCTGAGCGCGAGCCCGTCCTTGTAGTTGTAGCTCGAGTACAGCACGTCGAGCTGCACCTCCCCGCTCAGCGAGGACTCGTCCGGCAGCTCGGCGAGCCGGGCGGCAGAGCCCTGGCTTTCGATCAAGAGGGCACGCATCATTGGGGCTCCGAATTCGTTCTGGGTGGTGGATGGCGGTCGGTGCCGAGCGGCGGCTTCGAGGCGTGGCTGCGGCGTCCACGATGCGCGGATGCCGCAGCCACGCCCTCAGATCAGCTCGGCATCCTCGGGGTCGGTTTCGGTGTCGGTGTCGAGGTCTCGGGCGCGGCCGGGAGCCGCGGCCCCGGCGCGCGCGACACCCTGCGCGTCTGCGGACGGCTGCTCGGGGGCATCCGGCGCCATGATCGCGGCGACGCGCGCGAACACGCTCTCGATGGTCAGGGTGACGGCGCACAGCACCGCGATGCTGCCGGGGACCAGCACGAGCAGGTCGTCGATCGCCTCCCACGCCCGCGGGCTCCACAGCGCGACCCAGGTGAGCACGAGGGCGAGCGCCGTCGACAGCTCTCCGATCAGCCCGAGGATCCCGAACGCGACGGCGCGGCGACGGTGCAGACGCGCGGAGCGGCGCGACATCCGAAAATCGATGCCGAACGCGATCAGCAGCACGGCGAACAGCGAAAGCAGGATCCCAAGATCGGCTGAGGTCAGATCGCGCATGGCCTCATGATGCCGCGGATCGCCCGCGCATGAGAACTTTCGCGGTGGATGCGTCGCCACGGGGTCTCGCGGGGGAGACGGCCGCACTACGCTAGGACGATACCCCGCCCGTTCAAAGGAGTACTCGTGTCTGACGGCTTCGCCCTGTTCTCTGACCGCTCCGTCGTCGCCATGCGCGTCGACGGCGAGCTGAAAGACCTTGCGACGACGCTCACGGGAACCGAGACCGTCGAGCCGGTGCACATCGACAGCCCCGACGGACTCAGCATCCTGCGTCACTCGGCCGCGCACGTGCTCGCGCAGGCGGTGCAGCGGATCAACCCGCAGGCGAACCTCGGCATCGGCCCGCCGATCACCGACGGCTTCTACTACGACTTCGGTGTCGAGGAGGCGTTCACGCCCGAAGACCTGAAGGCCATCGAGAAGGAGATGCAGCGCATCATCCGCGAGGGGCAGCGCTTCGTGCGTCGCGTCGTCAGCGACGAGGACGCCCTCGCCGAGCTCGCGAACGAGCCGTTCAAGCTCGAGCTCGTCGGGCTCAAGGGCGCCGCGTCGGTCGGCGACAGCGGCGAGAGCGTCGAGGTCGGCGCCGGCGAGCTCACCATCTACGACAACGTCACCCGCGAGGGCGAGACGGCCTGGAAGGACCTCTGCCGGGGACCGCACCTGCCGAACACCCGCATGATCGGCAACGGCTGGTCGCTCACCCGCGTCGCGGCCGCATACTGGCGCGGCAGCGAGAAGAACCCGCAGCTGCAGCGCATCTACGGCACCGCATGGCCGACCAAGGACGAGCTGCGCGCCTACAAGCTGCGCCTCGAGGAGGCGGCCAAGCGCGACCACCGCAAGCTCGGCCGCGAGCTCGACCTCTTCTCGTTCCCGGAGGAGATCGGCTCGGGCCTGTCGGTATGGCACCCCAAGGGCGGCATTGTGCGCGGCCTGATGGAGCAGCACGCGCGCGCGCGGCACATCGCGGGCGGCTACACCTACGTGTACACGCCGCACATCTCGAAGAAGGACCTGTTCCTCACCTCGAACCACCTCGTGACGTACGCCGACGGCATGTTCCCGCCGATCCACATGGACGAGGAGCGTAACGCCGAGGGCGAGATCACCAAGCAGGGCGTCGACTACTACCTGAAGCCGATGAACTGCCCGATGCATATCCTCATCTACAAGGAGCGCGGGCGCAGCTACCGCGATCTGCCCATCCGCATGGCCGAGAACGGCACGGTCTACCGCAACGAGCTCTCAGGCACGCTGCACGGGCTCACGCGCGTGCGCGGCTTCACGCAGGACGACTCGCACCTGTTCGTCACGCCGGAGCAGCTCGAGGACGAGGTCGCGAAGGTCCTCGACTTCATCCTCTCGATGCTGCGCGACTTCGGTCTGACCGACTTCGAGCTCGAGCTGTCGATGCGCGACGAAGACGGCACGAAGTGGATCGGGTCGGACGAGTTCTGGGAGTCCTCGACCGACGCGCTGCGGCGCGTGGCCGTGGCATCCGGTCTCAAGCTGACCGAGGTGCCCGGCGAGGCCGCGTTCTACGGCCCGAAGATCGACCTGAAGACGCGCGACGCGATCGGCCGCGTCTGGCAGCTCTCGACCGTGCAGGTCGACCCGAACCTGCCCGAGCGCTTCGGCCTCGAGTTCACCGACCGTGACGGGCAGAAGAAGCGCCCGATCATGATCCACCGCGCGCTCTTCGGCTCGATCGAGCGCTTCTTCGCGATCCTGCTCGAGCACTACGCGGGCGCGTTCCCGCTGTGGCTCGCACCCGTGCAGGTCGTGGGCATCCCGGTCGCCGAGCAGTACAACGACTACCTCGACGACGTCGTTCGCCGGCTGGCCGTGCTGGGCGTGCGCGCCGAGGTCGACCACTCCGACGACCGCATGCAGAAGAAGATCCGCAACCACACCGCGGCCAAGGTTCCGGTGCAGCTGATCGTGGGCGAGAGCGACCGCGACGGCGGCACGGTCTCGTTCCGCTTCCGCGACGGCACCCAGACCAACGGCGTGCCGGTGGATGCCGCGATCGAGCTCATCACCAACGCGATCGCCGCTCGGGTGCAGGTCTCGACCGCCGACGACCTCGCCGGCGTCAACGCGCCCGGTGGGCCCGTCGAGGTTCAGGCTTGAGCGACGGCTCGGCCACGTCGGCGGGCGCGGGGGCAGACCCGGCGACCGCCGACATCCCGGGCCTCGTCGCCGCGAGCGAGCTCGCGGGCGTGCCCGATGAGTTCCAACGGCTGTGGACCCCGCACCGGATGGCGTACATCACGGCGGGGCCCGAGCCGCTCAGGCACGTGTGCCCGTTCTGTGAGGCGCCGGGCAAGAGCGACGAGGACGGGCTCATCGTCGCGCGCGGTCGCACGGCCTACGTGCTGCTGAATCTCTTCCCCTACAACTCGGGCCACATGCTGGTCTGCCCGTATCGTCACGTCGCGAGCTACGACGACGCGACCGCGGAGGAGGTCGCCGAGATCGCGGAGCTCACGCAGATCGGGATGCGGGTGCTGCGGCAGGTGTCGCGCTGCGACGGGTTCAACCTCGGGATGAACCAGGGGAGCGTCGCCGGCGCCGGCGTCGCCGAGCACCTGCACCAGCACATCGTGCCGCGCTGGGGCAGCGACGCGAACTTCTTCCCGATCATCGCGCGGACCAAGGCGCTGCCGCAGCTGCTGGGCGAGGTGCGGGAGTCGATCGCCGCGGCCTGGCCGACCTCGACGGCCTGAGCCGTCACCCTGCACGGCGCACGCGCCGTGCAGGGTGACGAGCGTCGGCCTGACTCGCCGGCGGCGTGCCGAGGCACGGGTTCGGCACGCGGCACGGCCGGCCCGGAACGGCCGGCGCGCCAGCGCCGTCCGGGATTCGCCGGCGGCACGGCTGGCGTGACAGTGCTGGCGTGACAGTGCTGCTGGCGTGACAGTGCTGGCGAGGAACTTCGGCCGCGGCCGCGCCGGCCCCACACCGGGCGCGGGCCAGCCGGTGAGGCAGGCTCAGCGAACCTGCCGCACCTCGAACTGCATGCGGGGGCTGGCGTATGCCTCCTGCGACTCGACGAGCTGCAGCTCGCGCTGGCCCGACTCGTGCGTCCGGGTGAGCAGGTCGAACACGCTCGACGTCGTGCGCGCAAGCGCATCGGCGAGGTCTCCCGTGCGACGGTAGTGCGCCGTGAACAGCGCCGCGGTGACGTCGCCCGAGCCGTTGGCCTTGAGCGGGATCAGCGGGGTGGTGACGATCCACGCGCCGCTGTCGTCGACGGCGAGCATCTCGATCGTGCCGGGCTCGCGGTCGGGCCGCTCCACGCTCGTGACGAGCACGGTGCGCGGGCCGGTCGCCCGGGCGAGATCGACCGACTCGAGGGTCGACTCGAGCGTGTCGGGCTCGGTGCCGGTGAGGAACCCGAGCTCGAACTGGTTCGGGGTGATGATGTCGGCGGCGGGCACGACCCGATCGCGCAGCAGCACCGGGATCGCGGGGGCGACGAAGCATCCCGACTTCGCGTTGCCCATGACGGGGTCGCACGAGTACACGGCGGCGGGGTTGGCGGCCTTCACCCGGGCGACGGTGTCGAGGATCACATCGGCGATGCCCTCGTCGCCCTGATAGCCCGAGAGCACGACGTCGATGTCGCCGAACGCGCCGCGGTCTTCGATGCCCTGGATGACCTCGCGCACATCGGCGGGGCTGATGACGGGGCCGCGCCAGGCGCCGTAGCCGGTGTGGTTGGAGAAGTTGACCGTGTAGACGGGGAACACCTCGACCCCGATGCGCTGCAGGGGGAAGACGGCGGCGGAGTTGCCGACGTGTCCGTAGGCGACGGCGGACTGGATCGAGAGAATCTTCACGGTTCGATCATCGCACCTCCGGGCGGGGCACCCGCATCGCGGCGCGCGACGATGACGCGCGCCGGCGGCCGGCCGCGCGGCACGATGGCGCTCGCGACGGCGGCGCGGCCTGCGGACTACCCGGTGCGCGACGCCCGCACGGCGCGGATCGAGTCGGCGATGTCGCGCGCGAGGCGCGCGGCGTCGGCGTCGCCCAGCTCGTGGATCGTGAGCCGGAGGTGCCCGGGGGCGCCGGCCGCGGCGTCCCGGTCGAGCACGAAATCGTCGCCGCTGCGGGCGAGCCAGCCGCGGCGCATCAGCTGCTCGGTCACGGCGCGCGCGGCGACGGGCAGCTCGACCCAGAGATTGAGCCCGTCGCGCGCGGCGGCGGGCACCCCCTGCGCGGCGAGCTCGCGGGCGAAGGCGGCGTTGCGCGCGGCGTAGTGGGCGCCGGCATCCGCGATGCCCGCGAGCACGTCCGGATCGGTCATCTGCGCGTGCGTGAGGCGCTGCAGCAGGTGGCTCACCCACGTGGTGCCGGGCGTGAGTCGCAGCGCCAGGCGCTCGGCCGTCTCGGGGTCGGATGCCGTGACGGCGAGGCACATGTCGGGCCCGAGAAACTTCGACACCGAGCGGATGAGCGCCCAGCGCCGGTGCTCCGGCCCGATCAGCGAATGGAAGGGGGCCTGCGAGAGCATCGAGAAGTGGTCGTCCTCGATGACGAGCACGTAGGGAAACTCGGCGAGCACCGCGCGAAGCTGCTCGGCGCGGGCGGCGCCGAGGCTCACGCCGGTCGGGTTCTGCGCGCGCGGGGTGCACAGCACCGCGCGCACGCCCTGCTCGAGCGCGGCGCGCAGGCCGGCCACCGTCATCCCCTCGTCGTCGACCGGCACCGGCACGGGGCGATATCCGCCCAGGCGCACGGTGTGGATCGAGGCGAGAAAGCAGGGGTCCTCGAGCGCGATGGCATCGCCCCGGGTGAGGGTGTCGGCGAGCAGGCGCTCGACCGCGTCGGCGGCGCCGCTCGTGATCGTCAGGCGCATCGAGGCCACGGGCGCGAGGTCGCACCCCATCCACTGCATCGCCCAGGCCTCGAGGTCGGGATCGATGACGGGGGTGCCGTAGAGCACGGGGCGCTCGGCCAGCCGGCCCAGGGCCCGCAGGGGGCTCGGGATGCGGGCCGGGTCGGGGTTGCCCGTCCCGACGTCGCGCAGCACGCTGTCGCCGGCGAAGCCCTCCTGGGCGACGGTCGCGTGGTCGGCGACGCGCGTGCCGCCGCGGCCGCGCGAGACGACGAGGCCGCCGCGCGCCAGCTCGCCGTAGGCGGCGACGACGGTGTTGCGGTTGACGCTCAGCGTCTCGGCGAGCGCACGAACCGAGGGGAGCGGATCGCCCGGCTTCAGGGCGCCGCGCTCCAGCAGGCCGCGGAGGCTCGCGGCGATCTCGGCCGCGGTCTGGCCGCTGATCTCGGGCTGCATCTCGTCAACTTTCGTCACGCCCGGGAGGGCTGTCTGGTACATGCTATCGTTTGGCCTAGGTCAAACCCGGGTCGCCCGAAATCCCGCGCGCCCCTCCACCAATTGTTGCGTGTACACGCACCCACCGAAGGGATCACTCGTGAGCACTGCGAACACGGGAACCGGTCGCGTCAAGCGCGGCCTCGCCGAGATGCTCAAGGGCGGCGTCATCATGGACGTCGTCACCGCCGAGCAGGCGCGCATCGCGGAGGACGCGGGCGCCGTGGCCGTCATGGCACTCGAGCGCGTCCCCGCCGATATCCGCGCCCAGGGCGGCGTCTCGCGCATGAGCGACCCCGACATGATCGACAGCATCATCGAGGCCGTCTCGATCCCCGTGATGGCGAAGTCGCGCATCGGCCACTTCGTCGAGGCGCAGGTGCTGCAGACCCTCGGCGTCGACTTCATCGACGAGTCGGAGGTGCTGAGCCCCGCCGACTACGTCAACCACATCGACAAGTGGAACTACACGGTGCCGTTCGTGTGCGGCGCGACCAACCTCGGCGAGGCGCTGCGTCGCATCAACGAGGGCGCGGCGATGATCCGCTCCAAGGGCGAGGCCGGCACCGGCGACGTCTCGGAGGCGACGAAGCACATCCGCAAGATCCTCAGCGAGATCAACGCGCTGAAGTCGATGACCAAGGACGAGCTGTATGTGGCCGCCAAGGAGCTGCAGGCCCCCTACGAGCTCGTCGCCGAGGTCGCCGAGACCGGCAAGCTCCCCGTCGTGCTCTTCGTCGCGGGCGGCGTGGCGACCCCCGCCGACGCCGCGATGATGATGCAGCTCGGCGCCGACGGCGTCTTCGTCGGCTCGGGCATCTTCAAGTCGGGCAACCCGGCGGCCCGCGCCGCGGCGGTCGTCAAGGCCACGGCAGCGTACAACGACCCCGCCGTCATCGCCCAGGTGTCGCGCGGTCTCGGTGAGGCGATGGTCGGCATCAACGTCGCCGACCTGCCCGCGCCGCACCGCCTCTCCGAGCGTGGCTGGTAAGCCGCAGGTCGGAGTCCTCGCCTATCAGGGCGATGTGCGCGAGCATGCCGAGATGCTCGCCTCGCTCGGCGCGGATGTCGCCCTGGTGCGACATCCCGCCGAGCTCGCCCGGGTAGACGGGCTGGTCATTCCCGGCGGCGAGTCGAGCGTGATCGACAAGCTCACGAGGATGTTCGGGATGCTGGAGCCCCTGCGCGAGCGGATCGCCGCCGGCATGCCGGCCTACGGCACGTGCGCCGGCCTCATCATGCTCGCCGACCGGATCGAGGGCGCCGCGCCCGGGCAGCAGACCATCGGCGGCCTCGACGTCACGGTGCAGCGCAATGCCTTCGGGCCGCAGGTGGAGTCGTTCGAGACCCTCATCGATGCGCCGGCGCTGGGCGGGCCGCCCCTGCACGCGACCTTCATCCGCGCCCCGATCGTCGCGGCGCTCGGGCCCGCGGCCACCGCGATCCTGACCCTGGACGACGGCCGTATCGTCGGGGTCGAGCAGGGCGCGCTCATGGGCACGTCGTTCCACCCCGAGGTGTCGGGGGAGCCGCGCCTGCACGAGCGGTTCCTCGCGCGGGTGCGCGCCCGCGCATAGGCACCACGGCGAGCCCGCGCCGGGTCACGCGCCCCGGTCGCGCCGGCGGCCGCGTCTGGCGTCGCGTCGTCGACCCGGTGCACAATGTGGGCATGGGCGACTGGGTGGCATTTCTGCGCGGCGTGAACGTCGGCGGCATCACGATCCGCAGCGCGCCCCTGCGCGAGGTCTTCATCGGCCTCGGGCTCGACGACGCGCGCACGGTGCTCGCCAGCGGCAACGTGGTGTTCGCCCCCGATGGACGCGCGCACGCCGAGCTGAAGCTCGCGATCGAGCGGGCGCTCCGCGCCGCGTTCGACTACGAGGCGTGGATCGTGCTCTGCACGGCAGGGCAGGTGGATGCCGCCGCCCGCGCGTTTCCCTTCGACGCGAGCGACGCGGGCCGGCAGCCGATGGTGATCTTCGGCTCGGACGGGGCGGTGCTCGAGGAGCTCGCGGCGGCCGCGGCATCCATGGATTCGGCGATCGATCCGGTGCGGCTCGTCGACGGCACGCTGTACTGGAACCCGGCGAAGGGCGAGAGCACGAGCACGCCGTTCGCGAAGCTGCTCGCCGCGCGCAGATTCAAGGCGAGCACGACAAGCCGCAACGTGCGGACGCTGGAGCGGGTGCTGGGCGTCGCCAACAGCTAAACTGACCCGCATGGCTGGACATTCAAAGTGGGCAACGACCAAGCACAAGAAGGCGGTCCTCGACTCGCGCCGTGCCAAGTCGTTCGCCAAGCTCATCAAGAACATCGAAGTTGCCGCGAAGATGGGCGGTGCGGACCTCGCCGGCAACCCGACGCTGGTCGACGCCGTGCAGAAGGCGAAGAAGACCTCCGTCCCCAACGACAACATCGATCGCGCGATCAAGCGAGGTGCGGGGCTCACCGGTGAGTCGATCGAGTACACGACGATCATGTACGAGGGCTACGGGCCCAACGGCGTCGCGCTGCTGATCGAGTGCCTCACCGACAACAAGAACCGCGCGGCCGCCGAGGTGCGCACCGCGATGACCCGCAACGGCGGCACCATGGCCGACCCGGGCAGCGTCGCCTACAACTTCCACCGCAAGGGCGTGATCGTTGTGAGCGCCGAGCACACGAACGAGGACGACGTCATGATGGCGGTGCTCGAGGCCGGCGCCGAAGAGGTCGAGCCGCACGCCTCGGGATTCGAGATCATCACCGACCCGAGCGACATGGTCAAGGTGCGCACGGCGCTGCAGGAGGCGGGCATCGACTACGAGTCGGCCGACGCCGAGTTCGTGCCGACGCTCAAGGTCGAGATCGACGCCGCGACGGCGCGCAAGATCTTCCACCTCATCGACGTGCTCGAAGACAGCGACGACGTGCAGAACGTCTACTCGAACTTCGACCTGACCGCCGAGGTCCAGGCCGAGCTCGAGTCCGACGCGTAGCCGCCGAATCGTCCGGCTCCGCGGCGGGTGGCTGCGGCTCTGGCGCTGGGCCGGCTCTGCGCCGGTGCGACCTCCTCCACGTGCGACTGCGTGCGGCCAGGGTGTCGCGCGCGGCTCGACGACGGCTCGCGGGTTAGCCTGACGACATGGTTTCGCGAGGCTCGACGCTGCGGGTGATCGGGATCGATCCCGGTCTCACCCGCTGCGGCGTCGGGATCGTCGATGTCGCGCCCAACCGCTCGGCCAGCCTGGTGCACGTCGGGGTGATTCGCTCGGCCCTGGAACTGCCGCTCGCGCAGCGGCTGCTGCTGGTGGCCGACGGCATCCGGTCCGCGGTCGAGTCGTTCGAGCCCCACGTGCTGGCGGTGGAGCGGGTGTTCGCGCAGCACAACACGAGCACCGTCATGGGCACCGCGCAGGCGAGCGGGGTGGCGCTGCTCGTCGGCGCCGAGTTCGGCCTGCCCGCCGCGCTGCACACGCCCACAGAGGTCAAGGCCGCCATCACGGGCCACGGCGGCGCCGACAAGAAGCAGGTGCAGGCCATGGTCGCCCGCATCCTGCGCCTCGACGAGCTGCCGAAGCCCGCCGACGCCGCCGACGCCCTGGCCCTCGCCTTGTGCCACGCGTGGCGCGGGGCCCCGGCGGCACTTGCGACGGGGGTCTCCGCGCCCGGCGCGACGCCCGGCGACGCGATGTCGACCTCTCGCGAGACGCCCGCCATGCGCGCGTGGCGGGAGGCCGAACAGGCCGCATCCCGCCCCAAGTCGGCGGCGCAGGTGGCGGCCCAGGTGCAGGCGAAGCGCCCGGCACACCGCCCGACGACGGTGCGCGTGCCTCGCTGAGGATGTCTCGGGGCTCACCTAGGCTTGAGGCATGATCTCGTCGCTCCGTGGCCCCGCCGTGCATGTCGAGGCCGGGGCCGTGATCGTCGAGGTCGGCGGCGTCGGCCTCTCGGTGTCGGTGCCGACCGCGCTCGCGCAGGCGACCCGCGTCGGCGACGTGCTGCACCTGCACACCTCGCTGATCGTGCGCGAGGACGCCCTGACGCTGTACGGCTTCGCGACGCGCGACGAGCTCGCCGCGTTCGCGCTCCTGCTCGGGGTCTCGGGCGTCGGGCCCAGATCGGCGATCGGCGTGCTCTCGGCGCTCACGGTCGACCAGCTTGCGGACGCCGTCGCGAGCGAAGACGAGAAGCCGTTCCGCAAGGTCTCCGGCATCGGCCCGAAGACCGCCAAGCTGATCCTCGTCTCGCTTGCTGGCAAGCTCACGGCGTCGGCGGCATTCGCGCCGAGCGTCGCGGATGCGCCGCCCTCGACGAGCGCGGCCGTCGCAGCGGCCCTGATGGGGCTCGGCTGGCCCGAGCGCACTGCGAACGAGGCGATCGTGCAGGCGTCGGCCGAGGCATCCGCAGCCGATCTGCTCTCGGTGCCCGCGCTGCTGCGCCTCTCGCTCGCGGTGCTGGGGCCTGCGCGCCCGGGCGGAGCGCGCGCGTGAGCTACGACGACGTCAGCGACCCGAACCCGCAGGGCGACACCGAGCTCGCGATCGAGGGCGCGCTGCGCCCGCAGTCGCTGTCGGAGTTCGTGGGGCAGACAAAGGTGCGCGGCCAGCTGCAGCTGCTGCTCGAGGCCGCGCGGCTGCAGGAGCGCGCCCCCGACCACATCCTGCTCTCCGGGCCCCCAGGGCTCGGCAAGACCACGCTCGCGATGATCGTCGCACACGAGAGCGGGCGCCCGCTGCGCCTGTCGAGCGGGCCCGCGATCCAGCACGCTGGCGATCTGGCCGCCCTGCTGTCGAGCCTGACGCCGGGAGAGGTGCTGTTCATCGACGAGGTGCACCGCATGGCGCGCTCGGCGGAGGAGATGCTGTACCTGGCCATGGAGGACTTCCGCATCGACATCATGGTGGGCAAGGGGGCCGGGGCGACGAGCGTCGCGCTCGAGCTGGCGCCCTTCACGCTGGTCGGGGCCACCACGCGCTCCGGCCTGCTGCCGAACCCGCTGCGCGACCGCTTCGGGTTCACCGCGCACCTCGAGTTCTATGACGCCGGCGAGCTCGAGCGGGTCGTCGAACGCTCGGCGATCGTGCTCGGCGTCGACATCCCGCCGGCGGGGCGCGCCGAGATCGCGCGTCGCTCGCGGGGCACGCCCCGCATCGCGAACCGCCTGCTGCGGCGCGTGCGCGACTACATGCTGGTGCACGACACCGGGGGCGCGCCCGAGTCGGTGCACGCGGCGCTCGAGCTCTACGACGTGGACGCGATCGGCCTCGACCGTCTCGACCGGGCGGTGCTGGACGCGCTGATCCGCCGATTCCGCGGCGGCCCGGTGGGGCTGAACACCCTCGCGGTGACGGTCGGCGAAGAGCCCGAGACGATCGAGAGCGTGGTCGAGCCGTACCTCGTCCGCATCGGCTTCATGGGCCGGACGCCGCGCGGTCGCATCGCCACCGCGCTTGCCTACGATCACCTGGGAGTGGGCTCGTCAGAGCACACGCTCGACATGCATGACCTATAATTTCCTTTGGCTTATCTGGCCAAAGATTCCCCGGCGATCCGCTCGTCGGCCCGCGCGACCCGCGCACCTCTGAAAGGCATCACACCGCATGGATTTCTTCGCACAGTACGGTCTGCTGATCGTCCTCGCACTGCTCCTCGTCTTCATGTTCGTCAGCCAGCGCCGGCGCATGGCGAAGCACAAGGCCGAGCAGGAGACCATGCGTCGCAACACCGTTCCCGGTGCTGAGGTGCTTCTGCAGGGCGGGCTGTACGGCACCATCGTGGCGTACGACCCCGACAACCTCGACGAGCCGGCGCTGATCGAGCTCGCTCCTGGCGTCGTGGTTCGCACGCACAGCCAGGCGATTCTTCGCGTCGTGACGCCGATCGAGGGTGCCGATGCGCCGAGCCCGAGCGACGCGCCCGCCATCGAGTCGATCGACCCGATCACCGATGCCACCGAGCGCGATAAGAAGTCCGACGACTGATCTGACCCGCTCCCGCCCAGGTGTGGATCGCCCGGGCAGCGTAGAAAGCTGACACTCCGTGGCGACTTCCACCCCCGTCAAACGCGCGTGGCGCGCACTCCTCGGCCTCCTGATCATCACCGGGTCGCTGTTCGGCATCAATGCGATCGGCGTGGCGCTCGGCGTCAGCTCGTGGGCGCCCGCCCTCGCGCTCGACCTGCAGGGCGGCACCCAGATCGTGCTCGAGGCCCAGAGCCAGGACGGCGAGCAGATCTCTCAGGAGCAGCTCGATCAGGCGGCGACCATCATCCGCCAGCGCGTGGATGCCTCGGGCGTGGGCGAGACCGAGATCACGACCGAGGGTGGCCGCAACATCGTTGTGCAGATCCCCGGCTCCGCCGACGAAGACACCCGCAACCGCATCGAGGCGAGCGCGCAGCTGCAGCTGCGCCCCGTGCTGTTCGTCTCGGGGCAGACCTCGAACACCTTCGTCGGCGAGGACGGCAACATGACGCCGTATCCCTCGCCCGACCCCACGCTGCAGGCCACGCCGTCGACGCAGCCGAGCAACGCCAGCGACATCGCGTGGATCACCCCCGCGCTGGAGGCGCAGTACCTCGCGTTCGACTGCGCGGACCCGAGCAACGACCCCGCCAGCCAGCCGCATGACCAGCCACTGATCACGTGCGACCCGGAGGGCCTCCAGAAGTACATCCTGGGCCCGGTCGAGATGGAGGGCTCGTCGATCATCGACGCCACCTACGGTCTCGACCAGAAGACGAACCGCTGGACGGTGAACCTGGCCTTCGACAGCGACGGCACCTCGACGTTCGGCAAGATCAGCCAGCGCCTCTACGGCGCGCAGCCGCCGCTCGACCAGTTCGCGTTCGTGCTCGACGGCTACGTGCTCTCGGCGCCCTCGATGAACGGGCTGATCCTCGACGGCAAGCCCTCGATCTCGGGCTCGTTCACGCAGGAGTCGGCGAAGGTCCTCGCCGATCAGCTGAAGTACGGCGCGCTGCCGCTGAGCTTCAAGGTCGTCAGCTCCGACACCATCTCGGCGACGCTCGGCAGCCAGCAGCTGCAGATCGGCCTCATCACCGGACTCGTCGGCCTCGCGCTGGTGTGCATCTACGCGCTGTTCCAGTACCGCGTGCTCGGCACCGTGATCATCGCCTCGCTGCTGGTCATGGGGGTGCTGACCTACCTCGCGATCTGCATCCTCGCCTGGCGCATGGGCTTCCGCCTCTCGCTGGCCGGCGTGGCGGGTCTGATCGTGTCGATCGGCTTCACCGCCGACTCGTTCATCGTGTACTTCGAGCGCATCCGCGACGAGATGCGCGACGGCAAGTCGATCACCGGCGCGGTCGAAGACGGCTGGGGCCGCGCGAAGCGCACGATCTACATCTCGAAGAGCATCAACGTGCTCGCCGCGGTCGTGCTCTACATCCTGGCGGATGCCACGGTCAAGGGATTCGCGTTCACCCTGGGCCTCACGACCCTGATCGACATCCTGATCTTCATCATCTTCACGCACCCGATCATGCAGCTGCTCTCGCGCACCAGCTTCTTCGGCGGCGGGCACCCGCTCTCGGGCCTTGACCCCACCGCCCTCGGCGCCGTGTACCGCGGCCGCGCGCAGTTCCGCGCGCCGGTCGGCGCAGCGGCTTCGCAGGGCAAGGCCGCCCGCGCGTCCCGCTCGCGCGGCGAGGCCGAGCGTCGGCAGACCATCGCCGAGCGCAAGCAGGCCGAGCAGGCGCTGAGTGCACGCGGCGCGAAGGCGAGCGAGCCTCCCGCAAGCAGCACGAACGACACGAAGGGGGGAGAGGCCTGATGCGTTCTATGAGCCAGTTCGGAAACGACCTCTACTCAGGCAAGCTCTCATTCCCGTTCGTCGGCAAGCGGCGTCTGTGGTTCATCATCGCGATCGCGCTCATCGTGGGCGCGGCGATCGTGCCGATCTTCAAGCCGATCAACTTCAGCATCGAGTTCACCGGCGGGTCGCAGTTCACGATCTCCGGCCTCGACCATCCCGACCAGACGATCGCCACCGACACGGTGAAGCAGGTGGTGCCGGGCGCGACCACGAAGGTCACGACGATCGCCGACAGCGCCGTGCGCGTCCAGACCGACCAGATGTCGCCGGGCGAGACGCAGCAGGTCGCCGCCGCGCTGGCCGAGGCGTACTCGGTTGACGTCGACGAGGTGACCACGTCGTTCATCGGTCCCAGCTGGGGCGCCGACGTGACCAAGCAGTCGCTCTGGGGCCTCGCGATCTTCCTCGCGCTCACGTTCATCATCCTCGCGATCTACTTCCGCACCTGGAAGATGTCGGTCGCCTCGATCATTGGCCTGGTCGACGTGCTGGTCATCACGCTCGGCGTGTATGCGCTGACCGGCTTCGAGATCTCGCCGGCGGCGGTGATCGGCTTCCTGACGATCCTCGCGTACTCGCTCTACGACACCACCGTCGTGTTCGACAAGGTTCGCGAGAACACGAACGAGGACGGCGAGATCTCCGGCCGCACGTTCGGCGAATCGGTGAACCTCGCGGTGAACCAGACGCTCGTGCGCTCGATCAACACCTCGGTGGTCGCTGCCCTGCCCGTGGGCGCGATCCTGTTCCTCGGCACCTTCGTCCTCGGCGCCGATACGCTCAGCGACATCTCGCTGTCGATCTTCGTCGGCATCATCGTCGCCACCTACTCGACGCTCTTCGTCGCGGCCCCGCTCTACTCGCTCATGCGCGAGAACGAGCCCGCCATCAAGGAGCGCGACGCGAAGGTGCTGGCCAATCGCGAGCTCGCCCTGCGCTAGGTCGATGCCGCGGGCGACCGTGGCGCCGGGCGAGTGCCCGGGAGCTCTAAGATTGAGTTCTTGGGAGGTGCCAGATGGCGGAATCGGTTCCGGGTGCGCCGCAGGGCTCGACGTTGCGCCGGCTCGTGCCGCGCATCTTCTCGCGCTCGGTCCGCAGCGACGACGTCGCGCACCTCATGCGCGTGGTGCGCACGAACCACCCCAAGTCCGACCTGGCCGTCATCGAGCGCGCGTATGAGGTCGCGTCCGAGGCGCACAAGGGGCAGAAGCGGCAGAGCGGCGAGCCGTACATCACCCACCCCGTCGCGGTCGCGCAGATCCTGGCCGACCTCGGCCTCGGGCCGCGCGCCATCGCCGCCGCGCTCCTGCACGACACGGTGGAGGACACCGGCTACCCGCTCGAGGAGCTGAGGGGCGAGTTCGGCGACGAGGTCGCGATGCTGGTGGACGGCGTCACCAAGCTCGACCGCGTCAAGTACGGCGAGAGCGCGCAGGCCGAGACGGTCCGCAAGATGATCGTCGCGATGTCGAAAGACATTCGCGTGCTCCTGATCAAGCTCGCCGACCGGCTGCACAACGCGCGCACCTGGGGCTTCGTCCCCGCCGAGAAGGCCACGCGCAAGGCGACCGAGACCCTCGAGATCTACGCCCCGCTCGCGCATCGGCTCGGCATCCAGACCATCAAGGCCGAGCTGGAAGATCTGTCGTTCGCGGTGCTCCAGCCGAAGATCTACGCCGAGATCGAGAGCCTGGTGCGTCAGCGCACGCCGCAGCGCGAGCAGTACATGCAGTCGGTGATCGCGGCCGTCGACGAAGATCTGCGCGAGCTGCGCATTCGGGGGCGGGTCATGGGCCGACCGAAGCAGCTGTACTCCGTGTACCAGAAGATGATCGTGCGCGGGCGCGAGTTCGACGACATCTACGACCTCATCGGCATTCGGGTGCTGGTCGGCTCGGTGCGCGACTGCTACGCCGTGCTCGGCGCGATCCACGCGCGGTGGACGCCGCTGCCCGGGCGGTTCAAGGACTACATCGCGACGCCGAAGTTCAACCTCTACCAGTCGCTGCACACGACGGTCATCGGCCCCGGTGGACGCACCGTCGAGATCCAGATCCGCACCAACGAGATGCACCAGCAGGCCGAGTACGGCGTCGCCGCGCACTGGAAGTACAAGGAGCGCGTCAACGGCGGCAAGTCCGAGGGCAAGGCGGCCGATACCGACATGGCGTGGCTCGCGCACATCTCGGACTGGCAGTGCGAGACCGCCGATCCCGGCGAGTTCCTCGATTCGCTGCGGTACGAGATCGGCGCGAAGGAGGTCTACGTCTTCACGCCGAAGGGTCGCGTGATCGGCCTCCCCGCCGGCGCGACCCCCGTCGACTTCGCCTACGCGGTGCACACCGAGATCGGCCACCGCACGATGGGCGCGAAGGTGAACGGGCGCCTGGTGCCGCTCGAGTCCGAGCTGCACAGCGGCGAGGTCGTCGAGGTGTTCACCTCGAAGAACCCGGACGCGGGCCCGAGCCAGGGCTGGCTGACCTTCGTGCGCAGCACGCGCGCCAAGAACAAGATCCGCGGCTGGTTCACCAAGGAGCGCCGCGAGGAGGCCATCGAGCAGGGCAAGGATGCGATCGCCCGGGCGATGCGCCGGCAGAACCTGCCGCTGCAGCGACTCATGAACCAGGATTCGTTCACCGAGGTTGCGCACCAGCTCCGCTACGAGGACGTCTCGGCGCTCTATGCCGCCGTCGGCGAGGGGCATGTCAGCACCCAGTCGGTGATCGAGAAGGTCACCGCGCTGGTGCACCAGACGGCGCCGCTCACCGGACCGATCGACCTTCCCGCGCTCGGGCGCCAGCGCAGCACCCGCAACAGCGACTCGGGCATCCTCGTGCGCGGGGCCCCCGACATCCTCGTGAAGCTGGCCAAGTGCTGCACGCCGGTGCCCGGTGACGCGATCGTCGGCTTCGTGACACGGGGCAGCGGCGTCTCGGTGCACCGTGCGGACTGCCCGAACGTGAAGTCGCTCCAGAGCGATCCGGAGCGCCTGATCGAGGTGGCGTGGGCGCCGACGACGAAGAGCATCTTCATGGTGCAGATCCAGGTCGAGGCGCTCGATCGCGGCGGCCTGCTCTCGGACGTGACGCGCGTGCTGAGCGAGCATCACGTGAACATCCTCTCGGCGACCGTGTCGACCTCGCACGATCGCCTCGCGCTCAGCCGGTTCGTGTTCGAGATGGGCGACATCGTGCACCTCGACCGCGTGCTGAACGCGGTGCGGCGCATCGACGCGGTCTACGACGTCTATCGGGTGACCTCGGGCTAGGCAGACGAGGTGTCGGCCTCGCGGCGCGCTCGCGGCTGACCGATTCGGCCGGGACGCCCGGGGCGGTCGGCCCCACCGGGGCGTTCGGTGCGCCGCGCCGCCGGCGCATGCGCGCGCAGCGCATCGAGAAGCGCGCGCGCCGCGTGCTTGCCCGGCATGCGGGTTCTCGCATCCAGCCACGCCACCGCCTCGTCGGGATCGGCGAGGCCCAGCTCGACCAGGGCGCGCGCAGCGGCGAGCGACGCGATGTGCGCGCCGGCGACAGCAGCAGCGCTGCGCTCCGTGGTGCTGCTGCCGGTGGTGCTGCGCTCCGTGGCGCCGGCCGGGACGGCGCCGTTCGTGCGAGTCGGCCCCTGCGTCGCGGCGCGAGCGAGCGCGATCAGGGTGTGCAGCGGCGTGCTCACCCACACGCCGCCGAGCAGCATGCGCCCCTCGACGGCGAGGTGCACGTCGTGCAGCACCAGGCGCCGGCTCAGCACGTGGTGCAGCCGGTGCTCGACCGCGCGATGCGCGCTGTGCCGCGCCGGCGGCCGATCCAGCGCGCCCCAGATCCACGCGGCGCTGAGCAGCGTCGCCGCCATCGTGTCGCCGAGCAGCGGGCGCAGCGACGCCGCCCGCATCGCGATCGTCTCGATCGCGTCGGCCGGCATGAATCCCTCGCCGAGCCCCACGAGGTGGCCGTCGAGACTCGCCGCCGAGAGCTCGGCGATCGACAGGCGCTCGCCCGCGAAGTACATGAAGCGTGATGCAGACATCTCCCGATTGTGCGGGGCGGCGTGCCCGCGCGGCGAGCGCGTCGCGTCGCTGTGGAGAACTCGTGCCGCCGGCTCAGCCGCGCGGTCGCTGCGCCGCGAGCCACGCCTCGACCTCGCGCCGTGAGCGCAGCCGCACGATGAGCAGATCGGGATGCTCCGTCTCGAGGCGCGGAATGCGCTCGCGGTACTTGCCTCTCGTGGCGATCGACCAGCGCACGATGTGCTCGCGAGAGGTGAAGAACGTGTGCAGCGGCGGTTCGGTGTTGCCGTTCCACAGCGCTTCTCGGCGCAGCCGGCGCCCGACGGTGCGCCTGATGACGCGCGGGAGCGTGACGCGCACGAATGGCAGATCGAGCCAGACGAGCAGCTCGGCCGACTCGCTCAGGATCGGCCGCGCGACGTGGTACTGCCATTCCGTCGTCCAGCGCTCACCCGCGACGAGGGCGCGAACGTCGTCGAGGAACGCGTCGCGGGGTGTCCAGTTCTCGCCGTGATAGAGCCCGTCGATCTCGGTGTGCGGTGCGTCGAACACCGCGGCGATGCGGGCCGCGAGCGTGGTCTTGCCCGCGCCCGAGACGCCCGCCACCACGATGCGACGCGGGCGACGGGGGAGCGGATCATCGAAGCCGAGCACGAGGGGAAGCCTATCCGCCGGAGTCGGCGCCCCCGCGCTGCGCACGGCGCTGGACCTACACCCAGCGGTGCAGACGCGACAGGGGCGCGGGAGGGTGAATCCTCCCGCGCCCCTGTGCGTGCGTCCGCGCCGCCGATCAGCCCCCGAGGGCGCCGAGCCAGGCCTTGCGCGCGGCAAGCGCCTCTTCGAGCTTCGCGGCGGAGGCCGCATCGCCGGCGGCCTTCGCCGCCGCGATCTCCTCTTCGAGCTTGGCGATGGCGTCTTCGAGCTGCTGCGTCATGTCGTTGGCGCGAGCCTTCGTGCGCGGGTCGTTGGCCTTCCAGTCCGCGTCCTCGCGCGCGCGCAGGGCCGCCTCGACGCGGCGGATGCCGTCCTCGAGCGGACGCTCCTGCTCGCGGCCGAAGATGCGCCCGATCTCGTCCCACTCGCGCTGGATCTGGGTGAGCAGCGCTCGGGCCTTGGCCAGGTCGGGCTCGTCGGCCACCGCCTGCGCGCGCTCGAGCAGCTCCTTCTTGGCGGCGACCTTCGGCAGCGAGTCCGCAGCCTCCGCCGCGTCACGCTCGGCGCGTGCGCCGTACAGCGCGTCACCGGCCGCCTTGAAGCGCGCCCAGAGGCTGTCGTCGACGCGCTTGCCGGCGCGACCGGACGCCTTCCACTCGTCGAGCAGCGCGCGGTAGGCGGGAATGCCGTCCTCGCCCTTCGGGGCGAGCGCCTCGGCGCGGTCGACGAGGCGCGTCTTCGCGTCACGGGCCGCGCGGTGTGCGTCGTCGAGCTCGGCGAAGTACTCGCGGCGGTGGCGCTCGATCGTCGTGCGCGCGTTCCGGAACCGCTTCCACAGCGCCTGCGCCTCGTTCTTGGGCAGGCGCGGGCCGTTCTGCTGGTGGCTCTGCCACTGCGCGAACGCGTCGTTGAGCTGCTGCGTGGTGGTCTTCCACTGCGTCTTCTGCGGATCCTGCGCGGCGAGTGCCTCGACGGCCTCGACGATCGCCTCGCGCTCGCGTCCCGCCTCGACGACGGCCTCGCGGGATGCCGCCGCCTCCTGTGCGCTCGCGTCCTTGAGCGTGTCCGACAGCGACTCGAGACGCCGGTCGAGCTTCGCCAGGTCGCCAACCGCGGCCGCGCCGACCACGTCGCCGCGAAGCTGCCGGACCGCGTGGGTCAGCTCAGAGGCCGTCGCGCCGCCGCGCTTGGAGCGCTGCTCGAGGAGCGTGACCTTGTCGGCGAGGTCGGTGAACTTGCGCTCGAAGTAGGCGAGGGCCTCTTCGGCGGTCGCGTCGGGGTACTGCCCGACCTCGCGCCACTGCTCGTCTTCGCGCACGAAGACGGTGCCGTCTTCGTCGACGCGGCCCCAGGGCTGGACGGTCTCGTTCGGCTCAGTGTGGGAAGACACGTGATTCCACCTCGCTGCGGCCAGGGCCGCGCTCTTGTCGCTCGCTGTGGCCGCAGCCGCACGAGTGTCGCTCAGTCGCTTGGTCGCTCGCGCGCGCGGCGCGAGCCGCGTGCGGGAGCCGGTGCGCACAGGCGTGCGCGTGACCGCCCCTAGCCTAATACGACGGCCCACGCCGCGCCGCGCGGGATGACGGAGCCGCCGGGCCCGGGCGTGGCGCCGCAGGCGCGCGTGCTATTCGGCGGGATCCTCGGTGGGGCTCTGCGTCGACTCCTCGGGCGAGGGGCTGGGCGCGGGCGTCGTCGCGGACGGGCTCGGCGTGGGGGCCGGCTCGGGAGCACCGGGGCCGACCGAGGCGTACACGAACTGCCCGGCGATGGCGATCGCGACGATCAGCCCGCCAACGACGCCAGCGACCACGTTGTCGCGCGTGCGCCGACGGCCTCGGTCCTCGTGCAGCTGGGTGCGCGCCTGGTAGCGGCGCGCGCGCTCTCGCGCCTCGCGTGCCGCCTTGTCTCTGCTTCGCGCTGCCACGGCATCCTCCCGACATGATCTTGCGCGATTCGCGGCCGCACTCGGCGACGAATCGGTGAAACTCTACGCATCCCGCCCCGGGGCGACAAACCGCGGCACCCGAGCGGACCGCGGCGGCCCTCGGCGACCTCGAGCGCCGCGGGTGACGCGGTGCGGGCAGCGGTGTCGCGCCGGCGGCTAGCCTTGAGGCATGGTCAATCCAACAGCCGCGCAGGCGCTGTTCCAGGGCGCCACTCCGCTCGCGGTGCGGATGCGGCCGGTATCGATCGACGAGATCGCCGGGCAGGAGCACCTCCTGCGCCCGGGCTCGCCGCTGGTCGCGCTCGCCGATCCGGAGCGCGCGGCGCAGGGCGCCGTGTCGGTGATCCTCTGGGGCCCTCCCGGGACGGGCAAGACCACGATCGCCCAGGCGATCGCACGCTCCTCGGGTCGGCGCTTCGTCGAGCTCTCGGCGGTGACCGCCGGCGTCAAGGACGTGCGCGAGGTCATGCAGTCCGCGCTGACGCAGCGTGACATGTACGGGCAGTCGACGATCCTCTTCCTCGACGAGATCCACCGCTTCACGAAGGCGCAGCAGGACGCGCTGCTGCCGGGCGTCGAGAACGGCTGGGTCATTCTGATCGCCGCGACCACCGAGAACCCTTCGTTCTCGGTGATCTCGCCGCTGCTCTCGCGATCCCTGCTGCTCACCCTCACGCCGCTGGACGACGCGCGGCTCGGGGAGCTGCTCGATCGCGCCGTCGCCGATCCGCGCGGTCTGCGCGGCGAGGTCAAGCTGTCGCCCGAGGCCCGGGCCGCGATCGTGCGCCTGGCCTCCGGCGACGCGCGCCGGGCGCTCACGGCGCTCGAGGCATCCGCAGCGATGGCGGCCGGTCTCGCGGGCGAGGCCGTGGAGGGCGACGACGCGGCCGCCGGTCTTGACGCGGGCGACGATCGCCCCTCGGCGGTGGTCACGCCGGAGCTCGTGGCGCAGGCGGTCGACCGGGCGCTGCTGCGCTACGACCGCCAGGGCGACGAGCACTACGACGTGATCAGCGCGTTCATCAAGTCGATCCGGGGGTCGGACGTCGATGCGGCGGTGCACTACCTGGCCCGGATGATCGAGGCGGGCGAAGACCCGCGCTTCATCGCGCGACGCCTGGTGATCAGCGCCGCCGAAGACATCGGCATGGCGGATCCGCAGGCGCTGGGCATCGCCACCGCTGCCGCGGACGCCGTGGCGTTCATCGGGATGCCCGAGGGTCGGATCCCTCTGGCCGAGGTGACCATCTATCTGGCGAGCGCCGCGAAGTCGAACGCCGCCTACCTGGCCATCGACGCGGCGATCGCCGATGTCCGCGCGGGACGCATCGGCACGGTGCCGATGCACCTCCGCGACGCGCACTACGCGGGGGCGAAGCGGCTCGGGCACGGAGCGGGGTACCGGTATCCGCACGATGCCGAGATCGGGATCGTGGCGCAGCAGTACCTCCCCGACGCGCTTCGCGGCCAGCGCTACTATCAGCCGACCTCGCACGGGCACGAGCGCGACATCCAGGCCCGCCTCGAGAAGATCCGGCGCATCCTCGCGCCCGGCGCGGATGCGCCGCCCCCGGCGTGATACGATTTCCTCTGCCCAAGGCTCGATTTCTGCGCGCGGCTGCAACGAATTCGAAGGCTGAGGAGCGGCACCTGTAGCCGGTGACGCTTCGCAGGGCACATCCCTCTGATTTCTCCGGTGCAGTTCTGCGCGCCCACGCGTGGTCGCGAGCGGCCGGCATTCACATTGATCAAGAGTTAGGAAATCGTGTCTACGAAGTCACGCACCCGCAGCCAGACCCGCCTTTCGCGGTCGCTGGGCATCGCCCTCACCCCGAAGGCGGCCAAGTACCTCGAGAAGCGCCCCTACGCGCCCGGCGAGCACGGCCGCACCAAGCGCAAGCAGGACAGCGACTACGCCGTTCGTCTGCGCGAGAAGCAGCGCCTTCGCGCCCAGTACGGCATCCGCGAGAAGCAGATGCGCAACACCTTCGACGAGGCTCGTCGTCAGGACGGCCTGACCGGTGAGAACCTGGTCGAGCTGCTCGAGCAGCGCCTCGACGCCCTCGTGCTGCGTGCCGGCTTCGCCCGCACCACCGCACAGGCGCGTCAGCTGGTCGTGCACCGCCACATCATGGTCGACGGCCAGCTCGTCGACCGCCCGTCGTTCCGTGTGAAGCCGGGTCAGCTCATCCACGTCAAGGCGCGCAGCGAGGCCACCGAGCCCTTCCAGGTCGCGGCCGCCGGTGGTCACACCGACGTGCTCCCGGCCACGCCGGCCTACCTCGATGTCGAGCTCGACAAGCTGCAGGCGCGCCTGGTGCGTCGCCCGAAGCGCTCCGAGGTGCCGGTCACGTGTGACGTGCAGCTCGTCGTCGAGTACTACGCAGCCCGCTAGGCCACAGGCACAGCGCAGCGATTGCGAACGGGCGTCGGATCTTCGGATCCGGCGCCCGTTCGCATACCCCGGGCGCACATGCCTCGCCGCGCATGCCGCAGGGGGTGCGGGGCGCACAGTACGATGGTGACGATGCCGCGATCTTCGCGGCGCGATGTGTGAGGAGCCTGCAATGAAGGGTCTCGTGTGGTTTGTCGCCGGCGTCGCCGGAGGCTTCGTGGTCGCGCATTTCGCGAACAAGACGGCGCGTGGCCAGCAGCTGTTTGCAGAGCTGGACGCGCGAATCGGCGAATTCTCCGAGCTCGTCTCGACCGCATATCGCGAGCAGGAGGCGAAGTTCGCCGATACTCCCGAGGAAAAAACACCGTAAATGAAGACCGCTGAGATCAGCCGCCGATTCCTTGACTACTTCGAGAAGCGCGGCCACACCATCGTGCCGTCGGCTTCGCTCGTGTCGGACGACCCGACCCTGCTCTTCACCGTCGCCGGCATGGTGCCGTTCATCCCGTACCTCAACGGCGATGTGCCGGCGCCCTACCCGCGCGCGGCCGACCTGCAGAAGTGCCTGCGCACCAACGACATCGAAGAGGTCGGCAAGACGCCCCGTCACGGCACCTTCTTCCAGATGATGGGCAACTGGTCCTTCGGCGACTACTTCAAGGAAGGCGCCATCACCTTCGCCTGGGAGCTGCTGACCGGCGCTGAGGACGACGGGGGCCTCGGCTTCGATCCGAAGGATCTCTGGGTCACCGTCTACGAGGACGACGACGAGGCCTTCGAGCTATGGCATCGCATCGCGGGCCTGCCCGAGGAGCGGATCCAGCGCCTGGGCAAGGACACGAACTACTGGAGCACCGGGCAGCCCGGCCCCGCCGGCCCCTGCTCGGAGATCTTCTTCGACCGCGGCCCCGCGTACGGCGTCGACGGCGGCCCCGCCACCGACGACGACCGCTACGTCGAGATCTGGAACCTCGTGTTCATGCAGTACGCCATCGGCGATGTGCGCAGCCAGAGCGAGTTCCGCATCCTCGGCGAGCTGCCGAAGAAGAACATCGACACCGGCATGGGCCTCGAGCGCGTCGCGTTCATCAAGCAGGGCGTCGACAACATGTACGAGACCGACCAGGTGCGTCCGGTGCTCGACCGCGCGGCGCAGCTGAGCGGTCGGGAGTACGGCGTCGACGCGGCCGACGATGTGCGCATGCGCGTGATCGCCGATCACGTCCGCTCGTCGCTCATGCTGCTCAGCGACGGCGTCACCCCCTCGAACGAGGGTCGCGGCTACATCCTCCGGCGCCTCATGCGCCGCGTGATCCGCGCGATGCGCCTGCTCGGCGTCGAGGGACCCACCTTCCTCGAGCTGTTCACGGCTTCGCGCGACGCGATGAAGTCGGCGTACCCCGAGGTCGAGACCGACTGGGAGCGCATCTCGAAGTACGCGCTGGCCGAGGAGCAGACCTTCCTGCGCACCCTCGCCGCCGGCTCGCACATCCTCGACGAGGCGCTCACCGCGACCCGCGCCAGCGGCGATGCGGCGCTCGGCGGCCCCCAGGCCTTCCTGCTGCACGACACCTACGGCTTCCCCATCGAGCTCACGCTCGAGATCGCGGAGGAGGCGGGGCTCAGCGTCGACCGCGTCGCATTCAACGAGCTGATGCAGGCGCAGCGCGATCGTGCGAAGGCCGACGCGCTCTCCAAGCGCCGCACGCTCGCCGACCACAGCGTGTACCGCGAGTTCCGCGCGCTCGGCGAGACCGAGTTCGTGGGCTACACCGAGCTCGAGACCCAGTCTCGGGTCCTGGGCATCCTCGTCGACGGCGTCTCGGTCGATCGTGCCGGCGAGGGGCAGATCGCGGAGGTCATCCTCGCCGAGACCACCCTCTACGCCGAGGCCGGCGGGCAGGCGGCAGACAAGGGCCTGATCGTGGGCCCGGGCTTCGAGCTCGAGGTGCTCGACGTGCAGAAGCCGGTCCCGGGGCTGGTCAGCCACATGGTGCAGGTCACGGCGGGCGAGGTGGCGGTGGATGCCGCCGCGACGACGGTGGTCGACGCATCCAATCGTCGCGGCGCCACGCAGGCCCACTCGGGCACGCACATCGTGCACGCCGCGATCCACGAGATCCTCGGCAAGAGCGCGAACCAGTCCGGCTCGTTCAACAAGGCCGGCTACCTGCGTCTCGACTTCAGCTGGAGCGAGGCGCTCTCGGCAGAGACCCGCAGCGAGATCGAGGAGGTGGCGAACAACGCGGTGCGCGAGAATTTCGCCGTCACCACGCGCGTGCTGCCCATCGCCGAGGCCAAGGAGCTCGGCGCGATGGCGCTGTTCGGCGAGAAGTACGGCGACACCGTGCGCATGGTCGACATCGGCGGCCCGTGGTCGCGCGAGCTCTGCGCGGGCACGCACGTCGGATCCACCGCCGAGATCGGCCTGATCAGCGTCGTCGGCGAGCAGTCGGTCGGTGCCTCGAACCGGCGCATCGAGTCGCTGGTCGGCATGGAGGCGTTCCGTGAGCTCGCCGCCGAGCGGGCGATCGTCGGGGCGCTCACCTCCTCGCTGAAGACGCCGCGCGAGCAGCTGCCGCAGCGCATCGCGGAGCTCACCGCGAACCTGCGTGCCGCCGAGAAGAAGATCGCCGCGTTCGAGGCGCGAGCCCTGATGGAGCGCGTGCCCGCGCTGGCCGCCGGCGCGTCGCGCGCGGGCGGCGTGGCGCTGGTCGCTGACTCGCTCGGCACCGTCGGCTCGGCCGACGACCTGCGCTCGCTCGTGCTGGGCGTGCGCGACAAGCTCGGCACCGAGGCCGCGGTCGTCGCCCTCGGCGCCGTCGTGGGCGAGCGACCCGTCGTGATCGTCGCCACCAACGAGGCCGCGCGCGGCCGCGGCGCGAAGGCCGGCGCCCTCGCGAAGGGCGCGGCCGGCGTGCTCGGCGGCGGCGGGGGAGGACGCGACGACGTCGCCCAGGGCGGCGGCACGGACGCGGCGAAGCTCGCCGACGCGCTCGACTCGGTCGCGCTGGGGCTGGCGGCGACGGGCGCGTGAGCGGCTTCCGTCCCGGCGTGCGCATTGGCGTCGACGTCGGCAAGGCGCGCATCGGCGTCGCGCGCTGCGACATGCACGGGATGCTGGCGACCCCGGTCGAGACGGTTCCGCGGGCGAAGGGCGACCCGGTCGCGAGGATCATCGCGATCGCCCTCGAGCACGAGGCGTTCGAGCTCGTCGTCGGCCTGCCGCTGGGCATGTCCGGCGGGGAGACGCCCTCGACGGCGGACGCTCGCGAGTTCGCCGGACTGCTCGCCGCCGCGTGGCACGCGGCCGGGGGAGTGCAGCCGGTGCGGCTCGTCGACGAGCGGCTGAGCACGGTCACGGCGCATTCCGCGCTGCGTGGTGCGGGAAGATCCCAGCGTTCGTCTCGTAGCATTGTGGATCAGGTTGCCGCCGTCGTGCTCCTGCAGCACGCGATCGACACCGAGAAGCTCACCGGCACCCCGCTCGGCGAGACCCTGCACACCCCACCACCAGGCGACGTCGCCGAACCCGCCGAGGCGGACGGCGCGTAGCACTTCCGCGCTGACCAGACGGAGCTGACCGCATGACCGACAAGTCGACGCCGCCCGACGACGACTTCACCGACGTGTTCGGCGACCTGCCCGACCCGCGCGCCGCGCAGCCGGGCGCCGACGCGGCGCCTGGAGGTCAGCCGGCCTCGCGCCGCGAGGCGCGCGCCGCGGCGCAGGGGTCGGACGGGGAGCCCGGATCGGACGGGGAACCCGGGTCGGCCGCGGCGCAGGGCTCGGACGCCGGGCAGAGCGGCGCGCGGCAGCGCACGCCGAGCGAGACGACCGCCGATGGCGCGCGCCCGGCCCCGGACGCCGAAGCGCCGCGCGCCGCGGGGGACGCGGCATCCGCCCTCACCCTCGACGAGCTGCTCGCGGCCGACGCCGAATCCGTCTCCGGCGCGGACGGCTCGGGGCGGGCGGGGCGCCGACGCGGCGGCAAGGGCAAGTGGATCGCCCTCGGCATCGTCGTCGCGCTGCTGGCCGGCATCGGCGGCGCGGGCGTGTGGGCGTGGAGCACCTACGAGCCGCAGATCCGCAAGGTGCTCGGCTGGCAGGAGCCCACCGACTTCGAGCCCGGGCTCGCGAGCGGCGAGGCGATCGTCGAGATCAGCGAGGGCGACAACGGCCTCGCCATCTCGCGCACGCTCGCCGCGGCGGGCGTCATCAAGACGCCGGACGCGCTCTACGAGCTCCTGCTGAAGATGCCCGAGCAGCCGGTGTTCTACCCCGGCGTGTACACCCTGCAGACCCGGATGACCGCCGCGGCCGCCCTCGCCGCGCTGCAGGATCCCGCGAGCCGCTCCGAGGCGAGCACGCTGGTGCGCGAGGGCCTGACGGTCGCGCAGACGCTGCCGATCCTCGCCGAGGATCTCGGGATCCCGCTCGCCGAGCTCGAGGCCGCGGTCGCCGATCCGTCGGCGTACTCGATCAAGGCCGACTCGCTCGAGGGCTGGCTGTTTCCGGCGCGCTACACCTTCAACCCCGGGGTGACCGCGACCGAGGTGGTGCAGGCCATGATCGACCGCGCCGTGACCTCGCTGAACAATGCCGGCGTCGCCGTCGAGGATCGGCAGCGCATCCTCACGATCGCCTCGATCGTGCAGCGCGAGGCGCGCTTCTCGGACGACTTCTTCAAGGTCTCGCGCGTGATCGAGAACCGCCTGCAGCCGGGCAACACCGAGACCTTCGGCCTGCTGCAGATGGACTCGACCGCCCAGTACGGCTACGGCGAGATGCACGACGGCAGCGTGAGCTCCTCCGGCGCGGCGCTGCGCGACCCCAACCCGTGGAACACCTACGTGCACCCCGGCCTGCCGATCGGCCCGATCGCCAACCCCGGCGACCTCGCGATCGAGGCGGCGGCGCACCCCGTCGACGGCCCCTGGTACTACTTCGTGACGGTCAACCTCAACACCGGCGAGACCGTCTTCACCACCACCGCCGCCGAGCACGAGGCCGCGCGCAAGCAGTGGATCCAGTGGTGCCGCGACAACCCGGACGCGGGGTGCTGACGCGATGACGAACACCCGCACGAGCGGCGGCATCGACACCAATCTCGCGGTCTGGGGCGACCCCATCGACCACAGCCGCTCGCCCGATCTGCACGCGGCCGCATACGCGGTGCTCGGCCTCGATTGGTGCTACGGCCGCCGGCGGGTCGATGCGGCCGGCTTCGCGTCCGCACTCGGGGGGCTGGATGCCTCGTGGCGCGGGCTCTCGCTCACCATGCCGCTGAAGGAGGCGGCGTTCACCGCAGCGGCCACGCGCGACCGGCACGCCGCCCTCACGGGAGCGGTCAACACGCTCCTGCTCGGCCCCGACGGGCCGCGCGGCTACAACACCGACGTCGGCGGGCTCGCCCGGGCCCTGCGCGGCGAGGGCATCGACGGGCCGGGCGCGGCCCGGATCATCGGCGCCGGCGCGACCGCGGCATCCGCGCTCGTCGCCCTGGTCGAGCTCGGCGCCCGGCGCATCGAGGTCGTCGCGCGCAGCCCGCAGAAGGCCGCGCCGCTCGTCGCCCTCGGCGCGCGGCAGGGCGCCGTCGTCACGACGGCGCAGCTGGGCGCGTCCGCCCCGGCGAAGGTCGATGTGACGGTGGGCACGCTGCCCGGCGGAACGAACCTCCCGGACGCCACGGCTGACGCGCTCGCGACTGCCGGCGGGACGCTGCTCGACGTCGCCTACTCGCCCTGGCCGAGCTCGCTGGCGGCGCGCTGGCAGGCACACGGCGCGCCCGCGTCCTCGGGGCTCTCGATGCTCGTCGAACAGGCGCTGCTGCAGGTGCGGATCTTCGTCACGGGCGATGTCGCCGCGCCGCTCCCGCAGGAGCAGGCGGCGCGCGCGGCGATGCGCGCAGTGGTGGGCCTGAGCGACTGACCGCCGCCGGGCGGGGCCGCCGGGCGCGCCGCGCGACGTCACGGTGGCCGCGCTTATGGGATGATGGGGCACATGCTTCGCGTGCTCACGGCGGGGGAGTCCCACGGACCCGAACTCGTCACAATCATGGAGGGTCTGCCCTCCGGCGTCCCCGTGTCGATCGACGCCATCCAGGCCGATCTCAACCGCAGGAAGCTCGGCTACGGCCGCGGCTCGCGGATGAAGTTCGAGGCAGACGAGCTCACGCTCTCGGCCGGCGTCGTGCACGGTCGCACGATCGGCAGCCCGATCGCGATTCGCATCGGCAACACCGAGTGGCCCAAGTGGACCGAGGTGATGAGCGCCGAGCCCGTCGAGCTCACCGACCGCTCGCGAGGCCGCGGCGCCGCCCTCACGCGCCCGCGGCCGGGGCACGCCGACCTCGTCGGCATGCAGAAGTACGACTTCGACGAGGCGCGCCCCATCCTCGAGCGCGCGAGCGCCCGAGAGACGGCCGCGCGCGTGGCCCTCGGCGCCGTCGCCCGCGCCTTCCTCGCCGAGCTCGGCGTGCAGCTGGTCAGCCACACGCTCTCGATCGGCCCGGTTCGCGCACCCGAGGACGCGCCGCTGCCCGGCCCGGCGGACGTCGCCGCGCTCGACGCCGACCCGCTGCGCTGCTTCCACCCCGAGACCTCCGAGCGCATGGTCGCCGAGGTCGACGACGCGCACAAGGCGGGCGACACGCTCGGCGGCATCGTCGAGGTGCTCGCCTACGGCCTGCCGCCCGGGCTCGGGTCGCACGTGCACTGGGATCGCCGCCTCGATGGCCAGCTCGCCCAGGCGCTGATGAGCATCCAGGCGATCAAGGGCGTCGAGGTGGGAGACGGATTCCTCACCACGACCCGCCGCGGCTCCGCCGCCCATGACGAGCTCTTCGTCACCGAGCAGGGCCTGACCCGATCGAGCGATCGCGCGGGCGGCACCGAGGGCGGGATGAGCACCGGCACCGTGCTGCGCGTGCGCGCCGGCATGAAGCCGATCGCGACGGTGCCCCGCGCGCTGCGCACGGTCGACGTCGCCACGGGCGAGGCCTCGGGCGCGCACCACCAGCGCTCCGACGTGTGCGCGGTGCCCGCCGCGGGCGTGGTCGCCGAGGCGATGACCGCCATCGTGCTGGCGGGCGCCTTCCTCGAGAAGTTCGGGGGCGACTCGGTCGGCGAGACCCGTCGCAACCTCGAGAGCTACCTCGCGGCGATCCCCGCGTCGCTGCGCACCGCCTCGGCCTCGGACGCGGCGCTGCTCGACAGTGACCGCTGACGCGCCCGCCATCGTGCTCGTCGGCCCGATGGGGGTCGGCAAGTCGAGCATCGGCCGCCGCGTCGCGAAGGCGCTCGGCGTGCCGTTCACCGACACCGACGCCGTCATCGTGCGCGAGCACGGGGCGATCTCGGCCATCTTCGACGAGCATGGCGAGCCGTACTTCCGGGCGCTCGAGCGCGACGCCGTCCACGAGGCCCTCGGCCGACCCGGTGTGCTCGCCCTCGGCGGGGGTGCCGCGATGCACCCCGAGACGCGCGCCGAGCTCGCCGGCCACCGCGTGGTGCTGCTGACGGTCGATGCCCGCACCGTGGCGTCCCGCCTTCGCGACGACTCGCGGCCCCTGCTTCGCGGCAGCGGCGTCGAGGAGTGGGCGCGCATCTATGCCGCCCGCAAGCCGATCTACGAAGAGGTCGCGACCGTCACGTTCGACACGTCCCACGGACCGCTGCAGGCAGTGGTCGACGCGATCGTCGCCTGGAGCAAGGAGAACCCACGATGAGCAGCGCACACCCCGGCAGCGCCGGGCAGGAGCCCACCAGGATCACCGTGGCGGGCACGCCGGGCTACGACATCCACGTCGGCCGCGGCATCCTGCACCTGGTCGACGAGGCACTCGGCGCCGACGTCTCGAAGGTCCTGCTCGTGCACCCGCCGACCATGGGCGCGAAGGCCACCGAGCTGCGCGAGCTGCTCGCACGCGACGGCCGCCAGGTGCTGCTCGCCGAGGTGCCCGACGCCGAGAGCGGCAAGCGCGTCGAGGTCGCGGCGTTCTGCTGGCAGATCATGGGCCAGGCCGACTTCACCCGCAACGACGCCGTCGTCGCGCTCGGCGGCGGGGCGACGACCGACCTCGCCGGATTCGTCGCGGCGACCTGGCTTCGCGGCGTGAAGATCGTGCAGGTGCCCACCTCGGTGCTCGGCATGGTCGACGCGGCCGTCGGCGGCAAGACGGGCATCAACACGAACGAGGGCAAGAACCTCGTGGGCGCGTTCTGGGCGCCCGCAGCGGTCGTGGTCGACCTCGAGCTGCTCGACACGCTGCCGCGCAACGAGATCCTCGCCGGCTTCGCCGAGATCGTGAAGGCGGGCTTCATCGCGCGCCCCGAGATCCTCGACATCCTCGAGGCCGATGTGGATGCCGCGACCGATCCGGCGGCGGCGCAGTTCCGTCGCTGCATCGAGCTCGCCATCGCGATGAAGGCCGAGGTCGTGGGGGAGGACTTCCGCGAGGCCGGCCTGCGCGAGATCCTCAACTACGGGCACACCCTCGGCCACGCGATCGAGCACGCGGAGCGCTACCGCTGGAGGCACGGCGCCGCCGTGGCGATCGGCATGGTCTTCGCCGCCGAGCTCTCGCGGCTCGCCGGCCGGCTCAGCGACGAGGCCGTGCAGCGCCACCGCGCCATCCTCGAATCGCTCACGCTCCCCACCAGCTACCCGGCGGGGCGCTGGCCGACGCTGCTGGCGACCATGCAGCGCGACAAGAAGACCCGCAGCGGCATGCTGCGCTTCATCGTCCTCGACGACATCGCGCGCCCGAGCGTGATGTCGGCGCCGGACGAGTCGCTGCTGTTCGCCGCCTACCAGGAGATCGGCGACTGAGCCCTCGCGGAGCAAGGAGACACTGATGGCGACGATTCTGCTGGTCAACGGCCCCAACCTCAACCTGCTCGGGATTCGGGAGCCGGAGGTGTACGGTCACGAGACGCTCGCCGACGTCGAGGCGCTGGTGCGCGCCACCGCAGCCGCGGGCGGGTTCGAGGTCGAGGCGGTGCAGAGCAACCACGAGGGCGTGCTCATCGACGCGATCCACGCGGCGCGCACGACGTGCGCCGGCATCGTGATCAATCCGGGCGGACTCACGCACACCTCGGTGGTGCTGCGCGATGCGCTCTCGGGGGTGGCGCTCCCCGTCGCCGAGGTGCACATCTCGAACGTGTACGAGCGCGAGGCCTTCCGCCATCATTCCTATGTCGCCGATGTCGCCGCCGTGCATGTGATCGGCGAGGGGATCGCCGGATATGCGCTGGCGACTGCACGGCTCATCGGCCTGGTCACAGGCACCGGCACGGACTGAGCACGTAGTATGAAATGTCGCGCGTTCGCGTCGACCCGCATCGCGCACCGAAATCTTCACACCTAGAACGGAATCGGATACTCCCATGGCTTCCACCGCAGACATCAAGAATGGCGTCGTCCTCAGCATCGACGGCCAGCTTTGGAACGTCGTCGAGTTCCAGCACGTGAAGCCCGGCAAGGGCGGTGCGTTCGTGCGCACCAAGCTGAAGAACGTGGTCACCGGCAAGTCGGTCGACCGCACCTTCAACGCCGGCGCCAAGGTCGAGATCGAGAACGTCGACCGCCGCGACTTCACCTACCTCTACGCCGACGGCGACGGCTTCGTGTTCATGGACACGCAGGACTACGACCAGATCACCGTCAGCGACGTCGTCGTCGGCGACGCCGCGAACTTCCTGCTGGAGAGCCAGCCGGTCACGATCGCCCTGCACAACGGCAACCCGCTGTACATCGACCTGCCGGCGTCCGTCGTGCTCGAGATCACCTACACCGAGCCGGGTCTCCAGGGCGACCGCTCCTCGGCCGGCACCAAGCCCGCCACCGTCGAGACCGGCTACGAGATCCAGGTGCCCCTCTTCCTCGAGACCGGCACGAAGGTCAAGGTCGACACCCGCACGGGCGACTACCTCGGCCGCGTCAACTAGTCAGCGGCGCAGCCGATGAGCGCACGCACCAAGGCGCGCAAGCGCGCCCTCGACATCCTGTTCCAGGCCGACGTCCGGCTCGAGGAGCCCGGCGTCATCCTCGCAGCCGAGGCCAGGCGCGCGGCGAGCGAGCCGTCCCGCGAGTCGTCGTGGCTCTACGCCCGCGAGATCGTCGACGGCGTGATCGATCACCGCGATGCCATCGACGAGCTGATCGCCACCTACTCCAGAGACTGGACGATCGCGCGGATGCCGGCCGTCGATCGCGCCGTGCTGCGCATCGCGATCTGGGAGATGCTCTACAACGACGAGGTGCCGGCGGCCGTCGCCATCGACGAGGCCGTCACGCTCGCGAAGGAGTTCTCGACCGACGAGTCGGGCTCGTTCGTCAACGGTGTGCTGGGGCGCGTCTCGCGCACCTCCTGAGGCACACGCCCGGGCACGAAACCCGTGCCGGAGGGTGAGAGACACAAGCGGTGCCGAACCCGGCACGGATGAAAGGCAGACAGCATGCGGATCACCGGCCTCGGCCACGCGGGAATGTTCATCGAGACGACCGGGGGCACCATCCTGTGCGACCCGTGGGTCAAGTCGGCGTTCTTCGGCTCGTGGTTTCCGTTCCCCGACAACCGCGCGCTCGACTGGGAGCGCTACGGCAAGGCCGACTTCCTCTACATCTCGCACCGCCACCGCGACCACTTCGACCCGTGGCTGCTCGAGACGTACGTGCCGAAAGACATCGAGGTGCTCCTGCCGGAGTACCCGACCGATGAGCTCGAGCAGGATCTTCGCGCGCTCGGGTACAACAACATCACCTACACACAGGCCGGTCAGGTGATCGAGCGCGGCACGCTGCGCATGATGATCACGCCGCTGCGGGCGCCCTCCGACGGCCCGATCGGCGACTCGAGCCTCTCGATCGACGACGGCACCGCCAGCATCCTGAACCAGAACGACTCGCACCCGCTCGACCTCGACGCGCTGCTGGCGTTCAGCAAGCCGGAGGCGTACTTCACGCAGTTCTCGGGCGCCATCTGGTGGCCGATGGTCTACGACCTCCCCGAGGACTCGAAGCAGAACTTCGCGAAGCTCAAGCGCGAGGCGCAGCACAAGCGCGCCATGTTCTACATCGACAAGGTCGACGCGCCGCATGTCTTCCCGATGGCGGGCCCGCCGATGTTCCTGCGCGACGAGCTGTTCCGCTACAACGGCGAGGGCACGCACGACGACTCGATCTTCACCGACCAGGCGCAGTTCATCGCCCGGATGGAGGCGGAGTCGCCCGCGCACAAGGGGCACATCTTCATCCCCGGCACCGTCATCGAGATGCACGGCGGCGAGATGACCGTCGAGCAGACGCTGTACACGGACGCCGAGGTCGAGGCGATGTTCGCCGACCGCTGGGGCTACTTCGAGTCGCAGCGCGCGTCGCGTCAGTCGGAGATCGCCGAGGAGGAGGCGTCCCGCGCAGACATCATCCCGCCCGCCGAGATGCTCGCCGCGCTCAAGGCGTGGTGGGAGCCGCTCATGCGCCGCGGCCGGATCTTCCGCGACGGCATCGGCGGGCCGGTCCGCTACACGATCGGCGAGCTCGACATGGTCGCCGACTTCCCGAAGGCCAAGCTGCGCGAGTACGCGGGCGAGGAGACGAACTACTGGTTCCGGATCCCCGCCGACCTCGTCTCGACCAACATCCGCGACCACGAGGTCGACTGGTCGAACTCGATCTTCCTCTCGATGCAGTTCGAGACCGGCCGCGTCGGCAAGTTCAACGAGTTCCTGTACACCTTCATGAAGTGCCTCTCGCGTGACCGCATCGAGTACGTCGAGAACTGGTATGCCGAGCAGGCCGACACCTCGGAGGACGTGGAGCTCGGCGACTGGGTCATGCAGCGCCGTTGCCCCCACCTGCGCGCCGACCTCTCGAAGACCGGCAAGGTCGAGGACGGGGTGCTCACCTGCAGCCTGCACGACTGGAAGTGGGATCTCGCCACCGGCAAGTGCCTGACGAGCCACGGCCACCCCATCCGGGCCGCGAAGACGGGCGAGGAGCTCACCCGCGAGGCGCTGGCGCCGGCGGAGGTCGACTCCTGAACTGGATCGCCTGACGGCTCCCCTGCACCCGGCCGCTGCCGGGACTCCCGCACGGGAGTGCTGCACGCGCCTCCTGAACGAAAAGATGTGATGCCCTCGTGCCGATGAAGGTCCGAATGCTGCTCGCGATCGTCTCCCTCTGGGTGCCCGCGCTCGTGATCGTCGTCACCTGGGGGGTGTGGGCGGAGCACCTCCCGAGCGAGCTGCCCACGCACTGGGGCGGCAGCGGCCCGGCCGATGCCGTGACCGCCGCACCCGTCGTGTTCGGGTGGACGTTCGGGGTCACGCTGGCGCTCGCGCTTGCCGGCACGATCCTCGTGCTCGTGCCGCTTCGCGGGCCCTGGGTCAAGCGGGCGATCAGTGGCACCGCCGGGGCAGCTGCCGCGTTCGTGCTGGGCATCTGGCTCGGCAGCGCCGCGTCGTCGATCGGCGTCACCGATCCTTACACGGTCACGCTCGGCGCGTGGCTGCTGGTGGTCTTCGTGCTCCCGGTCTCCGGGCTCATCCCGCTGCTCCTGCTGCCCAAGGGCGCGTCGCGGCCGGTGGATGTGCGCGACGCGCAGCCGATCACCCCGGCGCCCCTCGCGCCGGGGGAGCGCGTCGCCTGGACCCGCTCGCTGTGGTCGTGGCTGTTCATCGTCACCGCGGCCGTGATGCTCGTCGTCGTCGTGGTGCTGTGGTTCCCGCTGTTCACGAGCGAGGGCGGTGCGGGATCGCTCGGCTTCGCGTTCGTCGTGTCGGTGGTCGCGCTGCTGCTCGTGGTCGCGCTGTGCGCGTTCCGGGTCACGATCGATCACCGGGGGCTGCGCGTCACCTCGCTGGTGCTCGGCATCCCGATCAAGCGCATCGCGCTCGCCGATATCGAGGCGGTCGAGGCGGTCGAGCTCGAGCCCATGAGCTGGGGCGGGTGGGGCTACCGCGTGATGCCGGGGCGCTCGGCGATCATCCTGCGGCGCGGCCCGGGCCTGGTGCTGACGCGACGCGACCAGAAGCAGTTCGCCATCACGCTCGACGAGCCCGAGGAGCCCGCCGGCATCCTGCTGGGGCTCATGGCGAACGAAGCCGGGGCGCCGCTGCAAGAGCGAGGCTGAACGCTCCGTTATGATGGATGCGTAAGCAACCTTTAAGACCGTCCAGAGAGGCGGAGAAGGGAGCGGCACATGAGCACGCGCACCGTGCTGCAAGAGGCCGACATCGCCCGAGCGCTGACTCGGATCGCACACGAGATCCTTGAGTCCAACCGCGGCGCCGAAGGCCTCGTCATTCTCGGGATCCCGACCCGCGGGGTCGAGCTCGCCCAGCGCATCGCCGCGCTGATCGCCGGCATCTCGGGAGCCGCGGTGCCGGTCGGCGCGCTCGACGTGACGATGTACCGCGACGATCTCGCCCGCAACCCCACGCGCACGCCGCACCCCACCACGATCCCCGAGGGCGGCATCGACGGCCGCGTCGTGGTGCTGGTCGACGATGTGCTCTTCTCGGGCCGGAGCATCCGCGCCGCGCTCGACGCGCTGCAGGACGTGGGCCGCCCGGCCGCCGTGCGCCTGGCCGCGCTGATCGACCGCGGGCACCGTGAGCTGCCGATCCGCCCGGATTTCGTCGGCAAGAACCTGCCGAGCGCGAAGAGCGAGCGCATCAACGTGCGCCTGAACGAGACGGACGGCGTCGAAGAGGTGACGATCGAAGGATGAGCGCGCTGACACACCTGCTCGACACGAAGACGCTCAGCCGCGAGCGCGCGCTGGCGATCCTGGATGTCGCCGAAGACATGGCCGACACGCAGCAGCGCGAGATCAAGAAGCTCCCGACGCTGCGCGGCAAGACTGTCGTGAACCTGTTCTTCGAGGACTCGACCCGCACGCGCATCTCGTTCGAGGCGGCATCCAAGCGCCTGAGCGCCGACGTGATCAACTTCGCGGCCAAGGGCTCGAGCGTGTCGAAGGGCGAGAGCCTGCAAGACACCGCGCAGACGCTGCAGGCCCTCGGCGCAGACGCCGTCGTGATCCGCCACGGCGCCTCGGGCGCGCCCCGGACCCTCGCCGAGAGCGGCTGGATCTCGGCGGGCGTGATCAACGCCGGCGACGGCACGCACGAGCACCCCACCCAGGCGCTGCTCGATGCCTTCACGATCCGCAAGCGCCTGCACGGGGTGGCCAGCCGCGGCCGCGACCTCGACGGCATCGCCGTGACGATCGTCGGCGACATTCTGCACTCGCGGGTCGCCCGCTCGAACGTGTGGCTGCTGCACACCCTCGGCGCATCGGTGACGCTGGTCGCCCCGCCGACCCTGGTGCCGCAGGATGTCTCGGCCTGGCCGGTGCGCGTCGAGTACGACCTCGACGCGGCGATCGCGCAGGGCCCCGACGCGCTGATGATGCTTCGCATCCAGCTCGAGCGGATGCGCGCGGCGTTCTTCCCGAACGAGCGCGAGTACACGCGCCTGTGGGGGCTCGACGATGCGCGACTGGCCGCGCTTCCGCTCGGTACGATGGTTCTGCACCCCGGCCCGATGAATCGCGGTCTCGAGATCTCGTCGGCGGCCGCCGATTCGGCCCGGTCGACGGTGCTCGAGCAGGTGTCCAATGGTGTGGCCGTTCGCATGGCGGCGCTGTACCTGCTGCTGGCGGGCGACCGAGAGGGTGAACGATGAGCGAGAGATTCCTGATCCGTGGCGCGAGCGTCGAAGGCGGCGCGATCCGCGACATCCGCGTCGAGGGCACGACCATCGTCGAGGTCGGCGCCGGGCTTGACGCCGCGGGCGCGCGCGTCATCGACGCCGACGGCCTGATCGCGCTGCCCGGCCTCGTCGACCTGCACACGCACCTGCGCGAGCCCGGCTACGAGGCATCCGAGACGATCCTGACCGGCACCCGGGCCGCCGCAGCGGGCGGCTTCACCGCCGTGTTCGCCATGCCCAACACCTCGCCCGTCGCCGACACCGCCGGCGTCGTCGAGCAGGAGCTCGCCCTCGGGCTCGCCGCCGGCTACGCCACGGTGCAGCCGATCGGCGCCGTCACCGTGGGCCAGCAGGGCGAGCGACTCGCCGAGCTCGGCGCCATGGCTCGCTCGCGCGCGAACGTGCGCGTCTTCAGCGATGACGGCTTCTGCGTGTGGGACCCGCTGATCATGCGGCGCGCGCTCGAGTACGTGAAGTCGTTCGGCGGGGTCGTCGCCCAGCACGCGCAGGACCCGCGCCTGACCGAGGGCGCCCAGATGAACGAGGGCTCGGTCTCGGCAGAGCTCGGGCTCGCGGGCTGGCCGGCCGTCGCCGAGGAGTCGATCATCGCCCGCGACGTGCTGCTGGCCGAGCACGTCGGCTCGCGTCTGCACGTGTGCCACCTCTCGACCGCCGGATCGGTCGACATCATCCGCTGGGCGAAGGCCCGCGGCATCAACGTCACCGCCGAGGTCACCCCGCACCACCTGCTGCTGACCGACGAGCTCGTGCGCGGCTACGACGCCCGCTACAAGGTGAACCCGCCGCTGCGCCGCGAGGAGGACGTGCTCGCCGTGCGCGCGGGCCTCGCCGACGGCACCATCGACATCGTCGCGACCGATCACGCGCCGCACCCGGCCGAGGCCAAGAGCTGCGAATGGCAGGCCGCCGCGAACGGCATGGTCGGCCTCGAGTCGGCCGTGCACATCGTGCAGCGGGTCATGGTCGACGAGGGCCTGCTCTCGTGGGCGGACGTCGCTCGCGTGATGTCGCGCACGCCCGCCCGCATCGGCGGCCTCGCCACGCACGGCACGCCGATCTCGGCGGGTGCGCCGGCCGAGATCACGCTCTACGACCCGAGCGGCAGCCGCGTGTTCGGCACCGCCGATCTGCACGGGCGCAGCCACAACTCGCCGTACCTCGGCACCTCGCTCCCGGGCCGCGTGGTCACGACCATGCACGACGGCTACCTGACCCTCGACGACGGCGTGCTGGTGGATGCCGAGACCGTGGCCGCGCACGCGGCCCGCGTCGCGACCCACCGCGTCGGGCAGTCGGGGGCAGCCCCCGGAGCCCGCGTATGAGCCAGCCCCTCGCTGTCGCCGTGATGCTCGGCGTCGCCGTCCTCATCCTCGGGCTGATGCTCTGGGGCTGGACGCGCCGTCGGCGTCGCGACGCGGGGATCATCGCCCCGTTCGACACACGGACGCCCGCGCAGCGCACGGACGACGGCGGATTCACCGAGTCCGGCCTGTACGTGGCATCCACGGCGCACGGCGCGCCGCTGGAGCGCCTCGCCATCGCGGGGCTCGCCTTCCGGACGAAGGCCGCAGTGACGGTTTCACCGGCCGGCGTCGCCATCGACCTCGCGGGGGAGCGGCCCGTGCTGTTCACCCCCGACATGCTCGTCGGCGTCGACCGCGCCACCTGGGCCGTCGGCCGTGTCGTCGAGCCCGACGGCCTCGTGCTGATCGCCTGGCGCACCGCGCTCGGCGTCGTGGTCGACTCCTACCTCCGCCTGCACAGCGATCCCCGGGCGCTCATCGCCCGCATCGCCGAGCTCGTGCCAACCATCAACCCTCCCGCCTCGCCATCCACAGAGAGCACCGAATGACTCCCGAACCCGCGAACACTCGCTCCACACGCCGCTTCGAACCAGCCGTCCTGGTGCTCGAGGACGGCAGCCGCTTCACCGGGCAGGCCTACGGCGCCCGCGGCACGACCGTCGGTGAAGTGGTCTTCGCCACCGGCATGACCGGCTACCAGGAGACCCTCACCGACCCGTCGTACGCGGGCCAGATCGTGCTCATGACAGCGCCCCACATCGGCAACACCGGCGTGAACCGCGAAGACATGGAATCGGACCGCATCTGGACCGAGGGCTTCATCGTCCGCGACCCCTCGCGGATGGTCTCGAACTTCCGCGCCGAGGGCTCGCTCGACGACGAGCTCGAGAACGGGGGCGTCGTCGGCATCAGCGGCGTCGACACCCGCGCGATCACCCGCCGCATCCGCAGCACCGGCAGCCTGCGCGGCGGCATCTTCTCGGGCGCGGCGGCAGGGCTCGACGCGCAGGAGCAGCTGCGCCAGGTGATGGATGCCACGCCCATGGCCGGTCGCAACCTCTCGGCCGAGGTATCCACCCCCGAGCCCTACCGCGTCGAGCACCCGGGCGAATCGCTCGGCACCATCGCCGTGATCGACCTGGGCATCAAGCGCTCGACCACCCAGTTCCTCGTCGAGGCGGGGTTCGACGTGATCGTGCTGCCGCAGTCGACCACGGCACAGGAGCTGTTCGCGCTGCAGCCCGATGCCGTCTTCTTCTCGAACGGCCCGGGCGACCCGGCCGCCAGCGACCGCCACGTCGAGCTGCTGCAGGAGATCCTCCGCGCGCGCATGCCCTACTTCGGCATCTGCTTCGGCAACCAGCTGCTCGGCCGCGCGCTGGGCTTCGGCACCTACAAGCTGCAGTTCGGGCACCGCGGCATCAACCAGCCGGTGCTCGACAAGAGCACGGGCCGCGTCGAGATCACGAGCCAGAACCACGGCTTCGCGGTGGATGCCCCGATCGAGGGGGTCGTCGAATCGCCGGCCGGCTTCGGCCCGGTCGAGGTCACGCACTTCTCGCTCAACGACGACGTGGTCGAGGGCCTGCGCGCGCTCGACTACCCCGCATTCTCGGTCCAGTACCACCCCGAATCGGCGGCGGGCCCCCGCGACGCCAAGTATCTCTTCGCGCGCTTCCGCGACATGGTGCTCAACAACAAGAAGGACGCATAACTCATGCCAAAGCGCGACGACATCAAGAGCGTCCTGGTCATCGGCTCCGGCCCGATCGTCATCGGCCAGGCGTGCGAGTTCGACTACTCGGGCACGCAGGCCTGCCGCGTGCTTCGCGAGGAGGGCGTGCGCGTCATCCTCGTGAACTCGAACCCGGCCACCATCATGACCGACCCCGACTTCGCCGACGCGACCTACGTCGAGCCGATCACGTGGCCGGTCATCGAGACCATCATCGCCAAGGAGCGCCCCGACGCGATCCTCGCGACCCTCGGCGGCCAGACCGCGCTGAACGCGGCCATGGACCTGCACGAGCACGGCATCCTCGAGAAGTACGACATCGAGCTGATCGGCGCCGACTTCGACGCGATCAACCGGGGTGAGGACCGCCAGATCTTCAAGGAGCTCGTCATCGAGGCCGGTGCGGAGGTGGCGCGCAGCCACATCGCCCACACGCTCGACGAGGCGCTCGCGGCGGCCGAGGACCTCGGCTACCCGCTGGTGGTGCGCCCGTCGTTCACGATGGGCGGCCTCGGCTCGGGCTTCGCCTACGACGAGGCCGACCTGCGCCGCATCGTCACCGCCGGCCTGCACGACTCGCCCACCAGCGAGGTGCTGATGGAGGAGTCGATCCTCGGCTGGAAGGAGTACGAGCTCGAGCTCATGCGCGACAAGGCCGACAACACGGTCGTCGTCTGCTCGATCGAGAACGTCGACCCCGTCGGCGTGCACACCGGTGACGCCATCACGGTCGCCCCCGCCCTCACGCTCACCGACCGCGAGTTCCAGAACCTGCGCGACATCGGCATCAAGATCATCCGCGCGGTCGGCGTCGACACCGGCGGCTGCAACATCCAGTTCGCCATCGACCCGAAGAACGGGCGCGTCATCGTCATCGAGATGAACCCCCGCGTCTCGCGCTCCTCGGCGCTCGCGTCGAAGGCCACGGGCTTCCCGATCGCGAAGATCGCGGCCAAGCTGGCCATCGGCTACACGCTCGACGAGATCTCGAACGACATCACCGAGGTCACGCCCGCGAGCTTCGAGCCCACGCTCGACTACGTCGCCGTGAAGGTGCCCCGCTTCGCGTTCGAGAAGTTCCCGGCGGCCGACACGACGCTCACCACGACCATGAAGTCGGTCGGCGAGGCGATGGCGATGGGCCGCAACTACGCGACCGCGCTGCAGAAGGCGCTTCGCTCGCTCGAGAAGCGCGGCTCCAGCTTCCACTGGGGCGAGGAGGAGCGCTCGGCCGCCGAGCTCGTCGAGATCTCGAAGACGCCCACCGATGGCCGCATCGTCGTCGTGCAGCAGGCGCTGCGCAAGGGCGCCACGATCGAGCAGCTGTTCGACGCGACCGCCATCGACCCGTGGTTCCTCGACCAGATCGTGCTGATCAACGAGATCGCCGACGAGGTGCGCGAGGCCGCCGAGCTCGACGAGTCGCTGCTGCGGCATGCGAAGAACCACGGCTTCTCTGACGCGCAGCTCGCGCAGCTTCGCGGCACGAGCGAGGTCGCGATGCGCGGCATCCGCCACGCGCTCTCGGTGCGCCCGATCTACAAGACGGTCGACACCTGCGCCGGCGAGTTCCCGGCGCTCACCCCCTACCACTACTCGAGCTACGACTCCGAGACCGAGGTGCAGCCGTCGGACCGCACCAAGGTCGTCATCATCGGCTCGGGCCCGAACCGCATCGGCCAGGGCGTCGAGTTCGACTACTCGTGCGTGCACGCCTCGTTCGCGCTGTCGGACGCGGGTTACGAGACGGTCATGGTCAACTGCAACCCCGAGACCGTCTCGACCGACTACGACACGAGCGACCGCCTGTACTTCGAGCCGCTCACGCTCGAGGACGTGCTGGAGGTGCTGCACGCCGAGAGCCAGTCCGGCACGATCCTCGGCGTGATCTGCCAGCTCGGCGGCCAGACGCCACTGGGCCTGGCCAAGGGGATCGAGGCCGCGGGCTACACGATTCTCGGCACCAGCCCCGAGGCGATCGACCTCGCCGAGGAGCGCGCGCTGTTCAGCGGCATCCTTGACGCCGGCGGCCTCGTCGCGCCGCGCCACGACACCGCGATCGATGTCGAGGAGGCCGTGAAGATCGCCGAGGAGATCGGCTACCCCGTGCTCGTGCGCCCCAGCTTCGTGCTCGGCGGCCGCGGCATGGAGATCATCTACGACACCGAGTCGGTCCGCGACTACTTCGTGCGCACCGAGGGCGAGGTCATCGTGGGCGAGGGGATGCCCCTGCTCGTCGACCGCTTCCTCGACGACGCGATCGAGATCGACGTCGACGCGCTCTACGACGGCACCGAGCTCTACATCGGCGGTGTCATGGAGCACATCGAGGAGGCCGGCATCCACTCGGGCGACTCGGCCTGCACGCTGCCCCCCATCTCGCTCGGCCGCGCCGAGATCGACCGGGTTCGCGCCGCGACGCTCTCCATCGCCGAGGGCGTGGGCGTGCGGGGCCTGCTGAACGTGCAGTTCGCGATCAGCGCCGGCGTGCTCTACGTCATCGAGGCGAACCCGCGCGCCAGCCGCACGGTGCCCTTCGTCTCGAAGGCCCTCGGCATCCCGCTCGCGAAGGCCGCCAGCCGCGTCATGACCGGCAGCACGATCGCGCAGCTGAAGGAGGAGGGCCTCTTGCCCGCCCTCGACGGCTCGCGCGTGCCGCTCGACTCGCCGGTGTCGGTGAAGGAGGCCGTGCTGCCCTTCAAGCGCTTCCGCACCAAGGACGGGCAGACCGTCGACTCGGTCCTCGGCCCCGAGATGCGCTCGACCGGCGAGGTCATGGGCATCGACAAGGACTTCCCGACCGCGTTCGCGAAGAGCCAGGAGGCCGCGTACGGCGGCATGCCGCTGCGCGGCACGGTGTTCATCTCGGTCTCCGACAGCGACAAGCGCGCCGTGATCCTCCCGGCGCACCGCCTGCAGCAGCTCGGCTTCAAGATCGTCGCCACCGAGGGCACCGCAGAGATCCTCGCGCGCAACGGCATCACCGTCGAGCTCGTGAGCAAGTTCAGCGCCTCGCAGACGAGCGGCGAGCGCAACATCGTCGACCTGATCAACGACGGCGAGATCGACATCATCGTGAACACGCCGAGCGGTCGCTCGGCGCGCGCCGATGGGTACGAGATCCGTGCCGCCGCGGTCGCGGCCGACAAGGCGCTGTTCACCACGATCGCCGTGCTCGGCGCCGCGGTCAGCGCGATGGATGCGATTCGTGACGGTTTCGGGGTGAAGAGCCTGCAGGAGTACGCCCTCGACCGCGCGGCGTCGTTGTGAGCTTCGCGAATCGGCTGACGGGAGCATTCGGCGCCCACGGCCAGCTGTGCGTGGGGATCGACCCCCACGAGCATCTGCTCGGGCAGTGGGGGCTGGATGCCTCGGCCGCCGGCGTGCGTGAGTTCGGGCTGCGCGTGGTCGACGCGTGCGCCGGCAGCGTCGGCATCGTCAAGCCGCAGGTCTCGTTCTTCGAGCGGCACGGCTCGGCGGGCTTCGCCGCGCTGGAGGACGTGATGGCCGCGGCCCGCGCGGCCGGACTGCTCGTGATCGCCGATGCGAAGCGGGGCGACATCGGCACGACGATGGACGCCTACGCCCGCGCCTGGCTGACCCCGGGCTCGCCGCTCGAGGCCGACGCGCTCACGGTGAGCCCATACCTCGGTGTCGGGTCGCTGCGCGACACGTTCCGGCTGGCGCACCAGCACGGCAAGGGCATCTTCGTCCTCGCCGCCACGAGCAACCCGGAGGGCGCCGCGCTGCAGCGCGCCGTGCCCGCCGGGGCGCCCACGGTCGCCCGCGCCGTCGCCGATGAGGTCTCGGCCTGGAATCTCGCGACCACGGGGGAGGGCCTGGGCAGCATCGGGCTGGTGGTCGGAGCGACGATCGATCGTCGCGCGGCCGGCCTGCCCGAGGCGCTCACGCCGCCCGCGCCGATCCTCGCGCCCGGCTTCGGCGCGCAGGGCGCACGTCTGACTGAGCTCGCGACGCTGTTTGGGGCGGATTCACCGCAGGTGATCGCGAGCGAGAGCCGAGGAGTCCTCGGTGCTGGACCCGATGGCATGACCCGCGCCATCGGCGAGAAGAAGAAGGAATTGGGAGTTATCGGTGGTTGAGCGTCAAAGACCCCCCGAGGTCGATCGTGTTGCTGCGTCGCGAAAGGCGGTGGCCGCGCGTCGCGCGCGCGCGTCGCTCAAGCGCGACATCAACACCCGGGTGATCACGCCGCAGGAGGCGCTTCGTCGTGCGCTCGTCGACGCGGACTCCGCAGCGGGCACGCTGCGGGTGACCGAGTTTCTCACCAGCATCCCCGGCGTCGGCGCGAGCAAGCGCGACCGGGTCCTGGAGCAGCTGGCGATCTCGCCGGTGAAGCGGCTCGGCGGGCTTGGGGCCCGCCAGCGCGCGGCGCTGGGCGCGTACCTCGGCGGCCGCCGGGCCGAGCCGGTGCAGCAGCCCGCCCGCAGTCGACTCATGGTGCTCGCCGGCCCGACCGCGGTCGGCAAGGGCACGGTCGCCGCCTGGATCCGGGAGCAGTACCCGGAGGTCGCCCTCTCGGTCTCGACGACCACGCGCGCGCCGCGCCCCGGCGAGGTGGAGGGCGTGCACTACTTCTTCGTCGACGACGCCGAGTTCGACCGGCTCATCGCCGACGGCGAGCTGCTTGAGTGGGCGACGGTGCACAACGCGCACCGCTACGGCACCCCGCGTGGCCCCGTGCAGGAGGCCCTCGCCGCCGGGCGCACCGTCCTGCTCGAGATCGACATCCAGGGCGCGCATCAGATCCGGGCGGCCGAGCCCTCCGCCGCCCTGGTGTTCCTGCTGCCGCCGAGCTGGGACGAGCTGGTCGACCGGCTCGTGGGTCGGGGCACCGAGGACGAGGACGAGCGGCGCCGTCGCCTGCGCACCGCTGTCGTCGAATTGAAGGACCAGGACAGCTTCGATTTCCGAGTGATCAACGACGACGTCGCCCGCGCGGCGAAAGAGGTCGTAGAATTGGCTCAGGCTTCCGCGCGCGGCGAAGCCTGATCGTGGTGCGTGTGCGGCTGTTCGCACCGCACACGCTCACGCAGCGCCACCGCGCTGCGCCGCATCCACACATTCATCGTCCACGACACGGATTGAGGTACTCCCATGGCCGAGGCACGGACTCAGGGCATCATTGACCCGCCCATCGACAACCTTCTCACCAAGGTCGACTCGAAGTACCAGCTCGTCATCTTCGCGTCCAAGCGCGCGCGTCAGATCAACGACTACTACGCAGACCTGCACGAGGGCAACCTCTTCGACAACGTCGGGCCGCTGGTCGACTCGTCCGTCGAGGACAAGCCGCTCACCATCGCTCTGCACGAGATCAACGAAGACAAGCTGCGCCTGCGCCACGTCGAGTAACCACGCAGATTGGGCGTGGCATCCACACTCGTCTGCGAAGGCGAATGTCGGATGCCTCGCCCATACTGCTTTCGCGGGGCCAACGCGCCTCGGCACCAGCACGAAAGATGACTTCGGAGCACCATGAGCCAGCTGCGCCTGTTTACCTCGGAATCGGTCACTGAGGGCCATCCCGACAAGATCTGCGACCAGATCTCGGACTCGATCCTCGACGCGATCCTCGCGGAGGACGCGCAGGGCCGGGTGGCGGTCGAGACGCTGGTCACGACCGGCCTCGTGCACGTGGCCGGCGAGGTCTCGACGACGGCGTACGTCGAGATTCCCGCGATCGTGCGCGACGTGGTCACGAAGATCGGCTACACCTCGTCCGACACCGGCTTCGACGGCGACTCGTGCGGCGTGAGCGTCTCGATCGGCGCGCAGTCCTCCGACATCGCGGCCGGCGTCGACCGGGCGATGGAGCAGCGCGAGCACCGCTCGAACGACCCCCTCGACGAGCAGGGCGCGGGCGACCAGGGCATCATGTTCGGCTTCGCGGCCAACGAGACGCCCGAGTACATGCCCATGGCGATCTGGACGGCGCACCGCATCGCGGAGCGCCTGTCGGCGGTCCGTCGCTCCGGCGAGCTGCCGTTCCTGCGCCCCGACGGCAAGACCCAGGTCACCCTTGGCTACGAGGGCCACACGCCGCGCACGGTCGAATCGGTGGTGCTCTCGACGCAGCACGACCCCGACATCGACCAGGCCGAGCTGCGCACGCTCGTGCAGGAGACCGTGATCGACCCGGTGCTTCGCCAGACCGGGCTCGCGCTGCCCGAGGTCAAGTACTACGTCAACCCGGCCGGCCCGTTCGTCACCGGCGGCCCCAAGGGCGATGCGGGACTGACCGGCCGCAAGATCATCATCGACACCTACGGCGGGGCGGCCCGTCACGGCGGCGGCGCGTTCAGCGGCAAGGACCCGTCGAAGGTCGACCGCTCGGCGGCGTATGCGATGCGCTGGGTGGCGAAGAACGCCGTGGCCGCGGGGCTTGCCGACCGCCTCGAGGTGCAGGTGGCGTACGCCATCGGCAAGGCGCACCCGGTCGGCCTCTATGTGGAGAGCTTCGGCACGGGCAAGGTCGACGACGAGACCATGATCCGCGCGATCCACGAGGTGTTCGATCTGCGCCCGAAGGCGATCATCAGCGAGCTCGACCTCCTGCGCCCCATCTACGCCGACACCGCGGCGTTCGGACACTTCGGGCGCGAGCTGCCCACCTTCACCTGGGAGCGCCTCGACCGCGTCGACGAGCTGCGTCGCGCGGCCGGGCTGTGATCTGAGGCCGGCGTGACGTCGCGCCGCATCGCGCGGGTGCTGCTGGATTCGCCGCTCCCGCAGCTGGATCGGCTCTTCGACTACGCGGTGCCGGCACCGCTCATGGAGGCGGCGGCCGAGGGCGTGCGCGTGCGCGTGCCGCTGCGCAGCGCCGGGCGCATCGCCGACGGCTTCATCGTCGAGCTCGCCGACGTCGCCGATATCGAGCGGCCGCTGAGCGACCTCGACGCGGTCGTCTCGGCGGTGCCGGTGCTGCCGGCGCCGCTGGCGCGGCTGGCGCGCCGGGTCGCCGACCGTGCGGCGGGATCGGCCATCGACATCCTGCGCCTGGTGATTCCCAAGCGACAGGTGCGCGTCGAGAAGGCCTGGCTCGCGCGTATCGCGGAGGCGGCAACGGCCGACACGCCCGCCTCCGGCACGCCCGCTTCCGACACGTCGGCCTCTGACACGTCGGCCTCTGACACGTCGGCCTCTGACACGCCGGCCTCCGCCGCGCCCGCCCCCGTCGCGCTCTCCGCCTTTCCGGGCCTCGCCGAAGCCCTCGACGCACGTCGTCGCCTCGCGCTGCAGGCGCCGCCGCACCAAGTGCGGCTCGCCTCGGGCGAGACGGTCGGCGCCTGGGCCGAGCTGCTCGCGGCCGCGGCGCTGCGGGCGTTCGAGCAGGGCCGCAGCGCGATCGTCGTCGTGCCCGACTATCGCGATCTCGCGCAGCTGGACGCGGCCCTGCGCCGCCGCATCCCGGAGGAGGCGCTGGTGCGCTCAGACGCCCGGCGCAGCAATCCGGAGCGCTACCGCGGCTTCCTGCGCAGCCTCGAGGCCCGCCCGTGCGTGGTGATCGGGAATCGTTCGGCGGTCTACGCGCCGGTGCACGCGCTCGGGCTGCTCGCCGTCTGGGATGACGGCAACCCGCTGCTGGGCGAGCCGCTCGCGCCCTATGTGCACACCCGCGATGCTGCGCTTGTGCGCAACGAGCTCGAGCCGTGCGCGCTCCTGTTCGCGGGCATCACCCGTTCGAGTGATGTGCAGCGCCTCGTCGAGGTGGGCTGGGTGACCGAGATCGCACCGGCGCGGCGCTCGAGCCCGCGCGTCGTGCTCTCGGCCCCCGCGCAGGGCGAGACGCCGGGCGCCCGCATTCCCTCGGCCGCATATCGCGACCTGCGCGCAGGGCTCGAGCACGGTCCGGTGCTCGTGCAGGTCGCCCGCCCGGGCTACTCGCCAGTGCTCGTGTGCGCCGCATGCCGCAGCCCTGCGCGCTGCCTGCACTGCGCGGGGCCGCTGGAAGCGCCGGCGCCGCGCGCGCCCGCCATCTGCCGCTGGTGCGCGCGCACCGCGCTCGACTGGCGCTGCACCCACTGCGAGGGCGACAAGCTGCGGCTGGCCTCGTCGGGCAGCCGTCGCACGGCCGACGACCTCGGCCGCGCCTTTCCCGAGGTGCGCGTGATCGTCTCGGACGGCGAGCGGCCCCTCACGCACGTGTCGGCCGAGCCCGCGCTGGTGATCGCGACGCGCGGGGCGGAGCCCATCGCCGACGGCGGCTACCGCGGCGTGCTCCTGCTCGACGGCGAGCGGATGCTGATGGCCGAGTCGCTGCGCATCGGCGAGTCGTGCCTGCGCTGGTGGTCGGGCGCCGCCGCGCTGGCCGCCGCCGGTGCGCCCGTGCACCTGGTCGGGGTGGTCGGCCCGGTCGCGCGGGCGCTGGCGACATGGACGCAGCCCGCCTACGCCCGCGCCGAGCTCGTCGAGCGCGCGCCGCTGCTCATGCCGCCCACCGTGCGAGTCGCAGTCGTGGAGGGCGACACGCCCGTCGTCGAGGCGGCCCTGCGCGATCTCGCCGCCGCGGTGCCCGGCCTGCCGCCGCTGGCCGTGCTCGGACCGGTGCCGCAGGAGGAGGCGGGCATGGGTCGCGCCCTGGTGCGGTTCGAGTACGCGCAGGGCGCCGAGGTCGCGGCGTCGCTGCGCGCCTCCGTCGTCGCCGCCGCGATCCGCAGCAGGCGCCCGGCGCGCCCCGTCGCGCGTCGGAGCATCGACCCGGCCACGCCGCCCCGGCGGCAGCGCAATACACTCAAGGTGCGCCTGGACGATCCGGAGCTGCAGCTCTGAGCGGGCTGTCAGCGCCCCGGCAGTCGCCCGTACCCCGCCTCTCGAACTACAGAATCCCGGAGCCCTCGATGCGACTCGTGTTCGCCGGAACCCCCGCGGTGGCAGTGCCGTCGCTGCGCCGACTCGCCGCCAGCCACGACGTGGCCGGCGTGCTCACGCGCCTCGACGCGCCGCTCGGGCGCAGGCGGGTGCTGACGCCATCCCCGGTCGCCGATGCGGCGGCCGAGCTCGGCATCCCGGTGCACAAGGCCAACCGACTCGACGACGGCGCGACGCGATTCGTCGCCGATGCGGGCGCCGAGCTCGGGGTGATCGTCGCCTACGGGGGCTTCGTGCGCGAGCCGCTGCTCTCGCTGCCGCGCCTGGGCTGGATCAACCTGCACTTCTCGCTGCTGCCGGCGTGGCGCGGCGCCGCACCCGTGCAGCACGCGCTGATCGCCGGCGACGCGGTCACCGGCGTGTCGGTGTTCCAGCTCGTGGAGGCGATGGATGCAGGCGACGTCTTCGCGATGCGCGAATACACCCCCGCCGCTGACGCCACCGCCGGCCGGGTGCTCGCCGAGCTCGCCGACACGGTGGGGCCGGAGGTGCTCTCGGGCGTGGTCGACTCGCTCGCCGCGGGCACCGCGATCGCGACCCCGCAGCGCGGCGAGCCGAGCCTGGCGCCGAAGCTCGGCGCGGCAGACGGCCGCGTGCGCTGGGCCGAGCCGGCGGTCGCCGTGCTCGCCCGCATCCACGGCACGACGCCCGAGCCGGGCGCGCACACGCGCGTCGACGGCGCGCGCCTGAAGATTCTCGAGGCGTTCACCCCGGCCCCCGCGGCGCCGGCGCCGGCGCTGGCGCCGGGGCGCCTCGCGCTCGAGGGCGGCGAGCTGTTCGTCGGCACCGGCACCACGGCCATCGGGCTGCGGCGCGTGCAGCCCGATGGCAAGGGCGCGATGGATGCCGCGGCCTGGTGGCGCGGACTGCGCGCCGAGCGCCCCGAGGCCGAGATCTGGAATCCCGAGCATGATGAGCGAGCACGATGACTGAGCCGAGACACCCGCATCGCGACGATTCCGCGCGCCCCGGGAGGGCGTCCGACGGGCGGCGCGGGCGGCGGCCGCGGGCCGCGCAGCCCCGTGGCGGGCAGCCGCGCCGCGACGGCTCGCGCCCCTCGGCGCGCGCGACGGCCCGCCCCACCGCTCGCACCGTCGCCTTCGAGGTGATCCGCGCCGTCAACGACGCCGACGCCTATGCGAACCTGCTGCTGCCGCGCGCGATCGAGCGGGCGGGCCTCGGCACCGCCGACGCGGGGCTCGCGACCGAGCTGACGTACGGAACCCTGCGCCGGCTCGGCTATTACGACGGGGTGATCGCCCTCGCCGCCTCGCGCCCGACCGAGCGCATCGACCCGCCGGTGCTGGACGCGCTCCGGCTCGGCGCGCACCAGCTGCTGGCGACCCGCGTGGCGGCGCACGCGGCGGTGAACGAATCGGTCGCCCTCGCCCGCACCGTGAGCGGGCAGGCGACCGCAGGCTTCGTCAACGCCGTGCTGCGCACGATCTCGCGCGAGCGCCCCGAGCGCTGGCTCGAGCGGGTGCTCGAGACCGCGCGGTCCGACGACGAGCGGCTCTCGCTCGAGCACTCGCATCCCGTCTGGGTCGTGCGCGCGCTGCGGCGCTCGCTCGCCGCCGAGGGTCGCGCCGACGAGCTGCACGAGCTCCTCGCCGCCGACAACCTCGCGCCGCGGGTCACGATGATCGCGCTCCCCGGCCTCGCCTCGGTGCCCGAAGGCGCCGAGCGCACCGAGTTCTCGCCATACGGCTTCCGCCTCGGCGGCGGCGACCCGGAGGCGATCGTGCGGGCTGCGAAGGGGCGGGTGCGGGTGCAGGACGAGGGATCCCAGCTCGCCGCCCTCGCGCTGACCGGGGCGACCCCGGTCAGGCCCGGCGAGCGCTGGCTCGATCTGTGCGCCGGCCCCGGCGGCAAGACCGCGCTGCTCGCCGCGGACGCGCTGCGCTCGGGCGCCACGCTCGACGCGAACGAGGTCTCGCCGGCGCGCGCCGGGCTGGTGCGCCGGGCCGTGGCCGCGGTGCCCATGCCGGTGCCCGTGAGCGAGGAGGACGGCCGCGCGCGACGCACGACCCACCCCGGCAGCTACGACCGCGTGCTGGTCGACGCGCCGTGCACGGGCCTGGGCGCCCTGCGACGCCGCCCGGAGGCGCGCTGGCGCAAGCAGCCGAGCGACATCCCGGAGCTCTCGAAGCTGCAGCAGGAGCTCTTTCTCGCCGGCTTCGACTCGCTCGCGCCCGGGGGAGTGCTCGCATACGTCACCTGCTCGCCGCACCTGGCCGAGACCCGCTCGGTCGTGGCCGAGGCGCGCCGCGTGCTCGGCGATGCGATCGAGCCGCTCGACGCCTCGGAGGTGCTCCGTCGGGTCTGCGCGTCCGAGATCGACATCGTCGACAGCCCCGGTGACGGGCACGTGCAGCTGTGGCCCCATCGACACGGCACCGACGCGATGTTCATCAGTCTGTTCCGCCGAGTGGATGCCTCGGCCGAGCGCTAGCCGCGACACCCGGCCGGGGCGGGCGGCGACCGCCCGCCATAATGGACGTGTGCGTATCAATCCCAGCATCCTGGCCGCCGACTTCGTCAACATGCAGAGCGAGCTCGGCCGCATCGCCGACGCCGACTTCGCGCACGTCGACGTGATGGACAACCACTTCGTGCCGAATCTGACGTTCGGCCCGCAGATGGTCGGTCGCATTCAAGACACGAGCCCCGTGCCGCTGGATGTGCACCTGATGATCAGCGACCCCGAGCGCTGGGCGCCGGGCTATGCCGAGCTCGGCGCGGCCTCGGTCACCTTCCACATCGAGGCCGCCACCGACCCGGTCTGGCTTGCGCGTCGGCTGCGCGAGATCGGCGCCCGGGCGGGGGTCGCGGTCAAGCCCGGCACCCCGATCGAGCCGGTGCTCGAGATGCTCGATGAGTTCGACCAGGTGCTCGTGATGACCGTCGAGCCGGGCTTCGGCGGGCAGTCGTTCATGCCCGAGACGATGCCCAAGCTCGCGCTGCTCGCCAGCGAGGTCCGCCGCCGCGGCTCCTCGGTGTGGCTCCAGGTCGACGGCGGGATCACCGAGACGACCATCGTGCAGGCCGCCGAGGCCGGGGCCGACACCTTCGTCGCCGGATCGAGCGTGTTCGGCGCGGAGCATCCCGGTCTCGCGATCGCTCGCCTGCGCGAGGCGGCGATCGCGCATTCGCACGCGCGCTGAGCCCACCCGCGCCACGCGCGGAAACAGCCACCCGCTGGCGCGGTACGCTGGGGGAGTGAAGTCCTTCGACGAACTCTTCCACGAGCTCAGCCGCACCGCCATCGAACGACCCGAAGGATCGGGCACCGTGGCGCGTCTTGACGCCGGTGTCCACACCATCGGCAAGAAGATCGTCGAAGAGGCCGCCGAGGTGTGGATGGCCGCCGAGTACGAGTCCTCCGACGCGCTGGCCGAGGAGGTCTCGCAGCTGCTGTACCACCTCCAGGTGATGATGCTCGCGAAGGGCCTCTCGCTGGAGGACGTCTACCGACATCTCTGAGCTGCCGCAGCGAGTCTTTCGCCGCGGTGACCCCGTCACACAGTTCCTTCCAGACGAAAGCATCCGCATCAATGTTGCGCATCGCAGTGCCGAACAAGGGCTCCCTCGCTGAGGTTGCCGCCGAAATGCTCACCGAGGCCGGGTACACCGGTCGCCGTGACCCCAAGGATCTCCACGTCATCGATCCGGCCAACGACGTCGAGTTCTTCTACCTCCGTCCGCGCGACATCGCGACCTACGTCGGCGCCGGGGCGCTCGACGTCGGCATCACCGGCCGCGACCTGCTCCTCGACGTGCGCTCCGAGGCGCGCGAGATCGAGGACCTGGGCTTCGGCAGCTCGACGTTCCGCTTCGCCGCCGAGCCGGGCCGCTTCGCCGAGCTCTCCGACCTCGAGGGCTTGCGCGTCGCGACCAGCTACCCGGGACTCGTCGAGGACTTCCTCGTCGAGCACGGCGTGAGCGTCAAGCTCGTCCCGCTCGACGGTGCGGTCGAATCGGCCGTGCGCCTGGGCGTCGCCGACGCTGTCGCCGACGTGGTCTCGACCGGCACGACCCTGCGCCAGGCCGGGCTCGAGATCTTCGGCCCCGTCATCCTCAAGTCGCAGGCTGTGATGATCGGCGCGCCCACCGAGGCCGAGGGCACCCAGCGCCTGCTGCGCCGCCTTCGCGGCGTGCTGGTCGCACACCGCTACGTCATGGTCGACTACGACCTGCCGGTGCGCCTCCTGGACGCCGCGACCGCGGTGTCTCCGGGGGTCGAATCGCCGACCATCTCGCCGCTGCGCGATCCCGAGTGGGTCGCGGTGCGCGTCATGATCCCGCGCAAGGGCGTGAACCGCGTGATGGACGAGCTCTACGCGCTCGGCGCCCGCGCCATCCTCGTGACCGCCATCCACGCCGCCCGATTGTGAGCCAGCCGTGACCGTGACCAGCCGTGTGATCCCGTGCCTCGACGTCGCCGACGGGCGGGTCGTGAAGGGCGTCAAGTTCGAGAATCTGCGCGACGCGGGCGACCCCGTCGAGCTCGCCACCCGCTACTACGCGGAGGGCGCCGATGAGATCACCTTCCTCGACGTGACCGCGACGGTCGACGAGCGGGCTACGACGTACGACGTCGTGCGTCGCACGGCCGAGCAGGTCTTCATCCCGCTCACCGTCGGCGGCGGCGTGCGCAGCGTCGACGACGTCGCGCGGCTGCAGGGCGTGGGCGCCGACAAGGTCGGCGTCAACTCGGCCGCCATCGCGCGCCCCGCGCTCATCGGGGAGATCGCCGACCGCTTCGGCGCGCAGGTGCTCGTGCTCTCACTCGACGTGAAGCGCTCGCCGAGCACCCGCTCCGGCTTCGTGGTCACCACGCACGGCGGGCGCAAGGAGACGAGCCTCGACGCGATCGACTGGGCCCGCGAGGCCATCGAGCGCGGCGCCGGCGAGCTGCTGGTCAACTCGATCGACGCCGACGGCACGCGCGAGGGGTTCGACCTTGAGCTCGTCCGGCTCGTGCGCGAGGTGTCGTCGGTCCCCGTGATCGCCTCCGGCGGTGCGGGCGAGGCGCGCGACTTCGCCCCGGCGATCCAGGCCGGCGCCGACGCCGTGCTCGCCGCGAGCGTCTTCCACAGCGGCCACCTCACCATCGGGCAGGTCAAGGCCGCCATGGCGGCGGAGGGGATCGCGGTCAGATGACGCACGATCTTGATGCCCGCATCGCGCGCGTGGCGTTCGGCGAGAACGGCCTCGTCGCCGCCATCATCCAGCAGTGGGACACCGGCGAGGTGCTGATGCTCGCGTGGATGGATGCCGAGGCCCTGCGCCGCACCCTCACCACCGGGCGCGTGACCTTCTGGTCTCGCTCGCGCCAGGAGTACTGGCGCAAGGGCGACACCTCCGGGCACGTGCAGTACGTGCGCGAGGCCCGCCTCGACTGCGACGGCGACGCGATCCTCGTCAAGGTGGAGCAGGTCGGCGCGGCGTGCCACACGGGCACGCGCACGTGCTTCGACGACGGCGACCTGCGCGCGTTCGGCGGAGCGCCCGCCGCGGTGGAAGACGGCCATGGCTGACACCACCCGCGGGGAGTTCGACGCGCTGCTGGCTGAGGCGGCGGTCATCCCCGTCGTGCGGACGCTCTTCGCCGACGGCGAGACGCCCCTCGGCGTCTACCGCAAGGTCGCGCAGGGCGGCGCCGGGACCTTCCTGCTCGAGTCCGCCGAGCACGGCGTCTGGTCGCGATACAGCTTCGTGGGCGCGGCCGCGTTCGGCCTGCTGACGCAGGACGGGCCCGCAGCCGCGTGGGTCGACCTCGGCCTCGCGAGCGTCCGCGCGCTGGGGACCGAGCAGCCGCTCGCTCCGCTCGACGCCATTCGCACGCTGCACGAGCGCTGGAGCGCGCCGGCCACGGCGGCGGAGGCTCGGCGGCACGCCCTGCCGCTCACCGGCGGGCTCGTCGGGTTCATCGGCTGGGATGCGGTGCGGCAGATCGTCCCGCTCGACGACGGCCCGCCCGCAGAGATCGCGGTGCCCGGCCAGGCCCTCGCGTTCGTCGCCGACCTGGTCGCCATCGATCACGCCCAGGGCATGGTGCACCTGGTCGCGAACGCGCTCAACGACGACACCCACGACGGCGACGTGCTCTGGGCCGACGCCCAGGCGCGCCTCGACAGCCTGCAGGCGCGGCTGGCGGCGCCCGCCGAGGCGGTGCTCGAGCGGCTCGACGTCGACGCGGCGCCGGCCTTCACGGCACGCACCTCCGCGGCCGAGTACATGGCGGCGGTCGATCGCGCGAAGGCGCACGTGGATGCCGGTGAGGTCGCCCAGGTCGTGATCTCGCAGCGCTTCGACACCGAGGTGACGGCCTCCCCGCTCGACGTCTACCGGGTCCTGCGAACGCTCAACCCAAGCCCGTACATGTACCTGCTGAACCTGCAGGACCTCCAGGGCCGCGGCTACCACGTGGTCGGCTCGTCGCCCGAGGCGCTGGTGCGCATCTCGGCCGGGCGGGCCCGCACGCATCCGATCGCGGGCTCGCGGCCGCGAGGCGAGACCCCCGAGCACGACAGCGCCCTCGCCGCCGAGCTGCTCGCCGACCCCAAGGAGCGCGCCGAGCACGAGATGCTCGTGGAGCTCGCCCGTGACGACCTCGCCACGGTGGCCCGGGCCGACACGGTCACGGTCACGGAGCACATGCGGATCGAGCGCTTCAGCCACGTGATGCACATCGTCTCGACGGTCGAGGCCGAGCTGCGGCCCGGCGTCACGCCAGTCGACGTGTTCCGCGCCACCTTCCCGGCCGGCACCCTCTCGGGTGCGCCGAAGCCGCGCGCGCTCGAGCTCATCGACCAGCTGGAGCCCGCCGCCCGCGGCGTGTACGGGGGAGTGGTCGGCTACTTCTCGTTCTCGGGCGACGCCGATCTCGCCATCGCGATCCGCACGGCGACCGTCGTCGGCAACACGGCATCGGTGCAGGCCGGTGCCGGGATCGTCGCGCAGTCCGTGGCCGCGACCGAGCAGCAGGAGGCGATCAACAAGGCCGCCGCGCCGCTGCGCGCGATCGCGATTGCCAACAGCCTGCGCCGAGTCGAATGAACGACCGCTGACCGCGGCGCGGAGCACGGAACGAATGCAGAGGATGCAATGAGCGCAGAGGAACGCAGGCACGGCCTGGCTCGCGGCCGGATGATCGCGGTGCTCGGCGTGCTGCTCATGGGCGCCGTCGGGCTGATCGCGTCGACGCAGCCGTGGTACTTCGTCGAGCTGCACGAGGTGACCGAGCACCCGCTCGAGGTCTCGGGTGCGGCGGCGCTGCCGGTGCTCGCGCCGCTGTCGCTGGCCGCGCTCGCCCTGGCCGCGGCGCTCGCGATCGTCGGTCCGGTGCTGCGGATCGTGTTCGGCGTGCTCACGCTCGCGATCGGCGGCGTGCTCACTGCGATGACCGCGCCCCTCGCATTGGCGACGCCGATCACCGCCATCGCGTCGACGGTGACCGAGGCGACCTTCATCAGCGGGAACGAGTCGATTCGCACGCTCGTGGCCCGGATCACCCCCACCGCGTGGGGGGTCGTCACCCTCGTCGCGGCGGTGGTGATCGCGCTGTTCGGCATCTTCATCGTCGTCTCGGCCCGACACTGGCGCAGCAGCGGACGGCGCTTCGCCGCGTCGGAGGCGTCGGCCCAGCGCGGTGCCGGCCCGGTGGATGCGATCGACGGCTGGGACGGGCTGTCGAAGGGCATCGACCCGACCGGCGTGGACGATGTAAACACCCCACCCCCGGCCCGCTAGACTGTCCCTGAACCATCGAAGGAGCAACATGAGCAACCCCATCGCAGACCCCGGTCACGGCCACTCGCCCGCAGCGTGGATCGCGGTGACGATCATGCTGCTCGCCTTCGCCATCGGCACGGTTGCCTTCTTCCTGGACGCGCCCGCCGTGGTGTACGGCTCCGCGGCCCTGCTCGTGGTGGGACTGCTCGTCGGCTGGGTGCTGAAGCTCGTCGGCTACGGCGTTGGCGGCAGCAAGGTTTCAGCGAAGGCACACTGATCGTGCTCGCCGACCTGACGGCCGGCGCGGTGCAGGATGCACAGTCGCGAGAGGCGCGCAAGCCGCTCGCGACGCTCGAGCGTGAGGCGCTTGCCAGGCCCGCCGCGCGAGACGCCCTGCGTGCGCTCGCCCCCGGCGAGGCCGTGAAGGTGATCGCCGAGGTCAAGCGGGCGAGCCCCTCGCGCGGCGACCTCGCCGAGATCGCCGACCCGGCGCAGCTGGCACGACTGTACGAGATCGGCGGCGCGAGCACGGTGAGCGTGCTCACCGAGGGTCGCAGATTCAAGGGCAGCCTGGCCGACCTCGAGGCCGTGCGCGCCGCGGTCGACATCCCCGTGCTGCGCAAAGACTTCATCGCCACGCGCTACCAGGTGTTCGAGGCGCGGGCCGCGGGTGCCGATCTGGTGCTGCTCATCGTGGCCGCGCTCGAGCAGCCGCTGCTGGTCGAGCTGTACGAGCTCATCCTCGAGCTGGGCATGACCCCGCTGGTCGAGACGCACAGCGCCGAGGAGCTCGCACGCGCGATCGACCTCGGTGCCCAGCTCATCGGCGTCAACGCCCGCGACCTCAACACCTTCAACCTCGATCGCGATCTGTTCGGCCGCCTCGCTGAGCGCATCCCGGCCGGCGTGATCAAGATCGCCGAGTCCGCGGTGCTTGGCGTCGACGATGTCGTGCACTATCGCCGCTCCGGCGCGGATGTCGTGCTCATCGGCGAGGCGCTGGTGACGAGCGACCCGGTCGCCACGCTGACCTCGTTCATCGAGGCATCCCGATTCGAGCTTCCAGGAGGCGCGCTCGCATGAGCCTGCGTGAGGTGAAAGGCCCGTTCTTCGGCGAGTTCGGCGGGCGGTACATGCCCGAGTCGCTGATCGCTGCGATCGACGAGCTGACCGCGGTGTACGAGAGCGCGATCGTCGATCCCGCGTTCCAGGCCGAGCTCGCGGCGCTGCTGCACGACTACGCGGGTCGCCCGTCCGCGTTCACCGAGGTGCCGCGCTTCGCCGCGCACGCCGGCGGCGCGCGAGTGTTCCTCAAGCGCGAGGACCTCAACCACACCGGCTCGCACAAGATCAACAACGTGCTCGGGCAGGCGCTGCTGACCAAGCGGCTCGGCAAGACGCGCGTCATCGCCGAGACCGGCGCGGGCCAGCACGGCGTGGCCACGGCCACCGCGGCCGCACTGTTCGGCCTCGACTGCACGATCTACATGGGCGAGGTCGACACCGAGCGCCAGGCCCTGAACGTGGCCCGGATGCGACTGCTCGGCGCGGAGGTGAAGGCGGTCTCGACCGGTTCGCGCACCCTGAAGGACGCGATCAACGACGCCTACCGCGACTGGGTCGCCTCGGTCGAGACGACCAACTACATCTTCGGCACGGCAGCCGGCCCGCACCCGTTCCCCGCCATGGTCCGCGACTTCCAGAAGATCATCGGCGAGGAGGCGCGCGGCCAGATCGTCGAGCGCACCGGCTCGCTCCCGGACGCGGTGCTCGCGTGCATCGGCGGCGGCTCGAACGCGATCGGCATGTTCGACGCGTTCCTCGATGACGAGGGCGTGCGGCTCTACGGCGTGGAGGCGGCCGGCGACGGCGTCGACACGGCGCGCCACGCGGCATCCATCGAGCGCGGCCGCCCCGGCGTGCTGCACGGCGCCCGCACGTTCGTGCTCCAGGACGAGGACGGGCAGACGATCGAGTCGCACTCGATCTCGGCGGGGCTCGACTATCCGGGCGTCGGGCCTGAGCACGCGTGGCTGGCGTCGATCGGCCGCGCGCAGTACATCCCGGCCACGGACGACGAGGCCATGCAGGCGCTGCGCCTGCTGTCGCGCACCGAGGGCATCATCCCCGCGATCGAGTCGGCGCACGCGCTGGCCGGCGCGCTCCGGATCGGCCAGGAGCTCGGCGCCGAGGCGACGATCGTGGTGTGCCTCTCGGGCCGCGGCGACAAAGACATGGACACCGCCGCGCGGTACTTCAAGCTGTACGACACGCCGAGCGAGGAGGGCGCATGAGCGCACGCACCGAGGCCGCGCTGGCCGGGGCGGCCGAGCGGCGCAAGGGCGCCCTCGTCGGGTACCTGCCCGTGGGCTTCCCCGATCTGCAGACGAGCATCGACGCGGCGGTCGCCGTGGTCGAGAACGGCTTCGACATCCTCGAGCTCGGCCCGCCGTACTCCGACCCCGTCATGGACGGCGAGATCATCCAGCAGGCCACCCAGGCCGCCCTGGCCGCCGGCTTCAGGCTGCGCGACCTGTTCACGGCGGTGCGCGAGATCTCGGCGCGCGTGGATGCCCCGATCCTCGTGATGAGCTACTGGAATCCGATCATCCAGTACGGCGTCGACCGCTTCGCCGACGACCTGAAGGCGGCCGGCGGCGCCGGGCTGATCACACCCGACATCACGCCCGAGGCGGCGCAGGAATGGATCGCCGCGTCTGAGCGCACGGGCCTCGACCGCGTGTTCCTCGCGGCGCCGACCTCCAGCGACGAGCGCCTCGCGATGATCACCGAGGCTTCGACGGGCTTCATCTACACCGTGTCGACGATGGGCATCACCGGCGAGCGAGCGACCCTCGACGCCAACGCCCGCACGCTCGTCGGGCGGCTGCGCGAGCACGGCGCGGCGCGCGCCTGCGTCGGAATCGGCATCTCGACCGCCGACCATGTCGCCGGCGTGCTCGAGTACGCCGACGGCGCGATCATCGGCACCGCGCTCGTGCGCGCGCTGCGCGACGGGGGCGTCGAGGGCATCGCCCGAACGGCCCGCGAGCTTGCCCAGGGTGCGGCGCGCTCCCACTGAGCCCGTCAGACTCGAACTAGACTTCAGGGAGCACACGACGCTCCGAACTCTTCAGCAAGGATGATCGAACGATGATGAACGCCGCACTGCAGGTAATCGCGAGCATCCCGAGCCCAGATGTCAGCTACTTCGACATCGGCCCCCTGCGGATCTACATCTACGCGCTGTGCATCATCGTCGGCATCATCGTCGCGACGTTCCTCACCAACGCGCGGCTGACCAAGCGCGGTGCCGAGCCGTGGATCGTCATCGACATCATCCTGCTCGCGATCCCGCTCGCGATCATCGGCGCCCGCATCTTCCACGTGCTCACCCACCCGGCGTTCTACTTCGGCCCGGGCACCGATTTCTTCGCGATCTTCCGCATCTGGGAGGGCGGCATCGCGATCTACGGCGCCCTCATCGGCGGCGCCATCGGCGCGTGGCTGGGCTGCCGCTGGAGCGGGATCCGCTTCTGGAGCTTCGCCGACGCGCTCGCGCCGGGCATGCTCATCGCGCAGGCGCTCGGACGCTTCGGCAACTGGTTCAACCAGGAGCTGTTCGGCCTTCCCACGACGCTGCCGTGGGGCCTCGAGATCGACCGCGACAACCCGGCGTGGCCGCCCGGGCTGCCGGCCGGCACGCTGTTTCACCCCACCTTCCTCTACGAGGTGATCTGGAACCTGCTGGGCGCCGCGGTGCTGCTGTGGGCCGGGCAGAAGTTCATCCGCCTGCAGTGGGGCCGCCTGTTCGCCCTGTACCTGATCTGGTACAGCGCCGGCCGCGTGGTGTGGGAGTCGATCCGCATCGACCCGACCGAGATCTTCCTGGGCCTGCGCGTGAACGTCTGGTGGTCGATCCTCTCGATCGCGCTGGGACTCGTGATCTTCGTCGTGCAGAAGCGGCGCCACCCGGGGCTCGAGCCGAGCCCCTATCGTCCCGGCCGTGGCTGGGACGGCGCTCCGGCTGGTGTACACTCGCAAAACAGCGAATCCGACTTCGTTGATCTGAGCGAGCCCCCGGCGGGTGCGCTGAAGGCCGCAGCCACGAGCAGAGCCGCAATCACGAAGTAGGCGCGAGACCCCGCGCGCGTCGCCCCGGTGCAGTTGCAAGTTCATGCCAATTGCCACGGGCCGACGACGTCCCACAGCGAAATCAAGTGAGGACGGTCGCGATGACACTCCGCTCCCTGAAATCAGCACCACCGGGCTTTCCGGCCCGCCAAGGCCTGTACAACCCGGCCTTCGAGAAGGACGCCTGCGGCCTCGCCGTGGTGGCGACGCTCCGCGGCACCCCTGGCCGCGACATCGTGGATGCCGCGCTCACCGCGCTGCGCAACCTCGAGCACCGCGGGGCGATCGGCGCCGACGCCGGCACGGGTGACGGCGCCGGCATCCTGACCCAGATGCCCGACGAGTTCCTGCGCGCAGTCGCGGGCTTCGCGCTGCCGCCGCGCGGCGAGTACGCCGCGGGCATGGCATTCCTGCCGCTCGAGCGCGCGGCGCGCGAGACCATGAAGCGCGAGATCGCGGCGATCGCCGAAGACGAGGGGCTCACCGTGCTCGGCTGGCGTGCGGTCCCGACCAACGAGCAGCACCTCGGCACGCTCGCGCGCGACGCGCGACCCGCCTTCGAGCAGCTGTTCATCGCGCGACCCGGCACCAGCTTCACGCCGGCGCTGGCGGGGGTCGAGCTCGACCGCCGCACCTTCCGTCTGCGCAAACGCGCCGAGCATCAGCTCGGCGCGTATTTTGTTTCCCTCTCGGCGCGCACCCTCGGCTACAAGGGCATGCTCACGACGCACCAGCTCGAGCCGTTCTTCCCCGACCTGAGCGACCCGCGCCTGATCAGCGCCCTCGCCGTGGTGCACTCGCGGTTCTCGACCAACACCTTCCCGTCGTGGGCGCTCGCGCAGCCGCTGCGCATGCTCGCCCACAACGGCGAGATCAACACCGTCAGCGGCAACCGCAACTGGATGCGCGCGCGCCAGTCGCAGCTCGCGTCCGATCTGCTGGGCGACATCCGGCCGCTGCTGCCGATCTGCACGCCCGGCGCGAGCGACTCGGCCTCCTTCGACGAGGTGCTCGAGCTGCTCACGCTCAGCGGGCGGAGCCTGCCGCACGCGATCATGATGATGGTGCCCGAGGCGTACGAGAAGCAGGAGGGCATGGACCCGGCACTGCGCGCGTTCTACGAGTACCACGGCATGCAGATGGAGCCGTGGGACGGCCCGGCCGCCCTCACGTTCACCGACGGGACGCTCGTGGGCGCGACGCTCGACCGCAATGGGCTGCGGCCCGGACGCTGGACCGAGACGCACGATGGGCTGATCGTGATCGCGAGCGAGAGCGGGGTGCTCGACTTCGAGCCGGAGCGCATCGCGCGTCGCGGGCGGCTCCAGCCGGGAAAGATGCTGCTGATCGACACCGCCGCGGGCCGCATCATCAGCGACGAGGAGGTCAAGCGCGAGCTCGCGACCATGTCGCCCTGGCAGGCCTGGCTCGACGACGGCCGGATTCGCCTCGCGGAGCTGCCGGAGCGTGAGCACATCGTGCACCCCGCGGCATCCATCACCCGGCGCCAGCGCACCTTCGGCTACACCGAGGAGGAGGTGCGCATCCTGCTCACCCCGATGGGTCAGCACGGCGCCGAGCCGCTCGGCGCGATGGGCAGCGACACCCCGATCGCCGTGCTCAGCGAGCGGCCGAGGCTCCTGTTCGACTACTTCACCCAGCAGTTCGCGCAGGTGACGAACCCGCCGCTGGATGCGATCCGCGAGGAGGTCGTGACCTCGCTGGCGCTGGCGCTCGGCCCCACCCGCAACCTGCTCGCCGAGGGCCCGGGGCACGCCAGGGGCGTCACGCTCGAGTTTCCCGTGATCGACAACGACGAGCTGGCGAAGATCCAGCACATCGGTCGCACGGTGCCGGGGCGCTCCTCGATCACGATCCGCGGCCTCTACCACTTCGACGCGGGCCCTGGCACGATGCAGGCGCGCCTGCGCGAGATGTGCGCCGAGGTCGACCGCGCAATTGCGTCCGGCGTCGAGTACGTGGTGCTCTCCGATCGCGACTCGAACAAGGACCTCGTGCCCATCCCATCGCTGCTGATGGTCTCCGCGGTCCATCACCACCTCATCCGGGGCGAGAACCGCACGAAGGTCAGCCTCGTCGTGGAGGCCGGCGACGTGCGCGAGGTGCATCACGTCGCGACGCTCATCGGCTACGGCGCATCCGCCGTCAACCCCTACCTCGCGATGGAGAGCGTCGAGCACCTGGTGCGCACCGGCGCGATCGTCGACATCACGCCGGAGCGGGCGGTGCGCAACCTGATCTACGCGCTCGGCAAGGGCGTGCTGAAGATCATGTCGAAGATGGGCATCTCGACCGTCGCCTCGTACGCCGGGGCACAGACCTTCGAGGCGATCGGCCTCTCGCAGGCGTTCATCGACGCCTACTTCACCGGCACCGAGACCAAGCTCGGCGGCATCGGCATCGACGAGGTGGCGGCCGAGAATCAGGCCCGCCACGATCACGCCTACCCGCAGGACGAGGCGGTGCGCGCCCACGAGCGGCTCTGGAACGGCGGCGAGTACCAGTGGCGCCGCGAGGGCCCGCCGCACCTGTTCAACCCCGACACGGTCTTCCGCCTCCAGCACTCCACCCGCACCCGCCGCTACGACATCTTCCGCGAGTACACGGCGCTGGTCGACGAGCAGGCGGCCGAGCTCAAGACGCTGCGCGGCCTGTTCCGGTTCCGGCACGGGATGCGCCGACCGGTGCCGATCGACGAGGTCGAGCCGGTGGCATCCATCGTCAGGCGCTTCTCAACCGGGGCCATGAGCTACGGCTCCATCTCGCAGGAGGCGCACGAGACGCTCGCGATCGCCATGAACTCGCTCGGCGCGAAGTCGAACTCGGGGGAGGGCGGCGAAGACCCGGAGCGCCTGGAGGACCCGGCGCGGCGCAGCGCCATCAAGCAGGTGGCCTCGGGCCGGTTCGGCGTGACCAGCCACTACCTCGCCACGGCGGACGATGTGCAGATCAAGCTCGCGCAGGGCGCGAAGCCCGGCGAGGGCGGGCAGCTGCCGCCGGGCAAGGTCTACCCCTGGGTCGCCCGCACGCGCCACGCGACTCCGGGCGTCGGGCTCATCTCGCCGCCCCCGCACCACGACATCTACTCGATCGAAGACCTCAAGCAGCTGATCTTCGACCTCAAGCGCGCCAACCCGCAGGCGCGCATCAACACCAAGCTGGTGAGCCAGTCGGGCATCGGCGCGGTCGCGGCGGGCGTGGCCAAGGCGCTGAGCGACGTGATCCTCGTCTCCGGCCACGACGGCGGCACGGGGGCGAGCCCGCTCAACTCGCTCAAGCACGCGGGCACGCCCTGGGAGCTGGGGCTCGCCGAGACCCAGCAGACGCTGATGCTCAACGGGATGCGCGACCGGGTGGTGCTGCAGGTCGACGGCCAGCTGAAGACCGGCCGCGACGTCGTGATCGCGGCGCTGCTGGGGGCCGAGGAGTTCGGCTTCGCGACGGCACCGCTGGTGGTCTCGGGATGCATCATGATGCGCGTGTGCCACCTCGACACCTGCCCCGTCGGCGTCGCCACCCAGAACCCGCTGCTGCGCCAGCGATTCACGGGCAAGCCCGAGTTCGTCGTGAACTTCTTCGAGTTCCTCGCGCAGGAGGTGCGCGAGCACCTCGCCGAGCTGGGCTTCCGCTCGCTCGACGAGGCGATCGGGCGCAGCGAGGTGCTCGATGTCAACGGCGCCGTGGAGCACTGGAAGGCGAGCGGGCTTGACCTGGCGCCGATGCTCGAGGGTCCGGCGTTCGGGCCCGACGAGCCGCGACGCAACGCTCGCGGGCAGGAGCACGAGCTGCATGAGCACTTCGACACGCCGCTGATCGCGGCCGCCGAAGACGTGATTCGCGAGGCGCGCCACGGGGCCGCGACCATCAGCTTCGACCTGCCCGTGCGCAACACCGCCCGTGCGGTCGGCACGATGCTCGGCTACCGGGTCACCCGCGCCCACGGCGAGGCGGGGATGCCGGACGACTCGATCACCCTGCAGCTGACCGGCTCGTCCGGGCAGTCGCTGGGCGCGTTCCTGCCGCGCGGCATCACGCTGCGGCTCGAGGGCGACGCCAACGACTACGTCGGCAAGGGCCTGTCGGGCGGACGCATCGCGATTCGCGCGCCGCGCGGCGCCGACTTCGTCGCCGCCGAGAACGTCATCGCCGGCAACGTGATCGGCTACGGCGCGACGAGCGGCAGCATGTTCCTCTCGGGCGTGGTCGGCGAGCGCTTCCTCGTCCGCAACTCGGGCGCGACGGCTGTCGCCGAGGGCGTGGGCGACCACGCGCTCGAATACATGACCGGCGGCGTCGCGGTGATTCTCGGCCCGACGGGCCGAAACCTCGGCGCCGGCATGTCGGGCGGCACCGCGTACGTGCACCGCCTCGACGCGGCGAAGGTGAACCGCGAGGCGCTCGGTGCGGGCGAGCTCCTGCTGGGCGAGCTCGATGAGGCGGATGCGGCGCTGCTGCACGGGCTGCTCGTCGAGCACGAGCGCGAGACGGGCTCGGCGGTGGCCGCCGGGCTCCTGGCATCGTTCGCCGAGGCCGTGGGCGAGTTCGTGCGGGTGCTGCCCCGCGATTACGCGGCGGTGCAGGGTGCCCGTCGCGAGGCCGTCGCCGAGGGGATCGACCCCGACGGCGAACGAGTGTGGAACCGAATTCTGGAGGTGACCGGTGGCTGATCCAAGAGGCTTTCTGAAGGTGACGGAACGCGAGCTGCCCGCTCGCCGCCCCGTGCCCGTGCGAATCATGGACTGGAAGGAGGTGTACGAGCCGGGCGACCAGGCGGTGCTTCGCCGACAGGCGAGCAGGTGCATGGACTGCGGCATCCCGTTCTGTCACAAGGGATGCCCGCTGGGCAACCTCATCCCCGAGTGGAACGACCTCACCCGACGCGGTGAGGGGCGCGAGGCGAGCGAACGGCTGCACGCCACGAACAACTTCCCGGAGTTCACCGGTCGGCTGTGCCCGGCCCCGTGCGAGAGCTCGTGCGTGCTCGGGATCAACCAGCCGGCCGTCACGATCAAGCAGATCGAGGTGTCGATCGCCGACGAGGCGTTCGCGAAGGGCTGGATCGAGCCCGAGCCGCCCGCGCGCATGACCGGCAAGACCGTGGCGATCGTGGGCTCCGGCCCGGCCGGGCTCGCCGCCGCGCAGCAGCTCACCCGCGCCGGGCACACCGTCGCCGTGTTCGAGCGCGACGATCGCATCGGCGGCCTGCTTCGCTACGGGATCCCCGACTTCAAGATGGAGAAGGAGCACATCGCGGCGCGGCTGCGCCAGATGCGCGCCGAGGGCACGCGCTTTCGCGAGGGCGTGCACATCGGGGTCGACATCACGTGGGCGGAGCTGCGCTCGCGCTACGACGCCGTGGTGATCGCGACCGGGGCGACCGTGCCTCGCGACATCGCGATCCCGGGACGCGACCTGCCGGGGGTGCACTTCGCGATGGAGTATCTCGTCGACTCGAATCGCGCGGTCGCGGGCGACGAGGTTCCCGAGCAGATCTCGGCCACGGGCAAGCATGTCGTGGTGATCGGCGGTGGCGACACCGGCGCGGACTGCATCGGCACGGCGCACCGACAGGGTGCACGGAGCGTCACAAACCTGGCGATCGGCACGCAGCCTCCGCAATCGCGAACCGACGCGCAGCCGTGGCCGACGATGCCGAACCTGTTCGAGGTGCAGTCTGCGCACGAGGAGGGCGGCGAGCGGGTGTACCTCGCCTCGACCGTCGAGTTCCTCGCCGACGAGGCTGGCCGCGTGCGTGCGCTGCGCGTGGCCGAGACCGAGTACGTGGACGGTCGACGCGTGCCCAAGAGCGGTACCGAGCGCGAGATCCCCGCTGATCTTGTGCTGATCGCGATGGGTTTCACCGGTCCGGAGCGGCAGGGGCTGGAGGAGCAGCTCGGGGTGCGATTCACCTCGCGCGGCACGCTCGAGCGCGACGCGCACTACGCCGCGAGCGAGTCCGGCATGTTCGTCGCCGGCGACGCGGGCCGCGGCCAGTCGCTCATCGTGTGGGCGATCGCCGAGGGCCGCGCGGCCGCGGCGAGGGTGGATGCGTTCCTCATGGGTTCATCGGAGCTTCCGGCTCCCGTTGCGCCCGGCGACGTCGCCATCGGGCTGCACCCCGCGTAGGCTTGGGGGAGGCGCGGATGCGCCGGCGCAGTGGCGCCGACATCCGCGCATCCCCCTGGAGTCACCACTGGAGCATCGCCATGAGACGCGCGAAAATCGTCGCCACACTCGGTCCCGCAACCTCGACCTTCGCCACGGTGCGAGCGATCATCGATGCCGGCGTCGATGTGGCGCGCCTGAACCTCAGCCACGGCGAGCACTCGGTGCACGAGCTCAGCTACGCGCATGTGCGCAAGGCTGCCGAGGATGCCGGTCGCTCGGTCGCGGTGCTCGTCGACCTCCAGGGCCCAAAGATCCGTCTCGGCAAGTTCGCGGCGGGCCCGCATTTTCTCGAGGTCGGCGACACGTTCAAGATCACGACGGATGACATCCTCGGCACGAAGGAGATCGTCTCGACGACGTTCAAGGGCCTGCCGAACGACGTGAAGCCGGGCGACTTCCTCCTCATCGACGACGGCCGGGTCCGCGTCGAGGTGATGTCGGCCGACGACACGGTCGTCACGACCCGGGTGGTCGTGGCGGGCAACGTCTCGGACAACAAGGGCATCAATCTGCCCGGCGTCGCCGTGAACGTGCCCGCGCTGAGCGCGAAGGACGAAGACGACCTGCGCTGGGCGCTGCGCATCGGCGCCGACCTGATCGCGCTCTCGTTCGTGCGTGACGCGCAGGACGTGCAGCGGGTGCACTTCATCATGGACGAGGAGGGTCGCCGCATCCCGGTCATCGCGAAGATCGAGAAGCCGCAGGCGGTCGAGCACCTCGAGGAGATCGTCGACGCGTTCGACGGCATCATGGTCGCCCGCGGCGACCTGGGCGTCGAGCTGCCCCTGGAGGCCGTGCCGATCGTGCAGAAGCAGGCCGTCGAGTTCGCGCGCCGCATGGCGAAGCCCGTCATCGTCGCCACCCAGATGCTCGAGTCGATGATCGACAACCCGGTGCCCACGCGCGCCGAGACGAGCGACGTCGCGAACGCGGTGCTCGACGGCGCCGACGCGGTCATGCTCAGCGGCGAGACGAGCGTGGGCAGCTACCCGGTGCAGGTGGTCGAGACCATGGCGCGTATCGTGGACTCGACGGAGGAGCACGGGCTCGAGCGCATCGCGCCGCTGAACATGACGCCGCGCACGCAGGGCGGGGCGATCACCATGGCCGCGGTCGAGGTGGCCGACTTCGTGCGCGCCAAGTACCTGTGCATCTTCACCGAGTCGGGAGACTCGGCGCGCAGGATGTCGCGGCTGCGCTCGAAGATCCCGATGCTCGCCTTCACCCCGGAGCCGGGCATCCGTCGGCGGCTCTCGCTCACCTGGGGCGTGCAGACGACCCTCGTCGAGCGAGTCGAGCACACCGACCTGATGTACCTGCAGATCGACCAGAATCTGCTCGCGTCGGGCAAGGCGCAGGTGGGCGACAAGGTCGTGGTGATCTCGGGTTCGCCTCCCGGGATCATCGGCTCGACGAACGACATCCGCGTGCACAAGGTGGGGGATGCCGTGCACGGCGCCGCGCCGGCGTATACGGCCGCGCGCACGTAGCCGAGTCGGGAGCGGGAAAGCCCGCGTCGAACGTGAAAGGCCGTCCGGGAGGACGGCCTTTTTCACGTACCGGTGGCGGGACTCGAACCCGCACGCCCTTGCGAGCAAAGCATTTTGAGTGCCCCGCGTCTACCATTCCGCCACACCGGCGTACGTACCTGATTGACCATATCGTAAGATGCAATGGTGACTGAGCCAGAAACCATCCCGCCCGCGGCGGCCACCCCTCGCCGCGTCGTCGTTGCAGAAGACGAATCGCTGATCCGTCTCGACATCGTCGAGATCCTCCGTGACAACGGCTTCGAGGTTGTCGGCGAGGCTGGTGACGGCGAGACCGCTGTGGCCCTCGCCACGGAGCTTCGCCCCGATCTCGTGATCATGGACGTGAAGATGCCGCAGCTGGATGGCATCAGCGCCGCCGAGCGCATCAACAAGGCGCACATCGCGCCCGTCGTGCTGCTGACCGCGTTCAGTCAGAAGGAGCTGGTCGAGCGCGCGAGCGAGGCCGGCGCCCTCGCGTACGTGGTCAAGCCGTTCACGCCCAACGACCTGCTCCCCGCGATCGAGATCGCGCTCAGCCGCTACCAGCAGATCATCACGCTCGAGGCGGAGGTCGGCGACCTCGTCGAGCGGTTCGAGACCCGCAAGCTCGTCGATCGGGCGAAGGGCCTGCTGAACGAGAAGATGGGCCTGACCGAGCCCGAGGCCTTCCGCTGGATTCAGAAGGCGTCGATGGATCGCCGTCTGACCATGCAGGATGTCGCGAAGGCGATCATCGAGCAGCTCGCGCCCAAGAAGGACTAGTCCGCTCACCGACGAGCAGGATGCACGAGAAACGGCCCGCAATTGCGGGCCGTTTCTCGTTGCAGCTGCGTGTGGGCTAGGCCTGCTTCGGGCGGTCGAGGAGCATGTTGGTGATGCGGATGGTCGAGCAGCGGCGCCCGCTCTCGTCGGTGACGACGATCTCGTGCACGGTGAGCGTGCGGCCGAGGTGCACGGGTGTGCAGACGCCGGTCACGATGCCGGAGCGTGCAGAGCCCGTGTGCGTGGCGTTGATGTCGACGCCGACCGCGTAGCGGCCGGGACCGGCGTGCAGGCTGGCGCTCATCGAGCCGAGCGACTCGCCGAGCACGACATATGCGCCGCCGTGCATGATGCCCATCGGCTGCGTGTTGCCGGCGACCGGCATGGTCGCGACCGCGCGCTCGGCGGTCAGCTCGATGACCTCAAGACCCATGCGCGCGCCGAGGTCGCCACCGTGTGAGCGCTTCGTCGCGGGAGGCGTCTCGACGGGGGTCGGGGTCGCGGAGGTGTCGGTCGACATTGGGATTTCTCCTTCGAGGCGAGCGCGGGCCGCCGGTAGGCTTGAGGGGTGTCGGATTCCGAAAAGCCTACTCTCCTGATCGTCGACGGGCATTCGCTCGCGTACCGCGCCTTCTTCGCGCTCCCGGTGGAGAGCTTTCGCACGCGCGACGGCCAGCACACCAACGCGATCCACGGCTTCCTGGCGATGCTGATCAACCTGATCAAGGCCGAGAAGCCGAGCCACATGGCGGTCGCGTTCGACATGTCGCGCCAGTCGTTCCGCACGCGCGAGTACCCCGAGTACAAGGGCACCCGGAACGAGACGCCGGCCGAGTTCAAGGGGCAGATCCCGCTCCTGCAGGAGGCGCTCGCGGCGATGAACATCGTCACCCTGCAGAAGGAGGACTTCGAGGCAGACGACATTCTCGCGACCCTTGCGGCCCAGGGCGACGCGGCGGGCTACAACGTGCTCGTCGTCTCGGGCGACCGCGACACGATTCAGCTCGTCAACGACGACGTGACGCTGCTGTATCCCTCGGTGCAGGGCGTCTCGCAGCTCAAGCGCTACGACCCCGAGGCCGTGTTCGAGAAGTACGGCGTGCGGCCGGAGCAGTACCCCGAGATCGCCGCGCTCGTCGGCGAGACGAGCGACAACCTGCCCGGGATCCCCAAGGTCGGCGAGAAGACCGCGGTCAAGTGGATCAACCAGTTCGGCTCGCTGGAGGAGATCCTCGCCCGGGCCGACGAGATCAAGGGCGTCGTGGGCGCGAACCTCCGCGAGCACCGCGAGAACGCCGAGCGCAACCGCCGGCTGAACCGCCTCGTCAACGACGTCGAGCTCCCCGTCGGCCCGGCCGACCTGGCGGTGCAGCCGATGAACGCCAGCGCCGTGCGCGATGTGTTCGCGCGGCTCGAGTTCAAGACCATGCTGCAGCGCGTGCTCGACCTCGAGGGGATCGACGCCGGCAGCGTCGCGGGTGCGGAGAGCGCTGCATCCGTCAGCGCGCCGAGCGTGCAGGGACTGCTCGACGAGGAGCTCGAGGCCTGGCTCGTGCGCGCCGTGGCCTCGAGCCCGCTGGGCATCGCCGTGGAGGTGCGCACGATCGGCGGCAGGATCGTGTCGGCCGGACTGGCGACCGCGAGCGAGGCCGTGGAGCTGCCATGGACGATCGGCAGCGTCGACGTCGCCCCGTTCGAGGCGTGGCTGGCATCCGACTCGCCGAAGATCTTCCACGACGCGAAGCCGCAGGTTCGCGCGCTCAGCCGCGCGGGCGTCGCGCTCGGCGGACTCGCGTTCGACACCCTCATCGCAGGCTGGGTGCGCACCCCGACGCTGCCCGATAAGACGCTCGCCGATCTGGTGGACCGCTTCCTCGGCGAGACGCTGCCGCAGGGAGATCCGAACCAGCTGATCCCCGAGACCGAGGACCCGAGCCCCGCGCTGCATGCCTGGTACGCGCTGCGGGTCGCCGACGCGCTTCGCGACGACCTTGACCAGGGCTCGCTGAGCGTGCTCGTCGACATCGAGATGCCGACGCTCATGGCGCTGGCGCGGATGGAGCTCGCCGGCGTGGCGGTCTCGCACGAGCAGCTCTCGACCTTCTCCGCCGAGCTGGGGGCCCGGGCGAGCGATCTGGAGCAGCGCGCGTTCGAGGTGATCGGGCGCGAGGTGAACCTCGGCTCGCCCAAGCAGCTCCAGGAGGTGCTGTTCACGCAGCTCGAGATGCCCAAGACGAGGGCGACGAAGACGGGGCACTCGACCGATGCCGCCGAGCTGGTGAAGCTGCAGGAGACGAACCCGCATCCCTTCCTCGACCTGCTGCTGCAGCATCGGGAGGCCACAAAGCTGCGTCAGATCATCGAGACGCTGGATGCCGCCATCGATGCCACCGGCCGCATCCACACGACGTACGTGCAGACGGGCAGCACGACCGGGCGCATCTCGAGCACCGATCCGAACCTGCAGAACATCCCGGTGCGCACGGAGGAGAGCCGGCGCATCCGCGCCGCGTTCCACGTGGGCAAGGGGTACGAGACGCTGCTCACCGCCGACTACTCGCAGATCGAGATGCGCATCATGGCGCACCTGTCGGGCGACCCGGGGCTGATCGAGGCGTTCAACGCCGGCGAGGACCTGCATCGCTATGTCGGCGCGCAGGTGTTCGGCGTGGCGACGGGCGACGTCACCCCGGCGATGCGCACCAAGGTGAAGGCGATGTCGTACGGCCTCGTCTACGGACTGAGCGCGTTCGGCCTCGCGAAGCAGCTGCGCATCGACCAGGCTGAGGCCAAGGCGCTGATGACGGGATACTTCGAGCGGTTCGGGGCGGTGCGCGACTACCTGCGCGGCTCGGTCATGCAGGCCAAGGAAGACGGCTACACGACGACGATCTTCGGGCGCCGTCGCCCGTTCCCCGACATCAACAGCACCAACCGGGTGCAGCGTGAGAACGCCGAGCGCGCGGCGCTCAACGCTCCGATCCAGGGCAGCGCGGCCGACATCATGAAGATCGCGCTGTGCCGCATCGACGCCGACATCAGGGCAGAGGGGCTGCGCTCGCGGGTGCTCATGCAGATCCACGATGAGCTCGTCGTGGAGGTCGCCGCGGGGGAGTGGGATGCGGCTGAGCGGATCGTCCGCGAGCGCATGGCCGGCGCGGCGCAGCTTTCGGTGCCGCTCGACGTGCAGCTGGGTCGCGGCGCGAACTGGGACGAGGCGGCGCACTAGCGGGACCCGACGAACCCGGCCGACACGGGCGATTGGCGGCGCGTTCTCGGCGGTCGTAGGCTCGGAGCATGACAAGTGCGCAGCGTCCCCAGACCGCGATCGATCAGGTTGCGGAGGCGTGGGTCGACACCCTCGTCGAGCAGATGCCTGAGATCGGCACCTACGTCGGACGCACGGCGGCGAACGACCGCCATGCGGACCAGTCGCCGGCGGGCCACGACGCCCTCGCCGCGGCGGCGCGACGCACGGTCGCCGCGCTGGCCGCCCTGGAGCCCGTCGACGACGTCGACGTGGTGACCAAGACCGACCTGTCGTCCGAGCTGGGCCTGATGCTCGAGCAGCACGACGCGAAGGTGCACCTGCGCGACCTCAATGTGATCGAGTCGCCGGCGCAGCAGCTGCGCTCGGTCTACGATCTGATGCCGAAAGACACGGAAGAGGACTGGACGACGATCGCGCGCCGCATGCGGGCGCTGCCCGAGGCGATCGACGGCTACGTCGAGACCCTGCGCGAGGGCATCCGCGCGGGCGTCGTGCCCGCGCGCCGGCAGGTGACGGAGGTCATCACGCAGATCGCCCGGTACACCGATGACGACGGCTTCTTCGCGACGTTCGCCGCCGAGGCATCCCCGGCCGAGGGCGAGCTGCCCGGCGCGCTGCGGCGAGAGCTGGGCGCCAACGCAGACGCCGCCCGAGGCGCGTATGACCGGCTCGCGCAGTTCCTGCGCGGCGAGCTCGCGCCCGTGGCCGGCGAGCGTGACGGCGTGGGGCGCGACATGTACGCGCTCGCGTCGCGTCGCTTCCTCGGCGCGACCGTCGACCTCGACGAGACGTACGAGTGGGGGATCGAGGAGCTTGCGCGCATGGTCGCCGAGCAGGAGGCGATCGCCAACGAGATCAAGCCCGGGGCATCCGTGCTCGAGGCGATCGAGTTTCTCGAGAACGATCCCTCGCGCAAGCTCCATGGCACCGAGGCGCTGCAGCGGTGGATGCAGGAGACGAGCGACCGCGCGGTCGCGGGCCTCGCCGCGACCCATTTCGACATTCCGGAAGAGATCCGCACGCTCGAATGCCTCATCGCGCCGACGCAGGAGGGCGGGATCTACTACACGGGCCCGAGCGAGGACTTCTCGCGCCCCGGCCGCATGTGGTGGTCGGTGCCTGAGGGCGTGACGGAGTTCGACACCTGGCGTGAGCTCACCACCGTCTACCACGAGGGGGTGCCCGGGCATCACCTGCAGATCGGGCAGGCGACGGCGAACCGCGCGCAGCTGAACAGCTGGCGGCGTCTGCTGGCCGGCTCGTCGGGGCACGCCGAGGGCTGGGCGCTGTATGCGGAGCGGCTGATGGAGCAGCTCGGCTACCTGGACGACCCGGCGGACCGGCTTGGGATGCTGGATGGCCAGCGCATGCGCGCGGCGCGCGTGGTGCTCGACATCGGCGTGCACCTGGGCAAGCCGCGCCTCGACGGCGAGGGCATCTGGGATGCCGACACCGCGCTCGAGTTCATGATGGGCAACGTCAACATGCCGGAGGCGTTCGTGCGCTACGAGGTGAACCGCTACCTCGGCTGGCCGGGGCAGGCGCCCAGCTACAAGGTCGGCCAGCGGCTGTGGGAGAACGTGCGCGACGAGGTGCGCGCCCGCGAGGGCGCCGCCTTCGACATCAAGGCGTTCCACAAGCGGGCCCTCGATCTGGGCGGCGTCGGGCTCGACACGCTGCGGGCGACGCTGCTGGGCTGAGCGTCGCGAGCGCCGACAGCTACGCGGTCGCCTCCCCGGCGATATGGCGCCATGATGGGCACATGACCGCGAACAGCCATGCCGCCTGGAACGTCGATGCCGTCGAGACGCTGCGCGTCGGGCCCGGGTTCGAGCTGGCGGCGGTGGACGCGGACGCCGCCCCGGGGCATCCCGCAGGCAAGGCCCAGGGAGCGCAGGATCTCGCCGCCGGCGCCGAACTGCTCGACGAGTACCAGGAGCGACTGTACGCGCAGTCGCGCACCGGCTCGTCGAATGCCTCGGTGCTCCTGCTGCTGCAGGCGATGGACACCGCCGGCAAGGGCGGCGTGATCCGGCACGTGGTGGGCTCGGTCGACCCGCAGGGCGTGATGCTGACCGCGTTCAAGAAGCCGACGTCGGAGGAGCTTTCACACGATTTTCTGTGGCGCGTCCGGGGACGTGTGCCCACGCCCGGCATGATCGGGGTCTTCGACCGCTCGCACTACGAGGACGTGCTGATCGGCAAGGTGCGCCGCCTCGCCTCCGAGACCGAGATCGAGCGGCGGTACGGCGCGATCAACGAGTTCGAGCGGGAGCTTCACGACGCGGGCACTCGCATCGTGAAGGTGATGCTGCACATCTCGCCCGACGAGCAGCGCGGGCGGCTCATGGAACGCCTCGAACGCCCCGACAAGCACTGGAAGTACAGCCCCGGCGACGTCGACGAGCGCGCGCTGTGGCCGCAGTACATGGCTGCCTATCAGGCCGTGTTCGACCGCACCTCGACGCCGCACGCGCCCTGGCACGTGGTGCCTGCGAACCGCAAGTGGTATGCGCGGCTGGCGGTGCAGGCGCTGCTGCTTCGCGCGCTGCAGGACATCAACCCGCAATGGCCGGCGGCCGCGTTCGACGTGGAGCACGAGAAGCGGCGGCTTTCGGCGGGCTGACACCGCGGTGTCAGGCCGACGCTCCGGGATCGGGCCGGAGCCCGGAATCCCAAGGGCCTCAGGAATCCGACCGATGCCCCGGGGAATCAGCCCACCCCGCGGAATCAGACCGCCCCGGGGATCAGCAGGGCGGAAGGCCGTCGGCACCAGTGCCGGCCCCGCCGCCGCTCGATGCCGTGCCGCGGGCCCGCACGCGCTCACTCCTGCGGTGACGCTCCCAGCAGCCGCTCGACCTCGGCATCGGTCGTCTGCTCGAACCGCTCGTAGAACTGTCCGACCGCCCAGAAGTCTCGCGCCGGCACGAGGCAGAGATACTCGTCGACCGCCGCGACGGGCGGCCGCCACGACGCCGGGGCAACGGGTGTGGCGAGCACGATTCGGGATGCGCCGCGCGCACGGACGACCTCGCACGCGGCAATCGCCGTCGAGCCCGTCGCGATCCCGTCGTCGACGATCACGACCTCGCGGTCGTGCAGATCCCGCGATGCATCCGTGACGTAGCGAGCGGCTCGCCGCGCGAGTTCGACGCGCTCCCGCGCCTCCACCGCGCCGAGCTCGCCTTCCGAAACCCCCAGCGCCCGTACGCTCTCCGCATCGAGCACGCGCACGCCATCGGCGATCGCGCCAACGGCGTACTCCTCGTGCCCCGGGGCCCCGAGCTTGCGCACCACGACGACACCGAGCGGCAGTCCCAGCCGCTCGGCGACGACGGCCGCCACGACGACGCCGCCCCGAGGCACCCCGAGCGCGACGGCATCGCGCCCCACGCTTGAGGCGACCAGGGGCGCGAGCCGTGCGCCCGCGTCGGTGCGATCGGCGAATCGTCCGCCGAATTCGGGGCCTGGCACTGCGCCGACGTGTGGCGTCGTCATGCCATGCACCCTACGCTCGGCAAAGGCGAGGCGCGAGGGACGGGTGCCACCCGCATGTCTCGGGCGCACATCCGTGCACCACTGCGTCGGGAATGCCGCGGCCGCCGCGTCGTTACATTCTGGTGAATGAAAAAGGAGCGTCGCCCATGAGCAGCCAGATCAATCCCGCCGACATCGAGCTCGGTCTCGACACCTTCGGCGACATCACGCGCGACGCCGAAGGCCGACTGCTCTCGGGTGCCGAGACGATCCGCAACGTCGTCGACGAAGCCGTGCTCGCCGACGAGGTGGGCCTCGCATTCTTCGGCGTGGGGGAGCACCATCGCCCCGAGTTCGCCATCTCGAGCCCCGAGATCGTTCTCGCGGCGGCGGCAGGGCGTACCAAGAGCATCCACCTCGGCACCGCCGTCACCGTGCTCTCGAGCGATGATCCGGTGCGCGTCTACGAGCGCTTCGCGACGCTGGATGCCGTGTCGAACGGCCGCGCCGAGGTCATTCTGGGGCGGGGCTCCTTCATCGAGTCGTTTCCGCTGTTCGGCTACGACCTGCGCGACTACGAGGTGCTGTTCGAGGAGAAGCTGGAGCTGTTCACGCAGCTGCTCACCGAGAAGCCGGTCACGTGGCGGGGCACGACGCGCGCGGCGCTCGACGCGGCCGACGTCTACCCCAAGACCGAGCGCGGGCTGAAGACCTGGGTCGGGGTGGGCGGCAGCCCCGAGTCGGTGGTGCGCACGGCGCGTCACGGCCTCGGCCTGATGCTTGCGATCATCGGCGGCCCCGCGGAGCGATTCGCGCAGTTCGTGGACCTGTATCACCGGGCCGTCGACTCGTTCGGCGGGCAGCCGCAGCCGATCGGCGTGCACTCGCCGGGCCACATCGCCGACACCGACGAGCAGGCACAGGAGGAGGCCTACGCGGGCTTCGAGGCGATGAACAACACGATCGGCCGCGAGCGGGGCTGGCCGGCCTACAGTCGCGCGCGGTTCCTGCACGAGATCGGTCCCGAAGGGTCGACGTACGTCGGCTCGCCCGAGACGGTCGCGCGAAAGATCGCATCGACGATGCGCACCCTCGGCGCGCAGCGCTTCGATCTGAAGTTCTCGACCGGCACGCTCTCGCACGCGCACATGATGCGCAGCATCGAGCTCTACGGCACCGAGGTCGCGCCGCGCGTGCGCGAGCTGCTGGGGGAGTAGGGGCGACTCGCGCCCGCGCCGAACGAAATATTGCGAGCCATCGCGCGAGCACGCCTAAAGTAGAGCGGTGCAGAAGATTCGATTCGTCGCGATCGGCGATTCATTCACCGAGGGAATTGGCGATTCGCACCCTGACGGACGCACGCGCGGCTGGGCAGACCTCGTCGCTCAGAGCTGGGCCGATGCGGGCGGGGAGCCCATCGACTACGCCAATCTCGCGATTCGCGGCAAGCTCGTGTGGCCCATCATCAACGAGCAGCTCGAGCGTGCGCTCGCCCTGCAGCCCACGCACCTCTCGTTCAACGGCGGCGGCAATGATGTGCTCCGACCGCGCACGAAGATCACCCACATCGTCGATGCGTTCGAGCAGGTGCTGCGCCGCTGCGACGAGGAGGGCGTGCAGCTGATCCTGCTTTCGGGTGCGAACCCGGCGCAGCAGCTGCCGATGAGTGGCATGATCCAGCGCCGCGGCGACCTGCTCTCCGACGCGGTCGAAGAGAGCTTCGTCGGCCGCGACGACGTGATCCGCGCCTTCAACTGGCCCGACCGCGAGCTCTCGACCCCGGGCTACTGGTCTGAGGATCGCCTCCACATGAACTCGCGCGGGCACCACCGCGTCGCCGCCCGCGTGCTCGGCGCGCTCGGCCACGAGGCCGATGCAGCCTGGTGGTCGATGCCACCGCTGCCCGCAACTGGGCCGCGCGGCTGGGAGTACTACCGCGAGCACGTCGGGCCGTGGATGCTGCGCCGCCTGCGGCGCACCTCCTCCGGCGACGGCCGCGAGCCCAAGTACGGCACGTGGCGGCGGATGGAGCCGGGCGACACGGTCGAATAGTCTGCGAGGGTCAGAGCTGGGGCGTCTCGTGGCCCTCGGTCACGGCCTCCGCGCGCATGATGGTCGCGCGCGACGCACAGCGCGGCGCGGGTGGGACGCAGCTCACGCACCACGCGCGCCCGATGCGGCAGCCGACTCGGGATGCCGCACGCGATACTGCAGCTCGGCGAACTGCCCGTTCTGCGCCACGGCCTCGAGCCGAAGACGCGTCGAGTCGATGTTGCGGGGCAGCACCGGCCGCCCGGCCGTCAGGGTCACGGGTGCGATCTGCATGCGGATCTCGTCGAGCAGGCCGGCGTCGTCGAACTGGCCGACGAGGTCGCCGCCGCCGACGACCCAGACGTCGCGGTCACCGGCGGCTTCGGCGATGGCCGGCCACGCGTCGCGCACCGAGCCGGCGGCGAAGCGCACATCCGCGCCGGTCACCCCGGGCAGCCGGCGACTGGTGAACACCCACGTGGGCCGTGCGCCGTAGAACGCCGGCCACTTCTCTGGGTGAGCGAGCAGGTCCTCGTGCGCGAGCACCCACTCATAGGTGGTCGAGCCCTGCACGATCGCGCCGATGCCCTCGATGAACGCGGGAAACCCGTCCTGCGCCTGTTCGACGACGAACAGCCAATCGAGCGAGTCGTGCGCATCGGCGAGAAAGCCGTTGAGCGTGGACGCCGTGTAATAGATGACCCGAGGCATGTGGCAAGGCTAGGCGAGGCGGAGCGCCGCGCCCAGAGTCCTGGGTGTGGGAGCATGCTGGGACTGCCGCCGTATCGCGACGTCGTGGCAACCGCGCCGCGAGATCGTGCGCGACCGGCTCATCGAGGGGAATGTGGATGCCTGAGCTCGCACCAGCGCCCGTCCGTGTTCGCGCGTACGCCCCTGCCGACGCGTCGGCCACCCTCGGGGTGTTCGTCGCGGCCGTCACCGTCACCGCCGCCCACGACTATGCGCCGGAGCAGATCGCGGCATGGGCACGACCGGGCGCACGCAGCCTCGGCGACTGGAATCGCTCGATGCTCGCCCGCGCCAGCCTGGTCGCGGTGCGCGGTGGTGCGATCGCCGGGTTCTCAGACGTCAACGGCGAGGGATACATCGACATGATGTTCGTCGCGCCCGCCCACGCGCGGCGCGGCGTGGCGAGCGCGCTCTTGGCGGCCGTGTTCGAGCGGGCGCGCGACCTCGGTGCCACACGACTCTGGGCGAACGTGAGCGTCACGGCGCGGCCGTTCTTCGCGGCGCGCGGCTTCGTCGTCGAGGCCGAGCAGCACCCGATGATCGAAGGCGTCGAGCTGACGAACTTCCGGATGAGCCGACCGCTGCCGCCGATCGCGGCGCCGTCGCCCCGGCGCGGCTGACGAGACTGCCGCGCATCACGCGGGCCGGGCGTGCCACCCGCGCGCGCGAAGCTAGGCTCGGGGAATGATCGTGATCGGTGGGCTGGCGGCGCTGATCGGCCTGCTGCTGTTCCAGCGGGCGCTGGGAATGACGCTCCGGGCCAACCCGCGCTCGCGCATCCCGCACTTCCGCAACCCACTCGCCGCACCGCCGGGCTCGATCGGGCTCCGCGTGCTCGGAACGGCCCTCATGGTGCTCGGCGCGATCATGCTTGCGTTCGTCGGCTGGTACTGGCCGCTCGTCATCCTGCTGCTCGGGCCGGTGGCCGCCTTCTTCGCCATCTTCGCGCACAACGGTCGGGTCGCGCGGGAGCGCAGGCGCTGAATCGGCGGCGCGGTGGCGCGCTAGGTTGAGCGCATGAACGATGCCGTCTCGAGCTTGTACCGCCAGTTCGCGCAGGACGAGGCCGTCGGCGTGTCTCAGACCTACTTCGAGTGGGCGATGGGTGTCGCCGAGGAAGCCGAGATGACGGAGCGCATCGCGCGGCTGCCCGGCATGAAGCAGCAGCCGAACCTCGTGTTCGCGGCATCCCGATGGCTCGGCGCGCCCCTCGGCTCGTATGCCCAGCTGCGCGGGTGGCTCGCGCAGCACTGGGAGGACGTGGTCCGGGTCGTGCTGGAGCGCTCGACCCAGACCAACGAGGCGGCGCGCTGCGCGGCGCTGCTGCCGGTGCTCGCACGCCTGGGCGACGAGCACGGTGGGCTCGCGCTCGTCGAGGCGGGCTCCGCCGCAGGGCTCGTGCTCTATCCCGACCGCTACAGCTACCGGTACCGCTACGACGCCGGCGACGGGATCGTCGAGCTCGACCCGCCCGGCGGCCGCAGCGCCATCGTGCTCCCGTGCCGCATCGATGCCGAGAGCATTCCGGCCCGAGTGCCCACCGTCGTGTGGCGCGCGGGCGTCGACCTGCGCCCGATCGATCTGCGCGACGCGGAGCAGCTCGACTGGCTCGAGGCGCTGATCTGGCCGGAGCACGAGGCCCGGCGCGTCCGTCTTCGCGCGGCGGCCGAGCTCATCGCGGCAGACCCGCCGCATCTGGTCGCCGGCGACATCGTGGAGCGAGTTCCAGCGCTCGTGGCGCAGGCGCCCGCGGGCGCACACGTCGTCGTCTTCCACTCCGCGGTGCTGGCGTACCTGACGCCCGAGCGCCGCGCCGAGTTCGTCGCGATGATGCGCGCCATGCAGCACGAGTGGGTGAACGTCACCTGGATCAGCTACGAGGGCGTGCAGGTGCTGCCCGAGATCGCGGCCAAGGCGGGCGTCGACGCCCACGGCCGGATGGTCCTGGCTGTCGACGGCGAGCCGGTCGCCCTCGTCGGGCCGCACGGGCAGAGCTTTCAGCGCCTCTGAGCCGCGCGCAGCCGCGCGGCGACCCACCGCGCCTCGTCCTTGATGAGGTCGATGCCGAGCGCTGCCGGGCGGTAGCCGAGCGCGAGTGCCGCGGAGGTGTCGAGCACGATCGGGTTGGGGGCCGCCCACGGATGCGCGCCACGCGCCGCGTCGTCGCCCGCCTCCGTCGCCTCCAGCAGCTCGAGCTCGCCGCGCCAGCCGAGGGCATCGCCGATCGCCCGCACGATCCGGCGCGCCGTCGGGGCGTCCGGGTCGGCGCTGTGCACGACGCGGGCTCCCGGCATCCCGGCCACCGTCTCGATGAGTGCCGCGGTGTTCGCGGCCGCGGTCAGGTGATCAACGGATGCCCCGAGCCCGGCCAGCGCGATCGGCTCGGTGCCGCGCAGCATCCGTTCCACGAATGTCGTCGTGCGGGCGTTTCGGGCCCACGGGCCGTGCACCTTCGACGGCCGGATCACGGTGACGGGCAGGCCGCTGTCGAGCGCCGCGAGCTCGACGGCGACCTTGCAGGGCGCGTACCCCTCGCGGGTATGCGGATCGGCGTCGTCGGCGGCCGGCGGCAGCGTCGGGTTCGACTCGGGCAGGGGAGTGGGAAAGCGCGGCGGACGGTCGCCGTTGATGTGGTTGCCCTGCGCGTCGACGTAGACCGCGCGCGAGGAGATGATGACGGGGGAGCGCACGGAACTGAGCGCCGGCAGCAGCGCGCGCACATCGTCGGCGCGATAGGCGAGCAGGTCGACGAGCAGCTCGGCACCTGTGCCGATGAGGCGCTCAATGGCCGCGGTGTCGGAGCGATCGATCCGGTGAAACCGGATGCCGGCATCGCGCAGCTCGTGCGGCATGTGCTCGGGCGACCGGCCGGTCACGTCGACCCTCCAGCCGGCGTCTGCGAGTCGCGCTGCGGTGGCGCCGCCGATCGCTCCGGCTCCGCCGAGAATCACCGCACGCATGCGTCCACCATGGCACAGTCGCGCTCAGGGCTCGGTGTGGCGCCTGTCGTGGCCGGGCGTCCGGGTCGGCGATCCTGTCGCCCAGAAAATCCCGATCAGAAGCGTATTTAGGTGCGGTCTGGCGGCAACGCTGCTATGGTGCGAGCATGTCGAAAATCAAGGAGACAGTGGGCTCATGGTTCCGGCGCAGGAAGCCCAAGCCGGTCTCGCCGGAGGAAGCCGCCGATATCTCAGACTGGGTGAACGAGGGTGGTTCATATGATCCGCAGGGCCCGCCACGGGTGCGCACGCCGGAGAAGGAGTCGCTCGGCTGATCCCCGTGCGCCGCAGGGGGAGCGGGCGTGCGCGGCACGGCGCCCGCATCCGGGCCGCATATCGTGATGCACGAGCTCGCCGCGGGCGTGTGGGTCTCGACGAGCCGCACGATGCAGACGAACTCGACGATTCTGGTGGGGGAGACCGAGGCCTTTCTCATCGATCCGGCGTGGCACGACGACGAGCTCGATGCCATCGCCGACTTCCTCGTCGAGCGCGGGCTGACGGTCGTCGGTGGGCTTGCGACGCATCCACACCACGATCACCTGCTCTGGTCGGACCGTTTCGGCACCGCGCCGCGCTGGGCGTCTGAGCGCACGGTACGCCTCGCCGAGACCGAGCGCGAGGCGCTGCTGGAGGGTCTCGGGGAGCGGGCGTCGGCGCGCACAAGGGCGCTGATGGGGCGCGTCGCGCCGACGGCGTCGCTCACCGAGGCGATGCTGCCGCCGGGCATCGTCGCAGAGCTGATCGTGCACGACGCGCATGCGCCCGGGCACACGGCCGCGTGGCTGCCGCGGCAGCGGGTGCTCATCGCCGGCGACATGCTCAGCGACGTCGAGCTGCCGCTGCCGTTCGACCCGGACGACGTGACGGCGTACCTGCGCGGCTTGGCGGCATTGGAGCCGTACGCGCAGCGGGCAGCATTGGTCATTCCCGGTCACGGCTCGGTGGGCGCCGACGCTTCGGCTCGCCTCGAGGCGGACCGACGCTACCTGCGCGACGTCATCGCGCGCGGCGTCTCGACCGACGTTCGCATCGCGCAGCCGGGCATGGCCGGGGAGTACGCGCGCCTGCAACGCCTGGTGCAGGAGACCGGCCCGAGCGCTGAACTGACATAATGTGCATTATCGGCAATCACCCCACGGGGAGCGGCGGGAGCACGGTCATCCAGACGACGCCCGCCACGAGGCCGCTCGCGACGATGCCGCCGGCGACGGTCAGTGCGGTCGCCCCCGGGGTCAACGCGAGACGTGCTCGCAGCAGTACGACGAGCAGACTCCACACGAGCAGGCCGACCCCGCCGAGCGCGAGCAGCGTGTTTCCTGTGTTCCACGTCTCGATCTCTGCGGGCGTCGGGTCGTAGACCGGCAGCTCCCCGGACAGCGACGCCAGACGCGCGGCGCCCATCGCCAGCAGCACCGCCGGCACGGCGCAGCCCACCGCCGCAAGAATCGGGCCGATGGGCGCCGCGGCGCTTTGTCTGGACGTCATGGTTCTCGCCCTTCGTCGGCTACTCATCCGCCGAGGAGCACGCCGACAGGATCGACATGTGGATGAGCCCGTCGATCGTCGTCTTGTCGTGGATCGAGATGCTGCGGACCGGGAGCCGCTCACTGTAGCGAACGTCGGTCTGCATCGCGCGGTCCGGTGCGTACCCAGCGGCATCCCAGAGGCTCAGGATCATTCGCACGGATGCCGCGTTGTCGGCGGTCGCGAACTCGAGCCCGAGGCCTGCCCGCACGCCGCCGCTTTCGCATTCGCTCATGGTCGGCGCGATGGCGACGGGGTCGATCTCGACCCCGCCGGCGTCGACGACGGGTGCCGCGGCCGAGGCAAGGGTGGCCGCGAGCATCTCGCTGACGCCCGCACGAAGCTCGGCTTCGTCATAGGCGGCAGGCGCCGGCGGCACCGCCTCCGGGGTGCGCGCGCCGGTGCTGAGCCCGCAGGCGAAGGCGGCGTCGGTGCGCGCGGGCAGCACGAACGACGGCTCCCCTGCGGCTGCCACCGGCTGGGCCGCTGGGTCTCGGTGCACGTTGTACCAGACGCGCAGCGCGTCACCATCGTGTGCCACGGTGTAGCCCCCGTCGTCGAACGCGCGATATGCGTCATCGCCGCTGGTCTGCGCGACGCGCGTGACCAGGAGTCCGTCCTGGCGGTAGACCGTGCCCTGCACGGCGAACAGCAGCGCGTCCTCCTTCACGACGTAGCCCGTCTCGCAGCCGTCGCTGAGCAGCGGCGTCACCGTGGGTGACGTCGTCATCCACCAGAAGAACGCCGCCGCACAGGATGCCGCGACCGCGATGATGCGGGCCGGGACGAGCACGAACAGCCAGGGCCAGCGCACCGGGACCAGGCACAGCCCGACGCCGAGCGCGATGAAGGCGATGACGATGCCGAGCCCGGCGAGTGCAGGCGAATCGAGCGGGCCGATCAGCACCGCGACATCGCCCTCCGACGAGGTGGTGATGGCGAAGATCGCGATGAGCGCCGCGATCGTCAGGCCGAGCACGATGCCCACCGCGCCCAGCACGCGGCGGCGGAGGCGAAGGGTGTGTGCCCGCCAGACACGGTCGGCCCCATCGCTCTCTGCCGGTGTCGGTGCGTGCATCGGTGCGGACGCCATTGGGCGAGCCTATGCAGCCGACCTCGAGGCCGCCGCTCCCCCGCCGACCGACATGAGAACTCTCACCGAACGCTCAGGGGCGGCCGGGCCGTGCGTATGCGCATGGCCGCATGCTCACGGCCCGGGCGCCGCACGCTCGCGCTCGGCCGCGGGGTGGCGCCTGGCGCGGGTGCGGCTTGTGCCCTAACCTTGAAGCGCAACTTCACAGTTGATTCACGGAAAGGTGACCACCATGTCCACTGCAAGCGCGTCGACGGAGCGATCCGCCACCAACGCCATCCGCACTGCGCTCGGCATCGGCGGCGTCATTGCCGTCATCGTCGGCATCCTGATTCTCGTCTGGCCGAGCAAGACGGCCGCCGTCGTGGCCGCCATCATCGCGATCTACGCCGTCGTCGGCGGCGTCGTATATGCCGCACTCGGCATCTTCTCGAAGTCCATGGGCGGGTGGGCTCGTGTCGGGCACCTGATCCTCGGTGTCGTCTTCATCATCGCGGGCATCCTGGCCTTCATGAACCTTGGAGCCGCGACGCTCTGGCTGGCCGTCTTCATCGGCGTGCTCGTCGGCATCATGTGGATCATCGAGGGCATCGTTGCGCTGACGACCCTGAGCGCGGCGGCGTCGAAGGGCTTCTCGATCTTCTTCGCCATCATCAGCATCATCGCCGGCATCGTGCTGCTGTTCTCGCCGCTGCTCGGAGCCGCCGCGCTGTGGCTGCTCATGGGCATCTCGCTGATCGTCCTCGGCATCGTCCAGGTCATCCGCGCCTTCACCTTCGGCAAGAAGGACTGATCGCGGGGCCCGGTTCCCTCGAACGACAGCGAAGCCGCAGCTCGACCCGGAAGCATCCGGGACGGGCTGCGGCTTCGTGTTGTGCGGCTTCGTCTTGGCTGTGGCCTCAGCGAACCGGAAGCCTGCGCGCCCACCAGTCGAGGATCGCCTCGAATCGCTGCACGCGATGCCGGGGCTGACCGCCGCGGCTGAGCTCGTGGTTCTCGCCCGGGAAGATCAGCATCTCGGCCTCGACCCCGGCGCGCTTGAGCGCGACGTAGTAGCGGGTCGCCTGCTCGAGGGGGCAGCGGAGGTCGAGCTCGGAGTGCATCACGAGGGTCGGCGTCGAGACGTCGCCGGCACGTGCCATCGGGCTCTGCGCCTGGATCGCCTCGGGCGAGGTGCCGACGTACTCGTCGCCGAAGAACGAGCCGATGTCGCTCGTGCCCTGGAACGACACGGGGTCGAGGAATCCGCGTTCGACGATCGCCCCCGCGAAGCGATGCTCGTGTGCGATCACCCACGCCGTCATGTACCCGCCGTACGAGCCGCCCATCACGCCGACGCGCGAGCCGTCGAGCGATTCGTCGTCGGCGACGACCCCATCGAGGAAGTCGATGACGTCGGTGTAGTCGACCGTGCCCATGGCGCCGCGGATGCTGCGACCGTGCGCGCGCCCGTAGCCGGCCGAGCCCCTCGGGTTGCAGTAGACCACGGCATAGCCGGCGTCGACGAGCACCTGGGTCTCGTCGAACACGTGCACGCCGTACTGCGCGAAGGGTCCGCCGTGGATGTTCAGCAGGACCGGGTGCGGGCCCTCCCCCGTCGGCGTCGCGATCCAGCCGTGCACCTCGTAGCCGTCGCGCGCGGCGATCGTCACCTCGCGCGGCGATACCAGCGTCGTCGCGCGCAGCGCGGCGCCGAAGTCGCTGAGCGGGCGGGTGCCGTCGCCGTCGATCAGCACGAGCTCGCCGAAGCTCTCCGGCGTCGCGACCGCCGCGACGATTCGGTCGCCTGCCGATCCGTGCCCCTGCACCTCGAGGTCGCCGCCGAGCACCTCGCTCAGCTCGCCGCCACGGGTCACGCGCAGCAGGCGCACGCGACCGCGGCGTCGGTCCTGCACGAGCAGGTCGTCTCCGATGGTGCCGATGTGGCTGCCCACCTCGCCGAGGTCGAGCTCCTCCGGATCGGTGAGGCGCTCGGGCACGCCGTCGCGCAGGAGGAACAGCGCGACCCCGGGCGCGACGAAGTCGATGCCGCCGGCGCCCGCGTCGGACGCGAGCAGGGCGACCGCGCCGTCGGGCAGCACCGCAAGCTCGTTCACGCTCAGGTTCGCCCCGATGTCGAGGATCTCGCGCTGCGCTCCCCCGTCGACGGCGATCGCGACGAGGCGCGTGCGCAGATCGGGCGCGCGCGTCTCGATCTCGTCCACCCCCGCAAGCACCTCGGTGCCATCGGCCGAGAAGACGACGCCGCCGTAGCTGGCGCCTCCGAAGGACAGGCGGGTGGATGCCGCGGGCACGACCGTCTTCGCGGGCTCGGGATCGCCCTCCTCGCGCAGGGCGGGAGCGGCGACGTACAGCGGCTCGGCGAGCACATCCGGCACGGGCACCGTGAACACGTGTGCGGGACGGTCGGCCATGTAGCCGAGCCCATTCGCGTGCCAGCGCAGGCCGGTGATGTGACGCGGCGCCTCGGCGGCGGCTTCCAAGCCCTCGACCGAGCCGTAGCGGCCCGGCTCGGGCACGCGCGCGACGAAGGCGAAGCGGGTGCCATCGGGCGACCAGCAGTGCTCGCTCACACCCAGTGGCTCGTCGGTCACCTGCACGGGCTCGCCGCCGTCCGCGGCCGCGACGTGCAGCTGGGGCCTGCCCTTGGCGTCGCCGCGCAGGAACGCGACCAGGGCGCCGTCCGGCGAGAGCCGGGGCGCGCGGTCGGCCGTGCCGCGCGTCAGTCGCCGCGGCGGCCGCGCGCCGTCCAGCTCGAAGCGCCAGAGCTGCCCGACGTCGGCGTTGGCCCGCACGTCCGGGTGCGAGACCGCGGCGATCGCGAACGAGCCGTCGGGCGCGACCGCCGGACGGGAGACGGAGACGAGCTTCTCGATGTCGGCGGTGCGCATGTCGGCTCCTAGCTGATGAAGTCGGTGATGTCGCCCACGAGGCGGGTGTTGTCTTCGGGCACCGGGTCGACCGCGGCGGCCGCCACCTCGGCCGCGAACTCCGAGACGTTGTAGAGCTTGCCCGCGGCCTCCTTGCGCGACGAGATCGCACCGGGGTTCGCGCGCTCGAGCAGGGTCGCCGTGATCGTGCCCTCGATCATGTCGCCCGAGACGATCGTGAAGCCGATGCCGCGCTCGGCGAGCCCGGGGATCCGCTCGCGCAGGGCATCCTCGCCGGCGCGCTTGCTCAGCGCGACCTGTTCGTACTCGGGCATGGTGGGCACGGTGCGAATGAAGTGCGCCTGGTGGCTGGTCACGAACACGACGCGCGAGCCGTCGCCCATCAGGGGCGTCGCCGCGTCGAGCACGTTCAGCTGCGCGTCGCGGTTCAGGGTCAGCGCGTAGTCCTCGGCCATGCCTGCCTCCATGCCGCCCGAGGCGTTGAGCACGAGGATGTCGAGGCCACCGTAGTCGGCGGCGATCGTGTCGAACATTCCCTGCACGGATGCGGGGTCGGTGAGGTCGGCGCCGGCGACGATGACGCGGCCGCCGAGCTCGCGCAGGGTGGCGCCGAGCTTCTCGGCACGGGCGCCCTTGTTGCGGTAGTTGACGACGATGTCGGCGCCCGCCTCGGCGAAGTAGCGCACGGTGTCTGCGCCGATGCCGCGCGATGAGCCCGTGACGAGCACGCGCTTGCCTTGGAGTGAGCCGGGGGTGAGGGGGTTTGACACGATTGCGCTCCTGCTTCGGGGTGACTCGCGGTGGCCCGCGGCGGCCGCTCTCGCGACCCCTCGAGCCTAGCAATCGCCGGGTCGGCGCCGAGCCGGCGCGCACCCCTGGTGCTAGGTTTGCCCCACAGGGAGGTGCGCCGTGGAGGTTCTGCAGGCCATCGAGGATTTCGCGTGGATCGGCTGGGTGGTGCTCATCCTGCTCTTTCTCACGATCGAGGCGCTCACCCTCGAGTTCACGTTTCTCATGCTCGCGCTGGGCAGCGTGGCCGGGCTCGTGGCCGACCTGCTGGGGGCCGAGCTGTGGCTCCAGGTCGTGATCGGGGCCCTCACCGCAGCGGTGCTGATCCTGTTCCTGCGGCCACCGCTGCTGCGCCGCCTGCGCCGCGGCGCAGACCCCGCGAAGTCGAACGTGGCCGCGCTCATCGGCCTTCGCGGCCTGGTGACCATCACGGTGAGCCGCGTCGGCGGCCAGGTCAAGCTCAGCAACGGCGACATCTGGACGGCGCGCACGCAGGGTGCCGCCGACCTCGAACCGGGCACCGTGATCTCGGTGTCGGCGATCGACGGGGCCACGGCATTTGTCGCACCGGCCGACCCCAAGACAGAGGAGGCGGAAACGCCATGAACGACAGCTTCATCCCCACGGCGATCGGATGGCTGCTCGCGCTCGCGGTCTTCATCTTCGTCATCGTCGTCATCGTGCGGTCGATTCGCATCATCCCGCAGGCGACGGCCGGCGTGGTCGAGCGGCTCGGTCGCTACCACAAGACCCTTGAGCCGGGCCTGAACCTGCTCGTCCCCTTCATCGACCGGGTGCGCCCGCTCATCGACATGCGCGAGCAGGTCGTCTCCTTCCCGCCGCAGCCGGTGATCACCGAAGACAACCTGGTCGTCTCGATCGACACAGTCGTCTACTTCCAGGTGACCGACGCGCGCGCGGCCACCTACGAGATCCGCAACTACCTGGGCGCCGTCGAGCAGCTCACGACGACGACGCTCCGCAACGTCGTCGGCGGGCTGAACCTCGAGGAGGCGCTCACGAGCCGCGACGAGATCAACGGCCAGCTGCGCATCGTGCTCGACGAGGCCACCGGCAAGTGGGGCATCCGCGTGAGCCGTGTCGAGCTCAAGGCCATCGACCCGCCGCTGTCGATCCAGGACTCGATGGAGAAGCAGATGCGCGCGGAGCGCGACCGTCGCGCGGTGATCCTCACCGCGGAGGGCACCAAGCAGTCGGCGATCCTGACCGCGGAGGGCGCCCGGCAGGCCGAGATCCTGCGCGCGGAGGGCGACAAGCAGGCTGCCGTGCTGCGGGCGCAGGGCGAGGCCGAGGCGATCGAGACGGTCTTCAACGCCATCCACGTCGGCGGCGTCGACGACAAGCTGCTCGCGTACCAGTACCTGCAGACCCTGCCGAAGGTAGCCGACAGCCCGTCGAGCAAGCTCTGGATCATCCCCAGCGAGCTGACCGAGGCGCTCAAGGGCATCGGCGGCGCGTTCGCCGGTCGCGGCGGCCCCGACTTCGCGGGCCCGGGCGGCGCGAGCACGCCTGGCGCTTCCGGTGCCGCGCCGGTCGCGCGGCGCGCGCGCGATTCGGCGGCGGCCGCCGCCGCAAGCGCGGCCAGTGCCGAGGCGGAGGCCGCGGCCATCGCCGCCGCCGGGATGGCCGAAGACAGCGGCTCGACGCCCGCCGCGCAGCACCCCGCTCCCCCGTCGCCCGAGACGACGTAGCGCCTGGCTCGGCTCGGCGTGTCGGATCATCCCTATCTGCTCGGCGCGCGGCGCCCGCGAGTGCTCGCGCACCGCGGGCTCGTGACGGCGGATGCCGCAGCGGTGGGTGTCGCCGAGAACTCGGCCCGCGCCGTGGCCGATGCGGTATCGGCAGGTGCGCAGTTCGTCGAATCGGACTGTCACCTCACCCGCGACGGCGTCGTGGTGCTGTTCCACGACGACAACCTGCGGCGCGTGCTGGGCGACCCGCGAACGCTGCTGGAGGTCGACGTCGCCGAGCTTCGCGCGCTGATGGCGCCGCGCGGCGCGCTGATCACCCTGGAGGAGGCGCTGGAGCGGTTTCCGAGCACGCGATTCAACATCGACGTGAAGGCCGACGCGGCCACCGCTGCCGTCGGCCCGATCATCGCCCCGCACACGGACCGGGTGCTGCTCACCGCGTTCGCCGACCGGCGGCGGCGCGCGGCCACGGCCGCGGTCATGCAGGCGGGTGCGCGGCGCAGGCCGGCGGCATCCCCCGGCAGCATGACCGTGCTCAGGGTGCTCGTGGCGGTGTGGTTGGGCTCGCGCCGGCTGCTGGCGCGGGCGCTTCGCGACATCGACGCGCTGCAGATCCCGGAGCGGCAGGGCCCCGTGCGCGTGCTCACGCCGCGCCTGATCTCGATGGCGCATCGGGCGGGCGTCGAGGTGCACGTGTGGACGATCAACGAGGTCGATGCCATGCGCCGCCTGGCGGACGCGGGGGTCGACGGCATCGTCACCGACCGCGCCGACGTCGCGCTGACCCTCTTCGAGGAGCGCCCGTAGGCGCGTATACCTCACACCGAGTTCGTGCCGCCTGAGTGTTTGCTGTGAGTCTTGGGCGCGATGGGGCCTTTCGGATGAAGCACACAGGCGGCGACGTTATACCTGGATACGACTGAGAGGAGCCACAACATGGCAGATCGCAACCTTCGCGGCATGCGACTCGGCGCCCAGAGCCTACAGAGCGAAGACGGCGTCGTGTTTAGTGAGCGCACGGAGCACGCGTACACCTGCACGGTGTGCGAACGAGTGACGATGGTGATGTTCGCGGCCGATGCCGAGGCACCGGACGCGTGGGAGTGCCGCACCTGCGGCGCGGAGGCCGCGCTCACGATCAACGACGCGCCCGTGGTCATCGACCGCAGCGGCGAGAAGGTGGCCCGCACGCACTGGGACATGCTCCTCGAGCGTCGGACGCGCGAGGAGCTCCAGGAGCTGCTCGACGAGCGTCTCGAATACCTGCGTGCCCGTCGCGGCACGGCAACCAAGCAGATGAAGATCGGCGCATAGCGTTCGCTGCTTCAGATCACGCCGGCATCCGCAAGGATGCCGGCGTGTTTCGTCTCCGCTGCAGGCGTGACCGCCTAGGCGCCTGAAGCGTCGGCCGACCGGCCGCGACGACGCAACCCCGCGATCGCGAGCCCGGCGCCCGCGCCGAGCGCGAGCAGGCCGGGCACCCATCCTCCGAGCACCACCGCCGGGGTCAGCCCGTCACGCAGCTCGACCTCGGTCACCATGTGCCCCGCGACGTCTGCCTCCAGCGCGTCGAGGGTGGTGCCGTCGGGAGCGATGACCTGGCTCGCGCCCACCGTCGAGCTGTTGACCACCGATCTCCCGGTCTCGATCGCCCGCATGCGCGCGATCGCGAGCTGCTGCTGGTTCTCGTCGGTGTCGCGGAAGTCGGCGTTGTTGGTCTGGAAGAGGAACAGCTGCGCGCCCTCGCGTGCGCCCTCCCAGATCAGCGGGTCGTAGATGACGTCGAAGCAGATCGCGAGCCCGACGAGGGCGCCGTCGATGTCGAAGACGGGCGGGTTCGTGCCCGCGGTGTAGTCGCGGCCGATCAGGCCGATCAGCTCCGGCGCGAGCGCGGCGAAGAATTCGCGATCGGGCACGTACTCGCCGAACGGCACCGGGTTGCGCTTGTCGTACATGGCGACCGCGCCGGGGCCCGGCTCCCACAGCATCGAGGTGTTGAAGTACTCGTCGTCGCGCGTCGTGATCGCGTTGAGCAGGATGGGCGCATCCACATCGCGTGCGAGGGAGTCGAGCGTGCGGGCCACCGCCGCGCTGCGGAGCGGGTCGATGTCGACGCTGCCCTCGGGCCACACCAGCACGTCGATGCCCTCGCTTCGGCGCAGCGGGGCGGTCGCCGCAAGCTGCGCGGCCAGCACATCGCCCGGGCCCCGCGGATCGAAGTATCCGGCCGGACCGTTGCCCTGCACGGTCGCGACGGTGATGCTTCCGGCGGGCGTCGTGGCCCACTGCGGGATCAGCACCGCGACGATGAGCGCGCCGAGCGCGGGCACCGCCGAGAGCGCGGCTGTGCGCGGGGTGGCCCACGCGCGCATGCGGAACCACTCGATCGCCGAGGCGGCGATGGCCACGATCACGAACGACAACCCCGAGATGCCGATCCACGAGGCGAGATCGGCGAGCGGGCTCGCCGACTGGCTGAGCCCGGCACGGCCCCACGGAAAGCCGCCATACGGGAGCATTCCGGCGATGCTCTCGCGCGTGACCCAGATCGCGGCGACGAGGGCCGGCAGCAGAATGAGCCTGCTCGCCGGGCGGGGCCGCGGCATCCAGCGGTACGCGAGCGCGATGCCGACAGCGCCGAGGGCGAAGATGAGCGCCTCCAGCACCGCGAGCGCGATCCACGGCACGGGGCCGAGATAGCGCGCCACGAACGCCAGGTGGATGAGGAAGAACGAGAGGCCGCCCACGAGGCCGAGCGCGAGCGAGCCCCAGACGCCGCGGCCGATGAGCGCGAGCAGCATGAGCGCGATGCCCGGGAACACGAGCGGCCAGATGCCGACATCCGGGAACGCGAGGTCGGTGACGAAGCCGGATGCCGCCGCCGCGAAGATCGCGACGGAGAACGGCACGACGGGCTCTGCGCGCACACGAGGGGCCGGTGCGGCCCCGGGCCCGGGGCGGCTCACGCCGTGCTGTACGACACGATGCCGCGCCGTACCGAGTCGAGCGCCTGGCGCGCGGTGCGGCCGACCTCGCCGTCGGCGACGATCGAGAGCTGGTCGAGCAGGTCGATGGTCTGCTTGGTCACGCGCACGAAATCGCCGGCGGCCATGTCTGCCTGCGTCAGCACGCGGTCGAGGTCGGCGCCGCGCGACCACGCCTGCATGGCCGCCGCGAGTCCCGGCGCGAGGGGCTCGGAGCCGGGCAGCCGGTTGTCGCGCTCGAGGTCGTCGAGGCGCGCCCAGAGCTCGCCGGTCGCATCGAGCGCGGTGCGGAACCGGCCGCGCGGGAGCCCGTGCTCGCCCGCCGACTCGTCGCGTCGCGGCTCGTAGACGAGGCAGCTCGCGAGCGCGGCGAGGCCCGCGGCATCGAGGTCGTTCCAGAGCCCGAGGCGCAGCGACTCGGCCACCAGCAGGTCGCGCTCGCCGTAGATGCGGCGCATGGTGCGGCCCGCCGCGGTGAGGCTCGCCTCGCCGTGCTCATCGATGCGCACATAGTCGAGGGCGCGCAGCACGTCGAGCACGCGGTCGAACACGCGCGCGACGGTGCCGGTGCGTCCCTCGATCTGGCGGCGCAGCCTGTCGGTCTCGCGCCGCAGCTTCCAGTACCGCTCCGCCCAGCGCGCGTGCTGCTCGCGATCGGGGCACTTGTCACAGGCGTGCCGCGAGAGGCGCTTTCGCAGCGAGGTGATCTGGGCGAGACGCGCGTCTCGGGTGGCGCGTCCGGCGGTGACGTCGCGGCGGTTCAGCTTCTCGAGATCGCTCAGCTCGCGGCGCATGCCCGAGTACTCGCCGAAGTCGCCGAGGTGGCACGTCATCGCGGTGGCGTAGCCCTCGAGCGAGGTCTCCTGCTCGCGCACACGCCGCGCCAGGCCGACGACCGCGCGGTCGGCCTGAAACTGCGCGAACGACGACTCGAGAATCTGGCGTGCGCGCACGCGCCCGAACTGGTCGATCAGGTTCACGGCCATGTTGTAGGTGGGGCGGAAGCTCGAGTTGAGCGGGTACGTGCGCTTCGAGGCGAGGGATGCCACGGCCTCCGGGTCGAGCGAGTCGTGCCACTGGATCACGGCGTGACCCTCGACGTCGATGCCGCGTCGTCCGGCGCGCCCGGTGAGCTGGGTGTACTCCCCCGGCGTGATGGGCACGCGCGCCTCGCCGTTGAACTTCTCGAGCTTCTCGAGCACGACGGTGCGCGCGGGCATGTTGATGCCGAGGGCGAGGGTCTCGGTGGCGAATACGGCCTTGACGAGCTTGCGCTGGAAGAGCTCCTCGACCACCTCCTTGAACGCGGGCAGGAGGCCGGCGTGGTGTGCGGCGATCCCCCGCTCGAGGTTGTCGCGCCACTGCCAGTACCCCAGCACGTCGAGGTCTTCGTCGCGCAGCGTCCGGCAGCGCTCGTCGACGATCCAGCGGATCTCGTCTCGCTCCTCGGCGGTGGTCAGGCGCAGCCCCGAGCGGCGCACCTGCTGCACCGCCGCCTCGCAGCCCGCGCGAGAGAAGATGAAGAAGATCGCGGGCAGCAGGTTCGTGCGATCGAGCAGGTCGACGACGTGCGCGCGGTCGACGCGCGTGGGCCGAGCCGGCGGCCGCTGCTGCTCGCGCCGCGAGCCGTTCCGCCCCCGGCCCCGGCCCCGGGCGCCGCCCTCGCCCTGGCGCAGGCGCAGCAGGTCACGGTTGACGCCCCCGCCCCCGTGCGAGTCGAACAGCGGCACGAGCTCGCCGCGCAGGTAGACATGCTGATCGAGCGGGACTGGCCGAACCTCCGAGACGACGACGGCGGTGTCGCCGCGCACCTCCTGCAGCCAGTCGCCGAACTCCTCCGCGTTGGAGACGGTGGCGCTCAGCGCGACGAGCCTGACGGCGCGCGGCAGGTGGATCAGCACCTCCTCCCAGACCGCGCCGCGGAAGCGATCGGCGAGGTAGTGCACCTCGTCCATGATCACGAAGCGCAGCTCGGCCAGCGCCGGCGAGTCGGCGTAGAGCATGTTGCGGAGCACCTCGGTGGTCATCACCACGATGCGCGCGCCGCCGTTGATGTTGGTGTCGCCCGTGAGCAGCCCCACCTGGTCGGCACCGTACACCTGGGTCAGCTCGTGAAACTTCTGGTTGCTGAGCGCCTTGATCGGCGTCGTGTAGAAGACCTTGTCGCGGGCCCCGGTCATGGCCAGGTGCACCGCGAACTCGCCGACGATCGTCTTGCCGGCGCCGGTGGGGGCGGCCACCAGCACGCTTCGGCCCTCCTCGAGCGCGAAGCATCCCTCGAGCTGGAACGGGTCGAGTTCGAACCGCTGATTCGCCGCGAAGACGGCGGTCTGGGGGTGCCGCTGCGCGGCGCGTGCGGCCGCGAATCGCTCCGCGGGGCTCTCGCCCGCCGCGGCGGTCACGACAGGCTCCCGAGCACCGGATCCGCGGCTCGGCGCTTGGCGACGCGCCGGTCATTGATCATCGCGATGAGCACCGCCGCGAAGTAGAGCACGACCATGGGGATCGCGAGCAGGAACATCGAGACGATGTCGGCGGCCGGCGTGGCCATGGCGGTGAACAGCGTGATCGCGAGGATCGCCCAGCGCCAGGCCTTGAGGATCGCCTTGCCGCTCATCATGCCCGCGAGGTTCAGCATCACCAGCAGCACGGGGAGGACGAACGCGACGCCGAGCACGAGGAGGAGCTTGAAGATGAAGTCGTAGTACTCCTTGTACTCGAAGAAGTTCACCCCGCCCTCGGGCACGAACGTCGACATGAGCTCGATGATGTTGGGCATCACGAACCAGCCCGCGGCGCATCCGGCGAAGAAGAGCGGGATGGCGGCCGCGAGAAAGCCGAGCGTGTACTTCATCTCGCGGCGTGTCAGCCCGGGCATGATGAACGCCCAGACCTGGTAGAGCAGCATGGGCGCGGCGATGAAGATGCCGATCGAGAACGCCATCCGCAGCCGGAAGTCGAACCCGCCGGTGATCGTTCCGAAGTTCAGCAGCGCGCTGTTGGGGATGCCGCGGCGATCGGCGATCTCGCGGATCGGCTCGGTGAGCAACTCGATGATCGGGTCGGCGATGAAGAATGCGATGATCATGCCCACCACCAGGGCGGCGGCCGAGATCAGAAACCTGCGGCGAAGCTCAAGCAGGTGTGCGCCGAGCGACATGCGCCGCTCGCGACTCTTGCCGGCGCGGGGTGTCGCCCGCCCGGCATCAGCGGTGGTCACCGCCGACTATGCCGCGGGGTCGGTGGAGCGCTGTACGGGCGCCGCTTCCGATGAAGTCGTGCCGCCGTCGACGGTGGTGTCGGTGGCAGCCGACGCGGCCTTGGCCGCGGCATCCGCCTCATCGTCGTTCTTCATGGCCTTCATCTCGCCCTTGAAGACGCGAGCCGACTGCCCCATGCTCTTCGCGAGCGCCGGCAGCTTCGCAGCGCCGAACAGGAGCAGGATGACGACGAGGATGATCAGCAGGTGCCATCCTTGGAATGCGTTGCCAAACATGAGATCTCCGTCGCGTAGGGGTCTGGATCTCCAGTGTAACCCGCATTGATCGGTCTTGCCTGAACGCTCAGTCGTAGCGGGCAAGGCCGGCGGCGGCCCATTCGGCCACCACGCGCCGCGCCTCGGGCGGGTCCAGCACCACGAGGAGTCCGCCCATCCGCGCGGCGAGCCGCTTGAGGCTGTGCAGGTGCGCGACCCGCACGACTGCGGTCGACACGCCGGCGGCCGTGCTGACCTTCGCCCCGTCGAGGTAGGCGCCCAGGAGCGGGGTGAGCGTCTGGTCGAAGCACACGGTGACGGTGACGTCGTCGCCGGACGGCTCGAACAGCCCGCCCTCGCTCGGCTCGTGCACGGCGGCGGGAATCTCGGTCACCTCGAGGTCGGTGATCCGGTCGAACAAGAAGGTTCGCTCGGCCCGGCGGGTGTGGCACCAGCCCCGAAGGTACCAGCTGGTGTCGCTCGAGAACGCGCGCACGGGGTCGACCGTGCGCCGCTCGACCGGGCCGTCGAGGGGACGGTAGTCGAAGCGAAGCTGCACGCCGCTCGCGACCGCGTCGGCGATGCGCGCCTGCAGCGCGTCGACCTGGCCCACGGCGATCGCCAGCTCGGCCGGCGCCTCCACCGCGCCGTGCGCGAGCTTCTGCACGAGGCTCGCCACCTCGCCGCGCTCGTTCACGCCGGGAACGCCGCTGGCGGCCATGAGCCCGGCGATCAGCGCAGATGCCTCGCGGGAGGTGAAGCGCGGCGACCGGTCGATCGCGACGTGCGTGAGCAGGACGATCTCGTCACGCTCCTCGAGCGCGTCCCAGTCGATGTCGAACAGATCGTTGTGCAGGTACAGGCCGCCGTCGCCCGGAACGCCGGAGACGGCGATCACCTTGATGCCGCGCCGCATCTCGGCGGGTGCCACGCCGAAGTCGGCCGCGGCATCCGCCACCGACACCGGCCCCTTCTCGATGAGGTACGGCACGAGCGTGAGCATGAGGGTGAGTCGATCGCCGGCGAGCAGCGGACGCTGCCGGCCGGTCATGCGGCGGCCCCCCGCGCCGCGACGGCCGCGGGCGCGAGCGGCGCTGGGCCCATGTGCGCGTCGCGCACGCGCGTGAGCTGCGCGATCACGAGCTCGCGCAGCTCGGCCGGCTCGCGCACGAGCACCTCGGGGCCGAACGAGGCGAGCTCGTCGGCGAGCACGTGGGCGTCGACGAACGGCAGGTGCAGCACGCCGTCGTCGATGCGCCCGCGCCGGCCGAGCCGCAGCGCGGCCTCCGAGCTCGGCGTCACCTCGACGACGGCGTGCTGGCTCGCAGCCAGCGCGTCGAGCGCCGCCCGCGCGCGTGCCGCCGCGCCATCGCGGCGCACGGGCGGAAACTGCGCGTCCGTGATCGTCACCGCGCCGCTGATTCTCGACAGCAGGAACGTGCGCTCCGCGCCGCGATCGTGATCGAGCCCGAACAGATGCCAGCGGCCCTCGTATTCCAGCAGCGCGTGCGGCTCGACCGTGCGCATGGCGGCCGCGGCATCCCCCGGTCGCAGATACGCGAACCGCACGAGCAGTGCCTTCTCGTTCGCGGTGCGCAGCGCGTCGAACGCCGGATCGCGCAGGCTGACGCGCGGGGCGAAGCCGAGGATCGGCTCGTCGACGTCGATCCCGAGCGAGCGGATCTTCATCAGCGCGCTCTGCGCCGCACCCGAGAGCGAGCCCTGACTCCACACGGCGGCGGCGAGGTTGAGCAGCGCGATCTCGGCCGGCGAGAAGGTGATGTCGTCCGGCAGCTCGTACTCGGTCTTGGGAATCGTGTACCGCGAGTCCTGATTGTTGTCGGGATCGTCGAACGCGCCGAGCGTGAGGATCGGGATGCCGGCCTCGCGCAGATCCTGCTTGTCGCGCTCGAACATCTTCTCAAGGGCACGGCGGTCACCGCCGGCGCGCTCGGCGTAGCCCTGAACGCTGCGCAGGATCTGCTCCTTGCTCAGGCCGTTGGGGGTGGCGACGAGGGCCAGCACCAGATTGAGTTGGCGCTCTTCCGGGCGCACGGATGCTGCGGACACGGCCCCATCCTAGGGGTGGGCTCAGCCGATCCCGAGGATGTCGACCACAAACACGAGCGTTGAGTTCGCGGGAATCTTGGGGGTGCCCTGGTCGCCGTAGCCGAGCTCCGGCGGAATCACGGCGAGCACCTGCGAGCCGACCGTCTGGCCTTCGAGCGCCTGCGCGAAGCCCGGGATCACGCCGTCGAGCGACATCTCGCGCGCCGGCCCCGACCACGACGAGTCGAACACGGCGCGCTCGTTCCAGGTGAGCCCGGTGTACTGCACGATCACGGTGTCGCCCGCCTGCACGGTGTCGCCATCGCCGAGCTTGAGCGTCCTGGCGACGAACTCGCTCGGCGGTGCGCCGACCGGAATGGTGACGCCGGGCTGCCCGTCGGCCGCGCGGACGACGGTCGGCAGGCCGTGGCCGGCGACGAACTGGTCGGCGCCATCGGCCTTCGAGCGGAACACGTCGCGCACGTCGACCACGGCGACGATCGACTCGCCGGGGGCGATGCCCAGCGCGCCGACGCCCTGGCCGCCCGCGACGTCATCGCTGGGCATTGCGACGATCACGCGCGATCCCTCGGTCGCGCACATCAGGCCACGCTGGAGCCCCTCGAACGTCTCTCCCCAGCTCGAGAGGGCGATCGGCTTGGCCGGATTCGCGTCGCCGAACACGGAGGTGACCAGCTGGGCGCCGGTCGTGCCGCTGTAGAGCGCCATGTCGAGGCTCACGAGCTGGTTGGGGGTGTCGATCACGCGGCCGTGGCCGGCCTCGACGACGGAGTGCACCGTCTGCTCGGTGACGAACGGGCTGTACATCGTCACCTTCGGGGCGACGCCGAACTCTCCCTTCACCGTGACGAGGTCGGTCACGCTCGGGTCGCTGACCGCGAGCGTGTCGCACCCGGCCGCGAAGGGCTCGGGGGTCGAGGCGGAGCAGCCCGCGAGCACGAGGGCCGAGGCGCCGAGGGCGGCGAGAAGAAGAGGGAGCTTGCGCACGATCGTCAGTCTATGTCACCGGCTGCCGCGTGCCCGGTGTCGTCGCCGGTGTCGCCGGTGGCCCACTTCGCGGCTCGTGTCGCCTCCCGCACCCGCTTGCGCAGGTTCTTGTCGGTGATCGTCCGGTCGCCGACGGCGCCCGGGGTCCACAGCTCGACGTCCTCGTCGCCGTACGTCGGCGCCTTCGCCTTTCGGCGCTTCACATCGGGCAGCACGGCGCCCGGGGCCAGCCGGCGTGCGGTGATGAGGAATCCGGTGTGCGCCACCATGCGGTGATCGGGGCGCACCGCCAGCCCCTGCACGTGCCAGCCGCGCACCATGGTCTCGCTTGCGATGGGCTCGGTGAACAGCCCTGTGCCGCGGATGAACTCCGCCACGCGCGAGAGCTGCGTCGCCGTGGCGACGTAGCAGAGCACGACGCCACCGGGCTTGAGCGCGTCGGCCACGACATCGATGCAGTCCCAGGGGGCGAGCATGTCGAGCACCACGCGGTCGACGCTGCCCGCGGTCGCGGCGCGCGGAAGCTCGTCGACCAGGTCGCCGACGGTGACGCTCCAGGTCGCGGGGGACTCGCCGAAGAAGGTCGAGACGTTCGCGGTCGCGACCTCGGCGAACTCGTCACGACGCTCGAACGAGAGCAGGCGGCCGGCGGGGCCGACCGCGCGCAGCAGCCAGAGCGAGAGCGCGCCCGAGCCGACTCCAGCCTCGACGACCGTGGCCCCTGGGAAGATGTCGGCCTGCGCGACGATCTGCGCGGCGTCCTTCGGGTAGACGATCGCCGCGCCGCGAGGCATCGACATCACGAAGTCGTTCAGCAGCGGGCGCAGCGCGAGGTACTCGTGCCCGGCGCTGTTGGTGACGACCGAGCCGTCGGGAAGGCCGATGAGCAGATCATGCTCCAGCACACCGTTGTGCGTGTGCAGCGCCTTGCCTGGCATGAGCGTGACCGTGTGCATCTTGCCCTTGGGGCCGGTCAGCTGCGCCCGATCTCCGACGCGGAACGGGCCGCTCGGCTGCGGATCGATCGCCGCGGGACCGATCGTCGCGGGGTCGGCGACCGAAGGGTCGGCGGCGGCGGGCGTGGGCTGGGAATCTGGCACGGTGCTCACTTTCGCTGTTCGCGCTGGGAGGTGAAATCGGCGAGAACCGCCGAGAGATCGTGGATGCCGCGGCCGGCGAGGGTCGGCCAGAGCGCGTGAGCCCCCGTGCCCTCGAGCGAGACCATGTGCGAGACCCCGACGGTCGCCGCGCCGGAGGCGATGGCCGAGCGCATGCCCGTGGGCGAGTCCTCGATCACCACGCACCGCGCGATATCGACGCCGAGCGTCTCGGCGGCCCGGAGGTAGGGATCGGGGAACGGCTTCGGTCGCGGCACGTCGTCGCCGCCCAGCACGAGATCGAACGCGTCGAAGTCGATGAGCTCGGCGATGCCGTCGGCCATGGTGCGCATCGACATGGTCACGAGGGCGGTCGGGATGCCGGCATCCCTCACCTCGCGCAGCAGCTCGAGGGCGCCGGGGCGAAAGATCGGCCCCTCGGCGGCGACGCGGCGCATCACGCCGTCGGTGAGGCGGTCGATGATCTCGCGGATCCCCAGCCGAACACCGTGCTCCTGGAACACGCGCGCCGCGTCCTCGAGCCCGCTGCCGACGAGCTGCATCGCCTGTTCGTGACTCCACGTCCCGCCGAAGTCCACGACGAGGGCGGCCTCGGCCGCCAGCCAGTAGGGTTCGGTGTCGACGATCGTTCCGTCCATGTCCCAGAGAACCGCCTGGGGCGCAAGTGCAGTCACTCCCCCAGCCTACGGTGCGCTCCCCCGGGTGCCGCGGCGGTGCGGAGCGCCTATTCTTGATGGATCGTCGGGTCGGCTCGGGAGGTGGCGATATGGATGCGCTCGGACGCAAGGTCCTCGTCGTCGCGTTCGACGGCTGGAACGACGCCGGCGAGGCGGCTTCGGCGGCGCTGCGCGTGCTTCGCGAAGCCCAGCCGTTCGAGCAGGTCTTCCAGGTCGACCCCGAGCTCTACTTCGACTACCAGTACAACCGCCCCACGATCGGCATGGATGCCGAGGGCCGGCGCGCGCTGAAGTGGCCGGAGGCCACCATCCTGCGCCCGCAGCGCCGAACGCGGGGCGTGCAGCTGTGGCTGCTGAGCGGGGTCGAACCGTCGCGCGCATGGCAGTCGTTCGCGCAGGAGCTGATCGACGTGGCGCTTCGCGAAGACATCACGGGGATCGTGGCGCTCGGCTCGATGCTCGCCGACGTGCCGCATACGCGCCCCATCACGATCCACGCGGGCAGCGAGAACGAGGCGCTGCGCGGCGCGCTGGCACTCGATCGGAGCACCTACGAGGGCCCGGTCGGCATCCTCAGCGTGCTCGGGGCCGCGGCCGAGGAGGCCGGCATCCCCATGGCATCGCTCTGGGCGAGCGTGCCGCATTACGTCGCGGGGCACGCGCCCTCGCCCAAGGCCACCCTCGCGCTGCTCGATCGGCTGGAGGATCTCACCGGGGCCCAGCTGCCGCGCGCAGACCTGGCGAGGGATGCCGCCGTCTGGGAGGCGAACATCGACGCCGCGGCGGCCGAAGACGACGAGATGGCCGAGTACATCCACCAGCTCGAGCGCACGCGCGACATGGTGGACTCGCCCGAGGCATCCGGCGACGCGATCGCAGACGCCTTCGAGCGGTACCTGCGCCGCGGCGGGGACGGCCCGGGCCGGCCGGGGCGCGGGAGCGCGCCCCGGGGCTGAGCCCGCCGCCTACGGCTGCAGCACGCCCATCGCCAGCAGGATCAGCAGCACGATGCCGAGTGCGATCCGGTAGACGACGAACGGCATGAAGCTGCGCTTCTTGATGTACTCCATCAGGAAGGCGATGACCGCGAGCCCGACGGCGAACGCCACGACGGTCGCGGCCGCGGTCTCGAACAGGCTGTACACCCCCGGCTCCTTGAAGCTGGTGAGCAGCTCGTACAAGCCGCTGCCGAAGACGGCGGGGACGGCGAGCAGGAACGCGTACTCGGCGGCCGCGGGGCGGCGGTAGCCGAGCGCGAGGCCGACCGTGGTGGTCGCACCCGAGCGCGAGACGCCGGGAATGAGCGCGAGCGCCTGTGCGAAGCCGAGCGTGACGCCGTGGCCGTAGGTGAGCTGGTGCAGCTCGCGATCGCGCTTGCCGAAGCGGTCGGCCAGGCCGAGGAGGATGCCGAAGACGATGAGCATGATCGCGACGATCCACAGGCTCCGGAACGTGCTGCGGATCACGTCTTGAAACAGGAATCCGAGCGCGCCGATCGGGAGGGTGCCGACGATGATGAGCCAGCCCATGCGGGCGTCCGGGTCGTTGCGCGGCACCCGACCGAACAGCGAGCGCCACCACTGCGCGATGATCCTGCCGATCGTCTTGGCGAAGTAGACGACGACGGCAAGCTCGGTGCCGATCTGCGTGATCGCGGTGAACGTCGCGCCCGGATCGGTCGCCGACGGCAGAAATTCGCCCAGAATGCGCAGGTGCGCGCTGGACGAGATCGGGAGGAACTCGGTGAGTCCCTGCACGAAGCCCAGAATGATCGCTTCGATCAGGTGCATGCGGGAGTCCTTCGGGTCGTGATCGCGCACCGGGCGCGGCATCCATGGGGCTGTCGCGGCGCGCGGGAGCGTCGCGGCGCCAGGTCAATGATGGCGCAAAGCCGGGGTCAGTAGCTTCGCAGCAGCTCCGTGAGCACGCGCTGGCCGAAGACCAGGGCGTCGATGGGGACGCGCTCGTCGACCCCATGGAACATGCCGGTGAAGTCGAGGTCGGCGGGCAGGCGGAGGGGCGCGAAGCCGTAGCCGGCGATGCCGAGGCGCGCGAGCGACTTGTTGTCGGTGCCGCCGCCCATCAGGTACGGGATGACCGGCACTCCGGGGTCATGCGCGCCGAGCGCGCCGACCATCGCCTCGACGAGGCTGCCGGCGAACGGCACCTCGAGCCCGATGTCGCGGTGCACCATCTCGATCTCGACGTCGTCGCCGACGATGCGCTGGATGTCGGCGAGGGCGGCGTCCTCGGTGCCGGGAATGACCCGCACGTCGATGAGGGCCTCGGCGGTGTCGGGGATGACGTTGTGCTTGTACCCGGCGCTGAGGCCGGTCGGATTCGTGGTGGTGCGGAAGGTGGAGCGCACGAAGCCGGCGGCCGGACCGGTGTGCGCGGCGAGCTCGTCCGGATCCGTGGCGTCGGTGTCGACCAGCGCCCCGAGGCCCGCGAGAAACTCGCGAGTCGTGTCGGTGAGCGTGATGGGCCACTCCGTGCGGCCGAGTGCCGCGACGGCCTCCGCGAGCCGCGTGACGGCGTTCTCGGCCTGCAGCCGCGAGCCGTGCCCGGCGGGGCCGCGGGCGCGCAGCCTGATCCACATCAGCGCCTTCTCGCCGGTCTGCAGGAGGTACACGCGCCGATCCCCGACCATGATCGAGTAGCCGCCGACCTCGCTGATCGCCTCGGTCGCGCCCGCGAACCACTCGGGCCGGTGCGTGACGACCAGCTGTGAGCCCTCGCCGCCGCCGGCTTCCTCGTCGGCGAACATCACCACGATGATGTCACGCTCGGGTCGTTCGCCGGCGCGCAGCAGCTCGGCGATCGACGTCAGGATCATGGCGTTCATGTTCTTCATGTCGACGGCGCCACGGCCCCAGAGCAAGCCGTCCTTGATCGTGCCGGCGAATGGGTCGACGCTCCACGCCTCCGCGATCGCGGGCACCACGTCGAGATGCCCGTGCAGGATCAGCGCGGGCTTGTCTGGGTTGCGTCCCTGCACGCGCGCCATGACGTTCGTGCGGCGCGGGATCGGCTCGTAGTACTCGGGCTCGAGCCCGAGCGCGGCGAGGTACTCCCCCACGTACTCGGCCGCCTCACGCTCGCCGTTCGCCCGGCCCTCGCCGTAGTTGGTGGTGTCGAAGCGGATCAGGTCTGCTGCGACGCGCGCGACCTCGGGCAGGTGCTCTTCGGCATGCTGAGACATGACTGCCACGCTACCCGCTGGCGCCTCGCGGCGGTGGGCGCTGGCTCGCGCGGGACGGCGGTCACCGCCGCGCTCGGGCTCGGCGAATTCGAGACACGCCCGGGCGAGAGCGCACCACCCCCTCGATTCGGCGTTGGGGAGATGGCGTGGTAACGTTTTACCTCGGCGGGCAAGAGCCCGCGACCTGCGCGGGTGGCGGAATTGGTAGACGCGCTAGCTTGAGGTGCTAGTGCCCTTTATCGGGCGTGGGGGTTCAAGTCCCCCTTCGCGCACAGGTGCAGAAGGCCCTGAACAGAGAGATCTGTTCAGGGCCTTCTGCGTGCCATGCCGCCGGCGCCGCGGCGCGGCGCCGAACCGATCGGGCGTCACCCCATCGAGACGCCGAAGAGCAGCCCCAGCACGTACGTCACGGCGGCCGCGCCGAAGCCGATCGCGAGCTGTCGGAGCGCACGGCGAAGCGGCGGCCCACCCGAGAGCAGGCCGACCGTGGCGCCGGTCGCGAGCAGGGCGACGCCCACCAGCACGAGCGCGATCAGCACCGCGGGCACCCCGCTCAGGCCGAACAGCCAGGGCAGGACGGGAATGATCGCGCCGCTGGCGAAGAAAATGAAGCTCGATGTCGCCGCGCCCCAGGCGCTGCCCACCACCTCGGCGTGATCGCCGCGGGTGCTGGAGATGACGGCGTCGACGCCGGGGGTCCGGGCCGCGGCGAGCACCTCCTGCGCGCGCCGGAGGGCCGCCTCGGGGTCGGCGCCGCGCGAGCGGTACACCAGCGCGAGCTCGTTCGCGTCGAGGTCGAGGTCGGGCAGGATGGCATCGGCGAAGCCGCTCGGCTCGGTGGCATCGAGCAGCTCGCGCTGCGAGCGCACCGAGACGAACTCGCCGGCGCCCATCGACAGCGCCCCGGCGAGCAGGCCCGCGATGCCGCTGAACAGCACGAACTGCGGGGCGATGCCGGTGGCGCCGACACCCATCACGAGCGCCAGGTTGCTGACCAGCCCGTCGTTCGCGCCGAACACCGCCGCCCGAAACGTGCCCGAGAGGCGACGGCGGCCCCGCGCCGCGATGCCGCGGACGACCTCGTGATGGATGCGCTCATCGGCCGCCATCGCGGGGGTCGCCGCGGGGTCGGTGCTGTAGGGCGAGCGAGCCTCGGCGTTCTGGGCGAGGGCGAGGACGAAGATCGAGCCGAAGTTGCGGGCGAGAAACCCGAGCAGCCGGGTGCGTGCCGAGGCGCGCGGCAGGCGGGCAGGCTCCCCGCCCAGCAGCTGCAGCCAGTGCGTCTCGTGACGCTGCTCGGCATCGGCGAGGGCGAGCAGGATCTCGCGCTCCTCACCCTCGCGTCGACTCGCGAGCGAACGGTACACCTCGGCCTCGGCGCGCTCGCTGACGAGATAGCGGGTCCACCGGCGACGCTCGGCCGGAGTGCCCATCGGCTCGCTGGGATGCGCGGGCGCAGGTGACGTGCTCAGGGGGTCCTCCGGGAGTCTCGCGGTGGCGGCGTTTCGCATGCAGACGGATGCCGCGGCGCACCAGGGCGCAGCCTCAACCGTAGCGACGCGGCCGCCTCGACTTGCCGCGCGGCCGGCGATTGGCAGGTTTTCGGCGCTCCGAAGCCGAGCGCGCGAAGCCCTCTCCTACTGCCGGACGCGCGCTCGAAGCACCTCGATGCGCGACTGCAGCTGGGCGACGGTCGCGTGCGAGACGGCGGGCCCGCCGCACACCCGGCGCAGCTCGGCGTGCACGAGGCCGTGCGCCTCGCCCGACTGCCGCGCGTACAGCCCGACCAGGCTGTTGAGCAGCTGCCGCTGCTCCTTCAGGGTGCGGTGCAGCGGCGCGGGGATCGCTCCCGGCGCGTCGGCGGCGCCCGGGGTCTGCGCCTCGCTCGCCTCGCGGGTGTGCCGGTGGCGCGTCTGGCGCGCCTGGCGCTGCATCAGCAGCTCGTGCACGTGCTCGGGCTCGAGCAGCCCCGGGATGCCGATGAACTCGTGCTCCTCGTCGGTGCCGGGCTGGGCGAGCTCGCCGAACTCCTTGCCGTCATACAGGACTCGGTCGAAGTGCGCGACCGAGCCGAGCGCCTGGTAGGTGAACTCCTGCGTGAGGGCATCGGATGCCTTGTCCTCGCGCTCCGCGGCATCCATCGCGTCCTCGTCGAGCGCCCACTCGTCGTCGCCGCTCGGGTCGCGATCGAGCGCGTGATCGCGCTCGCGCTCCATCTCGTTCGCGAGCGCCAGCAGCTGGGGCACGTTGGGCACGAAGATGCTCGCCGTCTCGCCGCGGCGCCGCGATCGCACGAAGCGCCCGATCGCCTGCGCGAAGAACAGCGGTGTCGAGGCGGACGTCGCGTAGACGCCCACCGTCAGGCGCGGCACGTCGACGCCCTCCGACACCATGCGCACGGCGACCATCCACCGGCTGGTGCCGTTCGCGAACGTCTCGATGCGAGCGGATGCCTCCGCCTCGTCCGAGAGCACCACGGTCGGCGCCTCGCCGCTCAGGCCCTCGAGGATCGCCGCGTAGGCGCGCGCCGCCGTCTGGTCGGTGGCGATCACCAGGCCGCCCGCATCCGGAACCTGCTCGCGCACCTCCGAGAGCCGGCGATCCGCCGAGCGCAGGACGGCAGGAATCCAGTCGCCCTCGGGGTTCAGCGCGGTGCGCCACGCCTGTGCCGTCACGTCCTTCGTGTTGTCCTGCCCGAGATGCGCCTCCATCTCGTCGCCGGTGCTGGTGCGCCAGCGCATCTGCCCGGCGTAGACCATGAAGATGACCGGGCGCACCACCCCGTCGGCAAGCGCTCGGCCGTAGCCATAGCTGTAGTCGGTGCGCGAGAGGCGGATGCCCTTCTCGTTGGGCAGGTATTCCACGAACGGGATCGGCGCGGTGTCGCTGCGAAACGGGGTGCCCGACAGCAGCAGGCGGCGGGTCGCGCGGCCGTACGCCTCGCGCAGTGCGTCGCCCCAGCTCAGCGCGTCGCCGCCGTGGTGCACCTCGTCGAGGATCACGAGCGTGCGGGCCTCATCGGTGATGCGCTGGTGCACCGATGCCTTCACGGCGACCTGCGCGTAGGTGACGGCGACGCCGTGATACTGGCGAGCAGGGGCCCAGTGCCGGTTCGTGAAGTTCGGGTCGAGCCGAATCGAGACGCGAGCCGCGGCATCGGCCCACTGGGTCTTCAGATGCTCGGTCGGCGCGACCACGACGATGCGGTCGATCACCCGACGGCGGATCAGCTCGGTCGCCAGGCGCAGGGCGAAGGTGGTCTTGCCGGCGCCGGGGGTCGCGGCTGCGAGGAAGTCGCGGGGGCCGGTGCCGTCTCCCTCGCCGAAGTAGGCGTCGAGCGCCTCGGCCTGCCACGCGCGCAGGCGCTGGGCCGTGCCCCAGGGCGCTCGCTGCGGGTACGACGGCGAAAGCTGCTCGGCGGCGAAGCTGCCGATGTGCGGGCCGGGTGGGCTCTGGGGTGCTTCGCCCTGCGCTCCGCCACCCACCGACTCCCCTGCTCCGTACACGATGCCCAAGCCTAACCGAGGCCCCCGACAATGCGCCGTGAGCTCTTGCTAGCCTCGAGGTGCGCAGCTGCTCCAGCCGAAGGGAAATGTCGCCATGTCGCACAACGATGACTTCGCACCAGCCCACGACAGCGGGGATGCCTCGGCCGCGGCATCCCCCGCGCTGCACCCCTGGCGGCGCTTCATCGCCCTCGGCGACTCGTTCACGGAGGGCGTCGGCGATCCCGAGCCGTCGCTGCCGGGCGGCAACCGCGGCTGGGCCGATCGCGTCGCCGAGGTGCTGAGCCAGGGCGTGCCGGATTTCGCGTACGCGAACCTCGCTGTGCGCGGCAAGCTGATCGAGCAGATCATCGCCGAGCAGCTCGACGCGGCCGTGGCGCTCAAGCCCGATCTCGTGACCATCTCTGCGGGCGGCAACGATGTGATTCGTCCCGGCACCGACCCCGACGCGATCGCGAGGCGCTTCGACTACGTGATCTCCCGGCTCGGCGCGACCGGCGCGACGGTGGTGGTCTTCACCGGCGTCGACGTCGGCTTCTCCCCCGTGTTTCGCCGGATCCGCGGCAAGGTGGCGATCTACAACGAGAACGTGCGCGCGATCGCCGAGAAGCACGACGCGGTCGTCGCCGACATGTGGGCGCTGAAGGCCGTGCAGGACTCGCGCTTCTGGGCCGACGACCGCCTGCACCCCAACGCGCTCGGTCACCATGAGATCGCCCGCATGGTGCTTCGGGCGCTGAACGTGCCCGTCGCGCTCACCCCGATGCAGCCCGGCCCCGTGCCCGCGACGACCTGGCGGCAGGCGCGCACCGAAGACCTCGTGTGGGCGCGCGAATACCTCGTGCCTTGGGTGCTGCGCCGGATCCGCCACGTCTCGTCGGGCGACAACCTCTCGCCCAAGCGGCCCGAGCCGGTGCCCTTCGGCACGTCGCTCGACCCCGAGGTCCGCTGACCCCGCCTTCCCGCAGGAGGCGCCGAGTGGCCCCGGTCTCGTGCAGCTGCTGCTCGGACAGCGCAGCCTGCCGTCGTGCAGCGTCAGGTCGTAGAAGTCCCCGGAGCCGGCCGCGCGCGTCCGCCATCGTGTACCCGGGCAGCGTGGGCTGCTGCTTCGGCCGTATCGCGCGCTGCACGAGCTCGGCGTGATCGATGTCCTGATCCTGGATGAGCTCGGTCTGCACCCAGCACGCGAGCTCCTGCGGGAGCACGCTCTGCGCCTCGTCGAAGCTGCGCGGCTCTGTGTCGACGATGCACAGCGTGCCGACGGACTCTCCGCCCGGGGCGAACAGCGGGTGAGCCGCGTAGAAGCGCACGTGCGGATCGCCGAGTGTCTTCAGTCTCTGGCGCGATCCGGCTCGATCCGCTCCGGGGTGTCGGCCGTGCTCGCGGCGATCAGTCGCGCTGCCCTCAGACCCGCAGCGCCCAGAGGGCCACGGCGCTGGCCGAGGCGACGTTGAGCGAGTCGACGCCGTGCAGCATGGGGATGGTCACGACGCTGTCCGCGGCCGCGAGCGCTCGCGTGCTGAGCCCGTCGCCCTCGGCCCCGAGAAGGATGGCGACGCGCTCGGGCGGCGCGGCCGAGAAGGCATCCAGCGACACCGAATCACTCGCGAGGGCGAATGCCGCGACATGAAAGCCGGCCTCCTGCAGGATGGGTCGCGCCTCGTGCCATTCGGGCAGGCGCGTCCACGGCACCTGGAGCACGGTGCCCATGCTGACACGGACGCTGCGCCGGTAGAGCGGGTCTGCGCAGCGCGGCGTGATGAACACGGCGTCGGCGCCCAGGCCCGCCACCGAGCGGAAGATCGCGCCCACATTCGTGTGGTCGACGATGTCTTCGAGCACGACGACGCGACGCGCTTCGCGCAGCAGCTCGCGAGGGTCGGGCAGCACGGGGCGGTGCATGGCTGCGAGGGCGCCGCGATGCACGTCGAACCCCGTGATCGACGCGATCCGCTCGCCCGGCGCCACATACACGGGCACATCCGGGTGCGCGCCCAGCAGCGGCTCGATGTCGGTGAGCCAGCGCTCCTGCAGCAGCACCGACCTCGGGGTGTGCCCGGCCGCGAGTGCGCGTGCGATCACCTTCGCCGACTCCGCGATGTAGAGGCCCTCCTCGGGCTCGGTCACGCGCCGCAGCGCGACGTCGGTGAGGTCGCGGTAGTCGCGCAGCGCCGCGCTGAGCGCGGCATCGTCGGCGTCGTGCAGACGGATCACAGGCATGGGGTTCCTTTCGTGCGCGAGGCGCAGCATCCACTCTGCCACCCGCGGCCCCGGGCATCGCGCCGCCCGCCCGGGCGCAGAGCCCGCCGCGTAGACTCGGGGCATGCCCAGGAGACGCGCGTGAGCGAGTTCGAGCCGGATGCCGCGGCCGCGGTCGAACGGGCAGTCGAGGCCCTCGCGGGGCGGCGAATCGCGCTCCTGACCGGTGCCGGCGTATCGACCGACAGCGGGATTCCCGACTATCGCGGCGATGGGGCGCCGCGCCGCGCGCCCATGACGGGGCAGCAGTTTCTGGCCGACGATGCCGCCCGCCGCCGCTACTGGATCGGCAGCCACCTCGGCTGGCAGCGATTCTCGAGCATCGTGCCCAACGCCGGGCACAGGGCTGTGGCGGCGCTCGAGGATGCCGGGATCGCGACCGGCGTCGTGACGCAGAACGTCGATGGGCTGCACGTTCGCGCCGGAAGCCGGCGCGTGGTCGACCTGCACGGCACTATGAACCGTGTGTTCTGCCTGCGATGCGGACAGGGCTACGCGCGCGAGGACGTGTCGACGATGCTCGAGCGCGACAACCCGTGGATCGCCGTCTCGCCCGAGGTCGCCCTCGGTCCGGACGGCGACGTGCGCCCCGAGTCGGCCGATGGGTTCGTCGTGCCCGCGTGCACGGTCTGCGGCGGGATGCTCAAGCCCGATGTCGTGTTCTTCGGCGAGTTCATCCCTGCCGAGCGGTTCCGTGAGGCCGAGGCGATCGTGCACGGCTCGGAAGCGCTGCTGGTCGCCGGATCCTCGCTCGTGGTGAACTCGGGTATCCGGCTCGTCGAGCGCGCCCGCCGGCGGGCGCTGCCGATCGTGATCGTGAATCGGGGCGAGACCCGCGCGGACGCGCGCGCGACGGTCAAGGTCGACGCGGGCGCGAGCGAGGTGCTCAGCGCGCTGGCCGATCGGCTGCCCGCGCTCCCGGGGCGGGACTGACCGCCTCCGCGCCCGACGCCTCGGTGGCTCTCGCCCCCGAGCCGGCGGCATCCGCGCCGACGGCCCTGCGCATGAGCGCACGCGCGTGCCGGAGCACCGGCTCGTCGATCATGGCGCCATCGTGCACGAAGACCCCGGTGCCGGCCCGCTCGGCGGCCGCGAGCAGCGTCCTCGCCTCGGCCAGGGCCGCCGTCGACGGCGCATATGCGGCGCGAATGGTCGCGACCTGCGAGGGATGGATGCACGCGGTTGCGGCGAATCCGGAGGCCGCCGCATCCGCCGCCTCGCTCGCGAGCCCCCCGGGGCCGTCGAGGTCGGCGATGTCGAGATGCACCGCGTCGATGGCCGCCCGGCCCGCGGCGCCGGCGGCGAGCAGCACGCGGGCGCGGGCGTGCCGGGCGACGTCGCGGTAACGACCGTCGGCGCCGCGGCTGGAGCTGCCGCCAAGGGAGGCGATGAGATCCTCGGCGCCCCACATGAGCGCGACCACGTCCTGGTGCTCGGCGAGGCGCTCCGCCTGCACGACGCCCCGCGCGGTCTCGCACAGCGCGATCACCTCGCGCCCGCGCAGCGCATCGAGCGTGCGCGGGTCTTCGGCCTTGGCGAGCATGACGCGTCGGTAGGCGGTGCGCTCGAGCGCGGCGAGGTCGAGCGCGAACGCCTCGCTCCCTGCGGGGTTCACGCGCACGATCACGCGTGCCGGCTCCAGCGGGGTGTCGACGAGGGCGCGACGCGCGGCGGCCTTCGCCGCGTGCGCGACCGCATCCTCCAGGTCGATGATCACGGCATCGGCCCGCTCCGCCGCCTTCGCGAAGCGCTCGGGGCGGTCGGCGGGGCAGAACAGCAGTGCCGGACCGAGCTCGAAGGTCACGTCCCCTCCCCCGGGCCCGCGCCGACGCACCACACCAGCGCGGTGCGACTCGCGGTGGCGACGACCTCGCCGCGCTGGTTGCGCCCGGTGTGCGCGAGCGTCACGATGCCCTGTCCCGGCCGCGATCGCGAGGGGCGCGCGTGCGTCGGCGTGGTCTCGGTGTAGAGCGTGTCGCCCGCGAACATGGGATGCGGGAACGTGATCTCGCCCATCGCCAGCTGCGCGACGAGCGTGCCCTGGGTGAGCTGCGCGACGGAGGCCCCGACCATGGTCGACAGCGTCCACATCGAGTTGATCAGGGGGCGGCCGAAGGGCTGGGATGCCGCGAACGCGGCGTCGAGATGCAGCCCCTGCGTGTTCATGGTCAGGGTCGTGAACAGCACGTTGTCGGCCTCCGTCGCGGTTCGGCCCGGGCGGTGCAGGTACCTGGCCCCGAGCTCGAACTCCTCGAAGAAGAGTCCCCGCTGCTCGATCTCGCGGCCGCCCCCGCCGAGCTCAGCCATGGTGCTCCGCCTCCGCCTGCAGCCCGAGCTCGCGGGCGATGACCATGAGCTGCACCTCCGTGGTGCCCTCTCCGATCTCGAGCACCTTCGAGTCGCGGTAGTGGCGCGCGACCACGAACTCGTTCATGAACCCGTTGCCGCCGAAGATCTGCGTCGCCTCGCGCGCGTTCGCCATCGCCGCCTCCCCCGCGACCAGCTTGGCGATCGCCGCCTCGGCCTTGAACGGAAGCCCCGCATCGCGAAGCCGCGCGGCGTGCTGCCACGCGAGCTGCGCGGTGTGCACCCGCGCCTGCATGCCCGCGATCATGAACGCGATGTGCTGCCGTGTGCCGAGCGGCGAGCCGAACACCGTCCGGCTGCCGGCGTACGCCAGCGCCTGCTCCAGGCATCCCAGCGCGGCGCCCGCGGCCAGCGCGGCGATGGCGATCCGGCCCTCGTCCAGCATGGCGAGGAACCCCGCGTAGCCGCGCCCCCGCTCGCCGAGCAGGTTCTCGGCGGGCACGCGCGCGTTCTCGAAGGCCAGCGGATGCGTGTCGCTCGCATGCCAGCCCAGCTTGTCGTACGCCGGCCCGACCGTGAATCCCGGCGTCCCGGACGGCACGATGATCGCCGACAGCTCCTTGCCCGGCCTCCCGTCCGGGCGGGTGCGCTCGCCGGTCACGGCCGTGACCGTGACGAGGCTGGTGATCGGGGTGCCCGAGTTGGTGATGAACTGCTTGCTCCCGTTGATCACCCACTCGCCGCCCTCGAGCGCGGCGCGCGTTCGGGTCGCGCCGGCGTCCGAGCCGGCCTCCGGCTCGGTCAGCCCGAACGCGGCGAGCGTCCGCCCGGCGAGCAGATCCGGCAGCCAGCGCTGCTGCTGCGCCGCGGAGCCGAAGCGCAGCAGCGGCATGGCCCCGAGGCCGACGCCGGCGTCGAGCGTGATCGCGATGGACTGGTCGACCCGAGCGATCGCCTCGACGGCCAGGCAGAACGCCATGTACCCGCCGCCCTGGCCGCCGACCGCCTCGGGGAACGGCAGCCCGAACAGCCCGAGCTCGCCCATCTGGCGGACGATCCCGATCGGAAGGGTGCGGGTGCGGTTCGCCTCGTACGACGCCGGCGCGATCACCTCGTCGGCGAATGCCGTCACCACCTGCCGCAGGGCTCGCTCGTCATCGCCCAGCAGCGCATCGCTCTGCAGCACCGCGTGCCGTTGCTCGTTCATGGTGGTGTCCCTCCTCCGTCGTCGGATGTGCCCGCTGCCGCAGCGAGCACTCGCGCGAGCACCTGGTCGCGCGACACGCGATCGCCGATGGCGACCTCGAGCCGGACCGTGCCGGCGGCCGCGGCGACCGCGGGGTGCTCCATCTTCATCGCCTCGATGGTGGCGATGACCGCGCCCGCCTCGACCTCCGCGCCGTCCGCGACGGCGAGTGCGACCACGGTTCCCGGCATCGGCGCCCGCACCTCGGGGGCGCCGCCGCCTTCTGGCCGCACCAGGCTCGCGAGCTGCCGGTCGAGCAGCTCGCGGCGGCTCCAGGCCCGGAGCTCGAACGTGTCGCCGCCCGCGTGCACCCAGAGATGCCCGTCGTCGGCGCGCGCGCAGGCGGTGGATGCCGCGACGGCGCCGCCGGGCAGCGCCTCGACGATCGTCGGCGGGCCGTCGCCGAGTGAGAGCGCGAGCCTCCAGGGCTGGGCGCCGCCGATGCGCCAGCCGTCGCCGAGGAGCCACAGCGGCGCAGCGCCCGCATCGCGCGCAGCATCCACGCCGCGCCCAGCGCTCCGCGCGCGATCCTGAAGGAGCGCCGCGGCGGCCGCCTCGAGCGCCTCGGGCGGCGCGCTCGTGCGGGCATCGAGCGCCGGCATCCGCTCGATCAGGCCCGTGTCGAGGTCGCCCGCTCGGACGTCGTCCGCCGCGAGCAGCGCCCGGAGGAAGCGCACGTTCGTCTCGACGCCGAGCAGGACGGTCTCGGCGAGCGCCGCGTCGAGGCGGTCGATGGCCTGCGCGCGATCGCCGCCGTGCGCCACGACCTTGGCGATCATCGGGTCGTAGTGCGCGGTGATCTCGTCGCCCGCGCGGATCGCGGCATCCACCCGCAGCCCCGCGCCTCGCGGCGCGTGCCAGGCCAGCACGCGCCCGGTCGCGGGAAGGAAGCCGCGCTCCGGGCTCTCGGCGTACACGCGCGCCTCGACCGCGTGCCCCTCCAGCCGCACCGCCTCCTGTCGGATCGCGAGCGGCTCGCCCGCGGCGATGCGCAGCTGCTGCTCGACCAGGTCGATGCCGGTCACCAGCTCAGTGACGGCGTGCTCGACCTGCAGGCGGGTGTTCATCTCGATGAACGCGAACTCGCCGGGCGCGTCCGGAGCGACCAGGAACTCGACGGTGCCCGCGCCGAGGTAGTCGACGCTGCGCGCCGCAGCGCACGCGGCCTCGCCGAGGCGCGCGCGGGTCGCCGGGTCGATCAGCGGCGACGGCGCCTCCTCGACCACCTTCTGGTGCCGCCGCTGCAGGGTGCACTCGCGTTCGCCGAGATGGATCACCGCGCCGTGCGCGTCGGCGAGCACCTGCACCTCGATGTGCCTCGGGCGCTCCACCAGCCGCTCGAGCAGCAGCGTGTCGTCGCCGAATGCGGCGGTCGCGATGCGGCGCGCGGCCATCAGCGCGCCGGGCAGCTGCGCGGCGGAGCGCACCTCCTGCATGCCCTTGCCCCCGCCCCCGGCCGAGGGCTTGACGAGCAGCGGATAGCCGAGCGCGGCGGCCGCGGCGATGAGCTCGGCGTCGCGCTCGCGGCCGCCCGTGGCGGACTCGCTCGCGCCGGGGATGACGGGCACGCCGTATGCGGCGACGTGCGTCTTGGCGCGCACCTTGTCTCCCATCACCTCGAGCGCCCGCGGGCTCGGGCCGACGAACACGACCCCGGCGGCGGCGCAGGCGCGCGCGAAGTCGGCGTTCTCAGAGAGGAAGCCGTAGCCCGGATGAATCGCCTGGGCGCCGCGCTCGAGCGCCGCCGCGATGACCGCCTCGCCCCGCAGGTAGGACGACCGGGCCGGGCCCGGGCCGATGCGCACCGCCTCGTCGGCTTCGTCGACGTGGGCCGCGGTGGCATCCACGTCGCTGTACACGGCGACGGAGCGGATGCCGAGTCGACGAAGCGTGCGGATCACGCGACGCGCGATCTCGCCGCGGTTCGCCACCAGCACGGTGCGAAACGGCGGTGTGCGCGAGTCCGGGCCGGCCACCGCGATCACATCCTGAACAATCCGAGTCGCGGCTCGGGCAGCGGCGTGCGGCGGCAGACATCGAGGGCCAGGCCGAGCGCGCGCCGCGTGTCGCGCGGCTCGATGATGCCGTCGTCCCAGAGGCGAGCGGTCGAGTAGTACGGGCTGCCCTGCACCTCGTAGCGCTCGCGGATGGGCGCCTCGAACTCGGCCTCGTCGTCGGCGTTCCACGGCTCGCCACGCGACGCGCGCTGCTCGCGCCTGACGGTCGTCAGCACGGAGGCGGCCTGCGCGCCGCCCATCACCGAGATGCGGGCCGCCGGCCACATCCACAGGAAGCGCGGCGAGTACGCGCGCCCGCACATCGAGTAGTTGCCGGCGCCGAACGAGCCGCCGATGATGACCGTGAGCTTGGGCACGCGGGTCGTGGCGACCGCGGTGACGAGCTTGGCTCCGTGCTTCGCGATGCCGCCCGCCTCCGCGTCGCGGCCCACCATGAAGCCGGCGATGTTCTGCAGAAACAGCAGCGGCACGCCGCGCTGGTCGCACAGCTCGATGAAGTGCGCGCCCTTGAGCGCGCTCTCGCTGAACAGCACGCCGTTGTTGGCGACGATGCCGACCTGGTGACCGTGGATGCGGGCGAAGCCGGTGACCAGCGCAGCGCCGAACTCGCGCTTGAACTCGTGGAACGCGCTCGCGTCGACGAGGCGCGCGATCACCTCGCGCACCTCGTACGGCTCGTTGACGTCGACGGGCACGACGCCGGCGAGCTCGTCTTCGACGACCGTGGGCGGGACGCTCGGCGCGAGCGGCCAGGCCGGCTCGAGCGGCGGCGGCAGCGTCGCGACGATGTCGCGCACGATCTCGAGGGCATGCTCATCGTTCTCGGCGAGATGGTCGACGATCCCCGAGACCCGGGCGTGCAGCTCGCCCCCGCCCAGCTCCTCGGGTGCGACGATCTCGCCGATGGCGGCCTGCACCAGGGGCGGGCCGCCGAGGAAGATGGTGCCCTGGCCGCGCACGATCACCGTCTCGTCGCTCATCGCGGGCACGTACGCCCCGCCCGCGGTGCACGATCCCATGACCGCCGCGATCTGCGGGATCCCCGCCGCCGACATCCGCGCCTGGTTGTAGAAGATGCGCCCGAAGTGCTCCCGGTCGGGGAAGACCTCGTCCTGCAGCGGCAGGTAGGCGCCGCCCGAGTCGACGAGGCAGATGCACGGCAGCCGGTTCTCGAGCGCGATCTCCTGCGCCCGCAGGTGCTTCTTCACGGTCACCGGAAAGTACGTGCCGCCCTTGACCGTCGCATCGTTGCAGATCACGACCACGTGTCGCCCATGGACGAGCCCGATCCCGGTGATCAGCCCCGCACCCGGCGCCTCGTCGCCGTACATCCCGCCTGCCGCGAGCGGCGAGAGCTCCAGGAACGGGCTCCCCTCGTCGAGCAGGCGGGTCACCCGATCGCGCGGCAGGAGCTTTCCGCGGGCGACATGGCGATCGCGCTGCGCCTCGGGCCCGCCCGTCGCCGCCGCAGAGATCCGTCGGCGCAGCTCCTCGGCAAGCGCCGCCTGCGCCCGTTGACGCGATCGAAACGCCGTGGATGCCGCGTCCACCGTGCTTCGCAGAATGTCCATGTTCGTCCCCGTCGACGTGCGCCGCGACCGCCGGTGCGAAGACCTGCTGCCCAGAAGTGTGACACGGACGTTCGTCACGAAACTCGGCGATCCGCGCAGAGCCGGTTAGGATCCACTAACTGAGGTCAGCGTACGACCGGGGTGAGGAAAGGGCAATGGTGCCGCCATGGCGGACGCGGGAACTGCACGCGAGCGGGGCAAGGCCGACCGCACCGCCGCGCTGCTCGATGCCGCGACGACGCTGTTCGCACAGCGCGGCTTCGCCGGCGTGAGCCTCGAGCAGCTGGGCGCCGCGGTCGGCGTCAGCGGCCCGGCCGTGTATCGCCACTTCGCCAACAAGCAGGCGGTGCTCGCGGCCGTGCTGCACCGGGCGAGCTCGATGCTGCTCGCGGGCGGTCAACGGGTCGTGGCGACGGGCGACGCCCTGGATGAGCAGCTGCGGATGCTCGTCGCGTTCCACGTCGACTTCGCGCTCGCCTCGACGGACGTCATCCGGATGCAGGATCGGGACCTGTCGAGCCTCACGAGCGACGCGCGCCACGAGGTGCGCCGCATCCAGCGCGAGTATGTCGAGCTGTGGGTCACCGTGCTGCGCGGCCTGCATCCCGAGGAGTCGGCCGCCCGGCTTCGCGTTCGCGCGCACGCGGGGTTCGGCCTGATGAACTCGACCCCGCACAGTGCGCGTGGCGCGGGCGTCGCGGCCGCAACGACCGAGATGCGGGGCATCCTCGAGTCGCTCGCCCTGGCCGCCCTCCGCAGCCGCTGAGCACCCGCCCGCCCCGGCGCCCCGTTCGTATACTTGGCGGGTGACAGACGACGCGCACCCCAGACCCGACGACGCCGACAGTGCTCAGCGTGCAGGCGCGGCGCAGCGCTCGGCGCCGGACGCGAACGAGGAATCGGCGAGCACGCCGGTGACCTCTCGCCGTGGGTTTCTGCGCGCCGGCGGCCTCGGCCTCGCGGGGCTCGTGGTGGGCGGCGCCGCCGGGGTCGCCGCCGGCGCCGCCATCGGACATTCGCGCGGGCTCGAGGAGGGCCGCGACGAGTTCGTGGCAGAGAACGTCGATCGCGTGCCCGGCTTCGAGCACATCGTCGTGCTGATGGGCGAGAACCGCTCGTTCGACAACATGCTGGGCTGGCTGTACACCCGCGACACGCTCCCCAGGGGCGCCTCGTTCGAGGGCCTCGCGTTCGGCAGCTACAGCAACACGGCGCCCGATGGTCGCGTGGTGCCCGCGCACGTGTACGCCGGCGAGACCGACACCGTGATGGGGCGGCCGAACCCGGACCCGGGCGAGGAGTTCCCGCACGTGAACACGCAGCTGTTCGGCACGGTCGACCCCGCGGGCAACGCCAAGCTGTACGCCGAGCAGATGGAGCACCCGTTCAACGCGCCGTCAGCGGGCGAGAAGCCGACGATGGGCGGCTTCGTGAAGGACTACCACATCAACTACGAGCGGCTGTTCCACGGCGCGTCGCCGGATGCCGCACAGGGCGACCAGATCATGGGCGGATTCTCCCCCGAGATGCTCCCCGTGCTGTCGACCCTCGCGCGCGAGTTCGCGGTGTTCGACCACTGGCACGCGGCCGTGCCGTCGCAGACCTACTGCAACCGCTCGTTCTTCCACGCATCCACCTCGCACGGATTCGTGACGAACAAGGGCGGCGGCGGCTACGACAAGTGGCTGAGCGCCGAGCCGGCGCCGACCATCTTCAACCGCCTCGAGGACGCCGGACGCACCTGGCGCGTCTACTTCGACGAGCTCCAGCTCATCTCGATGACCGGAATGATCCACACCCCGGTGCTCGAGCAGTACTGGCGCACCGAGCGCTTCGCGACGATGGACCAGTTCTACAAGGACGCACGCGAGGGAACGCTGCCGGACTACGCCTTCATCGAGCCGCGCATGGTCTACAACCACAACGACTTCCATCCCCCGTTCGGCTCGCTGCACGAGAGCACCGTGGACGGCGAGCTGGTCGCGAACAGCGCGATCTCGGACGTGCGCGCAGGCGAGGCGCTCGTGAACTCGGTGTACACGGCGATCAAGGCCAGCGACACCGCCAAGGGCTCGAACGCGCTGAACACGCTGCTGCTCATCACGTTCGACGAGCACGGCGGCACGTACGACCACGTGCCCCCGCCGGCCGCGACGCCCCCGCATGCCGGGGCGCCGGCCGGCGAGATGGGCTTCACCTTCGATCGGCTCGGCGTGCGGGTGCCGGCGATCGCGATCTCGGCCTACACGCGTGCCGGCACAGTCGTCAACGAGCCGATGCACCACGGCTCCGTGATTGCGACCCTCACTCGGCAGCACGGGCTCGTGCCGCTCACGGCGCGGGATGCCGCGGCCAACACGCTCGACCACGTCGTCAACCTCGAGCGGCCCCGTGACCCCCGCACCTGGCCCACGCCCACGCCGCAGTACCTGCCGCCGAACCCGCAGGCCGACGCGCCGCATCCTGGCAACGCGCACAAGGACAAGCCGCTCAGCCCTCCCGGGAGCGGGCTGGTCGGACTGCTGCTCGCGCGCTACGGCACCCCGGCCGAGCAGGCACGCGGCGCCGAGACGTATGCCGATGCGTACGAGGCGCTGCACAAGTACGGCGAGGGGCTGTTCGGGGTGCAGCGCTAGCTCGCGCTTCCGAGACGACGAATGGCCCCGGGGTCCCGGGGCCATTCGCTCGCGTGTGCGGGTGGTGCGGCGCGCGTGGAATCAGCCCCGCGGGGCCCGGCCTCAGCCCTGCGCGCGACGGTTCGTGCGTGCGCCGCCGCGGGAGCCGCCGACGGTGTCGCCCACGCGGATGCCGCGTGCCTGGCCCTGGCCGCGCGCCGCGCCGGTGGAACGGGCTTGCCCGCCCGCCCGGCCCTGGGCTGCGCGCTCGCCGCCCTGGTGCGCGCCACGACCCGAGCCGGCGGAGGCGCCGGCTCGCGCCGAGCCGCCCCGGCCGACGTCGCCGCCGCGGCCCTGGCGCTGGCCGTCGCGTGCGGGCCGCTGGCTGTCGCGCGATCCGTCGCCGCCGCCTCGCGCGGCGCGCTTGCGCTGGGCGTTGGCACCCTGCGAGCGTCCGCCGCCGCCCTGCGGCTTCGCCTCGCGCGGGGCGGGCTTGACGTAGTCGGCCTTCGGGCCGACGAGCGCGGTGACCGCCTCGGCGTCGTCGGTCACGGGGGTGGCGGTGACGGTGATCGCGGCCTTGCGCAGCAGCGACATGGTGTCGGAGCGCTGACCCGGCAGCATCACGGTGACGACATCGCCCGAGCTGCCGGCGCGAGCGGTGCGGCCGGAGCGGTGCAGATACGCCTTGTGCTCCATCGGCGGGTCGACGTGCACGACCAGCGCCACCTCGTCGACGTGCACGCCCCGAGCGGCGACATCCGTCGCCACCAGCACCTTGACCGAGCCGTCGCCGAAGGCGGCGAGGTTGCGGTCGCGCTGCGGCTGCGAGAGGTTGCCGTGCAGGTCGACCGCGGGAATGCCCGACTCGGTGAGCGAGCGGGCGAGCTTCTTGGCCTGGTGCTTGGTGCGGGTGAAGAGGATCCGGCGGCTGCGGCCTTGCGCGAGGGCCGTGATGAGGCGCTTCTTGCTCTCGGCGTCGGCGGTCTCGAACAGGTGGTGGGTCATGTCGGCGACGTGCGAGGTGGCCTCGTCGACCGAGTGCATGACCTCGTTCTGCAGGAAGCGGCGCACGAGCTTGTCGACGCCGTTGTCGAGTGTGGCAGAGAAGAGCAGGCGCTGTCCGCCGGTGGGCGTCTTGTCGAGGATGCGGGTGACCACGGGCAGGAAGCCGAGGTCGGCCATGTGGTCGGCCTCGTCGAGGATCGTGATCTCGACGGCGTCGAGGGTCACGAAGCCCTGCTGCATGAGGTCCTCGAGGCGTCCGGGGCAGGCCACGACGATGTCGACGCCCGCCTTGAGGGCGTCGACCTGGCGCTTCTGGTTGACGCCGCCGTAGATGGTGGTGCTCTTGAGCCCGTAGGCATCGGCGAGGGGGCGGATGACCTCGTCGATCTGGTTGGCGAGCTCGCGGGTGGGCGCGAGCACCAGCGCGAGCGGGCGTCCGGCCCGGCGGGTGCCGCCGGCGAGCGTGCTGCCGAGGCGGGCGACCATCGGCAGGGAGAAGGCGAGGGTCTTGCCCGAGCCGGTCTTGCCGCGGCCGAGCACATCGCGCCCGGCGAGGGTGTCTGGCAGCGTGTCGAGCTGAATCGGGAAGGGCTCGGTCTTGCCCTGCGCCGCGAGCACGCGCACGAGCGGTGCGGGAACGCCGAGCGAGGCGAAGGAAGGAGTGGGGGCAGTCATGCGATGAGTGTCTTTCGGGCATGCGCCACCGCCCGCGCGGATGCGCGGTCGAACCGTCCGGCTGGCGGCGCACTTCCGTGGGCCCCGGGCGTGATCGCGGTGGGAGTGTGGCGAAGGCGCCGGGCGGCGCATCCGTTCGCCGTGAGAAGTGTGCAGGAACCCGCGCACTTCGCTCTGCAGCGTGAGTGCGGGCCTCTTGGTGCGTTCTGACGACGCAAGCGAACCGAGATCGGTCCGACAGGTGCTCACGAGCCTAGCGGATGCCGCTGGGCAGACCCTGAACGGTGTGTCGGTCGGGCGCGTCGCCGCGCGGTGCGGCGGGTCTCACCGCATGAGCATCGCCCGCGCCGGCTCACGCAGCATGCCGCCGACGTCGTGCAGGAACCGCCCGGCCTGCGCGCCATCGACGAGCCGATGATCGAACGCCAGCGTGAGGGTCATGACCTCGCGCAGGGTGATCCTGCCGCGGTGCTCCCAGGGCCGCCGCAATACTGCGCCCGTCGCGAGGATTCCGGCCTCGCCGGGGTTCAGGATGGGCGTGCCGCCCTCCATGCCCAGCGCGCCGATGTTCGTGATGGTGAAGGTGCCGCCGCGAAGCGCCGCCGGCTCGGTCTGGCCGGCGCGGGCCGTGGCGGCCAGCGCTCCGATCGCGTCGGCGAGCTCGGGCAGCGGCATCCGCTCGGCGTTCTTGATGTTGGGCACGATCAGCCCGCGCTCGGTCGCCGCGGCGATGCCGAGATGCACGTAGTGGTGCTCGACGATCTCGCCCGCGGCGGCGTCCCACCGGGCGTTGAGGCTCGGCGTGCGGGCGAGCGCGAGGCACGCGGCCCTCGCCGCAAGCGCCAGCGGGCCGATGTGGTGATCGCCGTGCGCCGGGTCGTCGCGCAGCTCGCGCAGGAATCGGACGGACCGCGTCACGTCGAGCGTGATCCACGCGCTCGCGTGCGGCGCGGTGAAGGCGCTCGCGACCATCGCTTCGGCCGTCTGCCTGCGCACCCCGTGTATCGGTGTGCGCGTGGTGCGCTCGGCATCCTGGGACGCCACTGGCGCCGCAGGCGCGTCGATGCGCTCGTGCGCGGCCTCGTCGCCGGTCGTCTGAACGTCGGCGGCGTGGTCGTTGGAGGCATGGTCGTTGGAGGCGCTGTCGCTGGCCGGGCCGGGCGGCAGCCGGCGCCGCCGCCTGGTGGGATGCCCGGGCTCGCTCGGCGGCGCCCCGTAGCCCACGAGGTTCGACTCGCGATGGCCGCGCGCGTCCCGGTCGGCGCCGGCGGGCGCGTCGGACGCCTCGGCGCCGTGGGCCGCTCCGGCGCTCGAGGCGCTCGGGGAGGCCGCGACGGGCACGGAGACGGAGGGGCCGCCCCCCGGGGCGGCGCCCGCCGACGTCTCGATCGACACCAGGCTCGCCCCCACGCCGATGGTGTCGCCCGCCGCGACATGCAGCGCGCGTACGACGCCGGCGAATGGCGACGGCAGCTCGACCACGGCCTTCGCGGTCTCGACCTCGGCGAGCGTCTGGTTGAGCGCGACGGCATCGCCCACGGCGACGTGCCACTGCACGAGCTCGGCCTCGGTGAGCCCCTCGCCGAGGTCCGGCAGCAGGAACTCCTCGGTCATGGCGCCATTCCCGTCATGCTGTTGGGTCGTCCCAGCGCGCGATCCACGCCGTCGAGGATCCGATCGAGGTCGGGCAGGAAGTGCTGCTCGGTCTTCGCTGGCGGGTACGGCAGGTCGTGCCCGGTGATCCGCACCGGTGCCGAGCGCAGCGCGTCGAAGCACCGCTCCGCCACGCCCGTGATCACCTCCGCGGCGAGGCCGGCCTCCCTGGGCGCCTCGTGCACGACCACGAGCCGACCCGTTCGGCGCACCGATGCGTCCACGGTGGCGTGATCCAGGGGCGAGAGCGAGCGCAGGTCGATCACCTCGAGCGACACGCCCTCGTCGTCGGCCGCCGTCGCCGCGTCGAGCGCGGTGCGCACCATCGCGCCATACGCGACGAGCGTCACGTCCCGCCCCGCACGCACCACGGTGGCGAGCCCCATCGGCCGAGCGTCGGCGAGGGGGCGGTCGAGCTCCACCTCGCCCTTGCCCTGGTAGAGGCGCTTGGGCTCGAAGAACACGACAGGGTCGTCGCTCGCGATGGCCTGTCGCAGCATCACGAACGCGTCCGCCGGGTTCGAGACGGCGACGACCCGGAGCCCGGCCGTGTGCACGAAGTACGCCTCCGGCGACTCCGAGTGATGCTCGGCGGCGCCGATCCCGCCGCCCCACGGCACCCGGATCGTCAAGGGCATCCGCACGCTGCCGCGCGTGCGGTAGTGCAGCTTGGCGACCTGGCTGACGATCTGGTCGAACGCCGGGTAGATGAATCCATCGAACTGGATCTCGACCACCGGGCGATAGCCGCGAAACGCGAGCCCGACCGCCGCGCCGACGATGCCCGACTCGGCCAGGGGCGTGTCGATCACCCGCGCCGCGCCGAACTCGCCCAGCAGCCCATCGGTGACGCGGAACACGCCGCCGAGCGTGCCGATGTCCTCGCCCAGCAGGAGCACGCGCGGGTCGTCTCGCATCGCCGCGCGAAGGCCCGCGCCGAGCGCCTTCGCCATCGTCATCTGCACCATCACAGCACCTCCCCGTCCTCGAAGCCGCTGAGATAGGCGCGGTACTCCTCACGCTCGCGCTCCACCCCGCTGTGCGGCTGCGCATAGACGTCGTCGAAGATCGCGAGCGGCGCCTTCGTGCCCATCGACAGGCAGGCTGCGCGCATCTCGGCGGCCACGCGATCGCCGAACGCCGCGACGTCGCTCGCCTGCGCGTCGCTGAGCTCGCCCATCGACCGCAGGTGCGCCTCGAGCCGGGTGATCGGATCGCGCCGGCGCCAGGCATCCACCTCTTCAGCGGGGCGGTAGCGCGTCGGATCGTCGGAGGTGGTGTGCGGGCCGATGCGATACGTGACCGCCTCGATGAAGCCCGGCCCGCCGCCGGTGCGCGCGCGGTGCAGCGCCTCGCGCATCGCGGCGAGGCAGACGAGCGGGTCGTTCCCGTCTACCCGCCGCGCAGGGATGCCGTAGCCGGCGGCCCGCTGCACGATCGGGGTGCGCGACTGCAGCGCGACCGGCTCCGAGATGGCCCACTGGTTGTTGGAGCAGACGAACACCACGGGCGCCGCGAAGGAAGCGGCGAAGACCATCGCCTCGTGCACATCGCCCTGACTCGACGCCCCGTCGCCGAAATAGGCGACCGAAGCCTGGTCGGCGCGCGCGCCGGGCGCGGCGCGCAGCGCATCGCGCTGGATTCCCATGGCATAGCCGACGGCGTGCAGGGTCTGGGCCCCGATGATGATCTGCGGGTTGGAGACGCCGATGTCGAAGGGGTTGTACGAGGAATGCTCCTCGGCGCGCCAGATGCTGATGAAGTCGACGATCCGGGCACCGCGCGCGTAGGCCACGCCGTGCTCGCGGTACGACACGAACGCGAAGTCGTCGCGGCGCAGGGCATGCGCCGTGCCGATCTGCACGCCCTCCTGGCCCTCGGCCGGCGCCCAGAGCCCCAGCTCTCCCTGCCGCTGCAGCGCGACGCCCTCCCGGTCGATGCGCCGTGTCGCCACCATGTCTCGGTGCATGAGGCGGAGCTGCTCGGGGGTGACGTCGGCGACCCAGCGGTCGAGCTCGGGGCATGGATGCCGCGTCCCGTCCGGCGCGAGCATCCGCAGCGCACCGGCAAGTGCGGGATCGGCCGTCGTCTGCTGTGGTGACAACATGTGCGAGACCTCCTGATTCACGGAGTCTGGAAGACCGATGTCGCTCGGCGCCCGCCGAGTGCACAGAGGCTACGTCCGGACACCAGCTCGCTCAAGCATTCCCCGTAATATTGAGCATCTTGCGCAGCCCGAGCGCGCGCGGCTTGATAGTCTCGCCCACTATGGGAACACTCGATCACGTCGACCTCGAGCTGCTGGCTGCTCTGTCGCATGACCCGCGCGCCACGGTGGTCGCGTTGGCCGAGCGGCTTCACCTCTCGCGCAACACGGTGCAGGCGCGCATGGGCAAGCTCGAGCGCGCAGGGGTGTTCGGCTCGTTCGAGCGATCGATCTCGCCTCGCAGCCTCGGCTACCCGCTCGAGGCGATCATCTCGGTGCACGTGCGGCAGAACGATATCCCGCGCATCGTGCAGGAGCTGGCGCTGATCCCGGAGCTGATCCAGGCCCATGGGATCAGCGGGCTGGTCGACCTCCAGCTGCTCGTGGCCTGCCGCGATGCGCAGCATCTGTTCGACGTGGACGCGCGAATCCTCGCCGTCGACGGCGTGGAGCGCACCGACACCTCGCTGGTCATGGGCGAGCTGATCCCCTATCGCCTCGGCCCGCTGATGGCGCAGCTCGACCAGGAGCGCTGAGCGACGGCTCAGCCCGCGACGGCGTCGGCCGGAAGGTCGAGGAACTCCGCGATCGCGCGCGCCGCGGCATCCGGCGTCTCGTAGTGGATGAGATGCCCGACCCTCGGGATCTCGACGAGCACCGCGTCGGCGAAGCGCAGCGCGAGCGCCCGCTCCTTCTCGATCGGGGTGATGTCGTCGCGCTCGGCCGCGACCAGCAGCGTGGGCTGCGAGATCCGGTGTGCGAACTCGCTGACGTCGTGTGAGACCGACGCGCGGAACGCGTGCCGCAGCGTGTCGCGATCGGCGAAATCGGAGAAGTAGCGGTCGTGCTGATCGTGGATGAACGCACGCAGCTCCGGGTCGCGCGTCTTCGCCATCGCGCTGCTCATCACGCGCACGATGAGCGGGCTGCGCAGCAGCCAGTCGCCCATGCGGGCGGGCAGACGGGCCCCCGCCCAGTAGTAGAAGACCGCGAGGCGAGTGAGGACGCCGCGCGGCCCCTCGAGCGCCGGTGCGCCGATCGGATTGACGAGGATCAGGCGCGGCGTGGGCAGACCGGCGGCGACCGCGGCCGAGGCGACGATCGAGCCGAATGAGTGGCCGAGGAGCACGGCCTCCCCCGCCGGGTCGACCTGCAGCGCGAAGGCGCGCAGCCACTCGGCGTAGCTGTCGAGGTCGTGCGCGCGACCCGGCAGGGCGGGCGACGCGCCGAAGCCGGGCAGATCGGGCGAGATGACCCGAACCCCGGGCAGGTGCGCAACGACGGGCTCGAGGCCGTGGTGATCGCCGCGGAAGCCGTGCACGGCGATGATGGTGGTGGCGGCGTCGGCGGGCCCGTAGCTCCAGTACGCGGTGGGTGCGCCGAGCACCTGCGCCTGGTCGCGCGTGACGTCGATCGCGGCCAGCAGCGGAGCATAGGGATTGACCACGGGCATGCTTCGATCCTACGTGGCGCGCCCGACGCGGCCCCGCGGCACGGCGCCGCGAGCGCGTGTCGGACACGGCAGCCGTCGCGCCCGCACCCGGATTCGCGCGCCTCGCTGCGCCTGCCGGGCGATGTCTGCGGTCGCACCTAGGGTGAGGGGCATGAGCAGCGAATCGGCACACTGGAGCAGCCTCGTCGGGGTGTTCGACCTCGAGACCACCGGCGTCGAGGTGACCGACGACCGCATCGTCACGGCGCACGTCGGGGTGCTCGATGCCGCGGGCACGGCCGTGCGCGCGCACGACTGGCTCGCCGACCCGGGCGTCACGATCCCGAGCGGCGCGAGCGCAGTGCACGGCATCACGACTGAGCGCGCCCGCGCCGAGGGCCGCCCGGCCGCCGAGGTGGTCGCCGAGATCACCGCGACGCTGCGCGAGCTGTTCGCCGCCGGCATCCCGGTCGTCGCGTTCAACGCACCCTTCGACTTCTCGCTGCTCAAGCATGAGTGCCTCCGCCACGGCATCCCGCCCATCGAGCGACCCTCCCCCGTGATCGACCCGCTCGTGGTCGACAAGAGCTTCGACCGCTACCGCAAGGGCAAGCGCACCCTGGGGGCGGTCGCAGAGCACTACGACGTATCGATCGAGAACGCGCACGAGGCCTCGGCGGACGCCGTCGCGGCCGGTCGGGTCGCGCAGGCGCTCGCGGCGCGGTTCGCGCAGCGACTGCCGGGCACCGCCGAAGCGCTGCACGAGCAGCAGGTGGGCTGGGCGAGCGATCAGGCCGCCAGCCTCACCCAGTACTTCATCAAGGTCGGGCGCCTCGGGCCCGACGAGAGCCTCGACGGCAGCTGGCCGATCCGCTGAGCGGCGCGCGCCTCGCCCAGGTGACGCGCGGGTGGGGCGGGGCCTTCGACGTCGTGTCGCCGCCGACTTCGAGCGTCCTTCGCCTGCCTACCGCGCGTGGCGACGCGGGAACGCGAAAGGCGCCCGGCCGAAGCCGAGCGCCTTTCGCGGAAGCTGCTTACGCGGGGCTGCCGCCGAAGCCCTTGAAGCGCTGGTTGAACTTCTCGACGCGGCCGGCCGAGTCCATGATGCGCTGCTTGCCCGTGTAGAACGGGTGCGATGCCGACGAGATCTCGACGTCGATGACGGGGTAGGTCTCGCCGTCGAGCTCGATCGTCTTGTCGCTGGTCACCGTCGAACGCGTGAGGAAGGTCTCGCCCGAGGCGAGGTCACGGAAGACGATCGCGTTGTACTCGGGGTGAATTGCGTTCTTCATGAGGGATCCTTGTCGTAAGGGTCTATTGGCCGGAGGTGAGCTGCTTGCGCAGAAAGATCGAGGTGCCAGGCACCAACGCTCAACACTATCACGCCCGGGCGTCGGCTCCGGCACCGGCAGCGGGTGCCGCGTGTCGGTCATGGCTGGCCCGCGCCGCGTAGCGACCACCGTCGTAGCTGAGCACGATCGGCTGCCCGAAGGTCTCGGAGAGCGCCGCGGCCGTGAGGGTGTCTGCGAGCGGCCCCGCGGCGACGACCGCGCCCTCGCGCAGCAGCATCACGTGGGTGAAGCCGATCGGGATCTCCTCCACGTGATGCGTGACCATGATCATCGCGGGCGTGTTCGGCGCCTGCGCGAAGTCGCCGAGCAGCGTGAGCAGCTCCTCGCGCGCGCCGAGGTCGAGGCTGGCGGTCGGCTCGTCGAGCAGCAGCAGCTCGGGATCGGTCATCACGGCGCGCGCGATCTGGACGCGCTTCTGCTCGCCGTCGCTGAGCGTGCCGAAGGTGCGGTCGGCGAGGTGCTCGAGGTGCCACTGGGCGAGCACGCGCATGGCGCGGCGCTCATCGAGGCTCTCGTACTCCTCGTTCCAGCGGCCGAGCACGGCGTACGCCGCGGTGAGGACGGTGTTGAGCACGGTCTCGTCGCCGGGGATGCGCCGGGCCATCGCCGAGGAGGCGAAGCCGATGCGCGGGCGAAGCTCGAAGACGTCGGTGCGTCCAAGCTGCTCCTCCAGCACTGAGACCGTGCCGGTGCTCGGGTGCTCGTGCGCCGCTGCGAGCTTGAGCAGCGTTGTCTTGCCGGCGCCGTTCGGGCCGAGAATCACCCAGCGCTGCTCGTCCGTGACCGCCCAGTTCAGGTGATCGACAATGTTTCGGCCGTTGCGGCGCACGACAACGTCAGAGAAATTCAAGACCTGCGGCATCTCCTCAGCCTAGCCGCTCCGCCCGCGCGCATGCGGGGCGCGCCGTCGCGTGCGCACCTGAGATCGATGCCTCCGCGGCGCGCCCGCTACGGTTGTGGGATGCCTGGTTTCTCTGCAAGATTCTTGGTCGTGCTGGATGCCGACTCCACCCTGATCCGCAACGAGGTCATCGAGCTCATCGCCGACGAGGCCGGCCGCGGCGCCGAGGTCGCCGCGGCGACCGAGGCAGCGATGCGCGGCGAGGTGGACTTCGCCGAGAGCCTGCGCTCGCGCGTGCTCGCGCTGCAGGACGTGCCGGTCGAGCGCTTCGCGAGCGTCCTGGCGCGCATCGAGCCGACGCCGGGCGTCCGCGAGCTCATCGCGGCCGTCCACGAGCGGGGCGGGCTGGTCGGCGTGGTCTCCGGCGGGTTCCACGAGATTCTCGACACGGTCGCGCCGGAACTCGGGGTTGATTTCTGGAGGGCGAATCGCCTGGGGGTCGTCGACGGCCGGCTGAGCGGCACCGTCGACGGCGAGATCGTGGACGCATCGGCCAAGGCTGCGCAGCTGCTCGCCTGGGCAGCCGAGCACGGCGTCGACCCGGCGCGCACTATCGCGATCGGCGACGGTGCGAACGATCTGCGCATGATGGCGGCGGCGGGACTCGGCCTCGCGTTCAATGCGAAGCCCGCCGTGCGCGCGCAGGCCGACCTCGTGATCGGCCCGGTCGACCTGCGCGAGGTCATCCCGCTGCTCCCGTAGGAGCGGGGCGGGGCGTTCTCGCTAGTGCCCCATCCCGAGTCCGCCGTCGACCGGGATCACCGCGCCCGAGATGTACGCGGCGTCATCGCCCGCGAGCCAGGCGACCACCCCGGCGACCTCGTCCGGCGAGGCGAAGCGACCCGCGGGGATGTTGCGCTTGTACTCGGCCTGCGTCGCCTCGGGCAGGGCCGCCGTCATGTCGGTCTCGATGAAGCCGGGCGCCACCACGTTCGTGGTGATTCCGCGCGCGCCGAGCTCGCGGGTGAGCGAGCGCGCGAATCCCACGAGCCCGCTCTTCGAGGCCGAGTAGTTCACCTGCCCGGCCGAGCCGTACAGTCCCACGACGCTCGAGATCAGCACGATCCGCCCGAAGCGGGCGCGCAGCATCCCCTTCGATGCGCGCTTGACGACGCGGAAGGTTCCGCCCAGGTTCGTATCGACCACGCTGTCGAAGTCGTCCTCGCTCATGCGCATGAGCAGCGTGTCCTTCGTGATGCCGGCGTTCGCGACCAGCACCTCGACGGGGCCGAGCTTCGCCTCGACCTCGGTGAACGCGGCGTCCACGGAGGCGGCGTCGGTGACCTCGGCCCGGACGGTCAGCGAGCCCGCGGGGCCCTCGCCCGAACGTGCGGTGACCGCCACCTTGTACCCCTCGGCGATGAAGCGCTCGGCGATGGCAAAGCCAATCCCCCGGTTGCCTCCGGTGACAAGAACGACGCGATCGGTTGCCATGGGTGTGCTGCTTTCTTCGGGAATCCAGGGGCACGCACGACGCGTGCGGTCGCGCGCGGTGCGGCACCAAGCCTACTGAGTGGATGCGACGGCACCCGGCAGCGGCGCGGGGACTCCAGCATCCCGCGAGCGGCGTAGGCTGGAGGCACCGTGAAAACTCCGTCTGCGACCTCCCTGCCGCGCGCGCCGCGCGACGAGTCGAGCGCGCGTTTTCGCAACTACGTCATCCTGATGACGGTGCGCATCGTGTGCTTCCTGCTCGTGCTGCTGATCACGCCCTACGGCTGGCACACCTGGCTGCTCGCGATCGGCGCAGTGTTTCTGCCCTACATCGCGGTGATGGTCGCGAACGTCGGCTCCCAGCCCCCGCCGAGCGCGGCGGAGTCGCCGAATCAGGCGCTCCCCTCGACCGTGACGCCCGCGCCCGACGCCGCGACCCCGGCGCCCGATGCCGGGCATCAGGTCATCCGCATCACCGAGGCAACGCCCCCGAAGCCCGCGCAGCCGCGTGAGCGCGTGTGGGCACCCGAGTACGACCCGGGTGCGGCGGGCGAGCCATCGGGCACGGACCGCGGCGGGGACGCCGACACCGGAGCGAGCGCCGGCGAGCCGAGCGCTGAAGCCCCGGAGCGCCCGACGCCATGACGACCGGTGACCTCTTCGGCGGCGAGGCCGGGCAGCGCCGCTGCGCACGCAGCGGCTGCACCGATGACGCGGTCTGGGCCGTGGTCTGGCGCAATCCGCGCATCCACGCCGAGGACCGACGCAAGATCTGGACCGCGTGCGAGGCGCACGTCGCGTTTCTTTCCGAGTACCTGCGCGCCCGCGACTTTCCGGTCGCGGTCGAGCCGTTGGAGGAGGACGCGTCGTGAGTGCGATGACGACACCCCGGATGTCGGGCGACGAGTCGCCCGAGGCCGCCCCGGTGCCCCGCACCCCCGCCCAGAACCGCCGGGCGCGGGCCGTTCGCTGGAGCGCCTACGGTGCGCTCGCGGTCGTCTTCGCGATCGTGTGCGTGTTCCTCTCGGACTGGCAGTTCAGCCGCAACGCCGAGCGCTCGGTGCAGCTCGACCTCGTCGCGAGCAACTACGAGCGGTCGCCCGTGCCGCTCGACGAGGTGATCGGCCAGGACGGCGCGTTCGACCCGGCCGACGAATGGCGCCCGGTGACCCTGCGTGGCGAGTACATGCACGATGACCAGGTGCTCGTGCGCAATCGCGCGCACGGCGGCAGCTCGGCCTACGAGGTGCTCGAGCCGTTCCGGCTCGACGACGGTCGCGTGCTGATCGTGAACCGCGGCTGGCTGCCCCCTGGACGCACGCAGCCGCTCCCGGACGCGATTCCCGCTCCCCCGGCAGGTCCAGTGCAGGTCGAGGTTCGCCTGCGCCCGAGCGAGCCGCTGCCGCCCTCTGGCCGCAGCGCCCCGGAGGGCCAGGTGCCGACCATCCACCTGCCCGCCGTCGCCGAGATCACCGGCCCCGACACGATCGCGAGCGCCTACGGCCTGCTGGTCTCTGAGAGCGTCGAAGCCGAGCGCGCCCGCATCCCCGATCCGCCCAGCGCAGACCCCGGTCCGCACCTGTCGTACGCGATCCAGTGGATCCTCTTCGCCATCATGGGGTTCATCTTCATCGGCTACGTGATCCGCAGCGAGATCCGCCACAATCGCGAGGATGCGGCCGATGCGGCCGCCGCTGCCGCCGCGCGCGCCGCCTCGGGTGAGCCCGAGCCGGTCACGCCCACGCGCGCCCTGCCGAACATGCGCCGCCAGAAGCGCCGGCGCGACCGCGACTCGGTCGATGAGGACGCCATCCTCGACGCACACGAACAGTAGCGCACCGGAGCAGCACCGCGCCGCGCCCGGCGGATGCGCGCCGCGCCCGGCGGATGCGCGCCGCGCCCGGCGGATGCGCGCCGCGCGCGCCGCCAGCGGCGGCCGAACGACCGTGCCGTCGAGCCCCGGTGGCCGGTGCTAGGCCAGCTCGATGAGCTCGAGGTACTCGGCGCTCCAGTGATCCTCGACCCCATCGGGGAGGATCAGCACCCGCTCCGGGTTCAGCGCGGCGACGGCACCCTCGTCGTGGCTGACGAGCACCACCGAGCCCTCGTAGTGCGCGAGTGCGTCGAGGATCTCCTCGCGCGACGCGGGGTCGAGGTTGTTGGTCGGCTCGTCCAGCAGCAGCACGTTCGCAGACGAGACCACGAGCGTCGCGAGCGAGAGCCGGGTCTTCTCGCCGCCCGAGAGCACGCCGGCGGGCTTGAGCACGTCGTCGCCGGTGAACAGGAACGAGCCGAGCACCTTGCGGGCCTCGGTCGCGGTGATGTGCGGCGCGGCGGCGACCATGTTCTCGAGCACCGAGCGGGTCACGTCGAGGTTCTCGTGCTCCTGCGCGTAGTAGCCGATCTTGAGCCCGTGACCGGGCTCCACTCCCCCGGTGTCGGGCTGGTCGACGCCGGCGAGGATGCGCAGCAGCGTTGTCTTGCCGGCGCCGTTGAGGCCCAGCACGACGACCTTCGACCCGCGATCGATCGCGAGGTCGACGTCGGTGAAGATCTCGAGCGAGCCGTACGACTTCGACAGTCCGCTCGCGGCCAGCGGAGTCCGGCCGCAGGGTGCGGGCTTGGGGAAGCGCAGCTTCGCCACCCGCTCGACCTGGCGCACGTCGTCGAGGCCCGCGAGCATCTTCTCGGCGCGCGCGACCATCTGGTGCGCCGCGGCCGCCTTCGATGCCTTCGCCCCGAAGCGCGCGGCCTGCAGCTGCAGCTGGGTCGCCTTCTTCTCGACGTTGACGCGCTCCTTCTTGCGCCGCTCCTCGTCGGCGGCGCGCTGGCGCAGATAGTGCTTCCAGCCCATGTTGTAGACGTCGATCACCTGGCGGTTCGCGTCGAGGTAGAACACGCGGTTCACCGTCTCGCCCACAAGCTCGACATCGTGGCTGATCACGATCAGGCCGCCCTTGTAGCTCTTCAGGAAATCGCGCAGCCACACGACGCTGTCGGCGTCCAGGTGGTTGGTCGGCTCGTCGAGGATCATCGACTCGGCATCCGAGAACAGGATGCGCGCGAGCTCGATGCGGCGGCGCTGACCGCCCGAGAGAGTGCTGAGAGGCTGGTTCAGGATGCGGTCGGGCAGCGAGAGGTTGTTCGCGATCGATGCCGCCTCCGCCTCGGCCGCGTAGCCGCCGAGCGCCTCGAACCGCTCGGTGAGCGCACCGTAGCGGCGCATCGCCGCTGCCGCGACGTCCGGGTCGCTGTCGCCCATGGCGATGGATGCCTCCTGCATCCCGATCGAGAGCTGCCCGAGTCCGCGGGCGTCGAGGATCCGTGTGCGGGCGAGGTCGTCTGGGTTGCCGCTGCGCGGGTCCTGGGGCAGGTAGCCGAGCTCGCCCGAGGTCTCGACCTTGCCGTCGGAGGGCAGCAGATCGCCCGCCAGCACCTTGGTGAGGGTGGTCTTGCCGGCGCCGTTGCGCCCCACCAGCCCCACCTTGTCGCCGGCGCTGACGCGGAACGAGACATCCGACATGAGCACGCGGGCACCCACGCGGATTTCGAGATCGTGCACGGCGAGCACAGCAGACGTCCGTTTCAGTTTGAGGAAGAGGAGGCGTGACCGATGGTCAGCCCTCAAGTATAGGCGAGGCCGTCGGGGTGGCTACGGCTGCGTCTCTGCCGCGTGCCCGAGGCGCAGCCCGGGAATCAGCGCGATCACGGCGAGCACGGCCGAGATCAGGAACACGACCGTGAATCCGGCACCCGTGCCCACAAGCGAGGTGAACACCACGCCCATGATCGCCATGGTCGACGCGGAGCCGATCGAGTCGGCGATCGAGAGGGCCGAAGAGTTGAAGCCCTGGTTCTGCGGCGTCGAGTACGCGAGCGTCAGCACCGTGAGCCGCGGATACATCAGCCCCATGCCCGAGCCCGACAGCGCCCAGCCCGCGATCATCACGGCCGGGCTCAGCTCGAACGCCGCCGTCGCCGCGCTCAGCAGCACGGCGGCGAGCAGCTGCGCGGTGCCGATCAGGGTGATCCTCGTGTTGCCCAGGCGATCGCCGAACCGGCCCTGCACCTCCGCGGCCGCCGCCCAGGTGAGCGCCGCGGCGGTGAGTCCGAGCCCCGCCCACGTCGGCGAGAACGCGTACTCGGCGATCAGGAGGTACGGCACGTAGATCTCGGCGCCGAAGAGCGCGCCCGCGATGAGCCCGCGCATGAGCACGACGCTCGGCAGGCCGCGCCCGGCCCGCAGCGCGCGGCGCGGCAGCAGCGGCCGAATCACGATGGCCATCACCACCAGCGAGACGAGCACACCCGCCCAGGCCCAGCTGCCGAGCTCGCCGGAGAGACTGAGCGTCAGGGCGCTCGCGGCGACGAGCACGGCCAGGGCCAGCCGCTTGGCGGTGCCGCCGCCCGCCGGATCATCGGTGTGCAGATCGCGACCGCTCAGCCGCACGGCGACCACGACGAACGCGGCGGTCGTGAGACCCGCGACGCCGAGGAACACCCAGCGCCAGTGCAGGTACTCGGTGACCGCGCCCGCGAGGAACGGGCCGACAAGCGAGGGGATCACCCATGCGGCCGAGAATGCGGCGAACACGCGGCCGTGCAGCGGCTGCGGGTAGACGCGCGCGACGATGACGTAGAGCGAGACGGTCTGCCCGCCCACGCCGAGCCCCTGGATGAGCCGGCCGGCGACGAGCATGGGCATGGATGCCGCGGCCCCCGCCATGATGAGGCCGAGCACGAACAGCACCACGGCGGCGGTGAGCGGCTTCAGCGGGCTCGACCGGTCGGCCCAGGCGCCCGCGGCGACCATGCCGATCACGCTCGTCGCCAGCGTTCCCGCGAACGCGACGGCGTACAGCGACGCGCCGTCAAGCTCCTCGCTCACGATCGGCATCACCGTCGTGACCGCGAGTGACTGCAGCGCCGCGAGAAACACGAGCGCCACGGCGCCGAGCGTCACCGCGGCGTACGCCCCGCGCCAGACAGAGACAGGCCCCGACGCGGCGCCGGCGCTCACGCCCGCAGCAGCGCGCCCGCGCGCGCGACGGCCTCGCGCAGCACCTCGGGCGAGCAGCCGAAATTGATCCGCACGTAGCCGGCGCCCTCGGGTCCGAAGCTCGGTCCGGGGTTGAACGCGACCCGAGCCTCTTCGAGAATTCTCGCCGAGGGATCGTCACCCCAGCCCAGCGCGCCGAGGTCGACCCAGGCGAGGAAGCCCGCGTCGGGAATCCGGTAGCGCGCGCCCGGGAGGTGCTCCTCCAGCAGCTGTGCGAGGAGGCGCCGGTTCTCGTCGAGGGCGGCCAGCAGGCTGTCGAGCCACGCATCGCTCTCCGGGGCGAACGCGGCCACGGCGGCCATCGCGCCGAAGAGCCCGGTGCGCCACTCGACCTCGGGCGGCAGCCCGTCCACGATCGCGGTGGGCCCGTCGCCGGCGGTCACGATGAGCGCGCACTTCAGGCCGGCCAGATTGAACGCCTTGCTCGCGCTCGTGACGGCGAAGCCCACCCGCGCCGCGGCATCCGAGACGCTGACGAACGGCACGAAGGCGGCACCCGGCTGCGTCGATGGCGCGTGAATCTCGTCGCTCACCACGGAGGCCCCGTAGCGCTCGGCCAGCTCGGCGAGCGCGGCAAGGTGCTCGCGTGAGTGCACCGTGCCCGTGGGGTTGTGGGGGTTGCACAGCAGCACCGCACGCGCGCCCGCAGCGAGCGACGCCTCGATGCCCGCGAGATCGAGCTCCCACCCGGCGGCGCTCTCACGCAGCGGCACGCGGTCGACAACACCCCCGGCCTCCTCGACGCACATCTCGAACGGCGGGTACACGGGCGGATTGGTGATCACGCGGTCGCCGGGCTCGATCACGCGGCGCAGCAGCTCGACCACGCCCATCATCACGTCGCAGGTCGTGCGGATTCGGGCCGGGTTGACGGTCCAGCCGAAACGGCGTTGCGCGAAGTCGGTGAACGCCTCGCGGATGCCCGGCTGCGGCGGCGTATAGCCGGTGTCGCCGAGCTCGACCGCGCGTGCGAGGGTCGCGGTGATGGCGGGCGCGAGCGGGAAGTCCGTCTCGGCGACGAACAGCGGGAGCACATCGGCCGGATGGGTGCGCCATTTCGTGCTCGAGCGTTGCCGAAGCTGATCGATGGGCAGGGCTTTCAGGGGAAGTGCGCTCACCCGGCAAGTGTAGCCGTCGTGCCCGGGGCGGGCTGCGGGGCCGACGCCTGGCGACACAGAGCACGACGCTGCCCCGTGCCGAGGTGGCACGGGGCAGCGTCGTGCAGCGTACGAGCGCGAGTCAGATCGAGAATCCGAGGGCGCGCATCATCTCGCGGCCGTCGTCGGTGATCCGCTCGGGGCCCCACGGCGGCATCCACACCCAGTTGATGCGGAAGCGCTCGACGACGTTATCGAGCGACTGCGCGGTCTGCTCCTCGATCACGTCGGTCAGGGGGCAGCCCGCGCTGGTGAGCGTCATGTGGATCACGAGCGCGTCGTTCTCCTCGTCCCAGCCCAGGTCGTAGATGAGGCCGAGGTCGACGACGTTGATGCCGAGCTCGGGATCCATGACGTCCTTCAGGGCTTCCTGAATCTCGTCATACCTCTCCGGTGCAAGCGTGGCGGTCATGATGCCAGCCTAGAGCACGGCGGCATCGGCGGCTTCGCTTGCGGCCTCCGACTTGCCATCCTCGAGGAAGCGGTCGTAGCCCTCGTCCTCCAGGCGGTCGGCGAGCTCTGCGCCGCCCGATTCCACGAGGCGTCCTGCCACCATGACGTGCACGAAGTCCGGCTTGATGTAGCGGAGGATGCGCGTGTAGTGCGTGATGAGCAGCAGGCCGAGATCGGTGTGCTCCTTCGCGCGGTTCACGCCCTCCGAGACGATCTTCAGCGCGTCGACGTCGAGACCCGAGTCGGTCTCGTCGAGCACCGCGAACTTCGGCTTGAGCAGCTCGAGCTGCAGGATCTCGTGGCGCTTCTTCTCACCGCCCGAGAAGCCCTCGTTCACGCCGCGCTCGCCGAACTTCGGGTCCATGCGCAGGTTGGCCATGGCGCTCTTGACGTCCTTGATCCAGTGGCGGATCGCCGGCGCCTCGCCGTCGATCGCCGTCTTCGCGGTGCGAAGGAAGTTCGTCACCGAGACGCCCGGGATCTCCACGGGGTACTGCATGGCGAGGAAGAGGCCGGCGCGGGCGCGCTCGTCCACGGTCATCTCGAGGACGTCCTCGCCGTCGAGCGTGATGCTGCCGCCCGTGACCTTGTACTTGGGGTGGCCGGCGATCGTGTACGCGAGCGTCGACTTGCCCGAGCCGTTGGGGCCCATGATGGCGTGGGTCTCGCCCTTGCGGATCACAAGGTTGACGCCGTTCAAAATTGCGGTCTCGCCAGCGTCGGTCTCGACCGACACCGACAGGTCTTTGATCTCAAGCACAGACATGAGTCACACTTCCTTGGTCTTTGTGTGGTCGATCATCACGTCGTCCCCGACGATCTCGACCACGAATACGGGAACCGGCTCGAACGCCGGGAGGTTCTGAGGGATGCCGGTGGTCAGCGAGAACTGCGAGCCGTGGGCCCAGCACTCGAGGAGCCCGTCTTCGACGAAGCCCTCCGAGAGCGAGACCTCTCCGTGCGTGCAGGTGTCGCCGATGGCGTGCACCTCGCCGTTCGAGTCGAGCACGACGGCGATGGGGACGCCGCCGATCACGACCCGCTTCGCCGTGTTCTCCTCGAGCTCGGACAGTGCGCAGGCGCGCGTCGCGCTCATGCGTCCACCGTCTCGGCGGAGGCGGCACCGGTCGCGGCATCCATCTCCGCCTCGATCGCGGCAGTCAGCTCGGCCTCGAGCTCGGGCACGCCGATGCGCGCCACGATCTCGGCGAGGAAGCCCCGCACGACAAGGCGACGGGCCTCGTCCTCCGGGATGCCGCGGGCCTGCAGGTAGAACAGCTGCTCGTCGTCGAATCGACCGGTCGCGCTCGCGTGGCCGGCGCCGCGGATGTTGCCGGTCTCGATCTCGAGGTTGGGGATCGAGTCGGCACGGGCGCCCTCGGTGAGCACCAGGTTGCGGTTGGCCTCGTACGAGTCGGTGCCGGTCGCGTCGGGGCCGATCAGCACGTCGCCGATCCAGACGCTGCGCGCATCGGCACCCTGGAGCGCGCCCTTGTAGAGCACGTCGCCGCGCGTGTGCTCGCCCTTGTGGTGCAGGTAGACCTGGCTCTCGAGGTGCTGCCCCGAGTCGGCGAAGCTGAGGCCGAACAGCTCGCCCTCGGCGCCGGTGCCCGACAGCTCGACCGTGGGGTTCACGCGCACCACGCCGCCGCCGAGGCTGACGACGATGTGGCGGAGGTAGGCGTCGCGATCGACACGTGCCTGGTGTGCCGACGCGTGCACCGCGTCGGCGTCCCAGCGCTGCACGGTGACCACGCGCAGGCGCGCGCCGTCGCGAACGATGATCTCGACGTTCTGCGCGTAGTTCGCGCTGCCGCTGTGCTCGAGGATCACGATGCCCTCGGACTGCGGCATCGCCTCGAGGATGATGTGGGCGCTGGCGTGGCGACCGGCGCCTGTGCCCTGCACCCGGATGCGCATCGGCTCGGCTACGGCCTCGCCGGCGGGGAGACGCAGGTGGATGGCGTCGGGCGAGCGCTTCCAGGCGACGGCGCTGACGACGTCCTCCGGCACGAAGAACTCGCCTCGCACCGGCGCCTCGTGCCCGGAGGAGACGACACGCATCGCCTCGGGCACGTCGAGCTCGTAGAGCACACCGGGCTCGGCGCCTGACTGCGGCGCCTCGTCGACGAACAGCGGCGCGACGCGCGCGATCGGCGTGTGCTTCCAGTTGACCTCGCGCCCGGTGGGCGAGCCGAAGTCGGCCGGGTCGAAGGAGCGGGGGCGCTCGGAGCGCGTTTGCACGGGAATAAGCGCCTCCGAGCCCTGCGCGGGCTCGGTGGCTTCGATGACGGAACTCACTATCCGACGGATCCTTCCATGCCCATTTCGATGAGCTTGTTCAGCTCGAGGGCGTACTCCATGGGCAGCTCGCGGGCGATGGGCTCGATGAACCCGCGCACGATCATGGCCATGGCCTCATCTTCTGCAAGCCCGCGGCTCTGCAGGTAGAACAGCTGCTCGTCGCTCACCTGCGACACGGTGGCCTCGTGACCGAGCTCCACGTCGTCGACGCGGATGTCGATCGCCGGGTAGGTGTCGGAGCGCGAGATCGAGTCGATCAGCAGCGCGTCGCAGCGCACGGTGTTCGCGGCGTGGTGGGCGTTCGCCTCCACGCGCACCTCGCCGCGGTAGGCGGAGCGACCGCCGCCGCGGGCGATCGACTTCGAGATGATCGACGACTGCGTGTAGGGCGCGAGGTGGATCATCTTCGCGCCGGTGTCCTGGTGCTGCCCCGGACCGGCGAAGGCGACCGAGAGGGTCTCGCCCTTCGCGTGCGCTCCCGTGAGGAAGATGGCCGGGTACTTCATGGTGACCTTCGAGCCGATGTTGCCGTCGACCCACTCCATGGTGGCGCCCTCGTGCGCGATCGCGCGCTTGGTCACGAGGTTGTAGACGTTGCTCGACCAGTTCTGAATCGTCGTGTAGCGCACGCGGGCGCCCTTCTTCACGATGATCTCGACCACGGCCGAGTGCAGCGAGTCGCTCTTGTAGATCGGCGCGGTGCAGCCCTCGATGTAGTGCACGTACGAGTCTTCGTCGGCGATGATCAGGGTGCGCTCGAACTGCCCCATGTTCTCGGTGTTGATGCGGAAGTACGCCTGGAGCGGGATCTCGACGTGCACGCCCTTCGGGACGTAGACGAACGAGCCGCCCGACCACACCGCCGTGTTCAGCGCCGCGAACTTGTTGTCGCCCGAGGGGATGACGGTGCCGAAGTACTCCTCGAAGATCTCCGGGTGCTCCTTGAGCGCGGTGTCGGTGTCGAGGAAGATCACGCCCTGCTGCTCGAGGTCTTCACGAATCTGGTGGTAGACGACCTCCGACTCGTACTGCGCGGCGACGCCGGCGACGAGACGCTGGCGCTCGGCCTCGGGGATGCCGAGACGCTCGTAGGTGTTGCGGATCTCCTCAGGGAGGTCCTCCCACGACTGCGCCTGCTTCTCGGTCGACCGCACGAAGTACTTGATGTTGTCGAAGTCGATCCCGCTGAGGTCTGCGCCCCACGTCGGCATCGGCTTGCGCCCGAACAGCTGGAGCGCCTTCAGCCGCCGCTGCAGCATCCACTCAGGCTCATTCTTGAGCGCCGAGATGTTCCGGACCACCTGCTCGCTCAGCCCGCGCTTGGCGCTCTGGCCCGCGGCATCGCTATCAGACCACCCGAACTCGTAGACGCCAAGGCTGTCCAGCTCAGGTCGGTCGATCAGCACATCGGACATGACTCACCCTCTCCATTTTGGCCACAACGGTGTCATCCGCCCCAGCAACGCCGCCGCACACCATTGCGGGTGTGCGGGTGTCTGCTGATGTGGGCCACTCAGAGGCGCCGTTCAACGCGCCTACACTGGTGATAGCGTCTGGCGCGCAAGCGCCCGCTACTCAACACCTTGATTCTACAGGTTTCCGCGCCGCCACGGCTCATGCGTTGCAGGACGCGGACGAGGAGGACTGCAATGCCCGAGACCAGCGTCAGCCCGACGAAAGCCGCACTGCCCGGGTCGCCGGTGCGCGTTCCGCGCTCACTCCGCGGGTGGGCCTGGGCCTCGTTCGTCTCCCAGACGCTCATCATCGCCACCGGCGGTGCGGTGCGACTGACGGGCTCCGGCCTGGGCTGCCCGTCGTGGCCGACCTGCACCCCCGAGTCGCTGATTCCCACCGAGGAGCTGAGTTACCACAGCCTCATCGAGTTCGGCAATCGCCTGATGACCGGCGTCGTCGGGATCATCGCGCTGCTGGTCATCATCCTGCTCGTGCGCTCGGGTGTCGCGCGCGCACGCCGCGACCTCTGGACGCTGGGCGTGCTCATCGGCGCCGGCATCATCGCGCAGGCCATCGTCGGCGGCATCACGGTGTGGACCGGGCTCAACCCGTTCATCGTGGGCTTCCACTACGTGTCGTCGCTCCTGCTCGTGTGCGTCTCCGCCGCCTTCCTCCTGCGCATGAACGAACCCGGCGGAGCCCGCGTGCTCGCCGTGCCGCGCTGGTATGCCGGGCTGGCCCACTTGACCACCCTCGTCCTCGCCGTGTCGATCACGTTCGGCGTGCTCACCACGGGCGCCGGGCCGCACTCGGGCGATGCCGAGTCGGGCCGCAACGGCTTCGACGCGAGCCTGTGGGAGCACATCCACGCATGGCCCGGCTACGCGCTGCTCGCGCTCACCGTCATCCTCGTCGCCATCGCCGCGGTCTCGAAGCTGCGCACGCGCGGCTGGGGCGTCGCGCTCCTGCTCCTGCAGTTCGTCCAGGTCGCGGTCGGGCTGTACCAGGCGCGCAACGGCCTGCCCCCGTTCGCGGTCGGCGTGCACATGGTGCTCGCGGCGCTCACCGCGGCGGCCATGACCCTGTTCATCCTGCGCATGAAGCGCCCGGTGGATGCGCCCGCGGAGCTCGCGGCGGGCGCGGAGTCCCGCTGAGCCGCGTTCGCGATCCCGCGCACGATACGCAAGAGGCCGGTGCCATGTGGCACCGGCCTCTTGCGTGCGGGGCGGCGCTTGCCTGCGAGCACCCCGATGCGACGCGGGGACCGCGCTGCGTCAGAAGGGCAGCAGCGGGTCGATCGCGATCGCGACGAACAGCAGCGTGAGGTACGTGATCGAGCTGTGGAACACGCGCATGGGCGAGGGCTCGAGGCCGCGCACGGCGCGGGAGTACAGCACGTGCGACTCGACGATGAACCAGCCGCCGAACGCCACGGCCGCGGCCGTGTACACGATGCCCATGCCGGCGACGGGGATGAGCAGCAGCGAGCAGACCACGGTCGCCCACGCGTAGATGATGACCTGCAGCCCGACCGCGGACGCGCCGCGGGTGACGCCGAGCATCGGCACATCGGCGGCGGCGTAGTCGGTCTTGTACTTCATCGACAGCGGCCAGTAGTGCGCCGGGGTCCAGAGGAAGACGAGGACGAACAGGATCACCGGCGGCCAGGTGATCGACTCGGTCACGGCCGTCCAGCCGATCAGGACCGGGAAGCACCCGGCGATGCCGCCCCAGATGATGTTCTGCTCGGTGCGGCGCTTGAGGATCATCGTGTAGATCACGACGTAGAAGAAGATCGCGCTGACCGAGAGCAGCGTGGTGAGCCAGTTGGTCGTGAACCACAGCCAGATCGTCGAGACGACCGCCAGCACCCACGAGAAGATCAGGGCGTTGCGCGGCGAGATCTCGCCGGTCACGATCGGCCGGTTCTCGGTGCGCTCCATGTGCGCGTCCATGTCTCGGTCGAGGTACATGTTGAACGAGGCCGCGGAGCCGGCGCTCATCGCGCCGCCCAGGACGGTCGCGAGGATCAGCAGCGGGTTCGGGAACGCCCCGGCGGCAAGGATCATCACCGGCACGGTGGTCACGAGCAGGAGCTCCATCACCCGCGGCTTCGTCAGGATGAAGTACGCACGGATGGTTCGCCCCAGCGAACGAGGTTGGGTCGGCTCTGAGGCCGTTCCCGCAACGTGATTGCTCGGCATCGTCTCGGTGTCCATCGTCCTCAGCTTCTCTAGTCCGCCCCAGTCTACGACATCCCGGATGCCGCCCCGCTGGCGCGTGCGCCCCGCCCGGCGCCGCGCTGCACGCAATCGAACGGCGTGAGGCCGGGCTCGCCCGCATCCGGCCGCGCGCCCTTCCTGAGGCATCCACAATCGCTAGGATTGTGATCGATTGGCCCCCGGAGGCCTGCACGCTCTTGTGCGCACGAATCGAAAGGCGACCCGGTGTCAGAACTGCAGTGGGAAAAGATCGACGAAAAGGCTGTCGACACAGCACGAGTGCTGGCGGCTGACGCCGTCGAGAAGGTGGGCAACGGGCACCCGGGCACCGCCATGAGCCTCGCCCCCGTCGCGTACCTGCTCTACCAGCAGGTGCTGCGGCACGACCCCGCCGACACCCACTGGATCGGTCGCGACCGCTTCATCCTCTCGGTCGGCCACTCGTCGCTCACCCAGTACATCCAGCTCTACATGGGCGGCTTCGGGCTCGAGCTCGAAGACATCGAGGCGCTGCGCACCTGGGGCTCGAAGACCCCAGGACACCCCGAGTACGGGCACACCGCGGGCGTCGAGATCACGACCGGCCCGCTTGGCCAGGGCCTCGCCTCGGCCGTCGGCTTCGCGTACGCGGCCCGATACGAGCGCGGGCTGTTCGACCCGAGCGCGGCACCGGGAACCAGCCCGTTCGACCACCACATCTACGCGATCGCCGGCGACGGCGACCTGCAGGAGGGCGTGACCTCGGAGGCCTCCTCGCTCGCGGGCCACCAGCAGCTGGGCAACCTGATCGCGATCTATGACTCCAACCAGATCTCGATCGAAGACGACACCAACATCGCCTTCACCGAGGACGTGCACGCGCGCTACGAGTCGTACGGCTGGCAGGTGCTCACCGTCGACTGGAAGAAGACCGGCGCCTACGTGGAGGACGTCGCCGAGCTGCACGCCGCCATCGAGGCGGCCAAGGCCGAGACCTCGAAGCCCTCGCTGATCATCCTCAAGACGATCATCGGATGGCCCTCCCCCGGCAAGCAGAACACCGGCAAGGTGCACGGCTCGGCGCTCGGCGCCGAGGAGCTCGCGGCGACCAAGAAGGTGCTCGGCTTCGACCCCGAGCGGCACTTCGTCGTCGACGATGACGTGATCGCGCACACGCGCGAGCTCGTCGCTCGCGGTGCCGCGGCGCACGCGGCATGGCAGCTCGAGTTCGACGCCTGGGCCGCGGCCAACCCCGAGTCGAAGGCCCTCTTCGATCGGGTGCACGCACACGAGCTGCCCGCCGACATCGCCGCAGTGCTGCCGAGCTTCGAGCCCGGAAAGGACGTCTCGACGCGCGCCGCCTCCGGCGCGGTGCTGAACGCGCTCGGCGCGGCCCTGCCCGAGCTCTGGGGCGGCTCTGCCGACCTGGCCGAGTCGAATCTCACCACGATCAGGGGGGGCGCCTCGTTCATCCCGAGCGAGCATTCCACCGGCGAATGGACCGGCAACCCCTACGGCCGCGTGCTCCACTTCGGCATCCGCGAGCACGCGATGGCCGCGATCGTCAACGGCATCGTCCTGCACGGCCCCACCCGCGCGTTCGGCGGCACCTTCCTGATCTTCAGCGACTACATGCGCCCCGCCGTGCGCCTGGCGGCGCTCATGAACGTGCCGAGCATCTTCGTGTGGACGCACGACTCGATCGCCCTCGGCGAGGATGGCCCGACGCACCAGCCGATCGAACAGCTCGCCTCGCTGCGCGCCATCCCGAACCTCACCATGGTTCGCCCGGGTGATGCCGCCGAGACGGCGATCGCGTGGCTCGAGATCCTGCGTCGCCGCGGCGGCCCCACCGGGATCGCGCTGACCCGCCAGAACGTGCCCGTGTTCGAGCGCGGCGAGGGCGAGGCATCCGGCGACGTGCTCGCGTCGGCCGAGGGCGCCGCGCGCGGCGCGTACATCCTGGCCGAGGCCGCGAACGGCTCCCCCGATGTGATCCTGATCGCCACCGGCTCGGAGGTGCAGCTCGCGATCGAGGCGCGGGCGCGTCTGGCCGGCGAGGGCGTGCAGGCCCGCGTCGTCTCGGCGCCGAGCCTCGAATGGTTCGCCGAGCAGGATGCCGCGTACCGCGAGCACGTGCTGCCCGCGGCCGTCACCGCCCGCGTGTCGGTCGAGGCGGGGATCGCAATGCCCTGGCGCGGCATCGTCGGCGACCGCGGCCGCTCGATCTCGATCGAGCACTTCGGCGCATCGGCCGACTACAAGACCCTGTTCCAGAAGTTCGGCATCACGACCGAGGCCGTCGTCGTAGCAGCACACGAGGTGCTCGGCTGAGGCCGGGCCGCAAGGAGGCAGCAATGACCACCCCTACAGCACAGCTTTCGCAGGCCGGTGTCAGCATCTGGCTCGATGACCTCTCGCGCGAGCTGATCGAGACCGGCAGCCTCGCGGCGTTCATCACCGAGCGCGACGTCGTCGGCGTCACCACGAACCCGACCATCTTCGCGAATGCGCTGACCAACGGCGCCTACTACGCGACGCAGATCGCGCAGCTCGCAGCCGCCGGCGTGGGTGCGGCCGACGCCGTGTTCACGATCACCACCGACGACGTGCGCGCGGGCTGTGACATCATGCGACCCGTGTACGAGGCGAGCGGCCACGTCGATGGGCGCGTCTCGATCGAGGTGTCGCCCGATCTCGCGCACGACACCGAGACCACCGTCGCGCAGGCCAAGGCGCTCGCCGCGGCCGTGGATCGCGACAACGCCCTCATCAAGATCCCCGCGACCCTCGCGGGCATCCCCGCAATCGAGGAGTGCATCGCCGCCGGCATCAGCGTGAACGTGACGCTGATCTTCAGCCTGGAGCGCTACCGGGACGTGATCGGCGCATACCTTCGCGGCCTTCGCCGCGCGAAGGACGCGGGCATCGACATCTCGACCATCCACTCGGTCGCCTCGTTCTTCGTCTCACGAGTCGACACCGAGGTGGATGCGCGGCTGGACGCCATCGGCGGCGCCGCCGCCGAGGCGCTCAAGAGCCGGGCAGGGCTCGCGAACGCGCGACTGGCATACGAGCTGTTCGGGCAGGAGTTCGCGACCGCCGAGGCGACCGAGCTGCTGTCGGCAGGCGCGCACCTGCAGCGACCGCTGTGGGCCTCGACCGGCGTGAAGAATCCGGCGCTGCCGGACACCCTCTACGTGACTGAGCTGGTCGCCCCCGGCGTGGTGAACACCATGCCGGAGAAGACGCTCGAGGCGACCTTCGACCACGGGGTGATCACCGGCGACACGGTCACGCCGAACTACGCCGACGCGCATCGCGTGCTCGACGAGCTCGCGGCGCTCGGCGTCAGCATCGACGACGTCACGCAGAAGCTCGAGAGCGAGGGTGTCGAGAAGTTCATCGTCTCGTGGCACGAGATGCTGGGCACGGTCACAGCGGCGCTCGAGGCGGCGAAGGCGCAGTCATGAGCTTCGAGATTCACGTCAGCGGCGCGCCGAAGGGCGCGGTGGACGCGATCGTTCCCGGGCTGGTCGCCGAGATGATCGCGACCGCCCTGACCGCGGCCGACACCTCGCTCTGGGGTCCCGAGGCCGAAGCGGAGGCCTCGGTGCGCCTCGGCTGGTTGCAGGCCGTGTCGGTCTCGCGCCCGCTGGTTGCTGAGATCGCGGCGCATCGGGCGACCCTGCAGGCACGCGGGGTCGATCGCGTCGTGCTGGCTGGGATGGGCGGCTCGTCGCTCGCGCCCGAGGTGATCGCCGCCACCGCCGGCGTGCCGCTCACCGTGCTCGACTCGACGGTGCCCGGCCAGGTGCTCGCCGCCCTCGACGGCGGACTCGAGCGCACGGTGCTCGTGGTGTCGTCGAAGTCCGGCTCCACCGTCGAGACCGACTCGATGCGGCGGGCGTTCGAGGCGGCGTTCAGCGACCTCGGCATCGACCCCGCCGAGCGCATCGTCGTCGTGACCGACCCCGGCTCGGAGCTCGAGACGCTCGCGCAGGGCGCGGGATACCGGGTGTTCCTCGCCGACCCGGACGTCGGCGGCCGCTACTCGGCGCTGACGGCCTTCGGCCTCGTGCCCGCAGGTCTCGCTGGCGCGCCGATCGACGAGGTGCTCGATGAGGCCGAGGCGATGCTGCTCGAGCTCGCCATCGACTCCGCGTCGAACCCGGCCCTGATCCTCGCCGCGGCGATCTCGGGTGCGGGCGGGGAGGTGCGCCGCGACAAGCTCGGCCTCGTCACCGACGGCACGCACATCGTGGGGCTGCCCGACTGGATCGAGCAGCTCATCGCCGAGTCGACGGGCAAGCAGGGCCGCGGCATCCTGCCCGTCGTGCTGCTGCCCGTCTCGCCCGAGGTGCAGGAGCAGACGCCCGCCGACATGCAGATCGTGCGCTTCGTCGATGACGCGGTGCACTTCCGGATGCTTGAGCAGAATCCCGGCGAGATCCTCGTCAGCGGGACGCTCGGCGCGCAGTTCATGGTGTGGGAGTATGCGACGGCGATCCTCGGACGCCTGCTCGGCATCAACCCGTTCGACCAGCCCGACGTCGAATCGGCCAAGGCTGCCGCGCGCGGGCTGCTCGACGCACGCCCCGAGCAGGCGCCGCCGGCGTTCGTCGAGCAGGGCATCGAGGTGCGGGTCTCGGATCCCGTGCTCGCCGCGAGCGGCACCATCGCCGGCGTGCTCGACGCGCTGTGGGCTCGCCTCGGCGGCGATGGCTACGTCTCGGTGCAGGCGTACGTCGACCGCACCGACATCCCCCAGCTCTCGGGCCTGCGCGAGATGACGGCCGCCGACTCGGGACGACCGGCGACCTTCGGCTGGGGCCCGCGGTTCCTGCACTCGACCGGGCAGTACCACAAGGGCGGCCCGGCCCAGGGCGTGTTCCTGCAGATCACGGAGCGCACCGATGTCGACCTCGAGATCCCCGGGCGTCCCTACACGTTCGGCCAGCTCGTCGCGGCGCAGGCAGCCGGCGACGCGGCGGTGCTCGCGCAGCTTGGCCGCCCGGTCGTGACGCTCACCCTCACCGAGCCCGGCACCGAGGTGCTCGCACTCTTCGAGGCCGCCCAGTAGCCGACGGCAGCACCCACGCTCGGCAGAGAGAAGACGGCATGCCCCCCATCGAGGTCTCGCGCGGGCATAACCCCCTCCGCGATCCGGACGACCGCCGGCTGAATCGGATCGCGGGGCCGAGCGCGCTCGTGATCTTCGGCGTGACCGGCGACCTCTCGCGCAAGAAGCTCATGCCGGCCGTGTACGACCTGGCCAACCGCGGGCTGCTCCCGCCCGGCTTCGCCCTCGTCGGCTTCGCCCGCCGCGAGTGGCGCGACCAGGACTTCGCCGAAGTGGTCTACGAGGCGGTGCGCGAGCACGCGCGCACCGAGTTTCGGGAAGAGACCTGGCAGGCCCTCCTGCAGGGCATCCGCTTCGTGTCGGGCGAGTTCACCGACGCCGCGGCCTTCACTCGGCTGCGCAGCACCATCGAGGCGCTGGACGCAGAGCGGGGCACCATGGGCAATCACGCCTACTACCTCTCGATCCCGCCGAGGGACTTCCCGCTGGTGGCGCAGCAGCTGCGAGCGTCGGGGCTCGTGGATCGCGCAGAATCCGGCACGGAGCGGTGGCGGCGCGTCGTGGTCGAGAAGCCGTTCGGCAGCGATCTGGTGTCGGCGCGCGCGCTCAACGAATCCCTGGAGCGCATCTTCCCCGCCGACTCGATCTTCCGCATCGACCACTACCTCGGCAAGGAGACGGTGCAGAACATCCTGGCGCTCCGCTTCGCCAACGAGCTGTACGAGCCGCTGTGGAATCGCAACCATGTCGACCACGTGCAGATCACGATGGCGGAAGACATCGGGGTGGGCGGCCGCGCCGGCTACTACGACGGCATCGGCGCCGCGCGCGACGTGATCCAGAACCACCTGCTCCAGCTGCTCGCCCTCACCGCGATGGAGGAGCCGAACACGCTGAACGCCGCGGACCTGCGCGCCGAGAAGGAGAAGGTGCTCGCGGCGGTCTCGCTCCCGGCCGACCTCGCCAGCACGACCGCACGAGGGCAGTACGCGGGCGGCTGGCAGGGCGGCGAGCAGGTGACCGGCTTTCTCGACGAGGAGGGCATGCATCCGGCATCCACCACCGAGACCTACGCCGCGATCAAGCTCGAGATCAACACCCGGCGCTGGGCGGGCGTGCCGTTCTACCTGCGGGCGGGCAAGCGACTCGGGCGGCGCGTCACCGAGATCGCGGTGGTGTTCAAGCGCGCCCCGCAGCAGCTGTTCTCGCGCAGCCAGACATCCGAGCTCGGCCAGAACGCGCTCGTGATCCGCGTGCAGCCGAACGAGGGCGTCACGATCCGATTCGGCTCGAAGGTGCCCGGCGCCGGCAGCCAGGTGCGCGACGTGACCATGGACTTCGGCTACGGTCACGCATTCACCGAGGCGAGCCCCGAAGCGTATGAGCGCCTGATCCTCGATGTGCTCCTGGGCGATCCGCCGCTGTTTCCCAGGCACGAGGAGGTCGAGCTGTCGTGGAAGATCCTCGACCCGATCGAGCAGTTCTGGGCCGCGCAGGGCGGACCGCTCGAGCAGTACGACCCGGGCTCCTGGGGGCCGGCCTCTGCCGACGCGCTCCTGGAGCGCGACGGCCGCGTGTGGAGGCGACCATGATCATCGACCTGCCAGACACGACCGTCAGCCGGGTATCGAAGGCCCTCGTGACGATGCGCGAGGAGGGCGGCGCCGTCGCGCTGGGGAGGGTGCTCACCCTGGTGATCGCGGTCGAGCGCGACGCGACGGAGGAGGTCATCCGCGCCGCCAACGACGCGTCCCGGGAGCATCCGATGCGCGTGATCGTGCTCACCATCGACGATGATCCCGCTGCCGAGCCCCGGGTGGACGCGCAGATCCGCGTGGGCGGCGACGCGGGCGCGAGCGAGGTGGTGGTGCTGCGCGCGCAGGGTGCGGCCGCGCACAATCGCGAGAGCCTGCTCAGTGGGCTCCTGCTCCCGGACGCGCCCGTGGTGGCCTGGTGGCCGGGCGAGACCCCCAAGGTGCCGGCCGACTCGGCGATCGGCCGCATCGCGCAGCGTCGCATCACGGATGCCTCCACAAAGCCGGACCCCACGACGTGGCTCCGCCAGCTCGGCGCGAGCCACCGCCCGGGCGACACCGACTTCGCCTGGACCCGCATCACCCGATGGCGCGAGCACCTCGCCGCCGTGCTCGACCAGCCCCCGTACACGCCGGTCATCGCGGCCGAGGTGCGCGGCGCGGCCGACTCCCCCTCGACGGCGCTGCTGGCAGCCTGGCTCCGGCTCATGCTCGACGTGCCCGTGGCCTACACATATATTCCGACCGAGGAATGGTCATCCGGCATCCGCTCGGTGCGCCTGACCCGCGCCGGCGGCGACGTGCTGCTCGAGCGCCCCGTGCCCGGGCACGCGATCCTCACCCAGCCCGGTCAGCCCTCGCACGACCTGTTCCTCCCCCGCCGCAGCCTGCGCGAATGCCTCGCCGAGGAGCTCCGGAGGCTCGATCCCGACCTGCTGTATGGTCGAGTCATCACCGAGGGGCTCGCGCTGGTGCACGAGTCGGCAACGTAGGAGACGCATGGCAGTCGAGCGAGACCACGAGCGCAGCGTGCTGGTGCGCCCCGACCTTGCCGCGGTCGCCGAGCTGCTGGCGGGACGCGTGGTCGGCACCCTCGCGCAGCTCACCGCCGAGCGAGACGCGGTGCACATCGCCCTCACCGGCGGCCGCGGCGGCGCGGCCGTGCTCGCCGCGATCGCCGCGCATCCGTGGCGCGACAACATCGACTGGTCGCGGGTGCACCTGTGGTGGAGCGACGAGCGCTTCGTGCCGGCCGACGACGACGAGCGCAACGAGGTGCTCGCGCGCCGGGCCCTCATCGACCACATCGTCATCCCGGCCCGCAACGTGCACGCCATCCTTGCGTCCGACGCCGGCGTCGACGTGGATGCCGCAGCCGCGGCGTATGCCAACGAGCTCGCCGGCTTCGCCCCTGTCGGCGGCGATCCGTGGCCGAGCTTCGACGTCGCGCTGCTCGGCGTCGGCCCCGACGGCCACTACGCCTCGCTCTTTCCCGAGCGCCACGAGATCGCGGTGACCGACGCAGCGGCGCTGGCTGTGCGCGACTCGCCCAAGCCGCCGCCCACCCGGGTGACCCTCACCCGGCCGGTGATCAATGCCTCGCAGCGGGTGTGGCTCGTGCTCAGCGGCGCCGACAAGGCGGCGGTGCTGGGCCTCGCCCTCGCGGGCGCCAGCTATGCGCACGTGCCCGCAGCGGGGGCGAAGGGCCGCGTCTCGACCGTGTTCTTCGTCGACGAGGCTGCGGCGGCGGAGGTCCCCCCCGAGCTCATCGCCGACGAGCGGTAGCGTCGCGGCGTCGCTAGCCGAAGCCGAAGCCGAAGCCGAAGCTACTTGACGGTGGTGCCGCGGCGCTCGCGCAGCTGCACGAGCGCGTCGTCGAGCAGGGTCGCCGCCTCTTCGTCGGTGCGGCGCTCCTTCACGTATGCGAGGTGCGTCTTGTACGGCTCAGGCTTCGCGACCTGCGGCGGGTTGTCTTTGTCACGCCCGGCCGGCAGCCCGGAGTGGGGGCAGTCGATCGTCTCGGGGATCTCCTCCTCGGGAACGTTCGCAGCGAAGTAGCGGACCGTCTCGTTGCCGAGCGCATCCCAGTACGAGATCGCGACGCGATCGGCATGGTAGCCGTGATCCTGCTCGCCCATGGGGCCAGCGCCCACGCGCGTGCCACGAATTGCATTGCCGCCAGTAGCCAACGTCACATCCCCTGGAACTTGGTGATCAGGCCCAATGCCACGATCGAGACGAACCATGCGAGCGCGAGCACCACGGTGAAGCGATTGAGGTTGCGCTCGGCGACCCCCGACGATCCCATGGTCGACGACATGCCGCCGCCGAACATGTCGGACAGGCCGCCGCCGCGGCCCTTGTGCAACAGGATGAGCAGGGTCAGCAGGAGGCTGGTGATCCCAAGCAGCACCTGGAGGACGAACTCAAGAATCTGCACGAACGGGTGCCTTTCACGGTGCCCTTGCGGGCGTGGTTTCGACGTGGCCCGACGGGACACGCGATGGATTCAGTATACAAGCGTGGTGCGAACTGGCGTCCTCCCGCTCGGCACGCCCCGGGGAACGCTAGACGCCGACGTGCTTCTGGTAGCGGATGATCGCCGAGAAGTCGTTGATCTTCAGGCTCGCACCCCCGACCAGCGCACCGTCGATGTTCGGCTCGCGCATGAAGCCCGCGATGTTGGATGCCCCGACCGAGCCGCCGTACAGAATTCGCGTCTTCGCGGCTGCCGCGTCGCCGAGCACGCGGCCGACCACGGCGCGCAACGGCGCCGCGACCTGCTCGGCCTGCTCGGGCGTCGCCGCCTGCCCCGAGCCGATCGCCCACACGGGCTCGTAGGCGACGACGACGTCGGCGCCCTTCGGGAGCCCCGCGAGGGCGGCCTCGAGCTGCGCGACCGGGACGGCGCTCGCCCCATGGGCCTCGAGATCCTCGGCCGTCTCGCCGACGCAGATCACCGGAACGATCCCGTGCTTGATCGCGGCCTTGACCTTCGCCGCCACGAGCTCATCGGTCTCGCCGTGATACTGGCGGCGCTCCGAGTGCCCGACGAGCACGTAGCCGCATCCGAGCGCCGCGAGAAACGCGCCGGAGATCTCGCCGGTGTATGCGCCCGCATCGTGCGCCGAGACATCCTGCGCGCCGTAGGCGAACTCGATCTTGTCTGCGCTGACCAGCGTCTGCACCGAGCGGATGTCGGTGAACGGCGGGAACACGGCCACCTCGACGGATGCGAAGTCGTGCCTCGCGTCCTTGAGCGCCCAATCCAGCTTCTGCACGAACGCGATCGCCTGCAGGTGGTCGAGGTTCATCTTCCAGTTGCCCGCGATGAGCGGGGTGCGCGTCACGACCATCCGAGCACCTCCAGCCCGGGCAGCTTCTTGCCTTCCAAGAACTCGAGGCTCGCGCCGCCGCCCGTCGAGATGTGCCCGAACTGCTCGTCCGAGAAGCCGAGCTGGCGCACCGCCGCGGCCGAGTCGCCACCGCCGACGACGCTCAGCCCGTCGACCTCGGTCAGCGCCTGAGCGACTGCGCGGGTGCCGGCTGCGAATGGCACCAGCTCGAACACGCCCATCGGGCCGTTCCAGAACACGGTGCTGCTGGCGCGGATCGCTTCGGCGAACGCCGCCGCGGTCACCGGTCCGATGTCGAGGCCGATGCCAGAGGCTCCGAAGGGCGTGTCTTCGATGGCATCTGCCGCGCTCACGACATGTTCGGCGTCGGCGCCGAACTTCGAGGCCACGACCACATCGCTGGGGATGCCGATCTGCACCCCCAGCTCGGCGGCGGTGCGGAGGTAGTCCTGCACCCGCGGAATCTGCTCGGGCTCGAGCAGGCTGGCGGCCACCTTGTGGCCCTGTGCGGCGAGGAAGGTGAAGAGCATGCCGCCGCCGATCAGCAGCGTGTCGACGCGCGGCAGCAGGTGCTCGATCACGCCGAGCTTGTCACTGACCTTTGAGCCGCCGAGCACCACGGTGTAGGGGCGCTGCGGGTTCTCGGTGAGGCGATCCAGCACGCGAAGCTCGGCGGCGATCAGCAGACCGGCCGCCGAGGGCAGGAGCTCGGCGAGGTCGTACACGCTCGCCTGCTTGCGGTGCACGACGCCGAAGCCGTCCGACACCATCGCGTCGCCAAGCTTCGCCAGCTCCGCGGCGAAGGCGCCGCGCACGTCGTCGTTCTTGCTCGTCTCCCCCGCGTTGAAGCGGAGGTTCTCGAGCACAGCGACGTCGCCGTCGCCGAGCGCCTCGACGGCCTCGACAGCCGACTCCCCCACGGTGTCACGGGCGAATGCCACTGGCTTGCCGAGCAGCTCGCTGAGCCGCTGCGCGACCGGCGCCAGGCTGTACTTCGCGTCGGGACGGCCATCCGGGCGGCCGAGGTGCGACACGACGACGACCCTGGCTCCCTGGTTGATCAGGGCATTCAGCGTCGGGAGCGAGGCGCGGACCCGGCCGTCATCGGTGATGACGCCGTCCTGCAGCGGGACATTCAGGTCGCATCGGACGATGACTCGCTTTCCTGCGAGCGATCCGAGCGTTTCAAGGGTGCGAAGTGACATAGATTTTTGCCCTGCGGCGCATGGCCTAGAGGCGTTCCCCCACATACTCAGTCAGGTCAACGAGACGGTTCGAATAGCCCCACTCGTTGTCGTACCACGCCGATACCTTCACCAGCGTGTCCGAGACGTGTGTGAGCTCCGAGTCAAAGATAGCCGAGTGCGGGTTGAGCTGAATGTCGCTCGAGACGATGGGGTCGCTCGTGTACTCGAGGATGCCCTTCAGACGCCCCTGGGCGGCCGCGGCATACGCCTCGTTGATCGCCTCCACGGTCAGGCCGCTCGTCGGGGTGACGATGGTGAGGTCCACGATCGAGCCGCTCGGCACGGGAACGCGGTACGAGGAGCCGCTGAGCTTGCCGTTGAGCTCGGGCAGCACGAGCCCGATCGCCTTCGCGGCACCCGTCGAGGCAGGGACGATGTTGATCGCCGCGGCGCGGGCGCGGCGCGGGTCACGGTGCGGGCCGTCCTGCAGATTCTGGTCGGCGGTGTACGCGTGGACGGTCATCATGAAGCCCCGCTCGATGCCGAAGCTCTGCTCGAACACCTGCGCCAGTGGTGCCAGGCAGTTCGTGGTGCACGACGCGTTCGAGATGATCACATCCGTTGCGGGGTTGTACACCTGTTCGTTCACACCCATCACGATGGTCGCGTCCGAGCCGCTCCCGGGAGCCGAGATGAGCACCTTCTTCGCGCCGCCGGCGATGTGCACGCGCGCCGCCTCGGCGTCGGTGAAGCGGCCGGTCGACTCGATCACGATGTCGACCCCGAGCTCGCCCCACGGCAGCAGGGCGGGGTCTCGCTCCTCGAACGAGCGAATACGGCGTCCGCCGACGGTGATGGACTCCTCGTCGTACGTGACGTCGACGCCGAGCGGCCCGGAGACCGAGTCGTACTTGAGCAGGTGTGCGAGCGTCCGGTTGTCCGTGAGGTCGTTCACGGCCACGACCTCCAGATCCGCCCCCTGAGCGAGGAGGGCGCGAAGGTAGTTGCGCCCGATGCGACCGAACCCGTTGATTCCGACTTTGACAGACACGGTTGTCTCCTTCTGCTCATGCGCGGTAGCGCGTGTTGTGCTCATGCGCTGTAGCGCCAGATCCTGCATCTCCATGGAGCAAAGCTGATGCCCCGGACGGCGGTGGCCGACCGGGGCATCATTGGTGTTACGGAAGCACCAGGAGGCCCGAAGTCTTCTCCGTCGCGGCCTGGAAGCGCTGCTGGACGTTCGCCCAGTCGACGATGTTCCAGAACGCGTTGACGTAGTCGGCGCGCACGTTCTTGTAATCAAGGTAGTACGCGTGCTCCCACACGTCGAGAAGCAGCAGCGGCACGGTGCCCGCGGCGAACGACGCCTGCTGGTCGAAGAACTGCTGGATGATCAGGTTCTCGCCGATCGAGTCCCAGAACAGTCCCGCCCAGCCGGAGCCCTGCACGCCGAGCGCGGCGGCCGTGAAGTGCGCACGGAACTTGTCGAAGGAGCCGAAGTGGTCGTCGATCGCGGCGGCCATCTCACCGGTGGGCTTGTCGCCGCCGTTGGGCGAGAGGTTCGTCCAGAAGATCGAGTGGTTGGTGTGGCCGCCCAGGTTGAACGCGAGGTCCTTCTCGAGCTTGTTGATGTTCGCCATGTTGTCGGAGTCACGTGCCTCGGCCATCTGCTCGAGCGCGGTGTTGGCGCCCGTCACGTATGCCTGGTGGTGCTTCGAGTGGTGCAGCTCCATGATTGTGGCGCTGATGTGCGGTGCGAGGGCACCGTAGTCGTAGCCGAGTTCCGGGAGGGAGTACTTCGCCATTTGTATGCTTCTTCCTTCGAGCGCCACGCGACCCGCGCGGCGGGGTTGACCCCTTCATCCTACTGAGCGGCGCACAGCAGGGGGCGGGGCCGCCCCGCGGCTACGCGTCGACGTCGCCCGGAAGATTCGCGTCGGTGCCCGGAATCCCGTTCGCCTCGGCGTGCTTGTCGGCCATGGCCAGCAGACGGCGGATGCGGCCTGCGACGGCATCCTTCGTCAGGGGCGGGTCAGCGTGATGCCCGAGCTCATCGAGGCTCGCCTCACGGTGGGCGAGGCGCAGCTCACCGGCGGTGCGCAGGTGCGCCGGGACCTCATCGCCCAGAATCTCGAGCGCGCGCTGCACACGAGCGCACGCCGCGACCGCGGCCTGCGCCGAGCGCCGGAGGTTCGCGTCGTCGAAGTTCACGAGCCGATTCACGCCCGCGCGGACTTCGCGCCGCTGGCGAAGCTGCTCCCACTCCTCCACCGTCTTCGCGGCGCCCATGGCATGCAGCATCGCGCGGATCGCCTCGCCCTCGCGGATGACGACGCGGTGCACCCCGCGCACCTCTCGCGCCTTGCTCGGCACATCGATGCGGTGCGCCGCCCCGACCAGCGCCATGGCGGCCTCGCCGCCCGGGCACACCACCTCGAGCGCGGCCGAGCGGCCGGGATCGGTGAGGCTGCCGTTGGCGAGGAACGCACCGCGCCAGATCGCCCCGAGCTCAGGCCGGGCACCCGTGGTGAGCTTGTTCGGCAGACCGCGCACGGGGCGGCGGCGAGCATCGAGCAGGCCGGTCTGACGGGCCAGGGTCTCGCCTCCGTCGATCACCCGAACGACGAACGTGGTCCCCTGGCGCTGGGCCGAAGCCTGCACGAGCGCCATCTCCGGGCGCACCCCGTACAGCTCCATGATGTCGCGGGCCACCCGGCGTGCCATCCCCTCGGACTCGAGCTCCGCCTCGATGGCGATGCGGCCCGAGATGATGTGCAGCCCACCAGAGAAGCGCAGCAGCGAGGTCAGCTCGGCGTTCCGCACGGTTGGCCTGGGATCACGGATCGCCATCAGCTCGGTTTTGACGTCGGCGGTAAGTGCCACGGAACTCCTCGATTGTGTCGGAACGGAACGTCCTAGCTTACTCGCGACCGAGGTCGCGATGCTTCACGCGGACCGCGACGCCGGGCAGCTCGCGCAGGCGGGCGGCGAGCTCGATCGCGGTGGCCACGGAGCGATGCTTGCCGCCGGTGCATCCGACGGCGATCATCGAGTGTCGCTTGTTCTCGCGCTGATAGCCCGCGAGCACAGGCGCGATCGCGTGCGCATAGCCGTCGATGAACTCGAGCGCCCCCTCCTGGGCAAGCACGAAGTCGCGCACCTCGGCATCCTCACCGGTGAGCGCACGCAGCGATTCTGTCCAGAACGGGTTCGGCAGAAACCGCATGTCGGCCACCATGTCTGCGTCGGGCGGCAGCCCGTACTTGAATCCGAAGCTCATGACCAGCAGGTCGTGCTTGGCCGACCCCTCCTCGGCGAAGCGATCGTTGACGTGCGTCGCCAGCTGGTGGATGTTCAGCGACGACGTGTCGATCAGCATGTCGGACGCCTCTCGCACGGCGGCGAGTCGCTGACGCTCGAGCAGGATGCCGTCGAGGATCGTGCCGTCGCCCTGCAGCGGATGGGGGCGCCGCACCGACTCGAAGCGCCGCACGAGGATGTCGTCCGAGGCATCCATGAAGACCATGCGCACGTCGCGCCGCTCGCGAAGCGTCTGGGCGACCTCCGGAAGCTCGGTGAACAGGTCACGGCCGCGCACATCGACCACCGCCGCCATCTTCGGCAGCGCGTCGCCGACGCGGCCGGCCAGGTCGATCAGCGGGCGCAGCATCTGCGGTGGCAGGTTGTCGACGACGTACCAGTCGAGGTCTTCGAGGGCGTTCGCGACCGTGGAGCGTCCTGCCCCGGACATGCCCGTGATGATCAGCAGCTCGCCGCCGGAGATCGAATCGGGCGCGACCGGGAGCGCGTCGGTGCCCGTCGGGTCAGCGCCCTGCTGCTGAGCGCCCGCGGCGTCGGTCATCGTCGGCCTCCGATCGAGTTGTCGATACCCCAGCCTAGTGAACGCGGGGCCGTGCGCGCGTGCCGCATGCGGCCGCGCACGCCAGGCGCCCGGGGCCCGACCGGATCACGGATTCGCCGCGAGAAAGGCGTGGATGGCGCTCGCCAGCGCTGGTCCCACCCCCGAGACCTCGCGCATCTGCTCGGCGGTGGCGCCGCGAAGCTTCGCCACCGAGCCGAAGTGTCGAAGCAGCGCCTGGATGCGCGCCGGGCCGAGGCCTGGAACCTCGCTCAGCACGCTCGCGATGTCGCGCTTGCGCCTGCGGCGCTGGTGGCTGATCGCAAAGCGGTGCGCCTCGTCACGCAGCCGCTGCAGCAGGTACAGCGCCTCGCTCGTGCGCGGCAGGATGACGGGGTACTCCTCCCCGGGCAGCCACACCTCCTCGAGCCGCTTCGCGATGCCGCACAGCGCGATCTCCGGGTGTCCCGCATCTGCGAGGGCGCGCGCCGCCGCCTCGACCTGCGGCTGCCCGCCGTCGACGACCAGCAACTGCGGCCGGTATGCGAATCGGGCCGGGCGGGTGCCAGCGAGTTCCTCCCCCTCGTCGGTCGTGTCGGCATCGTCGTCCCGCGCGGGGTCCGCGCGATCCAGGTGCGCGACGCGGCGCGAGATCACCTGGTAGATCGAGTCGGTGTCGTCGGTGGTCTCCGCGATCGTGAAGTGCCGGTACTGGTTCTTGCGCGGCAGCCCGTCCTCGAACACCACCATCGAGGCCACCACATTCGTACCGGCGAGATGCGAGACGTCGAAGCACTCGATCCGAAGCGGCGGCTCGCCGAGCCCCAGCGCCTCCTGCAGCTCGGTCAGCGACTGCGAGCGCGACACGTAGTCGCTGGAGCGTCGGGTCTTGTAGAGCATCAGCGCCTGCTGCGCGTTCAGCACCGCCGTCTTCATGAGGTCGGCCTTGCGCCCGCGCTGCGCGACCTGAACGCTCACGGCCCGCCCGCCGCGGCGGTCGCGAAGCCACTGCTCGAGCTCGGGCGCGTCCTCCGGCAGCGTCTCGACGTAGACCCGCCGCGGAATCTCGCCCGGAAGCGCGTCGCCGTAGCTGCGCTGCAGCACCTGGTCGACAAGCTCGGGCTCCGAGATGTCGAGCTCCTTCTCGAGCGTCCATGCGCGCACGCCGCGCACCCTCCCGCCTCGCACGACGAACTGCTGCACGGTGGCAGCGAGCTCATCCTGGGCGATGCCGAACAGATCGGCGTCGACGTCCTCGCCGAGCACGAGCGCACTGCGCGAGAGCACCGAGTCGATGGCGGTGAGCTTGTCGCGGTACTTTGCTGCCGCCTCGTAGTCCATCGCGGCCGACGCCTCGCGCATCTGCGCCGTCAGCTGCGTCGTGAATCGCCGGTCACCCCCGGCCATGAAGGCCACGAAGTCGTCGACGATCCGACGGTGCTCCTCGATCGTGACGCGGCCCGAGCAGGGGCCGCCGCAGCGCCCGATCTGGCCCGGAAAGCAGGGCCGTCCCGTCTGCATCGCCTTCTTGTAGCTCGCGTCGCTGCAGGTGCGGATCGGAAAGACCTTGATCAGCAGGTCGATCGTCTCGTGCACCGCCCACACCTTGGGATACGGACCGAAGTATCGCGCGCCCTTGATTCTGCGGTTGCGCGTGACCGTCACGCGGGGCGCCTCGTCGGCGAGCGTGATCGCCATGAACGGGTATGACTTGTCGTCGCGCAGGCGCACGTTGAAGGGTGGATCGAACTCCTTGATCCACATGTACTCCAGCTGCAGCGCCTCGACGTCGCTCGCGACCACCGTCCACTCGACCGATGCCGCGGCCAGCACCATGTGCCGGGTGCGCTCGTGCAGCGACGGCAGGGGCGCGAAGTAGTTGCTCAGGCGCTGTCGAAGGCTCTTCGCCTTGCCGACATAGAGCACGCGCCCCTCGGCGTCGCGGAAGCGGTACACCCCGGGGTTGGTTGGAATCTCGCCGGCCTTGGGGCGATACGGCACTCGCTGCATGACGGCTAGCCGGCCCGCAGCTCCTCACCGGGCGCCTCGAGGCCGAGGACCTCGGCGAGAAACGCGCCGGTGTGGCTGCCCGGAGTCTGCGCGACCTGCTCGGGAGTGCCCTTCGCGATCACCTGGCCGCCGCCGGAACCCCCCTCGGGGCCCATATCGATCACCCAGTCAGCCGACTTGATCACGTCGAGGTTGTGCTCGATGACGATCACGGTGTTGCCCTTGTCGACGAGCGACCCGAGCACGAGCAGCAGCTTCTGCACGTCCTCGAAGTGCAGGCCCGTCGTCGGCTCGTCGAGCACATAGACGCTGCGCCCGTTGCTTCGCTTCTGCAGCTCGGTCGCGAGCTTCACCCGCTGCGCCTCACCACCCGAGAGCGTGGTCGCCGACTGGCCGAGCCGGACGTAGCCGAGCCCCACCTCCACGAGCGTCTTCATGTAGCGGTGGATCGCCTGGATCGGCTCGAAGAAGTCGGCCGCCTCGGCGATCGGCATCTCGAGCACCTCGGCGATGTTCTTGCCCTTGTAGTGCACCGAGAGCGTGTCGCGGTTGTACCGCTTGCCGTCGCATACCTCACAGTCGACATAGACGTCGGGCAGGAAGTTCATCTCGATCTTGATCGTGCCGTCACCCGAACACGCCTCGCAGCGCCCGCCCTTGACGTTGAAGCTGAAGCGGCCGGGCAGGTACCCGCGGACCTTCGCCTCGGTGGTCTCGCTGAACAGTGTGCGGATGCGGTCGAACACGCCCGTGTAGGTCGCCGGATTGGAGCGCGGCGTGCGCCCGATCGGGTTCTGGTCGACGTGGATCACCTTGTCGAGGTTGTCGAGACCCGTGACGCGGGTGTGCTTGCCGGGAACCCGGCGCGCGCCGTTGAGCTTGGACGCGAGCACCTCGTAGAGGATGTCGTTCACGAGCGAGGACTTGCCGGAGCCGCTCACGCCGGTCACCGCGGTGAGCACGCCGAGCGGAAAGTCCACCGTGACGTTCTGCAGGTTGTTCTCGCGGGCCCCGACGACCTGCAGCATCCGCTTGCGGTCGATCTTGCGGCGCTTGGCGGGGGTCGGGATCGAACGCCGACCCGACAGGTAGTCGCCGGTGAGCGATTCGGGCTCGACGAGGAGCGCGTCGTAGGGGCCGGAGTGGATCACGCGGCCGCCGCCCACACCGGCGCCGGGGCCGATGTCGACGATCCAGTCGGCCGCATGGATGGTCTCCTCGTCGTGCTCGACGACGATGAGCGTGTTGCCGAGATCGCGCAGGGCGACCAGCGTCTCGATGAGGCGGCGGTTGTCGCGCTGATGGAGGCCGATCGAGGGCTCATCGAGCACGTAGAGCACGCCGGTGAGTCCCGAGCCGATCTGCGTCGCGAGTCGGATGCGCTGCGCCTCCCCGCCCGAGAGCGAGCCGGCAGCCCGGCTGAGGTTGAGGTAGCGCAGCCCGACCTGGATGAGGAAGTCGAGGCGCAGCCGGATCTCGCGGAGCACCTGCGCGGCGATCTTCGCCTCGCGTGGCGTGAGGTGCAGCCGATGCATGAAGTCGCGTGCATCGCCCAGGCTCAGGTTCGCGACGTCGGCGATGCTGTGCTCCTGCACCTTCACCGCGAGCACCTCCGGCTTGAGCCGGGCACCGTCGCAGTCCGCGCATGGCACCTCGCGGAGGTACTCCGACCAGCGCTGGCGCTGCGCGTCGGTCTCGGCCTGCTGGTACTGCCGCTCGATGTACGGGATCACGCCCTCGAAGCCCGAGGCGTAGCGCATCTCGCGGCCGAAGCGATTCTTGAACTTCACGGTGACCTTGTAGCCCTCGCCGCGCAGCACGGCCTGGCGCACCTGCTCGGGCAGCTGCATCCAGGGCGTGTCGAGCGAGAAGTCGAGGTCGCTCGCCAGGCCCTCGAGCAGGCGCTCGTAGTACTGGTACAGGGCCTTGCCCTGCGAGGTCCACGGCACGATCACGCCCTCGCTGATCGAGAGCGCCTCGTCGCCGAGCAGCAGCTCGACATCGACCGACATGCGGGTGCCGAGGCCGGAGCAGGTGGGGCACGCGCCGAAGGGCGCGTTGAACGAGAACGTGCGCGGCTCGATCTCGGTCAGCTGCAGCGGGTGGCCGTTGGGGCAGGCGAGCTTCTCGCTGAACGTCAGCCACGCGTCGTCGCCGTCCTGGTCTACGAGGTTGACCTGCACGATGCCGCTGGTGAGCCCCAGCGCGGTCTCGACCGAGTCGGTGATGCGGCTGAGCGACTCCGGGTTCGCGACGAGCCGGTCGACGACCACCGCGATGTCGTGCTTGTAGCTCTTCTTGAGCACGGGCGGCTCTGCCAGCTGCACGAGCTCGCCGTCGACGATCGCGCGCGAGAAGCCCTTGGCGCCCAGCTCGCGGAACAGGTCGACGAACTCGCCCTTCTTCTGCGTCACCACCGGGGCGACCACCTGGAAGCGGGTGCGCTCGGGCAGCTCCATCAGCTGATCCGCGATCTGCTGGACGGTCTGCCGCTGGATCACGGCGTCGCAGACCGGGCAGTGCGGCACGCCGATGCGCGCCCACAGCAGTCGCATGTAGTCGTAGATCTCGGTGATCGTGCCCACCGTCGAGCGCGGGTTGCGGTTCGTCGACTTCTGGTCGATCGACACCGCAGGACTGAGCCCCTCGATGAAATCGACGTCCGGACGGTCGACCTGGCCGAGGAACTGGCGCGCGTATGCGCTCAGCGACTCGACGTACCGGCGCTGCCCCTCCGCGAAGATCGTGTCGAACGCGAGACTCGACTTGCCGGAGCCCGAGAGGCCGGTGAAGACGACGAGCGCATCTCTCGGGATCTCGAGGTCGACGTTCTGCAGGTTGTGCACGCGGGCACCACGGACACTGAGCTTTGCGGGCGTGGCGACAGGAACGATAGGCACCCGACAAGTCTACGTGCGGCCCCCGACACCAGCTCGGCGTTCGCCGAGGGCACGAGCGCCGAGCGCTGCCGCACGCCGCGCCCGGTGCGACCGCCCACATACGCTGTCGACATGCGCATCTTCGCCGTCGACGAGCGGGATTCGACCTGGGAGCGGGACGACGCCCGCTTTCGCGTGTACGTCTTCGACGGGCCGGGCCACGCTGTGACCGCCTTCGACATCGTCGATGCAACGGTGGAGGAGGCACTGGAAGCAGCCGCAGCCATGTCGGATGGCAATACGAAGCTCTGGGCGCTCGCCCTGGTCGAGACGGATGCGCGCGCGCTGCCAGGCCTGATCTGGCTGTCGGGGATGGACTACAACGACCCACCCGGCTCGCCGCGGGAGTGGCAGCGTCGACGACAGATGCAGGACCGGTACCTCCTGGCCACGCGCGAGCGACACGTGACGCCCACCCTCCCGAACGGCCTGCGAGTCATTCGCGTCTTTCCCGAATGGGTCAGCGGCTGGCCGCTCTGGGAGAGCTTCACCGACGAGTATCGGCGGACGGGGCCGGAGCTCGGGCTGAGCGTGGAGTTGAGTGACGCCCTGTATCGGTGGAATGAGACATGGCTCTCGCGCGCCGTGGACGACCCGGTGCCCGCGCGGTGGGAATCCGACGGCCTCGCCCTCGTCGCGCGGCTCCGGACGGAGCTCGACGGCATCGCCGAGGTGCGACCGGAGTTCCTCACAGCACCGGGGCCGGAGGAGCGCACCCGCTAGCACGGCGCCCAAGGCCACCGGCACGCGGCCGCGAGCGGCGACCTGGCAAGGGCCACGGCCCAGCCGGCGCGATCTCTGCGGCGTTCTACACTCGTGATCATGCAGCAGCAGGGCTTGCTCGCGGTGATCGCCGTGAGCGTCGGCGTCATCGTCGGAATCGGCCTCTTCGTGCCGTTCGTCGCCGTCAGCTATCGCCGTCGCGGACGACTGAGCCTGGCCCGACTGCTGCTGTGGTTCGCCGCGCTGGTGTACTTCTGGGCGATCTGAGCCTACACCCTGCTCCCGCTGCCCGACCCCGAGACCATCCGATGCGTCGGTGCGATCATCGACCCGATGGCCATGGTGCGCGACGTGCAGCAGGCGCTCGCCGCTCCGGGCAATCCGCTGACGCATCCGGCGCTCCTGCAGCTCGCGTTCAACGTGCTGCTGTTCGTGCCGCTCGGCTTCTTCCTGCGGGTGCTCGGCGGACGCAGCGTCGTGACCGCGCTGGTCGTCGGGTTCGGGCTGTCGCTGCTCATCGAGCTCACCCAGCTGACCGGCGTGTGGGGCGTGTACGCGTGTGCCTACCGGTTCTTCGATGTCGGCGACCTGCTGAGCAACACCACCGGCGCGGTGCTGGGCAGCTTCCTCGCCCTCCTGGTGCCGCGCAGCCATCGAGGGTTCGCGCCGGCTGCGGATGCCGGCGAACCGCGCCCGGTGACCCGCGCCCGCCGCGCACTGGCGATGCTGTGCGACGGCATCGGCTTCTGGCTCGCCGCGTTCGCCGCGTCGATCGCGACGCAGCTGTTCATCGGCTACGTGCTGGATGATCGCCCGCTGATGGTCGCCGGCGAGGTCGCGAGCCTGGTCGGCACCGCAGCTGCCGCCGTGCTCTGGCTGGCGCACATCCTGCTCAGCGGGCAGTCCATCGGCGACTTCGCGGTCGAGCTGCGCTACACAGGCTCGCGGCTGCCGGAGTTCATCGCGCGGATGCTGCGCTGGGCGGGAGGCGTCGCCGGACTGTCGGCGCTGGGACTGCTGCCGCAGCCGTTCGAGTTCCTCTCCGGCGCGCTGCTGCTGATCGCCTGCGCGATGTTCTTCGTCACCCGCAACGGACGGGGCCTTCCCGGAGTCCTCTCCGGGCAGCAGCTGTCAGATGCCAGGGAGCGCCGCCCCGAGACCGGGGCCGCCTGAGTCAGTGGCGCGGCTCGCGCCAGCCGAGCCAGCACCAGCACCAGCGTCGGCACCGGCGCCTTCGGTGGCCGAGAGGAACTCGCGCATCCAGTCGAAGCGCGGCTCCCCGCCGCCGTTCCGCGACCGCGGCACGGCGACCTGTGCGATGCGCCGCGGCAGCGATGTCGGGATCAGCGCCTCGACCGGGCCCGGCCGGGCGTGTCGCGGGCCCGCGAGCATCCAGCGTTCGCGCACGCGCGCCACCGCGAGCGGGTGTCCCTCTGCCGTCGCCACGCCGACATCCATGGCGAGCGACGCGAGCAGCGCGGCGATCGTGATCTGCACCTCGGCCTCGGATGCCTCGCCCGAGCGCAGCACGTCGCGGGGCGACCTGAGCTCGGCGCGATCGGACTGCCGCAGCAGCGAGCGCAGGTTGCTCGCGACGGCCGCGATCGTCGCTGCGGGCTCTGTCTGATGCTCCGCGAGCACCGCGGCGATCGGCGCGAGTCGTGGGTCGCCTGCGATCAGCGGCGCGATGTCTTCGCGCACCCGTGTGCGCGGTCCCTGGAAGAGGCGACGCACGCCGCGCGAATGCCCGAGCGCCGCCCGCCCGGCGGGGAGGTCGCGGCTGAGCACCCGGGCATCGTCGACTGGGGTGCCGCCGTCGACGATGTCCGGAGCATCGCCGGTCACGCTGGCGTATCCGATGTCGCCGTCTCGCGAATAGAGGAAGACATCGGCGGCGAGCCTTCCGGTCGAGCCGCGCGGGAGCGCCAGCGTGAGGGGCTCGCGCAGCGAACGGCTGCTGACCACCGCCCGGCCCGCGCCGGTGCTGCTCATCGCGGTGACACGCCCGCGCGTGGCCGAAGTCTTCACCCCGAGGTCGAGACCGACGAGCGGGTCGAGCGCCACGGCTGCGCGGGCGGCGACGAGCTCGGCGAACGCCTGGGCCGTCACGTCCACGCCCCGAGGGCGTGCATCGATGCCCTCGGGCACGGTGAAGCCGGCCATGCGGGCGCGACGCCAGAGGTCGGGGAGGCGTTCCCGGTGGTGCTGCGGCTCAAGCATGCGCTCCAGCATCCACAGCAGTCGCCCCGAGCCGCGCGCGGGGCGCGGCGAGAGCTGCCACCAGGTCAGCCGGCGCGCGAGGTCGCCAGCGACGGCCGGCGCCCAGGTCGAGGCCTCCACGTACCCGAGCGCCGCGACCCACGCCAGATACCTCGGCATGTCTTCGGCCGCACGGCGCAGCTCGGCCATCGACACGCCCGCCGGCGGCTGCTCCCGGGCTCGATCGGGTGTGCGCAGCGCGATCTGCGCCGCCGCCATGCACAGACGGGCGCCGAACCATTCGCTCGCCCGCGCCACCGCGAGCGGAGCCCAGCCGGCCAGGGCCTGCGTGACGATCCCGGCGTAGGCACGCTCGCCGACCGGACGCTCGCGCAGCGCGCGGGCCGCGACCGCGACCGTCTGCAGCAGCAGCTCCTCGGCCTCCTTCGCGCTCGTCGGCGTCGGAAGCTCGGCGAGCATGCGCCGCATGTCGCCCGCCGACGCCACGTCGATCATGAGCCGGGAGGTCAGGGCGCCGAGTGCGGTCGGAGCGAGCGCGCCGTCGATCTCGATGGCGAACCCGCCCCGCAGCAGCGCGTCGATCGTGGCGTCGAGATCGCGTTCGGCTCGCCCCTGCGCGAACGCGAGCGTCTGCTCGAACCACGCCCCGGCGCCCGCCCGATCCGTGATCGAGCCGAGGAGCATCTCGGCGAGGATGGCGTCGCCGAGATGCGCGCCAACCTGGCTCCGTGCCTCGTAGCCTTCGCCGAGCCTCGCCGTCCAGCCGTCGTGCTCGGCCCTCGGGACGAGCAGGTAGCCGAATCCGTCGGCCTCCTGGCCCGCGCGTCCGGCGCGCCCGAACATCTGCTGCGCCTGGCTCACCTCGAGCGGCGTCATTCCGAGCATGAGGTCGCGGATGATCACGAATTTCGCCGGGGTGTTCACCCCCGTCGAAAGCCCGGACGTGGCGACGAGCACACGCAGCCGGCGCGAGCGGAACGCATCGAGCGCCAGCGCCGCGCGGGGCGCATCGCGAAAGTGGATGCCGACGCCTCGTTGCAGACAGGCGTCGACGACGGTCTCGAGGGCGATCCCGCGGTATGACACGCCGGCGACCCTCGCGGCGGTTCGCACGACCGCGGCCTTGCTGCCGCAGAAGACGACGGCGCTGCCGGAGGCTCCGGAGTTCGCCGCCGAGCCGTCGAAGGCGGTGTCCACGCCGCGGGCCCCGGTGGCGCCGACGCCCAGCAGCCGGCGCAGGAGCGCCAGCAGCACGTCGTCCTTCGCCGACTCCGCGTCCTCGCGCGTGCCGCGCGCGGGCACGTCGTACGGCACGAGCTCGGTGGTCAGCGATGTCGGGCGCCACGCCGAGCGCACCAGCTCCGCGCCGAGCCACGCCGCGAGCTCGTCGGCGTTCGAGACCGTCGCCGAGAGTGCGACGATCCGGGTCCCGCCGCCGGCGACCCGCAGTCGCGCGAGCAGCGACTCGAGCGTGGCGCCCCGGGCAGCATCGCCCACCAGATGCACCTCGTCGACGATCAGGCACCCGATCCGGCCGATGAAGTCCTGCAGCGAGCTGCGCCGGTGCAGCGCCTCGAACTTCTCGGTGGTGGCGACCCAGAGCTGCGCGCGCTGCACGGCGTCGCTCGACATGTTCGTCTCGCCGGTCAGCTCGACCGTCGCGATGCCGAGCGCGTGCCATCGCCGGGTGATCGCCGCGACCTCGGCGGCGAGGGCCCGTGCGGGCAGCAGCCACACGGCGGGCCTGCCCTCGGTCACGATCGCCCGGAGCGCGGCTGCCTCGCCGATGAGCGTCTTGCCCGAGCTGGTGGGGGCCACCACCATGACGTGCCCGTGGGTCGACAGCACCGTGGGCACCGCCTGCGCCTGCAGCGGGTTGAGCAGCTCGAAGCGGCCGAGGTACCGCAGCAGCGTCGGCGGCACCAACGAGGCGAGCGGCGCCCAGCCCCCGGCCGACACGTCGGATTCCGCGATGCGCGTCGCTACACCGGCAGCCCTCACCGGCGCTCCCCCGCGGCCGGGCCGCCCTCGCGCCGGGCCGCGAACGGCGCGAGCCCGTCGCGCACCGCGGCGACCTGCTCGACGGTCATCCCGACCCGCGCAAGGATCTGCCCAGGCACCTGCAGCGCGTCGCCGCGAAGCGCAAGACCCGCATCGGTGAGGCCGATGTCGAGCACGCGCTCATCGTCGACGCGACGGCTCCGCGACACGCGACCCTGCGTCTCGAGGCGCTTGACGAGCGGAGAGAGCGTCGCCGGATCCATCGCGAGCTCGTCCGCGAGCTCGCCGAGCGAGCGCGGCGCGTGCTCCCAGAGTGCGAGCATCACAAGGTACTGCGGATGCGTCAGCCCGAGCGGTTCGAGCACCGGCCGGTAGATCGACACGACATTGCGCGCGGCGGTCACGATGGCGAAGCAGAGCTGGTTCTCGAGGGCCAGCAGCGCGTCCGCATCGACGCCGTCGAGGGCGCCCGCGCTCGTGCGCTCTTCACTCATGGTCACTCCGATGAAACTTAGTTAGTACACTAATGATTATGGCAGAGAGCAACCCCGCCCAGAAGAAGCCGCTCCGGCAGCGCATCGCGGAGGCCGGCGGTCTCTACATGTGGGTGAACACCAACATCGTGCGCATCGCCGGCCCCGCGGCGGTCGGCCCCTACGAGACCGAGCCGGAGCCGAACCGGACCGAGCGCCCCTGCCCCCTGTGCAGGCTGCCGGTCTCGCAGCACACCTTCGACCGCTCGGGTCCCAAGCCGCTGATGCACTGCCCACGCGCCTAGGTCCGCTCCCCCGCTGACCGCGGTCTGCGAGCCGTCGGTGCCGCACGCCAGGGCGCCGATCACGCGTGCCCCGCGTGCTCGATCGCCCGCAGCTCCCGCTTGAGGTCGTGCACCTCGTCGCGCAACCGCCCTGCCAGCTCGAACTTCAGCTCGGCCGCGGCCGCGAGCATCTGCTCGGTGAGCTCGGCGATGACCTCCTCGAGCTGCCGCGCGCCCTCGGCCGCGATGCCCGTCTGCCGCAGGCGCGGCGTGGGTGACTTCGCCTTGCCCTTGCCCGTGCCGCCCGCGGCGCGCTGCGCGAGCATCGTCTGCGTGTCGGCGCCCTCGCGCGCGAGCACCTCGGTGATGTCTGCGATGCGCTTGCGCAGCGGCTGCGGGTCGATCCCATTGGCCCGGTTGTACGCGATCTGGATCTCGCGGCGGCGGTCGGTCTCGTCGATCGCCTTCTGCATCGAATCGGTCATGCTGTCGGCGTACATGTGCACCTCGCCCGACACGTTTCGTGCGGCGCGGCCGATCGTCTGGATGAGCGAGGTCCCCGAGCGGAGGAAGCCCTCCTTGTCGGCGTCGAGGATCGACACCAGCGAGACCTCTGGCAGGTCGAGGCCCTCGCGCAGCAGGTTGATGCCCACCAGCACGTCGTAGACGCCCGCGCGCAGCTCCGAGAGCAGCTCTACGCGACGAAGCGTGTCGACATCGGAGTGCAGGTAGCGAACCCGCACCCCATGCTCGGTGAGAAAGTCGGTGAGCTCCTCCGCCATCTTCTTGGTGAGCGTCGTGACCAGCACTCGCTCATCGCGCTCGGCGCGAACGCGGATCTCTTCGAGCAGATCGTCGATCTGCCCCTTCGAGGGCTTCACCACGATCTGCGGGTCGACGAGCCCGGTCGGGCGGATGATCTGCTCCACGACCCCGTCGGCGATGCCCATCTCGTAGCGGCCCGGGGTCGCCGAGAGGTAGACGGTCTGCCCGACGCGATTCTTGAACTCGTCGAAGCGAAGGGGCCTGTTGTCGAGCGCGCTTGGCAGACGGAAGCCGTGGTCGACGAGGGTGCGCTTGCGCGAGGCGTCGCCCTCGAACATCGCGCCGATCTGCGGCACGGTCACGTGCGACTCATCGATCACCACGAGGTAGTCATCGGGGAAGAAGTCGAGCAGGCAGTGCGGTGGCTCGCCCGGGGCACGCCCGTCGATGTGCGCCGAGTAGTTCTCGATGCCCGAGCAGAAGCCGATCTGCTGCATCATCTCGAGGTCGAAGGTGGTGCGCATACGCAGCCGCTGTGCCTCGAGCAGCTTGCCCTGCCCCTCGAGCTCTTCGAGCCGCTCGGCGAGCTCGACCTCGATCGATGCGATCGCGCGCTGCATCACATCGGCGCCGGCGACGTAGTGCGAGGCGGGGAAGACCGGCACCGCGTCCAGCTTCTCGACGATGTCGCCCGTCAGCGGATGCAGCTTGTACAGCGCTTCGATCTCGTCGCCGAAGAGCTCGATGCGAATCGCGAACTCCTCGTAGACGGGGATGATCTCGATCGTGTCGCCCCGCACGCGGAAGTTGCCCCGCGAGAAGTCGACGTCGTTGCGGTTGTACTGCATGGCGATGAATCGGCGGATGAGCGCGTCCCGGTCGTAGCGCTCTCCCACCTGCAGCGCGACCATCGCGCGAAGGTACTCCTCGGGGGCGCCGAGGCCGTAGATGCACGACACCGTCGAGACCACCACGACGTCCCTGCGCGAGAGGAGCGAATTGGTCGTCGAGTGACGCAGCCGCTCCACCTCGGAGTTGATCGACGAGTCCTTCTCGATGAAGGTGTCGGTCTGCGGCACGTACGCCTCGGGCTGGTAGTAATCGTAGTAGCTGACGAAGTACTCGACCGCGTTGTTCGGCATCAGCTCGCGAAACTCGTTCGCCAGCTGGGCGGCGAGGGTCTTGTTGTGGGCCATGATCAGCGTGGGGCGCTGCACCTGCTCGATCAGCCACGCGGTGGTCGCAGACTTTCCGGTGCCGGTCGCGCCGAGCAGGACCACATCGGTCTCGCCCGCGTTGATTCGCTGCGCGAGCTGCCGGATCGCCTCCGGCTGATCGCCCGAAGGCATGTATTCGCTGACGACCTCGAAGGGACGCACCGATCGCGTGGGTTGCATGCTGCAAGCCTAGGCGCGCCCACCGACATCGGGCGCGGTGCGCCGCACTCGGCGCACCGCGCCCGCGCGGCGGATCGACGCCCTAGACCCTGACGGCGACCCGCTCCCACAGCTCGTCGACCTGGCGCTGGGTGTCGGCCATCGTGCCGGTTGTGTCGATGACGACGTCGGCGATCGCGCGCCGCTGCGCATCGCTGATCTGGGAGCCGACGCGTGCTGCGGCGTCCGCCGCAGACATCCCGCGCTGGGTGACCAGCCGCTGGGTGCGCACCTCGGCAGGTGCCTCGGCGACGACGACGAGCGACCACGGATCCGAATCGCGCTTCTCCAGCAGCAGGGGGATGTCGTAGATCACGACCGTGTCGGGGCCGCTCGCGAGCGCATCCTGGATGCGCTCCATGGCGCGGCGCTGCACTGCGGGATGCACGATCGCGTTCAGTCGACCGAGCGCTTCCGGGTCGCCGAACACGCGCGTGCCGAGCGCCGCGCGATCGAGTGCTCCTTCGGCGTCCAGCATCTCGCGCCCGAACTGGGCGGCGATCTCGTCGAGCACCGGCGAGCCCGGGGCCTGCACCTCGCGGACGATCGCGTCGGCGTCGACGATGAGGGCGCCATGCTCCTGGAGCATCCGCGAGATGGTCGATTTTCCGGCGGCGATCCCGCCCGTGAGCGCAAGCAATGGCATGGGGAGAGTCTGCCAGAGGCCCGAGCACGCGGAGCGCTTCGCCCCGCAAGCAAATCTTAAGCCGGGCCTGAGGAGGACTTGAGGGACGGCCCCTAGGCTCGATTCGTCGGCATCCATTGGGTGACTTTCGGGGCCGATGCAGCACTTGGGGAGAATCCGCTCCTGTCCGTTCACCATCTGGGGAGACGGCTCGGACAGGGCGGGTCATCCACGCGATGTAGGCACGCAGTGGGGACTGTACGCCTACCGGGGCGCCCGAAGCCCCTACCCCCCCCTAAATACCTCGTGCCGACGCACCGGCTCCTTTTTGGGAAGGAATGCCGCGTCGGCACGAGGTTGGAGCGGAGCGCGATCGCCGGTCGCCGCGCGCACCGTTACCCGCGTGACACGCCCTCCCCGGACCATGCACCTGCATCTTGTGGGCTATTGTTTCTTGGGGCGCACCGCCGTCAGCGGGCGCGACTTTCCGGGGGGCAAGTCATGGAACAGGATCGCGTCGCGGTCGTCATCGAAGATGACGCCGACATTCGCGCGCTCCTGCATACCGTGCTCGAGCAGGCCGGCTTCGAGGTGCACACCGCCTCCGCGGGGCTCGAGGGCGTCGAGCTCGTGCGCCAGCACGACCCGATCGTGACGACCCTCGACGTCAGCATGCCCGGCATGGACGGCTTCGAGACCGCCCGGCGCATTCGCGCCTTCAGCAGCACCTACCTCGTCATGCTCAGCGCTCGCTCCGAAGAGATCGACACGCTGCAGGGGCTCGACGCCGGCGCCGACGACTATGTGACCAAGCCCTTCCGGCCCCGCGAGCTGCGTGCGCGCATCGACGCGATGCTCCGCCGTCCGCGCCAGGGGCTCGGCTTCGGCACCTCCGAGGTTCCTCGGCACGCGGAGGCGGCGGTCGACACGCTCGCGCCGGCCGAGTTCGACACCGACGACGGCGACACCTGGCTCGCGCACAAGGGACTGCTCATGCAGCCCAACAACCGGGTCGTGGTCGTCGACGGCGAGGAGCTGGGCACCGAGCTGACCCGAAGCGAGTTCGAGATCCTGCGCGAGCTGCTCGAGTCCGGACGACGTGTGCTGAGCAAGCAGGACCTCGCACTGATGCTCCGGGGCGAGCAGTACCTGGGCAGCGACTTTCTCGGCGAGAGCGAGGCGCGCGCGATCGAGGTGCACATGGCGAACCTTCGACGCAAGCTGCGCGAGTCGGCGACCCTGCCGCGATGGATCGAGACCGTGCGCGGCGTGGGCTACCGGCTGACCGCTCGCTGAGACGGCAAACCGCAGCGTCGTCAGATGGCGACGACGACCGAGGACTCGAGGCTGAGTGTCGCGCGCGCCGCCGCCGCACGAGCACCGGCGAGCAGCGCCTCCGCGTCATAGCCGGTCGTCGCGCTCAGCGCGATGCCGATGCCGATCGCCGGTCGGATCACCGTGTCGCCCATGCCGGCGTCATCGAGCAGCCCGTGGAAGATGCGCAGGGCCTGCCCCTTCGCGTCGTCGACGCTCGGCATCGCGCTGACGACCATGAGTCGTCCGAGGCCGTCCTCGCCGATCAGCGCCGACGCAGGCGAATGACGCCGCACGCCCGCCACCCAGGTGTCGATCACGTCGACCACGGCCGCCTCGCCGAACGCCGTCGCGATGGTGTCGAGGTCTTCAAGCGCCACGGCGGTCACGACGACGGGATCGCGACGCACCTCCGCGCGGCGAACCCAGTCCTCGAAGATGCGCCGGAACGAATCCTCGAGGAGCACCTGCTCGCTCGAGTACACGGCGCTGCTCGAGCTCGGCCGGGCACGGAGTCGGGCTCGATCGGTGCGGAGCACCGACGTCGTCACGAGTGCGGTGATCGTCAACGCGACCGTGAAGTAGCTCGAGACCTCGGTGTCGAACCATTGCTGGAACACCTCGCTCTCGCTCCCGAACAGCACGAACACGACGGTTCGCGCGGCGTAGAACGCCGCCTGGATCGAGAGCACGATCGTCAGCACCCGCGCGTTGAGGTTCTCGCGCATCTCACCCCGCAGCGTCTCGACCGCACCCGCCGCGGAGAAGACGCCGATGCCGATGAACATGACCTCCGCGCCGGCCCACCCGCCGCCGTCGCGACCGGCCACGACCACCGAGAGGACGGCGGCGAGGGACGCCGCGGCGACGACCCCGATCGAGAGCGGATGCAGCCGGCCGTTGAACATGCAGCAGCCGAGCCACATGAGCCCGGCGCTTGCGACGAACATGCCGTTGCCGACCGAGACGGCCCACCACAGCGCGGGGGTCGCGGCCCAGCCCAGATACGAGAGCGTGGTCAGCATGGCGGCCAGATACGCCAGCGCCCAGATCTTCCCGGCCCCGTCATCGCGGCGCAGCAGCGTCTCGGAGATGAAGATCACGCCGGCGACCACGACGACGAGCGCGGTCATGATCGCCTGTGTGAGTGGATCGAGGATCATGCGATGCCCTTTCGGCGTGGATGTACCGGCAGCCGCACCAGCATGGTGGTTCCCTCGCCGACCTCGCTGGTGACGGTGAGCTCGCCGCGGTGCATGCGGACGATGTCGCGGCTGATGGAAAGCCCGAGCCCGCTGCCGTGCGTGGAGGTGTTTCGCACCGACGCGGCGCGGAAGAATCGTTCGAACAGGCGCGGGAGCTCCTCCTGCGAGATGCCCACGCCCGTGTCGCGCACCACGAGCCAGGCGTTGCGCCCGTCGCTGGTGCAGCTGACCTCGATCGTCCCACCGTCGCGGTTGTACTTGACGGCGTTGGAGATCAGATTGTCGACGACCTGACGGATTCGCGCGGCGTCGATGTACGCCATGGAATCCTCGACCCCGCCGGTGTCGACGACCAGGTCGCGCTCGGCGGCGCGCGGCGCGAACGCCTCGACTGAGGCCCGCACGATATCGGCGAGATTCGCGTCGTCCGGGTCGATGCTCAGTCCGGCCATCGCTCCCCCGCTCGTCGAGGCCGCCAGGATGTCGGCGACGATGGCGAGCAGGCGGTTCGCGTTGCGTTCTGCGACCTCGAGTCCGCGGCGCGACGAGGGTTGCAGGGTGTCGTCGTCGAGCACGAGCTCGATGTATCCGAGAATCGACGTGAGCGGCGTGCGCAGCTCGTGCGAGACGGACGCCACCAGGTCTTCGCGCGACCGGATGGCGCTCAGCTCGGCCGTCACGTCGCGCAGCACGAGCACTGCGCCGTCGTTCGATCCATCGGCGTCGTTCAGCCGACGGATCGTCACGCTCAGCGCCCGTCGCGGTGTGCCCGGCTCGCCGAACCAGAGCACCTCGCTCTCGAGCGACTCACCGCGCAGGGCCCGTGCGAACGGGCGCTCCTCCGGCATGAGTCGCGTCACGCCGTCCTCGCCGTACACATCCATCCTGCTGGTCTCGTCGGTGGCCGAGCCGGCCAGGCCGGCGCCGAGGCTGACCGCGGCCTCGGCGCCGATGTCGAGGCGATCACGCACCTGGAGGCGACCCTGCGCTTCGTTCATCATGGCGATCTCGCCGTCGGCGGTGATGCGGATCACCCCGAAGTCCACCGCGTCGAGCACCTGCGTGACGGTCATCTCCTGGCGCCGCGCGCGAGCCAGCGCGCCCTCGAGCATGCGGGACTGCTTGCGCAGCAGCAGGCGCTGCGCGCCCGAGCGACGTGCGGTCGCGTGCGTCATGAGCGAAACCGCGGCGATCACGATCGGCACGAGCACGGTGTCGACCGAGAACGCCTCACCCAGCGTCTCGACGACCAGCCAGATCTGGATGCCGAGGATCGCGGCGAGCGAGACCAGCAGCCCGCGGAACGCGAACTGCGACGGCAGCCAGATCGCCGGCAGCATCCACAGCGTCCCGAGCCCCGCCGACGGCGCGCTCTCGCGGAGCAGGCCGATCGCGACGATGTCGATCAGCGGCAGCGCCATGCTCCACCAATGCGGAACCAGGCTCCACGGCACGACCAGCGCGATCCCGGAGGCGGTGAAGATCATCACCATGCCCGCCAGGAAGAACGTGAAATTCGTCTGGGTGTTGCTGACGATCAGCAGCCCGCACACGACGAGCACGATCCCGCCGAGGGCGAACTGGTTGAGCGCGGTCACGCGCTCCCATGTGCGGTCGATGATGGGTGCGTCGCGCGTCCGGCGGGCTGATGCATCCATCCTTCGACGGTAGCGCCTCGCGTGCGCATTCCCCGCCGGATCGGGGGCGTGGCGGGGCATGTCTCGGCGCGGCCCGAGACGTTACGGTGAGAGCATGTCCACTGCATCCGAGCACACGTCCACCCCGATCGCCCTCGTGACCGGCGCGACCAGCGGAATCGGTCACGAGATCGTTCGCGACCTCGCCCGCACGCACGTCGTGTACGCGGTCGGGCGCGACGCCGAGCGCCTCGCCGAGCTCGGCGGCTTCGACGACGAGTCGTCGATCGTCCCGGTGCAGGCCGACGTCAACGATCCCCAGGCCGTCGCCGCACTGGTCGCGCAGCTCGACCGCCTCGACGTGCTGGTGCACTCGGCTGGCGTCGTCGGCCAGGCGCACATCGGCGCGACACCCCGCGACGAGTGGATGCGTCAGCTGACCACCAACGTGGTCGCCCCGGCCGAGCTCACCCGCCTCGCCCTGCCCATGCTTCGGACTTCGCGCGGCACCATCGTGTTCATCGGCTCGGGTGCGGGCACCCGCGCCAGCGCGAACCTGGGCGCGTACGCGGCGACGAAGCACGCGCTGCGCGCGCTCGCCGACTCGCTCCGCCTCGAGGAATCCGCGGCCGGCGTGCGCGTCTCGACCGTGGCCCCCGGGCCGGTCGACACGCCGATGCAGGAAGCGATGCAGGAGCAGCTGGGCAACGAGTACGTCGGCAGCCGCTATGTTCGCGCCGATTCGGTGGCACGCGCGGTGCGGTTCGTCGTGGATGCTCCCGCCGACGCGCAGATCACTGATCTGTCGATCCGACCCCGCGCCTGAGGCGCCGACCGCCGGCGGCGCACCCGGCCGCCGGCACACGGCTCCCGCACAGCAAAAGGGCCGTCACCCGAGGGTGACGGCCCTTTCAGCCTGTGGCTATCGACTACGCGTTGCCGCCCGAGAGCTTCTCGCGCAGCGCCGCGAGAGCCTCGTCGTCAGCGAGCGTGCCGGCGCCGGCCGAGTCGCTCGAGAACGAGGCGCCGGCGACATCCGTGATCTCGCCGATGGCCGCTTCGGCCTCCTGCGCCTTGATGACGGCTGCCTTGTGCGCCTCCCAGCGAGCCTGAGCAGCGGCGTACTCCTGCTCCCACTTCTCGCGAGCCTCGTCCGAGCCCTCGAGCCACTGGTTGGTCTCGGGGTCGAAGCCCTCCGGGTACTTGTACTCGCCGTTCTCGTCGTACTCCGTCGTCATGCCGTACAGCGCCGGGTCGAACTCGGTGCCGAAGGGGTCGACCGAGTCGTTGGCCTGCTTGAGCGAGAGCGAGATGCGACGACGCTCGAGGTCGATGTCGATGACCTTGACGAAGACCTCTTCGCCGACCGAGACGACCTGCTCTGCGAGCTCGACGTGCTTGCCCGAGAGCTCCGAGATGTGCACGAGGCCCTCGATGCCGTCTGCGACGCGAACGAACGCACCGAACGGAACGAGCTTGGTGACCTTGCCCGGTGCGATCTGACCGATCGCGTGCGTGCGGGCGAAGACCTGCCACGGGTCCTCCTGCGTCGCCTTGAGCGAGAGCGACACGCGCTCGCGGTCGAGGTCGACCTCGAGGATCTCGACGGTGACTTCCTGACCGACCTCGACGACCTCAGAGGCGTGCTCGATGTGCTTCCACGAGAGCTCCGAGACGTGCACGAGGCCGTCGACGCCGCCGAGGTCGACGAACGCGCCGAAGTTGACGATCGACGAGACGACACCCTTGCGAACCTGGCCCTTGTGCAGGTTGTTCAGGAACGTGGTGCGCGACTCCGACTGCGTCTGCTCGAGCAGCGCGCGGCGGCTGAGGACGACGTTGTTGCGGTTCTTGTCGAGCTCGAGGATCTTGGCCTCGATCTCCTGGCCCAGGTACGGGGTGAGGTCGCGCACACGGCGCAGCTCGATGAGCGACGCGGGGAGGAAGCCCCGGAGCCCGATGTCGACGATGAGGCCACCCTTGACAACCTCGATGACCTGACCGGTGACGACACCGTCGGTCTCCTTGATCTTCTCCACGTCGCCCCACGCGCGCTCGTACTGCGCGCGCTTCTTCGACAGGATGAGACGGCCTTCCTTGTCCTCCTTCTGGAGCACGAGCGCCTCGACGAGATCACCGACGGCGACGACCTCGTTCGGGTCGACGTCGTGCTTGATGGAGAGTTCACGCGAGGGGATGACGCCCTCGGTCTTGAAGCCGACGTCGAGGAGCACCTCATCGCGGTCGACCTTCACGACGGTGCCTTCGATGAGGTCTCCGTCGTTGAAGGACTTGATGGTCAGTTCGACCGCGGCCAGAAAGTCTTCAGCAGATCCGATGTCGTTGATCGCGACCTGCTTGGGTGCCGTGGCGGTCGTTTCGCTAGTCATGTAGTGGGTTGTCCTTGTTGGGTTGGTGTCGGGCTCAGGGCGTGGGCGGCGTCCGATCTGTGGATGCCGCTGCAATGCTTGGGCTGCCTGCCGGCGGAGACCGACGAGTGCGGCCTGTCGCCCTGAGCAGAGCGGATGTGTAAAGCCAGTGTCGCGCGCGTGCGTGCATGCGAAGGCACCACACGTGTGACGCTCAACCATAACATCGCGGGCGCACGCAACGCGAGCCCGCACCGGGGTATGACGCAGACCCAAAAGGGTTCACTATGAGTGCATGGAACCCGCAGCGAGCCGGCCGACACCGGCAGGTGCCGCACAGCCGCGCGCCGGCGCGTCGCCGCCCCGCGAGCAGTGGACCGGGCAGATCGGCTTCATCCTCTCTGCGATCGGCTCCGCGGTCGGGCTCGGCAACATCTGGCGCTTCCCCGGCGTCGCCTATGAGAACGGCGGCGGCGCATTCCTGATCCCGTACCTGATCGCCCTCGTCACCGCGGGCATCCCGATTCTCTTCCTCGACTACACGATCGGGCACCGCTTCCGCGGCTCGGCCCCGACGGCGTTTCGCCGCCTCGGCGGGGGCCGCATGCGCAGATGGCTGGAGGGGCTCGGCTGGTTCCAGGTGACGATCGCGTTCGTGATCGCGCTCTATTACACCGCAGTCGTGGCGTGGGCGATGAGCTACTTCGTGTTCTCGTTCAACCTCAGCTGGGGCGACGACCCAGCGGCGTTCTTCACGGGTGACTACCTGCAGGTGGGTGAGCCCGGCCTGAGCCTCGAGTTCGTGCCGGCGGTGCTGATCCCCCTCGCGCTGGTGTGGATCGCCGCCATCGTCGTGCTGGCGCTGGGCGTCGCCCGCGGCCTGCAGCGCGTCAACGTGGTGTTCCTGCCGCTGCTGGTGGTCGCGTTCGCCATCCTCGTGGTGCGCGCGCTGTTCCTGGATGGCGCGGCGGACGGGCTCAACGCGCTGTTCACCCCGAGCTGGGAGGCGCTGCTCGACCCCAACGTGTGGATCGCCGCCTACAGCCAGATCTTCTTCTCGCTCTCGATCGCATTCGGGATCATGATCACGTACGCGTCGTATCGCAAGCGGCGGGCCAACCTCACGGCACCGGGGCTTGTCGTGGCGTTCGCCAACTCCTCGTTCGAGCTGCTCGCCGGCATCGGGGTGTTCGCGACGCTCGGGTTCTTCGCGTTCCGCCAGGGCGTCGACATCGCGCAGCTCGACGGCATCACGGGGCCGACGCTGTCGTTCATCACCTTTCCGGCGATCGTCTCGCAGATGCCCGGCGGGCCCATGTTCGGCGCGCTGTTCTTCGGCTCGCTCGTGATGGCGGGCTTCACCTCGCTCGTGTCTGTGCTGCAGGTCGTCTCGGCGGCGTTCCAGGAGAAGTTCGGGCTAAGCCGCCGTCAGGCCGCGCTGCGCATCGGCGGAGTGTCGGCCGTGCTCTCGATCCTGCTCTTCTCGACCACGACTGGCCTGCTCGCCCTCGACACGGCCGACCAGTGGGCGAACAACATCGGGATCGTGGCATCCGCCGTGCTCATGACGGTGCTGGTCGTGTGGGTGCTCGGGAAGGCCCCCGAGCTGCGCGCGCACCTGAACGCCGTCTCGACCGTCAAGGTCGGCCGCGTCTGGGTGCTCGGCGTGGGCGTGCTGGCGCCGCTCGTGCTGGGATTCATGCTCGTGCAGCGGATCATCACGCTGATCGTCGACGGGTACTCGGGACTGCCCGGGTGGTACCTGCTCGCGTTCGGCTGGGGCGCCATCTTCGCCATGGCGCTCGGTGCGCTCGTGCTCACCGGGCTGCGCTGGGCGCGTTCGCCCGATGACTTCGCCGCGTGGCCCGCGTACGCCAGCGAGCGTGCGCGAACCGCGACGACGAGCCGGAAGGAGACGGACGGATGACGCCCATCGCCATAGTCGCGCTGGTGCTTGCGCTTACGCTGGTGTGGGGAGGACTGGTCGCGAGCGCGATCGCCCTCCGCCTCCGCCCGGAGCTCGCCGAATACCCGCCGGGCGGCGACGATCAACCAGGAGAAGAGCTCGAATGACCAGCACCCGCGCCACCGTCCTCGCCTTTGTCGCTGACCTCGTGCTCGTCGTGATCTTCGCGGCACTCGGCCGGGCAAGCCACCAGGAGCAGGTGCTCGGCGCCGGCGGACTCGGGCTCCTTGAGACCGCGTGGCCGTTCGCCGCGGCGCTCGCCTTCGCGTGGATCGTCACGCTCGCGTTCCGCAAGCCGCTTGCGCCCCTGCGCACCGGCATCCCGGTGTGGGTGATCACCGTCGCGGGCGGGATGCTCCTGCGCGCTGTCAGCGGGCAGGGAACGGCCGTCGCCTTCATCATCGTCGCGAGCGTCACGCTGCTGATCTTCCTCGTCGGCTGGCGCGTCATCGCGGCGCTGATCGCACGCGCCCGGGCCGCCTCGTCCGCGCGAGCCGCGTAGCCGGGGCGGGGGCACCCGCACGGCCGCGCTCCGGGCGCCGTCGCCGCTTCGCCCCACGCGGTGCCTTCGCCGATCGATGCGGGGCGGGTATTGACTGCACGCAGCCTCCATGGTTAGTTACTTGAGTAAGTAACCAGAGAACGAGGTGCACGTGATCGAAGAAGGCAGGGCGCTCTTCCTGCAGATCGCAGAGCGCGTCGAGGATTCGATCGTCGACGGCAGTCTCGCCGAACAGGCGCAGGCACCCTCGACGAACGAGCTCGCCGTGTTCTATCGGATCAATCCCGCGACCGCCGCCAAGGGCATCAGCCTCCTCGTCGACAAGGGCGTGCTGCTCAAGCGGCGCGGCATCGGCATGTTCGTCGCCCCCGGAGCGCGCGCGCTCCTGCTTGCGGAGCGACGCACGGCCTTCGCGGTGCGCTTCATCGACCCGCTGCTCAACGAGGCGCGCACACTGGGGCTCGGCCCCGACGATCTGCGCGACCTCGTCACCGAGCGCTTGACGCGCTCGGCCGCAGCCAACATCGAAAGGACGAGTCAATGACCGACGTGATCGAGGTGAACAGCCTCACCAAGCGATACCGCGATGTCAGAGCGGTCGATGATGTCAGCTTCACCATCGAGAAGGACAGCATCACGGGGCTGCTCGGGCGCAACGGCGCCGGCAAGACCACGCTGATGTCGATCGTCACGGCGCAGGCCTTCGCGACGAGCGGCGACGTCCGCGTCTTCGGCGAGCACTCCTACGAGAATGCCCGGGTCCTCTCCCGCATGTGCTTCGTGCGCGAGAGCCAGAGATACCCCGACGACGCGACGGCGATCCACGCGTTCCGCACGGCGCGCATGTTCTTCCCGAACTGGGACGACGCGCTCGCGGAGTCGCTGATCGGCGCATTCCAGCTGCCGACCAGACCCCGCATCAAGAAGCTCTCACGCGGCCAGCTCTCGGCCGTCGGCGTCATCATCGGGCTCGCATCGCGCGCCGAGATCACGTTCTTCGACGAGCCGTACCTTGGGCTCGATGCCGTGGCCCGCCAGATCTTCTACGACCGGCTGATCGAGGACTATGCGGAGCATCCGCGCACGATCATCCTCTCGAGCCACCTGATCGACGAGGTATCGAACCTCATCGAGCGCGTGCTCGTCATCGACAGCGGAAAGATCATCATGCACGAGGACGCGGACGCGCTGCGCGACCGCGCGGTCACCATCGTCGGCGACTCCGCCGCGGTCGACGCGTTCGTCGGCGGGCGGGAGGTCATCCACCGCGAGAGGCTCGGGCGCGTGGCATCCGCAACCGTGCTCGGCGCCCTCTCCCCCGCCGAGCGCCAGCAGCTGGCCGCTGCCGGCCTCGACACCGCGCCCGTCTCGCTCCAGCAGCTGATCGTGCGCCTCACCCAGCACGCGGCGGAGCACTCCGCGGCGTCATCCAGCGACGGAGCACTCCGATGAGCCGCACACTGAACGTCGTCCGCATGCAGCTGGTCAATCGCCAGACCTTCGTCTGGGTGCCCCTGATCGTGCTCGGCGGCTCGCTGCTGCTCACGCTCGCGATCTACGCCATCCTGCAGTCGTCGGGCATCACCGAGCCGAAGTTCGGCGGCGGCGCCCAGGCTCCGCTCTGGTACTTCCTCGTCGTCGGCATCCAGTCGCTCACGCTGACGTTTCCGTTCTCGCAGGCGATGAGCGTCACCCGCCGCGAGTTCTACGTTGGCACCGTCCTGACCGCCGCCCTCACCTCGGCGATCCTCGCCATCGTGTTCGTCCTCGGCGGGCTGCTCGAGCAGGCCACCGGCGGGTGGGGCATGAACGGCTACTTCTTCCACCTCGACTGGGTATGGCAGGCCGGCCCCGCGGGGGCGGCGCTGTTCTTCTTCATCCTCGCCATGCTCTTCTTCGTCACCGGCTTCGGGTGTGCGCTCGTCTACCGCCGCTTCGGCACGCTCGGCCTCTCCATCCTGCTGGTCGGGATCGGCGCGGTCCTCGTCGCGCTGCTCTGGCTGATCGGGCAGGCGAACGCATGGGCCGCGGTGTTCACGTGGTTCGCGCAGCAGGGTGCGGTCAGCCTCTCACTGTGGATGCTCGCGCTCGCTGCCGTCATCGGCGTGCTGGCCTTCGCCGGGCTCCGGCGGGCGACGCCGTAGCGGGATGTTGGCTACGGTGGCCTGATGAAAGCCGCACAGATCGTCAGTCTCGACGGGCCCGACGCGATCGAGATCCGCGAGGTCGAGGCGCCCCTGCCCGGCCCTGCCGAGGCGCTCATCAGGGTGCGCGCCGCAGGCGTGGCGTTCTCGGACGTGCTCCGCACGCGGGGCAGGTACCAGCACAAGCCGGTGCTGCCGTTCACGCCCGGCTCGGAGATCGCCGGTGAGATCGTCACCGCGCCGATGGGCTCCGGGTTCGAGCCGGGCGATCGGGTGATCGCCCGGGCGGGCCTCGGCGGGTATGCCGAGCTCGCCGTCGCGCCGATAGACAAGATCTGGCCGCTGCCCGAAGCCGTCTCGTTCGAAACGGGCGCCGCATTCTTCGCCAACTTCGGCACCGCGCACTTCGCGCTCGTCGAGCGGGGTCAGCTCGCCCCGGGCGAGCGCGTGCTCGTGCACGGAGCGGGCGGGGGCATCGGCTCAGCCGCCATCCAGATCGCAAAGACCTTCGGCGCGAGCGAGGTCATCGCGGTCGTCTCCACTGCGGAGAAGGGCGAGGCCGCCCTCGACGCGGGTGCCGATACGTACGTGCTCGCCGAAGGATTCCTCGACGCGGTACTCGCGCTCGGCAAGGTCGACATCGTGGTCGACACCGTCGGCGGCGAACGGTTCGACGATTCGCTGCGCTGCCTGCGCGGCGACGGGCGGCTGCTCGTGGTCGGCTTCGCATCCGGCGAGATCCCGAGCGTGCGGGTGAATCAGCTGCTGCTGCACAACATCTCGGTCGTCGGCGTGGGCTGGGGCTCGTACGAGGGCGACAGAGCCGGCCACACCGCGACGCAGTGGAACGCGCTGCTCCCCCACCTCGAGAACGGCAGGCTTCGCCCGCACGTGGGTGCGGTCTTCGACCTCGACGACGCTGCCGCCGCACTGCAGCACGTCGAGCAGCGCCGCGCCGTCGGCAAGGTGCTGCTGCGCCCATGAGCCGGCGGCTCCGCCCACGGCCGGCACCGCGGGGCCCCGCTCAGGCGCCCTCGACGCGGCCGTCGAGATACCACCAGCGGCCGCTCTGCAGCACGAAGCGGCTGCGCTCGCGCTGCACCTGCACACCGCCGACGCCGGGCATGCGGTAGGAGGCCGCGAACTCGACGAAGCCGCGCGTGCCGCCGGGCTCCCCGCCCTCGACGGCGATGATCTCAAGCCCCACCCACCGCGTGTGCGCGTCGGGCTCGATCTCGTCGGGCCGGGTGCCGGGATGCCACGTCGCGAGCAGGTGCGCCGCGTCGCGCACCACGAACGCGGTGTAGCGCGAGCGCATCAGGCGCTCGGGCGTCGGGGCTGCGGCGCCGGCCAGGAGCGGGCCGCAGCAAGCGCCGAACGCGTCGCCGCTCCCGCACGGGCACGGGGCCGCGGCGCGCGGTGCCGCGCTCATCCGCGCACCCGTGTCGACGCACTCGCACAGCCGACGCACTGCAGCGCGGCCGGACGGACGCGCAGCCGTTCGAGAGGAATCGCGCTGCCGCACCCCGTGCAGATCCCGTACGAGCCTGCAGCAAGCCGTGCGAGCGCCGCGTCGAGCTCGCCCAGCTCGCGCTGCGTGCCCTCGAGCAGCCCTTCGGCCCGTGACCACTCGGCCGACATCGTGCCGCCCTCCGGATCGTGCTCGTCGTCTGCCGGCGTGTCGGAGCGGGCCTCCCGAATCGCGTCGAGCAGGCGTTCAGACGCGCCGACGCCGGCGAGCAGCTCGTCGCGCTGCGCGTGCAGGAGTGCGCCGAACTCGCGGCGGACAGTGTCATCCATGCCCTTCATTCTCCGCCGTTCTCGCGGCGCGCGCCGCGATCAGCCGACCGGCGCGCAATCGGCGCACGGCAGCATGCCGCGGCCGGCACCGGCGAGCTGCAGCCGGAGGGCATGCACCCGCGTCGCTGCCTCGTCGAGCCGGGCGACGGGCACCGCCCCCGATTCGACCGCCGCGACAATGCCGTCGATGATCGCGGACGTCGTCTCGGGCGTGCTGAACATGACGCCCAGCAGCAGGTCGTTGCCCGCGGCGAGGGCTGCGACGGCGTTCGCCACGGGGTCGCGATACGCGGGATGACCGGAAGCCTGCAGCATCCCCAGATCGTCGGTGACGGCGGCGCCGGTGAAGCCGAGCTCGTCGCGGAGGATGCGGTGCCACTCGGGCGAGAGCGATGCGGGCGCGGCATCGACCGCTGTATACGCGAGATGTCCGAACATCACGATCGGGGCACCCGCATCGATGCCGGCGACGAAGGGCACGGCATCGACCGCGCGCCAGCGCTCGTACGGCAGATCAGTGGTGGGGATGCTCGTGTGCGAGTCACCCGCGGGCGCGCCGTGGCCGGGGAAATGCTTGAGCGTGCTGAATGCCTGGGCGCCCTCCCCAGTGACCGCGGCCGCGACGCGTCCGGCGGCATCATCCGCCGGCCAGCCGAACGAGCGCCGCCAGATGAAGTGCCCCGGGCCCGGCGTGACATCGGCGACGACGCCGAAGTTCACCCCGATGCCGGCCCGCTGCACGAGCGCCCCGCGGCCGGCGAATGCCCGTTCGGCGGCGGCGGCAGGCTGCGTCTTCAGCGTGAGCGCCGAGGCGAGAGCATCCCACGGCAGGCGGGCGACGTCGCCGCCCTCCTCGTCGATCCCGATGAGCGGGGGCAGCGCCGGGTCGAGCGTGAGCGCTTCGGTGATCATGCGCAGCTCGCCCTCGGTTTGCGGAATGTTCGCCCCCATGAGGATGAACCCGCCCGCGCCGGTCTCGGACATGAACGCGCGCAGCGCCGCGGGATCGCTTCCCGGGATGTGCCCCATGACGACGGCGGCCGCCTTCTCGCGCGTCGACATCGCGGCGACATCGAGCGCTGCGAGCTCGCCGATGCGAGCCGTGGATGCCGCAGCGACCGTCACCTGCGCGTGTGCCGTGCGGTCGGTGCCGGGCCCCGGCGCGGCGCTCGCCGCGCCGCCGTCGAGCGCAGCCGGCGCAAGCAGCGCGAACCCGCACGCGCCGAGGAGCACGGCTGCCGCCCCCGCTCGTCTTCTCCTGCCGCCCACTCGCCCAGACTATGCCGTGGGCGCGGTGCGCGGGCGGCGCGAGCGAGCCGCCGAGGGTGCGCTCGATAGCATGGAGCTTCCCCACCGAACCGGAGTGTGCAATGACGAACCCGCCCACCGAGCCCAGCGCCGGCTGGTACCCAGATCCCGCCGCTGCCGCCTCGGGCACCCTCCGCTGGTGGAACGGCTCGAGCTGGTCGACGGAGGTCCGTGCGGCGAAGCCGGTCGTGCCGCCCTCGCTGATCCCGCCGCCGGCCCCGGCTGCCGGGGGCGCACCCAGCGTGCCGCCGGTGCCGCTCGCCGAGGCGCCGCACGGCATGCCCGCCGCCCCGTCGTACGGCATGCCGCCCGGGTACCCGGGCGGCACGGCCGCCGCCCCGCCGAGCTACGCAGACGCGCATGCGGCATACACCACTTCGCCCGGCTACGCCGCGGCGAGCGGATACGGCGCCGCGGCGGGGGCCACGACGCCGGCGCAGGCATATCCGGGCTCGGGATACGGCGTGCCGCTCGTCGGCCCCGCTGAGCCGATGTCGTTCGGACAGGCGATTCGGTCCGTGTTCCGGCAGTACGCCGGCTTCGGCGGACGCGCGAGCCGGTCCGAGTTCTGGTACTTCGCGCTGTTCGCCTCGCTCGCCGCCCTCGCCGCGTGGCTGCTCATGGTGATCGTGATCCTGATCAGCGGCGCCGCCTCCACCGTCGCGGGCGATTCAGCGTTCTTCGGCGCGAGCATGCTCACCGGCGTGATCGGCATGGCCTGGTTCGCCGGTGCGCTCGCCATCATCGTGCCGTCGTGGGCGGTCACGGTGCGGCGCCTGCGCGACGCGGGGCAGCACTGGGCCTGGCTCTTCATCAGCCTCCTGCCGTTCGGCAGCATCGTGCTGATCGTGATGTGCTGCCAGCCGGCCAAGCCCTGGGCCCTCCCCCGCGCGTGACGCGCGCGCCGCACGGCGCGGCCCCTGGCACGAAGACGCGCTGCCCCGGTCGAGGACCGACCGGGGCAGCGCGCTCAGACGATGCGAGGAATCAGGCCTCGCTCATCGCGATGACCTCTGCCTGGCCCTTGGCCGCGTAGTACGCGGCGCGAGCGGCGTCCTTGCGTGCCTGCTCCGAGTAGCCGAAGTCGAGCACGTCCTGCGGGAGCTCCACGTTCGGCACGTGCTTCACCCCGTTGTACTTCTCGATGTAGGCGTCGAGCTCCGGGCCCGAGGTCCACGAGGTGATCAGGCAGTAGCGCGGCTCGGTGCCCACGTGCGTGGCGGCGTGCCAGAGGCGCTGGGTGTCGACGATCAGCTGCGCGCCGGCGGGCAGGGCGATGCGGACCTCGCCCTTCGGGTCGGTGCGGTTCTCGCGCAGGACGAAGAAGCTGTCCTTGTCGTCAGTCAGGTTGAAGAACCCGCGCACGACCCAGCCGGTGCCCTCGGGGTTGAGCCGGTTGTTGTCGTCCTGGTGCAGGTTGTAGAGGCAGTCGCCGTAGGGCGTGGGCTGCAGCTCGATGACACGGCAGCGGCCCACGTTCGCGCCCGGCTCCTGGGCGCGGGTCGTCAGCGTCGGCGCGATCTGCGTCTGCGACGGGATCCAGACCCCGTCCTTGTCGGTGCGCGGCGGCTTGTGGTTCCAGAAGCCGTTGCACTCGATGTCGCCGAACGCGCTCGCGAGCGGCGCGAAGCGGGTGTCGCCGGACGACTTCCAGTCGTTGTACTCGAGATCGAGCCACTCCTTGGGGTCGAGCGGCTGGTTGTAGCTGTCGAGAACGACGTAGCCGGTCTCCTCCAGCGCTGCGGATTTGATGTAACCCATGATCATGGGACCTTTCGTAGGGGGCCAGCACGTTTTAACAGGCCCAACTTAGGCAAGCCTATAGAGCGTGAATTTGAACCGCCATCGACCATGCCGGAAAAAATGAAACCGCCGTTCGCCGCGTAGATTGGGGTGGAGAGTTTCGCGCTGCAAGGGATGTACGCAACCATGAGCACTGCCACGAATGTGACCGCCCACGCCGTCAACACGATCGACTGGCTTTCCGCCCCGGACACGACCATCGTCGTCCCGGTCTACCAACGCCAGTACCGCTGGGACATCGGCGGGTGCGAGAAGCTGCTCGCCGACATCCGCGCCGTATCGGCCACCGGCGACACCCACACGCACTTCATCGGCTCGATCCTCTCCAGCGAGAGCGCCGGCGCGGCCGAGGGCGATGACACCCCGGCGGAGCTCGTGCTCATCGACGGCCAACAGCGCATCACCACCCTCATGCTGCTGGTCGCCGCCCTGCACCACACCGTGCGCGCCGAGCACCCGACGCTCGCCGCCGAGCTCGAGCGCGTGCTGGTGCGCGCCGCCGACCCGAGCCGCACCAAGCTGCGCCCGCACCGCGCCTGGGCCGAGGTGTTCGAGAAGGTCGTGCTCGAGCGCGCCGCCCCGGGCGAGTCGCGCGAGTCACGCTTCGACGACAATTACGCCTTCTTCCGCAGCCAGATCCGCGCCGACGAGGCCCCGGCGATCTGGCGCGGCCTGCAGAAGCTCGAGCACGTTGCGATCACGCTCGGCGCGGGCTCCAACGCGCAGCAGATCTTCGAGAGCCTCAACTCGACCGGCGAGCCGCTGCACGACCATGAGCTCATCCACAACTACGTGCTCATGGGCCTCACGCACGCCGAGCAGACCGAGATCGAAGACTCGTTCTGGCTCCCCATCGAGCAGAACACCGGCGAGCAGATCGCGAGCTTCTGGCGCCACTACCTCGTCATGAAGACGGGCCGCGAGGTCGCGATGGCCGGCGGCCGCGGGGTCTACGACGCCTTCCGCGAGCAGTTCCCGCGCCTGGATGCCTCGAACCTTCGCACGCACGCCGCCGAGTGGAAGGAGTACTCGGCGATCTATCGCATCCTCGTCGAGCCGACGCACGCACCGGAGCCCGCGCTCACGCGGCAGCTGCGCCACGTGAACACCTTCGGGCGCGGCATGTACCCGCTCGTGATGCGCGCCTACCGCGACTTCCTCGCCGACGCGGCGCGCGGCGGCACGGAGGCCGCCAACTCCGCGCAGGCGACGCTCGTCGAGCTGCTCGAGCGCGTGCAGTCCCTCCTCCTGCGACGCACGATCGTGGGGATCAGCACCGACACCCTCGTCGCCCGGCTCTGCCGTGCCCGCGACGAGGACCCCGAGGCCCTCGAGCACGCCTTCGCCCGGATCATGCCCTCTGACGAGCGCGTGCGCGGGGCCCTCAAGTACGGGGCGCTCCCCCACCCGAGCTACGTGCTCAGTCGGCTCGCCGGCGCCGAGCTGCTTGGCGACGTGGAGCTGGAGCTCGCCCACGTGTTCCCGCTCGCCCCGTCCGACGCCTGGAGCGGCGACGGGCAGACCCGCTGGGCCGACTACACCGACGACGCGCAGAACAGCCATCGGGCGCTGGCGGGCACCCTCGGCAACCTCGTGCTGCTCGAGGAGCACCTCGCCGAGCGAGCGCTCGACGCGTCGTTCCCCGAGAAGCGCGACCGCATCTTCGCGCGCAGCGCCGTCGCCCTCACGCGCGACGTCAGCGCGGTGGACGCCTGGGGCACGGCCGCGATCGCGGCCCGCACCGTCGCCCTCACCGAGGAGCTCCTGCGCATCTGGCCGCGCCCCGACGCAGGGGGCATCGACGACGATGACCTCACGCCCCTGCTCGATGCCAAGCGGCGCCGCGGCTGGCCACGCGGCTGGCAGCGCGAGTTCGCCTACATCGAGTACCGGGGCGAGCACTGGGAAGTGCCGGATGTGAAGTACTTCTTCAACCGCGTGTTCCGCCGAATCTGGTCGGAGACCCCAGAGCTCGTCATCGCGTTCAGCGCGCGGCGCGGCGGCCCCGTCTACGACGAGCAGGCCTGGAACGGCCAGTGGGACGCGCTCGACGACACGCACTCGCTCTACATGGGCTGGGACTCCAGGTACATGATGACCGCGGTGCAGGGCATCCTCGAGGAGGCAGGTCACGCCCCCGAGGTGTTCGTGAAGTACTCGTACATCGCCGCGCACATGTAGTTTTGATCTGCTCGCAGCGTCGCTCGGCCCGCGAGGCCGGTGTGCTCGCGGCGGCCGCGCTCCCCATCGTCAACGGAGCCTCTCGGCTCAGGAAGAAGACCCGCATGCACACTCCGATTCGCATCGGCATCGTCGGCTACGGCAACCTCGGCCGCGGCGTCGAGTCCGCAATCGCGAAGAACGCCGACATGGAGCTGGTCGGGGTGTTCACGCGTCGCGATCCCGCGAGCCTCGAGCCGCGGCATCCCGCGACCCGGGTGTTCGCGCACGACGAGCTGGGCGCCCGCGCCGAGCAGATCGATGTGCTGGTGCTCTGCGGCGGCTCGAAGAGCGACCTCCCGGTGCAGTCGCCGGAGCTCGCGGCACGGTTCACCATCGTCGACAGCTTCGACACGCACGCCCGCATCCCCGAGCATTTCGCCGCGGTGGATGCCGCCGCGCGCGCCGGCGCCACGACCGCGGTGATCTCGACCGGGTGGGACCCGGGCATGTTCTCGATCAATCGCGTGCTCGGCGAGGCGCTCCTGCCCGATGGCGACACCTACACGTTCTGGGGGCGCGGGCTCAGCCAGGGCCACTCCGACGCGATCCGCGGCGTGGCCGGCGTGGCCGGCGGCGTGCAGTACACGGTGCCGAGCGACGCAGCCGTCGCGGCCGTGCGCTCGGGCGCCCGCCCGGTGCTCGGCACCCGCGAGAAGCACACGCGCGAGTGCTTCGTCGTGCTCGAGGCGGGGGCGGATGCCGCGGCCGTGCGCGAGGCGATCGTGACGATGCCGCACTACTTCGACGAGTACGACACGACCGTGACGTTCATCAGCGCCGAGGAGCTGGCGCGCGACCACGCCGCCATGCCGCACGGCGGCTTCGTGATCCGCAGCGGCAGCACGGGCGAGGGCAGCGCGCAGGTCATCGAGTACGGGCTCACGCTCGCGAGCAATCCCGAGTTCACCGCGAGCGTGCTCGTCGCCTACGCGCGCGCCGCGCACCGTCTGCGCGCAGAGGGGCGCTTCGGGGCGCACACCGTGTTCGACATCGCACCGGGCTTGCTCTCGCCGAAGACCCCGGAGGCCCTGCGCGCAGAGCTGCTGTAGTCGTGGCGGGTGCGCGGCCGGCGCAGCAGCGCCCACCCGCCCCTGCAGCGACAGCGGGCCCGGTTCAGCATGAACCGGGCCCGCTGTCGTCTGTGTGGGCGGCTATCCCTCGAGGTGTGCGTCCCCGTTCGCACGTGCCGCGCGGCGACGCGCGCGGCTGAGGAACGCGAGACCGGCGCCGAGGAGCAGCGCGCCGACCGCGACGATGCCGCCGCCGAGCTGGGCGCCCGTGGTGGCGAGATCGTCGCCGGGTGTGCCGCCCGTGTTCCCCTCACCCGCGCCGCCGTTCCCGCCATCGCCGCTGCCGCCACCGCTGCCGTCGCCGGGGTCGCCCGGGTCGACGGGGCCCGTGGCGCTCGGCACGACGAGCGTGTGGCTCGCGGTCTCGCCGTTCACGGTCACCTGCAGCTGCGCGGTCCCGGCGCGCAGCGCCGTCACCACGCCCTGCTCCGGCTGAACCGCGACGACGGCGTCAGCCGGGGCATCCGCGGGGGCGCCGTGAAACACGCCCTCGCCCGCCCATGCCGACGAGATGGGCCACGCGACCGACACGATGCGCGGAGTGCCGTCGACGTCCGCGTCCTGCGCGAACTGTGCCGAGACCGCGGCCTGCGCGCCCGGTGCGAGCTCGGCCGGCGCGGCGATCGCGATCCCGTCCGCGTCGACACGCGGGCGCGTCTCGACCGACAGCCAGGATCCACCGGCCGCCGCGCGGGCCTTCGGTGCGGCCTCCCACATGCCCCGTGCCGGGTCGATGCCGAGCATCGTCCAGCCGGTGAAGCCGCCGTCATCGGGAGCCGCGGCCGGGCCCTTGCCCGAGTTGCCGTTCACGACATAGGGGACGCCGTTTGAGCGCGAAGTGTCGAATGCCCCGACATGCCCCGAGATGTACGCGATCGACTTGCCCGAGTTCGCGCGGAACGCTTCGAACCAGTCGTCGATCATCGCCGCCTCGGTGCGATCGCTGAGCTGGCTCGCCTTCGCCGGCAGCGGATCGTTCGTCGGCATGTGCGACAGGAACACCACACCGGTGATGGCCGGATTGACCGCGGCGTCATCGAGCTGCTCACGGATCATCTTCACCTGGGCGAAGTCGGCGCCGATCGCGCCGGTGGCCGAGTTCGCGGTGATGAATCGGGTGCCGTTCAGATCGAAGACGTTGCTCGTCGCGCCGAACTCCTTCTCGAAGTTCGAGATCGGAGCGCCCATGATCTCGTGGTTGCCCGGCACGTAGTACCAGGGGAACCTCGCGTCCGCGAGCTCGTCATCGAGAATCCTCCGCGCGAGGGCGAAGTCCTCGGGCGAGCCCTCGTCGACGAAGTCCCCGTTGATCACGAGCACGTCGGGGCTCTGCGCCACGATCTCGCGCAGCGCCTTCCGCGCGCCCAGCACCGCGCCGCTCTCCGGCTCGCGGGCGACGAACTGCGCGTCCGACATCACCGCGACCCGAAGCGGCGCGTCCGAGGTCTCCCCCGCAGCGACCACGAGGCTGTCGTTCGCGGGTGCGACCGCCTGCGGCGCCACCTCGACCGGCGGCAGGTAGGCGTAGATCTTCGAGACCTCGAGCGAGCCCTTGTACTGCTTCGCCGCGACCGTCTCGAGCACCCGAATCCGCTCGAACTTGAGCGGGAACGCGAACGACTCCGGCACCACGAAGTCGTGGCGCTGCCAGCCCTTCCACGTCACATACAGCGACTGCGAGCCGCCGACGCCGTCCAGCCACGATCGCACGCCATTTGGCTGCATCACCTGCAGCCGCAGGAGCGAGCCGTTGCCGTCGCCCTTGATCCAGACCGAGAGCTTCTGCGGGCGACCGGGGATGTCGATGCCGCCGTTGCCGCCCTCGACCGCGCCGGGCGCCACCGCATATCGGCCCCGGATGCCGGTCGACTGGGTGAAGTCGTAGTTCACGCGGATGCTTGCCGCGCCCTCGTGCCCCTCACCCGGCGCAATCGACCCGTTTGCCGCGCGGTCGTGCGCGGTCGTCCAGCCGCTGATGTCGGAGAAGTCATCGATCAGCTTCACCTCGAGCGGGACCGCGACGGCGACCTCAGCCCGGACGTCGCCGTGGGTGAAGGCGAGCGTCGCGCCGCCCTCGGCGGCGGTCGCCGTCACCGTGAATCTGCCGTCCGCGGTGGGCGTCACCGAGAACACGTCGGGCGCCGGATTGTCGACCGCGATGTCGATCGCCTCGATCGGTGCCGTGAAGCCCTCCGCGTCGTGCCCGGTGAACGACAGCACCGCCGAGGCGCCCTGGGTCTCGAGGTTGACGACGCTCTGGTCGACCGTCATCCGCTGCAGCGGGCCGGCGACCTCGAGCTCGAGCGAGCCGCTCGCCGATCCGCTCGCCGCGGTGATCGTGGCGGTGCCCTGCGCCAGGCCTTTCACGACCCCGTGGTCGACCGACGCGGTCGCGTCCGCGCTCGACCACCCGTCCGGCCGCGCATCGACCGCGGTGCGCATCTCGTCATGCCCGAACCCGGTGAGCGTGCGGTGCGTGCCCGGGAAGACGCGCAGGGCATCACGATCGTCACGCACGGGGCGCAGCGAGAACCCGGTGAGCGCTCCCGTGCCGGGTTGTGCGAGCACGAAGCCCATGCCGTCGGCGTCAGGCCGCTCGAATCCATCCGATGGCACATTCACGACCGCGGGGGTGTCGTCGCCCGGCTGTCGGACGTTCATCTGCGTCGAGCCGCCGCCGTCGGCGCTCATCGCGTTGTATCCGCCGACGTCGAGCATCAGCTCCGCCATCTCGTTGAACGTCAGGCCGCGAGATTCCGCGGTCCTCCCGTCAGCCACGATGAAGTACGCCGTCGCGCGGTCCTGGCTGAACCCGATCATCGTGCGCGGGTTGGGATCATTCAGGTACTTGTTCTTCTTGTCGTACGCGGCAGCTCTGCCGTCGACCAGCAGTCGGTGCCATGAGCCGCCGATCTCGCCGACCGAGACGTCGTCGCGGATGCCGTACGCCACCTCGATCCGGTCGCCCGCGCTCAGGGTGGCGAGCGCGGTCGCGGCAGTGCTGTTCGTCTTCGCCGTGAGCACCTGCACGCCCTCGGGGATCACGTCGGCGCCGCTGCCCACCGGCGCGGATGCTCGCTCGACGGTGCCGTCTGCACCGATCCAGACCTCCACGCCGTTCGCCGGCTTGAAGCCGTACATGCGCGTGCGTGTGTAGCTCCCCCACTGCGAGGTGTACATCGCAACGCCCTCGGCGCGCACGTCGGTCACGTTGATCCCAGACACCGGCAGCGCGGATCCGTCGGGCATCGTGACGCTTCCCTGCAGCGCGAGGTCGACGAGCACCCCGAGCCCCGCGGCGTCGGTGCCGACCGAGGCCGCCGCGTCGTGGTTGCCCGACTTGAGGATCCTGCCGTCCGTGATGCCCCATCCCGCCGGCGCATACGAGTTGTTGATGTCGAAGCGATCCAGGTTCACCCCGGCGAGGGCATCGGCGCGCTTGGTCAGCTCGGTGACGGTCTCGGGAGCGCCCGAGATCGTCTCTGGTGACAGGTACTTCATCTTCACGGTGCTCGGCGAGAGCGTCGCCTTCAACACGTTGATGTGCTGCCACCCGAGCGGGTCGCGCCGTTCGAACTTCACGTGCACGAGCCCAGGTGCGACCTCGGTGCGCTCGACGGCGTTGACCACGGCCCTGCCGCCCGAGTCGAGGTTCATCCCATCGACGTTCACCGGGGCTCCGACGGCGCCCCGTCCGGCGTTCGTCGAGAACGCCGACGGCTCGAGCGCGCTCGCACTCCCCACGGGCGTCATCACCAGGCAGGTGCCGAGCACCGCGGTGCCTGCAGCCAACGCGCAGGCCCGCAGCATCCTTCTTCGAAATTGCACTGATCATCCTCAAATCCCAGTCGCCTCGAGGGCGAGGCGGCGATACGTCCCGGCTCCGGTGGTGGATGCCGCGACCTGACGCGCCCACGCTAGGAGCGCCATGCAGACTGAAGTTGAACGCCGCGTGAACCGGTGCCCACCATCACAGCTCGGGCCGCGGCGCAAGCCCCTGCCAAACGGGAATCGAGCGGCGTACCCTATGGGGCATCAGGCACTTCTGCACATGATGGAGAGGAGCAGATCATGAATCCCATCAATGCTGACGAGCTCACCACCCACGCGAACTGGGGTGCTGGCGATCCGCACCTGCTGGTGCGAAAGGACTACGAGCGCATCACCTTCTCGCTCGTAGAAGATGACGTCACAATCGGCTCGAGCGCCGACGCGAGCCTGCAGCTCGCGGGGATCGACCCGATCCATGCCCGCATCCATCACACGCCGCAGGACGAGTACCGGCTCACGATGATCGGCCAGGGCGTGCACAATGTGCGCTCGACCGCATCGGGCGTCGGCTCCAACGACGACCACTCGGAGATTCTCCGCACGGGTGCTCGCTTCACGCTCGGCAAGTGGGAGCTGGTGTTCGTTCGTGCCGAGTTCGCCGACCACGGACGCCCCTACGGCGGGCGCCAAGGCGGCGAGGGCACCAAGCAGAAGCCGCAGCCGGCCCGCCCCGACTACGCGCACGGGGGCACGGTCGACGACCGACGCCCGCTCGAGGCCCCGCAGGACTGAGCGCCGCTGCGGGCGCATGTTGCCGGCGCGTCGCGGCTGGCTTGCCCGCAGACGGGACGGAGACCACGAAGGCCTCGAGACGCGTGTCTCGAGGCCTTCTCTTGGTGGATCTGAGGGGACTCGAACCCCTGACCCCCTGCATGCCATGCAGGTGCGCTACCAGCTGCGCCACAGACCCAGATTCGCTGCCTCCGTGAGGATGACAACTCGTTAAGACTACTACATCGGATGCCCGCAATTGAAATCGGCGGATCGCCGTGCGTGTCTCGACGGCCCCGCGCCTACTCGACGGGCGCCGGGTTGCTCAGTGTGATCGGAACGATCGGGCAGTCCTTCCACAGGCGCTCCAGCGCGTAGTACTCGCGCTCGTCCTCGTGGAAGACGTGTGCGACGAGATCTCCGAAATCGAGGAGGACCCAGCGCCCCTCGCGACGACCCTCGCGACGCACCCGCTTGTGTCCCGCCTCAAGGAGGGCGTCCTCGATCGCGTCCGCGATCGCGCCGACGTTGCGCTCGTTGCGTCCCGTCGCGATGAGGAAGACATCCACCAGCGGCAGCGGGCCCGAGACGTCGAGCGCGACGAGGTCTTCGGCGCCCTTGGCGTCAGCCGCGTCGGCCGCGACGGCAAGCATCGCCCTGGAGTTTTCGTTGACGGTCATTACAGTGCTCCCGTGACAAATCCGAGAATGAGCACGCCGACCAGGGCGAGCGCAAGCGCCCCCGCCGTGATCGCGAGCGCAAACATGAGGCGGCTCCCCTTCTCGGGAACCGGTGGCTTGATGATCTCGCTCGCGCTCTTGATCGTGCTGATCGCAGCGCTCGCCGCGACCGGCTTCGGCGAGGAGGAGGCCGGCAGCTCGCCGCCGTCCACGAGGAGCGCGTCGATCTCCTTCCCGTCGCTCAGACGCGGGTCGCTGCCGGTCGATCCAAGGCCCTCCGGGAGCGCGAGCGTGCCCGTGATGAGGATCTCGCCGGTGGCGGTGACCGCGCCGGAGAGCGGTGCGGAGACGGGGGTCTGCGAGAGGATCAGCGCGTTCGTCGCGGTCGCGCTGCCGGTCGCGGTCGAGCCCCGGGCGATGAGCTGATCGAACGACGCCGGCATGGGCGCGGCGATCTCGGGATCATCGACGAGCAGGTGTCCCCCGAACCCGGCATGCAGCGCCGAACCGGTGGGCGCGTCGGCCGCGTCGGCCGCTTCGGCCTCCGACTCGCCGACGGCGGGCGAGTGCGCCTCAGGGGTCTGCGACGCGGCCGCATCGGAGGCGCCGTGAGCTTCCGCGTCCCCGGCGGCACCAGCATCACCTTCCGCGGCCGCTGCATCGAGGGTCGCGTCATCCGCGGGTGCGGCGGATGCCTCAGCGGCATCGTCGGCCGGCGTCTCCGCGCCCTCCGCTTCGGAGGCATCCGCGAGCTGAGCGGGCGTGGCATCAGCCTCGGCGACATCGTCGGCCTCTGCGGTCGTGAGCTCAGCCTCGGTCGCGTCCGCATCGAGTGCCTGCTCGACGGCAGCATCAGCGTCGGCGTCGTCAACGAAGGCCTCGTCGGCGCTGGTCTCCGCGGGGCCGTCGGCGTCTGCGTCCTCGTCTGCGCCCTCTGCGGCGTCCGCGATCTCGGCCTCGGCGGCGGCGTCGAGCTCGGCGACGTCCGCCTCGGCGATCTCGAGAGCATCAGAGGCCTCGACGTGAGAGGGCTCGGCGTCAGCGGCGTCGCCGGCTTCCGACTCCGGCTGGTCGCGCTCAGGCTCGACCGCCGCTTCGTCGCCGGTCGCAGCTTCGACCGCGTCCTCGACCTCGACCTCGGCGGCTTCGGGGAGCGCGGCCTCAGCGGCCTCCACGTCAGACGACGGGGCCTCGACGTCGGCGACGTCCGCCTCGACGGCGTCGGCCGCCAGCGCGGCTTCGGCGAGCTCCGGCGAGATGATCGGGACGGAGAGCGTGCGCAGGCGCTCCTGCTGACGCGCCTGGCGGCGGGTGCGCGGGGTGGCGTCGGGATCGATCGGCTCGTCGTCGATGCGCGGCGCTGCGTCTGCGACGCGGTCGGCCGAGGCATCCGCCTGTTCGCGCTTCGCCGCTTCGTCGGGGCGGATGATCGGAATCGCGCCGGTGCGCAGGAGCTCGCGCATCTGCTTGCGGGTCAGCGGCTGTTCCGGTGTACTCATGCAGCGCTCCGATACAGGTCGTACTTGTTGATGTATTGCACGACGCCGTCCGGCACGAGGTACCAGACCGGACGATCTTCGCGCACACGCTCACGGCAGTCGGTTGACGAGATGGCCAGTGCCGGCACCTCAAGCTGGCTGACCCGATCGCTCGGGAGCCCGTCGATGCTGAGCACGTGCCCGGGGCGGCTCACTGCGACGAAGTGCGCGAGATCCCAGAGATCCTCGTGGTCCTTCCACGCCAGGATCTGCGTGATGGCGTCGGCGCCCGTGATGAAGAACAGGTCGGCGTCGGGGCGCTCGGCGCGCAGGTCACGAAGCGTGTCGATCGTGTAGGTCGTGCCGGCGCGATCGATGTCGACCCTGCTGACGGTGAACGACGGGTTGGATGCCGTCGCGACGACCGTCATCAGGTATCGATGCTCGCTGGGGCTGACCCCGTCTTTGTGCCAGGGCTCGCCCGTGGGCACGAACACGACTTCATCGAGGCCGAAGGAGTCGGCGACTTCGCTGGCTGCGACCAGGTGGCCATGGTGGATGGGGTCGAACGTGCCGCCCATCACTCCAATTCGCGGCCTCCGCGGTGCACCCGACATGCAAAGTGCCTAGTGGCCGTGCCCCTGGCCCTGCGCGATGGCGGCGCCGTGCGTGCGCGCGTAGGCCTCGGCCTTGGCAGCGTGACGGTTGGCGACATCGCGGTAGCTGAACGTGAGGAAGCCCAACACGAGGAACAGCGCAACGGCCAGCAGCAGGTACGGGAGGGTCTCCACGTACACGTTTCCGTGGTGCTCTTCAGCCTGGGCAAGCAAAATCGTCGCAAACGACATGCGATCTCCGTTCATGGGTGCAGCGAGGCCTCGTGGCCTGCATACAGTCTAGGCACTAAAGCCGGACTTGTCCGGCGCCACGAGCGAGCCACTTGGTGCTCGTGAGCTCGCGCAGCCCCATCGGACCGCGCGCGTGCAGCTTCTGTGTCGAGATGCCGACCTCGGCACCGAAGCCGAACTCGGCTCCGTCGGTGAAGCGCGTGGATGCGTTCGCCATCACGACCGCCGAGTCGACCTCGGCGAGGAAACGATCGGCCGAGGCCGCATCCGACGTGATGATCGACTCGGTGTGCCCGGTCGAGTACGTGCGGATGTGCTCGAGCGCCGCGTCGAGATCGTCGACCACGCGCACTGCAATCTCGAGATCGAGGTACTCGGTCTCGAAGTCTTCTTGGGTCACGGGGACGACGTCGCGGCACAGCGCTGCGACCTCCTCGTCGCCGTGGACGGTGACGCCCTGCGCCTGCAGGCTCGACACCACCTCCGGCAGCAGCCGCGCGGCGGCCGCGCGATGCACCAGGAGCGTCTCGACGGCGTTGCACACGCTCGGGCGCTGCACCTTCGCGTTCACGACGATGTCGCGCGCCCAGTCGAGGCGAGCCGACTCGTCGAGGAAGATGTGCACGACGCCCGAGCCCGTCTCGATCACGGGCACGGTCGACTCGGTGAGGACGGTGCGGATCAGCGCCGCGCTGCCGCGGGGCACCAGCACATCGACGAGCCCCCGGGCGCGCATCAGCTCGCGCGCGCCGTCGCGACCGAACTCGTCGATCGTCTGAATCGCCTCGGGGTCGACGCCGTGCGCGTCAAGCGTGTCGCGCATGACCCCCACCAGCACCCTGTTGCTGGCCTCGGCATCGGTGCCGCCGCGGAGCACGACCGCGTTGCCGCTGCGCAGCGCGATCGCCGCGATGTCGACCGTGACGTTGGGCCGCGCCTCGTAGATCGCGCCGATGACTCCGAACGGCACGCGAACCTGCTCGATCTGCACGCCGGTCGGCGAGCGGTGGCCGCGGACGACCTCCCCCACCGGGTCCGGCAGCACGGCGACCTCGCGCACGGCGCTCGCGAGCCCCCGCACGCGGGCTTCGTCGAGGCGCAGGCGGTCGAGCAGTCCGGTCGCCAGGCCGTTGGATGCCCCGCGCTGAAGATCCTCGGCGTTCGCGGCGACGATTCGCGCCGAGGCGTCGAGCAGCGCGTCGGCGATCGCATTCAGCACCGACGTCTTCTGCGCGCCGCTGAGTGCGCCGATCGCGCGCGAGGCGGTCTTCGCGAGGGCGAGACGCTCCTGCACTGACACGACGGGGGCAGCAAGCTCAGTCATGGTGTCAGTCTACCGAGCAGCGAGGACTCGGTGACGGTCTCCGCCACGCCCGTCGCGGCAGTCCGTGGCTCGAACCAGGTGCCGATGTCGGCGCCGGAAAGCGCCTCGGCGACCAGTTCGGACGACGTGACCAGCACGCCGACGCCGGCGGCGGCTGCGAGGCGCGCCGCCGAGACCTTCGTCGCCGCTCCCCCCGTGCCGACACCGGCGATGCCCACGCTGCCGAACTCGAACCCGGCCAGCGACTCGCCGAACCCGATCCGCCGAATCGGCTCGGCACCCGGCTCCTGCGGCGGCCGCGTGTAGAGGCACTCGATGTCGCTGAGCAGCACGAGCGCATCGGCCTCGACCAGCTCGGCCACCATCGCGGCGAGCCGATCGTTGTCGCCGAAGCGGATCTCGTGCGTCGCCACGGTGTCGTTCTCGTTCACGATCGGGAGGATGCGCAGCCCGAGGAGCCGCTCCATCGCGCGCTGCGCGTTGCTGCGGTGCACGGGGTTCTCGAGGTCGCCCGCGGTGAGCAGCACCTGGCCCGCGACGATGTCGTAGCGGCGCAGGCTGTTCTGGTAGCGGTAGATCAGCACGTTCTGGCCGACAGCCGCGGCCGCCTGCTGTGTGGCGAGATCGCCCGGCCGGGCGTCAAGCTGCAGGAACGGGAGCCCCGTGGCGATGGCGCCGGAAGAGACCAGCACGACCTCCGTGCCGCGGCCGTGTGCGGCCGCGAGCGCGTCGACGAGCATGCCGATGCGATCGGCGTTCGGGCCCGAGATGGAGGACGAGCCGACCTTGACGACGAGCCTGCGCGCGGTGGGCAGTCCAGCGCGCTCCCGCACGCTCACTCGTCGTCCGCCCAGGTGTTCTCGCCCTGTTGGCCCTCGGTCCACCCCGAGAGGCGCTGCACCTCGAGCTCGGCACGCGCCTCGGACTTGGCGTCCATGCGCTCTTTGTATTCGGCGCGGCGCTGCTGCGTGGTTCGTCGGTGCCCCTCGAACAGGCGCGGGTCGGAGCCGCGCGGCGCGGTCATCAGCTCGGCGGTCGAGGTGAGCGTGGGCTCCCAGTCGAAGACGACGCCGTCGCCCTCACCGATCACCACGGCCGAGCCGGGCACGGCGCCGGCGCGGAAGAGGCCGTCCTCGACGCCGAGCTTGGCGAGGCGGTCGGCGAGGTAGCCCACCGCCTCGTCGTTGGCGAAGTCGGTCTGCTGCACCCAGCGCACGGGCTTCGCGCCCAGCACGCGGTACAGATTGCCGTAGGTGCCGCCCTCCACGCGGACCGAGAACTCGGCCTCGGCGCCGCGCGGGCGAATCACGAGCCGCTCGGGCTCGGGCGTCGACGCGACGGTCGCCTCGCGCGCCTCCTCCACGAGGGCGCCGAGCGCGAAGGTCAGCGGGCGCAGGCCGGCGTGGCTGACGGTCGAGATCTCGAACACGCGATAGCCCCGCGCTTCGAGCTCGGGGCGCACGAGGTCGGCGAGGTCCTTCGCCTCGGGCACGTCAACCTTGTTCAAGGCGATGATCTGCGGGCGCTCGAGCAGCGGCAGCTGCCCTTCCGGAACCTCGTAGGCCGCCAGCTCGGCGAGAATCACGTCGAGGTCGCTGATGGGATCGCGGTTCGGCTCGAGCGTCGCGCAGTCGAGCACGTGCAGCAGCGCGCTGCACCGCTCGACGTGGCGGAGGAACTCGAGGCCGAGCCCGCGCCCTTCGCTCGCGCCCTCGATCAGGCCCGGCACGTCGGCGACGGTGAAGCGCAGCTCGCCGGCCTGCACGACGCCCAGGTTCGGATGCAGCGTGGTGAACGGGTAGTCGGCGATCTTGGGGCGAGCGGCCGAGATCGCGGCGATCAGGCTGGACTTGCCGGCCGAGGGGTAGCCCACGAGCGCGACGTCGGCGACCGTCTTGAGCTCGAGGACGACGTCGCCCTCCCACCCGGGGGTGCCGAGCAGGGCGAAGCCGGGTGCCTTGCGCTTGGGGCTGGCGAGGGCGGCGTTGCCGAGCCCGCCGAGGCCGCCCGCAGCCGCGACGAAGCGCATGCCCGGGGCGACCATGTCGAGGAGGACCTCGCCGTCCGGGTCCTTGACGACCGTGCCGACGGGCACGGGGAGCTCGAGCGACTCGCCGGTGACGCCAGAACGCAGGTCGCCCATACCGAATCCGCCGTTGCCGCCGTTGCGGTGGGGCGAGTGGTGATACGAGAGCAGGGTGGTCGTCTGGGGGTCGGCGACGAGGACGATGTCGCCGCCATTGCCGCCGTTTCCGCCGTCCGGGCCCGCCAGGGGCTTGAACTTCTCGCGCCGGATCGACACACAGCCGTTGCCGCCCTTGCCGCCGCGCAAGTGCAGCGTGACCTCATCGACGAACGTGACCACAGCGGGCCCCTCCCCTAAAGCAGACAAGGGCGAGCCGAAGCCCGCCCTTGTCTACGAAAACTTGTGCCTACTCGGCGGCGACAGCCACCACGTTGACGACCTTGCGGCCGCCCTTGGTGGCGAACTGCACTGCGCCCGCCTCGAGCGCGAACAGGGTGTCGTCGCCACCGCGACCGACGCCCGCGCCGGGGTGGAACTTGGTGCCGCGCTGACGGACGAGGATCTCGCCTGCGAGAACCGACTGGCCGCCGAAACGCTTGACGCCAAGGCGCTGTGCGTTGGAATCGCGACCGTTACGAGTGGAGCTTGCGCCCTTTTTAGATGCCATGTGCCTGTGTCCTTCTCAGTCTCTCGGTCGCGGACTACTTGATGCCGGTGACCTTGACGCGAGTCAGGTCCTGACGGTGGCCCTGGCGCTTCTTGTAGCCGGTCTTGTTCTTGAACTTCTGGATGACGATCTTGGGACCGCGCAGCTCGCCGAGCACCTCGGCGGTGACGGTGACCTTCGCGAGCTTCTCGGCGTCGGTCGTCACGGCGTCGCCGTCGACCAGGAGCAGCGCGGTGAGTTCGATCGACTCGCCCTGCTTCGCCTTCTGACGGTCGAGGGTCACGATGGTGCCGACCTCGACCTTTTCCTGCCGGCCACCGGCGCGCACAACTGCGTAGACCACGTCATACCTGTTTCATCGGGGAGCAAAATGCTCCGGGTTACTATTGATCCGTCTTCACGGAAGATCTCGGTGCTGGATGGCGACCCTGGGGCCCCGAACTCGACTCTCGCTGCGTCCCATCTGAGCGATGGGACGAAACAACACGCACCAAGGGTCAAGGTTACCGGATACCGACGAATCGTGCAAAAGCTGACGGGGTGTGTCGGAGCCGGAGCGTCGGGGTGTTTCTATGATGGACCATGGCCATTCTGATCGACACCCCCCGCTGGCCGGCCCATGGCCGCCTCTGGGCGCATCTGGTGAGCGATGCCAGCCTGGCCGAGCTCCATGCGTTCGCCGCCGAGCAGTCGCTCCCGCCCCGCAGCTTCGATCTCGATCACTACGACGTGCCCGAAGAGATCGTCGACCGGCTCATCACGGCGGGCGCCCGCCACGTGACCGCGCGAGAACTGGTCGTCGCGCTCCGTGAGAGCGGCCTCCGGGTCAGGGGACGCGACCGGCGCACCATCACATGAGCGGGGTCGGCGCTGCGCCTCCCCCGCCCATCGCGTGTGTCTCAGGTGCGCGCCGACACTAGCCCTCGGCGCGCGGCTGCTGCTCGTGCACGACCGGGGTGCCGGTCAGCGCCGCGGTGGTCACCCGACGGCGGCCGCGCCCCTGCCCGGGTGCCTTCGGCTCCGGGAGCGCGTTCAGCACCGAGTCGAACAGCTGCTCCTTCTCGCTCTTGCGCGCCGGCTGGGTCTGGCCGCGGTCCTGCCCACGATCGTGGCCGCGATCCTGCGCCCCGCGGTGCGACTGCGTCGCCGGCGGGTTGCCCGTCGCGGACGAGGATGCGGGTGCACCTGCGTCGGCGCTCTCGCTTGACGCGGTCGCCGCCGGCGCGTCGCCACCGGAGCCCGACGACGAGCGACGCTTCTTGCGCTTGCGCGGCGCTTCGGGGCTGCCCGCGTCGTGGCCGCCCGGGAGGACGATCTCATCGACGGAGGTGGGCACGTGCTGGGCTCCGGCGTCGCCGCCGGAGCGCTTGGCTCCCCGCGTGCTCGCGGATGCGGCGCCGGTCGTTCCCGCCTCGGCCCCGCCCTCGTTCGCCGCCGTGTCTTCGGCCGGCACGAGCGTGCTCGCGGCGATCTGCGCGAGCGCCGACTTCGCGCTCTCGGTGATGCTGTGCGTGCCGCCGTTGCCGTTCGCCTGCGCCTGGCCGCCGCCCGAGCCGGAGCCGGAGCCGCTGTTGCCGCCATCCTTGTTGCCGCCGCGCGAGCGACGACCGCCCTGGTTCGAGCCGCCGCCACCGCCGTTGCCGCGGTGCCGCACGACGGGGTCGTGGTGCACGATGACCCCGCGGCCGGCGCACACCTCGCACGGCTCGCTGAAGGTCTCGAGCAGGCCGAGGCCCAGCTTCTTGCGGGTCATCTGCACGAGCCCGAGCGAGGTGACCTCGGCGACCTGATGCTTCGTGCGGTCGCGGCTCAGGCACTCGATCATGCGCCGCAGCACGAGGTCGCGGTTGGATTCGAGCACCATGTCGATGAAGTCGACCACGATGATGCCGCCGATGTCGCGCAGACGAAGCTGGCGGACGATCTCCTCGGCGGCCTCGAGGTTGTTCTTGGTGACCGTCTCCTCGAGGTTGCCACCCGAGCCGACGAACTTGCCGGTGTTGACGTCGACGACGGTCATCGCCTCGGTGCGGTCGATCACGAGCGAGCCTCCCGAGGGCAGCCACACCTTGCGGTCGAGCGCCTTCTCGATCTGCTCGGTCACGCGAAGCTCGTCGAACGGGTCGCCCGCGCCCTCGTAGCGCTCGACGCGGTCGAGCAGGTCGGGTGCGACGGCGCGGAGGTAGGTCTCGATCGTCTGCTGCGCCTCGTCGCCCTGAACCAGCATCTTCGTGAAGTCCTCGTTGAACACGTCACGAACGATCTTGAGCAGCAGGTCAGGCTCGCTGTGCAGGAGCGCGGGCGCCTGGCCGGCCTCGACCTGCTTGGAGATGTGCGCCCACTGGGCGGTCAGGCGGTTCACATCGAGCGTCAGCTGCTCCTCCGTGGCCCCCTCGGCCGCCGTGCGGACGATCACGCCCGAGCTCTCGGGGAGCACCTCCTTGAGGATGCGCTTGAGGCGCGCGCGCTCGGTGTCAGGGAGCTTGCGCGAGATGCCGTTCATGGAGCCGTTCGGCACGTACACGAGGTAGCGGCCCGGGAGCGAGATCTGGCTCGTCAGGCGAGCGCCCTTGTGCCCGACCGGGTCTTTCGTGACCTGCACGAGCACGCGATCGCCCGACTTGAGCGCGAGCTCGATGCGGCGGGGCTGGTTGCCGGTCTCGGCCGCGTCCCAGTCGACCTCGCCGGAGTAGAGCACGGCGTTGCGGCCGCGTCCGATGTCGACGAAGGCCGCCTCCATGCTGGGCAGCACGTTCTGCACGCGGCCGAGGTAGACATTGCCGATGAGCGACGCGTCCTGGTTGCGGGCGACGTAATGCTCGACGAGCACGCTGTCCTCGGTGACGGCGATCTGGATGCGCCCCGCCTTCGAGCGGACGATCATCGTGCGGTCGACGGCCTCGCGGCGCGCGAGGAACTCGGCCTCGGTCACGACCGCGCGGCGGCGACCGGCATCCCGGCCATCGCGGCGCCGCTGCTTCTTGGCCTCGAGTCGGGTCGATCCCTTGATCCGCTGCGGCTCGGTGATCAGCTCGGCCACGCGCGGCTGGCGCACGCGCACGACCGTGTTCGCGTCGTCGCCCGTGTCGTCGCGCTCCTCGCCGGACCGGCGGCGCGAGCGGCGGCGGACCGAGCTCTGGCTCTCCTCACCCTGACCGCGATCGCCGTCCCAGTCACGGTCGCGGCCCGGACGTGCGGGCAGCGGGATGATCTCGGGCGCGTAGAAGATGAGGTCGGTCGAGACGGCCGAGACGAAAGGGGCCGCGAGCAGCCGCAGCGCCACCGGGTCGACCACCAGGGGCTCCGCGACCTCCTCGGCCGCTTCCGCGGCGAGGGCGGGCTCATCGGCGGGGGCGTCCTGCGCCGGCGCGTCGTCGACGACGGGTACTGCGGCTGCGTCGCCGTCCCCGAGCGCAGGCTGCTCCGTGGCGACGCCGTCGACGACCTCGTCGGGCGTGTCGCCGCCGGCGCCGAGCTCAGCCGCAGCAGCGAGCTCGATCTGCACGAGCGGACTCTCGACAGCAGCCTCGTCGACCGAGCTCACCGCTGCCGGGGGCTCGGTCGCGGCCGCCGCCTCGGGCTGCGGCTCGTTCGTGGCGCGCTCGCCCTGCTCCTCGGAGTGCTCACGCGCCTGGGGCGCTAGCGCGTCCGGAGCGTCGCCGTGAGCGGTGTTGCTGTCTTCGATTGCATTGTTTTCATCAGCCATTACTGGCGCACTCCCTGGCGGGTGAACTCCGCGCGTCACCCGGCGACATATCGTGCGGCCGCACCCGGCGTGCCGCGAATCTTCATTCGGTGTGCGATCTTCCCGTGGCTCCTGTGGCGAGGGGATTCGATCGCGAGGCGTGCAGTGCCTCAAAGTCATCTACGACGCCATATCCGGCGCGGCCGGACGAAGCATCCGTCTCATTATCGCAGATTTCGGCGCATCTCGCGGGAGCGGCGCCTCGTCGCGGCGCGAAATGCCACCCCCCGCGCTGCGGCGGGGTCAGCGTCCGCGCGATTCTCGGTGCGATAATTCGAGGGTGTCTGCCCCCACCTCACGCACCCGCCCCGTCGGTCTCGCGATCTGGCTGATCCTCGCCGGAGTGATCGGCTGGTGGGCGGCCTTCCAGCTCACGCTCGAGAAGCTGCACGTGCTCGCTAATCCCGGCGCCGCCGCGTCCTGCGACTTCAGCGTGCTCGTGCAGTGCACGGCGAATCTCGACTCGCCCCAGGGCAGCGTCTTCGGCTTCCCCAATCCGCTCCTCGGCCTGGCCGCGTGGGTCGCGCCGATCGTCGTGGGCTTCGCAATCCTCGCCGGCGCCAGGTTCTCGAACTGGTTCTGGTGGTGCTTCGCGCTCGGGATGCTCGGCGGCTTCGTGTTCGTCGTGTGGCTGATCGGGCAGAGCATCTTCGTGCTCGCAACCCTGTGCCCCTGGTGCATGGTGACATGGTCGGTGATGATCCCGAGCTTCTACGCCGTCGTCGTCCACCTGTTCCGCTCGGGCGCGCTGCCGGTCTCGAGCCGCGCGCGACGGGGCGCGGAGCGGCTGATGGGCTGGGTGCCGCTGATGGCCGTGCTCAGCTACGTCGTGATCGGCGTGCTCGCTCAGGTGCGCCTCGACGTGATCGGCAACATCTTCTGACCGGTCCACCCGGCGTGCGCGGCGGGGCAAGAGACGGCTCGGCCGGCGAATGCCTGGCCGAGCCGTCTGCAGCTCTGGGCGACGCGCGCCCGGTACGGGCTACGCGAACCAGATGCCGAGCTCGCGCGCGGCCGACTCGGGGGCGTCGGAGCCGTGCACGAGGTTCTGCTGCACGCGCAGGCCCCAGTCGCGCCCGAAGTCGCCGCGGATCGTTCCCGGCGCGGCCGTGGTCGGATCGGTGGTGCCGGCGAGCGAGCGGAAGCCCTCGATCACGCGGTTGCCGGCGAGGCGAATCGCCACCGACGGCCCCGAGAGCATGAACTCGATCAGCGGCTCGTAGAACGGCTTGCCCTCGTGCTCGGCGTAGTGCGCTGCGAGCAGGTCGCGATCGGGATCGACGAGCCGGATGTCGACGAGCGAGTACCCCTTCGCCTCGATGCGGGCCAGGATGCTGCCGGTCAGGCCGCGGGCCACGCCGTCAGGCTTGATCAGAACGAGCGTCTCTTCAGTGGTCATGTCAGTCTCCAGGTTGGGAAAGGTTCGGAAAGGTGCGGTCCCGCCCGTCGCGGGCGCGACGGACGGCCGCGGACTATTCGGTGTCGTGCGCCGCGGCATCGGCCGCCAACAGGGCCCCGCGTGCTTCGAGTCGTGGGCCCATGATCGCGGCGTAGGCCCACATGCCGCCGAAGACGAGCACCACGAACCAGATCGGCGGCACCAGCAGCGCGCCCGCCGCGACGACCGCCTGCAGCAGCCAGCCGAGCCAGATGCCCCAGGCGTGATCGAGCACCGCGGTCGCCGCGATCATCAGCAGCGCCACGACCGCGCCGGCGATGATCGCCCACCAGTCGGGGATCCCCTCCGGCAGCGCCCCGAGCCCGAACATGACGAGGCCGGCCAGAAACACGATCACCGATTCGAAGCCCAGCACCACGGCGCCGAGCTTCGCGGTCAGCGAGCGATTGCGGCGGGTGCGCGCGCGTCGGCGCGAGGGCTGCGGCTCGGGGGCGTCGGCCGGTGCTGCGATGTCGCTCATGCCTTCCATCCTTCACCCTCGGCGATGGTGATCGCCTCGCCCGCGAGCACGATCGAGCCGGCGATCACGACCGCACGGCGTTCGCCCTCGGCCGCCCATCGGCGCGCGAGCTCCATCGCCTCGTCGGGCGCTGGATGCGCCGACACGGCGAGCCCGTGGGCCTCGACGAGATCGGCCAGGGCCTCTGCGTCGCTGGCGCGCGGCGAAGCGGGCTCCGTGGTGAACACGCGGCTGACGACGGGTGCGAGCGCGTCGACGATGCCGGCGGCGTTCTTGTCGTCGAACACGCCGAGCACGAGGGCCCACTCGTCGAAGTCGAAGAACTCGCCGAGCGCGGCGGCCAGGGCGTGCGCGCCGTGCGGGTTGTGCGCGGCGTCGACGATGACCGTGGGTGCGATGCCGACCAGCTGGAGGCGCCCAGGCGAGGTCGCCGTCGCCAGCCCCTCGCTCAGGATGTCGCCGGCGATCGGACGCGTCCCGCCCCCGAGGAACGACTCGACGGCCGCGATCGCGAGTGCCGCATTGTGCGCCTGGTGCCGCCCGTACTGCGGAAGGTACTCGTCGGCGTAGCTCGCGGCGAGCCCGCGCACCGTGAGCAGCTGTCCCCCGACGGCGAGCACCGCCGATTCGACCGCGAACTCGTCGCCCTCGAACGCGATGGATGCGCCGTGCGCGGCGGCGTGCTCGCGAAGCACCGAGGCCGCGGCATCCGCCTGGCGCGCCGACACGACGGCGGCGCCGTCCTTGATGATGCCCGCCTTCACCGCGGCGATCTCGGCGATGGTGCTGCCGAGCCGGTCGGCGTGGTCGATGTCGATCGGCGTGAACACCGCGATGTCGCCGTCTGCGGCGTTCGTGGAGTCCCAGGCGCCGCCCATACCGACCTCGAGCACCAGCACGTCCACCGGCGCGTCCGCGCAGGCCAGGAACGCCAGCGCGGTGAGCACCTCGAAGAAGGTGAGCGGCGCCAGCGCGTCGCGCGCGAGCTCGGCGTCGACGAGCGCGAGCAGGGGCACGAGCTCGTCCCAGGCGTCGGCGACGGCGACGTCGCTGATGGGCGCGCCGTCGATCATGATGCGCTCGGTGAATCGCTCCAGGTGCGGGCTCGTGAACAGGCCGGTGCGCAGATCGTGCGCGCGAAGGAGGCTCTCGATCATCCGGCTGGTGCTCGTCTTGCCGTTGGTGCCGGTGATGTGGATCACCCGGTAGCTGCGCTGCGGGTCGCCCAGCAGCTCGAGGAGCCGGCCGACCCGCTCCATTCGCGGTTCGACCCAGGCCTCGCCCGCCCGGGCGAGGAGCGCCTCGTAGACGGCGTCGGCGCGCTGCACGTCGTTCATGCGCCCTCCCCCTCGCCTCCGGCGACACCCCGGGCGGTGCGCGTGGCATCGATCGTGACGATCATGGGCGCCTTCTCGACGCCCAGCGCTCGTGCCCCACTGCGGAACACGCCGTCGCCGGGGCTCTCCACGACGTCGACGAGCTCGTCGAGTCCCTCGGTGAGCTGCACCGCGATGGCCGTCGAGAGCGTCTCGGCCGCGATGAGCGCCGCGTGCTGCTCGAGGGCCCCGAGCTGGTTCGGTCCGGCGTTGAGCGCCAGGACGATCCGATCGCTGACCTCGAGGCCGGCGTTCTTGCGGGCCTCCTGTACGACGCGGATGGCGTCGCGCGCCAGGCCCTCAGCCTCGAGCTCGGGCGTGGTGGTGATGTCGAGCAGCACGAAGCCGCCGCCGGGCAGGGTCGCGAGCGCCTCGCCCTCCGGACGGCCGGTGGTCTCGAGCACGAGGGTGTACTCACCCGGCTCCAGCGCGAGCCCGCCAGCGATCACGACGCCGTCCTGCTCCGACCAGTCGCCGTCCTTCGCCGCCTTGATAGCCTGCTGCACCTGTTTGCCGAGCCGGGGCCCGGCGGCGCGAGCGTTCACCGAGAGCCGGTGCGTGATGCCATACTCGGCCGCCTTCGCCTCATCCAGCTCGATCAGCTCGGTCCCCTTGACGTTGAGCTCCTCGCGCAGGATGTCGTCGAACTGCGCGAGCGCCGCGGCGCCGGGCACGACGACGGTCAGCCGGGCCAGCGGCAGGCGCACGCGCTTGCCTTCGCGCTTGCGCAGCGCGTTCGCCACGCTCGACACCTCGCGCACGGCATCCATCGCGGTGCGGATGTCGTGCGCCGGCGCGAACTGCGCGTCGTCGGGCCAGTCCGTCAGGTGCACGCTGCGGCCGCCCGTGAGGCCCTGCCACACGCGCTCGGTGACGAGCGGAAGCAGCGGCGCCGCGACGCGGGTGAGGGTCTCGAGCACCGTGTACAGCGTGTCGAACGCCTCGGTGCTGCGCGGATCGTCGGTCACCCCCGTCCAGAAGCGCTCGCGCGAGCGACGCACGTACCAGTTGGTCAGCGCCTCGGCGAAGTCGCGCAGCCGCGCGGTCGCGGTGGTCGAGTCGAGTCGCTCGAGGTCGCCGGCGACGTCGCGGATGAGGTCTCCGGTGAGCGCCAGGATGTACCGGTCGAGCACGTCCCGCGAGTCGGTGCGCCAGGTCGCCTCGTAGCCTTCGGCCCCGGGGCCGCCCGCGGCGTTGGCGTAGGTCGAGAAGAAGTACCACGCGTTCCAGAGCGGGAGCATGAACTCGCGCACCCCCGCACGGATGCCCTCCTCGGTGACGACGAGGTTGCCGCCGCGCAGCACGCTCGACGACATCAGGAACCAGCGCATCGCGTCGGAGCCGTCGCGATCGAACACCTCCGAGACGTTCGGGTAGTTGCCGAGCGACTTCGACATCTTCTGTCCGTCGCTGCCGAGCACGGTGCCGTGACACGACACCCCGATGAACGCGGGTCGATCGAACAGCGCGGTCGACAGGGCGTGCATGACATAGAACCAGCCGCGCGTCTGCGGGATGTACTCGACGATGAAATCGGCCGGCGAATGCGCGTCGAACCACTCGTGGTTCTCGAACGGGTAGTGCACCTGCGCGAACGGCATCGAACCCGAGTCGAACCACACGTCAAGCACGTCCTCGATGCGACGCATCGTGGATTCGCCGCTGGGGTCGTCGGGGTTCGGTCGGGTCAGCTCGTCGATGTACGGACGGTGCAGGTCGACCTCGCCGGCGGCGTTTCGGGGCAGCCCGCCGAAGTCGCGCTCGAGCTCGGCAAGCGAGCCGTACGCATCGACGCGGGGGAATTCGGGGTTGTCGCTCTTCCAGATCGGGATGGGCGAGCCCCAGTAGCGGTTGCGGCTGATCGACCAGTCGCGCGCGCCCTCGAGCCACTTGCCGAACTGCCCGTGCTTGACGTTCTCGGGCGACCAGGTGATCGGCTCGTTGTTCGCGATCATCCGATCCTTGATATCGGTGATGCGCACGAACCAGCTCGAGACCGCCTTGTAGATGAGGGGGTTGCGGCAGCGCCAGCAGTGCGGGTACGAGTGCTCGTAGCTTGCCAGGCGCAGCAGGCGCCCGCTCTGACGGATCAGGCGCACCAGCGGCGTGTTCGCGTCCATCCACAGCTCGCCCGCGACATCGCTCACCTCGGGCAGGAACCGCCCGCCATCGTCGAGCGAGAGGATGGTCGGGATCCCGGCGGCGTCGGCGACGCGCTGGTCGTCCTCACCGTACGCGGGCGCCTGGTGCACGATGCCGGTGCCGTCCGAGGTCGTCACGTAGTCGTCGACGAGGATGCGCCAGGCGCGCTCCGTGCCGAACTTCTCGGCGTCGGCGTAGTAGTCGAACAGGCGGTCGTACGCGACGTCCTCCAGCTCCGAGCCGAGCACGGTGCGGCTCACGGCCGCGCCGGCCGCGGCGGCATCCTCGTAGCCGAGGTCCTTCGCGTAGCTGCCGAGCAGATCCTCGGCGATGAGGTACTCGTGCGCCGACGCCTCGAGGGGGTCGTCGGCGCGGCCGTCGGGTGCATGGTGCACGTCGGCGGCGCCGCCCGGGCCACCCGGCACGACGGCGTAGCGGATCGCGGGGCCGACGGCAAGCGCGAGGTTGGTGGGCAGGGTCCAGGGGGTGGTCGTCCAGGCCAGGACGCGCACGCCGGTCAGCCCGAGCGCCTCGGCCTTCGCGCCCACGAGCGGGAAGCTCACGGTGACCGATGGGTCCTGCCGCATCTTGTAGACGTCGTCGTCCATGCGCAGCTCGTGGTTGGACAGCGGAGTCTCGTCGCGCCAGCAGTACGGGAGCACGCGGTAGCCCTCATACGCCAGGCCCTTGTCGTACAGGGTCTTGAACGCCCAGAGCACCGATTCCATGTAGCCGATGTCGAGGGTCTTGTAGCCGCGCTCGAAGTCGACCCAGCGCGCCTGGCGGGTGACGTAGTCCTCCCACTCGCGGGTGTACGCCAGCACCGACTCACGGGCCTTGTCGTTGAAGGCCGCGAGGCCCATCCCCTCGATCTGGGACTTCTCGGTGATGCCGAGCTGCTTCATCGCCTCGAGCTCGGCGGGCAGGCCGTGGGTGTCCCAGCCGAACACGCGGTCGACCTTGTGTCCGCGCATCGTCTGGAAGCGCGGGAAGAGGTCTTTCGCATAGCCGGTGAGCAGGTGCCCGTAGTGCGGCAGGCCGTTCGCGAACGGCGGGCCGTCGTAGAACACCCATTCGTCGGCGCCCTCGCGCTGCGCGATCGACGCGCGGAACGTGTCGTCCTGCTCCCAGAACGCGAGCACCTCCTGCTCGATCGCGGGGAAGCGGGGGCTCGGCACGACGGGATCGGCGGCGGTTCCGAACGCAGACTTCGGGTAGGTCATCTCACTCCAGCAGGTTGCAAGGGCTTCCTGCGAGGACGACCCTTCCTGTTGGAAGAACCGCGGTACCACCCCGCCTGCCGCCACGAGCCGGGCGACCACTCTCACTGCGGCTGTATCGGGCCTGCCCCGCTCGGTTCTAATGAAGACTCGCGTCTCGTTCTTCCGAGAGCTCCCCGGTGATGGCCGGATCAGCGCTGCGCATCCGATTCTACCCGGGACCGGGCGCGTCCGCGTCCAGGGAGGCCGCGTCCAGCAGCGCCCTCGTGAATGGATGCCTCGGCTCGGCGAACACGCGCGCCGTCGCACCGCCCTCCACCACGCGGCCGTGGCGCATCACCAGCACCTCGTCGGCGACGGCGGCGAGCACGCGCAGGTCGTGCGAGATCAGCAGCATCGCGACCCCGGTCTCGCGCTGCAGACGCTCCAGCAGGGCGAGGATCGTGAACTGCACGGATGCGTCGAGCGCCGAGACCGGCTCATCGAGGATCAGCATCTCCGGCCCCGCGGCGAGGGCGCGCGCGATCGCGGCTCGCTGCCGCTGCCCGCCCGAGAGCTGCCCAGGGCGGCGGTGCGCGAGCGCCGCGTCGAGCTCGACGTGCTCGAGTGCGCGTGCGACGGCGGCGGCTCGATCGCGACGGGGCACGCCGCCCGCGCCGAGCGCCTCGGCGATCGAGCGCCCGATGCTCCAGCGCGGGTCGAAGGCCGCGCGCGGGTTCTGGTGCACGAGCTGGATGCGCCGGCGTGCCGGCCGGCGCGCCGCTTCACGGGCCGGATTCCAGGGCATGTCGCCGAGCCGCACCGTGCCCGCATCGGGGGTCTCGATCCCCATCAGCAGGCGCGCGAGCGTGGTCTTGCCGGAGCCGGATTCGCCGGCCACGCCGAGCGTCGCGCCGCGATGGAGGGTGAGCGAGACGTCGTCGACCACGCGGCCCGAACCGGCGAAGTCCTTCGCGAGTCCCTCCGCGACGAGCACGGGCGCATCCGCGCGAACGGGCCGGCTCGCGGGCCGCACCCGCCACGCGTCGACGAGTTCGCGGGTGTGGGCATGCTGCGGCTGCACCAGCAGCTGGGCCGCGGGTCCGAGCTCGACGATCGCGCCCTCCTGCACGACCGCGATCCGATCGGCGAGCTGCGCGGCCGCGGCGAGGTCGTGGGTGATCACGAGCAGGCCGGTGCCGGCATCCACGATGCCGCGCAGCAGTCGCAGGATGCGGCGCTGGACGGTGGCGTCGAGCGCGGTCGTCGGCTCATCGGCGATGATCAGCGGCGGGTCCGTCACGAGCGCCGACGCGATGAGGGCACGCTGGCGAAGCCCGCCCGAGAGCTCGTGCGGGTGTGCCCCCATGCGCCGGGCCGCATCGGGCATGGCGACCGACTCGAGCGCTGCCTGTGCCCGACGCCTGCGCTCGGGTGCGGCTTCGCGGGTGTGGATCTCGAGCGGCTCCTCGATCTCTCGGCCGATCCGGCGGAACGGATCGAGCGAGACCAGCGCATCCTGCGAGACCAGCGCCACGCGAGCGCCACGCACGGCGCGCCAGGCCGACTCGTCGGCGTCTCGCAGCTCGAGACCGTCGACGCTGAGGCGCTCGGCGGTGACCGTCGCCCCCTGCGGAGCGAGGCCGAGCAGCGCGTGCGCGATCATCGACTTGCCCGCGCCGGACTCGCCGACGATCGCCAGGCACTCCCCCGGCGCGACCCGCAGCGAGACATCGTCGACGACGACGCGGTCGCCGATCACCACCCGCAGGCCCCGCACGTCGATGCCGCTCATGCCGCCCCGCCCTCGGCTCGCCGGCGCAGCGCCCGGCCAACCACGCTGAGCGAGATCACCGTGACCATCACGGCGAGGCCGGGGAACACCGCGATCCACCACGCCTGGCCCAGCACGTTGCGCCCGCCCGCCATCATCAGCCCCCACTCGGGTGTCGGCTCGGTGGGCCCAAGGCCCAGGAAGCTCAGCCCCGCCGAGGCGATGATCGCCGAGCCGACGCCGATCGTCGCCAGCACGCTCACCGAGCCGGCGACCGCCGGCAGCACGTGGCGCGCCACCGCCATGGGCCGCGAGACGCCGAGCAGCATGGCCGATTCGACGTGCTCGGCCTGGCGGAGGCTGACCGTGTGCGCACGAGCGAGGCGAATGTAGACGGGCACCGCCGCGATCGTGACGGCGAGCGCCACAGTGAAGGCCCCAGGGCCCAGGATCGCGACCACGACCAGCGCGATCAGAAACTCAGGGAAGGCGAGCAGCACGTCAACGCCCCGCATCGCCACGGCCCCGACCCGGCGGGGTGCCAGCCCGGCGAGGATGCCGAGCAGCAGGCCGCCGACGGCGGCGAGGCCCGCCGCGCTGATGCCGATGATCGCCGAGATGCGCGCCCCGTGCACGACCCGCGCGTACACGTCGCGCCCGGTCTGATCGGTGCCGAACGGGTGCCCGACGCCGGGCGGCAGCAGCGCCGCGCGCAGGTCGGTGGCGAGCGGATCGACGCCCGTGAACACGCTCGGCGCGATCGCCATCGTCGCCAGCACCAGCAGCACCGCGGATGCCGCCGCCACCCCCGCCCGAGCCGCCAGGGTCTGCGCGACCCCGCCGCGCCGCGCCGCCCGACCGCCTCCGGGCACCCGGGCCCCCAGGGCAGTCATCGCGCGTTCACTCCGCGTCGCAGCCGCGGATCGAGCAGCGGGTATGCAAGCTCGACGAGGAGGTGCACGACCACGAACACCACCGCGCTCAGCATGATCACGGCCATGACGACGGGCAGATCGCGCCCCTGAATCGCGGCGAGCGTGACCCGGCCGATGCCCGCGCGCGCGAACACCGTCTCGACGAGCACCGTGCCGCCGAGGAGCGAGCCCACGAGGTATCCAGCAAGCGTCAGCGCCCCCGTCGAGCCGTGCCGCAGCGTGTGGCGCAGCAACAGGCGCGACTGGCTCGCCCCGCGCGCTCGAACGCTCAAGGCGAAGGGCTGCCGCTCGGCCTCCTCCAGCCCGTCGCGCAGCACCTGCCCGAGCAGCGCCGCGACGGGGAGCGCCAGCGTGACGGCGGGGAGCACCAGCGCCGCGAACCCGCGCCCGGAGACGGGAAACCAGCCCAGCGTGAACGAGAAGACCGTGAGCAGCACGAGGCCGATCCAGAACACGGGCGACGAGAGCACGACCAGTTCCAGTGCCGCCACGATCCCGCGGGCGCGGCGGCCGCGGGCAAGCAGCGCGGCCGCGAACGCCAGCACGAGCGCGATCGTGAGCGCGAGCCCGGTGAGCTGCAGGGTGGGCGCCAGCTGCCGACCGATCACCTCGGCCACCGGCATCCGCAGCTGATACGACTCGCCGAGATCGCCGCGGAGCATGCGTGCGAGCAGCCCGACGTACTGCTGGTACCAGGGCAGATCGAGCCCGAGCTCGGTGCGGATCGCCGCCTTCGTCTCGGGCGAGACCTGCGCGTGCGGTCCGAGCATGACGTCGACCGCGTCGCCGGGCACGAGGCGCATGGTGAGAAACGCGAGCGTCGCGGCCCCCCACAGCACGAGCACCGCGCCGCCGGCCAGTTCGGCGCCGCGGCGCAACGCGCGGGGCGCGCCGCCGGGTGAGTCGTGCATGGGATTCCTCGGTGCTCGATGGTGGCGCCTGCGTGTCGGCAGCCGCGGCGCACGCGCTCCGCGGTCGCGCGGCCCGTGCCGGGGAGGCTAGCCCAGCGACACGCCGAAGAACAGCGGGCGCCCGTACAGGTCGTAGCTCAGCCCCGTGACCTCGGGGGCGAGCACGGTGATGACCGACGGCACGAAGATCGGCACGATCGCGTGATGCTGCGCGTTCCACTGCTGCACCTGACGGTAGAGCGCCGCGCGTGCGGCGGGGTCGCTCTCGGCGACCGCGCCGCTCAGCATCGCGTCGAGCGCCGCGTCGCTCACCTGCGAAGCGTTCTGGAAGCCTTCGCTGTGCAGGTGCGCGCGAAGCAGGTCCGGGTCGACCCCCGCGAAGTCCCAGTCCGTGATGTCGAAGGTCTTCGGGCCGTACTGCTCGTTGTAGGCGCCGGGCTCGAGCGCCTCGCGCACGATCTCGAACCCCACGTCGCGCAGGTCGGACTGGATCGCGTTCGCGAGCGCCGCCGCGTCGTCCGAGATCGGGGTCCAGGCGATCCAGCGCGCCGAGAGCCGGGCACCGTCACGCGTGCGGTAGCCCTCGGCGTCGCGCTGGGTCCAGCCGGCCTCGTCGAGGAGGGCATTCGCCGCCTCGGGATCGAACTCCCAGGTGCCCTCAAGACTCGCGTCATACCCGGGGGTGGCGGGCCCGAGCACGCTCCAGGCGCGCTCGTACTGCCCGAAGTAGATGGTCTCGACCGCGGCGTCGATGTCGATCGCGCGCGAGAACGCCTCGCGCACGAGCTCGTCGGCGAACACGCCGTAGCCCTCGTTCAGGAACAGCGAGTACGGCAGGCCGGGCACGCTCTTCGCATCGACCGTGAGCCTCGAGTCGAGGGCCGAGACCGCGTTCGCGGTGATGTTGCTCGCCAGCTGCGCCTCGCCGCTTGCGAGCATCCCGATTCGCACCGCGGGCTCGGGCACGATCGCGACGCGAAGGGTCTCGAACTCGGGCGCCCCCGCGCCGTTCGGGCCCCACGCATACGCGTCGTTGCGCACGTACACGATCTCCTGGTCCGGCACATAGTCGCTCATGATGAGCGGCCCGGAGCCCACCGTGATGCCGGGACCGCCGGCCTTCAGCGTGTCGGCGTTCGCCGCGAGCGTCGCCGGGGAGTACATCCCGAGGTAGGCGGTGCTCGCGGCCTGGAGGAACGGCGCGTTCGGCTGGCTGAAGCGCACGACGACCGTCTGCGGATCGATCACGGTCGTGCCCTCGTAGTACTCGGCGCCGAGCATGCTGGCGGCCTGCTTCGAGTCCGTGGCGTCATCCGCGATCCGGTCGAGGTTGGCCTTCACCGCCGCCGCGTCGAAGGGCGTGCCGTCGTGAAAGACCACGTCGTCGCGCAGCGAGAACGTGTATTCGAGTCCGTCGGCCGAGACGACCCATCCGCTCGCGAGCCAGGGCGCGAAGGTGCCGTCGGCGTTCTGGAAGACGAGGGAGTCGAGCACGCCGCGCTGCACCGAGGCCGCCGAGTCGAGCTGGCTCGTCTGCGGATCCATGTGGCCCGCCGAGAGGTTGGCCCCGGCGATCGCCCAGACCAGCTCACCGCCGCCCGCCTCGGGGCCGGTGTCGACGCCTGGCCCGGCGCAGGCGCCGAGCGCCAGGGTCGTCGCCGCGACGGCGGCGAGCAGGAAGAGGCGGCGCGGGCGCCGGCGGGGTGCGTGCATGGAGAGCCTTTGCTTCGGGGATGCCGGGAGACGCCGGCCGCGGCCCATCCTATCTTGTACCGCGTCCAACAACACGGCCGCCACGCGCACGTCCGCGCGCGGCCCGCAGCGATGCCGACGGCGCGGTGGAGCGCCTCCGGGCCGGCGCGCGGGAACGGCCCGACCGCACACCGGCTAGAATGGGGCTTCGCCCACACTCAGGCACGCTCACACAGTGCCGCCCATATCGCAGGAGACCCGCATGGCCGACGCGCACCTTCCCGACAAGCCCGCCCTCGAGGGTCTCGAGACGAAGTGGGACGCCGCGTGGCGAGCCCAGGGCACGTACCTGTTCGACCGGCTCCGCGCAGCGTCCGTCGGCCGTGAGGGCGTCTACTCGGTCGACACTCCCCCGCCGACCGCCTCCGGATCGCTGCACATCGGGCACGTGTTCTCGTACACGCACACCGATGTGAAGGTGCGCTTCGAGCGGATGCGCGGCAAGACCGTGTTCTACCCGATGGGCTGGGACGACAACGGCCTGCCGACCGAGCGCCGCGTCCAGAACTACTACGGCGTGCGCTGCGACCCGTCCCTGCCGTACGACCCCGACTTCACCCCGCCCTTCGAGGGCGGGAGCACGAAGAGCTCGCGCGCGGCCGATCAGATCCCGGTGAGCCGCCGCAACTTCACCGAGCTGTGCGAAAAGCTCACCGTGGAGGACGAGCGCCACTTCGAAGACCTCTGGCGCACCCTCGGCCTGAGCGTCGACTGGACGCAGACGTACCGGACGATCTCGGACGAGACGATCCGCACCTCGCAGCTCGCCTTCCTGCGCGGCCTCGCGCGCGGCGAGGCGTACCAGGCCCTCGCGCCCACACTGTGGGACGTCGACTTCCGCTCGGCCATCGCGCAGGCCGAGCTCGAGGACCGCGACCAGCCGGCCGCCTACCACCGTCTCGGGTTCCACAAGAGCGACGGCAGCGGCGAGGTCTTCATCGAGACCACGCGGCCCGAGCTGCTCGCCGCCTGTGTCGCGCTCGTGGCCCACCCCGACGACGAGCGCTACCAGCCGCTGTTCGGCACGAGCGTGCGCACCCCGCTGTTCGACGTCGAGGTCCCCGTGCTGGCGCATCCGCTCGCACAGCCCGACAAGGGCTCCGGCATCGCGATGATCTGCACCTTCGGCGACGTCACCGACATCATCTGGTGGCGCGAGCTCGACCTCCCCAACCGCACCATCATCGGCAAGGACGGCCGCCTGCTCGCCGACGCCCCCGAGGCGATCGTCTCCGAGGCGGGGATCGCCGCCTACGGCGAGCTCGCGGGCAAGACGATCTTCTCGGCGAAGAAGCAGATCGTCGAGATGCTGCAGGCGTCCGGCGCGATGCTCGAGGAGCCGAAGCCGTTCACGCACGCCGTGAAGTTCTTCGAGAAGGGCGACCGCCCGCTCGAGATCGTCTCGACGCGCCAGTGGTACATCCGCAACGGCGCGCGCGACGACTCGCTGCGCGAGCGGCTGATCTCGCTCGGGCGCGAGGTCTCGTGGCATCCCGATTTCATGCGCGTGCGCTACGAGAACTGGGTCGGCGGCCTCACCGGCGACTGGCTCGTCTCGCGTCAGCGCTTCTTCGGCGTGCCGATTCCGGTCTGGTACGGCCTCGACGCGGAGGGCGAGCGCGACTACGACCGCGTGATCGTCCCCGACGTGACTGCCCTGCCGATCGACCCCACCACCGATGTGCCGGCGGGCTACACCGAGGCGCAGCGCGGGGTCGCGGGCGGCTTCGAGGCCGAGAGCGACATCTTCGACACCTGGGCGACCTCCTCGCTCACGCCGCAGCTCGCGGGCGGCTGGCAGCGCGACGAAGCGCTCTGGAACCTGGTCGCGCCGTTCGACGTGCGTCCCCAGGGGCAGGACATCATCCGCACCTGGCTCTTCTCGACGATGCTCCGCAGCGCGCTTGAGGACGACCGCGCGCCGTGGACCGATGCCGCGATCTCGGGGTTCATCGTCGATCCCGACCGCAAGAAGATGTCGAAGTCGAAGGGCAACGTCGTCACCCCCGCCGACGTGCTCGCGCAGCACGGCTCGGACGCCGTCCGGTACTGGGCCGCCTCCTCGCGACTGGGGACCGACGCGGCCTTCGACCCGCAGAACCCGACGCAGATCAAGATCGGCCGCCGCCTGGCCATCAAGGTGCTGAACGCAGCGAAGTTCGTGCTCTCGTTCCCGGTCACCGACGGCGCCACGGTGACCAATCCCGTGGATGCCTCGATGCTCGCCACGCTCGACGGCGTCATCGCCGAGGCCACCAGGGCCCAGGCCGCGTACGACCACGCCCGCGCGCTCGAGGTGACCGAGCAGTTCTTCTGGACCTTCTGCGACGACTACCTCGAGCTGGTCAAGGAGCGTGCGTACGACCAGGACGACGCCGACCAGGCATCCGCGGCGCTCGCGCTGCGCCAGGCGCTCTCGGCGCTGCTGCGTCTGCTCGCCCCGGTGCTCGTGTTCGCGGCCGAGGAGTCGTGGTCGTGGTTCAACGAGGGCTCGGTGCACACCGCAGCGTGGCCGACGCCGTCGGGCTGCGCGGGCGACCCGGCCGTGCTCGCGGCAGCCAGCGAGGCCCTGACCGGCATCCGCGGCGCGAAGACGAACGCGAAGGCTTCGCAGAAGACCGCCGTGTCGCTGGCGGTGCTCAGCGCCGACGAGCCGACTGCCGCGCTGCTGCGCCAGGCGTCCGGCGATCTGCGCTCGGTCGGTCGGATCGCGGAGCTTCGCATCGTGACGGCACCCGAGGGCGCCGTGGGCATGACCGTCGAGTCGATCGAGCTCGCACCGACGGAGGCGTGATGCAGCTGGGCACGAGGTGGACCGCCGGTGAGCGGCCGCCCGCGTCGGTGCCGGCCGAGCTGCACGCGGCGATCGCCGAGGTCGACGCAGCCGCGCTGGCCGAGTTCGCCGCGCTCCCCGAGCCCGAGCGAGGCTACGCGCCGCGCTGGACGCTGACCTGGCTTGAGCGCCGGCCGATCGCCGAGCTCGACACGGGGGTGTTCGTGCGGATGCTCGCCTCAGGCGAGGTCATCGTCGAGATCGAGCCGGAAGACGAGTGGGCGGCCGACGACGCCTGATCACCGCTCGCGCGGCGCAGCCGGCGTCGCTCGCCCCGACAGCCCGTCGATCGCGGTGAGCAGCGCCGCGGCCACCGCGTAGACCACCAGGTCGCGCGCGTCGAACGCGGTGCCGAGCACGAGCGTCAGCGGCGGGAGGAGCTCGCCGAGCCGATGCGGCACGCCGGTCAGCTGCAGCAGCTCCACCCCGGCGCTCCAGGCGAGGCTGATGCCGCCGACGAGCCAGGGGCGCAGCCTGGGCAGCACGAGCACGAGCGCGAGGTAGACGGCGCCGACGTACAGGGCATCGCCCGCGATGTCGGCGAACGCGGATTCCGGAAGCACCCCGTGCACGAGCAGGCCGGCGACGACCACGAGCACGAGCGCGACACCGGCGGTGATGCGCCGCCGGCTCACCGCGGCGCAGGCCCTTCGTCGTCGAGCGGTCCACTGAACTCGGACGCCCGATACAGCAGTCGTGTGGCGATCAGGGTCGCGACCACCGTGGCGATCGCGCCGATCAGAAAGGGCAGGCGGAGGTCGATGCGCGCCACCCAGCCGCCCAGGACCGTCGCGATCGGAAACACCCCCCACGTGAATGCGCGGATGATGCCGAGCACGCGTCCGAAGATGCTGTTCGGCACGATCGTCTGGCGCAGCGCGCCCCACGGGACGTTCCAGACCGAGATCGCGCCCGCCATCAGGGCGTACGCGACGATCGCGGTGACAAGCTCCGGCGCCAGCCCCACGGCGAGCAGTCCCAGCGCCGCCACGATGTTCGACCAGAACATCACAGCGCCACGCCCGAACCGCTCCACCAGCCGCGCGGCGACCAGGGAGCCGCCGAGCGCACCCAGCCCGATGCCGGCGGTGACGAAGCCGATGGCGACCGGCTCGACCCGCATCACATCGAGGAAGTACAGCAGCGTGGGCGCCTGGGCGAACCCGGAGGCCGAGCCGACGATCGCCGTGAAGATCACGAGCGCACGCAGGTATCGGTGCCGCCAGAGGTAGGCCGCGGCCTCGCGCGTCGAGGGCGCCACGGCGGCCACGCCCACCGATGCGGTGTCGTTCACGGGAGCGCGGTCGCTCACGGGGGCGCTGTCGCTCGCGGCAGCGGGCGCCGCCGCGCTCACGGCGGAGGGATCGGATGTCGCGCGCCGCGCCGGCGCGACCCCGAGCAGGGGGTGCGCCGCGATCACGGGCAGCAGCAGCGCGAGCACGATCGGGATCACATAGCCGCCGGCGCCGACCCACAGCGGGAGCGCGAGCGATGTGGCGAACAGCACGCCGGCGATCGGCGTCGCGATGAAGCTGTCGATGGTGACCTGCGCGGCCTGCATGAAGCCGTTCGCGCGATCGAGCGAGCGCGGCTGCACGAGCACGGGCACCACCGCGTTCGTGGCGTTGTCGAAGAGCGTCTCGCCGAGCCCGAACACGAGCGTGGCGACGAGCAGGCTCCACACATCGAGCGTGCCGGTGACGGTCATCACCGCGAGCACGAGCGCGACGCCGCCGCGGATGGTGTTGGCGATCGCCATGATCCAACGGCGATCGAATCGGTCGACGAGCATGCCCGCCGGAAGGCCGAACACGAGCCACGGCAGGAACGACAGGGCGCCGAGCGCACCGATGATGAGCGGGTCGCGGGTCAGGGTGGTCGCGATCAGCGGAACCGCGGTGCGCCCGATGCCGTCGGCGAGGTTGCTGAAGGCAGAGGCCGTCCACAGCTTGCTGAAGTCGCGGCCGAGGCGCGGCCGTGTCGTGGCTCGTGCGACCGCCGTCGCCGGCTCGGTGCCGGCGGTCATCGGGGCAGGATGCCGAGGTGCAGGGTCGACGCCGCATCGGCCCGCAGCTCATCGTGCATGCGGACGCTCGGCTCGAGTCGGCGCAGCGTGCGGCGCGCGGTCCGACGATCCATGCGGTGCTCCACAAGGCTGGTGATGCCCGCCGCGGTCCGAAGCAGGAGCCGCTCGAGCCGGGTTGCACACGCGGCGGCACGGCCGGAGGCGCGCGGTGAGCGGTGCACGGTGATGATGCTCATGATGGTCGTCCTTCATTGGGAAGCGGGAAGATGTCGGCCCGAATGGTCACCGGGCGCGCGCCGTCGCGCTGTTGATCGCGATATCGGTCGACCGCGGCGTCGATGAGCGCCTGGATGTCGTCGACCAGCTGCTGCGTCTGCTCCGCGGTCATGCGCGCGGTCGAGGTCGACACGAGGCTCGCCTCCTGCCACGCGTCGCCCTCGAGCGCAACGCCGCCGTTGACGTAGCTGCGCAGCTGCTCCTCACGGCGACGGAAGAACTCGGCCATGACGAGCTGCGTCGCCGCACGCCCAGAGGCAGTCTTCATCGCGTCGGGGTTGGTGAACGTGACGCCGCCGACGGGACGCTGCCACCACCGCTCGCGCCCCGAGCCGCGACCCTCGACCTCGCGGATGAGGTCGTGCTTGGCGAGGGCGCGGAGGTGATAGCTGGTCGAGCCGCTCGACTCCCCCAGGCGCGCCGCCAGCGAGCTGGCGGTCTGCGGCCCGTACTGGCTGAGAATGTCGTAGATCTCGACGCGCAGCGGGTGCGCGAGCGCGCGCAGCGCCCCGGCATCGAGCACGCGCATGTCGCGCTCGTGCGAGGCCCCGTCGGCACCATCCCGCGCCGACGGCTCCGAGGACGAGGCATCCCCCGCGTGCTTCGTGCTGTCGTCGATCATGATGCAAGCATATCTATGCAAAGAATCCTTTGCAAGAAGTTCTTTGCATTCCTTTGCATGGTTACTAGGCTGACGTCATGGCTCAGACCTCGAACCCCCTCGAAACGCCCAGCACGCTCCCCTACGACCTCCCGCCCTTCGCGCAGATCCGGCCCGAGCACTTCCTCCCGGCCTTCGAGCGCGCGTTCGACGAACAGCGCGGCGAGATCAACGCGATCACCTACGTGCGCTCGATGCCGACCTTCGAGAACACGGTCGTCGCCCTTGAGCGCAGCGGGCGCCAGCTCGACGCCCTCGCGCACACCTTCTACACGATCAGCGCGGCCGACGCGACGCCCGAGTACCAGGCCCTCGAAGAGACGCTCGCCCCGCGCATGACGGCGCACACCGACGCGATCGCGCTGAACTCGGCGCTCTACGCGCGCATCAGGGCGCTGCACGATCATGTCGACGAACTCGGGCTCGACGACGAGCAGCGGTACCTGCTCGAGCGGCACTTTCGCGAGATGACCCTCGCGGGCGCGCCGCTCGACGACGAGACCAAGGAGCGCCTGAAGGCCATCAACGAGCGGCTCTCGGCCCTCAGCACGACCTTCGAGAAGCGACTCCTGGCCGACAGCAATGCGCTCGCCCTCGTCATCGACGACGCCGCCGAGCTCGACGGCCTCGCCAGCGGCGAGCTGTCGGCCGCCGCGCAGGCGGCCGCCGACAGCGGGCGCCCGGGCGGGTACGAGCTCGGCCTCACGCTGTACACCGGGCATCCCTATCTCTCGTCGCTCACGCATCGCGAGACGCGCCGGAAGCTGATGGACGCCTCGCGCAGCCGGGGGCGGCGCGGCGGCGAGAACGACAACCGCGAAGTGCTGCTCGAGATCGTGCGCCTGCGCGCCGAGCGCGCCGAGCTGCTCGGCTACCCGAACCACGCCGCGGCGGTCACCGCCGACGAGACGGCCGGCACGCCGGAGGCCGTGCACGCGCTGCTGCGCCAGCTGGCCGTGCCCGCGGCGGCGAATGCGCGCCGCGAGCAGGCAGCCCTGCAGGCGATGATCGACGCCGGGCCGCAGCCGTTCCCGCTCGAAGCCCACGACTGGGCGTTCTTCACCGAGAAGGTGCGCAAGGCGCAGTACGACATCGACACGGCGGCGCTGCGCCCCTGGTTCGAGGCCGAGCGCGTGCTCCAGGACGGCGTCTTCTTCGCCGCCAGCAGGCTCTACGGCGTCACGTTCACCGAGCGCACCGACCTCGTGGCCTATCACCCCGACGCCCGCGTGTTCGAGCTGCACAATGCCGACGGCAGCGAGCTCGGCCTCTTCGTGCTGGATCTGTACACCCGCGACACCAAGCGCGGCGGCGCGTGGATGAATCCCATCGTCAGCCAGTCACGGCTGCGGGGCACCAAGCCGGTGGTGGTCAACAACCTGAATGTGCCCAAGCCGGCGCCGGGCGAGCCGACGCTGCTGACTCTCGACGAGGTGAGCACCCTGTTCCACGAGTTCGGTCACGCCCTGCACGGCCTGTTCGCGGTCGTCACCTACCCCCATTTCGCCGGCACGAACGTCTTCCGTGACTTCGTCGAGTTTCCGAGCCAGGTGAACGAGATGTGGATGCTGTGGCCCGAGGTGCTGGGCAGCTACGCGCGCCACATCGACACCGGCGAGCCGCTCCCCGCCGACATCGTCGAGCGCCTGCAGGCCTCCGAGACCTTCAACCAGGGCCACGCCACGAGCGAATACCTCGCCGCGGCCTGGCTCGACCAGGCCTGGCACACGCTGAGCGCGGCGGATGCCGCCGGCGTGAGCGACGTCGACGCGTTCGAGCGCGCCGCGCTGGCCGAGATCGGCCTCGACAACCCGGTCGTGCCGACGCGATACTCGTCGAGCTATTTCGCGCACATCTTCGCCGGCGGCTACAGCGCCGGCTACTACTCGTACATCTGGAGCGAGGTGCTCGACGCCGACACCGTGGAGTGGTTCCGACGCAGCGGCGGGCTCACCCGCGAGAACGGCGATCGCTTCCGCACCCGACTGCTCGGGGTCGGCGGCTCGAAGGACCCGATGGAGGCCTTCCGCGACTTCCTCGGACGCGACGCCGTCATCGAGCCACTGCTCAAGCGCCGCGGGCTCGACAGCTGAGCCGCGGGCTCGACAGCTGAGCGTCGCGCCGCGGGCGCTTCGGGCGGCGGCGCGACGCCGCCCGCGCGTGCCGCGCCGGACGGGCTCGGCCGGTCAGGCGCTCTTCTCGCCCCGGCGCCCGGCGCGCTCGAGCACGATCGTCGGCGGCACGCCATCCTCGACCGACGCGCGCGTGATGATGACCTTCGCCACGTCCTCCGCGGAGGGCACGTCGAACATCACCGGACCGAGCACGTCCTCGAGGATCGCGCGCAGCCCGCGCGCCCCGGTCTTGCGCTCGACCGCGAGGTCGGCGATCGCGAGCAGGGCGTCGTGCTCGAACTCGAGGTCGACGCCGTCGAGCTCGAACATGCGCTGGTACTGCTTCACGAGCGCGTTGCGGGGCACGGTGAGGATCTCCATGAGCGCGGTCTGATCGAGCGGCGACACGGATGCCACCACGGGCAGTCGTCCGATGAACTCGGGGATCAGGCCGAACTTGTGCAGGTCTTCCGGCAGCACATCCGCGAACAGCGACAGATCGTCGCCCTTGTCCTGCAGGGGCGCGCCGAAGCCGATGCCGTGCTTGCCGACCCGACTCGAGATGATGTCTTCGAGCCCGGCGAAGGCGCCGGCCACGATGAACAGCACGTTGGTCGTGTCGATCTGCAGGAAGTCCTGGTGGGGGTGCTTGCGCCCGCCCTGGGGCGGCACCGAGGCGACGGTGCCCTCGAGGATCTTCAGCAGCGCCTGCTGCACGCCCTCCCCCGAGACGTCGCGCGTGATCGACGGGTTCTCGGCCTTGCGGGCGATCTTGTCGACCTCGTCGATGTAGATGATGCCGGTCTCTGCGCGCTTCGTGTCGAAGTCTGCGGCCTGGATCAGCTTGAGCAGGATGTTCTCGACGTCTTCGCCGACGTATCCGGCTTCGGTCAGGGCCGTCGCGTCGGCGACGGCGAACGGAACATCGAGCCGCTTGGCGAGGGTCTGGGCGAGATAGGTCTTGCCGCAGCCGGTGGGCCCGATCAGGAGGATGTTGCTCTTCGCCAGCTCGACCTGCTCGGCGCGCGCCTCCGCAGAGGTGATCGTGGAGAGCGCCCGCACGCGCTTGTAGTGGTTGTAGACCGCGACCGACAGCACGCGCTTGGCCTTCTCCTGGCCGACGACGTACTCCTCGAGGAAGTCATAGATCTCGCGCGGCTTGGGCAGCTCGAACTCCGCGACCTCGGTCTCGGTCGACTCGGCCATGCGCTCTTCGATGATCTCGTTGCACAGCTCGACGCACTCGTCGCAGATGTACACGCCCGGTCCTGCGATGAGCTGCTGCACCTGCTTCTGGCTCTTGCCGCAGAAGGAGCACTTGAACAGGTCGGCGCTCTCACCGATGCGTGCCATGTTGCCCCCTACTTGTGTGTGTCGCCCCCGGCGACCGTGTCCCGTGGTGCGTGCGGCGCCGTGCCGCGTCTTGCAGCTCGCGCATCATCTCGCGGAGCCCACGCCCACCGACCGACCCCTGGCAAGGAGTGCGATTCGATGATACGAGCCTAACCGCTGCCCCCGACATCACCGTGCATTGCGCGGGAGTCTGCGTCATACGGTGACCCGAGACGCCGCGCCCCGCCACCGGAGCCGGTGGCGGGGCGCGATCATTCGGGTTGCGAGCGTGTGCCTACTTGGCGATCGCCGCAGGGCCTCGCTTGCGCGAGGTGAGGATCTGGTCGACGAGACCGTACTCGAGCGCCTCGACCCCGGTGAGGATCTTGTCGCGGTCGATGTCGTTGTGCACCTGCTCGACCGAGCGGTTCGAGTGCGACGAGAGGGTCGTCTCAAGCCAGGTGCGCATGCGCAGGATCTCGGCGGCCTGGATCTCGATGTCGGAGGCCTGTCCGTGCCCGGCCTCGCCCATGGCGGGCTGGTGGATCAGCACGCGCGCGTTGGGCAGGGCAAGACGCTTGCCCGGTGTGCCCGCCGCGAGCAGCACCGCAGCAGCCGAGGCGGCCTGGCCGAGCACCACCGTCTGGATTTGCGGGCTGATGTACTGCATCGTGTCGTAGATCGCCGTCATCGCCGTGAACGAGCCGCCGGGCGAGTTGATGTACATGATGATGTCGCGGTCCGGGTCCTGGCTCTCGAGCACGAGAAGCTGCGCCATGACGTCGTCGGCCGACGCGTCATCGACCTGCACGCCGAGGAAGATCACCCGGTCTTCGAACAGCTTGTTGTACGGGTCCTGGCGCTTGTAGCCGTATGCCGTGCGCTCTTCGAACTGCGGGAGGATGTAGCGGCTGCCCGGGGCCTGCAGGCCCCCGTGGGCGATGCCGCCCGGGACCGCGAGGGACTGCGCGCCGTAGGTGGGGATGCTCATGTCTGTCGTTCCTCTTCCTATGACTTGTCGTTCGTGCCGCCGCCGCCGATGACGTCTGCTGCGTGCTCGCGGATGTGGTCGACAAAGCCGTACTCGAGGGCCTCGTCGGCCGTGAACCAGCGGTCGCGGTCGCCGTCCTCGTTGATCTGCTCGACGGTCTTGCCGGTCTGGGCGGCCGTGATCTCGGCGAGGCGGTTCTTCATCGAGACGATCAGCTGGGCCTGGGTCTGGATGTCGCTCGCCGTGCCGCCGAAGCCGCCGTGCGGCTGGTGCAGGAGCACGCGCGCGTTCGGCGTGATGTAGCGCTTGCCCTTGGTGCCGCTCGTGAGCAGCAGCTGGCCCATCGACGCCGCCATGCCGATGCCGACGGTGACGATGTCGTTCGGGACGAACTGCATCGTGTCGTAGATCGCCATGCCCGCGGTGATCGAGCCGCCGGGCGAGTTGATGTACAGGTAGATGTCCTTCTCCTGGTCCTCGGCGGCAAGGAGGAGAATCTTCGCGCAAATCTCGTTTGCGTTCTCGTCCCGGACCTCCGAGCCCAGCCAGATGATGCGATCTCGCAGAAGTCTGTCAAAGACACTCGTAGCGACCAGTGGTTCGGCCATCGTTGCTCCCCTTCGGTAGTGCGTCCTCAAGAAATCTACCGGGCAGCGCCGCGCCCGCCGGCCGTGTTCGCCCTGGGCATAGAGTCGCGCCGCGCACACGAACGGGGGCGTGGATGCCGCAGCATCCACGCCCCCGTCAGCGGCACCGGCCCTCAGACCGGTCCCTTCGAGCTACTTGCCGTCGTTCTCGGCGTCGTCGGCGGCCTCAGCCTCTTCGACGATCTCCTCGGCCTCGGCCACGACCTCTTCCTCGGCCTTGTCCTGGTCGGCGAACGCGGTGAACGCACCGAGGTCGATGGTCTCGCCCTTGGTGTCGACGACGGTGACCTTGCCCAGCGCGAGCGCAAGCGCCTTGTTGCGGGCGATCTCGCCGATGAGCGCGGGAATCTGGTTGCCCGCGTCGAGTGCCTGGATGAACTCCTGCGGCGCCATGCCGTACTGCTGCGCGGACTGCACCACGTACTGGGTGAGCTCCTCCTGCGAGACCTGCACCGCGAGGCTCTCGGCGTAGGCGTCGAGCAGGATCTGCGTGCGGAACTGCTTCTCGCTGGCCTCGGTCACCTCGGCGCGGTGCTCGTCGTCCTCGAGGCGGTTCTCGCCCTCGAGGTGGCGGTGCACCTCGTCCTCGATGAGCGACGCGGGCACGGGCAGCTCGACGAGCTCGAGGAGCTTGTCGATGAGCAGCTCGCGCGCCTGCGCGCCCTGCGTGAACGTGTGCTGCTCGACGACGCGGTCCTTGAGGCTGTCGCGCAGCTCGCCGATGGTGTCGAACTCGCTCGAGATCTGTGCGAAGTCATCGTCGGCCTCGGGAAGCTCGCGCTCCTTGACGGCGACGACCTTCACCGAGACCTCGGCCGCCTCGCCCGCGTGCTCGCCGCCGAGCAGGTCGCTCTTGAAGGTGGTCTCTTCACCCGCGGTGAGCGAGTCGATGGCCTCGTCGATGCCCTCGAGCAGCTCGCCCGAGCCCACCTCGTACGAGATGCCGGCGGCCCGGTCGACCTCGTTGCCGGCGATGGTCGCGACGAGGTCGAGCTCGACGAAGTCGCCCTTGGCGGCGGGGCGGTCGACCGTCACGAGCGTGCCGAAGCGCGCGCGCATGCGGTCCAGCTCCTCGGTGATCGCCGCGTCGTCGACCTCGGCGGCCTCGACCTCGATCTTCAGGCCCTCGAGGGCGGGGAGCTCGAAGTCGGGGCGCACGTCGACCTCGACGTCGACGACCAGGTCGCCCGAGAAGTCCTTCTCGCTCGGCCACTGGGTGATGTCGGCGCTGGGGCGACCGAGCACCTTGAGGTCGTGCTCGGTGATCGCGGCGCGGAAGAAGGCGTCGAGGCCCTCGTTCGCGGCGTGCTCGATCACGGCGCCGCGGCCGACACGCTGATCGATGATCGGCGCGGGCACCTTGCCCTTGCGGAAGCCGGGGATCTGGATGTCCTGCGCGATGTGCTCGTACGCGTGCGCGATGCTCGGCTTGAGATCCTCGGGGGTCACGGTAATCGTGAGCTTCACGCGCGTCGGGCTGAGCTTCTCGATGGTGCTCTTCACCATGTGTTGTGTTCTCCTTGTGGGTGTCCCCGCCCGGATGCTCCTGGCCTGGATACTCCTGGTCGCGAGGGGAAAGGCTGCATGAGTTATTCCGCGCAGCAGGACACGGTCGTTCCGTCGGGGCGACAGGATTTGAACCTGCGACTTCCCGCTCCCAAAGCGGGCGCTCTACCAAGCTGAGCTACGCCCCGGTGATCTTGCGCGGGTCGCCCCAAGGCGCGAGCCAGGAAACGACCTCGTGAAGTCTAGCCGAGTTTGCCTTGGCAGACGCCGCGCCCCGGGCTCGTGGCGACGGGAGCAGGTGCGGGCATGCACTAGCATGGTGAGGTGCGCCGCCCTCCCCGGGGCGGCAGACAACCGAACATCCGAGATTCAGGCGGATTTCCGCCGGTTCCGGGGCTGTAGCTTAGTGGTAAAGCCTCTGTCTTCCAAACAGATGATGCGAGTTCGATTCTCGTCAGCCCCTCCACCCTCTCCCAGCTGAGCCGCATCCACGCGGCTCGCACGTCGCCCGGCAAGCCCGCCGCGCTCTCGATCAGCCGGCGGCCTCCACCGCGGCGCGGTGACGCGTCGTGTGCGCGCGGTACACCTGCGCGTTGCGCAGCAGCCGTCCGCGCTCCTCCTCGCTGAGCGGGCGGCGCACCTTCGCCGGCACGCCGGCGACCAGCGAGCCGTCGGGCACGACCATGCCCTCGAGCACGACCGCTCCCCCGGCGATGAGGCATCCCGCGCCGATCACGGCGCCCGAGAGGATGACGCTGCCCATGCCGATCAGCGAGCCGTCGCCGATCGTGCAGCCGTGCACGACGGCATTGTGGCCGACCGAGACATCGCGGCCGATCACCACGGGCGCCGACGGGTCGACGTGCACCGAGACGTTGTCTTGGATGTTGCTGCCGGCGCCGAGCGTGATGGGCGCCGAATCCGCGCGGAGGACGGCGTTGTACCAGACGCTCGCGCCCTCCTCGAGGGTGACCTGGCCGATCACACGCGCGCCGGGCGCGATGAACGACGTGGGGTCCAGGCTCGGCTCGGCGTCGGGCAGGGGAAGGACTGTGGCATCAGCGGCGATGGTCATGGTTCGACCATAGCGAGCGAGCACGGCGATCCCCACGCCCTGCGCGGCTCGTCGCGGCGTGTCGCGGCTCGCGCGCTGCTACCGATCCGCGGCCCGCCCGGCATCCGCCATCGCCGACTCGATCGCCATCACGTACTGCGGCGCCAGCGAGTTCACGAACGTCACCGTGAGGTGGTCCTGATCGCGGTACACGTTCGCGCCGCCCACGACGGGGAAGCAGGTGTCGTCATCGCAGAACACGCTGGTAAAGTCGAGCAGCGTGACGCCGTCGAGGCCGGTCGCGGCATCCCGAATCGGATCGTTCTCGACCAGCACCTCGGCGCGTGGCGCGTCGCATTCGCCGAACCCCTTGCTGCGCAGGCACTTGTTGGGGTCGGTCTCCCAGACCGGGTTGTCGACGACGGTGACGACGGGGATGCCTCGATCCAGCACTGTGCCCCACGCCTCGCGATAGCCGGCCACCGCCGCGTCGTGCGCCGAGTCGAAGCCCGCCGACGCGTACGGCGTGGTTGCGATCGCCGCAGTGAACACCGCGTCGAACGCTGAGCCGGCGATCGCGTCGGCGACCCCCGCGCGCCACTGGGTGCACGCCTCGCCGAACGCACCGGGCGTCGAGAGCGGCGTCGCGTTCCACGGGCACGCGCCCTTGAAGTAGGTCGTGAGGTGCCAGCCGTTCGCATCGGCCATCGCCTGGAACGTCGACAGCAGCTGATAGGCGTGGCTGTCGCCGACGAGCGCGATGCGGGGCGCGGACGGCTCGGCCGAGCCGAACTCGCAGGAGACCACCTCGGCGCCGTTCAGCTGCACGAAGCACTCCTCGTTCGCCGGGCTGTCGACGCCCGCGAAGCCGGGGTCGGGCAGGATCACGGCGCCGAAGTCGGTGCCGGCGCATGCGGGGTCGAGCACCGATTCGGCGCCGAAGCAGGGCGGGGGCTCTTCGCGAAGCGTGACGAGGTCGCGCTGCGCCTGCTCGTAGGCCGGGGCGTTGACGGCCCAGGCCGTCGCGGCGACACCCGCGACCAGCACCATCGCGCCGAGCGACGCCCACAGCGTCACCCGGGCCGGGCGGGCCGTGAGCACCTTCCAGGAGCGCGCCGGCGCCTCGACGAAGCGCTGCGTGAGCCACGCGAGCACGAAGCAGATGCCCAGCAGCGCGACGCGGTGATAGATGGTGAGGCCCCAGAACGGCACGAAGGGCGCGATCACGATGAGCGGCCAGTGCCACAGGTACAGGCTGTACGAGATGTTGCCGACGAACTGCATCGGCGGGATCGCCAGCAGCCGGGTCGGGTACCACCAGCGCGCGGTGTTGCCGGCGGCGATGATCGCGGCGGCGCCGAGGGTGGGCAGCAGCGCGGCGTAGCCCGGGAACATCGTCGATGCGTCGAAGGTGAACGCCGTGTACAGCAGCGCGATGATGCCGGCCCAGCCGAGCACGAAGCTCAGCAGCGGCCGCTGCACTCGCAGCAGCGGCACGAGTGCGATGAGCGCGCCCACCCCGAACTGCCACATGCGCCCGAACGTGACGAAGTACGCGGGTGCCGGGTTGCTGAAGGTGAACCAGACGTTGAAGAGGAACGAGAGCACGCTGACGATCGCGATCGCGACGACCACGCCGCGCAGGCGCGCGTCGCTCGGTGTGCGGCCCAGGAACGCCTTGACCCCGAGCCAGGCGGCCAGCAGCATGATCAGCGGCCAGAGCACGTAGAACTGCTCCTCGAGCGAGAGCGACCAGTAGTGCTGCACCGTCGTCGGCTCGCCGCCGTGGCCCAGGTAGTCGGCAGAGGTGAACGCCAGGTACCAGTTCTCGACGTAGAACGTCGAGGCGATGATCTCGCTCACCTCGTTCTTCAGCGCGCTCAGCGGCATGATCATCGGCGACATCACCGCGAGCGAGCACAACAGCAGCACGAGCAGCGACGCCGGCAGCAGTCGCCGAGCGCGCCTCGCCCAGAACTCCGCGAGGCGCACCCGCCCGGTGTCGCTCATCTCGCGCATGAGGTGCCCGGTGATGAGGAATCCCGAGATCACGAAGAAGACGTCGACGCCGACGAAGCCGCCCGAGAGGCGCCCAGGCCAGAAGTGGTAGATCACCACGAACAGCACGGCGACGGCGCGCAAACCCTGGATGTGGGGAATGAAGTGCGAGGGCTGCGCGTGCTCCGGCGACGAGCCGCCCCGCCTGCGCCCGCCGATCGTGCGGGCATCGCGCCGCAGGGTCTTCGTGGGAGCCTCGAGGTTCTGAGGGCCGAATTCATGATCTGCGGATGGCACGTCTTGACGTTACCTGCTCGCCCGGCCGCGGCCCGCCCAAACACGCGTCGGCCCGCGCGAACGCGCGCCGCGAGGCGCAATTAGCCGAGCCTCAGCTTGCTTGCGCAATTTTTCGGGCTGAGTAGCGTTGATGACAGACAACACCTCCGGCCCGCCCGGAGCACGGACGAAGGGGAACATCATGCCCAAGACCAAGATCACCCGCACCACCGCCGCGAGCCCCGACGTGGCCGCCGCCGCGGCCCAGTTCCTCTCGCCCATCGTGCTCGACCTCATGGCACTCACGGTCAACGGCAAGCAGGCGCACTGGCACGTTCGCGGCGCCAACTTCATCGGCGTGCACGAGCTCTTCGACGCCGTCGTCGCCAACGCGCAGGCGTTCGCGGATCTCGCCGCCGAGCGCATCGTCGCGCTCGGGCTCCCGGTCGACGCCCGCCTCGAGAGCGTCGCTGCGAAGACGCAGGCGAGCGCGGTGCCCGCGGGCTTCGCGAAGAGCGAGGCGCTCGTCGCCGATGTGATCGCCGACATGGATGCCGCCATCGCCAACGTGCAGGCCGCGATCGACGGCCTCGGCGAGATCGACCAGACCAGCCAGGACGTGGCGGTCGAGATCATGCGCGGCCTCGAGAAGGACCGCTGGTTCCTCTACTCGCACATCGCCGAGTAGCGCACACGAACGACGACGCGGCGCCGGGGCGACAGCCTCGGCGCCGCGTCGTCTCTGAGGCGGGCGCCGCCCAGCGCGCCGGTCAGCTCGCGAGGTGCGTCACCCGCCCGCCGAGCAGGGTCGCTCGTACGGCCATGCCACGCAGCGCCTCGGGCGACGACGCGAACGGGTCGTCGCCCAGGATCGCCAGATCGGCGGCCGCGCCCGGACGCACGACGCCCGCGCCCCCGCGGGACGACGCGGCCAGCGCCTGCTCGACCGTGACGGCCTGCTCCGGATGCCACGCGCCGGCCTCGTCGCCGCCGCGCGCGCGCCCCACCGCATCGGCGATCGTCGCCCACGGGTCGATCGGCGACACGGGCGCGTCCGATCCGAACAGCAGCGTCGCCCCCGCATCGGCGAGGGCGCGCATCGGGTACGCCAGGGCGGTCTGGCTCGACCAGTAGGCCTCGACCAGCGCTCGATCGTCGAGCGCGTGCGTCGGCTGGATGCTCGCGGCCACGCCGAGGCGGGCGAAGCGCTGGATGTCGACATGCGACACCAGCTGCGCGTGCTCGATCGAGCCCCACGCGCCGGTCATGCCGAACACGTCGAGCGCGTGCGAACAGGCAACGTCGCCGATGGCGTGCACCGCGCAGGCGAGCCCCCCTGCCGTGGCCCGGGTCATGAGCTCGAGCAGCTCGGCCCGGTCGACGTTGAGCCGCCCACGGTCCTGACCCCCCGGGTACGGGTGCGTGCAGGCCGCGGTGCGCGTGCCCAGCGAGCCGTCAGAGATGACCTTGAGCGCGCCGACGCGGGCGAGGGGGGCGAACGCTGCGCGCTCTCCCGTCACCCCGCGCACCAGGTCGCCGCTGCGCAGCCCCTCCGCGAGCGCGCGGCCGAGCATGTCGGGGTACACCCCGAAGTCGACGCGCAGCGCGTCGAAGCCGCCGGAGATTCGGCGCGCCCATGCCTCCTCGTTCCATTCCATGTCGAGATCGACCACGCCGACGATCCCACGCGCGGCGGCGTCGGCTGCGGCATCCGCAACCCAGACGTCGACTCGCGCGGTGTCGACCCGATCGAGGTGGCGCATCACCGCGAAGGCCTCGTCCTCGCGGAGCATGCCGCGCCGGTTCGCCGGGAATCCGGCCCGCGCGAACGCAGCCGAATTGAGCCACACGCTGTGCAGATCGGCGCTCAGCAGGTAGCTCGGGATCGCCCCGGTGGCGGCGTCGAGCACCGCCAGGCTCGGGGCATCGGCCCACAGCCCGTCGCGGAAGCCGATCCCCACTCGCACCCCGGTCTCGTCGGGCGCCGCCGCGCCGATCAGCGTCGCGGCCTCTGCAGCCGTCTGCGCGCGACCCAGCGGCACGCGGTGCGCGATCCGCGCCCACTGGTTCATGTGCACGTGGTGATCCCACAGCCCTGGCACGAGCCACCCCCCGTCGCCATCGAGCACCTCGCCGGCCGCACGCAGCGCGCCGCGCGGCGCGATGTCGACGATCTCGCCGCCGGCGATGACGACGTCGCTGGGCTCCGCGTCGGAGCGCGCCTGACGACCGGGGCCAGACACGCGCACGTTCGCGATCGTCGAGACGGCGATGCCCTTCCCGGCGCTCACCGCGCGGCCTCGTCGGCCGCGGCCGCGGCCGTCGCGGTCTCGGCGAGCGCCGCGCGGGCGGCGGCCATCGCCTCGTGTGCTCGGCGCATCTCGGCGGCCAGCGCCGGGTTGGCGTAGGGGCCGGCGCCCTCGAGCTCCTGCAGGATGCTCGCGACGACCTCGGCGCTCTTGTTCTGGCTCAGCTTGCGCTTGGCGACCACCTTCGTGGGGGTGAGCCGGAAGCCGACCGTGCCGCCGGCGAGCCGGGCGATGAACGCCGGGTCGTTCGGGGCCGCGTCCATCAGACGCGGGTTGGGCAGGATCGTCTCGAACCGTTCGACCATCTCGGCGAGCACCCGATGGTTCTCCTCGTCGCTGAGGATCTCGGGCACCCCGCTCAGGTGCACGGTGACGAAGTTCCATGTCGGCACGGCCTTCACGTCGCCGTACCAGCCGGGCGAGATGTATCCGTTGGGGCCCTCGAACACGATGATCACCTCGTGGTCTCCCAGGCCGTGCACCAGGTCATCGGGGCGACCGACGTGGCCGACCACGGTCAGATCGTCGCGGGTCGGATCGAGCAGCACGACGTACTGCGAGGCGACGAGTCCGCCCTCTGGGCTGCTCGCGATCGTCGCCCACGGGTGGGCGTCGATCAGGCGGCGCAGCTCGCCGACGTCGGTCATCGCGAAGCTGGGGTTCTGGCGCATGCCCCCAGCCTATGCAGGCGGGACGCCGGGTGAACCCCGGCCGGCACGCGCCGACGCGTGCCGGCCGGGCACTGCGGCGGACGCGTCAGCCGCGCGCGCCCATCACGCCTGGCACGACGGGCACCAGTACAGCTTGCGGGCCTGCATCTGTTCGACCACGATCTCGGCGCCGCACACCCGGCAGGGCAGGCCGGCGCGGTGGTACACCCAGTGCCGGTCGTCGCGGTTCGCCATCGCGAGGCGATACGCCTCACCCTCGAGGCCATCCATGGTCATCATCTGCCCCGTCTCCACCCCCACGCGCAGCAGCCGCGACCAGTCTCGCCACAGCTCGCGCACGATGTCTTCGGGCACCTGCCGGCCGGGGGTGTGCGGGTTCAGCCGCGCCCGGAACAGCAGCTCGGCGCGGTACACGTTGCCGATGCCGGCGACGACGCTCTGATCCATGAGCAGCTGGCCGATCGGCGTCGGCTTACGGCGGATCGTGTCGACCAGGCGCTGCTGTGCGGCCGGCCCGTCGTCGAGCAGCGGGTCCGGTCCCAGCTTCGCGATCGTCGCCTCGACCTGCTCAGGGCTCTGCAGCTCGCATGCCGTCGGGCCGCGCAGGTCGGCAACCGTGACGTCGGTGAGCAGCCGCAGCCGCACCGCGCCGACCGGCTCGGGTGGGAAGACCGCGTCGCCGGGCGCGTCCGGCAGGCCGCTCGTCTCCTCCGACATCCGCACGTGCACGCGCGCCCTGCGCGGAGCCCCGATCGAGCTCAGCGAGTTCTCGCCGGTGCTGTCGAAGATCGCCGCGTCGGCGCCGAGCACCGTCCCGCGCTGATTCGTGTGCCCCATGCGACCGTTCGCCGAGGCGATCGTGGGGTCGACGACGATCTCGCCGGCGAAGTCCCAGGCCCCGTACATCCCGAGGTGCACGCGCAGCCAGACATCGCCCTCGAACTCGACGAACATCTGCTTGCCCACGGCGCGCACGCCGCGCACCGTCTGTCCGTCGAGCACCGCGGCGCCCTCGACGAAGCGACCCTGCGGGCTCGACGCCGCGACCCGGCGACCCACGAAATTGCGGTCGAACTGCCGGGCGATCCGGTGGACGGAGTGCCCCTCGGGCACGGCTAGCGTGTTTCGCGGTCGAGCACGGTCCCGGCGATCGCGCCGGTGCGCTCGTACTCCGCGAGCTGGCCGATGCGGCGCGCGTGGCGCTCCTCACCCGTGAACGGGGTGGCGATGAACAGGTCGATGAAGGCGGCGGCCTCCTCGAAGGTGTGCTGGCGGGCGCCGATCGCGATCACGTTCGCGTCGTTGTGCTCTCGCGCGAGCTCCGCGGTCGCAAGGCTCCACACGAGCGCGGCGCGGATGCCGTCGACCTTGTTGGCGGCGATCTGCTCGCCGTTGCCCGAGCCGCCGAACACCACGCCGAGCGACTGGACGCCCGTCGCGGCGTCCGCCATCACCGCCTCGGCGGCCTTGATGCAGAAGGCGGGGTAGTCGTCGACGGGGTCGTAGCTGACGGGGCCATGGTCGAAGACCTCGTGCCCGGCCGCGGCCAGGTGCTCCTGCAGCTGCGTGCTGAAGTCGAGGCCGGCATGGTCGGTCGCGATATGGATGCGCATGGAGCAAAGTCTAGGCCGGGGCATAGGGTTGAAGAATTGCCGGTGACGCTGCGACCCGCGGACCGAGGCATCCACACAGCCCTACGACCAATGGGAGTCACGACCGTGCCCGGAGAGAACCTCACCCGAATCGAGGCGCAGAGCCGCCGCGCCATCGTCGAATCGCACAGCTACGAGATCGCGCTCGACCTGACGCGCGGCGCCGAGGTGTTCGGCTCCCGGACCGTCGCGCGCTTCGCGGCGACCCCCGGCGCGAGCACGTTCATCGACCTGATCGCGCGCGAGGTGCACGACATCACGCTGAACGGCCGACCGGTGGATGTCTCGGCCTTCGCCGACTCCCGCATCCAGCTCGACGGCCTCGAGGCCGAGAACGAGCTCATCGTCGACGCCGACGCCATGTACACGAACACCGGCGAGGGACTGCACCGCTTCGTCGACCCCGTCGACGGCGAGGTGTACCTGTACTCGCAGTTCGAGGTGCCCGACTCGCGCCGCGTGTTCGCCGTGTTCGAGCAGCCCGATCTGAAGGCGACCTTCGCATTCACCGTGACCGCGCCCGCCGAGTGGAAGGTCGTCTCGAACTCCCCCACCCCCGAGCCCAAGCGCCACGGCGACGGCAGCGCCACCTGGAGGTTCGCCGCGACGCCGCGCATCTCGTCGTACATCACCGCGATCGTCGCGGGCCCGTACGAGGAGGTGCGCTCCGAGCTGACCAGCACCTCGGGCAAGGTGATCCCGCTCGGCGTGTTCGCGCGCAAGAGTCTGTGGGAGCACCTGGACGCCGACTACATCTTCGACACGACGCGGCGGGGCTTCGCCTACTTCGAGGCCAGGTTCGGCGTGCCCTACCCGTTCGAGAAGTACGACCAGCTGTTCGTGCCCGAGTTCAACGCCGGCGCCATGGAGAACGCCGGCGCCGTGACCTTCACCGAGACCTACGTGTTCCGCGGAAAGGTGACCGACGCCGTCAAGGAGCGCCGCGTCGTCACGATCCTGCACGAGCTCGCGCACATGTGGTTCGGCGACCTCGTCACCATGACCTGGTGGAACGACCTGTGGCTGAACGAGTCGTTCGCCGAGTGGGCGTCGACGATCGCCACGGCCGAGGCCACCGAGTGGACCGCCGCCTGGACCACCTTCAACGCGATGGAGAAGACCTGGGCGTACCGGCAGGACCAGCTGCCCTCGACCCATCCCGTGATGGCCGAGATCAACGACCTCGACGACGTGCAGGTGAACTTCGACGGCATCACCTACGCCAAGGGCGGATCCGTGCTCAAGCAGCTCGTCGCCTGGGTCGGGCTCGACGCGTTCTTCGCGGGGGTCTCGGCGTACTTCGAGAAGCACCGCTGGGGCAACACCACCCTGCGCGACCTGTTCGCCGAGCTCGAGGTGACCAGCGGCCGCGACCTGGGCGAATGGTCGCGCCTGTGGCTCGAGACCGCCGGCGTGAACACCCTCGCTCCCGTGATCGAGGCGGATGCCGCGGGCACGCTCACCCGCGTCGCCGTGCGCCAGAGCGCGGCCGCCGACTACCCGACCATTCGCCCGCACCGCCTCGGCATCGGGCTGTACCAGCTGCAGGGCGACGAGCTCACGCGCGTGCATCACGTCGAGGTCGACATCGACGGCGAGCTCACCGAGATCCCCGAGCTCACGGGCCTTGCCCAGCCCGACCTGCTGCTGCTGAACGACGAGGACCTCGCTTACGCGAAGATCCGGCTCGACGAGCGCTCGCTCGCCACGGCGATCGCCCACCTGGGTGCGATCAGCGACCCGCTGGCGCGCTCGCTGGTGTGGGGCGCCGCGTGGGATCAGGTGCGTGACGCCGAGGCATCCCCCAGCGACTACATCGACCTGGTGCTCGGCAACATCGCCCGCGAGACCGAGTCGACGACCGTGCGCACGACGCTCGGACAGCTGCAGACGGCGGCCAGCGTCTACGTCGCACCGGCGCGCCGCGAGGGCGCCCGCGCCCGTGTCGCCGACGGCCTGTGGGCCCTCGCCCAGGGCGCCGAGGCGGGCAGCGACAGCCAGTTCCAGTTCGTGCAGGCCTTCGCGTCGGCCGCGGCGACGCCCGCGCAGTGGGAGACCGTCCGCGCGCTGCGCGACGGCGAGACCGCGCTCGAGGGCCTCGAGATCGACACCGACCTCGCCTGGCAGCTCCTGGTGGCGCTGGCCGCCGGGGGCGCGGTGACGGTCGCCGAGATCGACGCCGCGCTCGCCGCCGACAACACCGCCAAGGGCGGCGAGCTCGCGGCGCAGGCCAAGGCGTCGCTGCCGACCGCCGAGGCGAAGCGGGCCGCCTGGGCCTCGCTCATCGACGCCGACGACCAGCCGAACACGATCGTCCGGGCGACGGCCGCCGGGTTCACGCATCCCGCGACCATCGCGCAGCAGCGCGAGTTCGTGTCGGCGTACTTCGACATGCTCCTGCCCGTCTGGGGCTCGCGAAGCTACCAGATCGCGAACTACCTGATCGTGGGCCTGTACCCCGCCGGGCTCGCCGACGCGCAGCTGCGCGACGCCACGCACGCCTGGCTGGGAGCCAACCCCGATGCGCCGGCCGCGCTGCGCCGCCTGGTGCACGAGAACGTCGCGACCGTCGAGCGCGCGCTGCGGGTGCAGCAGCGCGACCAGCGTGAGGAGCCCGCCGATGCCCGCTAGCAACCTCACCCGCGTCGAAGCCAAGCGACGCGCCGAGACCGTCTCGGCGGTGTCGTACTCGGTGCACCTCGACCTGACGCGCGACGACGCCTTCCGCAGCGACACCGTGGTGCGATTCGCGGCCAAGCCGGGCTCCGCGACCTTCCTCGAGCTGGTGAGCGACGAGGTGCACGCGGTCACGCTGAACGGCACGGCAATCGACCCCGCGAGCGTCAGCGACGGCACCCGCCTGCATCTCGACGACCTGGCCGCGGCGAACGAGCTGCGCGTCGTGGCGACGATGCGGTACACGAACTCGGGCGAGGGCCTCGACCGCTTCGTCGACCCGGTCGACCAGCAGCCCTACCTCTACACCCAGTTCGCGGTCGCCGACGCGGGTCGCGTGTACCCGGTCTTCGACCAGCCCGACCTCAAGGCGTCGGTCAGCCTCACCGTGCTCGCGCCGAGCCACTGGGAGGTGCTCAGCAACGCGCCCACCCCCGAGCCCGTGCCGATCACGGCAGAGGTCGCGGAGTGGCGGTTCCTGCCCGGCCCGCCGATCTCGAGCTACATCATCGCGCTGATGGCCGGCCCCTACGCCTCCTGGCGATCCGAGACCGTGAGCGCCGACGGCCGCACGATCCCGCTCGGCGTCTTCACCCGGGCATCGCTCGCCCGGCACGCCGAGCCCGACGTCATGTTCGACGTGCTGCGCACAGGCATGGCGTACTTCGAGGAGGCCTTCGGGATCGCCTACCCGTACGAGAAGTACGACCAGATCTTCGTGCCCGACTTCAACTGGGGCGCCATGGAGAACGTCGGCGCCGTCACCTTCAACGAGGCCTACATCTTCCGCTCGAAGGTGCCCGAGGTGCGCATCCACCGCCGCACGCTCGTCGTGCTGCACGAGCTTTCGCACATGTGGTTCGGCAACCTCGTCACCATGCGCTGGTGGAACGACCTCTGGCTGAACGAGTCGTTCGCGACCTGGGCCGCCACCACCGCCGCCGTCGACACCGGGCTGTTCCCCGAGGGGTGGACCACGTTCGCCGTCGACGACAAGTCGAGCGGTGCCATGCAAGACCAGCTCCCCACCTCCCACCCCATCGTCGCGGTCATCAACGACCTCGAAGACGTGGAGGTGAACTTCGACGCGATCACCTACGACAAGGGCGCGGGCGTGCTCAAGCAGCTCGTGGCCTGGGTCGGCCGCGATCCGTTCCTGAAGGGCGTCGGCGCATACCTTCGCGCCCACGCGCACGGCAACGCCACGCTCCATGATCTGCTCGCGCAGCTCGAACGGGCAAGCGGCCGCCCGCTCGCGAAATGGTCGATGCAGTGGCTCGAGACGGCGGGCATCAACACCCTGCGCGTCGAGCTCGAGACCGAGGTGGATGCCTCTGTCCCGGGCGGCCCCGAGACCATCACCCGCGCGACCGTCGTGCAGTCGCCGCCGGCCGGAAGCGAGATGCTTCGGCCGCACCGCATCGCGATCGGCGCCTACGCGCTCGACGACGAGGGCGCGCTGCGCCGGACCGAGCGCATCGAGCTCGACGTCGTCGGCGCGCGCACCGAGGTGCCGGCGCTCGTCGGGCTCCGCCGCCCCGCGCTCGTGCTGCCGAACGACGACGACCTGACCTTCTCGAGCATCCGGCTCGACGCCCACTCGCTGCACACCGTGGTGGGCCACCTGCGCGGTCTCGACGACCCGCTCGCGCACGCCGTCATCTGGGGTTCGGTGTGGGACGCGGTGCGCCAGGGTGAGCTCCCCGCGCGCGACTACATCCAACTCGCGCTCGGCCACCTCGATGCCGAGACCGAATCGGGCACGCGCCGCGAGGTGCTCGCCGCGCTCACCACCGCCGTGAACTCCTACACGGCGCCGCAGTCCCTCGCGCAGACGCGCTCGCGCGTCGGCGACGCGCTCTGGGACTTCACCCACCGCGCCGCCGCGGGCTCCGACGCGCAGCTGCAGTTCATGCTGGCGTTCACCGATCTGGCGGCGACGGAGGCGCACGCCGACGACCTCGCCATGCTCCTCGACGGCAGCGAGCCCGTGCCGGGCATCGCCGTCGACACCGAGCTGCGCTGGGCCATCGTGCGTGCGCTGGCGGCACTGGGGCGCGCGAGCGAAGACACCATCGGCGACGCCCTCGCGCTCGACGACACCTCTCGTGGCCGCCTGGAGGCCGACACCGCACTGGCGGCGCGGGCCGATGCCGCGGCCAAGCGCGCCGCCTTCGCCGCGGTGCTCGCGCAGCCGGCGCCGTCGAACGAACGCGCCGGCGCCATCGCACGCGGATGGGGGCGGGTGCTGGACGCGGCCCTCGTCGCGGACGACGTCGCGCCGTATCTCGCCCAGCTCGACGAGGTGTGGGAGACCCGCAGCTTCGCGATCGCGAAGATCGTCGTGCGCGACCTGTTCCCGTCCGCGGTCGTGACGACCGAGACGTCGACGCTCGTGCACGCCTGGCTCGAGGCGGGCGAGCACGCCCCGGCGCTGCGCCGCCTCGTCGTCGAGCGGCTCGACGAGCTCGATCGCGCGCTCGCCGCACGGGAGCGAGACGCGCGATGAACGACGGCAGCGGCATCCAGGGTTCGTGCGATCCCGCTGGATAGACTGGCGCCCAAATGGACGACGTAACCCCGAGCCCGCCCGCTGACGTCACGAGTCCGGAGTGGTGGAGCACGCTCTGGCTGAACGTGGCGCAGTTCTTCGTGTCGGCCGGGCAGCTGCTGCTGCACATCGCGATCATCATCCTGGTGTGCGTGCTCATCGGCTGGGTGCTGCGCATCTTCATCCGGCGCCTCGTGCACACGATCGTCAGAGGCGCCAAGAAGACGGCGAAGGTCGACGACACGCAGGCGCTGGATCGCTCGCCGCTGTCGGCGGTCCGCCTCGTGCAGCGCACCCGCACGCTCGGGAGCATCCTCAGCAACATCGTCAACATCACCCTCGTGATCGTCGCGATCGTGCTGATCATCAGCGCCATCGCGCCCGACGCGCTCGGCTCGCTGGCGCTGCTGACCGCCGCGCTCGGCGCCGGGCTCGGCTTCGGCGCGCAGAACATCGTGAAGGACGTGCTCAACGGCGTGTTCCTGGTGGCCGAGGATCAGATCGGCATCGGCGACGTCGTCGACCTCGGCCTCGCCACCGGCATCGTCGAGTACGTCAGCGTCCGAGTCACCCACGTGCGCGACGTGAACGGCACCCTCTGGTACGTCCGCAACGGCGAGGTCACCCGCATCGGCAACATGTCGCAGGGCTGGTCGCGCGTGATCATCGACCTCGGCGTGCCCGTCGACGCCGACATCGACGACGTCGAGGGCGCCATCCTGAACACCGCCATCGCGATGTCGAAGGACGGCAAATGGCGCAGCCGCATCCTCGAGCGGCCCGAGATCTGGGGTCTCGAGGCCATCTCCGGCGAGCATATGATCATCCGCCTCGTGATGCGCACGCGCGCCAACGCGAAGGAGGACGTGGCGGCCGAGCTGCGTGCGCGGCTCAAGGCCACGCTCGACGCCATGGGCATCCAGCTCCCGAAGCTGCACTCGACCATGCTCACCGGGAGCGACGGCGCCCAGCGGGTGCGCGGAGCCAGGCCGCCCCGCACGCTGCCCGTGCCGACCACCCCGCCCGCGCCCGCGCCCACCCCCGAGCGCATGTTCTGGCGCCCGAGGCGCACCTCCGAGCCGAAGGACCCGTCCGGCCGGAACCGAGGAGAGAGCACGACATGACCGACGCCCGGATCAGCTTCTACGACGAGATCGGCGGCCACGACACCTTCGTGCGCCTCGTCGACGCCTTCTATCGCGGCGTCGCCGACGACCCCGGGCTGCGCCCCATGTATCCGGAGGAAGACCTCGGCCCCGCCGCAGAGCGGCTGTGCATGTTCCTCGAGCAGTACTGGGGCGGTCCCGGCACGTACAGCGAGCGGCGCGGGCATCCGCGGCTGCGGATGCGTCACGGCGCCTTCCACGTCGACCCGGTCGCGCGCGATCGCTGGCTCTTCCACATGCGCAACGCGCTCGACGAGCTGCAGCTCGCCCCGCTGCACGAGGCGACGCTCTGGGACTACCTCAACCGCGCCGCCATGGCGCTGGTGAACACCTTCGAGCCCGACCCGTCGCTCCGGGCGCGCTCCGAGTAGCCGCACACCCGGCCCACCACGCGCCCGACAAAGGAGTCAGGATGCCCAGCGAACCCGATATCACCCACCAGACCGACGTGCTCGTGATCGGATGGGGCCTCGCCGGCCTCGTCGCAGCCGGCGAGGCGCTCGCGGCCGGCAGGCGGGTCACGCTCATCGACCAGGAATCCCGCCCGAACCTGGGCGGGCAGGCGTTCTGGTCGTTCGGCGGGCTGTTCTTCGTCGACTCCCCCGAGCAGCGCCGCATGGGCATCCGCGACTCGCTCGAGCTGGCGCGCCAGGACTGGTTCGGCACCGCCGGCTTCGACCGTGAGGCCGAAGACGCCTGGCCGCGCCGCTGGGCGGAGGCGTACCTGCAGTTCGCCGCCGGCGAGAAGCGCGCCTGGCTCAAACAGCGCGGCGTCGGCTTCTTCCCCATCGTCGGGTGGGCCGAACGCGGCGGCTACACCGCGCTCGGGCCAGGCAACTCGGTCCCCCGCTTCCACATCACCTGGGGCACCGGCCCCGGCGTCATCGCCCCGTTCGTCGCCGCGGCAGAGCGCGCCCAGCTCGACGGGCGGCTCACGATCCTGCCCCGCCACAAGGTCACCGGCCTGCTACGCGAAGGCGCCGCAGTCACGGGCGCCACCGGCGACGTGCTCGCGCCCGACGGCGCCGCGCGGGGGCTCGCGACCTCCCGCGCGGTCGTGGGAGCCTTCACCGTCCACGCGGGCGCGACGATCATCGCCTCGGGCGGCATCGGCGGCAACCACGACATGGTGCGCGCCCAGTGGCCGGCGCGGCTGGGCACGCCGCCGCAGACGATGCTCACCGGTGTGCCCGCATACGTCGACGGGAGCATGTACTCGGTGGCGGACGCCGCGGGCGCCCGCCTCATCAACGGCGACCGGATGTGGCACTACGTCGAGGGCATCCAGAACCACTCCCCGATCTGGGCCGACCACGGCATCCGGATCCTGCCCGGGCCCTCGTCGCTGTGGCTGGACGCCACCGGCACACGGCTGCCCGTCCCCCTGTTCCCGGGCTTCGACACGCTCGGCACGCTCGCGCACCTGCGCGCGAGCGGCGCCGATCACTCCTGGTTCGTCACGACGAGGCAGATCGTCGAGAAGGAGTTCGCGCTCTCGGGCAGCGAGCAGAATCCCGACCTCACCGGCAAGGACGTGCGAATGCTGCTCTCGCAGCGCCTCGGGCGGGGTCCGATGGCGCCCGTGCAGGCCTTCCTGGATCGCGGCCCCGACTTCATCGTGGCCGATGCCCTCGACGACCTCGTGCGCGGCATGCAGGCCCTCCCGGGGGGCGACGCGCTCGACCCCGACCGGGTGGTGACGGAGGTGCGCGCCCGCGACCGCGAGCTCGAGAACGAGTTCACGAAAGATGCGCAGATCGCGATGCTGCGCTCGGCCCGCGCGTACCGCGGCGACAGGCTCATCCGCACGGCGACGCCCCACCGGCTCGAGGATCCCTCGGCCGGGCCCCTCATCGCGGTGAAGCTGCACCTGCTCACCCGCAAGTCGCTCGGCGGCATCCAGACCGACCTCGCCGGCCGGGCGATCAACGCCGCGGGCGATGTGGTGCCGGGCCTGTTCGCGGCCGGCGAGGCCAGCGGCTTCGGCGGCGGCGGGATGCACGGGTATCGGGCGCTCGAGGGCACCTTCCTCGGCGGATGCCTCTTCTCGGGCCGCCAGGCGGGTCGAGGCGCCGCGGCCTCGCTCTGAGGCTCGCGCTCAGGGCTCAGGGCTGCGCCGGTCCGGTCGTGCGCACCGCGGTCAGCCCGCTGCGGACGGGACCGCGCACGAGCACGTGCCCGCGCGCCAGCGAGAGGCGCGTCCACTGGCCCGCACGAAAGACGCGCGCCTGCTCGTCGCCGCCGATGAACCCCAGCGCGACCGCCGCGAAGGCCGTCCCCCGCGGGAGGCCGGCCAGCGCCTCCACGTGCTCGCCCCACACCTGGGCGCGCACGGTGCGCACGATCTCCTCGCCCGCGTCCGGCGGCACGGTCTCGGCCACCGCCGCGATGCCGCGCTGCCCGAGCGCGGCCAGGGTCGAGGCGGGAATCGTGCCGTCGGCGCTCCATCCGCCGCGCGGAGGCGCGATGCCCGCCCACGCGGGCGAAAGCGCAGTCGCGGGGAGGAGCATCGCGCGCGGGTCGTCCGGCGTGGGGGCGAGCGCGCTCGCGGTCACGACGAAGTCGCAGACCAGCTCGGGGTCGATCGCCAGCGCGCGCATGCCGAGCACGGTGGGGGTGGCGTCCATCAGTCCGCGCGGCGTCAGCACCGCGGCCGTCATGGCGAGCACGCCGCCCTCGGCCCGCAGGCGCACCTCGTCGTCGCCGAGGCGTGCCGCTCGCGCCGCGAACACGAGCGCGTCGCTGGCCGCCTCAGCGTCGGGGAAGCTCAGGCGCTGACTGGACATCCATCTAAACTAGCAAGCGTAGTTGCGACGGTCGCGCTACGAAGATGGGAGCGTCCGCGGCGATGAGGTCTACACGTGATCTGGCACTTTCAGAGGCCACGATGAAGAACGATCCGGTCGGCGCGCTGCTCGAGGTGCTCGAGCTGGCCGACTCCGAGGCCCGGACGCACGAAGACATCTTCACCGGCGTCTCGCACTACATGTCGTCGGGCCGCATCTTCGGCGGCCAGGTGCTCTCGCAGTCGCTCGTCGCCGCCGCCCGCACCGTGCCGGACGACCGTCGTGTGCACTCCATGCACGGCTACTTCCTCCGCGCCGGCGATGCCACGAAGGGGCTCACCTTCGCGGTCGACCGCATCCACGAGGGTCGCTCGTTCACGACGCGCCGCACGCAGGCGTACCAGGACGGCGTGCCGATCTTCTCAATGATCGCCTCGTTCCAGGTCGAGGCTCCCGGCCTCGAGCACCAGATCCCGATGCCCGAGGGCGTCCCCGAGCCCGAGACCCTGACCGACCTCGGGCTGCATCTCGACGAGCTGAGCGCGACCGACCGCCTGCGCTGGGACAACCGCCCGTTCGAGTTCCGCCACGTCACCACGCCGCTCTACCGAAGCGCCGAGGGGCCCCACCAGCCCTCGCAGATGGTGTGGATGCGGGCGCGCCGCCCCCTGCCCGATGACCCGCGGCTGCACCGCGCCGCCCTCGCGTACGCGAGCGACTCGACGATCCAGGAGTCGATCCTGCGCGCGCACGGGCTCGCCTGGCTCACCAAGGGCCTCAACGTCGCGAGCCTCGACCACGCGATGTGGTGGCACCGCGACGGTCGTGTCGACGAGTGGATGCTGTACGTGCAAGAATCCGGCAGCTCGAGCGGCGGCCGCGGCCTCGGAACGGGACGCATCTACTCGCGCGACGGCGTGCTCCTGGCAAGTGTCGCTCAGGAGGCGATGACCCGCGTGCCGGCGGAGCTGCTGGCCGAGCTGCAGGGCTGATCGCCCTGGGCGGGCTCCGAGAGGGTCGTCCGTCCCGCTCCCCGACGGAACGCGAAGCGCGGGGTGGCGCTGGTCTCCCAGCCCCACCCCGCGCTCGCGTGTTCTCGCGCCTTGCGGCTCAGCGTCGCCGACCGAATGCGATCGGCTCGCCGACGACGGGCGCCCACGCGGCGCGTTCCGCCTCGGTGAGCTTGCGCGGACGTTCGGTCGCGGCGTCGAGGATCACCATCACCCCGGAGGCCCGGGCGTAGGTGATCTGCGGCTGCGTGCCGTTCTCGTCGATCGATGGGCTCCGAACCTCGTAGCAGATCTCGACGCTCGAGCCGCCGAGACGGCCGATCCACATCTGCACGTCCAGCGGCAGGCGCCCGTACGGCACGGGAGTGAGGTACTCGATCTGCTGCTGCGCGACGACCGCCATGGTGTCGGACTGCCCCGTGGCGCCGCTGCCCATGATCGCCGTCGACGGCGCGTCGAACGCGTCGCCGGCGCGCCAGAACGCGCGCAGCCGCGCCTCCTCGATCAGTCGAAGCATCGAGGCGTTGTTGACGTGCCCGAGCGCGTCGAGGTCGCCCCAGCGGAGGTGGATCGGGATGTGTACGCGCAGGCCGTTCGGGCCCTGCTTGATGCGGTCGCTTTCCATCGGATCAGTCGCGCGTCAGCTTGCGGTGCGTCGAGCGGTGCGGCTTGGCCGCGTCGGGCCCGAGACGCTCGATCTTGTTCTCCTCATACGAGGCGAAGTTGCCCTCGAACCAGTACCACTTGTCGGGCTCTTCGTCAGTGCCCTCGTACGCCAGGATGTGCGTGGCGATGCGGTCGAGGAACCAGCGGTCGTGCGTGATGACGACCGCGCAGCCGGGAAACTCGAGCAGCGCGTTCTCGAGGCTGCCGAGGGTCTCGACGTCGAGGTCGTTGGTGGGCTCGTCGAGCAGGAGCAGGTTGCCGCCCTGCTTCAGAGTGAGCGCGAGGTTCAGGCGGTTGCGCTCACCGCCGGAGAGCACGCCGGCCTTCTTCTGCTGGTCCGGACCCTTGAAGCCGAACTGCGAGATGTAGGCGCGCGAGGGAATCTCGACCTTGCCGACCTGGATGAAGTCGAGCCCGTCCGAGACGACCTCCCACAGGTTCTTGTTCGGGTCGATGCCGCCGCGAGTCTGGTCGACGTACGACAGCTGCACGGTCTCGCCGACCTTCAGCTCGCCTCCATCGAGCGGCTCGAGGCCGACGATGGTCTTGAACAGCGTCGTCTTTCCGACGCCGTTCGGGCCGATGATGCCGACGATGCCGTTGCGCGGGAGGCTGAACGAGAGGTTGCTGATCAGGCTGCGGCCGTCGAAGCCCTTCTGCAGGTTCTTCGCCTCGAGCACGATCGAGCCGAGACGGGGCCCCGGCGGAATCTGGATCTCCTCGAAGTCGAGCTTCCTGGTGCGCTCGGCCTCGGTCGCCATCTCCTCGTAGCGCGCCAGACGCGCCTTCGACTTGGTCTGACGGCCCTTGGCGTTGCTGCGCACCCACTCGAGCTCGCTGGCGAGTCGCTTGGCGAGCTTCGCGTCCTTCTTGCCCTGGACCGTCAGTCGCTCCTGCTTCTTCTCGAGGTAGGTCGAGTAGTTGCCCTCGTACGGGTAGAGCCGTCCACGGTCGACCTCGCAGATCCACTCGGCGAGGTTGTCGAGGAAGTAGCGGTCGTGGGTGACGGCGAGCACCGCGCCGGCGTAGCTCGACAGGTGCTGCTCGAGCCACTGCACGCTCTCGGCGTCGAGGTGGTTGGTGGGCTCATCGAGCAGGAGCAGGTCGGGCTTCTGCAGCAGGAGCTTGCAGAGCGCGACGCGGCGCTTCTCACCGCCCGAGAGGTTCGCGACGATGGCGTCCGACGGGGGCGTCCGAAGCGCGTCCATCGCCTGCTCGAGCTGCGAGTCGAGATCCCACGCGTCGGCCGCGTCGATCTCCTCCTGCAGGGTGCCCATCTCGGCCAGCAGGGTGTCAAAGTCGGCCTCGGGGTCGGCCATCAGCGCCGAGATCTCGTTGAAGCGGTCGAGCTTCGCCTTGATCGGGCCGACGCCCTGCTGCACGTTCTCGAGCACGGTGAGGTGCTCGTCGAGCTCCGGCTCCTGCATCAGGATGCCGACGGAATAGCCGGGCGAGAGCTTGGCCTCGCCGTTGCTCGGGGTGTCGAGCCCGGCCATGATCTTGAGGATGGTCGACTTGCCGGCGCCGTTCGGCCCGACGACGCCGATCTTGGCGCCCGGCAGAAACGACATCGTGACGTCGTCGAGAATTACCTTGTCGCCGACCGCCTTACGCGCCCGCGCCATCGTATAGATGTATTCAGCCACTCTTATCCCTAACGCTTTCTGGCGAGACGCCGCCAACGTCCTAGCTTACCCGGCCACGCAGGCTCCCCATCGGCGCGTGCTCACCAGTCGATCGGCCGTGTGCTCCCCAGCAGGCACACATCGCCCGGGAGCAGCGCCTGTGTCGTGCTGTTGGGCTCGCCGGTCGCCGAGCCGAACTGGCCGACCAGGCACTCCCCTGCCCACACCACCGAGACCTGCATGCTCTCGGCGGCGTTGCCCACCGTCGAGAGATCCTCGGTGACCTGCATGCGCGCTTTGTCGAATCCGTTCGCCACGAGGGCATCCACGTATGCGCGGCCGGATCCGCGTTCCTCCGATGCCCAGACCACGTCGATGATGCTGGCGAAGAAGGGAAGGTTCTGCGCGGCCGTGCCGTCAGGCACCAGCGCCGGCGCAGCAGGGACGGTCGGCTCCGGGGCGTCCGGCGCGCTCGTCGCCGCACCGCTGGAGCTTGACGAGCTCGGCACGACAGGCGGTGCGCCCGCGCACCCGGGGAGCCCCACGACGAGCAGTGCGGCGGAGGCGCCGATGATCGCCGTCTGGCGGGCGGCGACGATGGGACGGCGACGGCGAGTGCTCACGCGGAGAGTCTATGTCGATCGCCGCGTTCGGGCCGGAGCACCCCCCGGCCCGCGCCGCCGGCCGCGCCGCCGCGCGCCAGCGCCACTCACCGCCGCTCGCCGCCGCTGCTGCTGCTGCTGGCACTTGCCAGCGCCGCATGCTGCTGCGGGGTGCCGCCGCCGCGTGTCGCGCGCGCCCTGCTCGGCCGCTAGAACGGCGTCGCCACATCGCCTGCGGCAGCCAGCGCCATCGCATCCTGCGTTTCGATCGGCTCGTGCTCACCGTCCAGCGACCCCGCGTCGTCCATCGGCGCACGCCAGACCCCGCGCTCGCCGCCCTCGTCCCGGCCCCCGCTCGAGCGGGTATCGACGGCGCCGGCCCTCGTGAATGCCGTCGTTCCCCACAGGAGATCGTGGCCGATCGCATCCGCATCGATCTCGGCGGTCGTGCCGCTCTTCTCGCCCGCGCTCCAGTCGCGGATGCGAAGGCGCCCGCGCACGAAGACCCGGTCGCCCTTCCGGAGCGATTCGAGCGCGTGCTCGCCGAGCGTGCGAAAGACCGACACGCTGTACCAGTTGGTGGCGCCTTCGACCCAGGATCCGCTCGCGCGGTCGAAGTGCCGCTGCGAGGCGGCCAGCCGGAACGACGTGATCGGGATGCCCCCGGGCGCGCTCTGCTTGGGCTCGGTGGCCACGTTGCCGACGATCGAGATGGTGTCGCTCATGTTCGCTGTCTCCTTATCCAGACGCGGGACCGCCCCGCGCCGCCGCGCCGCCGGAAGCCCGGTGTGCGGCATCAGCCCAGCATGCGGCGCCGCACGGGTCACGGATGCGCGATCGGCTGCCCTGTGGATGGATGGGCGCGAAGTTCACCCTGCCGAGGACGACTGCGCTCCCCGCCGAGGCCTGAGCGCGTCGCGATGTCGGTGGTGCCGCGTAGCTTCACGAGCGAGAGGAGTCATCATGCACAGCACCGCTTCCATTCCCCGCCCGCGATCGGCCGGTTCGGTCGCGTCGCGCGCCGAGGCGTCCGAACGCGCGCCGATCGCCCTCGCGCCGTCGCCGTTTCCGATCACGCCTCCGACGCTGCCGCCCGCGCTGGGGCTGCGCCTCGAGCCCGGCGGAACGACGCAGTGGCGCGCGGTCGATCGTTGCGGCATGGTCATCGGCCACGTGCAGCCGGTGCATACCGCAGAGGGCATGCGCTTTCGCGCGCGCCGATACAGGCCGCTCGTCAAGCGCTTCCTCGATCTCGGCGACTTCTGGAGCGCCGAGGACGCGGCCTGGTGCCTGCACTACGCGGTCTGAGCGCGCGCGACGCGACCTGAGCCCGTTGCCGCGCTCGCCGACTACTCCGCCTGGCGCCACCAGGTGTCAGTCATCGCGGTCGGCGTGTGCCGCTTGTGCGCGGATCGCAGATAGCCCTCGACCAGCTTCGCGCTGACGTGCTCTGGCAGCGCTCGGCCCTCGAGGAAGGCGTCGATGTGCTCATAGCTGACGCCGAGGTTCGCCTCATCCGTCTGTCCGGGGGCGCCGTCGAGGAGGTCGGCCGTCGGCACCTTGACGATCAGGTGCTCCGGCGCGCCGAGCGCCCGCAGCAGCTCGCGCCCCTGCCCCTTGCTCAGGCCCGCGAGCGGCACCAGATCCGCACCGCCGTCGCCGTACTTGGTGAAGAAGCCTGTGAGCGCCTCGGCGGCGTGATCGGTTCCGACGACGAGCCCCTGGGTCTGTCCCGCGATCGCGTACTGGGCGACCATCCGGGCACGAGCCTTGACGTTGCCCTTGTTGAAGTCGGTCAACGGCGTGCCGAACGCCCCGTCGAACACCTCGGCGAAGGCATCCACGGGCGTCCCGATGTTGAATGTGACCGTTCGGTCAGGCCGAATGAATCCGAGCGCGCCTTGCGCGTCGCTCTCGTCGTGCTGCACGGCGTACGGGAGCCGCACGGCGACGAACTCGGCTTCGCCGCCGGCGTCCCGAATCTCCTCCACGGCGAGCTGGCACAGGCGACCCGCCAGCGTCGAGTCCTGGCCGCCCGAGATGCCGAGCACCAGGGAGCGAGCGTGTGCCGCGGCCAGGTAGTCCTTGATGAAATCGACGCGGGCACGCACCTCGGCGACCGCGTCGATGGTGGGGGCCACGCCCAGCTCGGCGATGATCTGCCGGCGCACCGGGTCCAGCTCGTGCATGCGATTGCTCCCATTCCCCTCGCGATCGTCCATGCCCCGAGCGTACTCGCAGGCCGGATCCGTCCTCCATCGGCGCGAGCGGTCCGCCGGTGACGGAGCCTCGCTAGGGTGAGGGCATGCCCCGCCTCCTGGTCGTCCACCATTCGCCGACCGCGACCGTGCGCTCGATCGCGGACGCCGTGCTAGACGGTGCGCGCACCGCGAGCGACGAGGGCGTCGAGGTCGTCGAGCGTCACGCGCTCGAGGCGACCATCGCGGACGTGCTCGCCGCCGACGGGTTCATCCTGGGCACGACCGCCAACTTCGGCTATATCTCGGGGGCGCTCAAGCACTTCTTCGACACCACATACGACGCGACCCGCGAGTCGACCGCGCGAAAGCCGTTCTCGTACTGGATCCACGGCGGGTACGACACGACGGGCGCCGAGAGGGCGATGACATCGATCACCACCGGCTACGGGATGCGCCTTGCCGCCCCGCCGCTGATCCTCGTCGGCGCGACGAGCGCGGAGCACCTCGAAGCCGCCACCGAGCTGGGCGGCACGGTGGCCTGGTCGCTCACGATGTAGGCGAGCTCGTCGTCTATCCTGGAACGACGCCTCCGTAGCTCAGTGGATAGAGCAAGAGCCTTCTAATCTCTTGGTCGTAGGTTCGATTCCTACCGGGGGCGCTTCTCATGCCCGGACCAGCGCTCGCACTCGGCAGGCCCGGCACTCGGCAGGCCCGCACTCGCATTCGCGCTCGCGGCTCGTGCGCCTTGACCTGCTCGATAGGATCGGCGTATGGCATCGGCGAGTGAAAACGACCTCCTGGTATGGATCGACTGCGAGATGACGGGGCTCGATCTCGATCGAGATGAGATCGTCGAGATCGCAGTCGTCGTGACCGACTTCGAGCTTCGCCCGGTCGACCCGGGCTTTCAGATCGTCGTCAAGCCGGACGCCAGCGCCATGGAGAACATGGGCGAGTTCGTGACGGAGATGCACCGCACCTCCGGGCTGCTGGAGGAGATCCCGCACGGCGTCAGCGCCGCAGAGGCCGAGTTCGAGGCGCTGGAGTACATCCAGCGCTTCGTCCCCCAGGCGGGCAAGGCGCCGCTGGCCGGCAACACGATCGGCACCGACCGCGCATTCATCGCCAAGTACATGCCGCGCATCGACAGCTACCTGCACTACCGCAGCGTCGATGTGTCGACCGTCAAGGAGGTGGCCAAGCGCTGGTACCCGCGGGTCTTCCACAACGCACCCCCCAAGAACGGCGGGCACCGCGCGCTCGCCGACATCCTCGAGTCGATCCGCGAGATGGCGTACTACCGGGCGGCCGTGTTCGTGTCGCAGCCGGGTCCGACGAGCGAGGAAGCCCGCGCCGCGTCGGCAGATGCTGTCGCAGCGTACGCCGCCGACATCTCAGCAGATGCCGGCGGCGCGACGCGCGCCGAGTGACCGGCGGGCCCGTGTCATTCGGCAGCTCCCGGATGTAATAGACTGAGGGAGTTGTCTGCGCACGCGGGCATCATGGTGGGTATAGCTCAGTTGGTAGAGCACCTGGTTGTGGTCCAGGGGGCCGCGGGTTCAAGTCCCGTTACTCACCCCAGATGCGCGAGGCGTGCGCTTCGAC
>JAKPAC010000008.1 GCA_029779645.1 Actinomycetes bacterium | reverse complement strand
GTGTTGCGCTCAAGTCGCTGGACCTGACGCGACAGGCGATCAAGCCTGCGCGCGAACGCCGCCTCCATCCGGTCGGCGCCGTCCGGCGACAGGTAGGACGCCACGGCGGCCTCGACGATCGCCGAGCGCGAGATGCGGCGGCGGATCGCCAGCTCGTCCACCTGCTTGGCGAGCGCGGGCGGGAAATAGACGTTGAGCCGGGTTCGCATGACGGCCTCCTACAAGTCGATGCCGTCGCCCGGATCGAGCGACGCTTGCCGTGCGAGTCCCTGCATCCGGCGGCGCACGGCCGCCTGCCGGGCCGCGTCGTCCTGCTCGTCCTCCACGATCGCGAACTCCTGCGCGGGCGGGGCCGTCGTTTCCGGCGCGATGGCGACATGCTCCGGCAGCTCGGGCTCGCGGCGCAGCCCACCATTGGCGGCGTCCTCGGCATCGCGAACGATGCGCGCGATTTGCTTCGGATCGGCGGATGCCTGCCGCCCGGTCCAGTCATCGGGCCTCACCCCGGCCGCCTCCGGCGCGGGCGCGGACGCGATCCGCTCAGCCAGGCGGCGATCCTGATAGTAGCGCGCCTTCTTCGCGCGGATCGGATGAACGCCCGCGACCATGACGATCTCGTCGTCGGGTGGGAGCTGCATCACCTCGCCGGGGGTGAGGAGCTGGCGCGCGGTCTCGGACCGCGACACCATCAAATGCCCGAGCCACGGCGACAGGCGATGTCCGGCGTAGTTCTTCATCGCCCGCATCTCGGTGGCGGTGCCGAGCGCGTCCGACACGCGCTTGGCGGTGCGCTCGTCGTTGGTGGCGAAGCTCACGCGGACATGGCAGTTGTCGAGAATTGCGTTGTTGGGGCCGTAAGCCTTCTCAATCTGATTGAGCGACTGCGCGATCAGGAACGCCTTGAGCCCGTAGCCCGCCATGAACGCCAGGGCGGACTCGAAGAAGTCGAGGCGGCCGAGCGCGGGGAACTCGTCGAGCATCAAGAGCACGCGGTGGCGGTTGCCCTTCGGCGTCAGTTCCTCGGTCAGCCGGCGCCCGATCTGGTTGAGGATGAGGCGGATCAGCGGTTTGGTGCGCGAGATGTCGCTGGGCGGCACGACCAGATACAGCGTCGCCGGCCGATCGCCCTCGACCAGATCCGATATGCGCCACTGGCAGGCTCGCGTGACCTGCGCCACGACTGGATCGCGGTATAGGCCGAGGAACGACATGGCCGTGCTGAGCACTCCCGATCGCTCGTTGTCAGACTTGTTCAGCAGCTCGCGTGCGGCGCTGGCGACGACGGGATGCACGCCCGCTTCGCCGAGGTGCGGCGTCGCCATCATCGCGGCCAGCGTCTGCTCGATGGTGCGCGCCGGGTCGGAGAGGAATCCGGCGACGCCGGCCAAGGTCTTGTCCGCCTGGGCATAGAGGACGTGGAGGATCGCGCCGACCAGCAGCGAGTGCGATGTTTTCTCCCAATGGTTTCGACGCTCCAGCGACCCTTCGGGATCGACCAGCACGTCCGCGACATTCTGCACGTCGCGCACCTCCCATTGGCCGCGCCGCACCTCTAGCAACGGGTTGTAGGCCGCCGACGCCGCGTTGGTCGGATCGAACAACAGCACGCGACCGTGCCGCGCTCGGAAACCGGCGGTGAGCGTCCAGTTCTCGCCCTTGATGTCGTGGACGATCGCCGACGCCGGCCAGGTCAGTAGCGAAGGGACGACCAGGCCAACGCCCTTGCCGCTTCGGGTTGGCGCGAAGCACAGCACATGCTCGGGGCCGTCATGGCGGAGATAGTCGCGAGCGAGTCTTCCGAGCACGACGCCGTTCGGCCCGAGCAGCCCGGCCGCGCGCACCTCTCGCTCGCTCGCCCAGCGAGCCGAGCCATAAGTCTCGGCGTTCTTCAGCTCGCGCGCGCGCCACACCGACATGCCGATGGCGACCGCGATCGACGCGAACCCGCCGGACGCAGCGATATAGGCGCCCGTCAGGAATATGCGGGGCGCATAGGCGTCGAAGCTGAACCACCACCAAAAGAAAGCGGGCGGCGCATAAACCCGCCAGCCGAACGCCTCGAACCAAGGTGGCCCCAGCTCGGGCTGATAGGCGAGCGCGGCGGCGGTCCATTGTGTCGCGCCCCACACCCCGGCGAGCACGATCAGGAACACGATGATGATCTGGCCCCAAAGGATTTTGGTCGCGGACATGAAGGTCTCCTGATTCAGATGCCAAGGTCGCGCTTGCGGCCCAGCGTCCAGTCGATGCCGCCGCCAGCTCGGACGACGCCGGACACCTGACGGCCGAGTTGCTGTTCGAGGGTGCTGGCCCAAGGCACGAGCCGGAAGCCGAGGCCGTCGTCGATCATGGCGAAGCGGCCGGATGCGAGCGCAAGGCGCTGGCGCACGACGCCGGCGATCTTCTCGCCGGAGCCGGCAAGCCGATAGGCAAGCCCGGTCTCGCCCGCGATCTTCGCGCCAACCGCGTCCAGCTCGCGCTTGCGGAGCGTGTCGAGCATCCCGCGCTCGAACACCGTCCGCTCGCCGAACCTGCGCGCCAGCCCTTCCTTGACGAGATGGTCGGTGCGCGCATCCATCGCGCGGCGCACCTCCGCGCCAAACCCGCCGTCCGCGACGCTGGCGCCACGCTCGATCAACCGATGGTCCAGCCAGGTCGCGCCGGGCGCCTTTATCTGCGCGGCGAGGTCGAGGTCAGACCGCGTGGCGAGCACCAGCGTCGGCTTCTCCTCGCCGGCCCGCCCGATCGCGCGCAGCTCGACGATGCCGCCGAGCTTGGGGCTATGCTCCAGCGCCTCGATGCCGGGCAAGCGAGCATGGTGGGTGCGCCCGTCCGTGCCGTCAATCACGGCATAGGCGGTGCCGGTCAGCTCGTCGTGCAACCCCTTGTCGATCAGCCGGCCGGCGATCGGCTTCTCGGGCGCGCCGCTAACGACGGCGTAGCTGTCGAGCGGCCGGTCCTGCCCCCGTCGTTCAAGCGCCGCGCCGATCGTGCGGATGATGTCGCCGCGCGCGCCCAGCTCGCGCAGCTTCGCCGCCGCGCCTTCCGCCACCGCCCATTGGCCGGCATCTCCCTCGACCGCGAGCCCCATCGTCTCCAGATGCTGCAAGCGCCCGACCATCAAACGGCGGAGCCGCGGATCGTCCGGGCCGGGGCGCTCGGGGCGCAGGTCGATCACGCCCAGCTCGTCGGCAGAACGCCGGATCTCGGTATCGAGCCGGGTCCAGCGTTCCGCCGTCACCTCACGGTCGAGCGCGCGCTGCACCTCATTTTCGGGCTTCGGCCCCAACTCGGCGAACGCCAGGTCTTGCGCGCGCGAGCGAAGATTGTGGCTGGTGTAGTCGCGGGAGATAACGAGATCGGCGCCCTGATCGGTAACGCCGCGCACGAGCAAGTGGACGTGCGGATTGTCTGTGTTCCAGTGATCGACCGCAACCCAATCGAGCCGCGTCCCCAAGTCCGCCTCCATCTGCCGCATCAGGTCGCGCGTGTATTCACGCAGGTCGGTCAGGTCGGCGGCATCCTCCGGCGACACGATGACCCGGAAATGGTGCCGGTCATCCTTGCACCGCTCGGTGAAACCGCGATCGTCAGCGTTGTCCCCGGCCGCATCGAACATGCGCGTCGGCGAGCCGTCGCGGGTGACGCCCTCACGCTTCAGATAGGCGACGTGCGCGGACAGCGGCGCCATTCGCCGGCCGCCCCGGCTGCGCGTGGTAACGGGCAGCATCTTGACCATGACGCGCCGGCCCGAGCCAAACAGACGGCTGCGCGCGAATGCCGTGCGGCCCCGGCCGAAAGTGGACGGGCTGCCACGACGCGATGCTCCGCCGCTGCGCCGGCCGCCGCTGTGGATCGCGGCGACGCGCAGCACCTCGGCGACCAGG
>JAKPAC010000038.1 GCA_029779645.1 Actinomycetes bacterium | reverse complement strand
AGGTACTTGCGGTACTCGAGGGCAAGGTCAGCATGGAGGATGTCGATGACTAGCAACGGGAGGAATCGATAAGTGGTGCAGCCGTTTTCGACCGAACAGCTCAGAGAGCTAGTCCAACGTCAGTCAAATGTCATCGTTACGACAGGAACCGGCGGATCGCGTATTCAGGATGTTGACGCCGATTACCAGGCAAACGATCGTGTCCTAGTCGCCAATTTCCGGCGACTCCAGCTAGACCCGCCGTTTCCTTGGCGGACGCTCTGGGAGTGGCATGGCTACTACTCACAGAATTTAGGATCGTATGCATCTCGCCGCCAGCACGTTGGACAGCTCACTCGCGCCGCGCTGGATTCTTTGGATGCGCTTTCTGTCAACGATGGAGTCGCAAGCCCGACGCCCGCCCAAACCAGCGATGTCGTCCGGGCTGCTCTCGGCGACGCCGAAGTCTTGATCCGGGAGGGTCGCGCTGCGAGCGCAGTTGATCGCGTCCACACTGCCCTGCACGGACACCTTCGCGGGCTTTGCGTCGCAGCAAATATCTCACTGCCGAGCGGTGATCTATCGATCACCGCGTTGCTAAAGGCACTCCGGGAGAACCATCCTCGCTTTCAAGAGACCATTTCTTTCGGCGATGAAGCGCGCCGAATGGTCATGTCGATGAGCACCGCGCTGGATGCCTTGAACACAATCAGGAACAACGCCAGCCTTGCGCATCCGAACGAATCCCTGCTGGGTGAAGCCGAAGCTCAACTCGCGATCGATTCGGCGCGCACGGTGTTTCGATACGTTGACTCGAAGGCTGGGAGCTGAGTGACCTATCGAGCGCGCCCGTGGGCATCGCGAGTCTGAACACCGATTTCGCGCAGGTAGTTGAACACCGTGCGCGCCGAGACGCCGACTTGCTCGGCGACCTTCGCCATTGACAGTCCTGACTCGTAAAGACGAACGATCTCGTCAACTTGCTCGGTCGTTGTGGGCTGGTGCCGCATGGTGACGCCTGCCAACTTCAACCGCTCGGCGATCGTCGCTCTGTGGCAGCCGAACTCGGCGGCGAGTTCATACACAGTCGCGCCAGCTTTGTAGCGCTCGACAACTTGCTTGAGCTCGTCGGGGGTCAACCGCCGTTGCCGTTGACGGATTGCCGCGACTCCCTCATAATCAGGCGCGGATCGAGGTTCTAGTGATCCTCGAGGTAGTTCCAACAGTGGTCCCCATTTTTCTGCGTCAGCAGTCGAGAGGTCCACCATCGTCTGCAACATCGCAACCCTGCGCCGCTTCCACGCGGGGCAGGGTTTCGTTGTTCTGCACGGCACTTCAGCACGCGCTCATCTCCCAGCGTCCATACGAGCTCACCAGCGACGACGTGTTGTTCGCGGGGTACGCCATCCGGCAGGGCGTCGCCGCCGAGGCCGACTCGACCGTGCGGCAGCGCAAGGTCATGCGTTCCAGATGCGCCCGACCGGACGCATCAGCGGTGCTTCCGTTGCGCTGCGCGCCCAGGATCAGGTGGTCATGCCCACCAGGCGATAGCCCATGCCCGGCTCGGTCAGCAGGTGCGCCGGATTGGCTGGATCCTGCTCCAGCTTGCGGCGCAGCTGCGAGATGTACAGGCGCAGGTAGCCGGAGTCCTCCGCGTGCTCGGTGCCCCAGATCGTGGTGAGAATGGTCTGGCGGGTGACGAGCTTGCCGGCATTGCGGATGAGGATCTCGATGAACTGCCATTCCGTCGGCGTGAGCCGGATCTGCCGCGGGCCGTCTGGCTCGTCGCGCGTGACGCTGTGGGCGGCGAGGTCGACGGTGACCGGGCCCAGCCGCACCACCGGGCTGGCGTCCTCCTGCGCGACCCGGCGCGTGAGCGCGCGGATTCGGGCCAGAAGCTCTTCGACGGCGAACGGCTTGGTGATGTAGTCGTCGGCGCCGGCATCGAGCGCTTCGACCTTGTCGGCCGCGCCGGCGCGACCCGAGACGACGAGGATGGGTGCCTGCGACCAGCCCCGGATGCCCTGGATGACTGCGATCCCGTCGAGCCCCGGCATGCCCAGGTCGATGAGGCAGAGCTCGGGGCGGTGGTCGATCGCGGCGGCGATCGCCTCGGCGCCGTTCGAGGCCGTGAAGACCTGATAGCCCTTCGCGGTGAGCGTGATGCGCAGCGCGCGGACGATCTGCGGGTCGTCGTCTGCGAGCAGGATTCTCATTTGCGCTCCTCGCTGACGGTGGGGAGGGAGATGACCATGGTGAGCCCGCCGCCGGGTGTGTCTTCAGGGGTGAGTGTGCCGTGCATCGCTTCGATGAACCCGCGCGAGAGCGCGAGGCCGAGGCCGAGGCCGGTGGTGTTGTCGGTATCGCCGAGACGCTGGAAGGGCACGAAGATGTCGTCCAGCTTCTCACGGGGGATGCCCGGTCCGCGGTCGACGATGCGGATCTCGAGCCGGTCGCCGAACGTGCTGGTGCTGACGTGGATCGGGGTGCCCGCCGGGGTGTAGCGATGGGCGTTGCTGAGCAGGTTCACGAGAATCCTCTGCAGGAGCACGGGGTCGGCGTGCACGAGCGCGTCGCCGTGCGCGAGGCCCAGTGTGATATCGGTGGGGCCGAGGCGCACCTCGTCAAGCGCCGGGGCGATGGCCTCGCTGGGGTCGATCGGAATATCGGCGATGCTCAGTGCCCCGGCCTGCAGGCGGCTGACGTCGAGCAGGTCGGTGACGAGCGTCGCGAGCGCGGCGAGGCTCTCGTTGGCGGTGTCGAGGAGCTCCTCCTTGTCTGCCGCGGCCAGGTTGGTGCCCGCGGCCCGGAGCCCGCCCACCGCCGCGGTGGCCGCGGCCAGCGGGCGGCGCAGGTCGTGGCTGAGCGCGGAGAGCAGCGCTCCGCGCACCCGGTCGGATGCGGCGATCGGCTCGATCTGCTTGGCCGTCTGGGTGAGGTGCTGGTGTTCGAGCGCGGCGGTGAGCTGTGCGGCGACGACGGCGAGGAGGCGCTGTTCTGCCGCAGCGAGGCTGCGGCCGTACAGCTCGAGGCTGACCTCCTCGGTGATGCGCATGCTGGTGTGGGCGCTGTCGGGCAGCGGCTCGCCCGAGTGTGCGACCACGTCCGCGCCGCGCATGAGGCGAACGGATGGGAGGTGGAAGGCTTCGCGGGTGCGGTCGAGGAGCGCCTGGATCGCGTTGTCGCCGCGCAGGACGCTGCCCGCGATCGTCTGGATGAGCTCGGACTCGGCGGCTGACCGGCGCGCGGCGCGGGTGTAGCGCGCGGCCCGGTCGACGATGAAGCTCACGAGGCTCGCGATGACCACGTACAGCACCAGCGACAGGAAGTGGTGAGGCTGGTGGATGTGGATCGTGTACAGCGGCTCGATGAAGAGGAAGTCGAGGGTGATTCCCGACAGCACGGCCGCGAACAGCGCGGGCCAGATGCCGCCGACGAGGGCGACGATGACGACGAGCAGCTGGTAGCTGAGCACGTCGGTCGTGATGGAGTCGGCGTTTCGCCAGAGCGTGAGCAGCGCGGTGAGCGCCGGGCCGCCGAGGAGCGCGATGACGAATCCGAAGACGCGGCGTCGGCGGGTGAGCGCCCCGGTGATCGGGGGCAGCGCGAAGCGGCGGCCGGCGGCGGCGTGGTTGACCATGTGGACGTCGATATCGCCGGACTCGCGAACGACGGTCGCACCGATTCCCGGACCGGAGAAGGCCGCGGCGACGCGTCCGCGCCGGCTCACGCCGAGGACGAGCTGGGTGGCGTTGACCGAGCGCGCAAACTCCACGAGCGCGGTCGGGACGTCTTCGCCGACGACCTGGTGGTAGGTGCCGTTGAGCTTCTCGACGAGCGCGCGCTGCTCGGCGAAGACGCCGGGGTCGCCGGTGCGGAGGCCGTCCTGGCTCGTGATGTGCACGGCGATGAGCTCTCCGCCAGCCGAGCGTGCCGCGATGCGTGCGCCGCGCCGCAGCAGGGTGTCGCCCTCTGGCCCCCCGGTCAGCGCGACGACGACGCGTTCGCGCGCCTCCCAGGTGCTGTCGATGCCGTGATCCCTGCGGTATCCCTTCAGCGCCTGATCGACCTCGTCTGCCAGCCAGATGAGTGCGAGCTCGCGCAGCGCCGTGAGGTTGCCGAGCCGGAAGTAGTTCGACAGGGCCGCGTCGATGCGCTCGGCGGGGTAGACGAAGCCCCCGTTGAGACGGTCGCGGAGGGCTTGCGGGGCGAGGTCGACGACCTCGATCTGCTCTGCGGCGCGCAGGAAGCTGTCGGGCACCGTCTCGCGCTGCGGGACGCCGGTGATCTGCTCGACCACGTCGTTGAGCGACTCGATGTGCTGGATGTTCAGGGTCGAGATCACATCGATCCCGGCGGCCAGGAGCTCCTCGACGTCCTGCCAGCGCTTCGGGTTGCTCGAACCCGGCGCGTTGGTGTGCGCGAGCTCGTCGACCAGGGCGATCGCGGGCCGGCGGCGCAGCACCGCCTCGAGATCCATCTCCTCGAGCTCGATGCCGCGATGCTCGATGCGGGCGCGCGGCACGACGGGGAGTCCCTCCGTCGCCGCCGCGGTCGCGGCGCGTCCGTGGGTTTCCACGATCCCGACGACGACGTCCTTCCCGTCCTTGAGCAGGCGCCGACCGTCCTCCAGCATGGTGAAGGTCTTGCCGACACCGGGGGCAGCGCCGAGCAGCACTCGAAGCTGTCCTCGCTTCGGCATGGTCAGCCCTCCAATTCGTCCAGGCTGATGTTGAGCTCCAGCACGTTGACCCTTGATTCTCCCAGGTAGCCCGCGTCGGGGGCGCGGGTGTGCGCCGCGACCAGCGACCGGATCTGCTCGGCGGGAATCCCGCGCGCCCTGGCGACGCGATCGATCTGGATCGCGGCGTACGCGGGGCTGATGTGCGGATCGAGCCCCGACGAGGACGCGGTCACCGCGTCGACCGGCACCTCCTCTTCGGCGACGCCGTTGAACGCGGCGACCTGCGTCTTGCGCTCGCCGATCGCACGGATGAGATCGTCGTGCTCGGGCCCGAGATTCGAGCCCGACGACGCGTCCGCGTCGTAGCCGTCGCCTGCGGCCGACGGGCGCGACTGAAAGTACTCAAGCAGCGGGGCGCCGTCGGCGTCGACGAACGACTGCCCGATCAGCGCCGAGCCGACCGGATCGCCGCCCGGGCCGGTCAGCATCGAGCCGTTGGCCTGGGCCGGCAGGGCAAGCTGCCCCACGCCGGTGATGACGAGCGTGTATCCGATGCCGAGTGCGATCGTGAAGAGGGCCATGGTGCGGGCGGCGACCAGGATGGTGCGCCCGAGTCCGCGAGCCTGTGCGTGCATGATGGGTGTCCTTTGCCGAGGTTCAGAAGCCGGGGATGAGGCGGACGAGCTGGTCGATGATCCAGATGCCGATGAACGGGGCGACGAGGCCGCCGAGCCCGTAGATCGCGAGGTTGCGTCCGAGGATGCTGGAGGCATCGCCCACGCGGTACTTCACCCCGCGCAGGGCGAGCGGGATCAGGAACACGATCACCACCGCGTTGAAGATGACCGCGGAGAGCACCGCTGAGGCGGGGGAGTGCAGCCCCATGACGTTCAGCGCCGCGAGCTGCGGGTACACGCCCATGAACATGGCGGGGATGATGGCGAAGTACTTCGCAACGTCGTTCGCGATCGAGAAGGTCGTCAGCGCGCCACGGGTGATCAGCAGCTGCTTGCCGATTCGCACGATGTCCATGAGCTTGGACGGGTCGCTGTCGAGGTCGACCATGTTGCCCGCCTCTTTCGCCGCCGAGGTGCCGGAGTTCATCGCCACGCCGACGTCGGCCTGCGCAAGGGCCGGTGCGTCGTTGGTGCCGTCGCCGGTCATCGCGACGAGCTTGCCGCCCTCCTGCTCCCTGCGGATGTAGGCGAGCTTGTCTTCGGGAGTGGCTTCGGCGAGCACGTCATCGACGCCGGCTTCCTTCGCGATCGCCGCGGCGGTCAGCGGGTTGTCTCCGGTGATCATCACGGTGCGGATGCCCATCGCGCGCATCTCGGCGAACTTCGCCGGCAGACCCTCCTTGACGACGTCCTTCAGGTGCACGACGCCGAGCAGGCGTCCCTCCCCGGCGGCATCCTTCGTCGCGACGACCAGGGGGGTGCCCCCGGACTGGGCGATGCGCTCGACGTGGGCATCGAGTCCGGCGACCAGCGACGAAGGCAGAGACTGCCCGTCCTGCTCCAGCCAGGCCATCACGGCCGAGCCGGCGCCCTTGCGGATCTGGGTGCCGTCAGCCAGGTCCAGGCCAGACATGCGGGTCTGCGCGGTGAACGGGACGATCTCGCCGATGGCCCCGCGGTCGATCTGGCTGTGTTCCCGCTCGGCGAGCTCCAGGATCGACACGCCTTCAGGGGTGGGGTCGGCGAGCGAGGCGAGCACCGCCGCACGCACGAGCGCTGCCTCCTCGACTCCGTCGAGGCGCAGGAACGCGTGGGCGCGGCGGTTGCCGTAGGTGATGGTGCCCGTCTTGTCGAGCAGCAGGGTCGTCACGTCGCCGGCCGCCTCGACCGCGCGCCCCGACATCGCCAGCACGTTGTGCTGCACGAGCCGGTCCATGCCTGCGATGCCGATCGCCGAAAGGAGTGCGCCGATGGTCGTCGGGATGAGACACACCAGGAGCGCGGCCAGCACGGTGACGCTGACAGGAGCGGCGGCGTAGGACGCGATCGGGTTCAGCGTGAGCGCGACCACGACGAAGATGATCGACAGCGACGCGAGGAGGATGCTCAGCGCGATCTCGTTCGGCGTCTTCTGCCGCGTGGCGCCCTCGACCAGCGAGATCATCCGGTCGACGAACGTCTCTCCGGGCTTTGAGGTGATGCGGACGACGATCCGGTCGGAGAGCACCCTGGTGCCGCCGGTCACGGCGGAGCGGTCGCCACCGGATTCGCGCACGACCGGTGCCGACTCTCCGGTGATCGCGGATTCGTCGACCGAAGCGATGCCCCAGACGATGTCGCCGTCGCCGGGAATCAGCGCGCCGGCGGTCACCACGACGACGTCGCCGACGGTGAGCGCCGAGGAGGGCATCTGCTCGGTTGCCGCTCGTTCGGCGGCGGCGTCCGCGGAGGGGTCGTAGCCGACGACCCGGTCGGCCATCGTGTTCGTGCGGGTCTCGCGCAGCGCCTTCGCCTGCGCCTTGCCCCGACCCTCGGCCACGGACTCGGCGAGGTTCGCGAACAGCACGGTCAGCCACAGCCACACCATGATGACCCAGGTGAACGACCACGGCACGGCGGTCCCGCCGGAATCGGCGGGACCGCCGATGAAGGGCTCGGCGATCGCGAGCACCGTGGTGAGGGCGGCGCCCACCCAGACGAGGAACATCACGGGGTTGCGCCACTGTGCTTTGGGGTTGAGCTTTCGGAACGCGCCTGGCAGGGCCTCCCGGACGAGAGCCCAGGTGAATCCCCCCTTTCGCGTCGGGGTGACCGTGGTGCCCGGGCGGGGGACGGCGATGGTGGTGGACATGGGTTACATCAGCCCTTCCGCTAGCGGACCTAGCGCGAGAACGGGGAAGAAGGTCAGTGCGGTCACGAGGACGGTGACCGTGGTCAGCAGCCCGATGAACACCGGGCGGTGCGTGGGCAGGGTTCCGGACGTGGTCGGGACCTTGTCTTGGGCGGCGAACGAGCCGGCGAGGGCGAGGACGAAGACGATCGGCACGAACCGGCCCAGCAGGATCGTCACGCCCAGCGCGGTGTTCAGCCATGGGGTGTTCGCGGTGAGTCCCGCGAACGCGGAGCCGTTGTTGTTCGCCGCCGAGGTGAATGCATAGAGCACCTCGGACATGCCGTGGGCGCCGGGGTTCCAGATCGACGTGTTGGCGACGTCGTCCCGGATGCCGGGGAGGGCGAAGCTCAGCGCCGTGCCGGCGAGCACGAGGGTCGGCATCACGAGGATGTACAGGGCGGCGAGCTTGATCTCGTGCGGGCCGATCTGCTTGCCCAGGTATTCGGGGGTGCGCCCGATGAGCAGCCCGGAGATGAACACGGCGATGACGGCGAGGATCAGGATCGCGTAGAGGCCGGAGCCGACGCCACCCGGAGACACCTCGCCGAGCATCATGTTCAACATCGGCATCATCCCGCCCAAGGCCGTGTACGAGTCGTGCATGGAGTTCACGGCGCCCGTGGAGGTGCCGGTGCTGGTGGTGGCGAACAGCGTCGATCCGACGATGCCGAATCGCTGCTCCTTGCCCTCCAGCGCCCCGCCCGCGAGCTGCGGCGCGGTGCCCATCGCGGCGCTCTCCAGTGCCGTGAGGATGCCGAACGACGCTGCGTAGAGGACCGCCATCACCGCGAGGATCGCGTACCCCTGGCGGTTCTCGCCCACGATCCGGCCGAAGGTGCGGGGCAGGGCGAAGGGGATCACGAGCATGAGCAGCACCTGGAACACGTTCGTCCAGGCCGCAGGGTTCTCGAACGGGTGCGACGAGTTGGCGTTGAAGAATCCGCCGCCGTTGGTGCCGAGCAGCTTGATGACCTCCTGCGAGGCGGTCGGGCCGCCAGGGATCGTCTGCGTGGCACCGGTGATGGTGGTGACCGTCGTGAAGCCGTTGAAGTTCTGGATGACGCCGCCGATCATCAGGACGATCGCGCCGAGCGCCGCGATCGGCAGCAGGATGCGCAGCGTGCCGCGGATGAGGTCGACCCAGAAATTGCCGATCGTGCCCGAGCGGCGGTACGCGAGGCCGCGCACCAGCGCGATCGCGACCGACATCCCGACCGCCGCGGAGGCGAAATTCTGCACCGCGAGTCCCGCCAGCTGGACCGTGTAGCCGAGGGTGAGCTCGGGCGAGTAGGACTGCCAGTTCGTGTTGCCGACGAACGAGGCCGCCGTGTTGAACGACAGATGCTCAGACGGCGCCCCCAGCCCGAGGGAGTACGGCAGCCACTGCTGCAGGCGCTGCAGAGCGTAGACGATGAGCAGACCGACCGCCGAGAACGCGAGCACGCCGCGCAGGTACGCCTGCCAGGTCTGCTCGCTCTTCGGGTCGACTCCGATGACCGCGTAGATCCCGCGCTCGAGCTTCCAGTCTCGGTGCGAGGTGTAGACCCACGCCATGTAGTCGCCGAACGGTCGGTAGGCGACGCCCAGGATGACGGCCACCGTCGCGAGCGCGAGGAGGGCATGCAGCCAGGTCATCAGAAGCGCTCCGGGTGCACGAGCGCGACCACGAGGTAGACGATCGCCGCGAGCCCCAGGGCCGCGGCGAGCAGCTGGAAGACGATCACAGCTTCGCCACCGCCTTTCCGAGGAGACCGACGAGGACGAACAGGACGATCACACCGAGCACGTACACGATGTCAAGCACAAGCAGCTCCATTCCGACGACAGCGACAGCGCGAGCACTCGCCGCACGCCCGAGATGCGGGCGCAACTCCAGAGCAAACACCCGCCGCTCGGGCCGGCGCAGGCGTCCTCACGGAACCCATACAGAAATCAGCCAGAGCCTCACGCCGCGCTCACATCGGGCGCGAGGCTGGGCGCGCGGCGGTGCTGGGCGACGCGGCGCAGCGGAGACGACCCGCCCGCGTCGCGCCGTCCGGTCCGGCGTCACACGGTGGCCCCGCCAGCAGCGGCGGCCTGAGCCCAGCAAGGGCAGCAGGCTGGCGCGCCGGCTCAGGCCGAGGCGAGCAGCCGCGACTCCAGCAGCTCCGCCGTGCGTGAGGCGCCGCCGAGCCAGCGCAGCTCGGCGCCGACCCGGGCCGCCGCGCGCCGGAACGCGGGATCGCCGAGCACACGGTCGACGGCCTCGCCGACGATGTGCGCCGAGGGCGTGCCCGTGCGCAGGTTCACGCCGGCGCCCGACCACGCCACGCGTGCCGCGATCTCGGGCTTGTCGAGGTCGCCGCCGGCGATCACGAGCGGGATGCCTCGGCTCAGCGCCGCGAGCGTGCCGCCCCAGCCGCCGTTCGTCACCATCAGCGTGACGAGCGGCAGGAGCGCTGCGAACGGCACGAACCCGGCGACGCGCGCATTCGCGGGCACGGCGAACGGGAGCACGTCTCGCCCCGGCACGCCGGTCGTCGCCACGACGAGCACGTCGTGGCCGGCGAGCGCCGCGAGCGTGGGGCGGATCAGCTCGTTCGGGTCGATGTTCAGGGTGCCCTGCGAGACCAGCACGACGCGGCGGCCGGCGAGATCAGGCCACCATCCGGGCATGCGAGAGGTCGGTGCCGGCGCTTCGGCTGCGCCGAGCTCGCCGACGAAGTGCAGGTGCGGCGGCCGGTCGGCGCGGTCATAATCGAGCAGGGGCGCGCCGGATGCCGCGACCAGCACCCGCGAGAAGACCAGGTCTTGCATCATCTGGCGCCGCGCGGGCAGCCCGACGGCGCTTCGCGCCTCGTCGATGGCGGTGACCAGCGGCCGCGAGATCAGCGGGGACACCCCGCGCAGGGCCGCGTCGCGGGTGCGCGTCAGCGGGTTCGTTCCGGGAACGATGCCCATGCCGCTCGGGGGACCGGCACTGCCGCTGATCATGAGCGGCAGCACGGCGACCGTCGCCCACGACAGGCTCAGCTTCTCGCTGAACAGCACGGCGCCGATCGAGGTCTCGTCCGCGGCCAGCGCGTCCCACGGCGCGCGCGCCCACTCGGCTTCGAGGTCGTCGAGCTGCGCCGGTGCGGTCGCGATGAAGCAGTCGATCATGTTGATGAACAGCTGACGGAAGCCCTTCCTGCCCAGCAGGCGGGGGAACGTGGCCGGCAGGTCATGCTCGTCGAAATCGGGGGCCTGCCGCCACGGCACCAGCGTGGCGCCCGCGGCCTCGACGCGCGCTCGAAAGCGGCTGCCCGTGTAGAACCGCACCTCGTGCCCGCGGCCGACGAGCTCGCGGGCGACTGCCGCCATCGGGGTGACGTGTCCGGTGAACGGCATCGCAGTGAGCAGAAAGCGTGCCATGGCCTCATCTTCCTCCGGTGCGGCGCGCCCCGCATGGGGGTGTCGCATCAGGCGGTCGGGGGCAGGCCCCGCGGGCTACCCGCTGAGCGCCGCGGTCGGCGAGGTGCGCGCCGCGCGCACGGCCGGCAGCACGCCCGCGATCGCTCCGACGGCGATCGTCACGAGCACGCCGGCGATGAGCACCAGGGGCGGAACGGCGAGGCTCCACCCGTTCGCGCCGGCGGCGATCGCGGTGATCACCCACCCGAGCACGGTGCCCGCGAGCCCTCCGAGCGCCGAGAGCAGCACGGCCTCGAACAGAAACTGCAGGCGGATGTGGCGTCGGGTCGCGCCGAGCGAGCGGCGCAGGCCGATCTCGCGGCGGCGTTCCAGCACCGAGATCACCATCGTGTTCGCGACGCCGATGCCGCCGACGAGCAGCGCGATCGAGCCGACGCCGACGAGCAGCCCGGTGAACGCCTGGTCGACCGTGTTCTTCGCGGCCAGCACATCCGATGGGCGGCTGACCTTGACCTCGTTCGGCGCCGCGGGGTTCACGGTGCCGGGCAGCAGCGCTCGCACCTCGTCTACGAGCGCTTCGTCGGAGCGCTCGTAGATGGTGGTCGGGCTGCCGTCGAAGCCGAACAGCTCCGCGGCGATCGGCGCTCCGATGAGCGCGGAGGTGTCGAGCTCGGGCGCGAGCAGCGAGCGATCGAGGATGCCGATGACGCTGAACTCGTGCCCGCCGAGCCAGACGAGCGCGCCCGCCTGCTGCAGGCCGAGCCGCTCGGCCGCGGTGTGGCCGAGCACGACGGTCGGAAACCGGGCGGTGGCCTCGTTCAGCCACGCGCCATCGAGCAGCCTGGCGCCAGTCGCGGCGAGCAGCCCGGGATCTGCGGCCGCCACGCTCAGGCCGCCGGTTCGGGATGCCTCGATCTCGACGCTGCGGTACACGCCGATGCCCTCGAGCGTGGCCGTCGACCCGGCATGCTCAACGCCCGGGATGCGGCGGATCGAAGCCAGTGCACCCTCCGGGAGCGGCGCTGCCGCCCCGAACAGGTCGGTGCCCGCCGTGACGGTGAGCAGGTTCGTGCCGAGCGCGGCGAGCTTCTCCTTGACGAGCGCCTGGCTGGACGTCGAGATGCCCACGACGGAGATCATCGCGGCGATGCCGATGGCGATGCCGAGCGACGCGAGGATCGCGCGCATCGGGCGCGCCTTCAGACCGTGCAGGCCGAGCGAGAAGAGGTCGCCTGGCCGGAGGACGGAGCGCTTCGGGCGCGCGGGGGCCGCGGGTGGTATCAGGCGCGCCTCGTGCGTCTCGTCGACGGGCTGGGCGTCGATGCGGCTCATGCGGCGGCTCCAGCCGGGGCGGAGCGCTCGTCGGAGACGATGCGGCCGTCACGGACGTGCACGCGGCGCGGCATCTGCGCGGCCACGTCGTTGTCGTGGGTGATCACGAGCACGGTGGTGCCCGCGGAGTGTAGCCCGCGCAGAATCTCGAGGACGTCGGTGCCGGATCGCGTGTCGAGGCTCCCGGTCGGCTCGTCGGCCAGGAGCAGCTGCGGCTCGCCGACCACCGCGCGGGCGATCGCGACTCGCTGGCGCTCGCCGCCCGAGAGCTGGTGGGGCCGGTGGCCGACGCGCTCGCCAAGGCCGACCTGCTCGAGGGCACGCTGCGCGCGCTCGCGGCGGCGGCGCGCCGGCAGCCCCGTGTACAGCAGGCCGGCGGCGACGTTGTCGAGCGCGGTGACGCCCTCGGCGAGGTGAAACTGCTGGAACACGAAGCCGATCGTGTAGGCCCGCAGCGCCGAGAGCTCGGCGTCGCTCATGCCGCCGATGTCGTGCCCCGCGATGCGAACGGTGCCGGAGGATGCGCGATCGAGCGAGCCGATGATGTTCAGCATGGTCGACTTGCCGCTGCCGCTCGGCCCGACGATCGCCAGCAGCTCGCCCTCGTCGACGGTGAGGTCGACCCCGGCAAGGGCGACCGTCGGGGGCGCGCCGAAGCTGCGCGTGACGCCGCGCAGCTCGACCACGGGCCGGCTCACTTGGCCACCACCACGACGTCGCCCTCGGCGAGGGCGCCGTCCGTGACGGCCACGAACCCGGAGGCGAAGGCGCCGAGCTCGACCGGCACCAGTGTCGTGGCGGGGCCCGGCTTTCCCGAGCCCGGGGCGCCGCCCGCTGCGGCTTCCCCGGTCACGAGCTGCACCGCGAACCCGCCGCCCGGCTGCGCGAGCAGCGCCGACACCGGCACGATCAGCGCGTCCTCGGCGCGCACGACCGTGAGCCGCAGGCTCACCGAGACGTTGTCGAGCGCAGCGCCGGCCTCGGGGTCATTCAGTGTGAGCGTGACGGGAATCTTCAGCGTCTTGCCGCTGGCCCCGTCGCGCTCGACGGGTGCGCCGGTCGCGACGACGGTCGCTTCGCTCGGGATGCCGCCGGGCAGGGTCACCTCGATGACGGCTCCCACCTCGACCAGCGCCTGCTGCGCGGTGTCGACGAACGCCTGCACCTGCTTCGCGGTGCTCGTCACCGCGACCAGCTGCTCGCCGGCGGGCGCGCCGATCGCGGCTTCGTGCGCGGCGACGCGCAGCTCGGTGGGAGCGAAGACGATGCGGCCGAGCTCGATCATGCCTGTGCGATCGAGGCCGACCGACTTCTGCCAGTCTTCGACCGCGCGGCTGGTGTGCCAGTCGAACTTCTCGTCGGGTGTGCGGCTGAGAAACCCGAGCGCGGCGAGGTTCGTCTCGAGCTGCAGCACGTCGCGGCCGGCGCTCATGCCCGACTCGAACGAGCGCCACACCGGCAGCTCGCCGAGCATGAGCACGATCGGGCGGTCGTCGACCCGGAACAGCTCCTGCCCGGCGCCCACCGTCGTGCCGATCGCAGGCAGACCCGTCAGCGTGCCGCCCAGCGGCGTGCCGAGGGTGTGCGGCGAGGCGTATGCGAGGGTGCCCTGCGCTCGCAGCTGCTCGCGCAGTTCGCCGCGCTCGACCTGCGCGGTCTCGATGTCGAGCGGCGTCGATGCGTCGCCGGCCGATCCTGACGGGCGCAGCAGGAACCACCCGAGCACGGCGGCGGCGATCACCACGACGGCGGTCGCGGCGATGGTGATCGCGGTGCGCCTGCCGGTGCTCACTTGCTGCCGGCCTCGTCATACGCGACCGCCGAGCATGCCTCGACGACGTCGGGGTCGGTCTCGGGGCCGAAGGCCGGCCCCATGCCGCCGGAGCCCTTCACCGGGTCGGGGTAGTCGTATCCGGCCTCGCGCATGCACTTCGCGAAGATCAGCTGCGACTCGAAGAGCTCCTCCTCGCTGGGCAGGCTCTCGTCGATCGGAGCGTCGCCGATGTCGTCGATGCACCCCGCGTAGGCGGCGTCGAAGGCGACCATGTCGAACTGCGACAGATCGATCGACGCCGAGGGCTCGCCGGTGTCACCAGCGGCACGCAGGTCGAAGCCCGCCGCCAGCATGCAGTCGTCGATCTTCATCCGCCAGTCCTGCACCGAGCGCTCGTACGAGCCCGACTCCAACTCGGGCGTCGCGGCCGGCGCGCATCCGCTCAGCGCGAGCAGCAGCCCGGCGCCGGCGATGCATCCGAGCGCTCCCGAGCGCGTGCGTCGGGCGAGGCGGGCGGCGGCGGCGGTGGTGGTGGAGGGCATGTGCGGGTTCCTTGCGTATCGATGCGGCGGGCGATGCGCCCGAGACCACCACTTCATCAGCGGCGGGGTTGCGAGGAGGTAAAGCCGCCCCTTTACCTTTTGCCAAGGTCGATCTGTTTGACTGCTTGGGGCCGTGCAGGTTTCGACGTGATGAGGAGAGCCGCTGCGTGAGGGTGCTGATCGTGGAAGACGAGGCGTTTCTCGCCGAGGCGATTCGAGCGCGTCTCGAGCTGGATGCGATCGCCGCCGACGTCGCCCGTGACGGCGACGCGGCGCTCGTCGCGGTCGCGACGAACGACTACGACGTTGTCGTGCTTGACCGCGACATTCCCGGCGTGCACGGCGACGACGTGTGCCGCCGGCTCGCCCAGGAGCCGGCGGGCCCGGCGGTGCTGATGCTCACGGCCGCCGCGCACCTCGACGACCGGGTCGCCGGGCTCGAGCTCGGCGCGGACGACTACCTCGGCAAGCCGTTCGAGTTCGCCGAGCTGCTCGCGCGGCTGCGCGCCCTGCATCGCCGCCAGTTCACGGCGCTGCCGCCCGTGCTGCAGGTCGGCGACCTCCGGCTCGACCCGTTCCGGCACGAGGTGACGCGGGCCGGGCGCCCGGTGTCGCTGACGCCCAAGGAGTTCGCGGTGCTCGAGCAGCTCATGCGGGCGGGCGGGGGTGTGGTGAGCGCCGAGACGCTGCTCGAGAAGGCGTGGGACGAGAACGCGAACCCCTTCACGCAGTCGGTCAAGGTCACGATCAGCACGCTGCGGCGCAAGCTCGGCGAGCCGGCGATCATCACGACCGTGGCGGGGATCGGCTATGCGATCGGCGCCTGACGCGGCCGGCGGCGGCACCCGCCGGTACCGGGCCACGCTGCGCACCCGGCTTGCGCTGACCTACTCGGCGCTGCTCACCGGCGCCGGCGTCATCCTGCTCGCCGTGGTCTACGTCTTCATGCGCTTCGTGCCCACGTACGAGTTCGCGGCCGAGGCGACGACCCCGTCGGTCGTCGCGCCCGAGCCGGGCGGCGCGCCGCCCATGCTCGGCGGCGACGTGGGCGAGCCCGCGACGCCGAGCACGCCCGCGAGCGAGCTGCTGGTCGCTTCCAGCGAGCAGCTGCTCAATCTGCTCCTGCTCGCCTCGCTCGTCGTGCTGATCGTGCTCGCGATCGTCGGCATCGCGGTGGGCTGGGCGGTCGCCGGGCGGATGCTTCGTCCGCTGCAGTACGTCAACGCGGCGGCGCACCGGGCGGCGCAGGGCGATCTGGGGCACCGCATCGGGCTCGTCGGCCCGCGCGACGAGCTCTCGGAGCTGGCCGCGAACTTCGACACCATGCTCGCGCAGCTGGAGCGCTCGTTCGAGGCCTCGCGCCGGTTCGCCGCGAACGCCTCGCACGAGCTGCTCACGCCGCTCGCGACCAGCCGGGCCATGCTCGACGTCGCCATCGAGCAGCACGCCCGCGCCGTCGCGCCGAGGCCGGGCGCAGAGCTCGAACTGCTGGAGCGGCTGCGCGCCATGAACGAGCGCAGCATCGAGACGGCGGGCGCGCTGCTGGAGCTGGCCCGGATCGACGCGACGTCGCGGCATCCCGAGCGCATCGATCTCGCGCCGCTGCTGCGCGAGGCCGTCGCCGACCTCGCCGACGAGGCCGCGGTGCGGGGCGTGCGGGTGACCGTCGATGCCGCTCCCGCGTTCGCCGACGTCGAGCCGGTGCTCGCGCGGCAGCTGCTCGACAACCTCGTGCACAACGCGATCCGCCACAACATCGAAGGCGGCTGGGTGACCGCCAGCGTGCGGGCCGGTGCGGGTGCGGGCAGCGGCGCGGTCGTGATGGTGGAGAACAGCGGCGAGCTCGTGGACGCCGCCACCGTGCGATCGCTGACCGAGCCGTTCGTGCGGGCCGCCGGCAGGGCGTCCGCCCCCTCGGCCTCGGGGCACGGCCTCGGGCTGTCGATCGTGGCGGCGATCGCCGAGCGCTTCCGCGCGCGGCTGCGCCTGGAGGCGCGTGCCGAAGGCGGCATGCTGGTGCGCGTCGAGCTTGCCCCCAGCGCGCCCGCCGGGCCGTAGCGAGCGGCCGCCTACGCGGGAGCGTGCAGGAGCGCGTCGGGGTGGGCGGCACGCACCGCCTCGAAGTCGCGCAGCGACTGCCGCGCGTAGGTGAACGACCATTCGATGATGGCGTCGATCGCCGCATTCAGCGTGCCGAGGTATCCCACGATCTGCCCCGCGGTGGGGCTCTGCGCATGCGCGCGCGCGAGCATGGCACCGCAGGTGCGCACATAGTCGAGGTAGGGGCGGAAGGCGAGGCCCTCGAGCTCGATCGAGCCCTTCATGTCGTGAAACTGGCGCACGTAGAAGTCGCGCTCGCCGCGCTGCAGGTGGCCGAGGAACGGGTCGGAGACCGCCTGCAGGATCCGCTGCAGATTCACGACGCGGAAGCCCTGCCCGTGCGCGGCCACCCCGTCGGTCACGCGGGGCGGCTGGGCGATCCCGCCGTAGCGCTCGAGCACGGAGGTCGAGGCCTCTTTGACCTGCAGCACCAGCGCGTCGCCGTCGGATCCCTGGAGCAGCTGCAGGAAGCACTGGGTTCCCACGCTGCCGACGCCGACGACGCGGCGGACGAGGTCGGTGGGGGCGTACTGCGCGAGCACGGTGTCGATGTCGAGCGGCACGGTCTCGCGATACTGCGCGAACAGCTCGACCCGCGAGGCGCCCTCGCCGAGCGCCGAAGGATCGAGGCGCGTCATGGTGGGCGGGTGCTCGACGAAGCGCAGGATGCCGTCGGCGCCGACATCGGTCGTGCGCCTCACCACCCGCTCGGCGGTGCGCTTGCCGGCGGCCTTCACCGCGTCGTGCAGGAGGTTCTGCCCCTCCGAGCTCAGCGAGTTGCGCGCGAAGTCGACGTTGCCGTGCATGTAGTACCGCTCGAGCGGGCTCGTCTTCTGCAGCGCCGTCAGGCCGCTGCGATACGCGCGCAGGCTCTGCCGGGCGGCCCTGCGGATCTCACGCTCGCTGTACTCGGCGTGCATCCCGCCGACCACGATGCTCGTGACCAGCCGCTTCACGTCCCAGTCCCATGGCGCGACCGCAGCCTCGTCGAAGTCGTTCAGGTCGAAGACGAGCTTGCGCTCGGGGGAGGCGAAGAAGCCGAAGTTGCTGATGTGCGCGTCGCCGCACGCGGCGACCATGATGCCCGAGTGCGGGCCGCGGCCGAGGTCGAGGGCCATCAGGCCCGCCGTGCCGCGATAGAACGCGAACGGGTTCGCGAGCATGCGCTCCATGCGCAGCGGCACGAGCACCGGGTCGCGGGTGAGGTTCTGCTGCGCGAGGTGGGTGACCACGTCGCGCTCGCCCGCCGTCGCCTCGGCGACACCCGGGGCCGGGGCATCCGTCGCCGAGAACACCGCCAGCGCGTCTCGCGGGGTCGCCGCGCGCTTGCTCTGCCCGAGCTTGTACGCCTCGGCGCGACTGAGCATCGCGTCCGCGCGAACGGAGCCTTCGGGGATCTCGAGGGGCATGCGCCCAGTTTCGCACCCGCGGCGGAACGACGTCATCTCGACGTGCGTCGCGGCCGTCACATGGCGCGAGCCGACCCTATGCTGACCGCATGGCAGCCGCGCAGCATCCCGAACGCTACACCCACGGCCATCACCCCAGCGTGCTGGCCTCGCACGAGTGGCGCACGGCCGAGAACTCGGCCGCATACCTCCTGCGGCACCTGCGCCCCGGGGTCCGGGTGCTCGACGTGGGCGCCGGCCCCGGCACGATCACCGTCGACATGGCGCGGCTCGTCGCGCCCGGCGAGACGGTCGGGGTGGATGCCTCGGCCGAGATCGTCGCGAAGGCCCGCGCCCTCGCGACCGCCGAGCGCGTGACGAACCTCGAGTTTCGGCTCGGCGACGCGTACGCGCTGGACGCCGCCGACGGCAGCTTCGACGTCGTGCATGCGCACCAGGTGCTCCAGCACCTGGCCCGGCCGGTCGAGGCGCTGCGGGAGTTCGGGCGCGTCGCGGGCCCGGACGGGATCGTCGCCGCCCGCGACGTCGACTACGAGGGGATGATCTGGTTTCCGCAGGTGCCGGCGCTCGACACCTGGATCGACGTGTACCTGCGCGTGAGTCGCAGCAATGGCGGCGAGCCCGCGGCCGGGCGGCGCCTCAAGGCCTGGGCGCTGGAGGCAGGGTTCGCCGGCGTCGAGACGAGCGCGTCGGTGTGGGTGTTCTCGAGCCCCGAGGAGCGCGCCTGGTGGGGCGGCTCGTGGGCCGAGCGCGCGGTCGCCTCGCAGTTCGCGACGCACGCGATCGAACGGGGCATCGCCGACCGCACCACGCTCGAGCGCATCGCCGACGGCTGGCGCGAGTGGGCGGCCGACGACGCCGGGTGGCTCCTGATGCCGCACGCCGAGCTCATCGCCCGGCGCTGAGCTCAGGCTGCGAGGATGCTCGCGCAGACGATCGCCGCGGCCGCCGACCATGCCTGGGGGCGGCAGGCCGCCGGGTACGGCACCGGCGTCACGGTGTCGGCCGCGGGCTCGCCCGAGTGCAGCTCGGGCACGCGGTAGCCGAACCCCTCGGCGACGGCGAGCAGCTCCTCGACCACCAGCAGCGCCTCGTCATGCCGCCCCGCGAGCTCCATGCCTCGGGCGACGATCGCGCTGTCGTGCATCCACACGCTGCCGCCGTGGTAGCTCAGCGGCCAGAACCCCTTCGCGCCCGTCGACATGGTGCGCACCCCGAAGCCGGAGCGCATCGCATCGGTCACGAGCAGGCGCGCGATCTGCGCCTCCTCCTCGGCCGAGCAGATGCCGGTGCCGAGCAGGTGGCCGATGTTGCTGGTGAGCGAATCGACCGGGCGCTTGTGGGCGTCGAGCGCGATCGCCGGGTAGCGCCCCTCGGGGGTCTGCACCCAGTACGACGCCGCGAACCGGGCCTTCAGCGCCGCCGCCCATTCGCGCAGCCCGTCGCCGCCGGGCTCGCCGAGGGTGTCGAGCAGCGAGGCGGCGCCGTGCGCGGCCTCGTAGGCGTAGCCCTGCACCTCGCACAGCGCGATCGGGCCCTCCGCGAGACGGCCGTCGCGCCACTGGATCGAGTCGCCCGAGTCCTTCCACCCCTGGTTGGCGAGGCCGTGCCCGGTGCGGTCGATGTAGTCGATGAACCCGTCGCCGTCGCCGTCGCCCTCGTGCACGAGCCAGTCGAGCGCTCGCCGCACGGCCGGCAGCAGCGCGCGAACCTCGTGCTCGGGCATCCCGGCGCGCCACGCGTCGACCGCGAGGCACACGAACAGCGCGGTCGCGTCGACGGTGCCGTAGTAGATGGGCGGCAGGCGCACCCCCTCGCCGGGCAGCTCGAGGGCGGCGCTGCGCAGCTCGTGCATGATCTTGCCGGGCTGCTGCGCGGTGGCCGGGTCGTCGACGGTGCCCTGCATGCTCGCGAGCGCGCGCAGGGTCGACGCCGCGACCTCGCGGTCGAAGGGCAGCGAGAGCCGTGCGGTCCAGATCGAGTCGCGCCCGAACAGCGTGAAGAACCACGGCGCGCCGGCGGCGTAGAACACGTCTCGTGGATGCTCCGGCAGCGCGAGCCGCAGCGCGTCGAGGTCGCCCAGCGCGGTGTCGAGCCACCTCGCCAGACGCCGATCGCTCACCCGCCCCACCGCGTCCGGCCGGATCCAGTCGGTGTTGCTCGGCACGCCGCGCACGACGAGGCTCGGGTCGTCGAGCGCGATCGACCAGCCCAGCTCGACGCTGCCGAACGGCGCGATCCGAATCGGCCACGACGCGAGGAGCGCGTCGCCGTCTGCGTCGAGCCGTGCGCCCGGGGCGCGAAGCTCGAACGACGCGGTCGCGAGGCGCACGGTGAGGCTCGTGGCATCCAGCGACTCTTCGACCGACCAGCCGCGCGCGCGGGCGAGCCCCGCCTTGATGTCCTGCATCGGCGAGAAGTCGGGCACCACGCGCAGCGTGACGATCGTGTCGATCGCGGCCGCCAGGTGCGAGCGCACGGTCACGGCCTCGGTCACTCGGCCGTCGCTCACCCGGCGATCCCGGCGCAGTCGCACCTTCGGGTCAGCTGATGCGTCGTCGATGCGCCGCAGCAGGCCCTCGAACGCGACCCGCGAGGCGCCGTGCCTCGAGACGGCGATGGGCTCGGGCGCGTGCTCGTCGCACCGAAGGGTGCAGATGCGCACATGCCGCAGGTCGCCGTGATAGATGCCGTCGATCGCGGCGGCGCCGAGATCGCCCCCGGGCTGCGACCACACCTGGGTGGGCGCGCGATAGGCGATCACGCCGTCGTGCAGCAGCGGCTGCAGGGGCTGCTCGGGTCGCTGGGGCGGATGCTCGGGGCGGCTGGCGTCCTGGTCCGTGGCTGAGGGAATCATTCCTTCACGGCTCCTTCGCTGGCGTTCATGATGCGGCGCTGGAAGATGAAGAACATCACGGCGACCGGGATGGTCATGATCAGCGCCGCGGCGAGTTTGAGGGGGTACTGGTTGCCCGAGCCGAGCGCACCGGCGGCGAGCGAGGCGACGCCCTTGGTCAGGGTGGTCAGGGCGGGGTTCGAGGCCGACACGATGAAGTGGGCGAGCTCGTTCCACGAGCCCTGGAACGAGAGGATCACGATGGTGATCAGCGCGGGCCTGGCCATCGGCAGCACGACCGACCAGAAGATGCGGAAGGTGCCGGCGCCGTCGATGCGCGCCTGCTCCTCGACCGAGACCGGGATCGACTCGAAGAAGTTCTTCATGATGAACACGCCGGCGGCGTCGACCAGCAGCGGCAGGATCATCCCGATGTAGGTGTTGTAGAGGCCGAGCTGGTTGAGCACGAGAAACTTCGGGATCAGCAGCACGACGCCGGGCACGGCCATCACTCCCACGACGACTGCGAACACCGTGGCGCGCCCGCGGAAGTGCAGGCGCGCCAGCGCGTAGCCGGCGAGCGAGACGAAGAACACGCGCCCCAGGGTCACGCAGACCGTGACGATCGCCGAGTTGAGAAACCACAGCGGGAAGTCGCTGTTGGCGAAGAGCTTGTCGTACGCCGCGAACGACCACGGGTTGGGGATGAGCGAGACGGGGGCGGCGGTGGCGTCGGCATCCGTCTTGAACGATGTCGCCACCTGCACGAGGAACGGATAGATGTAGACGAGCGCGATCGCGATCAGCGCCGCGTAGAGCGCGATCGCGGCGATCACGACGCGGGCGCGCGGCGGCCGTCGCCCGGCGCGGCCCGTGCGCGTCGGCGTCGGGGCCGCTGCCGGAATCGGCGGGAGCGCCGCGGGGAGGGTCTGCTCGCTCATGATGCTGCGCCCTTCTTGGACTCGGCGCTCGCCGCAGGCGCCGCCTCGCCCTGGGTCGCCGCACCAGTCGGCGCCTCGCCCGGGGTGACGCGCCCGGGGAGGTATGCGCGCATGCGGCGGCGCGAGACGGGCTTGTCGCGCAGCACCCAGCGCTGCAGCAGCGTGAACGCGATGATGATCAGAAAGAGGATGAACGCGATGGCCGCGCCATCGCCCCACTTCTGGTCTTGGAAGCCCGCCTGGTACGAGAGGTACGCCGGGGTGAGCGTCGTGTTGCCCGGCGCGCCCTGCGTGCCGGTGTAGATCTGGTCGAACACCTGCCAGCAGCCGATCAGCCCGAGCGTGAGCACGGTGAACAGCGCGGGTCGCAGCTGCGGCAGGGTGACGCGCCAGAAGCGCTGCCAGGCGTTCGCGCCATCGACCATCGCGGCCTCGGCGAGCGAGGGATCGATGCTCTGGATGGCGGCCATGAACAGCAACATGAACGTGCCGCTGGTGGTGAAGATCGCCATCAGGATGAGCGCGAACATCGCCACGGAGGGCCCGGCGATCCAGTCCCACCACGTGATGCCGAGGAAGCCCCCGGCGGTGAGCGCGGGGGGCGGGGTGGTCACCCCCACACCCTCGAGCGCGAGGTGCACGAGCCCGCGCGGCTCGTTGAACCAGTTGGGGCCGGTGGCCCCGAACCACGCGATGATCTGGTTCACGACGCCGGTGGTCGAGAACAGGAACAGCCACAGGACGGTGATCGCGACCGAGCTCGTGACCGACGGAAAGTAGAACGCGGTGCGGAAGAAGCCGCGGCCGCGCAGGATCTGCCGGCTGACGAGCACCGCGAGCAGCAGCGACAGCGCCGTCTGGAGCGGCACCACGAGGATGACGTACCAGGCGTTGTTGCGCAGCGAGGTGCCGAAGTTGCTCTCGGCCAGCCCGCCGCCGGTGGTGATGTCGGCGTAGTTCTCGAGACCGATGAACCCGACCCCGGGGGCCAGTGGGCTGCCGCGCCCGCTCCAGTCGGAGAAGCTCACCCACAGGGCCATCAGCACCGGGATGAACAGGAACACGCCGAGGATGAGGATGACGGGGAGCACGAACAGCCAGCCGGCGAGCCGCTCGCCCTTGCGGATCCCGGCTGGGTGCCGGGTCGCCTCGCGGGCGGAGGGCTTCGCCTGGCTGGCTGTTGCGCTCATGGCACTGCTACTTCAGCGCCTCGAGGTTGCTCTGCACCTTGTCGAGGATCGTCTTCGGATCGGATGTCTTCAGCGTCTCCAGCTGGGTGTTGAAGGCGGCGATCACGTCGGATGCCCCGGCCTGCGTCGGCACGCCCTGCGCGTAGTCGGCGCCCGCGAGGAACGCCACCAGTGCGGGGTTCTCCGTCTTCCACTCGCCGGCCGCGGACTGCACCGACGGCATCGGGCCGAATGCCTTCGAGAACGCGAGCTGCTGCTTGGAGGTGGTCAGGTACTCGACCAGGTCGAGCGCCGCCTGCTGGTTCGGGCTGTCGGCGGCCATGCCCCAGCAGTTGGTGAACTGCAGGGTTCCGGCCCCCGCCGGGCCCTTCGGGAGCTCGACGACCTCGTACTTGATGGTTGGATAGTCGGCGGTCATCGCACCGGTGATCCAGTTGCCCTCGATGGTCATCGCGCCGAGCTGCTTGCCGAACGCCTCACCACCCCAGCCCGCGCCGACATCGGCGGCGTAGGCGAACGAGCCGTCCTTGAGGTGGTCCTGCACGTACGTGAGCGCCTCGACGTTGGCGTCGCTGTTGGCCTCGGCCTTGCCGTCGGGGGTGAGCAGGACGCCGCCGGCCTGTGCCATGAACACGCCGAGGCGAGCGTACTCGCCGTTGAAGACGAGGCCCTTGGTCGTGCCGCTCGTGAGCTTCTTCGCCACCGAGGCGAGGTCATCCCACGAGGTGGGGACGTCGGCATCGGTCAGGCCCGCGGCGCTCCACAGCTCGGTGTTGATGACGAGCTGGAGGGTGGAGAAGTCTTTCGGGGCACAGTAGAACGTGCCGTCGAAGGTGAAGTTCTGCACCAGCGAGGGGTAGAAGTCGCTCTGGTTGGAGAGCATGTCGCCGTACGCCTTGAGCGAGCCGTTGCCGGCGTAGCCGGCGATGGCGTCGGAGCCCAGATAGAACAGGTCGGGCGGCGAGCCGGCCGCGAAGCCCTGCGAGAGCTGCTGCTGCAGGTTCGTGGCGGCGACGACGGTCGCCTTCGTTCCCGAGCTGCTCGACCACGCGGCGACCGCGTCGGTGACGGCCTTGGTCTCGGCGTCGCCGCTCGAGCCGATCATGACGGTGAGCGGGTCGCTCGAAGCGGTCAGCTCGCCGGCGGTCGGACTCGGCGAGGTTCCGCCGCCGCCCGTGCCGGAGCAGCCGGCCAGCACGAGCCCGGCCGACGCGACGACGACCCCCGTGCCCAGCCAGGCGCGCATGTGTTGCTTCATGATGTCTCTCTTTCGTATGACTGCGGAACTGCTGCACGGTGGCGAAGTGGCTGCCCGGCAGCGTGCTTCTGCGACATCGCGCTTCGAAAAACGGAGAAAAGACGCGGTTTGATCGATCAAATTAGATCGTTCAAATCGTTGTGGCACACGCTAGGGTGGGCCTGAGCGGCTGTCAAGGGGGCTCCGCGGGAGGGATCGTGCGACGCGTGCGACGGGCAGCCACCATCGACGATGTGGCGCGCGAGGCGGGAGTCTCGCGGCAGACGGTCAGCAATGTGCTCAACGCGCCCGGCATCGTGCGCGAGAGCACCAGGGAGCGCGTCCGCCTGGCGATCGATCGCCTCGGGTACGCGCCGCATGCCTCCGCGCGGCGCCTGCGCACGCAGCGCAGCTCGACCATCGGCGTGCACCTCGATCCATTCGCCGGCGGAATCTCCGGGGTCGTGCTCGACCGCTTCGTGCACGCGCTGACGGAGCGCGCCAGCGATCGCGGGCTGCGCGTGCTCGTGTACTCGGCGGGCAGCCCCGAGGAGGAGATCGCGCGCCTGCGTGACCTGCGCGAGGGCGGCGAGATCGACGCCGCCGTGATCACCGGGACCTTCTCGGGCGACCCGCGGATCGGCTGGCTCGACGCGCGCGGGCTGCCCTACGTGTCGTTCGGTCGGCCGTGGGGGAGCGAGACGAGCGACGCGCCCCTGCACCTCTGGGTCGATGTCGACGGCGCGGCGGGCACGCGTGCCGCGACCGAGCACGCGCTCGTGACCGCCGGCGCGACCGTCGCGTTCCTCGGCTGGCCCGCCGGCTCGGCAACGGGTGACGACCGTGAACGCGGCTGGCGCGAGGCCCTCGTGGCGGCCGGGGCCGAGGAAGGCGCGCGCCTGTTCGCCGAGGAGGACGTGCAGGCCGCGCGGCAGGTGACGCTGCGCGCGCTCGACGCGGGTGAGCCGGACGCCATCGTGTGCGCGAGCGACACGCTCGCCGTCGGGGCGCATCTCGCCGCGGTCTCGGTCGGGCTCGCCGAGCTACCGATCATCGGGTTCGACAACACGCCGGTGGCCGAGGCCCTCGGGCTCTCCAGCGTCGAGCAGCGGCCCGAGAAGGTCGCGGGCGGCGTGCTCGAGCTCCTGATGGGCGACTCGGGTCGCGTGGTCGCGCCCCGGGCGGATGCCTCGGACGCCGCGCCCTCGCACGTGCTGGTGACGCCGCGGCTGGTGGTGCGCTGAACGCAGCCCGCTGCGGCGCAGCCTCGCTGCGCGGCACGGTGCGCGGCCGTGTGCGGCGGCTGAGCGGCCGTCTGCTGGGCGGCCGCGCGACCGCTACGAGCCGAGGAGCGCGTGCGCGACGGTGAAGATCGCGAGCCCGGCCAGCGCCCCGACGACCGTGCCGTTGAGCCGGATGAACTGCAGGTCGGCGCCGACCATGAGCTCGATCTTCTCGGTCGTCTCCTCCGGGTCCCACCGCTCGACCGTCTCGGTGATGACGCCGGCGATGTCGTGCCGGTAGCGGCCGACCAGGTGCACGGCCGCGTCGGTGACCCACGCGTCGACGGTGCGCTGCAGCCGCGCGTCGCCGGCCAGGCGCTCGCCGAAGTCGCGCACCGCGTCGGCGACACGGCGCCGCAGCGGGCTGTCCGGGGTCTCGAGGGCGTCGATCAGCGCCTGCTTCGTGGCATCCCACGCCCGCGCCGCCAGCTCGCGCACGCGCGGGCTGTCGAAGACCCCGAGCTTCGCGGCCTCCAGCCGCGCGATCATGGTCGGGTCGTGCTGGAGCGAGTCGGCCAGGCGCGCGAGATACGCGTCGAGGGCTGCGCGCGCGGGATGCCCCGGCTCGGCCTGCACCGCGCGCCCGAACGCGAGCGCCTCGCGGTAGACGGTGTCGTCGATGAGCCGGTGCGCCAGCGAGGGCACCCAGCTCGGCAGGCGGCGCGAGACCAGGCCGTCGAAGAAGGCCTTGTTGTTCGCCAGCCACGCGACGATGTTGTCGACCGCGAGGTCGACGGCGCCGTGGTGGGCTTGCGCCTCGACGATGCGCTGCGCCCACTCGCCGAGGGGCGGGCCCCATTCGGGGTCGAGCAGGTGCCGGCGAGCGAGGTCTTCGATCAGCTCGCGCACATCGTCGTCGCCGAGCGCGCGCAGCACGCCGGTCGCGGCGCGGGATGCCTCGTCGGTGACCCGTGCCGCATGCTCGGGCTGGCGCATCCACTCGCCGATGCGCCGCGCGATCTCGACCGTCTCGAGCTTGCCGCGCACGACCTGGGCCGAGAGGAAGTTGGTCTCGACGAACTCGCCGAGGGCGCGGCCGATCTCGTCCTTGCGGCGCGGGATGATCGCCGTGTGCGGGATCGGCAGGCCCATGGGCCTGCGAAACAGGGCGGTGACCGCGAACCAGTCGGCGAGGGCGCCGACCATGCCGCCCTCGCCGAGCGCCCGCACATATGCCATCGCCGGTATGCGCTCCTGCAGCGCGAAGCCCACGGCGAAGACGACGGCCATCACGAGCAGCGCAGCCAGGGCCACGCCCTTCATTCGGCGCAGGTGGCGACGGCGTTCGGCGTCGGCGGGCGACAGCAGCTGCGGCGCCTCGTCCGCGTGTGGCTCGGTGCGCATCCGGCGGCCTACGCCCGCTCGATCGGGCCGAGCAGCGCCGTGGCCATCGTCGAATGCGCCGACTCGTCGTCGCTGGGGTGGAAGATGCCGGCGAGCACGTCGCGGTACAGGCGCGAGAGCTCGTTCGAGGCGAAGTACGACGAGCCGCCCGAGACCCGGATCGCGTCGTCGACGACCTTGCGCGCGGTCTCGGTCGAGCGCACCTTCACGCCCGACAGGAGCGAGAACCAGCGCGGGCCGTGATCGACGAGGGCGTCGACGTCGCGGGCGAGCGCGCGGATCTGCGGCGCGATCGCGTCGTGCGCCAGTGCGGCGTCTGCGATCCGCCAGCGGATGTCGGGGTCCTGGCTGTAGGTGGTGCCCGACTGCTTCGAGCGGCGCGTGCGCACCGTCGCGACGGCCAGCTCGAGCGCGCGGGCGCCGATCCCGTCGTACGCGGCTGCCAGCAGCAGCTCGAACGCGCTGAAGATCCCGAACACGATCGGGTCGGGGCTGGGCCCCGGGGCGACCCGGCGCACGACCCGGCTGGGCGGGGCGTATGCGCCGTGCAGCTCGGTGGTGCGGCTCTGCGTTGCCCGCATGCCGACGGTGTTCCAGTCGTCTCGGGTGACGATGGATGCCTCGTCGTCGGCGCCCGCCTCCGGCCGATCCACGAAGGCGTAGACCATCCACGGCCCGCCTGGCGAGGTGGTGTCGAGGCCGTGGAGCCCGATGCGCGTCCACACCGGCGCGAGCGAGGTGAAGATCTTCGTGCCGGTGAACCGGTAGCCGCCGTCGGCGTCGGGTGCGGCATCCGTGTCGCTGCCGAACAGCACGAGGTCGTTGCCCGCCTCGCTGATGCCGAAGGCGAACAGCTCACCGGCCGCCGCCTCGCGCTGCACGAACTCGAGCGCGTCGACGCCGCGATCGCGCATCACCTTCGCGACGCCCGTCCACACCAGGTGCATGTTGACGGCGAGCGCCGTGGCGGGGGCCGCCGCCGCGAGGCGCGACTGCAGCGCGGCGGCCTCGGCAAGGCCGAGCCCGGCGCCGCCCCGGTCTTCGGGCACGAGGATGCCGAGGTATCCCGCCGCCCGGAGCTCGGCCAGATCGTCAGCGGGAAAGGTGTTCTCGCGATCGTGGACCGCGGCGCGCTCGCGCATGCGCTCAAGCAGCTCGTCGGGCAGGTACTGGGCGGGATCGAAGGTGGTCACCCTCCCATTGTGGTGCTCGCGCGCCGGGCGGGGTATGCCTCGGCGGTGCGGATGCGCCGGGCGCGGCGTCCCGCACCGCCATGCGTGGCGCGCCGGCTCGACACGGCGCCGCGCTCAGGCCTCGCGCTCAGGCCCGACGCTCAGGCCTGACGCTGAGGCTTCGCGCTCAGGCCCGACGCTCAGGCCCGACGCTGAGGCTTCGCGCTCAGGCCCCGAGCCAGCGCAGCAGCTCGGCCATGGTCGCCTCGCCCTTGTCGCGGTGCGGGGAGTGGCCCGCGCCCTCGATCATCGACATCGAGAACACTGGGTTCTGCAGCACCTCGTCGGCGAGCGCGCCGGCGAAGATCGACATGACCGCGGGGTCGCCGGCGATGACGTGGGTGGGGATCGCGAGGCGGGATGCCGCGGCGCGGACGTCCCACGGCTGGTTCTGCAGGTTCGACTGGGCGACGGCCCACGGACTGCCCTGCTGCACCGAGAGCACCTTCAGCTCGACGTCGGTGTCGTGCCAGCTCGGGTTCGCCGCGCGCACGCTCTCGAGCGTCTCTGCCGCGGTGGCCGCCATGCTGTTGCGCATGTTGCCCTGCGCCTTCGTGGTCACGATCACGGCGGGATCGATGAGCACGAGGCGGCGCGCCCACTCGAGGTCCGCCGCGGCGGCGACGATCGACGAGGCCCCGCCGAGCGAGTGGCCGATCACGAGGTCCCAGGGCGCGCCGTCCTCGGGCGTCGTCGCGCCGAGGTCGACCGCGTGGGCCTCGATCGTGTAATCGAGCGCGCGGGGCGACAGGCCGTGGCCGCGCAGGTCGACGGCGGTGGCGTGCCAGCCGGCGTCGGCGAGCGTCACGCCGAAGCGCCACATGAGTGGGCCGTTCGAGCCGAGGCCGTGGACGAGGAGCGCGCGGAGGGGCGCGTCGGTGCGCCCCCAGGAAGTGGTGTTGAGCGTAACGGGCGTCATGCCCAACACTCTAGGGGGATGCGACCGGAACCGGCTCGGTATCTGGGATGGGGCTCGGATCGCGCCCGCGCAGGTCGGGGAACCACCGCACGCACGTCACGGCGACGATCGTGCCGACGATGAGGAAGGCGGCGGCCGCCCAGAACGCCCCGCCGGGGCCGGCGCCGTCGATGAGGAATCCGGCCACGGCCGAGCCGGTCGCGGCGCCGATGAGCTGCCCGGTGCCCACCCAGCCGTAGCTCTCGGCGGTCTCGCTGAACTTCACGCTCGCCGAGACGATGGCGAACAGCACCGCCAGCGCGGGGGCGATGCCGATGCCCGCCAGCAGCAGCGTGCCGCCGATCCACCACACGTTCAGCGCGAGCGTCGCGAGCGTCATGCCGACGGCGACCACCGCGAGGCGCCGGGCCATCGCCCACGGCCCGATCGGCAGGTGCCCCATCGAGAGGCCGCCGGCGAGGCTGCCGAGCGAGAACACGGCAAGCACGAGGCCCGCCTCGAGGCCGCCCTCGTCGAACGTGGCGACGACTCCCGCCTCGACGGCGGCGCATCCGCCGATCAGCAGGAAGCCGATCACCGTGGCCAGCAGCACCGGCGGCTTGGTCAGCACCTTGCCGATGCCGCCGCGGCTGCGGGGGATGCGCACCCGGCCGAGCTCGGGGGACGAGATGAACCAGGCGCCGCCGGCGAGCATGATCACGACGATGAGCATGATCGCCTGGACTGTGCCGACCTGGAGCGCCACGAACGTCGTGACGACCGGCGCGATCACCCAGATGATCTCCTGGGCCGAGGCATCCAGCGAGAACAGGGGAGTGAGCTGACGCGAGTTGACCATCTTGGGGTAGATGGTGCGCACCGCCGCCTGCACGGGCGGCGAGCTGAGCCCGGCGAGCAGGCCGAGGAGCATGTAGCCGGGCAGCGGCAGGGGCACGAGCCCGAGCGTGGTCACCGAGCCGGCGCACACCAGCAGGGTCAGGGTGAGCACGCGGCGCATGCCCCAGATGCCCATCCAGCGACTCGTGACGGGCCCCGCGACCGCTTGCCCGATGGATGTCGCGGCCAGCACCAGGCCGGCGGAGCCATACGAGCCCGTCACGTGCTCGACGTGCAGAAGCACCGCGAGGGAGAGCATCCCTGCGGGAAAACGCGCGACGAGCTGGGCGGTGATGATGCGGGCCACACCTCGTGTGCGCAGGAGATCTCTGTAACCAGCCACGAGGACTCAATTGTAGGAGAGCGCCGGGGGCTTATCGAGGCCGCCGGAGGCCCGGGCGCGGCGCCGCGGCCCGCACCGCGCGTGGGCCGCGGCGGCGCAGCGCGACACGCCGGGGAGACGTGCCGGCGGAGATTCCACAGGCGGGGGAATGTCCGTGGCTGCCTCTAGCGTCGATTCTGTGGATAACTCGGCCGAAGGCGCGTCTTCCGGGACTTTTCAGCATGCTCCGAACGTTGAGTTCCTTGTGGAGAAGCGGTGGAGAAACTCGCTGAAGCTGTGGAGGGAGCGGGGAAAAACTACAGAGATGTAACTACTAGACCTTGTGGTGCTTCTTCTTGGGCGCACCTATATGTAGTATTGAAAGCCCGACGGGGGGTCTGTCGGATAACCAGAGATTTTGAGGGGAGAACCAGCTGACATGGCAATTACCGTGTACACCAAGCCGTCGTGCGTGCAGTGCAACGCCACCTACCGCGCACTTGACTCGAAGGGCATCGAATACGAGGTCCTCGACCTGTCTGTCGACCCTGCAGCGCTCGAGCAGGTGAAGTCGCTGGGCTACCTTCAGGCGCCCGTCGTCATCACCGACGAGGACCACTGGTCGGGCTTCCGTCCCGACAAGATCGACGAACTGGCCGCTCGCCTGGCCTGAGTTGCCGGCGACGCTCAGGCATACCCAGAAAGACACGAACAGCGACACAGACTCGGTGAGGTGCACGTCATGTCGATCATGATGACCGCAGACACCCAGCCCAAACGGGTGCCACTCACCACTGCGCCATCGCCGACTTCGCCGGACGATGTCGCCGACGCGAGGATCGTGTTCTTCTCCAGCGTCTCGGGCTACACGGCCCGATTCATCGAGAAGCTGGGCCTGCCCGCACTTCGAATTCCCCTCTATCGACACGAGACGCCACTCCGGGTCGACCAGCCATATGTGCTGATCACCCCGACGTACGGCGGCGGAGACGGCCACGGGGCCGTCCCAAAACAAGTCATCCGTTTTCTCAATGACGAGCACAACCGAGGCTTGATTCGCGGCGTCATCGCCGCCGGCAACACCAACTTCGGCGACGCCTATTGCCTCGCCGGTGACATCATCGCCCGCAAGTGCGCAGTGCCGCACATGTATCGGCTCGAACTATTCGGAACCCCAGAGGACGTCGCGAACGTCCGCACAGGATTGGACAGATTTTGGAAGCAACAATGACCGAGGTGGTCGCCGCCAACGGGATGGACTACCACTCGCTGAACGCGATGCTCAACCTGTATGGGCCCAACGGAGAGATCCAGTTCGAAAAGGACCGCGAGGCCGCGCGCGAGTTCTTCCTGCAGCACGTCAACCAGAACACGGTGTTCTTCCACTCGCTGCGCGAGCGCCTCGACTACCTGGTCGAGAAGGAGTACTACGAGCCGGAGGTGCTCGCCAAGTACTCGTTCGAGTTCATCACCGCGCTCAACGACCTCGCGTACTCGAAGAAGTTCCGCTTCGACACCTTCCTCGGCGCGTTCAAGTACTACACGAGCTACACGCTGAAGACGTTCGACGGGCAGCGCTACCTCGAGCGCTTCGAGGACCGCGTCGTGATGACGGCCCTCGGGCTCGCCGAGGGCGACGAGCGCCTCGCCACCGCCATCGTCGAGGAGATCCTCGCGGGTCGCTTCCAGCCCGCGACCCCGACGTTTCTCAACGCGGGCAAGGCGCAGCGCGGCGAGCTCGTCTCCTGCTTCCTGCTGCGCATCGAAGACAACATGGAGTCGATCTCGCGCGGCATCAACTCCTCGCTGCAGCTGAGCAAGCGCGGCGGCGGCGTGGCCTTGCTGCTCTCGAACATCCGTGAGGCCGGTGCGCCGATCAAGCAGATCGAGAACCAGTCCTCGGGCATCATCCCCGTGATGAAGCTGCTCGAAGACGCCTTCAGCTACGCCAACCAGCTCGGCGCCCGCCAGGGCGCGGGCGCCGTGTACCTCTCGGCGCACCACCCCGACATCATGCGCTTCCTCGACACCAAGCGTGAGAACGCCGACGAGAAGATCCGCATCAAGACGCTCTCGCTGGGCGTCGTCATCCCTGACATCACCTTCGAGCTGGCGAAGAAGGGCGAAGACATGTACCTCTTCTCGCCCTACGACGTCGAACGCGTGTACGGCGTGCCGTTCGGTGACATCTCGGTGACCGAGAAGTACCACGAGATGGTCAACGACGCGCGCATCAAGAAGACGAAGATCAACGCGCGCGCGTTCTTCCAGACCCTCGCCGAGATCCAGTTCGAGTCGGGCTACCCGTACATCATGTTCGAAGACACGGTGAACAAGGCCAACCCGATCAAGGGCCGCATCAACATGTCGAACCTCTGCAGCGAGATCCTGCAGGTGAACACGCCGACCACGTACAACGAGGACCTCTCGTACAACGAGGTCGGCAAGGACATCTCGTGCAACCTCGGCTCGCTCAACATCGCGCTGACCATGGACTCGGGTGACATCGGCGCGACCGTCGACACCGCCATCCGCGCGCTCACCGCCGTGAGCGAGCAGAGCCACATCAGCTCGGTCCGCTCGATCGAGGACGGCAACGACCGCACGCACGCCATCGGCCTCGGCCAGATGAACCTGCACGGCTACCTCGCCCGCGAGCGCGTCTTCTACGGCTCGGAAGAGGGCATCGACTTCACGAACATCTACTTCTACACGGTGCTCTACCACGCGCTGAAGGCGTCGAACCAGCTGGCGATCGACCGTGGCGTGGCGTTCGAGGGCTTCGAGGACTCGACGTACGCGTCGGGCGCGTTCTTCGACAAGTACATCGAGCAGGAGTGGGCGCCCGTCACCGAGCGCGGCGCCGAGCTGTTCGCCGGCCACCACATCCCGACCCAGGATGACTGGCGCGCGCTGAAGGCGTCGATCCAGGAGCACGGCATCTACAACCAGAACCTGCAGGCCGTCCCGCCGACCGGTTCGATCTCGTACATCAACAACTCGACCTCGTCGATCCACCCGATCGCCTCGAAGATCGAGATCCGCAAGGAAGGCAAGCTCGGCCGCGTCTACTACCCGGCGCCGTTCATGACGAACGAAAACCTGGAGTACTACCAGGACGCGTACGAGATCGGCTACGAGAAGGTCATCGACACGTACGCCGCGGCGACGCAGCACGTCGACCAGGGCCTGTCGCTGACGCTCTTCTTCAAAGACATGGCGACGACCCGCGACATCAACCGCGCGCAGATCTACGCGTGGACGAAGGGCATCAAGACGATCTACTACATCCGTCTTCGTCAGATGGCCCTTGAGGGCACCGAGGTCGACGGCTGCGTCAGCTGCATGCTCTAGGTCCGCAGCCACGCCGTTCCCGCCGCGAGCCTGCGTGCTCGCGGCGGGAACAGCATCCCCTGCTCAGACGTTCTTCTCCCCAGCTCTAGAAATCAGGAACTCATGACTCCCGCACACCTCAAACTGGCCGACCGCGTCGTCACCGCGATCAACTGGAACCGCATCGAGGACGAGAAGGACGTCGAGGTCTGGAACCGCCTCGTCAACAACTTCTGGCTCCCCGAGAAGATCCCGCTGTCGAACGACGTGCAGTCGTGGGCGACCCTGACGCCGGACGAGCAGGTCATGACCATGCGCGTGTTCACCGGCCTGACGCTGCTCGACACCGTGCAGGCGACGGTCGGCGCGGTCTCGCTGATCCCCGACGCGCTCACCCCGCACGAGGAAGCCGTCTACACGAACATCGCGTTCATGGAGTCGGTGCACGCGAAGTCGTACTCGTCGATCTTCTCCACGCTCTGCTCCTCGAAGGAGATCGAGGAGGCGTTCCGCTGGTCGGTCGAGAACCCGTACCTGCAGAAGAAGGCGCAGATCATCGTCGACTTCTACCACGGCGACAACCCGCTCAAGCGCAAGGTCGCCTCGACCCTGCTCGAGTCGTTCCTCTTCTACTCCGGCTTCTACCTGCCGATGCACTGGTCGTCGCGCGCGAAGCTGACGAACACGGCCGACCTGATCCGCCTCATCATCCGTGACGAGGCCGTGCACGGGTACTACATCGGCTACAAGTACCAGAAGGGCCTCGAGCTGGTCAGCGAGGCCGAGCGCGAAGAGCTCAAGGACTACACGTTCTCGCTGCTCTACGAGCTCTACGACAACGAGGTGAAGTACACGCAGGAGATCTACGACGCCGTCGGCCTCACGGAGGACGTCAAGAAGTTCCTGCACTACAACGCCAACAAGGCGCTGATGAACCTGGGCTACGAGCCGATGTTCCCCAAGACCGTCACCGACGTGAACCCGGCGATCCTCGCCGCGCTCTCGCCGAACGCCGACGAGAACCACGACTTCTTCTCGGGCTCGGGCTCGTCGTACGTCATCGGCAAGGCCGTCGCGACCGAGGACGACGACTGGGACTTCTAGAA
>JAKPAC010000024.1 GCA_029779645.1 Actinomycetes bacterium | reverse complement strand
GCACGGTCGACGAGATCTCCTCCATCGACGCCGACGACTCCTCGAGGCTGGCGGCGGTCTGTTCGGTGCGCGCGGCCATGTCGCGTGCGCCGACCTCGATCTCGCTGCTCGAGTGCACGATGTTGTCCGCGCCGCCGCGCACCTGCGCGACGATGCCCCGCAGCGAATCCTGCATGCGCGACAGGCCGTGCATCAGCTGCGCGATCTCGTCGCGCCCCCAGGGGCTCGGCCGCGTCGTGAGGTCGCCCTCGGTCATCGCGCCGAGGTGCCGCGACACCTCCTGGAGGCCGCCGCGCATCACGAAGAAGAAGCTGGTGAACAGGTAGCCCGCCCACGCCAGGCACAGGGCCAGCACGGCGATGATCGCGTTGCGCAGGCGGGTCTGCTCGTCGATGCGGGCGGCGAGCATGCCGTCGAGGGCGGTCAGCCCGGCGAGCTTCAGCGCGAACAGGTCGGTCACGAGGGCCGAGCCGTCGGCCCACAGGGTGGCCGCGGGCACTTCGGCCGCGTCGAAGACGGCCTCGCCGGCGCGCTTGTGGAAGGCCTGCACGTGCTCCAGCACCGACAGGTCCAGCGTGTTCTTCAGCGCGGGCGCCTCGACGATCGCCACGCCGACCCGGTCCTTCAGCACCGCCAGGTACTGGGCGGCGCGGCCGTCCCACGAGGCGTAGCGGCGCATCAGCTTGGGGTCGTCGCTGCCCTTGCCGACGATGAATGCGCCCCATCCGCGCAACTGCCCGATGGCTTCGGCCAGCGCCGGCGTGTCGAGCGTCGCGGCCAGCGCCAGGTGGAACGCGCCCCGCTCGGGGTCGAGGTTCAGGTTGGTGCGCACGAGCAGGTCGTCGTGCAGCGTACGTGCGGCCGACAGCACCGCTTCGACCTCCTGGGTGCCGCTGGCGTTCGCGGCCGCCGACCAGGCCTCCTTCAGCTTGGCGAGGTGAGGCCGCACCGTCATCGGATCGCCGCTGTCGGCGACGTGGCGCTCGAGCGCCTCGAGCGCCTGGCCGGCGCGGGTGCGGGCCGACGCGAGCACGTCCTTGGTGTCGACCCCGCCCTGCCCC
>JAKPAC010000020.1 GCA_029779645.1 Actinomycetes bacterium | reverse complement strand
TCGACCTTGTTCGCGGCGAGGAAGACGGGCTTGCCGCTCTGGCGCAGCATCCGCACCACCGACTCGTCGGTGCTGGTCGCGCCGACCATGGCGTCGACGACGAACACGACGACGTCGCACAGCTCGATGGCGACCTCGGCCTGCGCCGCGACCGACGCGTCGATGCCGCGGGCGTCGGGCTCCCAGCCGCCGGTGTCGACGAGCGTGAAGCGGCGGTCGGCCCACTCGCCCTTGTAGTTGACGCGGTCGCGGGTCACGCCCGGGGTGTCTTCGACGACGGCCTCGCGGCGGCCGAGGATGCGGTTCACCAGCGCCGACTTGCCCACGTTGGGGCGGCCGACGATCGCGATCACCGGCAGCGCCGGCGAGTAGGTGACGGCGTTGGGGTCGTCAGAGACCCCCTCCAGCAGCTCGGCGTCGTCTTCGTCGAGCTCGTAGTCGGCAAGGCCCGCGCGCAGGGTCGCCGCGCGCTGCGCGATCAGCCCCTCGTCGAGCTCGGCGAGGCGCTCGGCGAGCTTGTCGTCGTGGCCTTCGTATTCGTCGTTAGCCATGGGTGCTCCCTGCGGTACGTTCGTCGATGACGCCGAGGACGGCATCCACGGTCTGGTTGAAATCAAGCTCGCTCGAGTCGACGACGGTCACGCCGGGCGCGGCGGTCAGAAAGTCGACGACGGTGCTGTCGGATGCGTCGCGCTTGTGCAGCGCGGCGGCGACGGTCGCGGCATCCTGCGTCTGCACCTCGAGGCTGCGGCGTGCGGCGCGCACCTCGGGCGAGGCCGTGAGCAGCACCCGCACGGGCGCGTCGGGTGCGACCACGGTGGTGATGTCGCGGCCCTCGACGACGATGCCGGCGCGCTTCGTCGCGGCGATGATGCCGCGGAACACGGAGGTGATGTGCGCGCGCACCTCGGGCACGCGGGCGACGCCGCTGACGGCGGCCGAGACGCGCGGGTCGCGGATCGCCTCGGTGATGTCGGTGTCGCCGACGCGCACCCAGTAGTCGTCTGGGTCGGTCGCGATGGCGTAGGCGAAGTCGCCGGTCGCGGCGATGACCGCGGCGGCGTCGTCGGTGTCGCGGCCGCCGGCGAGCACGTGCCAGGCGAGGGCGCGGTACGCGGCGCCCGTGTCGAGGTAGGCGTAGCCGCGGCGGCGCGCGATCTCTTTCGAGACGCTCGACTTGCCGCTGCCCGCGGGGCCGTCGATGGCGACGACGGTGCTGCCGCTGTTGCTGCTGCCGGCGACGATGGATTCAGTCATGGGTGCTCCCCGCGATCTTCCAGCCGCGCGATGCGAGGCCGTCGAGGGCGTCGCGCGTCGACTGCGGCACGACGCTGAGTTCGGCGAGGCCGAACAGAGCCCCGGGTGAGTGCTCGAGGCGGAAGTCCTCGATGTTGATGTCGAGCTCGCCGAGGTCGGCGAAGAGCTTGCCGAGCTGGCCCGGGCGGTCGTCGACGCGGACGATCACCGTGTCGAAGCGGCGGTTCTGGCCGTGCTTGCCGGGAAGCCGCTCGACGCCCTCGTTGCCGTGCTGAATGGTCTCGGCGATCGTGCGGCGTGCGCCCGAGGCATCCGGCTCGCGCAGCGCGTCGACCACGCCCGCGAGGTCTGCGGCGAGCGCGTCGAGCACGTCGACGACCGGCGCCGCGTTGGCGCCGAGGATCTGCACCCACAGCTCGGGCGCGCTGGCGGCGATGCGGGTGGTGTCGCGCACACCCTGGCCCGCCAGGCGCAGCGCGCCCTCGGGTGCGGTGGCGAAGCGGCTCGCGAGCAGGCTCGCGACCAGCTGCGGCACGTGCGAGACGAGGGCGACCGAGCGGTCGTGGTCTTCGGGGGTCATCTCGAGGGGCATGGCGCCCACATCGAGCGCGAGGCCCTCGACGATCGCGAGGTCGTCGCGCGGCGTCTCGTCGTCGCGGCACACGACCCAGGGCCGGCCGATGAAGATGTCGGCGCGGGCAGAGATGGCGCCGCCGCGCTCGCGACCGGCGAGCGGGTGCGAGCCGATGTAGTGGGTGAGGTCGACCCCGCGGGCGCGCAGCTCGTGCAGCGGGGCGAGCTTGACGCTCGCCACGTCGGTGACGACCGCGTTCGGAAAGGCCGCGAGCTCACGCTCGATCACGTCGGCCGTGACGTCCGGCGGCACGGCGACCACGATGAGCCCGGGCTGGTCGTCGTCGCGTGCGGCACGGCCCGCGCCGTAGTCGATCGCCAGGCGCAGCTGCGTGGGCGCGGCGTCGACGAGGGCGACGTCGACCCCGAGCGCGGTCAGCGCGTGCCCGATGCTCGCGCCGAGCAGCCCGGTGCCCACGATGCGCACCGTGCCCTGCGTCCGCGCCATGCCGTTCACATCGACTCCTGCTCGTGGGTGTCTCGTCCGTTCGGTGCGCCCGCATCGCGCGCGTCGCCCGCGTCAGGCGTGTCGCGTGCATCGCGCACGCCCTCCGCGCCGCGCGACAGCGTCAGCACGGCTCCACGTTCAACCTTAGTCAACTCGCGGGTCCTCCCCACCGGGAGCGAGCCCAGATGCAGCGGGCCGAACTGGCGTCGCACGAGCTCGATCACGGGGTGGCCGACGGCATCCATCATGCGTCGCACGATGCGATTGCGCCCCGAGTGCAGGGTCAGCTCAACGAGGCTGGTCGCGCCGTCGCCGCGCCCGCGCCCCTCCGAGACGCCGAGCAGCCGGGCCTTGTCGGCCTTGATCGGCCCGTCGTCGAGCGTGATCCCGCGCGTGAGCTTCGCGATCGTCTGCGGGGTGACCCTGCCGGCGACCTTGGCGATGTACATCTTCGAGACCTCGAACGAGGGATGCGCCAGCACGTGCGCAAGCGCCCCGTCATTCGTGAGGATCAGCAGGCCGCTGGTGTCGGCATCCAGGCGGCCCACGTTGTAGAGGCGCTCCTCGAAGCGGTCGGTGAAGCGGCGCAGGTCGGGGCGGCCGCGGTCGTCGCGCATCGAGCTGACCACGCCGGTGGGCTTGTTGAGCATCACGTAGCGCTTCGACGCGTCGAGCTGCACGGCGACGCCGTCGACCGCGACGAGGTCGACCTCGGGGTCGATGCGCCGGCCCAGCTCGGTGACGATCTCGCCGTTCACCTCGATGCGCCCGTCGACGATCATGTCTTCGCACACCCGGCGCGAGGCCACGCCCGCGTGCGCGAGCACCTTCTGCAGCCGCTCCCCCTCGGCGGCGCGCGGCGCGGCGCCGTTGGTGTTGTTCAGGTCATTCATCGTGGCATCCCTTCGCCGCCGTGTGCGTCATCGATTCCGGGGATCCCGCTGAACCCCTGCGTGCCGTCGTCGAGCAGCGGCGAGATCGGCGGCAGCTCGTCGAGCGAGTTGATGCCGAGGTACACCAGCAGCGCGTCGGTCGTGCCGTAGTTGATCGCGCCCGTCTCTGCGTCGGTGAACATCTCGGTGATCAGGCCGCGCGCCACGAGCGTGCGCACGACCGAGTCGACGTTGACGGCGCGGATGCCGGCGATCGCGCCGCGCGTGATCGGCTGCTTGTAGGCGACCACGGCGAGCGTCTCGAGCGCGGCCTGCGACAGGCGCGACGGCGTCTGCGTCGTCACGTAGTCGGTCACGAGCGCATCGTGCTCGGCGCGCACGTAGATGCGCCAGCCGCCGCCGACCTCACGCAGCTCGAAGCCGCGACGTGGCCCGGATCCCTCGCCGTCGAAGTCTGCGCACAGGGCGGCGATCGCCGAGCGCACGACCCCGACGGGCGCGCCCACGGCCGCGGCGAGCGCCACCACGCTCTGCGGCTCGTCGACCACCATCAGGATCGCCTCGAGGCGGCGCTCGATGGAGGCTTCGGGGGCCGGCTCGGCCGCGGCGACGGCGGGGCGGCCCGTCTCGGCCCCGCGCGCCGCGGACGGGCGCGTCTGGTCAGTTGTCATAGTCGGCTCCAAGCGTGGCGAGCGACTCGTCGCTCCAGGTCGTGGCGGTCCAGCGCAGCGTGAGCTCGCCGAGCGGCTCCAGCTGGTCGAACGAGATCGCGGCGTGGCGATACAGCTCGAGCACCGAGAGAAAGCGCGCGACGACGACGCCCGGCTCGTCGACCCCGGCGATCAGCTCGCGAAAGCTCATCGACTCGACCCCGCGCAGCAGGGTGACCACGATCGCGGCCTGCTCGCGGATGCTCACCAGCGGGGCGTGCAGGTGGCCGAGCCCGACGGTGGGCAACTCGCGCGGGGTCGTCGCCAGCAGCGCGAGCGCGGCGAAGTCGGTCACGCTGAGCGTCCAGACCAGCTCCGGCACGCGGTCGCGGAATCGGTCCTCCAGCCGCACCGAGCGCGCGTGGCGCGCGTCCTCAGCCTGGAGGCGCGACGCGAACCAGCCCGCCACCTCCTTGAAGGCCCGGTACTGCAGCAGCCTGGCGAAGAGCAGGTCGCGCGCCTCGAGCAGCGCCACGGATTCGGCATCCACCAGCTCGCCCTGCGGCAGCAGCCCCGCGATCTTCATGTCGAGCAGCGTGGCCGCCACGACGAGAAACTCGGATGCCTGGTCCAGCTCCTCCTCGCCCTCGAGCTCGCGCAGAAAGGCGATGAACTCGTCGGTGACCCGGCTGAGCGACACCTCGGTGATGTCGAGCTCGTGCTTGGAGATGAGCGTCAGGAGCAGATCGAACGGGCCCTCGAAGTTGCCGAGCGCGACCCGAAAGCCCGGCTCCGTCGCCGCAGGAACGGCCGCGTCAGGCGACCGCGCCACGGGCGACCAGCTCTCGCGCGAGGCGGAGGTAGGCCTGCGCTGCGGCGTGCTCGGGTGCGAACTCGGTGATCGGCATGCCCGAGACCGAGGCATCCGGAAACTTGACGGTGCGGCCGATCACGGTCTCGAGGACGTCGTCGCCGAACGCGTCGACGACCCGCTCGAGCACCTCGCGCGAGTGCAGCGTGCGCGCGTCGTACATCGTGGCGAGCACGCCATCGAGCTGGATGACGGGGTTCAGTCGGTCGCGCACCTTGTCGATCGTCTCGATCAGTAGGGCGACGCCGCGCAGCGCGAAGAACTCGCACTCCATGGGGATGAGCACCCCGTGCGCGGCGGTGAGCGCGTTGACGGTGAGCAGCCCGAGCGAGGGCTGGCAGTCGACGAGGATCACGTCGTACTCGTCGGCGACCTTGCGCAGCACGCGCGCGAGGATCGTCTCGCGGGCGACCTCGTTGACCAGGTGCACCTCGGCGGCCGAGAGGTCGATGTTGGCGGGCAGCACGTCGAGGCCCTCGACGCGGCTCGGGATGATGACCTCGTGCGGGTCGCGCTTGGTGTCGAGCAGCAGGTCGTAGACGGTCGGCACATCGTGGGTCGCGATGCCGAGACCCGCCGAGAGCGCGCCCTGCGGGTCGAAGTCGACGGCCAGCACGCGGCGGCCGTACTGCGCGAGCGATGCGGCGAGGTTGATGGTGGTCGTCGTCTTGCCGACGCCGCCCTTCTGGTTGCACAGCGCGATGATGCGCGCCGGGCCGTGCTGCGCGAGCTTCGGCGGGGTCGGGAAGCCCTGGTACGGGCGCCCCGTCGGACCGAGCGTCACGTCTCCCGACAGCCCAGTCGCGTTTTTCGCTTTCCCCGCCACAGACGCCTCGCTTCGCTCCGGTAAACCTCATCCGATTCTAGTCATCCGCACGCCCCCTGCTCATCGGGCGCGCGGATGCGCCGTCGCATAGACATCCCGCAGCGAATCGACCGTCACCAGCGTGTAGATCTGGGTGGTGGCCACCGAGGCGTGCCCCAGCAGCTCCTGCACGACGCGCACGTCGGCGCCGCCCTGCAGCAGGTGGGTCGCAAACGAGTGCCGCAGCGTGTGCGGCGAGACGGCCACGTCGAGCCCCGCGGCCGCCGCCGCGCGCTGAATGACGAGCCAGGCGCTCTGCCGCGAGAGGGGCACGCCCCGCAGGCCGAGGAACGCACGCGGCGTGGCCCTGCCCCGCACCGCGAGGATCGGCCGGGCGCGCACCAGGTAGGCGTCGAGGGCGGCGCGGGCGAAGCTGCCCAGCGGCACGATTCGCTCCTTGTCGCCCTTGCCGCGCAGGCGCACCAGCTCGCGCACGGCGCCGACCGGGAGCTCGTCGGGGTCGTCACTCGCATCGGCGCCACCGCCGGCGAGATCGTCGACGTCGAGCTGCACGACCTCAGACACGCGCCCCCCGGTCGCATACAGCAGCTCGAGCAGCGCCCGATCGCGCAGCGCGGCGAGCGCGGCGTCATCGCCCGCGCCCTCCTCCAGCACCGAGCTGGCCTCCAGCAGCCGCTCGACCTGCGCGATCGTGAGCGCCTTGGGCAGCCGCGCCACCTGCTTGGGCGGCCGCAGCCGCGCGCTCGGATCGGCCGGCGCCATGCCCTCCGCGACCGCGAAGCGGTGCAGCCCGCGCAGCGAGGACTGCACGCGGGCGAGGGTGGATGCCGCGGGCGCGGGCTCCGCGCCCGCCCGGGCCGCGAGGTACGCGCTCGTGACCGACGGCGTCACGGCCTCGATGTCGTCGACGCCCTCGCCGTGCAGCCAGCGCCGGTAGTCCTCGAGGTCGCGCCGGTACGCGGCGGTCGTGTGCGCCGAGAGGCCGCGCTCCACGGTCACGTGCCGCAGATACGCGTCGACGACTCGTTCGATGCGCATCGTCAGTCCACGGAGGGGTCGCCGGTCTCCGCGCCGGTGCGCGCCCCCGACGACGCTGCCTCGGGGGCGAGCACGGAGGTGGCCTCCCCCGCGGTCACGCCCGCCGCCGGGCGCATCCGCTGCGCGGCCGCGAGCACGCCGGCCACGAGGATGCCGTTGCGCATCCGCCCGGCCATGACCGCGGCGACGGCGTCGGCCAGCGGCATCCACTCGACGCGGATATCGGCCTCTTCGGCCTCGCGCTCGTGCCGAACCCCGGTGGCGCGCAGCCCCCGGGCGATGAAGATGTGCACGATCTCGTCGCTGCCGCCGGGCGAGGTGTGGATCGCGATGAGCGGCTCGAGGGTGGATGCCGCAAGATCCGCCTCCTCCGCCAGCTCCCGCCGCGCGGCATCGGCGAGCCGCTCGCCCGGCACGTCGAGCAGGCCGGCCGGCAGCTCCCATTCGCGCTCGCGGATCGGGTGGCGGTACTGCTGGATCAGCAGCACCCGCCCCGCCTCGTCGAGCGCGAGCACGGCGACCGCGCCGGTGTGCGCGACGAACTCGCGGCGGGTCGGGGCGCCGTTGTAGTCGAAGACCTCCGCGCGGACGTCCCAGACACGACCCTCGTACACCCGATCGCTCGAGCGCAGCGTCACCGCGAACGGCTCATCGGCGAGGCCCGAGGCGTTCGCCGCTGCGCCGTCCGCGGGCTGGCTCATCTCACTCGCTGTCGTCGTCGCCGAACAACTCGCTGGCGCGGTGCCGCTCGAGCGCCGCCGCGACCAGGCCACGGAACAGCGGATGCGGGTCGGTCGGGCGCGAGCGCAGCTCCGGGTGTGCCTGCGTGGCGATGTAGAAGGGGTGCACCTCGCGGGGCAGCTCGACGTACTCGACGAGGTTGCGGTCGGGCGAGAGTCCCGAGAAGCGCAGCCCCGCCTCGGCGATCTGGGCGCGGTAGTGGTTGTTGACCTCGTACCGGTGGCGGTGGCGCTCGGCCACCCGCGGCGCGCCGTACAGCTCGCGCGCGAGCGAGCCCTCGGCGAGATCGGCCTCGTAGAGACCGAGCCGCATCGTGCCGCCCATGTCGCCGCCGGCGATGATCTCGACCTGCTCCTCCATCGTCGCGATGACGGGGAACTCGGTGTCGGGGTCGAACTCGGTCGAGGAGGCGCCCTCGAGGCCGCCCTTGTTGCGCGCGTACTCGATGACCATGCACTGCAGGCCGAGGCACAGCCCGAGGGTGGGGATGCCCTGCTCGCGCGCGAACTTCAGCGCGCCGAGCTTGCCGTCGATGCCGCGGATGCCGAAGCCGCCGGGCACGCAGATCCCGTCGACGTCGGCGAGCGCCTTCTCGGCGCCTTCAGGGGTCTCGCAGTCGTCCGCGGGGATCCACTTCAGGTGCACCTTCGCCTCGTTCGCGAAGCCGCCGGCACGCAGCGCCTCGGTCACCGAGAGGTAGGCGTCGGGCAGGTCGACGTACTTGCCGACGATGCCGATCGTGACGTCGTGCTTGGGGTGGTGCACCACGCGCAGGAGGTGCTCCCAGCGCGACCAGTCGACCTCGGTCGCGTCGTGCAGGCCGAGGGTGCGCACTATGTAGGCATCCAGCCCCTGCTCGTTCAGCATGGTGGGGATCTCGTAGATGCTCGGCACGTCGATCGCGTTCACCACGGCGTCTTCGTCGACGTCGCACATGAGCGCGATCTTGCGCTTGTTCGACTCGGTCACGGGGCGGTCGCTGCGCAGCACGAGCGCGTCGGGCTGGATGCCGATCGAACGCAGCGCGGCCACCGAGTGCTGGGTGGGCTTCGTCTTCTGCTCGCCCGAGGCGCCCATGAACGGCACCAGCGAGACGTGCACGAAGAACACGTTGCCGCGGCCGAGCTCGTGGCGGATCTGTCGCGCCGACTCGATGAACGGCTGCGACTCGATGTCGCCGACGGTGCCGCCGATCTCGGTGATGATCACGTCGGGGCGGGGCGTCTCGTGCGACTGCAGGCGCATGCGCCGCTTGATCTCGTCGGTGATGTGCGGGATCACCTGGACGGTGTCGCCGAGGTACTCGCCGCGACGCTCCTTGGCGATCACCTGCGAGTAGATCTGGCCGGTGGTGACGTTCGCCGCCTGGCTCAGGTTGATGTCGAGGAAGCGCTCGTAGTGCCCGATGTCGAGGTCGGTCTCGGCGCCGTCGTCGGTGACGAACACCTCGCCGTGCTGGAACGGGTTCATCGTGCCGGGGTCGACGTTCAGATACGGATCCAGCTTCTGCATCACCACCCGAAGCCCGCGTGCCGTCAGCAGATTCCCGAGGCTGGCGGCGGTCAATCCCTTGCCCAACGAGGAAACGACACCACCCGTCACAAAGATGTGCTTGGTCGTGTCGTTCTGCGTTTCCGCGCGATGGTCTGCCACGGGCTTCAACTCTATCATCGCTCCCGCCGTGCAAGCTCAAGAAGTTCGCGCGCGTGGGTCAGCGCCGAGTCCGAATCGGCCAGCCCCGAGAGCAGGCGGGCCATCTCGGCCTCGCGATCGGCGCCCTCCAGACGCCGCACGCTGCTCGCGGTGACGCTGCCGTCGTTGGTCTTCACGACCGAGAGGTGGTTGTTCGCGAACGCGGCCACCTGTGCCAGATGCGTGACCACGATCACCTGGGATGCCTCCGCCAGCCGGGCGAGTCGTCGCCCGATCTCGATCGCGGCCGCGCCGCCGACCCCGGCGTCGACCTCGTCGAACACGAAGGTCGGCACCGGGTCTGCGGCCGCGATGACGACCTCGATCGCGAGCATGACCCGCGAGAGCTCGCCGCCGGAGGCGCCCTTCGACACCGAGCGCGGCGGCGCTCCGACGTGCGGGCTCAGCAGGAACGCGATGTCGTCGCGCCCCTCGGCCGACGGCTCGGCCTCGAGCACGTCGATGCGCAGGGTGGCGTCCGGCATCGCGAGCGAGTGCAGCTCCTCGGTCACGGCAGCGCCGAGGCGCTCGGCCGCGGCGACGCGGGCCGCCGTGAGCGCCGCGGCCGCGGCATCCACCTCTGCGGCGAGCCTGGCCGCCGCGTCCTCGAGCTGCGCGATCCGCTCGTCGTCGCCGTCGAGCTCGGCGAGACGCGTAGCGCCATCCGCGTGCAGCATCAGCACCGCGTCCAGCGACGGGCCGTGCTTGCGGGCGAGGGCGGCGAGCGCCGCGCGGCGCTCGTTCACCGCCTCCAGCTCGTACGGGCCCGCGGTGTCGAGGTCGGCAAGATAGCTCGAGAGCTCGACGGCGATCTCGCTCACGCGAAACGAGAGCTCGCTCAGCTGCTCGCCGAGCCCGGCGAGCACCTCGTCGTCGCCGAGTCGCTCGAGCGCGCGTCGTGCCTCGGCGAGTCGCGCGGTGGCGTCGGGCTCGTCGCTCTCCTCGCTCGAGAGCGCCTCGCGCGCGGTGGATGCCGCGAGCCGCAGCTCCTCGATGTTGCCGAGCCGCTCGGCGCGGGAAGCGAGCGCCGCGTCCTCCCCCGCCTCGGGTGCGAGGGCATCGATCTCGGCCAGCGCCTCGCGCAGGCGCTGCGCCTCGGCCGCGCGCGCGTCGGCGTCGGCCCGCAGCTGCTCGGCCTCCAGAGCGCTCGCGCGCCACTGCCCGAACAGCGCCTGGTAGGCGGCGCGCGCCTCGGTCACCGGCGCTCCGCCGAAGCGGTCGAGCGCGTGGCGCTGCGCGACCGCACTGCGCAGGCGAATCTGCTCGGACTGCCCGTGCACCACGACGAGCTGCTCGGCGAGGTCGACGAGCACGCCCGCGGGCGCCTGGCGGCCCCCGACCGCGGCGCGGCTGCGCCCCTCGGCGGTCAGCGTGCGCGAGATGTGCAGCTCGGCTGCCTGGGGCCCCGGCGCCCCGGGCGCATCGAGCGGGTCGAGCTCGCCGCCGGCCTCGCGCACCCGCGCGGCGACAGCACCGTCCTCCGGCACGACCCACACGCCCTCGACCGCGGCCTGGGCCGCGCCCTGCCGAACCGCGCCCGAGTCGGCGCGGTTGCCCATGAGCAGCCCGAGCCCGGTGACGACCATGGTCTTGCCGGCGCCGGTCTCGCCGGTGACGGCCGTGAATCCGGGGCCGATCGGCAGGCTGGCCTCGGCGATCACACCGAGGTCGCGCAGGCGCATCTCCTCGATCATGCCGATTCACCCTCGTCGGACCGGACCGGACCGCGCCAGCCCTCGACCGGCAGGCGGAACTTGTCGACCAGCCGGTTGGTGAACGCGGGGGCGTGCAGACGGGCGAGGCGCACGGGCTCCGGCGAGCGCCGCACCACGACGCGGGCGCCGGGCGGCAGCTCGTGCGAGCGGCGCCCGTCGCACCAGAGCACCCCGCGGCCCGCGGTGCGCTCCATGAGCTCGATCGCCACGGCGGCCTCGGGGCCGACCACGAGGGGCCGCGCGAACAGCGCGTGCGCGGCCATCGGGACGAGGGCGATCGCCTCGACGGTCGGCCAGATCACCGGTCCGCCGGCCGAGAAGTTGTAGGCGGTCGAGCCCGTGGGCGTCGCGACGATGACCCCGTCGCAGCCGAAGCTCGACAGCGGGCGCTGATCGATCTCGATGATCACCTCGAGCATCCGCTCGCGGCTGGCCTTCTCGACCGTCGCCTCGTTGAGCGCCCAGGTGCTGTAGATCACCTCGTCGGCGCTCGACTTCACGCGCACGTCGAGGGCCATGCGCTCCTCGACGCGATAGTCGCGGGCGATCACCCGCTGCACCGCGTCGTCGAGGTCGTCGCGCTCGCTCTCGGCGAGGAATCCGACGTGGCCCATGTTCACGCCCAGGATCGGGGCGGCCGAGCCGCGGGTCACCTCGGCGGCGCGCAGGATCGTGCCGTCGCCGCCGAGCACGATCGCGAGCTCGACGCCGTCGATGTCGGTGTCGCGGCCGAGCACCTCGGCCAGCGGGAATCGGGCGCGACCCGCGCCCAGCTCGTCCCACTGTCCGCCGTCCATCACCGGAATCGCCCCGGCGGCGACGAGCAGGTCGTGCACCCGCACAGCGGCATCGACCGAGTCGGGCCTTCCGGTGTGCACCACAATCAGGATGCGGCGCTTCTCGGCAGTCATGTCGCACCCTTCGTCAGCGCGTCGACGACGCTCAACCATTCTGTCGGATTGTGCGCGCCGGGCGCGGCGGCGTCGCGCAGGTGCACCAGAAACTCGGCGTTGCCGTGCGTGCCGACGATTGGGGAGGGCAGGACGCCGGCGGTGCCGAGCCCCGCGTCCCACGCCGCCCAGAGCACGCCGGCGACGGCGTCGGCGCGCAGGTCGTCGCTCGTGACCAGCCCGCCCTTCACCGCCGTGCGACCCACCTCGAACTGCGGCTTGATCAGCAGCACGATGTCGGCGTCGGGCGCTGCGACGGCCCGCACCGCCGGCAGCACGAGCCCGAGCGAGATGAACGACAGGTCGCCGGTCACGACGTTGGGTGGGTTCGGGATGCCGCTGACCTCCGCAAGCGTCGCGGGCGTCATGTACCGCACGTTGTAGCCCTCGACCGCGATGACCCCGGCGTCGGCGCGGATCGCGGCATCGAGCTGGTCATGACCCACATCCACCGCGATGACGGGATCGGCGCCGCGCTCACGCAGCACCTGCGTGAAGCCGCCCGTCGACGCGCCCATGTCGAGTGCGAGGCGACCCGCGACGTCGACACCGAATCCGTCGAGCGCGGCGAGCAGCTTGTGCGCGGCGCGGCTCACGTAGTGATCGGATGCCGCGACCTCCAGCACCGCGTCATCGTCGACGCGCGCCGAGGGGCGCACCACGCCGACGCCGTTCACGGTCACGAGCCCGTCGGCGATCAGCTTGGCGGCGTGCGTGCGCGAACGCGCGAGCCCTCGCGCGGCGAGCGCGGTGTCGAGTCGTTCCACGGCGTCAGCTCGCCTCCGCCGCGGCGAGATCTGAGCGCTCGAGGCGCGACGAGAGCTCCGTGTGCAGCGCGGCGTATGCCGCGGCGCGGCCGGCCAGGGGCTGCTCCTCGATCACGCGCACGCGCGGGAGAAGCCCGTCGGTCGCGCTGGGCGGCAGCTGCTGCTCGGTCATGCCACCAGGATACTCGGGCCCTCCCCCGCGGCATCCCGCGACGTCGCGCGCGCGGCGCGATCCCGGCGGGCCCTACGGCCGGTGGAAGGGATCGGCGTACAGGCTCTCGTCGACGTCGAAGCCGTAGATCGCGCGCCCCGAGTCCCAGATCGCCTTCGACGCCGCCCGCAGCAGGTCGATCTGCCGCGTTCCGCGCGAGACCGGCACCACGCGATAGCCTTCGATCCGCACCGCCGCATCGCGCACCGTGACGGTGCCGTCACGCTTCGTGCGCGCCTCCGGGTAGGGCTCGTGCAGCTCGCGCAGGTCGCTCAGGATGTAGGTGGGACGCGAGACCGGATCGGCCGCGAGCACGTGCTTCGGGCGATCCACGCCGGTCAGCACGAGCGCCGACGGGATCCCGGCCGCGTTCGCGCCCTTGATGTCGGTGTCGAGCCGGTCGCCGATGAACAGCGGCGAGGATGCCCCGAACCGGGCGACCGCCTCCTCGAAGATCGGCGTCTCGGGCTTGCCAGCGACCGTCGCGAGGCGACCGACGGCCGTGTGCACCGCAGAAACGAGGGTGCCGTTGCCCGGCGCGAGACCGCGCGACTGCGGAATCGTCCAGTCATTGTTCGTGGCGATCCACGGGATCCCGCCCTCCTCGGGCGGGGTCTTCAGCGCGTACGCCGCCTCGGCGAGCTGCAGCCAGTTCACCTCGGGAGCGAAGCCCTGCACCACGGCGGCCGGGCCGTCATCTGCGGTGCGCGTCACGACGAAGCCGGCCCGCTCGAGCTCGGCGACCAGCCCCTCGCCGCCCACGACGAGCACGGTCGAGCCCGGTGCGACCATGGTCTGCAGCAGCCGCGACGCGGCCTGCGGGCTCGTGACCACATCGTGCGGGCGCACGGACAGCCCGAGCTCGCCCAGGTGCGCCGCGACCGAGGCGTCGGTGCGCGCGGCGTTGTTGGTCACGTAGCCGAGGGCTCTGCCCTCGGCCGCCTTGTTCAGGCTCTCGATGGCGTGCGGCAGCGCGCCCGCGCCGGCGTAGACCACGCCGTCGAGGTCTGCGAGCAGCAGGTCGACGCCGTCGAGCGGCCCGACCTCACGCGATCGAGACAGAAACGCCATCACTCCCCGCGCTCCTCCGTGCCCGCCGCCTCGACGGTGGATGCCTCGGCCTCCACCTCGTCAGCATCCGGCGCCGCTGCGATCTCGGCCTCGATCTCGGCGAACTCCGCCGCGATCTGGGCCTCGATGCCGATCGGCGCGGCGGCCTCGAGGTCATCGGGCAGTTCGGCCTCGGCGTCGTCAGCAGCACTGGGAGCCTCAGCCTCGGCTGCCGGTGCGTCGTCGTGCTCGGCCGCCGAGTCGGCGACCGAATCGTGCGCCGCTTCGTCTTGCTCGGGTTCGGCCTCTTCATCGATCTCGTCGATGAAGACCACCTCGTCGTCGTAGCCGTCGTCACCGTCGCCGAGCGCTTCGGCGGCGATCTCTGCGCGCTGGCGCCAGACGCGTGCCTCGTCGTCGCGGCCGAGCTCCTCGAGCACGCTCGCGCGAGCCGCGAACAGCCCGGGGCTCCACGCGAAGGCGACGTCGGGGTCGAGTTCGGGGATGTCGAGCTCGAGCAGCGCGCGGTCGGCATGGCCGAGATCGAGCTGTGCGCCCGACATCGCGATCGCCAGCTCGGCGCGGGTGCCGCGCTCGAGCTTGGAACGGTCGACCGAACGGCCGAGCTCGAGCGCTCGGTCGGGGCGACCGACGCCACGCTCGCTGTCGACCATCAGCGCGATCTGGTCGTCGCTGCCCGAGATCCGGCGGTAGGTGCGAAGCTCTCGCAGCGCGAGCGCGAAGTCCTCGTTCGCGTACGCGGTGATCGCCAGCGTCTCGCGCACGATCGCGATCCGCCCTGCACGGCGCGATGCCGAGAGCGCGTGCTGATGTGCCAGTGCCGGGTCGGCGTCGATCAGGCTGGCCGCCGCGGCAAGATGCAGCGCGACCCATTCCGCGTTCTCGGCGCTCAGCGTCTTGAGCTCATTGCGCGCCGACGGATGCAGGTCGCGTGCGCTGATGCCCTCGGGGATGACGGGGTCGTCGTGCCTCGGGCGGACCGAGCGCGTGTCTTCGCCGGGCGTCACAGCTCGGCGGTCGAAGCCGCCGCGCTCACGGCCCGCTCCCCCGCGCGGCGCGTGGCCGCGACGCTGACCGTCCCGCGGCGGGTACGTGGTGCGCTCACCGTCACGCGGCGCGTACGGGCGACGCTCGCCGTCGCGCGGTGGGTACGACTTCCGCTCACCATCGCGTGGAGCGTACGGACGACGCTCGCCGTCGCGAGGCGGGTACGACTTCCGCTCACCGTCGCGGGGCGCGTACGAACGACGCTCACCATCGCGAGGCGGGTACGACTTCCGCTCGCCATCGCGAGGAGCATACGGCCGACGCTCGCCGTCGCGAGGCGGATACGACCGACGCTCACCATCACGAGGCGGGTACGACTTCCGCTCACCATCGCGAGGAGCGTACGGGCGACGCTCACCCTCGCGAGGCGGGTACGACTTCCGCTCACCATCACGCGGAGGGTACGAGCTCCGCACACCGTCGCCAGGCGCGACCGAGATCCCCGAGGAGTCACCGCGACCGGAC
>JAKPAC010000013.1 GCA_029779645.1 Actinomycetes bacterium | reverse complement strand
CGCCCCCCCCCCGCCGCTCGGGGTGGCTGCTACGCGCGCGGACGCAGCGAGGAGACGACCTCGTAGAGGGCGTCGGACCAGGCCGTGAGGTCGAGGTCCTCAGGGCCCTTCGGGCCCCACTCGAGGTACTCGGCGAGCGTGCCGCCATCCTCGTAGCCGAGCTCCGCGAGCTTCTCGGCCCATGCGTCCTGCATGTCCCAGAGCTGCTCGGTGAAGCCGGGGACTCCGGCCGTCTCGTCCCACTTGGCCTCGAGCTTCGCGTTCGCGCCCTTGATGGTCTTGTTCACGGCGTCGTCGGCCGCGAGCACCTCGCCGCCGGCGGCGGAGATGGCCTGGAGCGCCTCAGGCACGACGATGCTCGTCTCCTGCGCGATGCCGTTGATGCTGAAGAGGTAGGCCGCGTCCCAGACGATCTGGCGCGCGGTCAGCGGCAGGTCGATGACCTTCTGGCCGAGCACGGTGGCTGCGGGCGAGGTCGGCAGCGCGACCCCGATGCCCTGGGTGATGAACGGCGCGACCTCGACCTGGTTGTAGACGTACGCGATGCTCAGCGAAGCGATCGTGCAGTCGATCACGCCGCGCTGCAGCGCCTCGTACGACTCGGCCTGCGTCAGCGAGACGGGCGTCGAGCCGAGCGCGGCCGCGGCGTTCGAGTGCGCGATGCCGGGCACGCGCAGCTGCAGGCCCTTGAAGTCCTGCTCTGAGACGGTGGGCTCGCTGCAGAGGAAGACCGTCTCACCCTGCGAGAGCGCCGGGAACGCGACCATCAGGCCCTGGTCCTGGTACTCCTCGAGGGCGCCCGGAAGCTCCATCGCGGCCTCGTTGAGGGTCGAGTTCAGCTGCAGCTCGGCGACGAACGGGCCCGAGTCGCGCACGAGGGTCATCTCGGACAGCAGGGCGTTGACGGGGTACTTCGAGGGCTCGTACAGCGGCACGATGTTGGTCATGTCGAGGCGTCCGTCGAGGACGGCGTCATCGTTGTCGATCAGCGACGAGATCGCGTTGGCGTAGACGATCTCGACCTCGATCTTGCCGCCGGAGTACTCCTCGACGCGCTCCTTGAACTGCAGCGAGGTCCAGGCACGGCTGGATGCCGCCGATGGCGCGCTCGACTGGATCGTGAGGTGCACCGGGTCCATGTCGGCCACGGCCGCGGCGAACTCCTCGGCGCTGCTGCCCCACGGCAGTCCCGCGTGGAGGGGACCTTCGCCTGCGGGGCCGGCGCTGTCGCCGCCATCGGCGCTGCTGCAGCCGGCGAGGGCGACGAGCCCTGCCGTCGCGAGCGCGACCATTCCCAGGCGCGCGCGGCGCTTGTTCTGCATGATGCTCATGCGTTCTGACTCCTTCGTCCTGCGACTGTAACGGCAGCGCGCGGACGCTCGGGGCGGGTTCCGCCCATGCCGATGCAGGCCGCACGCATGCTCACTTGATGCAGTGGGTAGTATGCGGCGCATTTTGAATCAGGTCAAATGCAAAACACGCATTGTGCGGCATGTGCCTCGTGGCACACGCAATTCAGGACGAATGAGACGGGGCGGCGTCAGAGGCTCTCGACCTCGCCATCCGGGCCCGCCATGATGCGCAGCGCCGCGGCGATGTGCGGCGCCTCGAGCAGGTTCAGGCTGCGCCATCCCGCGCTCACCGCGACCGGGTCGAGCACCCGCTCGCCCAGCGGAACGCTCACGATGCCGGGGCGCTCCAGGAGCCGGCGCAGCGCCGTGTCGCTGACCCCCGCGGCGAACATCACCGCGCCGGTGCGCCGCATCCGGCTGTCGAGGCTGAGCATCTGCTCGGTCGTGACCTCGTCGACCCGGTCGACGCCGACGAGCCTCACGAGGTTCGCGTAGAGGTTCGGGGCCACCTCGCGGGGCAGCGCGATGACGCGCCGATCACGGAGGTCGGCGACCGAGGCGAACGGCGCGTCGGTCACGGGCTCGTCGGCGCTGAACACGTTCACGCTGATCACCCCGAGGCGCCGCTGGGCGACCCCCGCGAGGTCGGCCCATGCATTGAGGATCAGCAGGTCGAGCTCGCCGTGCACGAGCTGCGCGAGCAGGTCACGCTGCGATGCCTCGATGATGTCGATGCGCGGGAGCCCGGCCTCGGCGGCGCCCGCGAGCAGGCGATCGCGGTAGCGGACCGGCGACCATGCCGACACGCCGACCCGCAGCATCCGCTCGCCCGGGGCCATCGAGTCGACCAGCGCGAGGATCTCGACCGCCCGCGGCAGGAGCGCGGCCATCAGCGGCGTCGGGGTGACATCCTGCGACTCGCGCTCGAACAGCGGGGCCCCGAGCTGCGCCTCGACCTCGCGCAGCGTGCGCGCGACCGGACTCGCCGTGAGGCCGATCGATTCGGCGGCGAGGCGGAGGCTGCGGTGCCGGGCCTTGGCGACCATCACCCGCACATCGGGGATGTCGATCTCGGCGTCCTGCCGCACGGCGCGCAGCGCCGCGCGCGCACCCGCGGGCGCCGTGGTGTCGACGTCGCCGTGCCGCGCGAACGCCGCGGGCTCGGCCCCCATCGCCGCCGCGAGAACCTCGATCGCGTCAAGGCCCTCGGCGTCGAGGCCGCGCCAGCTCAGCGCGGCATCGCCATCCAGGGCGGTCGAGGCGAGCCCGTGCATCTGCGCGTCGCCGGCCGCGGCGAGCACGAGATCGAGCTCGGCGAACTGCAGCGCGCGCAGCAGCTCGTCTCTCGGACCGTCCACGCGGGCGAGGGCCCGCCCCGCGGCCTCCGGCCCCTCAGCCAGCAGTCGCTCGCGCGCGCGAGCGGGGGCGTCGTCGGCGATGCCCACCCGCAGCGGCCCGGGGCGCCGCGCGGCGAGCCCGTCGAGCAGCGCGATCGCCGCGACGACCCTGGGCAGCAGGCGCTGGGCGGCATCGGTCATCGCGGTGACGCGGTTGTCGCGGACGAACAGCGTCTCGCCGACGGCCTCCTCGAACTCGCGAATCGCGCGGCCCACCGGCGAGGGCGTCAGGCCCAGCGCCTCGGAGGCGCGGGTGATGTTTCCGGCCCGGGCCACCGCGAGGAACGCCCGCAGCTGCCGCGCGTTGACATCAAGCATCGGCCCCGCCGACCTCCGGGCGCCATACGTGCTCGTCATGTGATGCTGACTCCCTTGTCAAGATGGATCGCGCGAGGCGCGCCACGAGGCGTCTGCGCTGACGGCACCGCGTGTGTCGCGAGTGTGCGGCGTTTTTCACCAGCGGTCAAGCCCAGAAATCGCATCGTGCGGTTTGTGACGCTAGCCTGTTGCAAAATGTGCAGGATGCCTCCGGCGCGCGAGACCCCGAATCGACCGTCACCAACGACTCGATCGCTTCGCAGAAAAGCGCCTTTGTTGCCAAAGTCGCAACAATAATTGTTGGTAGTATAGTCAAAAGCTTCAAATAGGTAACCAAATGCGACGATCGACACCCGTCGCAGTCGTTCTATCTCGACGGTGTGGTCGAGGGAAATGCAGAGAATATGTCACTACGCGGAGCAGGAATGATCGCGGGAGCCTACGAGCATCCCGAGCGAATCATCCCCAACAAATCCCTGGCTCAGGTGCACTCCGAGGTCGCCGCCGGCGCACTCGCAGACGCCGGCCTGTCGTTCTCGGACGTCGACGGCTACTTCTGTGATGCGAGCATCCCGGGCCTGATGCCCCTCTCGCTCACCGATTACATGGGCATCCGCCCGCGCCACGTCGCGTCGACCGAGACCGGCGGCTCGTCGTACCTCGTGCACGTCGCACAGGCCGTCCAGGCGATCAAGGCCGGCGCATGCGATGTCGCGCTGATCACGCTCGCGGGCCTGCCCCGCCAGCTGAAGCCGAACCCGGCGTCGGCCACCGCGCCCGAGGCCGGCTTCGAGGGTGGGATGTGGGGCACCACGATCCCCGCCATGTACGCCCTCGCCGCCCAGCGTCACATGTACGAGTACGGCACGACGAGCGAGCAGCTCGCCGAGATCCGTGTCGCCGCGTCGCAGCACGCCCAGTACAACCCGAACGCGCTGTTCCAGAAGCCCGTGACGGTTGAGGAGGTCGTGAACTCGCGCATGATCAGCGACCCGCTGCACCTGCTCGACTGCTGCGTCATCACCGACGGCGGCGGCGCGCTCGTGGTCGTCTCGCCCGATGTCGCGAAGGACCTTGACCGCCAGACCGTGAAGTTCCTCGGCCACGGCGTCTCGCCCAAGCACACCGATGGCGGCAAGATCGACCTCACCTACTCGGGCGCCCTGTACTCGGGACCCCGCGCCTTCGAAGAGGCCGGCGTCACGCAGGACGACATCGACTACGCCTCGATCTACGACTCGTTCACCATCACGGTGCTCGAGACGATCGAAGACCTCGGCTTCTGCGAGCGCGGCGAGGGCGGCAAGTTCGTGATGGATGGCGCGCTCCAGGCGCCGTTCGGGCGCCTGCCGTTCAACACCGACGGCGGCGGCCTCTGCAACAACCACCCCGGCAACCGCGGCGGCATCACGAAGGTGATCGAGGCCGTTCGCCAGCTTCGCGGCGAAGCGGCCCCCCAGGTGCAGGTGCCCGACGCGCAGCTCGCCCTCGCACACGGCACGGGCGGCATGCTCGGCAGCCGCCACGGTTCCGCAACGCTCATCCTCGGGAGGGAAGACGCATGAAAATCGGCAATGACTTTCCTACCCCGGCACCGGTCATCAACCCTGAGACCGAGGCCTTCTGGGCGGGCACGCTCGAAGACAAGTTCCTCATCCGCGCCTGCAAGGCGTGCGGCGAGAACCACTGGTACCCGCGCGCGAAGTGCCCGTTCTGCCACTCGTTCGACACCGAGTGGCTCGAGTCGTCGGGCAAGGGCACGATCTACTCGTACACGATCAACCACAAGGCCCCCGGCCCCTTCGCCGCGAGCGGCCCGTCGGTGATCGCCTACGTCGAGCTCGACGAGGGCCCGCGGGTGATCACGAACATCGTCGACTGCGAGACCGATGACCTGGCCATCGGCACCCGGGTCGAGGCCGTCTTCTTCCCGGCCGGCGACGACGCCGCGATCTATCGGTTCCGACCGATCGCCTGAACCACCGGGATGCCCGGGCCCACAAGGCCCGGGCATCCCACCCACTCGATGAGGGACACGAATGAACGACACTGACAACCTTCCGCTGCACGGCGTCCGCGTGCTCGACCTCGCAGAGGGCAAGGTCGAGATGACCGGCCGTCTGCTGGCCGACATGGGCGCCGACGTGTTCCGCGTGGAGCCGCGAGAAGGCGCCGCATCGCGCCGCCGCGAGCCAGTGCACGCCGGCGTGAGCCTGCACTTCGAGACCCACAACGCGAACAAGCGCGGGCTCGCGCTCGACCTGAGCGACGACGACGACCGCGCCACGCTGCTGCAGCTCGCGGCCGACGCCGACATCTTCATCGAGGCCGAGCGCCCCGGCACCCTCGCCGCCCTCGGGCTCGGCGTGGACGACCTCCAGGAGGTCAACCCGCGCCTGGTGGTCGTCTCGATCTCCGACTTCGGCCAGACCGGTCCATACCGCGACTGGATCGGCACGAACTGGACGCAGATGGCCGCCGCGGGCGTGCTCTCGCGCTCCGGCATCCCCGGCCGCGCCCCCGTGCAGCCCCCGGGCGAGCTCGCGATCGAGGCCGCCGCCGTCCAGGCCGCGTACGCCGCGCTGATCGCCTACTACCACCGCATCCGCACCGGCATCGGCGAGTACGTCGACTCCTCGGTGTTCGAATCGACCATCCAGGTCATGGACCCGCCGCTCGGCGTCGGCGGGAGCGCGACGGGCGGCCTGTCGATGCTCAACCTCGGCCGCGGCCGACCCGACATGTCGCACCTCTACCCGATCTACGAGTGCGCCGACGGCTACGTGCGCGCCCTGATGCTCTCGAAGCGCCAGTGGCAGGCCATGTTCCGCTGGCTCGGCTCGCCCGAGGAGTTCAACGACCCCAAGTACGACACGGTGCCCGCGCGCCGCGAGGCGGCCCCCCGTCTGCGCCAGCTGATCACCGAGCTGTTCAGCGACAAGACCGGCCAGGAGCTCATCCTGCGCGGCGTCGAGTACGGCATCCCGATCGACGTGCTCAGCAAGCCCAGCCAGGTGCTGAGCGACGAGCACTTCGTCGACCGCCGCAGCTTCACCGATCTCGAGATCGCCCCCGGCATCGTCGGCAAGGCGGCCGCGGGACTCATCGAGTTCGACGGCGAGCGCGCCGGCATCCGCACCCGCGCCCCCCGGATCGGCGAGCACAACGGAGAGCGCTTCGCCCCGCGCCCGGCGGACTGGAACACCGACCTCGGCGGCGCGACCGCGCTGCCGACCGACCGGCCGCTCGAGGGACTGCGCGTGCTCGACCTCGGCGTCATCATCGTCGGCGCCGAGACGACGCGCCTGCTGGCCGACCAGGGCGCCCAGGTCATCAAGGTCGAGAACGCCGCCTACCCCGATGGCGTGCGTCCCCCCGGCGCAGACCTGATGAACGAGAGCTACGCGTCGGGCAACCGCAACAAGCTGGGCCTCGGCCTCAACCTGCGCTCGCCCGAAGGCGTCGAGATCTTCAAGCAGCTCGCCGCGCGCAGCGATGTCGTGGTGTCGAACTTCAAGCCGCACACGATGGCGAAGTTCGGGCTCAGCTACGAGGTGCTCCGCGAGATCAACCCCGGCATCGTGGTCATCGACAGCAGCGCCCTCGGCAACGCCGGGCCGGCCAGCCACCGCATGGGCTACGGCCCGCTGATCCGCTCGACGGTGGGCCTCACCGGCCTGTGGCAGGACACGACGGTGACCGACGGCTTCTGCGACTTCCTCACCATGTTCCCCGACCACGTGGCCGGCCGCATCGGCGCCATCGGCATCGTGGCCTCGCTGATCGCCCGCGCCCGCACCGGTCGCGGCCGCGAGGTGAGCGTCGCGCAGGCCGAGGTCATCCTGACCCAGCTGTCGACCGAGTACATGCGCGAATCGCTCGAGCCCGGCTCGCTCGTGCCGCACGGCAACGTCGGCGAGTTCGACGCGCCGCAGGGAATCTACGCCTGCGCCGGCGACGACGAGTGGGTCGCGATCACGGTCGAGGGCACCCCGCAGTTCGAGGCGCTCGCCCGCGCGATCGGCCGCGCCGAGCTCGCGGACGACGCCGGGCTGCGGACCTCCGCCGGGCGCATCGCCCGCCGCGACGAGATCGTCGAGGCGGTGTCGGCATGGTGCGCGACCCGCACGCCGCGCGAGATCACCGAGGCGCTCCAGGCCATGGGCGTGCCCGCTGGCTTCATGATGCGCGTGACCGAGCTGCTCACCGACCCCCACCTGCAGGCGCGCGGCTTCCTCCGCGAGATGCAGCACCGGCACCTGCCGGCCCCGCACTGGAACGAGAACGCCCCCGCGGTGTTCCGTGCGATCCCGAACCCGCAGGGCGAGGGCGCGCCGCTGCAGGGCGAGGACACCCGCCGCGTGATGGCCGAGGTGCTCGGCACGAGCGCCGACGAGATCCAGTCGCTGCTGGATGCCGGCATCCTCGAGGAGCACCCGCTGGTCGCGGCGGAGCAGTCGGCGCTCGTCTAGCCACGGCACCACCACCCGCACACGAGGGCCCCGGGCCGCGCGCACGCGCGGCCCGGGGCCCTTCGCGTCCGCCCGCTACAGGCGCTCGGCGATCCGCGCCTGCAGCCATGCGAGCAGATCGGCTCGCGCCTCGGCCTGGTTCAGCTCGTTGAAGATCTCGTGCCGCGCGTCGGGGTAGATGAGGGTCGTGACATCGTCCAGCCCCGATCGCGTGCGGTACGCATCCGCGAGCCGGTGCGCGCTGAGCGCTCCACCGACGGTGTCGTCGCGACCGACCATGATCAGCACCGGCACGTCGTGCCCGAGGTGCCGCCGCGGCCGCCCGAACAGGCGCGCAGCCTCGATCGGGCCGAACAGCTGCAGCAGCGGGGTCTGCGTCGTGAGGGGGTCGGCGAGAAAGGCCTCGGCGACCGCGGGATCGCGGCTGAGCCACTCGAGCCCGCTCGCGGTCTCGCCCTTCCAGGGCGCGTTCAGATCGCCCGCGTTGAGCGAGCCGGGCATGCGCAGCGCCGTGCCGCTGAGCACCACGGCATCGTAGGCATCCGGATGCGCGTTCAGCAGCATCTGGGCCAGGAACGAGCCCCAGGAGTGGCCGATGAGCACGAGCGGCAGGCCGGGGTTCTCGTCGCGGATCAGCCCCGTGAACTGCCAGAGCGCCGCCACCGTGGCGCGCATCCCGCCCGGACCGAGCCTGCCCAGCTTCGACGCGTCGCCCCCGTGCTGGCGCATGCCCGTCCGGCCGTGCCCGCGGTGGTCGTCGGCATAGACCGAGAAGCCGTCGGCGACGAGCGCCTCGATGAGCGCCCCGTAGCGCCCCGCGTGCTCGCCGACGCCATGCGCGAGCTGCACCACACCCCGCGGCGCGGGCGCCGGATACACGTCGTAGACGATGGCGATTCCGTGCGCGTCGATGAACTCGGAGGTGGTGAACTCGGGCATGCTCGCAGTCTATGCGCGGGTGGCGAGCGCGCAGGGGCGAGGCCGCGGATTTGGGCGGAATCCTTTACTTAGCCAAGCTAATGAGTTAGGCTAACCATTGTTATGCGACTTCCTGCCATCCCCGTCCCCATTCCGCCCGATGCCCACCGCGACGGCGAGGACGACGCGGTGCCGCACGATCTCGACCTCGAGCACGAGGCATCCACCCTTCGCCTGAACGCGTTCCGCTTCGTGCGGCGCCTCCGCGCCCAGCGCGCGATCGACTCGATGCCCGATGGGCAGTTCGCCGTCATGGCGGTGCTGCGGGCGCACGGCTCGCACACGCTCACCGAGCTCGCCGAGCACGAGCGCGTCACCGCTCCGTCGATGAACCGCATCGTCAACTGCCTGGCCGACGACGGCTACGTGCGACGCGTGGCCGACGAGACCGACCGGCGCAAGACGAACATCCTGCTCACGGAGCAGGGCGACGAGGTCGTCACCGCGACCGTGCGCAAGCGCGAGAAGTGGATGATGGACGCGCTCATGGAGCTCACGCCCGAGGAGCGCGAGACGCTCGCCTCGGCGTCCGAGATCATGGGGAGGATCGCCAAGCGATGAGCGCGACCTTCCGATCTCTCAAGCTGCACAACTATCGCGTCTGGTTCATCGGCGCGATCGTCTCGAATGCCGGCTCGTGGATGCAGTCGACCGCACAGAACTGGGTGGTGCTCACCGAGCTGACCGATGCCGACGCCGCGGCCGTCGGCATCACCATGGCGCTGCAGTTCGCGCCGCCGCTGCTGCTCGTTCCGGTCACCGGCTGGGTCGCCGACCGCTTCGATCGGCGCAAGCTGCTCCTGCTCAGCCAGACCATCCTCGCGACCCTCGCCCTGGCCATCGGCGTGCTGCTGATCACCGGCATCATGACGCTGCCGATCATGCTGTGCTTCGCGGCCGCGCTCGGCCTCGTGACCGCGTTCGACAACCCCGCCCGGCAGGCGTTCGTGTCCGACCTCGTCGGGCAGGAGAACATGTCGAACGCCGTCGCGCTGAACTCGGCGTCGTTCAACGTTGCCCGCCTGGTCGGCCCGGCGCTCGCCGGCGTGCTCATCATCGCGGTCGGCACCGGCTGGGTGTTCGTGATCAACTCGGGCACCTTCGCCGCCATGATCATCGCGCTGCTGCTGATTCGCGTGCGCGACCTCACGCCGCGCCCCCCGCGGGGAACGCAGAACCGGCTCTCGGAGGGCTTCCGATACGTCTCCGGGCGCCCCGACCTGCTCATGGTGTTTCTCATCGTCGGCGTGGTCGGCGCGTTCGGCATGAACTTCCCGATCATCGCCTCCACCATGGCCCTCGAGTTCGATCAGGGCGCCGACGGCTTCGGCCTGCTCAACTCGGTGCTCGCGATCGGCTCGCTCGCGGGTGCGCTCCTGGCCGCCCGCCGGGCCGAGGCCCGGGTGCGCGTGGTGATCCTGGGCGCGGGCCTGTTCACCGTCGCGTCGTTCGTCTCGGCGTTCATGCCCACATACTGGCTCTACGCCATCACCCTCACGCTCACCGGGTTCTCGGTCGTGACCATGCTCACCACCGCCAACGCGGTGGTGCAGACCACGACGTCGCCCGCGCTGCGCGGTCGAGTGCTGGCCCTGTACATGGCCGTCGTGATGGGCGGCACCCCGCTCGGCGCGCCGATCATCGGCTGGGTCGCCGAGCACTTCGGCCCGCGCGTCGCGATCCTCGCCGGCGGCGCCGCCGCCGCGGTCGTCTTCGTCATCGGGATGCTCTGGCTCACCTCGGGCGGCCGCACGAGCCGCGTCGAGGGCACGCGCTTCAAGTTCGAGGTCACCGACACTCGCCCCATCCCGATCATCGAGCCGGAGGAGTTCAGCGACGAGCTGGCCCAGACCACCCCGGTGCCGCTGCCGAGGCGCACGACCCCGCGACGGGTGCGTCAGCCGCGCAAGGCCGAGGCGGCGACGGTGAAGTCGGAGTCGTCGCAGCGCGGGGCCGAGCCGTCGCAGCGTGCGCCGCGCATCGATCCGCCGCGGATCGCGCCGGCCGGCGCCGACGACTGACCGGGGCACCGCCGCGCCCGGCCTCAGCGGTACGCCGCGATGCCCGTGAGGTGCTCGCCGATCACGAGCGTGTGCATCTCGGACGTGCCCTCGTAGGTGAGCACCGACTCGAGGTTGTTGGCGTGCCGGATGACCGGGTACTCGAGGCTGATGCCGTTCGCGCCGAGGATCGTGCGCGCGGTGCGGCAGATCTCGAGCGCGGCGCGCACGTTGTTCAGCTTGCCGACGCTCACCTGCTGCGGCACCAGCGTGCCGGCATCCTTGCGCCGGCCGAGGTGCAGCGCGAGCAGCATCGCCTTGGAGTGCTCGAGGGTCATCGCGGCGAGCTTCTCCTGGGTGAGCTGGAAGGCGCCGATGGGCCGGCCGAACTGCTCCCGCTCGCGGGCGTAGCGCACGGCCGTCTCGAGCGCGGTGCGCGCGGCGCCGACCGCGCCGAAGATGATGCCGAAGCGGGCCTCGTTCAGGCATGACAGCGGCCCCGAGAGCCCGCGCGCGCCGGGCAGCATGGCGGATGCCGGGACCCGCACCCCGTCGAGCACCAGCTCGGCCGTGATCGACGCGCGCAGCGACATCTTGTGCGCGATGGTGCTCGCCGAGAACCCGGGGGTGTCGGTCGGCACGATGAAGCCGCGGATGCCGTCGTCGCAGCGCGCCCAGACGACGGCGACGTCGGCGATCGAGCCGTTCGTGATCCACATCTTGCGGCCGTCGAGCAGCCAGTCGTCGCCGTCGCGGCGCGCGCGCGTGCGCATCGAGCCGGGGTCGGATCCGTGATCGGGCTCGGTGAGGCCGAAGCATCCGATCACCTCCCCCGTCGCCATCCGCGGCAGCCACTCGAGCATCTGCTCCTCGCTGCCCCAGCGACGGATCGCGAACATGGCGAGCGAGCCCTGCACCGAGACGAACGAGCGGATGCCCGAGTCGCTCGCCTCGAGCTCGAGGCAGGCAAGCCCGTAGGCGGTCGCGCTCGTGCCCGCGCAGCCGTAGCCCTCAAGGTGCATGCCGAGCAGGCCCATCCGGCCCAGCTCCCGCGCGAGCTCGCGCGGCTGCGGCAGCGTGCCCTCCTCCCACCACGTCGCGATGTGCGGATCGATGCGCTGCGCGCACAGCTCGCGCACCGAGGCGCGGATGGCGCGCTCCTCGTCGTGCAGCAGGGCGTCGGTGCCCAGGATGTCGACGGCATCGGCGACCGGGAGCAGTGGTGTCGGGCTCATGCGCAGCTCGTTTCTGTGCCGGATCCGACCCGCGCGACGGTGCGCGTGCCGGGCAGTGCTGTGTGCCGAGCCTAGCCCCGTCGCGCCACCCGGCGCAGGGCCCGGCCCACCCGCCTCGGCAGCTCGCGGATCCCCCACGCCGTCACGCGCACCATCGCCTCGAACACGATGGCGCCGGTCATCTTCGATTCGCCCTCGCTGCGCTCCACGAACGTGATCGGCACCTCGACGATGCGCAGCCCCGCGCGGTGCGCGTGCCAGAGCATGTCGACCTGAAACCCGTAGCCGTGGCTGTGCACCTCGTCGAGCCGCAGCGCCCGCAGGGCATCGGCCCGGAACACCCGGTAGCCGGCCGTGATATCGCGATACGGCAGCCCCAGCATCCACCGCGAATACAGCGAGCCGCACCGCGAGAGCACCTCACGGCGTCTCGGCCAGTTCACGATCGCCCCGCCCGGCACCCACCGAGAGCCCACCACCACGTCGGCGGGCTCGCGCCCGGGCGCGCGGGATGCCGCGGCCAGCAGGGCGGGCAGCTGCTCGGGCTGGTGCGAGCCGTCGGCATCGAGCTGCACGAGCCGCGCATAGCCGCGCTCGAGCGCCCACCCGTACGCGTCCTTGTACGCGGCGCCGAGCCCCTGCTTGCCCGGGCGATGCAGCACGTGCACCCGCGGGATCGTGCGCGCGAGCTCGTCGGCGAGCTCGCCGGTGCCGTCGGGGGATGCGTCGTCGACGATCAGCACATCGGCGTCGGGCACGGCGCGGCGCACGCGGCCCACGATGTCGCGGATCGCGCGGCGCTCGTTGTACGTCGGGATGATGACGACGGTGGCGTCGCGCGCGCGTTCTGACACGTGCTTCAGCCTACGGCGTGCGCCGGAGCCTGCCCGCTGTCGGCCCGCGCCGCCTCGCCCTCGATCACGAGGTGCAGCTGCTCGAGCGCCCAGTCGAGGTCGGTCGAGCGGATCACCAGCGGCGGCGCCAGCCGGATCGTCTGCCCGTGCGTGTCTTTCACGAGCAGCCCGCGGGCGAGCAGCATCTCGCTGATGTGCCGGCCGGTCCCGAGCCGCGGATCGATGTCGACGCCGGCCCACAGCCCGGCGACGCGCACCGCGGTGACCCCGTGCCCGATGAGCGGCTCGATGCCCTCCCGCAGCCGCGTGCCCAGCAGCTGCGCCCGCTTCTGCAGGGTGCCGGCCGCCAGCAGCTGCACCACGCGCACGCCGATCGCCGCCGCGAGCGGGTTGCCGCCGAACGTCGAGCCGTGCTGCCCGGGCTGGATCACCCCGAGCACCTCGGCGTCGCCCACCACGGCCGAGAGGGGCACGATGCCCCCGCCGAGCGCCTTGCCGAGCAGATAGAGATCGGGCACGACGCCCTCCCGCTCGCACGCGAAGGTGTGCCCGGTGCGTCCGAGCCCCGTCTGGATCTCGTCGGCGATGAACAGCACGCCGTGCTCGGTGCACAGCTCGCGCACCCGCCGCAGGTATCCCTCCGGCGGGATCAGCACGCCGGCCTCGCCCTGGATCGGCTCGATCAGCACCGCAGCCGTGTCGGGGGTGATCGCCGCGGCGAGCGCGTCGGCGTCGCCGAACGGCACCGACACGAAGCCCGGGCCGTACGGGCCGAAGTCGTCGTGCGCGCCCGGGTCGTCCGAGAAGCCCACGATGGTCGTGGTGCGGCCGTGGAAGTTGCCTCGGGCCACGATGATGGATGCCGCGTCCTGCGGCACCCCCTTCACGCGGTACGCCCAGGCCCTGGCCACCTTGATGCCGGTCTCGACGGCCTCGGCGCCGGTGTTCATCGGGAGCACGAGCTCCTTGCCCGCGAGCTCGGCGAGGGCGGCGGCGAACGGGCCGAGCTGATCGTTGGAGAACGCGCGGCTGGTGAGGGTGAGGCGCCCCAGCTGCGCGCTGGCGGCCTCGATCAGCGCGGGATGCCCGTGGCCGAAGTTCAGCGCCGAGTAGGCGGCGAGAAAGTCGAGATAGCGCCGCCCCTCGATGTCGGTCACCCACGCGCCCTGGCCGTTGGCGATGACGACCGGCAGCGGGTCGTAGTTGTGCGCGAGGTGGGCGTGCTCGAGAGCGATGGCCCCCCGGGTCGCGGGATCGACGTGCGGCGGATGCACCTGCATGGCGCTCACCCCCGCAGCTCGAGCGTGCAGCACTTGATGCCGCCCCCGCCGAGCAGCAGCTCCGAGAGGTCGACGGGCACCGGGGTGTAGCCGCGCTCGCGCAGCTGACGCGCGAATCCGGTCGCGCGCGGCGAGATGAGCACGTGCCTGCCGTCGCTGGCCGCGTTCAGCCCGAACACCGCGCCGTCGGCGCGGTCGACCACGATCGCGTCCGGGTAGCGCGCCCGCAGCACCGCGATGCTCTCGGCGTCGAACGCCTCGGCGAGGTAGGCGATGCCGGCGCGCTCCGGGCCGCCGTTCGCGGCCCCCACCACCGGGTCGAGCACGGCGAGCGCGGTGTCGAGGTGGTAGAAGCGCGGGTCGACCAGCCGCAGCGGCACCACCTCGCGCCCGAAGATCCGCGCCAGCTCCCGGTGGCTCGCGCCGGCGGAGCGGAATCCGCTGCCCGCGAGGATCGTGTCGCCGGCGAGCAGGAAGTCGCCCTCGCCCTCGTTCACCTCGTCCGGCTCGCGCACGTCGAAGCCGTTCGCCGCGAACCAGGCCAGGAACGCGGGCGCCTCGGCCGCGCGCTCCGGGTAGCGAAACTTCGGGCCGTAGGCGATGCCGTCCAGCACGAAGCCGCCGTTGGCGGTGTAGACCATGTCGGGAAGCCCCGGGATGGGGTCGATCAGCTCGACCTGGTGCCCCAGCTCGAGATAGGTGTCGTAGAGCGCCTGCCACTGCCGCACCGCCAGCGCCGTGTCGGTGGGCCTGGCCGGCTCCATCCACGGGTTGATCCGGTAGCTCACCGTGAAGTGCTCGGGGCGGCACATCAGGTACCGCCGCAGGTGCTGGTTGCGCTCAGGCACGACGGCGGTCGCGCCTGCCGCGGCTGCCTCGGGCATCGTGGATGCCTCGGGCACGTGTTGCGTCGACATTGTGCTGCTCCTCGTGAGCGCAGCGCCGCCGCATCGGTGCGGCGACGTCGCGGTTTCGGCGGACACCGTCCAGGGTCCGTGCCCCCGCGAGCCGCGAGGTCGCTCGCAGCTCGCGGCGCCACGGCACGCCACTTGCATTGTGGCACGGGCCCTGTGCGCTGTCACGGAGCCCTGATCGGGCGACGAGCTAGATGACCGACTCGCTCCACGGGTCGGGGGTGCCGAAGCGATGCGCGGTGATCGAGATGGCCTGCTCGTGCAGGAAGGGCAGCAGCTCGATCCGGCCCGCCGTGGTGACCTCTCCGGCGTACACGGCGAGGTCGGGGTCGCCCTCCACCGCGATCGCGAGCACCTCGGCGAGCGCCGTGCGCTGCGCGGTCGGGCCGATGATGCGCACGCGCGGCACCCGCACCTCGGCACCCGCGCTGGGCTGGCCGTCGGCGGTCGGCGCGCCCGTCTCGGGCGCCTGGGCCGCCGAGGCCCGCGGCGCACCGTGCTCGACATCGGCGGACGTGCCGGCAGCCGGCCCCCGCACCCGCTGCACCCACTCGACGTCGCGCTCCACGAACACGGGCACGCCCAGCTCGCTCAGCGCGCGACGCACGGCGGGCGGGAGGCCCTCGGGCACGCTGAGCGTGAACGGCGCCATCGTGCGCAGCCCGGCGAGCGCCACGCGCAGCACCTCCTGCAGCGGGGTTCCGGCGGCCGCGCGCACGGCGACCGGCACCGGTCGGTAGCGCATGAGGTTGCGCTCGATGCCGAGGCCCGTGACGTCCTTCACCGCGCCGAACTCGCGATCCCACGCCACCGCGTCGGAGAGCGCGCCGCGGCGCAGCATCTCGAACGCCTCGAAGGCCAGCGAGGGCTGCGATGCCTCGATCACGCCCGTGATCCGCGTGTCGAGCCCGCGCAGGTGCAGCGTCGACGACGGCGCCCCACCGCCGGCGGCGCGCCACGAGCCGAGCCCGATGAGGGAGTTCGGCCCGCCGGCCTTCGCGCCCGGGCCGACCGAGGAGCGCTTCCAGCCGCCGAAGGGCTGGCGCTGCACGATCGCGCCGGTCGTGGCACGGTTGACGTAGAGGTTGCCCGCCTCGACGCCGGCGAGCCAGCGGGCGAGTTCGTCCGGGTCCTGCGTGTGCAGGCCGGCGGTCAGCCCGTAGGCGACCGCGTTCTGCAGCTCGATCGCGTGCTCGAGGCTGTGCGCGTGCATGACCCCGAGCACCGGCCCGAAGAACTCCTCGCGATGAAAGCGCGATCCGGGGGCGACCCCGGTGCGGATGCCCGGGCTCCACAGCCGTCCGGAATCATCGAGCGGCCGCGGCTCGACGAGCCAGCGCTCGCCCGCGTCGAGCGTGGTGAGCGCCCACTCGAGCTTGCCCGAGGGCCGCTGGATCAGCGGCCCCACCTCGCTTCGAGGATCGGCGGGCGGCCCGACGCGCAGCGACTGCGTGGCGTCGACGAGCTGCCTCGCGAACCGCGCCGAGGAGCCCATCGCGCCGACCAGGATGACCAGGCTCGCCGCGGAGCACTTCTGCCCGGCATGCCCGAAGGCGCTGCGCACGAGGTCGGCGACGGCGAGGTCGACATCGGCCGAGGGCGTCACGATCATCGCGTTCTTGCCGCTGGTCTCGGCCAGCAGCGGCAGCTCGGCGCGCCAGGAGCGAAACAGCCGGGCCGTCTCCCACGAGCCGGTGAGCAGCACGCGCTCGACGAGCGGGTGGGTGACGAGCGGGCGGCCGAGCGCCTCCTCGTCGACGTCGACCAGCGCGAGCAGATCGCGCGGCACCCCGGCCGACCAGAGGGCCTCGGCCAGCACGGCCGCGCAGCGACGGGCCTCGGGGGCCGGCTTGAGCACGACGCCCGAGCCCGCGGCGAGCGCGGCGAGCACGCCGCCCGCGGGGATCGCGATCGGAAAGTTCCACGGCGGCACGACGAGCGTCACCCTCGAGGGCACGAACACGGCGCCGGCGATCGAGTCGAGCTCGCGGGCGGTCGCGGCGTAGTACGCCGCGAAGTCCACGGCCTCGCTCACCTCGACGTCGCCCTCGGCGAAGGGCTTGCCCGTCTCGGCCGCGGCGACCTCGATGAGCTCGCCGCGCCGCCGCTCGATCGCCGCCGCGGCGCGCTGCAGCACGGTGCCGCGCTCGGCGGCTGGGAGGGCGCCCCAGGTGGCCGCGGCATCCCGCACCTGCTCGAGCACGCGATCGAGCGCGCGCTCGTCGTCGATGCGCGCCTCGAGGATGGTGTGCATGCCGGCGGTCGAGCCGGGCACGCGCTCGAGCACGTCGCGCGCCCAGGCGCGCGTGTCGGCGAGCGCGGGATCGGAATCGGGGGTGTTCAGAAACCCGGGGGCGCCGGTGCCCGCGGCCGCACCCGCGCGGCCGCGCTCGCGGGGCGCGTAGATCGCGGTCTCGAGGTACTCGTCGGCGCCGAAGCGGGCGACGCCGCCCGGGGTGCCGGGCAGCACCGCCGCCGTGTCGGCCGTGACGCCGCGGGCGATGCCGAGCACCCGCTGCGTGAGCTGCTCGCCCGCGGGTCCCTCGGGCGCCGGAGGGCGGGTGGTCGAGGGCGCGCCCGGCTCCCCGGCGGTTCCCCGCGCATCGGGGTCGACTGCCGGATCGGCGCCGCGGCGCTGCGCGCGGCGGGGTCCGCGGCCGAGGCTCGGCGCGTCCATGCGGCGCACCGAGGCGAGGAAGCGCTCGCGCTCGCGCTCGAACATGGCGGGGCTGTCGGCGAGCTCGAAGGCCGCCGAGAGGAAGTTCTCCGCCGACGCGTTCTCCTGCAGCCGGCGCACGAGGTACGAGATCGCCGCATCGAAGTGGTCGGGGCGCACCACGGGCGTGTAGAGCAGCACCTGCCCGACCTCGTCGGCGACCGCGTCGATCTGCCCCTGCGCCATGCCCAGCAGCATCTCGAACTCGACGTCGGCGCGCACGCCGCGCTCGCCGGCCAGCAGCCAGGCGTAGGCGATGTCGAAGAGGTTGTGCCCCGCGACCCCGAGGCGCACCGCGGCCGTGCGCGAGGCATCCATCGCCCACGAGAGGCAGCGGAGGTAGTTGGCATCGGTGTCGACCTTGGCGTCGTACGGCGCGGGCGCCCAGCCGTGCACCGCCGCGTCGACGCGCTCCATGGCGAGGTTCGCGCCCTTCACGAGCCGAACCTTGATGGGAGCGCCGCCCTCGCGCACGCGCTCGCGCGCCCACACCGTGAGCTCCTGCAGCGCCGGCAGGGCGTCGGGCAGGTATGCCTGCAGCACGAGACCGGCCTCGAAGCCGCGCAGGCGCGGGTCTTCGAGCAGCCTGGTGAACACCGCGATCGTCAGGTCGAGGTCGCGATACTCCTCCATGTCGAGGTTGATGAAGGTCGGGGCGACGGGCGCGGGCGGCGCCCCGGCAGCGGCCTCGGCGCCCGCGGGCGCGTCGCTCGAAGGCGGGTCGCTCGGAGCCGTGTCGGCCCCATCGCCAGCGCCCGCGGCGCTCAGGTACAGCGGCAGCAGCCGCTGCGCGATCCGCTCGACCATCTCGTCGAATGCCCACATCGAGATGCGGCTCTCGATCGCCGAGACCTTCACCGAGACGTAGTCCACGTCGTCGCGACGGATCAGCTCGTGGATCCCCGCCAGCCGCGCGTCGGCCTCGCGCTCGCCGAGCACCGCCTCGCCCAGCAGGTTCAGGTTGAGCCGTCGACCCTTGGCGCGCAGCTGCTCGAGCGCCGGGCCGAGCTTCTCGGGCCGGGCGTCGATCACCAGGTGGCCGACCATCTCGCGCAGGGCCCGGCGGGCCAGCGGCACGGTCGGCACGGGCAGCGCGCGGGCGACCGCGCCACCCAGGCGCACGGCGCCGCGCAGGTGCCAGGGAAGAAAGTCGGGGGCGAGCGCCGACACCCGGTGCAGATTGGCCGCCGCGGCCGCCATGCTCTCGGGGCGCATCACCCCATCGACGAAGCCCATCGTGAACGGCAGCCCCTGCGGGTCGCGCAGCACCGCGGCGAGGCGCTCGGCCGCCGGGTGCTCCGGCGCCGACGCGCTCGCCGTGATCCAGCGGCGGGCCAGGTGCACGGCGCGCGTCTCGAGCTCGTCGCCGGGGGCGCGGTCGAGATCGGGGGCGCGGGAGGCATCGGCACCGTCACGGCCGACTTCGCCCGGGTTCGGGGTGCTCACCATGCAGCTAGCCTACGGCCCGCGCCGCCCCGCGACGCGCCGCCGCACGGGTCGCGCGCCCGGCGGCGTACGGCCCGCCCGCGACCCGCCCGCAACCCGCACACGCGGTCGGAAACAACCGGCCGAACGCACCCTCGAAGTGCCACACTTGGAGAACGCGCACACGAAAGCAGGGCAGCAATGTTGAGACTCGGCCTCAAGGCATCCAGCGAGCAGTTCGGCCCGAAGGATCTGGTCGATCTCGGCGTGATGGCGGAGGACTTCGGGCTCGACAGCGTCACCGTCAGCGACCACTTCCAGCCCTGGCGGCACAAGGGCGGACACGCCCCCGCATCCATCCCCTGGCTCGCGGCCGTGGGCGCGAAGACCTCCCGCGTGATGCTCGGCACGAGTGTGCTCACCCCGACGTTTCGCTACAACCCCGCGGTCATCGCGCAGGAGTTCGCGACGATGGGATGCCTCTACCCCGGGCGCATCATGCTCGGGATCGGCTCCGGCGAGGCCCTGAACGAGTACGCGACCGGCTTCCGGGGCGAGTGGCCCGAGTTCAAGGAGCGCTTCGCCCGCATGCGCGAGGCGGTGCAGCTGATCCGCGCGCTGTGGACCGGCGAGCGCCTCGACTTCGACGGCGAGTACTACAGCGCGAAGGGCGCGACGCTCTACGACGTGCCCGAGCAGCGGGTGCCGATCTACGTCGCCGCGGGCGGTCCGCTGGTCGCCCGCTACGCGGGGCGCGTCGGCGAGGGCTTCATCTGCACCTCGGGCAAGGGCCGCGAGCTCTACGAGGAGAAGCTGCTCCCCGCCGTCAGCGAGGGGGCGGTCGCCGCCGACCGCGACCCGGCGAGCATCGACCGGATGATCGAGATCAAGATCGCCTATGACAGCGATCGCGACCACGCGCTCGAGAGCACCCGCTTCTGGGCGCCGCTGTCGCTGACCGCCGAGCAGAAGCACTCGATCGGCGACCCGATCGAGATGGAGGCGGCCGCCGACGCGCTGCCCATCGAGCAGGTCGCGCAGCGCTGGATCGTGGCATCCACCCCCGAAGAGGCGATGGCCGGCCTGCGCCCCTACCTCGACGCCGGCTTCAACCACCTCGTCTTCCACCACCCGGGCCACGACCAGCGCCGCTTCCTCGAGCAGTTCACCCGCGACGTGGTGCCGGCGCTGCGCGCGGAGTCCGTCTAGCCGGCGCCCGCACGCCCGGCAGGCGCCGGGCGCCACGATCACAGGGAGAATGACATGTCGCGCGAAGCAATCGTCATCGTCGACGGCGCCCGCACGCCCGTCGGGCGCTACCAGGGCGCGCTCGCCTCGGTTCCGGCGCACCTGCTCGGCGCGACCGCCGCGAAAGCGGCCCTCGCCCGCAGCGGGGTCGCCCCCGAAGACATCGACGAGGTCGTGATGGGATGCATCGGCCAGGTCGGCGCCGACGCCTACAACGCCCGGCTCGTCGCCCTCGCGGCGGGGCTTCCCGACCGCACCCCCGCGTTCACCGTGAACCGCCTGTGCGGCAGCGGCCTGCAGTCGATCTGGTCGGCCGCCCAGCAGATCGCCTGGGGCGCGTCCGAGATCGCCCTCGCCGGCGGCGACGAGTCGATGTCGCGCATGCCATTTCTCGACTTCGAGGCCCGCGGCAACGCCCGCCTCGGCAATCGCACTCTCGTCGACGGCACGATCGGGATCCTCACCGACCCGTTCAGCGGTCGGCACATGGGCGTGACCGCCGAGACCGTCGCCGAGCGCTTCCAGGTCTCGCGCGAGCAGCAGGACGCCTTCGCGGTCGAGAGCCAGCGGCGCGCGTCGACGGATGCCGCGAAGGCGGCGTTCGCCGAAGAGATCACCCCCGTGCACATCGAGGGCCGCCGGCCCGTCGTCGTCGACACCGACGAGCACCCGCGCCCGGGCACCACGCTCGAGCAGCTCGCCCGCCTGGAGGCGGCGTTTGAGCCCGGCGGCACGGTCACGGCCGGCAACGCGTCGGGCGTCAACGACGGCGCAGCGGCCGTGGTCGTCACGAAGGCGTCGACGGCGCGCGAGCGGGGCCTGGCGCCGCTCGCGACCATCGAGCACGTGAGCACCGCGGCGCTCGAGCCCGGCATCATGGGCTATGCCCCGGTGCTCGCGCTGCGGAGCCTCTTCGAGGCGACCGGGCTCACCCCGGCCGACATCGACGTCTTCGAGGTGAACGAGGCCTTCGCCTCCCAGGCCGTCGCGGTGATCCGCGATGCGGGGCTCGACCCCGAGAAGACGAACCCCTACGGCGGCGCGATCGCGCTCGGCCACCCGGTCGGCGCCACCGGCACCATCCTCACGCTGCGCGCCGCGATGGACCTGCGCCGCCGCGACCTCGAGTACGCCGTCGTGACGATGTGCATCGGCGGCGGACAGGCGCTGGCCGCGCTGCTGAGGCGCGCCGCGTGAACGCGCGGAACGCGCCCGGGGCCCACCAGGGCGCCGAGCACACAGCGCACACCGAGCAGCCCGCGAGCGAGCTGCGGGTGTTCGCCCTCGATCGGCTGCCCGAGATCGTGCCGGGCGACGACCTGGCGGCGATGATCGTGGCGCTCGGCCGCGGGCACCTGCGTGACGGCGACATCCTCGCCGTCACCAGCAAGATCGTGAGCAAGGCCGAGGGCCGGGTGATGCAGGCCGACGACCGCGAGGACGCGATCACCGCCGAGACCGTGCGCGTCGTCGCGACCCGCATGCCGAGCACCTCCGGCGGCCTCATCACGCGCATCGTCGAGAACCGGCTCGGCCTCGTGATGGCCGCCGCGGGCGTCGACGCGAGCAACACCGCCGAGGGCACCGTGCTGCTGCTGCCGAGCGATCCGGATGCCTCGGCCCGTCGCATCCGCGCAGCCCTGCGCGAGCAGCTCGGCCTCGACGCGGGCGTGATCATCACCGACACCTCCGGGCGCGCGTGGCGCGGCGGGCAGACCGACATCGCGATCGGCTCTGCCGGCGTGCGGGTGCTCGACGACCTCCGCGGCACCCACGACGCGCACGGCCGCGCGATCCTCGTCACGGCGCCCGCCGCGGGCGACGAGCTGGCCGGGGCCGCCGACCTCGTGAAGGGCAAGACGAGCCAGCGGCCGGTCGCCGTGATCCGCGGCATGGCCCACCTCCTGCGGCACGACGACGGCTCGGCCCGCGAGCTGCTGCGCCCGATCGAGGAGGACCTCTTCCACACCGGCTCGCAGGAGTCGTGGGATGCCGGCTACGCCGCCGGTTACGCCGCCGCCGTGGCCGCGCTCGCCCAGGCGCCGGAACACGCGCAGGCCGGGGCACCGGTCGCCCGCGGCTAGGCGAGAGCCGCCGGCACGGTGTGCGGCGCCGCACTGCTCAGCACCGCCGCATTCAGCACTGCGGTCTTCAGCACTGCAGTCTTCAGCACCGCAATGTTCAGCACCGCGCCCTTCAACACTGCGGCGTTCAGGCCGGCGGCGTCGCGCGCGGCGCGAACGCGAGGCCGGCGCGCCCCGTGATCGGATTGCGCGTGCGGGCGGCCCGCACGCCGTAGAGCCGCTCGACGAACGCAGGGGTGAGCACGGCGTCGCTCGCGCCCTCGGCCAGCACGCGCCCGCCCGAGAGCGCCACGGTGTGCGCGCTGTAGGCCGCCGCGTGCGAGAGATCGTGCAGCGCCGTGACCACCGTCAGCCCAGAGCGCGCGAGCCGCGCGAGCATCTCGAGCAGGTGCAGCTGCGCCGCAACGTCGAGGTGATTCGTCGGCTCGTCGAGCAGGAGCAGCGCGGGCTCCTGCGCGAGCGCCTGCGCCACGAAGGCGCGCTGTCGCTCGCCCCCCGAGAGCGTGCCGATGTGCCGATCGGCGAGGTGCGCGAGGCCGAGCCCCTCAAGCGCCCCCTCGACCACCGTCACCGAGCGCGCGTCGGCGGATCGCCAGCGAGACTCATGCGGGATGCGCCCCAGCGCCACCGTCTCGCGCACCGAGAGCGCAAGATCGGTGTGCGCATCCTGCTCGACGAACGCGACGATGCGCGCCCGCTCCCGGCGGCTGAGCGCGGTGAGCTCGACGCCGCCGGCGCGGATCTCGCCTCCCGCGCGGGTGTGCGCCCCGACCAGCGCGCGCAGCAGCGTCGACTTGCCTGCGCCGTTGGGGCCGACCAGCGCGGTCACCGCTCCCGCCGGGGCGGTGAAGGAGGCATCGTCGACGAGGGTGCGCCCCGCCACGCGCACCGTCAGCCCGGCGACCTCGAGGCCGCCGGCGCCCGGCCCGACCCGCGGCCCGCCGCGGCTCACGCGAGCCGCCTCGAACGCAGCAGCAGCGCCGCGAACACGGGGGCGCCGACGAGGGCCGTGATCACGCCGACCGGCAGCTCGCGCGGCTCGAACACGGTGCGGGCGAGCGTGTCTGCCAGCACCAGGAACACCCCGCCGGCGAGGGCCGAGAGCGGCAGGAGCGCGCGATGCCCGGGCCCGACCAGCAGGCGCACGGCGTGCGGCAGCACGAGCCCGACGAAGCCGATCGAGCCGCTCACCGACACCAGGCCGCCGGTCAGCAGCGCCGCGAGGCCCAGGACCAGCCAGCGCGTGCGCGGCACGTCGATGCCGAGGGCCGCGGCGGAGGTGTCGCCGAAGGCGAAGGCATCCAGCGTTCTGCCCGTCAGCAGCAGCGGCACGCCGGCGATGAGGAACGCCCCTGTGGCGATCAGCACCTCCGGCCAGCGCGCGCCCGCGACCGAGCCGAGCAGCCAGCTGAGCACCTCGCGGTAGCTGTCGCCCGTGACGAACCAGAACACGACGAAGCTCGTGAGGGCCGCCGCGAACGCCGAGACGGCGACGCCGGCGAGCACGGTGCGCGCGGGGGTGAGCCCGCCCATGGCCGTCGCGAGGCCGAGCGCGGCGACCGCGGCGATCAGCGCGCCGGCGAACGCGGCGACGGGCAGCAGGAAGGCGAGCCCGGCCAGCAGCACCGCGACCGCCCCGAATGAGGCGCCCGACGAGAGGCCGAGCAGGTAGGGGTCCGCGAGCGGGTTTCGCGTGACAGCCTGCATCACGACGCCGGCGACGCCGAGGCCCGCGCCGACCAGCGCGGCGGTGAGGATGCGGGGCATCCGCAGGTCCCAGACGATGCCCTCGACCAGCGGATCGACGCTCGCCCCGCCGAGCCGGCCGAGCACCGCGGCCCAGACCTCGCCGAGCGAGAGCGAGGCCGCGCCGACGGTGAGGCTGATCCCGAGCACCAGCACCAGCGCGACGCCGAGCGCCGCGCCGAGCAGCCCCGGCGACACCCGTCGGCGCGCCGCACTCACCCCTCGAGCCCGAGGGCCCGTAGCTGTGCGGCCAGGTCGACGACGGCAGGCACGGTGCGCACGCCCGCCTCGGCCGCGGCGAAGTCGACCCGCAGGAAGCGGTCGTGCTGCACGGCGGGCAGCTTCGAGAGCACCGGATCGGCCTTCATCAGCTCGATCTTCGCCTCGATGAGGTTGCCGGGCGATTCGACGAGCACGATCACGTCGGGATTGCGCTCGATGACCTTCTCCCAGCCGACCGACACCCACGTCTCCTGGATGTCGCCGAAGACGTTGTGCAGGCCGAGGGCGTCCATCACCAGCTGCGGCGCACCGGTGCCGGCGCCCATGTACGGGGTCTCGCGGCCCGAGGAGTACCACGCGGCGCGCAGGCCCGCGGTGCTCGGCTCGACGGCGTCGAGCATGGCCCGCTGCGTCGCGATCACGTCGGCCGCGGCATCCTGCGCCCCCAGCAGCTCGCCGGCCTCGGCGATCTCGTCGAAGAGCATCTCGACCGTGAGCGGGCCCGGCACGTCGGCGGTGCGGCAGGCCGCGGGCGAGACGTAGCTCGCGACCCCGAGCCCGGCGAGCTCGGCGCGCTCGCCCGCGCCGTCGGCCGAGAAGTTCGACTCCCATCCGGCGAACACGAGGTCGGGGCGCAGCGCGAGCACCGCCTCCTGCGAGGGGAGCTTGCCCTCCATGATCGGGGGCGTGACATCGGCGAACAGCTGGGCGTCGAGCGGCCCGTCGAGGAACGCGGCGCCGACGATGCGGTCGGCCATGCCGAGGGCGGCGACCATGTCGGCCGAGGTCGACTTGATGGTGACGATGCGGGTGGGCGGCGCATCCATCGCCACCGGGAAGCCGCAGTTGGAGCCCGCGAACGGCGTGGCCGGCGCAGCGGAGGATGCCGCGGGGGCGGCCGGGCGCTCGTCTGCGCGGGCCCCGCCCTGGGCGCAGCCCGTCAGCGCGAGCACGGCCGCGACCGAGAGCGCGGCGAGGGGAAGCGCGGTGCGGGCCGCGCGGCGGGCGCGGCCACGGGCGGGCGAGGCGGACGTGGTGGGTGAAGCGTCGGGTCGAGCCACGGGAGGAACCTTCTGTCTGGGATGCTGCCGGAGCGGCTCGGTCGGCGAGCGGGCCGGGCAGGCGTCTGGGCGTGCGTCATCGATGACGAGCGGACCAGTCGTTCTCAGCGTGATCACGACATGCAGGGCCACCGGGCGGCCTCGGGTTCTCTCTCGGTAGTCTAGCGAGAGCATGGCTCTCCTCCCCGTTTCTGACAGACTCAGCGTCGGCTACGCCGCGATGCTCGAGCAGCTCGATCCGCGCACGGCGATCGAGCTGGCGGTGCTGGCCGAGCGGCATGGATTCCGCGGGGTGATGACCAGCGATCACTTTCAGCCCTGGGTGCCGCAGCAGGGCCAGGCGCCGTTCGTCTGGACGGTGCTGGCGGGCATCGCCGCACGGACCAGCGGAGACTTCGGCCCGGGCGTGACGACCCCGGGGTATCGCATGCATCCCGCCGCGGTCGCCCAGGCCAGCGCCACGCTCGCCGCCATGCACCCCGGCCGGCACTGGCTCGGGATCGGCTCGGGCGACGCGCTCAGCGAGCACGTCGTCGGCGGCTACTGGCCCGAGGCGCACGAGCGCGTCGCGCGCATGTTCGAGGCCATCGAGATCATCAAGCGCCTGTTCGCGACGGCGCAGAGCGGGCGCGACACGCGCTTCTCGGGCAACCACTTCACCCTCGAGTCGACCCGGCTGTGGACGGCGCCGGCGGCGCCGCCCCAGATCCTCGTTGCCACGGCGGGCCCCGTCACCGCCAGGCGCGCGGGCCGCAGCGCCGACGGCCTCATCACCACCAACGCCTCCCCCGAGAAGCTGGCCGCCCTCCTCGAGCGCTTCGCGACAGGCGCGCGCGAGGCCGGCAAGAATCCGGCCGCCATGCCGCGCGTCATCCAGTGGCACGTGAGCATGGCCGACACCCTCGTGGAGGCGGAGGAGGCCGCGCTGCGCGAGTGGCCCAACGGCGGGATGCGCTTCAACCGCGCAGACATCCGCAGCCCCCAGGATTTCGCCCACCTCGCCCGCACCGTGCGGATCGAGGACTTCGAGGGGCACGTGTTCATCTCGCCGGACGCCGCGGCCCACCGCGCGAAGCTCGACGAGCTGGCCCGCCTCGGCTTCTCGCACGTCTATGTGCACCACGTCGGCCGCGACCAGCACGCGTTCATCGAGCGCTTCGGGGCCGAGGTGCTGGGCACCGCACACCGGGCCGAGTGAGCCGCTCGCCGCGGCGCGAGACACCGCGACAGATATGGCACTCGGTGCAGTTGCGCGACGGCGTGTCGCCAGTCACCGCCTGGTGACGCGCTCGATTTCGTTCCCGTCGATCACGCGCGTAGAGTCTCGCCATGAACGTCGAAATGGACACCAAAGTGGCTCTTCGCAGTTGAGGGTGTAGTCGGGGTTAGCGCGCCGTCGGCCGGATAGGGGTCGAGGTCTTCCAGGATGGAAGTTCCTACACTGCCCATCCGAAAGACCTCGACGTTGCTCAACGCTACCTTCGCTGCGCCCGATCTGACCACGTTCTGCCGTCTCGACGAGCTCGGTCTGGAAGCCGTTGGACAGCGCCTCGAGCCGGATCGGGCGGTGATCGCGTGCCGGATCGTCGAGCGGGATCCGTGGTGCCGCAAGTGCGGCGCCGAGGGTGTGCCTCGCGACACGGTGACTCGCCGGTTGGCGCATGAGCCGTTCGGGCACCGGCCGACGACGCTGCTGGTGCGGGTGCGCCGCTACCGGTGTGAGCACTGCGGGCGGACCTGGCGGCAAGACACCTCGAAGGCGGCGCCGGCCAGAGCGAAGATCTCCCGTGGTGGGCTCACGTGGGCTCTGACCGGCATCGTGATCGACCACCTCACCGTCTCTCGCGCGGCGGCCGGTCTCGGAGTGTCTTGGCACACCGCGAATAACGCGATCATCGCCGAGGGCAAGCGCCGACTGATCGATGACCCGCACCGGTTCGACGGGGTCACCACGATCGGCGTCGATGAGCACGTCTGGCGGCACACCAGGTTCGGCGACAAGTACGTGACGGTGATCATCGACCTCACCCCGACACGGAACAGGACCGGTCCTGCACGGTTGCTGGACATGGTCGAGGGGCGTTCGAAGGCGGTGTTCAAACAGTGGCTTGCCGGGCGCCCGAAAGAGTGGCGGGAGAAGATCGAGGTGGTCGCGATGGACGGGTTCAGCGGGTTCAAGACCGCCGCCGCGGAAGAGCTTCCCGACGCGGTCCCGGTGATGGATCCGTTCCACGTCGTGAGGCTCGCTGGCGACGCACTCGACCGGTGCCGGCAACGCGTCCAGCAGGCCACCCTCGGGCATCGTGGTCGCGCCAGCGATCCGCTCTACAAAGCGAGACGCACCCTGCACACCGGGGCGAGCCTGCTCACCGACAAGCAGTCCGCACGCCTGAAAGCGGTATTCGCCATCGAGGAGCACGTCGAGGTTGAAGCGACCTGGGGCGTCTATCAGCGCATGGTCGCCGCGTACCGGGAACCCGACAAGAAGCTCGGCAAGCAGATGATGCAAGCCGTCATCGATGCAGTCAGCAGCGGCGTCCCCGCCGCGCTCGTCGAGATCCGACGCCTCGGACGCCCTGAAACAACGCGCCGTCGACGTCCTCGCGTTCTTCGACCGACCCGGCACCTCCAACGGCCCGACCGAGGCGATCAACGGACGCCTCGAACACCTCCGCGGCTCCGCCCTCGGCTTCCGCAACCTCACGAACTACATCGCCAGATCACTCCTCGAGAGCGGAGGATTCAGACCCGCGCTACACCCTGGAATGCGATGAGCCACCAAAGTTGTTGTTCGCCCGGTTCGCAACGTTGACGCCGAAGCCCTCGGACGCGTGCACGCCACCTGCTGGCACGAAACGTACGACCACCTCGTCAGCACGGCAGCGCTCGAGGCGCTCTCGCCCCGCCGCATGGCGGAGCTGTGGAGCCACTGGAGCTCGCTCGGCCCCGAGTACCGCCAGTACGTCGCGCTTGCCGACGGCGAGGTCGTCGGGTTCTCGGGCTCGGGCCCGAGCCGCGACGACGACGCCCCGCGTGAGCGCGAGCTGTACTTCCTGTACCTGCTGAGCGCCTGGCACGGCACCGGCATCGGTCAGCAGCTGTTCGACGCAGCGGTCGGCGACGAGGCCGTCTCGCTGTGGGTCGCCGAGGACAACCCGCGCGCGCACCGCTTCTACCAGCGCAACGGCTTCGCGGCCGACGGCTCGCGCAAGACCGAGCCCTTCCTGGGCGAGACGATCACCGAGGTCCGGCTCGTCCGCTAGCTCGCTCGACGACGACGCAGCCCGCACGCGCAGAAACGCTCTGGGTGGCCGGTTTCTCAACCGCCACCCAGAGCGTTTCTGTCTTGCGCGCGGCGCGGGCGCCGCGTTGGTTCAGCGCGTCAGCGGCCGACCTTGCCCATGAGGCCTGCGATCGGTGCGAACACCAGCGGACGAGCCGCGATGACGCCGCCGATGACGACCGCGATCGAGACGACCATGATCCAGAAGCCGGTCCAGTTGTCGGCGTACTGCACGCCGTCGACCGATCCCTGGGCCGCGTACATGTGGTTCAGGTTGCGCAGCGCACCGGTGGCGAACACGAGCACGACGTGGATGAAGATGAAGATCACGAAGTACAGCATCACCGGGAAGTGGATCGCGCGCGCCACCTCGACGGGGTAGAGCTTGTTCACGCGCGTCCAGCGTGCCGACCATGCGCCCGACATGCGAGCGCCGGTGATCACGGCGAGCGGCGCAGCCACGAAGATCGTGAGGAAGTACGCGATCAGCTGCAGGCTGTTGTAGTTGACCCAGCCGTTATCGGTCGGCCAGTCGAGCGACACGTACTGCAGGCCAGCCGAGATGGCGTTCGGGATGACGTCCCAGCTGGTCGGGATGACGCGCATCCACTGACCGCTGACGAACAGCAGCACGATGAAGACGACGCCGTTGATGACCCAGAGCAGGTCGAACGCGAAGTGCGACCACAGCGTGATGCTGATGCGCTTCGGGTCGCCCTTGGTCTTGAGCGGGCCGTCGTTGTTGCGGACCCAGGTCGCCGGCGGACGCGTCTGCGTGCGCACCAGCCAGCCGGAGCGGATGATCAGCACCATCAGGAACATGTTGAAGAAGTGCTGCCAGCCGAGCCACGCCGGGAACCCGACGGGCGCGCCCTCGGGCAGGTGCGTCTCGCCCGGGTAGGTGGTCATGAAGTCGCGCATGAAATCGAGCGAGATGAACCAGCGCACGAACAGCACGGCCATGGCGGCCGCGAACAGCAGGCCGAGGCCGCCGATGACGATGCCGAGGAACCACTGGCCGAGCGTGAACTTGCCGATCCGCTTGGGCTCGGGCGCGCGCTCGGTGTTGCGGCGCACGACGGGCTCGCGCGGCGGGCCCGTGTAGACGGGGGCCGCGGGCACCTCGGCGACCGCGACGGCGGATGCCTCGGCGCCGGGTGCCGCGGCGGCTGCCGCCATGCCAGTGCGGGGCAGGCCACGACGTCCGCCGGCGGCGGGAGCTGCGGCGGCCGGGGCAGCCTCGCTGGCCGCGACGGGAGCGGCGGCGGGGGCCGCCTCGCCACCGCGGGGCAGGCC
>JAKPAC010000007.1 GCA_029779645.1 Actinomycetes bacterium | reverse complement strand
GCGCCGAGTTTCGGCATGCCGAAACCGATCGTCACCCTTAGTATCGCGTCGCCAGAGCGACGCGCTGGCTGGAGACCCGGGCGTCCGCGCCCGCGCGACCGCCGCGCGCCCCGAACCGGCTCACGTTGGAAAGTGAGCGGGGCCGGCACCACTGCCGACCCCGCCCCTACCGCTCTACGCCCCGGAAGCTACCGCCCGAGCCGCATCGGCTCCGGCACCCACCGCGTATCCGCAAGCTTGGCCTGCGCGTACTTGGCCGCCTCGTCCTTCTTCATCTTCTCGATCGGCTTGGCTGCTTCCTCGCCGAGCGCTTCGGCCACGACCTGGGCGATGCGAGCCTTGGGCATCAGCGCGAAGAAATGCTCGGCCGACGGCCGCCACCAGCGTGCGCAGTCCAGCGTGAGCATCCGGGCCAGCTCCGTCGTGCCGTACGGCTCGCGCCCGACCGATCCTTGGATCGTGTCGAAGCTGCACGCCACGCACCACGCCAGCAGCTCGACGAGCGTTTCCTCCGGCTGCGCCATCAGCCACGACAGCCGATCCGGCGCACGGCGCGGCAGGTCCGCCGTCCAGCGCGCCCGGGCCTGCGCCAGTGCCTTCCCCGCCTGCGAGTCGCCCAGGTCCGGCGCGTGGCGGTCGAGGACCGAGGCGTTGTCGCTGACCGAGATCCGCATCGCGCCGAGCGTGTGGTACTCGTCGCTCTCGATCGCGCAGGACATCCGCCACGCCAGCAGCACCAGCGCCATGCGGGGCGTCTCCATCAACGTGGCCGCCATTGCCGCCGTGCGGTGGCTCGTCACCGAGTGCGACAGGCGCTCGGACATCCCGGCCTTCTCGCGCTCGGCCGTAGTCGTCCCGGCGTCGGAAGTAGCTTCGGCACCGGTGCCCGGCGCGGTCGCCTCGCTCGGCCGCACCAGCCCCCGGATCACCTGAAGCTCACCCCGGCTCATCGTCACCACCGCGCCGGCCCGGGCGCGGTCGGCGTCCGTCCAGACGAAGCGCACCTTGCGCAGGGATTCGATCCGCTCGTGAAGCGTATCGGTCAGCGCGTCCAGTCGCTCCGACTCGGCCTCGGCGGCTTCAAAGTCCGCGCCGCTCGCGGCCTCGGCACGCTCCTGCGCAGCCTCCAAGTCGGCGTTGGCCTTGGCAAGCTCGGCGCGCAGGGCGTCTAGCGCGGCCTGCTCGTCTTCGGTGAAGTCGCGCTCGGTCGGCTGGATGGCGGAGAACTTGCCGCGCTCGGTGTAGTCGAAGCTCGCATGCGTCTGAACCCACGACCAGCCCTCGGCCTTGACGGCGTCGGTGGAGGCCTCCAGCCGCTGCGCGACGAGGCGGCCCAGCAGCGCCGCGTCGGTGAGGAACGCCTCGTCGCGGGTGGAGAACAAGTCGCGCCGGATGGCACCGCCCGCCGCCTCGTAGGCGTCCAGGCCCACGAAGCGGACCTTGTCGCTGTTGGCGGGCACCTCGGACTCCACAAGCTTGGCGCGAAGCTGGTAGCCGCCGCGCGCCCATGGGCTCGACTGGTTCCACACCGCCACCTGTCGCGCGTGGTCATCGGTGACGGCCAGTCCCTGCATCTGGTCGAGCGACAGCTCGCCCGAACGGTACAGCGCGACGAGTTCGGGCGCGACGTTGGCCAGCCGTAGCCGCTGCTGCACGGTGCGCACGGTCACGCCGAAGCGCTCGGCGATCTTCTCGGCGGACAGGCCGGCCTCCATCAGGGCCCGGAAGGCGTCGCACTGGTCGGCCGGGTGCATCGCCTGCCGGCCGCTGTTCTCCGCGAGGCTGGCCTCCAGCGCTCGTTCGGCCGGGATGAGTCGGCACTCGACGGCCGCGTCGGTCGCGAGCTGGCCCTGCTGAGCGAGGTGCTGGAGCGCGCGCAGCCGCCGGCCGCCCGCCTCCACTGCGTAGCGCTCGACCTCGCTGCCGGCACCGTCGGCACGGGTGACGACGAGCGGTTGCAGCAGCCCCTGGGCTGCGATCAGCGCCGCGAGCTCGTCGATGCCGTCGGGTGGTACCGTGCGGACGTTGTTCGGGGAGAGGAACAGGGACGACAGCGGCACGGTGATCGTCACGGGAACGGCAGCCGTGGTGGCGGCGCTGGCGGCCTCGACCGTGGCACCCTTGGGCGACTTGCGCGAAGCCTTCGGGCGGCGGAGTGTGGCGGACTGATGGGCGATGACGGCGGACATGGCGGAATCCTCGTATGTGTGGCGTCTGCCGGGCGGAGATGCCGCCCGGCGCGGTAGCGGTTTCGCGAGCGGCGGGACGATCAGGCGGCGAGCCGGCGCATCTCTTCGGCGAGCACCCACAGGGCGCGGTTCAGGGCGACGTTGCTGTCCACGCCCTCGATGGGGCGGGTGCGAACGCGCCGGCCCTGCGGGGAGCGGGCAGACAGCCCTCCGCGCACGGCGTTCTCCTGAACCCGGTTGAACACCGACCACAGGTCCGAGCCGGTGTCGGCCGCACGGCGCGGCGCAAGCATCTGGGTCTCGGTGACGGGCGCGGGAGCCGTTGAGGTGGCTGGCTGTTCGAAGCGCAGCGCGATCGCGGCGCGGGCGAACGCCTGCTGATGTCCGTCGGACAGGCGGGTGTCGCGCATCGCCTCGCGGGACTCGTCCACGGCGGCAAAGCCGTCGACGATCCGGAACGCCCCGTCGATCACGTTGTCGACGATGTCGCCGCGATGCGGGATGCGGATGTCTTCCAAAACGTTCCCGACCACCATCCCGTTCTTGCAGACGAACCGGAAGTTCCCCGCGAGCATCTGGTAGCTGGACGAGCCGTTGTGGCTGTTGATGAGGATGATCTCGTTGGCCGAGTCGGCTCGAGCCTCGACGACTTCACCGGCGTGCCGCAGCCGGATCATGTGCTTGGTGTAGTCGCGGTTGTCGGCGTCACGGCTGCGGGCCTGCGCGACCATGAACGGCGCGAAGCCCTCGCGAGCCAGTCCGCGCAGCACCTGAATGGTGGGGATGTAGGTGTAGCGCTCGGAGCGGCTGGCCGCCTTGTCCTCGGCGAAGATCGAGGGGGCGACGGCGCGAATCTGGTCGTCGGTCAGCGGTTCGGCGCTCTGGAGGACCGGCGCGGTCCGGGCGAAGCGGGTGGCGAGCATGGAAGTCTCCTGACGATGCGAGTGAGCGGGAGGTTCGGCAGGCCCCGGCGGTGAATGCCTCCGGGGCCGTTGCCGTCTAGGCAGCGGGCTGGCTGTTGCTACGCGGCGCGCGGCCCGGGCGGGGGGAACTGCCGCCCCGCACGCGTGCGCGGGGTTCGGCAGCCACGGCGGTGG
>JAKPAC010000036.1 GCA_029779645.1 Actinomycetes bacterium | reverse complement strand
GCCGGTCGATGACCTGCTCACTCGACTCGGCCTGGCCGTGGTCGCCGACTCCGACCCCGCCGAGCTGAGCCCCGGCGAGCTGCGTCGGCTCGCGGTCGCACGCGCGGCACTGAGGGTGCGCTCGGGTGCGACGCTTCTGCTGCTCGATGAGCCGACCGCACACCTCGACGACCACTGGGCCGCCGTCGTGCAACGCCTCGTTGCCGAGCTGGCCGAGACCTGCAGCGTGTTTGTCGCGTCGCACGATACGGCGGTGACCTCGATCGCGACCGGTGCAATCCGGTTGGGTACGCCGGGACCGCTGCGCGAGCGTGCTGAGGATGGCACGGTGAGCGAGGGGCGCGCGCGTCAGCATGTCGCGACCGAACGGGTCGAACCCCGGGAGATCGCGCGGGCCTGGAACGAGTTCGTTCGCCCCGCGATGGGCCGCTACGTCGGCTCGGCCGTGCTGGGAACTCTGGCCGCAGGCTTCGCGATCGCCCTCACCGCCGTGTCGGCCTGGCTGATCGTGCGTGCCAGCGAGCAGCCCGCCATCATGTACCTTCTGGTCGCCATCGTGGGCGTGCGGTTCTTCGGACTCGGCCGCGCGGGCCTGCGCTACGCGGAGCGGTTGGTCACCCACGACGCAGCCTTCACCTCCGCAACTGCTCTGCGCCTGCGGCTCTGGGCAGCGCTCTCCGCTCGCGCCGGCAGTTCCCGCGCGCTGCAGCGCGGGGGCACAGCGCTCGATTACCTCGTCGGGGCGACTGACGAGATCCGTGACCTTGTGCCGCGGGTGCTCGTGCCCGGCGCGGTCGGCGTCGTGGTCTCCATCGGAGCCGTCATCACCGTCGGACTCATCCTGCCCACCGCGCTCGCCGTGATCGTGGCGACCCTCATGGTCGCCCTGCTCATGGCGCCCCTGATCGCGCTCGCCGCCGACCGTGCTGCCGAGCGCGACCGGCAGCGGATGCGCTCCGGCGTGCTGCGGCGGTTCGTCGCGTTCCTCGACGCGGCCGATGACCTGCGCGGCAACGGTGTCGACGGCATCGTGCGCGCCGAACTCGCGGAGGCAGATCAGCGGGTCAGCGCATTCAGCCGGCGGGTCGCGACATCCCGAGGTCTGGGACTGGCAACCGTCCTGCTCGCATGCGGGCTGGGCACGGTCGGCATGCTCGCCGTGGGATCGAGCGCCGTGGCATCCGGAGCCATCGGTGTCGAGCTCGTCGCCGTCCTCGCACTACTACCGATCGCCCTAGCTGACTCGCTCGCGGGGTTCGTGGCTGCGATGCAGCTGGTTCCCGCGCTGGTCACCGCCCTCGCCCGTGTCGCCCGGATGCGCGAACCCGCGACAGACCCGCACCGCACGGCGACCCTCGACAGTCCG
>JAKPAC010000037.1 GCA_029779645.1 Actinomycetes bacterium | reverse complement strand
GTTGCATGCCGCGACGCTAGGCGACTCGTGCGGGGCACAGCCGGGACTGCCCGCGGGGCCGGGATGCCGGCATCCATTCGCCGCGGTGGGGACGACGAGTCCGCGACCGTCGGCGCGGGCTGCCGATGCGAGCAGAGAAGGTGGCGACACCCGATGGGGGGAATCGGGTGCCGCCACGAAAGCGACGCCCTACTTCAGGGGGTGGTTCGGGCGCCGCAGATGCCAGAATCGAATATTCGGCCGAGCTTGAGATACGCACTTTTGCCCAGCCGACAAACAGTTGTCGCACCCTCACGAGTGTGTGTCGGCGCCAAGGAGTAGATTTGTGTGCGTCTGACAACGCACTTCCGCTTCGGGAGGCGTCGCAAGGGAGCGAAAGGCCGCATGAACACGCACATTGACCACCTCTTGAACGAGACCCGCCGGTTCGCGCCTTCGAAGGCGTTCGCGGCGCAGGCCAACGGCACCGCCGCGCTGTTCGAAGAGGCGTCCGCGGATCGCCTCGAGTTCTGGGCGAACCAGGCCCGCACGCTCCTGCACTGGGACACCCCGTTCACCCAGACCCTCGACTGGAGCAACCCGCCGTTCGCGAAGTGGTTCGCCGACGGCGAGCTCAACGTCGCCTACAACTGCCTCGACCGCCACGTCGAGGCGGGCAACGGCGAGCGCGTCGCGCTGCTGTGGGAGGGCGAGAACGGCGATGAGCGCCGCGTCACCTACGCCGAGCTCACCGCCGAGGTGAAGCGCCTCGCGAACGTCCTCACCGGGCTCGGCGTCGGCCAGGGCGACCGGGTCGCGATCTACCTGCCGATGATTCCCGAGGCCGTGGCATCCATGCTCGCGGTCGCGCGCCTCGGCGCCATCCACTCGGTCATCTTCGGCGGCTTCTCGGCAGAGAGCCTCCGTTCGCGCATCGACGACGCGGGCGCGAAGGTCGTCATCACGGCCGACGGCGGCTACCGCAAGGGCCGGGTCTCGCCGCTGAAGCCGGCCGTCGACCTCGCGCTCTCCGACCACAGCGGCCAGGGCGAGCAGGGCACCGTCGAGCACGTCATCGTCGTCAAGCGCGGCGGCAACGACGTCGAATGGACCGAGGGCCGCGACCTCTGGTGGCACGACGTGGTGGCGAACGCCTCGGCCGAGCACCAGCACGAGGCGTTCCCCGCCGAGAACCCGCTGTTCATCCTCTACACCTCCGGCACCACCGGCAAGCCCAAAGGCATCATGCACACGACGGGTGGATACCTCACCCAGGCCACCTTCACGAACCGCGTCGCGCACGACATCCACCCCGAGACCGACGTGTTCTGGTGCACGGCCGACATCGGCTGGGTGACCGGGCACAGCTACGTCGCCTACGCCCCGCTCGCGAACGGCGCGACGCAGGTGATGTATGAGGGCACCCCCGACACCCCGCACCCGGGTCGGTGGTGGGAGATCATCGAGAAGCACGGTGTCACGATCCTGTACGCGGCGCCGACGGCGATCCGCTCGTTCATGAAGACGGGGCGCAAGATCCCGAAGAAGTACGACCTCTCGTCGCTGCGACTGCTCGGCTCGGTGGGCGAGCCCATCAACCCCGAGGCCTGGATGTGGTACCGCAAGGTCATCGGCGGCAAGAAGGCCCCGATCATCGACACCTGGTGGCAGACCGAGACGGGCGCCATGATGATCTCGGCGCTGCCCGGGCTCGTCGAGACGAAGCCGGGATCGGCCCAGGTGCCGATCCCGGGCATCTCGATCGACGTGGTCGACGAGAACGGCGAGCACGTCGGCAACGGCAACGGCGGCCTGCTCGTGATCACCGAGCCGTGGCCGGCCATGCTGCGCGGCATCTGGGGCGACCCCGACCGCTACGTCGAGACCTACTGGTCGCGGTTCGCCGACAAGGGCTACTACTTCGCCGGCGACGGCGCCCGCCTCGATGAGGACGGCGACGTCTGGCTGCTCGGCCGCGTCGACGACGTGATGAACGTCTCGGGCCACCGCCTCTCGACCACCGAGATCGAATCGGCGCTCGTGGCCAACGAGGCCGTCGCCGAGGCCGCGGTCGTGGGCGCCGCCGACGAGACGACCGGTCAGGCGGTCGCGGCGTTCGTGATCATCAAGGAGAGCTACCTCGCCGAGCACTCCCCCGACGGCCTCGCGCAGAGCCTGCGCCTGTGGGTGGGCGAGCAGATCGGCCCGATCGCGCGTCCCCGCGACGTCTACATCGTGGAGGAGCTCCCGAAGACGCGCTCGGGCAAGATCATGCGCCGTCTGCTGAAGGACGTCGCCGAGGGCCGTGAGGTCGGCGACACGACGACGCTGGCCGACACCTCGGTGATGAGCGTCATCAGCGCGCAGGTGCGCTAGCCGCGGCATCCGTGCCGCGCCCAGCGGCGCCCCAAAGAAACGAGCATCGCCCCGCGGAGAAGACCGCGGGGCGATGCTCGTTCAGACGATGCTCGTTCAGGCGATGCCGGGGATTACCCAGCGAATTCGAAGATGACCTCGACCTCGACCGGGCTGTCGAGCGGGAGCACCGCGACGCCGACCGCGGAGCGGGCGTGCGCGCCCGCCTCGCCGAAGACCTCGCCGAGCAGCTCGGAGGCGCCGTTGATGACGCCGGGGATCGCGGTGAACGCCGGATCGGCCGCCACGAACCCCGTCACCCGGAGCACGCCCGTGAGCTTGTCGACGCCCCCCACGAGGGCGCCGGCGGCGGCGATCGCGTTGATCGCGCACCGCCGGGCGTAATCCTTCGCGTCGGACGCTGGCACGAGCCCGTGCCCGTCGCCGACCTTGCCCGTCGCGGGCAGTCCGCCCGCCACCATGGGCAGCTGGCCGGACGTGTACACCAGCGAGCCACTGGCCTTGGCCGGCACGTAGGCGGCCAGCGGCGCCACCGCCTCCGGCAGCTCGATCCCCAGCGCTTCGAGCCGCTGCGTCACCGTCGTGTTCATGCTCATGCTCCTTCTCCTGCGAATTGCTTGGCCGCCTCGGCTGCTGCCGCCAGGCCGGCGTTGGATGCCGCATCGCCGGCGCCGACCGGGCGCTTGAGGTACGCGACGAGCCCGCCCTCGGGCCCGGTGACGACCTGCACGAGCTCCCAGCCCTGCTTTCCCCAGTTGTTGAGGATGGCCGCGGTGTTGTGGATCAGCAGCGGCGTGGTCAGGTACTCCCACGTGGTCATGACGGACTCCTTCGTGCGTGCGATGGATGCGGCGCGAGGGCACGGCGACGTGAAAAAGAGGCATCCATCACAGCGTTCGCTCAGGACTCCACGCGGCTCTGTGACCTACGATCGATCTTATGCCCGAACCCAAATCCACCGCTAAGGGTGTGCTCGGAGGCCTCGCCGGCATCGTCGGCTTGAGTGTTGTCGCCGGCATGCTGGTGACCGCCACCGTGACCCCGGCCATCGCTGTATCCAGCGCCGCCGCGTCGAGCGCGATCACGATGTTCAACGGATTGCCGAGCTACCTCGAGATCGGAGAGCTCATGCAGCCCTCCACGATGTACTACACGAACCCCGAGGGCGAGCACGTCGAGATGGCGACGTTCTTCGACCAGGACCGCGAGCCCGTGGCCTTCGACCAGGTCGCCCCGGTCATGTACGACGCGATCATCTCGAGCGAAGACCCCCGCTTCTACGACCACGGCGGCATCGACATCATCGGCACGGCCCGCGCGGTCATCAAGACCTACACCGGCGGTGCGGTGCAGGGCGGCTCGTCGATCAGCCAGCAGTACGTGAAGAACGTCCAGGTGCAGGCGTGCAACGCCGACGCCGAGAACGACGAAGAGCTCGCCGCCTGCTACGACGACGCGGTCACCTCGGACGGCACCACGGGCATGGCCCGCAAGGTGCGCGAGATGAAGTACGCCATCGAGCTCGAGAAGCAGTACAACAAAGACGACATCCTGCTGGGCTACCTCAACATCGCCGGCTTCGGCGGCCTCACGTACGGCATCCAGGCCGCCGCGCAGCGCTACTTCAGCGTGAACGCTGCCGACCTCAACCTCAGCCAGGCCGCGGCGCTGGCCGGCATCGTGCAGAACCCGAACGCGTACCGCCTCGACCTGCCCGACCGCGAGGTCAACGGCGCGGCCGACGGCTACAGCGCCACCAAGACCCGCCAGAAGTACGTGCTCGGCCAGATGCTGCGTGAGGGCAAGATCACGCAGGAGCAGTACCAGGAGGCGTACGACGCCCCGATCGAGCCCCTGATCTCTGACCCCCAGGTGGGCTGCGGCTCGGTGGGCGCGGGCGCCGGTTACTTCTGCGACTACGTGACGTGGACGATCAAGAACGACCCCGCGTTCGGCGAGACGCAGGACGACCGTGACCGCCTGCTCCGCCGGGGCGGCCTGAAGATCTACACCACCCTCGACATGCGCGTGCAGGCGCCCTCCGAAGAGGCCATGGAGCGCTACGTTCCCGCATCGGTGGACTACATGAGCCTCGGTGCCGCGGGCGTCTCGCTCGAGGTCTCGACCGGGCGCATCCTCGCGATGGTGCAGAACACGAACTTCGCGCAGTCGCAGGCGCTGCTCGAGCAGGACAGCTCGTACTCGGCGGTCAACTTCAACACCACCAAGGCGTACGGCGGATCGATCGGCTTCCCGATGGGGTCGACGTACAAGCTCTTCACGCTGCTTGACTGGCTCGAGCAGGGGCACTCCGTGAACGAGGTCCTCAACGGCCGCATGCGGCTGTTCCCGAAGTTCAATGCCAAGTGCGCCGGCGGGGTCTACACGAACAAAGACCTGATGAACAACTTCGGCAAGGCCGGCGGCAAGGTCGGCACCGTGATGGACTTCACCGCGACGTCGCTGAACACCGGCTTCCTCGCGATGGCCGCCGAGCTCGACCTGTGCGACATCAACGAGATGGCCAAGCGCCTGGGCGTCACCTACGGCGACGGCTCCGACATCACGAAGGACAAGTTCAACGACGCGGGCGAGCAGATCGAGGCGGCCAACGCGCCGTACGCGAGTGTGCTGGGCTCGAAGAACGTCTCGCCGATGGCGATGGCCGGCGCCTACGCGACGGTGGCCAACGGCGGCAAGTACTGCCAGCCCAAGGCGATCGACAGCATCACCGGCCCCAACGGCGAATCGATCGAGCCTCCGAAGACGACGTGTGAGCAGGTGATCTCGCCCGAGGTCGCCGCGACCGCGGCGTTCGCGCTGCAGCGCGTGATGTCGAGCGGCACCGGCACCCCCTCGAACACCTGGGACGGCACCCCGCTGATCGGCAAGACCGGTACCGACGACAGCTTCCACACGGCGATGGTCGAGTCGAGCTCGAAGGTCGCCACGGCCGTCTGGGTCGGCAACTACCGCGACCGCGTCTCGCTCTGGAACAACTGGGTCAGCGGCGTGCGGCTCTCGGATCTCCGACACAAGCTCGCGCCGGCCATGCAGCGCGCCGCGAACGCCGCCTACCCCGGCGAGCGCTTCCCGCAGCCCGACAAGAACCTCACGCGCAACGTCATGAAGGACCTGCCCGACGTGATCGGCAAGACCATCGAAGACGCGACCGACATCCTCGAGAAGGCCGGCTTCTCGGTGGCGGTGGGTGATCCGGTCGACTCGACCGCGCCCGCCGGCACCGTCGGCGCGCAGACGCCTGGCGCGGGCAAGGTCGCGGGCGGAACGACCGTCACGATCAACCCGAGCACGGGCGAGGGCGCCGGGATCCCCGCCGTCAACGGCATGACGCCCGCCGCCGCGATCGATGCGATCAAGGCCGCCGGGTTCAACAAGGTCTCGCTCGGTCAGTGCACCGAGTCGCCGAACGCGCCCGCGGCGGGTGCCGCGACCGACACCGACCCGCCCGCGGGCACGATGGCCAACCGCAACGCCAAGGTCTCGGTCAACTACACGGCGAACGACTGCTGAGGGTGACCCGAACCTCGTCGCGCCCCGCCCGCACCGCCGCACTGGCGGTGGGGGCGGTCGGCGTCGCCGCCGGCATCTGGGGCATCGGCATCGAGCGCCACCTCTACACGCTGCGCCGGCACACCGTCGCGGTGCTCGCGCCGGGCGCCGCGCCCATCCGAGTGCTGCACATCTCGGACGTGCACATGGCGCCGTGGCAGCGGCGCAAGCAGGCCTGGATCGCCTCGCTCGCATCGCTGCGGCCCGACCTGATCATCAACACGGGCGACAACCTCGGCCACCCGGACGGACTGCGCGGTCTTCGCGCGGCGTTCGCCGGGTTCCGGGGCACGCCCGGCGCCTTCGTGCACGGCTCCAATGACCTGTATGCCCCGGCGCCGCGCAATCCGCTCCGGTACTTCCGCGGGCCCTCGGAGCACACGGGCGGGGAGGTGCGGCTCGACACCGAGGCCCTGGATGCGTTCTTCACGAACACGCTCGGCTGGCAGGACGTGAACAACGCGGCCGCGAGCATCGACATCCACGGTCGCCGCGTCAACCTGATCGGCGTCGACGACGCGCATCGCGACTGGGACCGGCTCGACCTGCTCCCCGGCCTGTTCGACCACCTCCGCGCGCGCGACACCGACCTCGACGGCGACGGCCACGCAGACGCGGAGGCCGACCCTGATCCGCTCACCGTCGCCGTCACGCACGCCCCGTATCGGCGGGTGCTGGACGCCTTCACGAGCGGGGGCGCCGACGTGATCTTCGGCGGCCACACGCATGGCGGGCAGGTGCGCGTGCCAGGCTTCGGCGCGCTGGTCGCCAACTGCGACATCCCGCTGCGACAGGCCAGCGGCCTCAGCTCGTGGCACCGCGCCGGCCGCACGGCCGCGCTCAACGTCAGTGCGGGCATCGGGCACTCGATCTATGCGCCCGTGCGCTTCGCGTGCCCGCCCGAGGCGTCGCTGCTCACGCTCGTCGCGCGATAGCCGACTGCGCCCGGGCGGCACCCCGCCCGGGCCGATGGGAGATCGGCGCCGGTTTGGTTCGTCGCGGCTCCGCTGATCGGGTAGACTCATGGGGTTGCCACCGGGGTGTGGCGCAGTTTGGTAGCGCGCGTCGTTCGGGACGACGAGGCCGCAGGTTCAAATCCTGTCACCCCGACCAAGACGCAAGAGGGATCATCCACACGGATGGTCCCTCTTGTGGTCTCGGGCGCGGCTCCTGCCGGGTGCGCGGCGCGGAGATCTCACGGCGAGTTCGAGGGTGATCGTGCGGCCGCGCGGGCCACCCCTGCCGTACGATTTACGCGTGGGGTCGTGGGGGCCCTGCGATCGCGTGATTCGGCACTTGGGGGTGACGGTCTTGGCTCGACTCGATGGACGCCGCCGGCGAACCGCCGTCGTCGCCGCGGTGCTCGGCGGCGCCTACCTCGCCGCGCTGACCGTGCTGAGCGTGCTCACCTACACGGGCAACACCAGCGTGCTCGCGGCCGACGGCTCGTTCTCATCCGTGCTCGGCGCGATGACCGTGTCACCAGGCATCCTGCCGCAGACCACCGGGGTGATGGCCCTGGTCTGGGGCGCACTGTTCTTCATTCCGATCGGCGTGTTCGCCTACCTCACACTGCCGCGCTGGGCCTGGCCGCTCAGCCTGCTGGTCGGTCCCGTCGTCGCGATCCTGCTGCAGCTGGGCGCGTGGGCCGCGATGCCGGGACACCCCGCCGACCCGGTCCAGTGGCTCTCTCACGCCGCCGGCTCAGCGCTCGGCGTCGGCATCGCCGCGGTCTGCGCCCGGCTCGTCGCCCGGCCCCGCGCTCAGGCTTCCCACGTAGACTCGACTCGCCCGAATCCGAGCCTGCACACCCCCACTGGAGCCGCATGACGACCCCACCGCGCCTGGTCGCGTTCGACCTCGACGACACCCTCGCCCCGTCCAAGACGGCCGTGAGCGAGCGCATGGGCGCCCTGCTGCTGGCCCTCGCCGAGCGCGTGCCGGTGTGCATCATCTCGGGCGGACAGGTGCAGCAGTTCCGAGCGCAGGTGCTCGAGCGACTCGTGGATGCCTCCCCCGCCGCACTCGCCGCGCTCCACCTCATGCCCACCTGCGGCACGCAGTACTACCGCGTCGACGCCGACGCGTCGCTGCAGACCGTCTACGCCCACTCGCTCAGCGACGAGGAGAAGTCGCGGGCGTTCGCCGCCGTCGAGGCACAGGCCCGCCGCCTCGGCCTGTGGGCCGAGAACCCCTGGGGCGACATCCTCGAGGACCGCGGCTCGCAGATCACGTTCTCGGCGCTCGGTCAGAACGCACCGCTCGAGGCGAAGCACGCCTGGGACCCGACGAGCGAGAAGAAGTCCGCACTCCGCGCGGCCGTCGCCGAGGTGCTGCCCGACCTCGAGGTGCGCTCCGGCGGGTCGACCTCCGTCGATATCACCCACCGCGGCATCGACAAGGCCTACGGCATGCAGAAGCTGGCCGAGCACAGCGGCATCGCACTCGACGAGATGCTGTTCTTCGGCGATCGCCTCGACCCCGACGGCAACGACTACCCCGTGCTCGCGCTGGGGGTGCCCTGCGTCGCCGTCGAGGGCTGGGAGCACACCGCCGCGCTGCTCGAGGCGCTCATCCCGACGCTGCCGGGCGCGTCCGAGTAGGCGCGCGGGCGATCGACAGAGCGATCGACCGAACCGGCCCGCCGCGCCTCAGCCGCGGTAGCCGTCCGGGTTGCGCTCCTGCCAGTGCCAGTACTCGGCGCAGGCCTGCTCGATCGTGCGCGTGGCCGTCCAGTCGAGCTCTCGCTCGGCCTTGCTCGGGTTGGCGTACAGGGCGGTGACGTCGCCCGCACGACGCGGCGCGACCGTCGCGGGAATGGGGTGCCCGCTCGCGGCGCGGAACGCCTCGATGAGCTGGATCACGCTGACCGGCTTGCCCGTGCCGAGGTTGAACACCGCGTAGCCCTCGCGCGCGCGCTCGAGGCTCGCCAGGTGGCCGGCGGCGAGGTCGGTGACGTGGATGTAGTCGCGCAGACCCGTGCCGTCAGGCGTGTCGTAGTCGTCGCCGTAGATCGAGACGCCCGGAAGCGCGCCGATCGCGACGCGGGCGAGGACGGGCATCAGGTTGTTCGGGATCCCGACGGGGTCTTCGCCGATGAGGCCGCTCGGGTGCGCGCCCACGGGGTTGAAGTAGCGGAGGGTGACCGCGCGCAGCCCGGGGTCGGCGGCCGCGGCGTCGTGCAGAATCTCCTCGATCATGCGCTTGGTCTTGGCGTAGGGGTTGGCCAGGTCGATGCCGGTGGGTGACGTCTCGGTGAGCGGCAGGTCCTCGGGCCCCGGGTCGCCGTAGACGGTCGCCGAGCTCGAGAACACGATCGTGCGGATGCCGGCCTCGGCCATCACCCGGAGGATCGCGACCGCGCTGCCGATGTTCACCTCGTAGTACCGCACGGGCTGCGCCATGGACTCGCCGACGGCCTTGAGCCCGGCGAAGTGGATGACGGCATCCACCGGCGCGTGCTCGCGCACGAACGCGAGCACCGCGGCCTCGTCGCGGGCGTCGGCGGCCAGCGCCGGCACCGTCGCGCCGGTGATCCGCTCGATCCGTCGCACAGCCTCCGCGCTCGACGCCGAGAAGTCGTCGACGATGAGCACCTCGTGCCCCGCGTCGATGAGGGCGACCGCGGTGTGTGCGCCGATGTACCCGGCGCCGCCGGTGAGGAGAACTCGCATGCAACCAGCCTAGGGCGCGCCAGCCGGGCCGATCGCACCGCACGCCGCCCTCGGCGGGCGTGCGCTCAGCCCAGCCGCCCGCCCGACTCCTTCAGATAGCAGTTGCCGCACAGCGACTCGTACGTGACCTCCTGGCCGTCGATCGCCACCTGATCCCCGTCGAAGATGTATGCGCCATCGACGAGCCGGCCGTTGAACAGCGCCTTGCGACCGCAGCGGCAGATCGTCTTGAGCTCCTCGAGCGTGTGCGCGATCTCGAGCAGCCGACGCGAGCCCGGAAAGGCGGCGGTGCGAAAGTCGGTGCGGATCCCGTAGGCGATCACCGGGATGTTGTCGATGACCGCGATCCGCAGCAGGTCGTCGACCTGCTCGGGGGTGAGAAACTGCGCCTCGTCGATGAGCAGGCAGGCGACCTCGCGCGGGCCGATGCCGAGGCCCGCAAGCTCGTCATGCGTGAGCCGCACGCGCGACTGGTGCTCGGCGAACAGGCCGCGGGCGTCGTCATCGTCATCGATGAGGAAATCGACGGGCCGCGTCATCCCGAGCCTGCTCGAGATCTGGTCGGCGCCCTTGGTATCGATGCGCGGCTTGGCCAGCAGCACGCGCTGCCCGCGCTCCTCGTAGTTGTAGGCCGCCTGCAGGAGCGCGGTCGACTTTCCCGAGTTCATCGCCCCGTAGCGGAAATAGAGTTTGGCCACTCGCCGATTCTACGGAACGAGAAAGCGGGTGGTGGATGCCTCGGCTGAAGCATCCACCACCCGCCGGAAGTCGCGCTAGACCTGGATCGCGAGCGCCTCTGCGGTCTCGCTCATCGAGGCCTGCGCAGCCGCGGCATCGACGTTCAGGGCCTTGCCGTAGCTGGGGATGAGCGCACGCAGCTGCGGCTCCCACTCGTGGATGTGATCGGGGAAGCAGCGGCCGAGCAGGTCGAGCATGATCGACACCGCGGTCGAGGCGCCGGGCGAGGCGCCCAGCAGACCCGCGATCGAGCCGTCGGAGGAGGTGATGACCTCGGTGCCGAACTGCAGCGCCGGGCCGGTCTTGGGGTCGCGCTTCATCACCTGGGCACGCTGGCCGGCGTTGATGAGCGTCCAGTCCTCGCCCTTCGCGGACGGCATGAACTCGCGGAGGCTCTCGACCTTCTTGTTGTGGTTCTTCAGCAGCTCCGAGACGAGGTACTTGATCAGGCCCGGGTTGTCGAAGGCGACCTTGAGCATCGTGCCGAGGTTCGACGGGCGAACCTGCGCGACGATGTCGGTGATCTTGCCGTGCTTGAGGAACTTCGGGCTGAAGGTCGCGAAGGGACCGAACATCAGCGATGCCTCGCCGTCGACGACGCGCGTGTCGAGGTGCGGCACCGACATCGGCGGGGCGCCGACGGATGCCTGCGAGTAGACCTTCGCCTGGTGCTCGGCGACGATCTTCGGGTTGCTGGTCTTCAGGAACTGCCCGCCGATGGGGAACACGCCGAAGCCCTTGATCTCATCGATGCCCGAAGACTGGAGGAGCTTGAGCGCCCAGCCGCCGGCGCCGACGAAGACGAAGCGCGCGTTCACGCTGCCGGGGGTCTTGCCGACGGTGCGACGGAACTTGATGTTCCAGTCGCCGTCGCTCGTGCGGCGCAGCGAGCGCACCTCGGTGTTGGTCTGCACGGTCACGCCCTGCTCCCGCAGGCCGTCGAACAGCTGGTGGGTGAGCGCGCCGAAGTCGACGTCGGTGCCCGCGGGCACGCGGGTCGCGGCGAAGACCTCGCCCTTGCGGCGCTGCTGCATCAGCAGCGGGGCCCAGGCGTTGATGACCCGGCTGTCTTCGCTGTACTCGATGCCCTCGAACAGCGGCTGCGTGCGCAGGGCCTCGTAGCGCGTCTTCAGGTACGCGACATCCTTCTCGCCTCGCACGAACGTCATGTGCGGCGCGGAGTTGATGAAGGTCGACGGCGCATCCAGCACGCCCTCCTCGATCAGGGAGGTCCAGAACTGTCGGCTCTGCTGGAACTGCTCGTTGATGCTGATGGCCTTGCTCGGATCGACCGAGCCGTCCTTGCCTGCCGGCATGTAGTTGAGCTCGCAGAGCGCGGCGTGGCCGGTGCCGGCGTTGTTCCAGGCATTGGAGCTCTCGAGGGCAACATCGCTCAGTCGCTCGAACACCTCGATCTCCCACTGCGGCTGCAGCTTCTTGATCAGGGTGCCGAGGGTTGCGCTCATAATGCCGCCACCAATGAGGACGACGTCGACTGTTCTCTTCACCCGTCAATTCTAGGTGGGCCGACGGAGGGGCCCGTCCCCAATGACGCCCGAAAGGCCGTCAGAGTATGCGTTTCAGAGATATTTCCGCAACCTTCTCTCGGCGCATTCTCATCAACTCGTTATGAACGCGACGCCCGAGAACGAGGAACGGCCGTGGCCAGAAGCCACGACCGTTCCTGATGCACACCCTGCGCGTCGCGCGCTCAGCGTGAGCTACGCCTTGACGGCGAGCGAGCTCGCGACGACCTCGGCGATCTGCACGGCGTTCAGCGCCGCGCCCTTGCGCAGGTTGTCGTTGCTGATGAACAGGACGAGGCCCTTGCCCTCCGGCGCCGACTGGTCGGCGCGGATCCGGCCGACGAAGCTCGGGTCCTTGCCCGCGGCCAGCAGCGGCGTGGGCACCTCCTCGAGCGCGACGCCGGGCGCGTCCGCCAGCAGCTCGCGGGCACGGTCGGGCGTGATGTCGCGCGCGAACTCGGCGTGGATGCTCAGCGAGTGCCCGGTGAAGACGGGGACGCGCACGCAGGTGCCGGCGACGCGAAGCTCGGGCAGCTCGAGGATGCGGCGGCTCTCGTTGCGCAGCTTCTTCTCCTCGTCGGTCTCGTTGTCGCCGTCGTCGACGAGTGCGCCCGCGAACGGGATCACATCGAACGCGATGGGAGCGATGTACTTCTCGGGCTGCGGGAAGTCGACGGCGCCGCCATCGCGGACGAGGCCGAGCACGTTCCCCTGCGCGAGCACTCCCTCGACCTGGCCCAGGAGCTCCTCGGCACCGGCCATGCCGGAGCCGCTGACGGCCTGGTAGGTGCTCACGGTGAGCCGCTCGAGGCCCGCCTCCACGGCGAGGGGCTTGAGCACCGGCATCGCGGCCATCGTGGTGCAGTTCGGGTTCGCGATGATGCCCTTGCGCGCCTCGGCGATCGCGTGCGGGTTGACCTCGCTGACGATCAACGGCACATCGGGGTCGAGCCGCCAGGCGCTCGAGTTGTCGATGACGATCGCGCCGGCCTCGACGAAGCGGGGGGCGTGCGCGCGGCTGCCGGTGGCGCCCGCCGAGAACAGGGCGATCTCGACGCCGCTCGGGTCGGCGGTCGCGACGTCCTCGACGATGATGGTCTGGCCGCCGAACTCGACTGCGGCGCCGGCCGAGCGAGCCGTGGCGAACAGGCGAAGCTCGCGAATCGGGAACGAGCGCTCCGCGAGCAGCTCCTGAATGACCGTCCCGACCTGTCCGGTGGCGCCGACGACGGCGACAGAGAAGCCTGAGTCTGAGATGTGGGTCATGAGAATACCTCGACGATCGTGTTGGGGGTTACCCAATTCTACGGGCGAACTGGGGGATGTCTCCGCTCTTGCAGGCGGCAGCGCGGGGCGCCGTGCGGCGCCTCGCGATCGGGTCGAGTGCTGCGCGGAGCCGGGGCTCCGGCACGACCCGTGGCGCGGATGAGGATCAGCGGCCGGTGCCGCCGTGGACCGCGGCCTCGGCCTCGTCGTCCAGCCCGTACGCGGTGTGCACGACGCGCGCGGCCTCCGCGAGCTTGTCGGCGCGGACGACCACCGAGATGCGAATCTCGCTGGTCGAGATCATCTCGATGTTGATGCCGGCGTTGGAGAGGGCCTCGAACAGCTTCGCCGAGACGCCGGCGTTGGTGCGCATGCCAGCGCCGACCACCGAGAGCTTGCCGATGCCGTCGTCGTGCTGCAGGCTCTCGAAGCCCACCTCCTCCTGCGAGGCGATCAGCGCGTTGATCGCGAGCGAGGCGTCGGCCATCGGCAGCGTGAACGAGATGTCGGCGAGGCCGGTCTTCGCGGCAGACACGTTCTGCACGATCATGTCGACGTTGGCGCCCGCCTTGGCGACGATCGTGAAGATGTCGGCGGCCTTGCCCGGCACGTCGGGAATGCCCACGATCGTGATCTTGGCGTGGCTGAGGTCAGTGGCGACGCCTGCGACGATGGGCTCTTCCATGGGATCTCCTTCAGCTTTCAGCTTCTCGCTGAGCGATTCATTGATGACGAGGGTGCCCTGGTTCGAGCTGAACGACGAGCGCGCGTGGATCAGCACCCCGTGGCGACGGGCGAACTCGACGGCGCGGATGTAGAGCACCTTTGCGCCGTTCGCGGCGAGCTCGAGCATCTCCTCGCTCGAGATGCGGTCCATCTTGTGCGCGTGCGGGACGACCCTCGGGTCGGCGGTGTAGATGCCGTCGACATCGCTGTAGATCTCGCACACCTCGGCGCCGAGCGCCGCCGCGAGGGCGACCGCCGTCGTGTCGGAGCCGCCGCGGCCGAGGGTCGTGATGTCGCGGGTGTCGCGGTTGAAGCCCTGGAATCCCGCGACGATCACGATCGCGCCCTCGTCGAGCGCCTCGCGCAGCCGCACGGGGGTGACGTCGACGATGCGCGCGGCGCCGTGCTTCGCGTCGGTGATCATGCCGGCCTGGCTGCCGGTGAACGAGCGCGCCTCGAAGCCCATGGAGTGGATGGCCATCGCGAGCAGCGCCATCGAGATGCGCTCGCCGCTCGAGAGCAGCATGTCGAGCTCGCGCGGCGCGGGCACCGGCGCAACCTTGTCGGCGAGGTCGAGCAGCTCGTCGGTCGTGTCGCCCATCGCGCTGACCGCGACGACGACCTCGTTTCCGGCCCGACGGGTGTCGACGATGCGCTTCGCGACGCGGAGAATGCCCTCGGCGTCCGCCACGGACGAGCCGCCATACTTCTGCACGATCAACGCCACGATGCACTCCCGGGAAACTCATTGGGCAGACAGCCCCTCCCCCATCTTAGGGAGCGAGACATGCCGCCCGGTTCATGTGGCGCCGCGACCGGCTCGGCCCGTCGGGCGGATGCCTCAGCCGACGACGCGCCGGCCCTCGAATGCCCGGCCCAGCGTGACCTCGTCGGCATATTCGAGGTCTCCGCCGACGGGCAGGCCGGAGGCCAGGCGTGTGACCCGCACCTCGAGCACGGTGAGCAGTCGGCTCAGATAGGTGGCGGTCGCCTCGCCCTCGAGGTTGGGGTTGGTGGCGAGGATGACCTCGCGCACCGTGCCGTCGGCCAGTCGCTGCACGAGCTGCGTGATGCGCAGGTCGTCGGGACCGACGCCGTCGATCGGACTGATGGCGCCGCCGAGCACGTGGTAGAGCCCGCGGAACTCGCGGGTGCGCTCGATCGCCGCGACGTCCTTGGCGTCTTCGACCACGCAGATCACCTCGCCGCTGCGGCGCGGATCACGGCAGACGCCGCAGCGCTCCTGCTCGGCGACGTTGCCGCACACCTCGCAGAAGCGCACCTTCTCGCGCACCTCGGCGAGCAGCTGCGCGAGCCGCGACACGTCGAAGTTGGGGGTCTGCAGAATGTGGAAGGTGATCCGCTGCGCGGACTTGGGACCCACGCCGGGGAGCCGCCCGAACTCGTCGATCAGCTCTTGGACAATGCCGTCGTACACCGTGATCAGCCTTCCCCGAAGCGCGTGCGCGGTTCGTAGGGTTCGTCATGCAGGAATGTGGCGCCGAGCACCTGGCGGACAACCGGTTCGCCGTAGCGCTGCACGCCCGAGACCGGGGTTCGGCTCAGCACCGTGGGGCGCGCCGCGCGTTCCGGCGCCCGGGGCGCCGCCGCACCGGGACCGGTGATGTCCAGGTCCCCCTCCTCGTCACGGTCGCCGTCGACGTCGGCGGGCTCGGGCGCGAGGGTGGCGCCGTCGACGGATGCCGCCGCCCCGAGCGGGCCCGAGCGCCCGAGGCGCACGTCTTCGGGCTCGTCGTCGACCGCGAGCGGGGCGCTCGGCGCGCCGGGGATCGGGGCGACGAACCAGTCGTCGACCGCGACCGGTGCGGGTGCGGGCGGAGCCGCCGCCGCAGCGCGCATGGGTTCGGCGGCCGTGCGAGCGGCGGCGCTGGAGGTCTGCACCGTCGTGCTCGCGGGCTGGCGCGGGCCGTCGGTGCTCGAGGGCTGCCCCCAGCCATCGGCAGCCGCGGGGGCGGGCGCCGAGGCCGGTGCAGACTGTGACGCGGGCTCGGGCTCGTACGGCGGGTACGCCGGGGGCTCGGCGTCGTAGGGCGGCGAGTCCCAGGGCGGCGCGTCGTCGTAGGGCGGAACGCCGGCTGGGTCGGGGTCTCCCGACGCATCGGCCTCGCGCCGCGCGGGCGCGTGCCCTCCGCCTTCGCGCGGCGCGCCCTGTCGCTGCGCGTCCGGACGCTGCGCCTCGTGGCGCGCGATGTACTTCACACGCACGCCGACCACGGCGATGATCGCGGCGCGCAGGTCCTCGCTCGGGCCCTCGCCCCGCATGAGGTGCTTGAACTTCGCGACGTCGCCCTGGCTCTGGAAGGTCAGGGTGAGCACGTCCTCGTCGAGGGCGGCCACGCGTGCGCCGCTCGCGAGCAGCCACGACGCGCGGCTGATCTCCTGCAGGCGGTTCAGCACCTGCGGCCAGGCCTCGCCGAGGCGCTCGAGCGTGAGCGGCCCGCTCGGCGCCGGCGCGGGCGGCGCGATCGGGGCGACAGCCGGAGCCGGAACCTGGGCCGGAGCCGGAGCCGGAGCGCCCGAGACCATCGGAACCGCCCATCCCCCGTCGCGCACCGCGGCAGCGCTCGGCCCGGCTGCCGGAGCGCCGGGCGCGGCAGCGGTATCGGCAGCGGCAACGGCAGCGCCGGCCGGCGCGGACGCGTGCTCGGCGGTCGGAGCGGAGCCGGTGGCAGTGCCGGTGGCGGGCGCAGCCAGCGGCGCGGCGCCGGCACCGCCCTGGGCTCCGACGGTCGCGGTCAGCACTCGCGCGACCATCAGCTCGAGCTGCAGGCGCGGCGAGGTGGCCCCGCTCATGTCGTCGAGCGCGGCGCTGACGAGATCGGCCACCCGCGAGAGCGCGTCGGCGCCGAAGACGCCGGCCTGGCGGCCCATGCGCTCCAGCTCGTCGGCGGGCACCCCGCGCAGCACCGCGGATGCCGCTGACCCGGTCGCGGCGACCACGATCAGGTCGCGCAGCCGCTCGAGCAGGTCGTCGACGAAGCGCCGGGGGTCCTGCCCGGTCTGCACGACCCGGTCGATGCTGCCGAAGGCGGCCGCGGCATCGCCCGCCCCGAGCGCGTCGACGACCTCGTCGAGCAGCTCGCCGGGGGTGTAGCCGAGCAGCGACACCGCACGCTCATAGGCGACGGGCGCATCGCCCGAACCGGCGATGAGCTGGTCGAGCAGCGAGAGCGTGTCGCGCGGCGACCCGCCGCCGGCACGCACGACGAGCGGGAGCACGCCGGGCTCGACGGCGACGCCCTCGCTCTCGCACAGCTGGCCCACGTAGTCGAGCATCGGGCCCGGCGGCACGAGCCGGAACGGGTAGTGGTGGGTGCGCGAGCGAATCGTGCCGAGCACCTTCTCGGGCTCGGTGGTCGCGAAGATGAACTTCACGTGCGCGGGCGGCTCCTCGACCAGCTTCAGCAGGGCGTTGAAGCCCTGCTGGGTCACCATGTGCGCCTCGTCGAGGATGAAGATCTTGAAGCGGTCGCGAGCGGGCGCGAAGATCGCGCGCTCGCGCAGATCGCGGGCGTCGTCGACGCCGTTGTGGCTCGCGGCGTCGATCTCGACGACATCGAGCGACCCCCCGCCCGAGCGCGAGAGCTCGACGCAGCTGGGGCACACGCCGCACGGGTGGTCGGTGGGACCCTCCGCGCAGTTCAGGCAGCGCGCCAGGATGCGCGCCGAGGTCGTCTTGCCGCAGCCGCGCGGCCCCGAGAACAGGTAGGCATGATTCACCCGATCGGCGCGCAGCGCGGCCATCAGGGGCTCGGTCACCTGCGACTGACCGATCATCTCGGCGAAGGTCTCGGGCCGGTAGCGGCGGTACAGTGCGGTCGTCACCCGACTAGCCTACGGCGTGCCGACGACACCGGCCTGTGAAGGCCGAAGGCGGCGGGATCGCGATCACCGATCGGGTGATTGCGGCGAGCCGATCGCCGCGACGCCGTCCTGCACCATCTCTCCCGAGCGCGTGATCGTCAGCGTCGCCGTGTTCGGAACGGAGGCGTGCAGCGCGGTGCCGTCCTCGCGGCGCGCGCCCTCGAACTGCCGCAGCGACGGCTCGCCCGGGATGAGCGGGCCCTGATCCGCGAGCGGCACCGTCGCCGGGGCATCCACCGTCGCAACGTGCGACGTGCCGCGCACCGCGAACTCGACCGGCCCGCCCTCGAGCACGACGAGCCGGAGCGCATCGGCGGTGAGCGTGATTCGCGTACGCGAGCCGCGCCATTGCAGCGCGAACTCGAGCGAGGGCCACGACGCGGGCAGCCGCGGGTCGAACGTCAGCTCGCCGGCGTAGTCGCGCATGCCGCCGAATCCGCTCACGAGGGCCGACCAGACGCCGCCGGCAGAGGCGACGTGCACGCCGTCGGCGGCGTTCTGGTGCAGGTCGGCGAGGTCGACGAACAGCGCCTCCTTGAAGTACTTCAGCGCAAGGTCCTGATACCCGACCTCGGCCGCCAGGATCGACTGCACGACCGCCGAGAGCGTCGAGTCGCCGGTGGTCAGCGGATCGTAGTACTCGAAGTTCGCCAGCTTCTCCTCCGGCGTGAAGTGGTTGCCCTGCAGGAACAGCGCGAGCACCACGTCGGCCTGCTTGAGCACCTGGAAGCGGTAGATCACGAGCGGGTGGAAGTGCAGCAGGAGCGGGCGCTGCTCGGGTGGGGTGGCGGGCAGATCCCACACCTCGCGCTCGAGGAACAGCGAATCCTGCGGGTGGATGCCGAAGGCCTCGGAATACGGGATGAACATGGCATCCGCGGCCCGAGTCCACGCCTCGGGCTCGCTCGCCTCGAGCTGCAGGCGCGACACCATGCGCTTGTACGCGGCCGGGTCGGCGGCCTCCAGCTCGCGGACCGTGCGCGCGGCGAAGCGCAGGTTGAAGCGCGCCATCACGTTGGTGAACAGGTTGTTGTTCACGACCGTCGTGTACTCGTCGGGCCCCGTCACGCCGTGGATGTGGAACTCCTCGGCGTGCGCGGTGGTGCGCCAGAACCCGAGGGTCGCCCAGAGCCGGGCGGTCTCGACCGCGATGTCGATCGCGCGGCCGGCGAGGAAGTCCTCGTCGCCGGTCGCGTTCACGTACTTCGCCAGGCCGAAGCTGACGTCGGCGTTGATGTGATACTGCGCGGTGCCGGCCGCGTAGTATGCGGAGGCCTCCTCGCCGTTGATCGTGCGCCACGGGAACAGCGCGCCGGCCTCGTTGAGCTGCGCGGCGCGGCGGCGTGCGGCGGGCAGCATGAGCTCGCGCATCCGCAGCGCGTTGCGCGCCCACAGCGGCGTCGTGTACGTCAGGAACGGGAGGACGTAGACCTCGGTGTCCCAGAAGTAGTGCCCGCTGTAGCCGCTGCCGGTGACGCCCTTCGCGGCGACCCCCTTGCTGTCGGCGCGCGCGGCGGCCTGCGCGAGCTGGTAGATGTTCCAGCGCACCGCCTGCTGCAGCGCGTCGTCACCCTCGATGCGCACATCGGAGCGCTCCCAGAACTCGTCGAGCCAGCGGCGCTGCTGCGCGCGGATCTCGGCGACGCCGACGGCCTGGGCGCGGTCGAGGGTACGGCGGCAGCGGTCGACGAGCTCACGCGCCGGGGCGCCGCGCGACGAGTGGTAGCTGATCAGCTTGGTGACGGTCACCGGCACGCCGGCCTGCGCCTGCACGCGGAACACGTTCTTCGCGATATCGGGCTCGACCAGCGTGCGCGCGCTGAACGTGTTGTCGGTGTCGATCAGGTGATCGGCGACGACGGCGACCGTCATGCCCGACTGGCGCACCTTGTAGCTGAGGGTGCTGCGCGCGCCGTCCTGCCAGTGCTCGCGCGGCTCCAGCACCCGCTCCGCGATGCGCTCGACGCGCCGCGGGTCGAAGCTTGCGCCCTTGCGACGGATCGGGATTCCGCCGTACTCGTCTTCGCCGTCCTGCCGGTTGATGAGCTGGCAGGCGATCGTGACCGGGGCGTCCGAGTTCAGCACGGTCACCGTCAGCCGCTGCATGGCCAGGTGCTTCTCGGCGAACGACACGAGCCGCGCGAACTCGATGCGCACGAGCTTGCCCGACGGGGTCATCCAGGTGAGGTCGCGCCTCAGGACGCCCTCGCGCATGTCGAGGGTGCGCTCCCAGTGGCGCACATCGGCGACGTCGAGGGCGAGCGGCTCGTCGTCGACATAGACGCGCATGACCTTGGCGTCGGGCGCGTTGATGATCGTCTGCCCGACCTCGGCGAAGCCGTACGCCTGCTCGGCGTGCCGGATCGGCCACGTCTCGTGCAGGCCGTTGATGAACGTGCCGTGCTCGTGCGCGCCACGCCCCTCGGGGTGGTTGCCGCGCATGCCGAGGTAGCCGTTGGCGACCGAGAACAGGGTCTCGGTGACGCCGGAATCCTCCTCGACGTGCTGACGCTCGATCAGCCGCCAGGGGTCAACGGGAAAGCGGTCGCGGTCGATCATGTGTCTGCAGGATCCTCCGGTTGTGGGTGGTGCGTGGATGCGTGAAGGGCGAATGGATGCCGCGGCCTCACGGCACGAGCTCGTCGAGGTCGTCGACCACGAGGTGCGCGCCCGCCTCGGCCAGGGCCTCGGCGCCGGTGCCGCGGTCGACGCCGACGACGAGCCCGAAGGCGCCCGCGGCGGCCGACGCGACGCCCGAGATCGCGTCCTCGACGGCGGCCGCGCGCGCCGGGACGACGCCGAGGCGCTCCGCGGCGACCAGAAACACGTCGGGGGCGGGCTTGCTGGGCAGGTGCTCGCGCTCGGCGACGACCCCGTCGACGATCACCGTGAAGCGATCCAGCAGCTTCGCGGCGGTGAGCACTTCGACGGCGTTCTTCGAGCTCGACACAACCGCGAGGGGCACGCCCGCCTCGCGCAGCGCGTCGAGCAGGCGCAGCGATCCGGGGTAGGGCTCGACCCCCTCCTCGCGGAGGATGCGCGCGAAGAGCAGGTTCTTCCGGTTGCCGATCCCGCACACGGTCGGAGCCTCGGGCGCGTCGTCCGGGCTGCCCCACGGCACCTCGACGTCGCGCTGGCGCAGCAGGGTCGCCACCCCGTCGTAGCGCTTCTTGCCGTCGAGACTCGCGAAGTAGTCGGCGTCGGTGTACTCGGGGGCGATCCCCCACTCGGCGAACAGCGCGGTGAACGTGGCGCGCCAGGCGTGCATGTGCACCTCTGCGGTGGGCGTGAGCACCCCGTCGAGGTCGAAGAGCACGGCGTCGTACTTGGTCAGATCGGGCAGCGCCCCGGTGCCGTGACCGGCCATGGTGCCTCCTAGCGTGCGACGCGCGATTCGCGCGCCGAAAGTGTTGGCTGGTGGATGCGAGTGGTGCTGCGTGCGCGGCATCGGCTCGCTGTCGTTCCGGCGAATATCAAGCGTACCCTCGCCCGAGCGCGCGCCGAAAGCGCGCGGCGCGGGGTCAGCCCTCTGACGCCGGGCGCTCGTGCAGCGCGACCTGCAGCGTCTGGCGCGCGATCTCGAGCTCCTCGTTCGTGGGCACCACGAGCACGGTGACGGCCGAGTCGTCGGTCGAGATGCGACGGATGCCGCGCCCCCTCGCCTCGTTTCGCTCGGGGTCGATCGCGATCCCGGCGAAGCCGAGCGTCTCGAGCGTCGCGGCGCGCACCGCGGCGACGTTCTCGCCGACGCCGGCCGTGAACGAGATCACGTCGACGCCGCCGAGCTGGGCGATGTACGCGCCGGCGTAGTGGCGCAGGCGGTGCACGTACACGTCGAACGCGAGGATCGATGCGGCATCCCCTTCGGCCACCGCCTCGCGCAGCTCGCGCATGTCGCCGTGCCCCGACATCCCGAGGATGCCGCTGCGGCGGTTGAGCAAGACGTCCAGGTCGTCGATGCCGAGTCCCGCCTGGCGCGCGAGGTGGATGAGGGCGGCGGGGTCGATGTCGCCGGAGCGCGAGCCCATCACGAGGCCCTCGAGCGGGGTGAGCCCCATCGAGGTCTCGACCGAGCGGCCGCCGTCGATCGCCGTGACCGACGCGCCGTTGCCGAGGTGGAACACCAGCTGGCGCAGCTCCTCGATCGGGCGCCCGACGAATGCGGCGGCCGCCTCCGAGACGAACTTGTGCGAGGTGCCGTGGAAGCCGTAGCGGCGCACACGGTGCTCGGCAGCGAGCTCGGCGTCGATCGCGTAGGTGTAGGCGGCAGGCTCGAGGCTCTGGTGAAACGCCGTGTCGAACACCGTGACGTGCGGCACGTCGGGGAACGCGTGGCGCGCCGCCTGGATGCCCGCAAGATTCGCGGGGTTGTGCAGCGGGGCCAGCACCGCAAGCTCGGCGATGTCGACCTCGACGCGATCGGTCACGAGCGTGGGTGCGAAGAACCGCGCCCCGCCGTGCACGACGCGGTGGCCGATCGCCGTGGGCGGCATCGCCTCGAGTGAGGGCCCGTGCTGCTCGAATGCCTCCAGCATCACGTCGAATCCTGCCGCGTGATCGGGGATCGGCAGCTCGGCCTCGCTCGTCGCGTCGAGCACGGTCGGCGCGTTGCCGCCGTCGGCCCGCATCCCGGCCGCGGTGATCGTGTGGATGCTGCGGCCCATCGCCGAGCCGATCCGCTCGACGAGCCCGGAGGCCAGCAGGGTCTCGCTGCGCATGTCGAGCAGCTGGTACTTGAACGACGATGATCCGCTGTTTACGACCAGCACGATCCCGGTCATCGCTTGTCTCCTTCGGTGGTGGCGGCACTCGCGCCCGGGCGGACCGCCTGGGCCTGGATGGCCGTGATGGCGACGGTGTTGACGATGTCTTCGACCAGCGCGCCGCGCGAGAGGTCGTTGATCGGCTTGTTGAGCCCCTGCAGCACCGGGCCCATCGCGACGGCGCCGGCCGAGCGCTGCACCGCCTTGTACGTGTTGTTGCCGGTGTTGAGGTCGGGGAAGACGAACACCGTGGCCTTGCCCGCGACGGCCGAGCCGGGCATCTTGGCGGCGGCGACCGCGGCGTCGGCGGCCGCGTCGTACTGGATGGGGCCCTCCACCGCGAGCTGTGGCGCACGCGTGCGCACGAGGGCCGTGGCATCGCGCACTTTCTCGACGTCGGCGCCGCTGCCCGACTCGCCCGTGGAGTACGAGAGCATCGCGACCCGGGCGTCGATGCCGAACTGCTCGGCGGTCGCCGCCGACGAGATGGCGATGTCGGCGAGCTCCTCGGCGGTGGGGGCGGGGACGACCGCGCAGTCGCCGTAGACGAGCACGCGATCGGCGAGCGCCATGAGGAACACGCTCGAGACGACCGAGACGCCGGGCTGGGTCTTGATGATCTCGAACGCCGGCCGGATGGTGTGGGCGGTGGTGTGCACCGCGCCCGAGACCATGCCGTCGGCGAGCCCCATGTGCACCATCATGGTGCCGAAGTACGACGGGTCGGTCACGATCTCGGCGGCCTGCTCGACGGTCACGCCCTTGTGGGCGCGCAGCCGCGCGTACTCGGCGGCGAACCTCGCCACGAGCACCGCGTCGTGGGTGCTCAGCACCTGGGCCCGGCGAATGTCGAGGCCGAGCTCGAGGGCCCGGGCGCGCACCTCGGTCTCGTCGCCGAGGATCGTGAGGTCGGCCACGTCGCGCGAGAGCAGGGTGCCCGCCGCGCGAAGCACGCGATCGTCGCTGCCCTCGGGCAGCACGATGCGCTTGCGCTCGGCGCGGGCGCGCTCCATGAGGACGTACTCGAACATGAGGGGCGTGACCACGGTCGCGCGCGCCACGCCCATCGCCCGGATGAGCTCGTCGCGGTCGACGTGGCGCTCGAACAGCGCGAGGGCAGTGTTGAACCGGCGCTGCGAGTCGGCGGCCAGCCGCCCGCGCGCGTTCATCACGCGCACGGCGGTGTCGTAGGTGCCGAAGCGTGTGGCGATGATGGGCAGCTTCGAGCCGAGGCCGTCGATCAGCCGATCGATATCGGGCGGCAGGGGGAAGTCGCCGTTGAGCACGACGCCCGAGATCGACGGGAAGTTGTCGGACGCGTGCGCGAGCAGGGTGGCCAGCAGCACGTCGAGGCGGTCGGCCGCGATGACCACGACCGAGCTCTCGAGCAGGCGCGGCAGGACGTTCACCATCGACATCCCCGAGACGACGACGTTCAGCGCCTCGCGGGTCATCAGCTCCGGGTCGCCCTTGATCATGGTGCCCTCGACGGCGCGCAGGATGCCGCGCATGCTGGGCGCGACGAGCATGCGGTCCTCGGGGACCGCCCACACCGGGATGTGCTCGCCGTGGAAGTGGCGGATGCTGGCGCGCGTGGCATCCACGATCCGGTCGAGCTCGGCGGGGTCAGCGCGGTTGACGATGACGGCGAACAGCTCGGCACGCTCGTCGGCGAGCTCCGCGAGGGTGGTGGATGCAAGCTGCGCGATGTCTGCGGGCGAGCGCGGGGTGGTGGTGCCGAGCTGCTCGCCCTGCCCCCGGTTGGCGCGCCCGCCGAGCACGAGCAGCACGGGGGCGCCGAGGTTCGCGGCGATGCGCGCGTTGTAGCTGAGCTCGGTCGGCGACGCGACATCGGTGTAGTCGCTGCCCACGATCACGACCGCGTCGCACTGGGCCTCGATGGCCTTGAAGCGCTGCACGATCAGCGCGAGTGCGGCGTCCGGGTCGGCGCGCACCTGCTCGTAGGTGGCGCCGATGCAGTCCTCGTAGTCGAGCACGTGCGAGGTGTGCCCGAGGAGCATGTCGAGGGAGTCGTCGCGCTCCTCCGTGGAGCGGGCGATCGGCCGGAACACGCCGACGCGAGGTGTGGTGCGAGCCAGCGCATCGAGCACGCCGAGTGCGATCGTCGACTTGCCGGAATGCCCTTCAGCAGACGTCAGGTAGATGCAATGTGCCACCGATACAGCCTACCGCGCCTGGCAGAGTGATCCGAGGGCCGGGCCGTTCGGGCGCGGTGCCTGGCCGCCGTCGGGGCGGTCCCCGCGGCGAGCGCCGGTGCGCGATGCGACGGCCGGCCGGGCCGAAGGAAGGCCGGGCAAAAGAAAAGACCCTCCGCGCACCCGGCAGAGCCCGGTTACCCTTGCTACGTTTCCGTCCTGGGGGAATTGGCCTGGGTACCGTCACGCGGAGAGCCGTGTCCATTGTATGCCGAGATTTGGATGCTCGTGTCCCGGGCGGCCCCGCGACAACGGCTCGCGCACAACCAGGTAGGATGGCTGAGGCCCTCGGGCCAACCTGGAGGATTCGCCTAGTGGCCTATGGCGCACGCTTGGAAAGCGTGTTGAGTGAAAGCTCTCAGGGGTTCGAATCCCCTATCCTCCGCCAACGCCGTCCCACCCGCTTCGCGCTTGTCGACGCGTCGGCTAGCCTTCAGGGATGACGCAGCCCCCTCGGATCGAAGACGTCGCCATCGGCGGCGACAGCATCCGCCTTGGCCAGTTCGTGAAGTTCGCGGGCCTGCTCGACTCGGGCGGCGACGTGAAGGAGGCCATCATCGACGGCTTCGTCACGGTGAACGGCGAGGTCGATCGCCGGCGCGGCCGGCAGCTCCAGCTCGGCGACGTGATCGGCTTCGAGGGGCACCTGGTGCGCGTCTGCGCGTGAGCTGGTGTCTGCTCAGGCGCCTGCGCGCACGATCGCGTCGTGCGGGATCAGGTACTGCCGAACCAGCCACGGCCCGGTGCGGGGCAGCTTCAGGCATCGATCCACGGTCGAGCACCGGAGCACCGCGTCGTGCGCCGCGTACTTCGCGAACGCGTCGAGCTTTCGCGCAAGCTCGTCGCCGTGGAGGTTGGGCGCGAGCCCCGAGATCGGGTAGCCCTGTGCGTAGGTCACCCTGCGCGGGTCGATGAGCCCTCGATCCGCCAGGTCTGCCACGATGCCGCCCGTGGCCGCGTGGTCGGGGTGATCGCCCCGCGAGCCCTGAGCCATGGCGGGGAGCGCCGTCAGGACCTCGTCGGGGGCGTACGCATCGTAGAGCTGCGACACCGTCGCCGGCAGGTCGACCGCCTTCAGCGGGGCGGCGCCGCCGAACCGCGGCGCCTCGGCGACGAGGCCGCCGAGCAGCTTCGGGATGCCGCTGTGTCCGGTCGCCTGAAACCCGTTGCCATCGAGACCGCTGTCGGGCAGGCGCAGGAAGAACAGGCTGATGCGCGGGTCGCCACTTGGGCGGGTCATCGCGAGCGTGATCCCGTTCGAGAGGAGCACGGTGCGGTCCTCCCACGGCGTCGCGGCGCCGCGCATCGCGTCGTATGCGGCGCGAAGGCCCGCTTCGCGCGCAAGCTCGTACTGCTCGCCGAGCCCCGCGTCTGACGCGGTCAGATACAGCGTGCGCACGCACCGGCCGGCGTCGAGCGCGCGCGGGATCGTCGGGCTTCCGAAGATCAGGTCGTCGTCATAGTGGGCCCAGACGGTCAGCAGGGTGCCGCCCGGGCAGGGTGCGTCGATGTACTGCAACGGAGACACGAACGGGCGCGGGGAGTCGACCGCCAGCACGGCGCCGACGTCGGCGCACTGCCCCGTAGTGGCGAAGAAGCTGACCGCGTCGACGCCGTGCTGCGGGAGGGTGCGCAGGGCCGCATCCGAGAGCACGTCCGGGCACCGGGCTATCAGCTCCGTGATACGCAGGTCGTCGAGGTCGTTCGGAGGCGGCGCCGTGTGCCCCACCTCCGGCTCGAGTGGCGGCGGCGCGCTCGCGCCGGCCGCCGCGGGGGCGCCCGTCGGCGCGCCGAGGGCCACGCAGCCGCTGAGCAGCGCCGCGGCCGCGACGAGCGTCGCGCCGAGCCTCGCCGCTCCCCTGGCTGCACCACGTCGCATTCGCCGCCCCTCCTGAACAGTCACAATAGGGCCGGGCGAAACGCCGCCAGCGCCGCAAGCGCCGAAACGGCCGAGCCGAAACAGAATCGTTAGGCCCGGCCGCCGCTCCCGGCGCGGTGCGCCGCTACGCGCGCTGCGCCTTGTCGCGCAGCGCCGCCACGAGGCCGTCGCTCAGGCCCGCGGCGCGCAGCGGGGCGAGCGGGTCGCCGTACCCCTTGCGCACGACGTCGAGCATCTGCGCCATGGCGAACTCGTCGAACGGCTTGTCGTCGGCGGCGGCGCGGGCCGCGGCATCCAGATCGATGCCGAGCTGCGCCATCAGCACGCCCATGACCGGGCGGCTGCGCTCGTGGATCGCGTCGATGTTCGGGCCCGAGCGGCCGTAGTCGGCGACGATCTCGGCGTCGCTCGCACCGAGCGCGAGCAGCATGGAGGCCGCGAGCACGCCGGTGCGGTCCTTGCCGGCGGTGCAGTGGAAGGCGACCGTGCCGGGCGCGAACGCGATGATCGACAGCGCCGTCACGAGCGACGGCGCCGCGCGCACGTACATGCGGGCGTAGCTGAGGCCGAACTCGCTGGGGCGCTCGAACTCGCGCTCGTCCTTCATGGATGCGCCGAGGCTCGCCATGAGCGGGAGGTGGTGGTAGGCCACCGGCTGGGCGCCGAACGCCCCGCGGCCGGTGAAGTGCACCTCTTCGCGCGAGCGCAGGTCGATGATCGTGCTGAGCCCATCGGCGACGAGCTCGTCGGCGTACTCGTGGGTGACGACCGAGAGGTCGTCGGCGCGCACGGCGACCCCCGGGCGGACCGTGCCGCCCTCGATGACGATGCCGCCGAGGTCGCGGACGTTGACGGGGGTGCTGAGCGGGAGCGCGTCGCTGAGGAGGGTCATGAGATTCGCTTTCTGATCAGGGCGCTGCCCTGGTCGATGAGGGTGACGAGGATGATGATGCAGATGATGATCGCGCTGAGGTGCCCGTAGTCGTACGTCTTCATCGCCGTGGTGAGCTCGAGGCCGATGCCGCCCGCGCCGACCAGGCCGAGGATGGTGGCTCCGCGCACATTCCCCTCGAACAGCAGCAGGGTGTACGAGACGAGCAGCGGGGATGCCTGTGGCACGACGCCGTACTGGATCAGCTGGCGCTTCGACGCACCCACCGCCTCCATGGCCGTGAGCGGGCCACGGTCGACGGCCTCCATCGCCTCGGCATAGACCTTGCCGATGGATCCGATCGACCCGAGCGTCATCGCGAGGATGCCCGCGAATGGCCCGAGGCCGACGGCCGAGACGAACATCAGCGCGAAGACGAGGTCGGGCACCGAGCGGATGATGTTCATCACCCACCGGGTCGGGTAGTAGAGCCATTTCGGGGCGATGTTCGACGAGGCCCCGAACGCGACGATGAGCGACAGCAGCGCGCCGAGGAACGTGCCGACGATCGCCATCTGCAGCGTCTCGATCAGCAGTGCGAAGATGCGATCGAACTTGTCGAAGCTGGGCGGGAACAGACGCATCAGGAACGCGCCCATGTTCACGGTGCCCTCGCCGAGCTTGGCGAAGTTGAACTGCGCGCCGACGAACGACCACACGAGCACCAGCGCCGCGACGACGGCGCCGAGCATGAACCGCGCGCGCGGCACCCGGAACGCCTGCTCGAGGCGCGCGCGCTCGGTCGGGTCGAGGACCGGCGCCTGCTTGGCCCGCGGGGGCTGCGGCGTGTGCCGCGCGCCCGCGCGCTCAGGCGAGGTCGTCGACATCCCGTTCCTCCTCCTGCTCATAGACGACCGCGAGGTCGGCGGCAGGCAGCTGCGCGGTGGGCGCGGCGACCACCACCTCGCCGTGCTTGAGCCCGACGATGCGGTCGGAATGGCGCACCGCGAGGTCGAGCACATGCAGGCTCACGAGCACCGGGATGCCGTCCTCGCGGGCGATGCCGCGCAGCAGCTCCAGCACCGAATCCGACATCCGTGGATCGAGGGATGCCACGGGCTCGTCGGCGAGGATCACCCGCGGCTGCTGCATCAGGGCGCGGGCGATCGCGACCCGCTGCTGCTGCCCGCCCGAGAGCGAGCGGGCGGGCGCAGCGGCCTTGTGCGCGATGCCGACGCGATCGAGCAGCTCCATTGCGCGGACGCGGTCTGCGCGCGAGAAGCCGCCGACGAGGTTGATGCGGCCGGCGTGGTGCAGCGCACCCGTGAGCACGTTGGTCAGCACGCTGAGTCGCCCGATCAGGTTGAACTGCTGGAACACCTGCCCAGCATTCGCACGCAGCTCACGCAGCTGCCCGCGCTGCAGATTCGCGACGTCGTAGCCGGCGACGCGCACGCTGCCCGAGGTGATCGGCGCGAAGCCGGTGAGGCTCTTCATCAGCGTCGACTTGCCCGAGCCGGACGAGCCCAGCAGCGCGACCATCTCGCCCGGAAACAGATCGAGATCGACGCCGTCGAGCACGAGCTCACCCGCGGTGTAGGCCACGCGCAGCCGGCGCACCGACGCGATGGGCAGTCGGGCGCGCAGCTCGGCTGTGGTCGGCTCGGCGATCATCGGCTCGGCGATTCGCGCCCCGGCCGCGGCGGTCGAGCCGCTGCGGGCCGATGCCTGCACTGCGGTGGTCATCAGCCGAGATCCGAGATGTCGACGCCGGCGATCTGCGCGATGCGCACGAACGGCTTGAAGATCTCGCTGCCGGGCTCGAGCAGCGCGGCGCCGCCCTTGGTGCCGGCGAACAGCGGCCCGAGCGCCTCGGCGTTCTTCTCCGAGAACACCTCGGGAATCGCGGCGAGCAGCAGGTCACGCTTGTCCTGGCTCATCTCGCTGTTCACGAGAATGGTGCTCGAGACCGGCATCGACTCGCTCATCGCGATCGAGCGCGTCTCGCCCTCGGCGAAGGGGAACATGTCGCTGTCGTACATGCCGGCGATGACCACGGCCGTGCACGCGACATCCACCTGCCCCTGCTTGAGGGCGATGAAGCTCATGTCGTGCCCGCCGGCGAACATCGGGGTGTAGTCGACGTCCTTCTTCAGCCCCGCCTGGTCGAGCGTGTAGACGGGCATGAAGTAGCCGCTGCTGGATGCCGGGTCGGCGAACGCGATCACGGTCTCGGGCGTGATGTCGTCGAGGCTCTTCAAGGGCGAGTCGTCGAGCACGATGCAGGTCGAGACCGGGTCTGCCGAGCCGGGCCAGGCGACGAGCGCGTCGACCTCGCCTGTGTTCACCGCGAGTGCCGACGGGAAGCCGCTCATGATGCCGAAGTCGACGTGGCCGCCGCGGATCGCCTCGACCACCGCGAGGTAGTCGGGCACATCGGTGACCTCGACCTCGCGGCCGGTCTCCTCGGCCATCAGCGTGACGAGCACCGAGATCGGGTTCTGTGCGGTGGGGTCGTCACCGAGGGGCGCGGAGGCGAAGGTCAGTGGGACGTCGGCGGCGTTCGCCGCGTCGTCGGCAGCAGTCGAGCAGCCGGTCAGGATGAGTGCGGCGCCGACGGCGAGGGCGCCGAGACCGGTGAGGGCACGCGTGCGCATGCGGTTCCTTTCAGGGGGCGGACGGAGGGTTCTCGTCCTGCGAATGCCGCGCTTTCGGCGACACGGCCAGACAATCGGCGCGAGGTGACGCGCAGGTCGGCGGCGACGGACGCCGCGGCGAATGCCGGGTGAACATCTGGGGCGTGACCGGGGTGCGTCGCGCCGGCCGACGCGGTGCGGGTGTGCGGGACGGGGCGTCGGTGGCAGGATGCAGCTTGGGGGCACGGCATCGATGGGCCGCCGCATCCATTCAATGGAATAGATCTCTTGCTCGGGTGATTGGACTGGGTATGCAACGATTCGGAACACTCTCGTTTGGCCACTACGGGCCGCTCGGCGGCGGGCGCGAGCTCACCGCGCGCGACTCGCTGCACCAGGCGATCGACCTCGCCCAGGGCATGGACGAGCTCGGCGTCAACGGCGCGTACTTCCGCGTGCACCACTTCGCTCGGCAGCAGGCTTCGCCCATGCCGCTGCTCGCCGCGATCGCGGCGCGCACCACGCGCATCGAGGTCGGCACCGGGGTCATCGACATGCGGTACGAGAACCCGCTGTATCTCGCCGAGGAGGCCGCCGCGGTCGATCTGATCAGCGACGGGCGGCTCGCGCTCGGCGTCAGCCGAGGCTCACCCGAGTCGGTCGTTCGCGGCTACGAGACCTTCGGCTACACGGGCTCGACCGATCCGCGCGGCGCCGACATCGCGCGAGCGCACTTCGACACGTTCCTGCGCGCCATCGAGGGCGAGGGGATGGCCGAGGGCGACCCCACCAGCCCGTTCGGCGGCGCCCCGGGGCTCCAACCGATCGAGCCGCACTCCCCCGGGCTGCGCTCGCGCATCTGGTGGGGCGCCGGCAACCGAGACAGCGCCGAGTGGGCTGGTCGCGTGGGTGTCAACCTCATGTCGTCGACCCTGCTCACCTCGGCCGACGGCCGGCCGTTCGACATCCTGCAGGCCGAGCAGATCGACGCGTTCCGGGCCGCGTGGCGCGAGGCGGGGCATCCCGGTGAGCCGCGCACCTCGGTCAGCCGGAGCATCTTCCCGATCACGACGGCCGAGGAAGACATGTACTTCGGAGGGCGCCAGGACGGCGACCAGATCGGCATCATCGACGGCCTGCGCTCGACCTTCGGCAAGACGTACGCCGCGGCGCCCGACGTGCTGGTCGAGCAGCTGCTGAACGACGCGGCGATCCAGACGGCCGACACCCTGATGCTGACGATTCCGAGCCAGCTCGGGGTCGAGTTCAACCTTCGGGTGGTCGAGTCGTTCGCGAAGCACGTGGCACCCGCGCTGGGGTGGAAGCCGAACACGGAGGCGTAGGTGCCTGGCGGCCGGCCGTACCCGATCTTGCACCTGGAGCTGCACGACTGAGCGGGCGCCGGCTGAGCGGGCGGAGTTGATAGCGATCAGCCGCTCGGGCTCCGTGACTCCGGGCTCCGAACCCTGAACCTCGGGCTCGGGGCTCGGGGCTCGGGGCTCGGGGCTCGGGGCTCGGGGCTCGGGGCTCGGGGCTCGGGGCTCGGGGCTCGGGGCTCGGGAGCAAGCAAACCAGAAGGGGTCAGCCTCATCCTGAACTGCATTGTCTTCGAAGAAACTCTCCACAATCACCCCGATTGGCCCCCAGAACATCGAATGTTTCTGCGATAATTGTCCCATGGCACGCACGGGGTACGGCATCGCAACACCTGCAGAGCGGGCGCAGCTCGATGCGGCGTATGCGGGCATGGCGCGGGCCCGGGCCAAGATCAACGCCTGGCAGGCGCGCGAGGCCGAGTTCGTGCACACCGCGACGCAGATCGCCGGCGCCATCGCCGCACGCGGCGAGGCAACGAGCCGCGCCTCCGAGCTTCCCTATCGCGAGGTCGCCGCCGAGATCGGTGGGGCGCTGCGCATCAGCGACCGAAGCGCGCAGCGCCTGATGGGCGAGTCCACGACGCTTGTGCAAGACTTCCCGGCCACGTTCGCAGCGTTCCGAGCGGGGCGTATCTCACGCACGCACGTGCACGCGATCACCGACTGCGGGTCGCAGCTCCCGGATGCCGCGGCGCGCGCCTCGTACGAAGCGTCGGTGGTGCCCTACGCCGAGCAGGAGGTTCCCGCGCGGGTTCGACCCTTCGCGCGGGTCACCGCCGAGCGGGTCCACCCGACACCGTTCGCGGAACGCCACGAAGCCGCGGCCCGCTGCCGAGGCGTCCGGGTCATCGACGTCGAAGACGGCATGTCTGAGCTCATCGCGACGCTGCCGAGCACGCTCGCCCATGGCGCCCTCGACCGCGTGCAGCAGCTGGCGCAGAGCGTGCGTGATGCCGAGGCTGCGGTCACGACACAGGGCGGTCGATCGCGGTCCGGGGCGCCGATCACGAGCGACGGTCGCAGCATCGACGAGCTTCGCGCCGACATCGTCGCCGATCTGCTGCTCACGGGCGCCCCTGAGGGGCACGCGGCGGTTGCCGATGGCGCGGAGCCGGGCGCCCTCGGCGCGATCCGCGCCCACGTGCAGGTGACCGTGCCCGTGCTGTCGCTGATGGGGCACACCAACGCTCCCGCCACGCTTGCGGGCGTCGGGCCGCTCGATGCTGCAACCGCTCGAGCGCTCGCTGGCGCCAGTTCCGGCTGGGATCGCATCCTCACCGACCCGATCAGCGGCACCGTGCTCGCCGTCGATCGCTACACTCCCACCGTGCAGCTGAAGCGCACCCTCCAGGTACGCGACCAGCACTGCCGCTTCCCCGGGTGTCGACAGCCGGTCCACCGAAGCGACATCGACCACACAATCGACTACGCGCTCGGCGGCCACACGCGCGAGGGCAACCTCGCTCACCTGTGCCGGCGCCACCACACCCTCAAACACGCCTCAGCCTGGCGGGTGGTGCACAAACCCGACGGCATTCTCGAATGGACGAGCCCAACCGGGCGCGTGTATCCCGACATCCCGACCAGCTCGGTGATGTTCAGACCGGAAAGCGACTGGGACGAGCATCGTCTCCGCGCCGGTGCGGAGAGAAGTGCCGGAGTGGGCGGAGGTCGCGGGGTCGGTGCGGGCACCGGCAGCACCCGGCACCGCGACGACCCGCCCCCGTTCTGACGCCGGTCTCCACCCAGCGATCGGCGACCGAATCGACCTGGGACGGTCAAGTCAATCTGCGACGGTCGAGTCAGTCCACGACGGTCAAGTCAGCCGGCGACGAGCGGATATCTCAACCGCAGTCGCTCGCAGACCACAGGCATGTCGGGCTCGAACCCGCGGGGGTTCTCCGAATGCTCACGCCAGAACCGCTCGTGCACGGCACGCCACGCATCGAGGGTGCGATCACCCTCCCCCTCGGCGAAGTCATGCGCCGCACCGACCTGGTCGAACGGCAGCACCTCGACGGCGACCGTGTCGAGCAGCGCCCGTGGATTGCCCCGCCCGTCCAAGATGATGTTCCACCAACCCTGCTCGGGCACGGGCTCGCCCCTGTGCGTGAAGTCCCACAGCGGTGACGAAGTCGCGGTCTTCTTCCCAGCGAGCACGAGGGCCAGCAGCCCGTCCGCATGCGCCGCCGTCGCGCCGAACGCCCACGCTTCGGGGGTCGCCTCTGGCAGGCCGGGAATGACAGCGCGACATGCAGCCCAGAACGCGTCGTCCGCACTCGCTCGCTTCACGCAGGTGAGCCTATCCCGCTCCCCAACGAGCCAACGTAGGCTGACCGGATGAACGAAGTGCGACTCACCGGGCGGCTCGTCTGCGCCACCGACGCCGAGCAGGCCATCGTGGCGCGACTGCTGCCGGAGCACATCGCCCTCACGCGCGCCGAGCCCGGATGCATCCGCTTCGAGGTGACGCAGATCGAGGGTTCCCTGATCTGGCGGGTCGAGGAGCGCTTCGCCGATGCTGCGTCGTTCCACGCCCACCAGGCGCGAGTCGCCGCCAGCGAGTGGGGGCACGCGACACACGGCATTGCCCGTGAATACGTGGTCGAGGGCCTCGCCGAGCCCGACAGCGCGCCGCTCGACGAATGACGCTCAGCAACAGCCGCCGCGCACGCGCCGCGCGCCGCCGCACACGCCGGGTCGCCGCCGCCGACAACGACCTCACCGCCTCGCAATGGGCCGGCATCTGCGCGATGTGGGGCGGATGCGCGTACTGCGGCGCCGCCGAGGCATCCCTCGCCAGCGCCCTGCAGAAGGACTGCGTGCAGCCGATCTCGCGCGGCGGCCGCTACACGCTCGGCAACGTCGTGCCCGCCTGTCGCTCGTGCAACGCCAGCAAATCGAACGACGAGGTCACCGGCTGGATGCGGCGCAAGAAGCTCGACGAGCCCGCATTCCTGCTCCGCTTCGGCGAAGTGCTGCGCGCGCTGACCGCGCGCTCAGCGCCCTCGGCCCTCGCGGATCCCGAAGCGTCGCGGGAAGCGCCCGGCGATACGTCCGGCGGTCTGCCCGGCGAAGCGCCGCGCGCGGCCGACGCATCCACCCATGCGCACCGAATCTCCTGATTCCGCCCGAAAACGCGACCCATGATTCGTCAGCGACAATAGAAGCATGCGTACCGATCGTCCTCAGGGATACAGCGCACTCTCGTGCCGCAGCCGGGTCGAGATTCTGCACCTCGTACAGCAGCACCCGGCCAGCACGGTCGCGGCGCTCGCCGCGACCACCGAGCTCCACCCGAACACCGTCCGCGAGCACCTGCAGCGGCTGATCGACGGCGGCTACGTCGTCGCCCACACCGAGGAGCGCACCGTCCGCGGGCGCCCCCGCACTCTGTTCAGCGCGATCGACGGCGAGGCCGAGGCATCCAGCCCGATCGCGAGACGCAAGGCTCGGGATGCCGCGACCCGCGGCGACCTCATGCGCAAGGTCATGCCGTGGACCGACACCATCGACCCGGCGCTCGGCGAGGCGGCGGTGCACCAGGTCGACGCCATCGTCGACCACCTCGAGGAGTCGGGCTTCGATCCGATCGTCGACGAGTCGGCCCTCTCGATCGACCTGCGCGCCTGCCCGCACGCTCCGCCCGAGCTCGAGCACCGCGAGGCGCTGTGCTCGGCGCACCGCGGCATGATGCACGGCGTCCTCGCCGAGGCCGGCGGCCCCCTCACCGCGCGGATCGAGGAGTGCGCGAGCTCGCACGGCTGCGTCATCCAGCTGCGGATCGCATCCTGACCGCGGAGCGGTGAGGGCCGCGCCGGACCGCGGAGCTCGTCGCCCCCCGGGTGTGCACCGCGACCGCGGCGCCGCCGCGACGCATGATGATCGTGACGCGATCGGCGACCCGGCCCGCGCGCGCCGATCGCGACCAGCCGGCCCCGACACCCGCACGATCCCGGCGCCGTTCGGGGCCGCGGTGCCCCTCGCCGTCGGTCACCGCGCCCATCACCCGGGGTTATGTCCGGCCTCGGTGGTCACCATGTCGTGCCGCGCATCGGTACAGTAGTGCGACGCCACTTCCGGAGGAGCGCGCATGGACCTTCTCGACCCGCTTCTGCTTGCCCGATGGCAGTTCGGTCTCACCACGATCTACCACTTTCTCTTCGTGCCGCTCACGCTCGGCATGTCGGTCACCGCCGCGGTGTTCCAGACGGCGTGGCTTCGCACCGGCAAGCTGAAATATCTGCACCTCACCCGCTTCTTCGGCAAGATCTTCTTGATCAACTTCGCCATGGGCGTGGTGACGGGCATCGTCCAGGAGTTCCAGTTCGGGATGAACTGGTCGGACTACTCGCGATTCGTCGGCGACGTGTTCGGCGCGCCGCTGGCCATGGAGGGCCTGCTCGCCTTCTTCTTCGAGGCGACCTTCATCGGGCTGTGGATCTTCGGCTGGGACAAGCTCTCGCCGCGCCTGCACCTCGCGACCATCTGGGCGACGGCGATCGGCTCGATCCTCTCGGCCTACTTCATCCTCGCCGCGAACGCGTTCATGCAGAACCCGATCGCGTACCAGCTCAACGAGGAGCGGGGCCGGGCCGAGCTCACGAACATCTGGGAGCTGCTGGCGAACCCCGTCTCGCTCGCTGCGTTCCCCCACACCATCGCCTCCGCGTTCATGTTCACGGCGGGCGTCATCATCGCCGTCGCGGCCTGGCACCTCGTGCGCGGACAGCACACCGACACGATGCAGACCGCCCTCCGCTACGGGCTGTGGTTCATGCTCGGCTCGGCCGCCGCCACCGTCCTCACCGGCGACCAGCTCGGCCTCGTCATGGTCGACACGCAGCCGATGAAGATGGCCGCGGCCGAGGCGCTGTTCACGACCGCGTGCGGGGCCGACGCATCCTTCTCGATCTTCACCATCGGCACCCCTGACGGCACCAGCGACCTGTTCTCGGTGCGCGTGCCGTACCTGCTCTCGTTCCTGTCCACCCACACCTTCGACGGCTGCGTGGAGGGCCTCAACGACCTGCAGGCTCAGTACACCGAGCTGTGGGGCCCCGGCGACTACATGCCGATCGTGTGGATCACGTACTGGGCGTTCCGCTGGATGATCGGCCTCGGCATGCTGCACGCGCTCATCGCGCTGGTCGGCCTGTGGGTGACCCGCAAGAAGGCCAAGCGCCTGCCCGCCAAGTGGATGTGGAAGGTCGCGATCTGGTCGTACCCGCTCAGCATCATGGCGATCACGGTCGGCTGGATCTTCACCGAGATGGGCCGCCAGCCCTGGATCGTGTTCAGCCTCATGCGCACCGAGGACGGCGTCTCGCCGGGCGTGCCCGCATACGAGGTGCTGATCTCGCTCATCGCCTTCACCCTCATCTACGCGATCCTCGCCGTGGTCGAGTTCAAGCTCATCCTCCGTGCCGTGCACAAGGGCCCCGATACCACCGAGCAGGTGTCGGACGACAAGCCGACCCTGAGCTCGACCGTCTACTAGGAGACCCGTCATGGACCTCGCCGTTCTCTGGTTCTGGATCGTCGCCTTCCTGTTCATCGGGTACTTCGTACTCGAGGGCTTCGACTTCGGCGTCGGGATGTCGCTGCCGTTCCTCGGCAAGGACGATGTGGCGCGCCGCCAGATCATCAACACCATCGGCCCCGTGTGGGACCTCAATGAGACCTGGGTGATCGTCGCGGGCGCCTGCCTGTTCGCGGCATTCCCGGAGTGGTACGCGTCGCTGTTCAGCGGCTTCTACCTGCCCCTGCTGCTCATCCTCCTCGCACTCATCGTGCGCGGCGTCTCGTTCGAGTACCGCCACCAGCGCCCCGAGCACGAGTGGAAGCGCCGCTTCGATCGGATGATCATCATCGGCTCGGCGGTGCCCGCGTTCCTCTGGGGCGTCGCGTTCGCCAACATCATCCAGGGCGTGCCGCTCGACGCCGACCACAACTACACCGGCAACCTGCTGACGCTGCTGAACCCGTACGGGCTCCTGGGCGGCCTCACCACGCTCGTGCTCTTCTTCACGCACGGCGCCACGTTCGTCGCGCTGAAGACCGACGGCGTGCTTCGCCGCGACGCGCAGAAGCTCGCGACCAAGGCCGGCGTGGTCACCATCGTCGTCGCGGCCGGCTTCCTGCTCTGGACCGTGCTCGAGCACTTCTCCGTCGCCGTGCTGCTGCTCGCCGCGCTCGCCGCAGTGCTCCTCATCGGCTCGGTGCTCGCGAACCTGCGCGGCCGCGAGGGCATCGCCTTCACCTTCGGCGCCGCGACCGTCGCGGCCGCCGTGGCAACCCTGTTCGTCGCGCTGTTCCCGGCCGTGCTGCCCTCCACCACCGATCCGGCGTTCAGCCTGACGGTCGCGAACGCGTCGAGCTCGCAGTACACGCTCGAGATCATGAGCTGGACCGCGCTGATCTTCCTGCCGCTGATCCTGCTGTACCAGGGCTGGACGTACTGGGTGTTCCGCAAGCGCGTGCGCCGGGAATCCATCGAAGCGGTGTCCGACGCGGTGGCGGAGCCCGCCGCGGCGTGACAGCCGCCACGGAACCGTCGCCCACAACGGGTGTGGGCGCGGGACCAGCCACAGCTGCAGCGACCCAACCGGCCCCGGCGGACGGCGCTGACGTCGGCCGGACGGCGCGGGCGCGGCCCGTCGACCCGCGACTGCTGCGATACGCGGGTGCCGCCCGCGGGTTCTTCGCCGTCTCCGCGCTGATCGGCGCGGCCCAGACGATCGTGATCATCGCCTTCGCTTGGCTGCTCACGCTCGCGATCGTCCGCGTGATCGAGGGCGCCCCCGTCGACGAGATCGCTCGCATCGCCGCGGCGCTCCTCGGCGTCGTCCTCGCCCGTGGCGCGCTGCTCTGGGCGTCCGAGTGGGCATCGGCCCAGGCATCCGCGCGCGTCTCGGCGCAGCTGCGCGGAGCGCTCGTCGACGCCGTTCGTGCGCTCGGGCCCGCGTGGCTCGCGCGACACAACACCGCGAGCCTCGCCGTCACCGCGGGCCACGGCCTCGACGCGCTCGACGCCTACTTCGGCCGTTACCTCCCGCAGCTCGTGCTGGCGGCGATCGCGACCCCCGCGATCCTCATCGTGATGGCGTGGCAGGACTGGCTGAGCGGGCTCACCGTGGTGCTCACCCTGCCGCTCATCCCGATCTTCATGGTGCTCATCGGCCTCGCCACCCGAGCGGTGCAGCGCACGCAGTGGCAGACCCTGCACCGCCTCGCCGCGCGCTTCTCCGACACGGTCGAGGGGCTCGGCACGCTCAAGCTCTACGGCCGCGAGCGCCGTGCCGTCGCAAGCATCGAGCGCGTGACCGGCGAGTACCGGCACGAGACCATGCGGGTGCTGCGCGTCTCGTTCCTCTCCGGCTTCGCCCTCGAGTTCCTCGCCAGCATCGCGGTCGCACTCATCGCGGTCTCGATCGGCTTCCGCCTGCTCGATGGCACGATCACGCTCATGGTGGGCCTGTTCGTGCTCCTGCTGGCGCCGGAGGCCTACCTCCCCCTGCGGCAGGTGGGCGTGCAGTTCCACGCCGCGGCCGAGGGCGTCGCCGCAACCGACGACATCTTCGCGGTGCTGGATGCCGCGGCGGCGCTCCCCGCGGCGGCGATTCCGGCGGAGTCGAGGCCAGCGGAGCCCGAGGGCACGACCGCGCCGCGCGCGACGGCCGGCGCCCCCTCCGGCGAATCGCTCCGCATCCGCGGGCTGCGCGTGCGGGTCGGCGACAGCGTCGTGCCGGCTCCCGAGCATCCGGCGATCTCGTTCGCCGCGGCCCCCGGCACGGTCACGCTCATCGAGGGCGCCAGCGGCGCGGGCAAGTCGAGCCTGCTCGCTGCGCTGCGCGGCGTCGCCGAGTTCGAAGGCTCGGCGACGCTCGGAGCCGACCACGCCGACAGCACCGACAGTGCGCACCGCCGCAGCACCGCCGCCGCCGCCGACAGCGCGCACACCGCCACACCCACCACCCCCGGCGATGGCTGCGGCGCCACCACCACGAGCCAGATCCGCGACATCCGAACCCTCCACGCGCCCGACTGGCTCGCGTGGGCGGGCCAGCGCCCCGGGCTGATCGCCGGCACCATCGCCGCGAACGTCACGCTCGGCGAGCCCGCGGCGCTCCCCGGGGCCGCTTCCTCAGCCGGGACCGCGGCCGCACCTGCACCTGCACCTGCACCTGCACCTGCACCGGAGTCCGCACCCGTACCCGCGATCGCACCCGCACCCGCGCCCGAGTCCGCGCAGTCGCGCATCGTCCGCGCCCTCGAGCTCGCCCAGGCGGCGCACCTCGACCCGAGCCTCGAGCTCGGGGTGCAGGGCGCGGGGCTCTCAGGCGGCCAGGCCCAGCGGGTCGCCGTGGCGCGCGCGATCCACCGCCTCCTCGCCGGCCGCGCCCGCGTGCTCGCCCTCGACGAACCCAGCAGCGCGCTCGATGCCACCACCGAGGCCGCCCTGTGGTCCGCCATCCGCGGCCTCGCCGACGCGGGCGCCACCGTGCTGCTCGTCTCGCACCGCCGGAGCGCGCGCGAGATCGCCGATCAGATCATCCGGATCGGCGCCCCGGAAGGAGCCGGCGCATGACCCGCACCGCCGCACCCGCACCGGTGCGCACACCCGGCGGCGGCTCCTCCCCCACCGCCCGCGTGCTGCGCAGCGCTCAGCCGCCCGCCCGGCGCTTCCTCCCTGGCGCCCTCTCGGGCTTCGCCTCCGCGGCCTCCGCGGTCGCGCTCCTCGCCGTCAGCGCGTGGCTCATCGTGCGCGCGGCCGAGCAGCCCGCCCTGATGTACCTCTCGATCGCGGTCGTCGGGGTGCGGCTGTTCGCGCTGACCCGCGCGGTGTTCCGCTACGTCGAGCGCCTCGCCGGACACGACGCCGCCCTGCGCCAGCTCGCGACCACCCGCGCCGACATGGTGCGGCGGCTCGTGCCGCTCGCACCCGACGGCCTCACCCGCACGCGCCGCGGGTCGGTGCTCGCGTCGATGGTCGACGACGTCGACGAGCTGCAGAACCTGCCCCTCCGGGTCGTGCAGCCGCTGTTCGTCTCGGGGCTGGTCGCCGCGGCATCCATCGTCTTCATGTGCTTCGTCTCGTGGGCGGCCGCCCTCGTGCTCGCGGGATGCCTCGCCCTCGCCACCCTCGCCGCCGTGGCGTGGGGCTGGGCGCTCGGCGCGCGCGCCGAGCGCGGCATCGCGCCGGCGCGCGCCCGCCTGGCCGACGCGGTGGTCGACTACCTGGGCAGCCTCGACGTGTTGCTCGCGTTCGGCGCCGAGCCCGAGGCCCGCGCGCGCATCGCCGACGCCGACGCCGCCCTCAGCACCGTGATGCGCCGCCGGGTGATCGCGCAGGGCGCCACCTCGGCGGTGGTGTCGGTGCTCGCGGGGGCCGCCTCCATCGGCGCCATCGCCGTCACCGCCCCGCTCGTGACCGCCGGCGAGCTCGCCGCGCCGTGGTTCGCGGTCGCCGTGCTGCTGCCGATGGCAATCTTCGAGGTGTTCGGCACCGTGCCCCTGGCCGCGGCATCATGGCGCCAGGTGCGCGCGAGCGCCGAGCGCATCGCCGACGCGCTGCCCGAGCGGCTTCCGGCGGGGCTGGTGCGCGAGGCCGAGACACCGGACGCCGCCGACGACCGGACGCCGGCCCCGCCGCTCGGCTCCGGCATCACGCTCCGCGGGGTGTCGGCGCGGTGGCCGGGCAGCGCCTCCGACGCGCTGCGTGACGTCGATCTCGACATCCACGCCGGCGAACGGCTGCTCGTGGTCGGCTCGAGCGGATCCGGCAAGTCGACCCTGGCGCACGTGCTGGTGCGGTTCCTCGACTGCACCGGCACCTATGCCATCGGCGGGCGCAGCGTGACCGCGCACCCGAGCCAGGCGGCCGATGGTCCGGGCATCGCCGGCGCGCAGGTGCGACGCACCGTCGGCCTCTGCCAGCAGCATCCGATGCTCTTCGACGAAGACATCCGGCAGAACCTGCTCTTCGCGCGCGACGACGCCACCGACGACGAGCTCGCCGCGGTGCTGCAGCGCGTCGGCCTCGGCGAATGGCTCGAGGCCCGCGGCGGCCTCGACGCCCGCGTCGGCGAGCGCGGCGCGCTCGTCTCGGGCGGGCAGGCGCAGCGCATCGCGCTCGCCCGCGCGCTGCTGGCCGACTTCGCGGTGCTGGTGCTCGACGAGCCCACCGCGGGGGTGGATGCGGAGGCATCCGATGCCCTCCTGCACGACATGCTCGCCGCGATCGACGACGACCGCGCGATCGTGCTGATCTCGCATGCGAGCGTGCCCGAGGGGCTCGTCGACCGCACGATCAGGATCCACGAGGGGCGCATCGCCTAGCGACGCGACCCTCGTGATCACGCGCTCAGCGCCGCCCGTTGCCGAACAGGCCGCGGATCACGCCGTCGAGCAGCGTCTGCGTGCTGCGCGAGCCGAGCACCTGCTCCAGGGGCGAGCGCGTGGTGCGGCGAGACGAGCTGGTGCGCGAGGTGCCCTGGGTCTTCTTCAGCAGCCGCGCGTACTCGGCCTGCGCCTTCTTCTCGGCGGCCGCCTGCTGCTTGTCGATCGCGGCGCGCTGCTTCGCCAGCTCGGCGTCGATCTTCGCCTGCGCAAGGGCGGCCTCCTCCGCCTCGGCCGCGGCGGCCGCCGCGTTCATGCGCACGGTCAGGATCTCGCGCGCCGACTCGCGGTCGATCGCCGTCCCGTATCGCGGCAGCAGGGTCGATGCCGTGACCGCTGCCTCGATCTGCGCGTCGGGCGTGGGCGACATGAGGCCCTGGGGCGCGCGCATGCGGGTCCAGGCGACGGGGGTCGGGGCGCCCTTCTCGCTCATCACGGTGACGATCGCCTCGCCGGTGCCCAGCTGCTGCAGCACCTGCTCGAGCTCGTAGCCGCTTCGCGGGTACGTGCCCACCGTGGCCCGCAGCGCCTTCGCGTCATCGGGGGTGAACGCGCGCAGCGCGTGCTGCACCCGCGAGCCGAGCTGCGCGAGCACGTCGCCCGGCACGTCCTTGGGCGTCTGGGTGACGAAGAACACGCCCACGCCCTTCGAGCGGATCAGCCGCACCGTCTGGGTGATGGCGGCGAGGAACGCCTTCGAGGCGTCCTTGAACAGCAGGTGCGCCTCGTCGAAGAAGAACACGAGCTTGGGCTTGTCGAGGTCGCCGACCTCGGGCAGGGTCTCGAACAGCTCGGCGAGCAGCCACATCAGAAACGTCGAGAACAGCGCCGGGCGGTCGGCGACGCCGGGCAGCTCGAGCAGGCTGATGATCCCACGCCCGTCGGGGGCGACGCGCAGGAAGTCGGCCACCTCGATCTCTGGTTCGCCGAAGAACGCGTCGGCGCCCTCGTCGGCGAAGGTGATGAGCTGCCGCAGGATCACGCCGACGGTCGCCTTCGACAGCCCGCCGAGCCCCTCGAGCTCGGCGCGGCCGTCGGCGCTGCTGAGGTAGGTGAGCACCGCGCGCAGGTCGCTGAGATCGACGAGCGCGAGCCCCTCGCGGTCGGCGTAGTGGAAGACGAGCCCGAGGCTCGACTCCTGCGTCGCGTTCAGCCCCAGCACCTTCGAAAGCAGCAGCGGCCCGAAGCCGCTCACCGTTGCCCGGACCGGCACGCCCCTGCCGATGCCGCCGAGCGCGAAGAACTCGGTGACGGATGCCTCGGGCTGCCATTCCTGCCCGATCGCCCGGGTGCGCGCGCGCAGCTTCTCGTTCGCCTCGCCGGGCGTGGCGACGCCCGAGAGATCGCCCTTCATGTCGGCGGCGAACACCGGCACGCCCTTGTCAGCCAGCTGCTCCGCGAGCCCCTGCAGCGTGCGGGTCTTGCCCGTGCCCGTCGCGCCGGCGACGAGGCCATGCCGGTTCATCATGGCGAGCGGGATGCGCACCTGGGCGCCGGGCAGCGGGTCGCCGTTGACGAGGGCGCCGACGTCCAGCGTCTCGCCCTCGAACGCGTAGCCGGCCACCACGGCCGCGACCTGCTCGTCAGACAGTGGCGCGGCGGGCTCGCCGGCGGTGGCCGGTGGCGCGGTGGCCGGCGCTGGGTCACCGGAAGCGGGCGCTGGAGCGCCGGGCGCGGGAGCTGGAGCCGAAGCCGGGGCTGGGGCCGAGGCCGAGGCCGAGACGGCGGGAACGGGCGCGGGATCGGCAGTGGCCTGCGCGGGAGCTGCGGACGTATCGCCGTCGGCGGGCTCGCCTCCGACGCCGGCCTGCGCCTGCGCGGCCGCGCTCGTGGCTGCGTGGGCCCGCGCCTCGGCGGCGGCGAGGCGCGCCTGCGCCTCGGCGAGCGCCGCCGCGGCGCGTGCGGCCGCGAGCTCTGCCTCGGCGTGTGCCGCCTCGGCCCGCAGCCGCGCGAGCTCCGGGTCGGCGGCACCGTCCGCGCCGGAGTTCGGGTCTGCCTGCACGCCCAGATCGCTCATGGGGTCAGCCTAGCGAGCCGGCGGCGGCTGCCCGTGGGCCGCGTGCCGCGGCATGCGCATCGTGGGCCCGGACGAGCGTCGCCGCGCCGCGGCATCCCCCAGCCCTGTCATCTGCCTATCCCGGCCCATCGCCCTCGCGCGCCCCGCACGTCGCGCCCGCCCTATGGCGCGAGCTGCCCGATCGTCCGCGGCCGCACCACCAGCCAGAGCGCGAGCACGCCGATCGCCGAGCAGCCGACCATCACGATCGACATCGTCGCGGCGGTGATGCCCCCGTGCGAGACCAGGCCGACCACGGGCGAGACGAGCCCGGCGATCGAGAAGTTCGCGGCGCCGATCAGCGAGGCGGCCGTGCCGGCCTCGCGGCCGTGGCGGTCGAGCGCGAGCACCTGCACGCACGGGAAGGTGAAGCCGCAGCTGGTGATGAACAGGAACAGCGGGATCAGCGTGCCCCAGAGCCCCAGATCGAGCACGGCGAACACGTAGATCATCGACCCGAACACGAACAGGCCCGCGGTCGAGAATGCCATCACCCACTGCGGGCCGAAGCGCGCGGCCAGCCGCGACGCGATCTGCACGCCGAGCACGACGCCGAGCGAGTTCACGGCGAACAGCACGCCGTACAGCTGCGCGTCGAAGCCGTACGTCTCCTGAAACAGGAACGACGACGCCGAGAGGTACGAGAAGAGGCCGCTGAACGTCATCGACCCGATCACGATGAGTCCGAGAAACACGCGGTCGCCGAGCACGTTGCGGTAGCGCTGCAGCACCGTGGTCGAGCCCCGCTCCTGCCGTCGCGCCACCGGGAGCGTCTCGGGCACCAGGAAGATCGCGCAGCTGAGCATCACGGCGCCGTAGATGGCGAGCACCAGGAAGATGCCGCGCCAGTCGGTGATGAGCAGCAGCCCGGAGCCGATCAGCGGCGCGATCACGGGCGCGACGCCCGAGACGAGGGCGAGTCGCGAGAGCATGAGCACGAGCGGCTTGCCGCCGAACAGGTCGCGCACGATCGCGACCGCGACCACGCCGCCCGCGGCAGCGCCGGCGCCCTGCAGCACTCGGGCCGCCGCCAGCAGCTCGAGGGTGGGCGCGACGGCCGCCGCGACGCTGGCGATGATGTGGACGCTGGTGGTCGTCAGCAGCGGAATCCTGCGTCCGACCTTGTCGCTCCAGGGCCCCACGACGAGCTGGCCCAGCCCGAAGCCGATCATCGTTCCCGTGAGCGTCAGCTGGATCGCCGAGGCGGTCGTGTTGAAGTCGTGCTCCAGGATCGGGAACGCAGGCAGGTAGAGGTCGATCGTGAACGGGCCGAGGGCGGTGAGCGCCCCGAGCACCAGGATGTAGAGGATTCGCCTGCGCCGCGTGATGCTGTCGCCGGGGTGCAGCACGATGGGCGCGGTGGCGGGGTTCGGGCCGAGGGTGCGGATGGCGCCGGTCGGCGACGACGGGTCGCTGTGCTCGGCGCCGGTGCGATCGGCGTCGCTGCGGTCGGTGTCGCTGTGCTCGGCGTCGGCGCGTGCGTGCGTGCGTGCGTCCGGCTCCCCCTCGGCAGGCGGATTCGATGGTGTGGGCGGGGTGGGGGTCACAGTGGCCTAACGAGAGCAGCGACCCGGCGGTCGCATCGGAACGAGTGCATCGAAGCGAATCGAGCGCGAGAGTTCGACGATTCTACCGCCGCCGCCTGCGCCGAACCAGGCGGGCGGGCGGCGGCACGCGCCGCCCGCTCCCACCGCGTTCCCATTGCGCCCGCCTAGGCTTGGTCGCCTGTGCCGGCATTTCGCCCGGCGCACTCGAACCCATCCGCGTCGGCTCCGACGCGCCCAGCCGAGATCACTCCCATGACCCCGACACAGCCAGACCCCGCACAGCCGAACGCCAAGCGCCCGGCAGACGGCCCGAATGCTCGAGGCGGCCGAAGCGGCAACCCGGCCAGGCAGGCCGAGCTCGACGCGCAGGCGGCGCGGCGCAGCGCCGCCGAGCAGGACGCCCGCCGCACCCAGCAGGCCCGTCAGCACACCGCGAACCGTCGGCGCAGGATCGCCTGGTGGGCGGGCGGCTCGGTCGTCGCGGCCGCCATCGTCGGCACCCTGATCGCCTCGTTCGCCCTGGCCCCGAAGGCGCCGCCGGCGGCCAGCTACGACATCGGCGGCACCGGCACCCAGATCGAGGGCGTCGAGACCTTCGACAACGGCAATCAGCACGTCACCGAACGCGTCGACTACCCGCAGACCCCGGCTGCCGGCGGCGACCACTTCAACGCGTGGCTCAACTGCGGCGTCTACACCGAGCCACAGGAGAACGAGCTCGCGGTGCACTCCCAGGAGCACGGCGCCGTGTGGGTCACCTACGACGCGGCCCGCGTCGACGACGCGGCGCTCGCGGCGCTGCAGGCCAAGCTCCCCTCCACCTACATCGTGCTCTCGCCGTTCGAGGGCCAAGACACCCCGCTCGCGCTCAGCGCGTGGAACGCGCAGCTCAAGCTCGACTCGGTCGCCGACCCGCGCATCGAGGAGTTCCTCGAGGAGTACTGGCGCAACCAGCACGTGCCCGAGCCCACCTCGGCCTGCACCGGCGCGATCGACGGGCCGGGCCGGCGTTGAACGCGCGGGCGGATGCCGCAGCCCCGCGCCGCGCGCCGCGCTGGCTGCTGCCGGCCCTTGCCGTGCTGGCTGCCGCCGTGCTGGCATTCGCGCTCGGCCGGTTCAGCGCCTTCGGCGCCGCCCAGGACGCACCGAAGAGCCCTGACACGCACAGCGCCGAGGCCGGCTTCGCGCGCGACATGCAGCTGCACCACGCGCAGGCCGTCGACATGGCGATGGAGATCCACCGCAAGACCGACGACCCCGAGATTCGCATGATGGCCTACGACATGGCGACCTCGCAGTCGGCGCAGATCGGCGAGATGTACTCGTGGCTCGTCGCCTGGGGCCTGCCGCAGCGCGGTGAGCCGCTGATGGCCTGGATGGGGCACGGCGGCGCCGATCACGAGACCGGTGGCGATCACGAGGCCGGCGCAGATCACGAGACTGGCGGCGATGCCCCGGGGGCCGGGCACTCCGCCGAGTCGGCGCCGAGCACCGCCGAGCTCGAGGCGGCCATGGGCATGGCGAGTCCGGAGGCGCTCGCGGCGCTGGCCGCCGCCACCGGCACCGAAGCCGACTGCCTGTTCCTCGAGCTCATGATCCGGCACCACGTGGGCGGTGTCGAGATGGTGGATGCCATCCTCGAGCTCGGCTCCGAGCCCCGCGTCCTCGCGGTCGCCGCCGCGATGGGCGAGGTGCAGCGCTTCGAGATCGAAGCGATGGAGGCGTCGCTCCTCCGGCTCGGCTGCAGCGTGCGCTGAGCGTCGGCCGCGGCATCCACATCGCTCGTCGCTGCGGAGCGCCGCGGCGCACCCCCCGACCCCCGACCCCCGACCCCCGAGCTGGGCTACTTCTGCGATCCCGCCAGCAGCGCCTGCACGAAGTAGCGCTGGAACGCGAAGAAGACGATCAGCGGCACGATCATCGACACGAAGGCGCCCGTCGAGAGCACGTCGAGGTTCGCGCCGTACTGCCGCAGCTGGGACTGGATCGCGACCGTCAGCGGCTGCGATTCGGAGTTCGTGAAGATGAGGGCGACGAGCATATCGTTCCACGTCCACAGGAACTGGAAGATCGCGAGCGAGGCGATCGCCGGCAGGCCCAGCGGCAGGATGACCCGGAAGAAGATCCGCCAGTCGCCGGCGCCGTCGATGCGGGCGGCCTCGAGCAGCTCGGTCGGCACCTGCGTGAAGAAGTTGCGCAGCAGGAAGATCGCGAACGGCAGCCCGAACGCGGTGTGGAAGAGGATGACGCCGAGCACGCTGCCGAAGATGCCGATCGCCCCGAACAGCCGGGCGAGCGGGATCAGGGCGACCTGCAGCGGCACCGCGAGCAGGATGATCACGACGATCAGCAGCCAGTCGCGACCCGGAAACTGCAGGAACGCGAAGCCGTACGCGGCGATCGCGCCGATCATCACGACGAGGATCGTGGTGGGCACCGCGATCACGATGGTGTTCAGGAACGAGCCGGTGATCGTCGTGTTCGACAGCAGGTTCGTGTAATTCTCGACCGTGAGCTGCGCCGGCGCGGTGAACACCGTCCACCAGCCGGTCGCCGCGATGTCGCCGGCGGTGCGCAGCGAGGTGATGAACAGGCCGACGGTGGGCACCAGCCAGAAGACCGCGACGATGAGCAGCACGATGTTGACGATGCTGGAGCTGAAGACGCCGAGGATCCGCTGCGCGACGGTCTTCTTGGGGCGCACGAGGGTGAGATCGCTCATCGGCTGCGGTCCTCACGGAATCGGCGGACGTTGATGATCATCGAGGGCAGCACGAGCACGAGCAGCAGGATCGCGAGCGCCGAGCCGAGCCCCTGGTTGGCGCCGCCGCCGAACGACACCGTCCACATCTCGACCGCGATCACGTTCGCCGCGGGCTTGGACGCGCCAGGCGGGATGACGTAGACGAGGTCGAAGATCTTCAGCACGTTGATGATCAGGGTCACGAACACCACGATCAGCACCGGTGAGAGCAGCGGCGCGGTGATCCGCGTGAACACCTGCCACTCGTTCGCGCCGTCGATGCGGGAGGCCTCCTGGAGGGAGCGGTCCATCGCCGAGAGCCCGGAGGCGATCATCACCATCGCGAAGCCGGCCCAGATCCAGATGTACGAGAGGATCACGACGCCGTTGATGAATGACGCGCTCAGCCACGAGACGCCCTGGAAGCCCTCGTCGAAGTTCGATGCCGGCAGCGCGACGGTGTACTGCGCACCGACCGCGAGCCCGTCGATGACGAAGTCGCCTCCGGCGCCGGTGGTCGCGTAGCCGTGGATCGAGCCGTCGGCGGCCACTGCGTCGACGCGGATGCCTGGAAGCCCGCGCTTGCCCGGCTCGATCTCGCCGTCGGTGCCGCCGCCGCCGCGGAGCACGTCGAGGAACACGGTGCCGGTGATCTGCGTGTCGCTCGCGTTCGCGGCCGGGATCGCCTGCGCCGCGTCGTCGGGCAGGCTCGTGGCGCGGATGCCGGTGAGCGGGAAGTCCTGGGTGCCGCCGGGCGCGATCGTATCGGCGCTCGCGATCACGCCTCGGTCCTCGACGATGCCGAATCCGTCGCGCGGCCTCGCGCCCGGGTAGTCGGCCGAGTCCGAGAAGATGTTGTTGATCCCGACGAGGGCCGCGTTCACGACGCCGAGGTTCGGGCTCTCCTGGAACATGCCCCGGAAGATCACGCCGGCCGCGAGCATCGAGATCGCCATCGGCATGAAGATGATGAGCTTGAAGGCGGTCTTCCACCTGAGCTTCTCGAGCAGCACCGCGAAGATCAGGCCGAGAATCGTGCACGATGCGGGCGCCACGATGACCCACATGATGTTGTTGCGGATGGCGGTGAACGTCGTGTCGTTCGTGAACATCGTGACGTAGTTGTCCCAGCCGGCGAAGTTCTGCCCGCCCTGGTCGTAGAACGACCGGATGACCGTGAACACGATGGGGTACACGACAAGCGCCCCCAGCACGACGAGCGCGGGGAGCAGGAATGACGCGATGATCGCGCCGCGGCGCAGGCGGGCCCTGCCCGGGGAGGGGGCCGTGGCTCGCCTCCCCGGCGACGGCGTGGTTCTCGCGGTGGCCGTATCGGTCACGCAGTGCACCTCATGCTTCTTGTGTGCTCGCGCGTGCGGCCCGCGTGGGGCCGCACGCGCGAGGTGCGTCGGCCTAGTAGGCCGCCGCCGCTGCCGCCTCGAGCCGCTGCTGCGTGCCCGCGACGTCGCTCGGGTTCTCGTAGAACGAGATCATCTCCTGCCAGAAGCCCTGCCCCGGCGTACCGCCGAACGCGCTGGGCGTCAGGTCAGACATGTCGAAGCGGAACGTCTCGGCGCTAGTGAGCGCCTCGGCGATCTGGCGCGAGATCGCGTCGGGGTACACCGAGGAATCCACGGCCTTGTTCGGCGAGGTCAGGCCGCCCTCGGGGATCCAGATCTCGGCCGACTCGGGCGAGGCCAGGTACTTCATGAGCGCCATGGTGGCCGCGTCGTCGACGAACGCGATGGCGACGTCGCCGCCGCCGACCACGGCCGGGGCCGAGCCGTCGATCGCGGGGAAGTCGTAGAACAGCGCGTTCTCGCCGACCACCGAGTTGCCGTCGGTGGTGATCACGCCCGCCACGAAGTCGCCCTCGTAGACGGTGCCCGCCTTCGGGTCGGCGCCGAAGACCTCGGTGACGGCGTCGCCGAAGCTGCGCTGCGCGCCGCCCGGCTGCAGCACGTCGCTGCTCCACAGCTGTGCCATCACGTCGAGCGCCCGGGTGACCGACGGGTCGGTCCAGGGGATCTCGTGATTGGTGAGCTTGTCGTACATCTCGCCGCCCGCGGTGCGCAGGTAGACGTTCTCGAACCAGTCGGTGAGCGGCCAGCCCACGTCGGCCCCGACGGAGATGCCCGAGAAGCCCGAGTCCTGCACGAGCTGCAGCTGCTCCATGAAGCCGTCCCAGTCACTCGGGACGGTGGCGCCCGCCTCGTCGTAGATGTCGGAGTTGTACCACATCGTCGACTTGTTCGATGCCTTGAACCAGACGCCGTAGAGCTGATCGTCGGCCGAGCCGAGGTCGATCCAGCTCTGCGAGTAGTTCGCCTCGACGACCTTCTTGACCTCGTCGCTGACGGGGATCAGATCGCCCTGCGCGGCGAGCGACTGCAGCAGCGCCGGCTGCCCGGTGAGCGCGATGTTGGGCGGGGTGCCGCCCTCGAGCTGCCCCTGGATGTAGGTGGGGCCGTTGTCGCCGAAGCTCGTGTAGTTGACCTTTGCGCCGGTGTCGTCCTCGAACTTCTTCAGGACGAGCTCGAAGTTCTTCTGCTCGGCGCCCGACCAGGCCGCGACGACGTTCAGCGTCTGGCCGGCGAACTCGCCGCTCGGCGCGCTCGAGGAACCGCCGCCTCCGCCGCCGCCCGCGCAGCCCGAGACCACAAGTCCGGTGGCGGCGATCGCCGCGAGTGAGAAGACGACACGTTGACGTCTGCGATGAGCCATGCGTTCCTCCTTTGAAGGATGTTCTTGGCGTGCTACGGCGCCCCGGCGCATGTGCGCGGTGAGGAACCGCTTCCAAGGTCACCGTAGGCCGGGCCCGCACACTCCGCAACAGCCTCGAGCCCGACCGTAGCGCCGCGAAGGCCCTCCCGCGCGCCACGATCCGCGAACCGCGCGCTCCCCGCACACGAAAGAGCCCCGGATGCCGAAGCATCCGGGGCTCTTTGCAGCAGTCATGCGCCGTGACGGCGCGGCGACTACTTGAGGGTGACGGTCGCGCCGGCCTCTTCGAGCGCGGCCTTCGCCTTGTCGGCGGCCTCCTTGGTTGCGCCCTCGAGCACAGCCTTGGGGGCGCCGTCGACGACAGCCTTCGCCTCGCCGAGGCCCAGGCTGGTCAGCTCGCGCACGACCTTGATGACCTGGATCTTCTTCTCGCCGGCCGACTCGAGCACGACGTCGAACGACGACTGCTCCTCGACCTCTTCAGCGGCGGCGCCACCGGCGGCGGCGGGGCCGGCAACGGCGACCGGAGCAGCAGCGGTGACCTCGAAGGTCTCCTCGAACGCCTTGACGAACTCGCTGAGCTCGATGAGGGTGAGCTCCTTGAACGCGTTGAGCAGCTCCTCAGTGGTGAGCTTTGCCATGATGTTTCTCCTTGATTGGTGTGTCGATTCGGCCGCTGCGCGGCCTGGTCGACATGAAGGTTTGTGTGGTTTTCACCGAGCCCGAGGCGTGAGCCTAGGCTGCGGATTCCTGCTTCTCGCGCAGTGCCTCGACCGTGCGAACGGTCTTCGAGAGCGGTGCGGTGAACAGGTAGGCGGCTCCGAACAGCGAGGCCTTCATCGCGCCGGCGAGCTTCGCCAGCAGGACTTCACGGCTCTCGAGGTCAGCGAGCTTGCCCACCTCTGCAGCGGTCAGCGCGGCGCCATCGAAGTAGCCGCCCTTGATCACGAGAAGAGGGTGTGCCTTGGCGAAGGCGCGCAGACCCTTTGCGACGGCGACGGGGTCACCGTGCACGAAGGCGATGGCAGACGGGCCCGCAAGCTCGTCGTCCAGCCCCGTGATGCCAGCCTTCTCGGCGGCAATCTTGGTCAGCGTGTTCTTCACCACGGCGTAGTTTGCGTCGTCACGAATGGACTTGCGCAGCTCCTTGAGCTCCGCAACCGTGAGTCCGCGGTACTCGGTCAGCAGAACGGCAGTCGAGTCCTCGAAATTCTTCGTGAGCTCGGCAACCGCAGCATCCTTCCGTGCCATGGCCACTCCTTTTGTCTTCGAGACGCTCCACGGTGGTGGATCGTCGGCCGCAGTGCCGGGTCTCGGGGATCGTGGCTGGCAATGAAAAAAGCTCCGGCGCAGGCGCACGGAGCTTGGCATCAGATTGCTCTGAGGATCTCAGTCACACCTGCGTGGGCCCCTGCAGTGCAGAGCTTCGATCGATTGCGCTTGCGCGCATTCCGATGACCGACGGTCTTTGGCTCCCCCAAGACTAATGGATGCCGCTCCCCTCGCAAAATCCGTGCCGGCACGCATCCCCCCCGGGGGCGGGCGACGGCGCGGCGGCGCGGCGCGGCGCGGCGGGCGGCCGGGCTGGAAGCGGGGACGGGGCGACGGGGCGGCGCCCCCCTCCCGCCGCCGGGGTGGCGGCCCCGCGCCCGGGGGTGGCTGCGGTTAGGCTCGAAGGGTGACACCCGAACTCGCCGCGCGCATCGTCGCCGACTCCACCGACCGGGTGGCGTGGCTCCGCGCCCGAGCGCGCGGGATCACCGCAACCGACGTCGCCGGCCTCACCTCCGCGCGCTCGATCGAGACCGCCGCCACCGCGAAGCTGCACGGCTCCGGGTTCAGCGGAAACGCCTACACCGAGCACGGGCGCCGACGCGAGCCGGAGATCGCCCGCTGGGTGGCGGCGACGCACGGCATCCTCCCCTCGACGGCGCTCTTCCGCGCCCGCGAGGAGGCCCGCCACCTCGCGACGCCCGACGGGCTGGCGGTCGTGGGCGACGCGGTGCACCTGTGCGAGATCAAGACGACAACGAAGCCGTGGCGAAGCATCCCGCGCAACTACCTGCGACAGGTGTGGTGGCAGCAGTACGTGCTGGGCGCCGAGCGCACGCTGGTGGTCTGGGAGCAGCACGAGGACTTCGTGCCCGTCGACGACGAGCCGCGCAGCGTGTGGATCGACCGCGACGACGTCGAGATCCGCAAGCTTGTGGGCATGGCCGATGCGCTGATCGACGAGCTGCACCGTCGCACGACCCGCGCCCGCCCCGCGGCGCCCGGCGATGCCAGGCCGCCGATCGACCCGGGATTCGGCGGAGCCGACTCGCCCGCGGTCGCCGCCGCCGTGGCCGAGCACGAGTTCATCTCGCGCGGCGCGGTGCCCGAGTACGCGCTGACGCCCGCACACGAGCGCGAGATCCGCCGCGCGATGGCGCTCGGCGGGGGCGGCTCGCCCGCGTAAGGCGCGAAACACAGACCCTCCCTGCTTGACGCCGGCCCCCTCGCATCCATATAGTTGACCTTTATCAACAATCTCTTGCGCCCGTCACGCGCCGTCTCGGCCGGGTGCGCGCCCACCATTCGTGAAGGTCGTCAATGACAGCTGCATCCGCGCCGCCCACCCCCAGTGCACCCGAGGCCCCCGCGGCGATGACGCCGCGCGAGGTGATCAAGACCATCTCGGGCCTGCTCATCGGCATGTTCGTCTCGATCCTCGCCGGCACGGTGGTCTCGACGTCGCTGCCCGTGATCGTGCACGACATCGGCGGCGACCAGTCGGCATTCACCTGGGTGGTCACGTCCACCCTGCTGACGACCGCCATCTCGACCCCGATCTGGGGCAAGCTCGCCGACCTGTTCAACCGCAAGACGCTCATCCAGATCGCCATGGTGATCTTCGTGGGCGCGACCGCGGTCGCCGGCTTCGCGCAGGACCCAGCGACCATGATCACCTTCCGCGCGTTCCAGGGCATCGGCGCCGGCGGTCTCGCCGCGCTCGGGCAGATCCTGATGGCCGACGTGATCAGCCCGCGCGAGCGCGGCCGCTACATGGGCCTGTTCGGCGCGATCATGGCGCTCGGCACCGTCGGAGGCCCCCTGCTGGGCGGTGTCATCACCGACGCGTTCGGCTGGCGCTGGAACTTCTTCGTCACCATCCCGTTCGCGATCGCCGCGATCTGGATCCTGCATCGCACCCTCCACCTCCCGCCGATGCCGCGCACCAAGCGCAAGATCGACTACCTCGGCATGGTGCTGCTGTCGGTGTCGGTCTCGCTCATCCTCATCTGGGTGACCAACGCCGGCTCCGCCTACGAGTGGTGGAGCCTCGAGACGGTGCTGCTGGCGGGCGGCGGGCTCCTCGTCGCCGGCGCGTTCGTGCTGGTCGAGCTCCGCTCCTCCGAGCCGCTCATCCCCCTCACCCTCTTCCGCAACCGCACCTTCACGCTCTCGGTCACCGCGTCGATCGCCACCGGCATCGCGATGTTCGGCACCTCGGTCTACCTGAGCCAGTACATGCAGATGGCGCGCGGCGCGACGCCCGCCGAGGCGGGCCTGATGACGCTGCCGATGATCGGCGGCATGCTGCTCACCTCGATCGTCGTCGGTCAGCTCATCACCAAGCACGGCCATTGGAAGCCGTACGTCGTCTCGGGCAGCGTGCTGATGATCGCCGGCTCGTTCATGATGACGACCCTCCGCTTCGACACGAACTTCTTCCTCGTCTCGGTCTACATGTTCCTGCTCGGCGCCGGCGTCGGCATGACCATGCAGAACCTCGTGCTGATCGTGCAGAACACCGCGAAGCCCGAGGAGATGGGCGTGGCCAGCTCTGGCGTCACGTTCTTCCGCAGCCTCGGCGGCACGATCGGCGTCTCGGTGATGGGCGCGGTCCTGGCGCTCAGCGCGAGCAGCCTGTTCGCCTCGAGCCGGCAGGCGCTCGGCGAGGCGATCGCGAAGCTCGGCGACAAGGGCACCGAGATCGCCGCGCAGCTCTCCTCCGGCACGCTCCCCCAGGTGAGCCTGCTGCCCGAGTCGGTGCGCGTGATCGTGGAGGACATCTACGCCCAGGCGATCTCGTCGGCGTTCATGATCGCCGCGCCGATGGCCGTGGTGAGCTTCCTGGCCATCATCTTCCTGCCCAACCACTCGCTCACCACCATGACGACCTCACAGCGTCTCGCCGCGCAGGAGGCCGCGCTCGCGACCGACGCCGCGGGCGACGGCGCCGCGATGATCGCGAGCGAGATCGCCGGCGACGACGCCGCCGCCGAGATCGAGGCGGCGCGCGACGCGGGGCTCGATGCGGCGGATGCCGCGGCCACCGTCGCGGGCGCCCCCTCGCATGGCGTCGAGCAGCGCCAGCATGAGGCGCGCGCGACCGAGGCCCACGGGCATGAGCCCCGCGCACATGGGCGCTGATCCGCGGCGCGAGGCCGCGGCGCGCGCCATCGAGGCCGAGCTCAGCGAGCTCGTCAGCCGGATCCGGCTGTTCCTGCGGCGCACCGCAGAGTCGGTGAGCCCGGGGCTGACCCCCGCGCACTTCAAGGTGCTGAACATCATCACCCGGCGCGGGCCGATCACGCTCTCGAAGCTCACCGAGCACTTCGGCGTCGACAAGTCGCTACTCAGCCGCGCGGTGCGCGAACTCGAGAGCCTCGAGTTCATCACGCGCACGCCCGACCCCGACGACCGCCGCTCGCAGCTGCTGAGCACCACGGCATTCGGCCAGGAGCGCCTGGACGCCGCGCGCCAGAGCGACGAGAACCGGCTCGTCGGCGCGCTCTCCGCGTGGGACGTGACCGACGTCGAGCGCCTCGCGACCCTGCTGCACGCGATCAACTCGGGTGAGACGCCCGAGCCCCCGGCCCCGACGAGCATCTCAGCGGCGCCGGCGACGGCCGCGGCGACGTAGAGCGACCGCGTGTGCCGCGGCCGGGGCCGGGACGTGCGAGCCCCGGCCGCGGCACACCCGGCTACTGGTTGGAGAACACCGAGTCGAACGCGGCGCCGGGCAGGTCCCAGAGCAGCGAGCGCACGAACGTGACCGCCTCTGCCGCGCCGTGCAGCCTGTCCATCCCGGCATCCTCCCACTCGATCGAGATCGGGCCCGAGTAGCCGATCGCGTTCAGCGCCCGGAATGCGTCCTCCCACGGCACGTCGCCGTGGCCGGTCGAGACGAAGTCCCAGCCGCGCCGCGGGTCGCCCCACGGCAGATGCGATCCGAGGATGCCCGCGCGGCCGTTGTTCGGCCGCAGCCGCGTGTCTTTGCAGTCGACGTGGTAGATCCGATCGGCGAAGTCGACGATGAATCCCACGGGATCGATGCCCTGCCACATCATGTGCGAGGGGTCCCAGTTGAAGCCGAACGCCTCGCGGTGGCCGATCGCGTCGAGCGCGCGCTGGGCGCTCCAGTAGTCGTAGGCGATCTCGCCCGGGTGCACCTCGTGCGCGAAGCGCACCCCCTCGGCATCGAACACGTCGAGGATCGGGTTCCAGCGCTCGGCGAAGTCCTCGAAGCCGCGCTCGATCGTCTCGGCGGGCACCGGCGGGAACATCGCCACATATGGCCAGATCGACGAGCCGGTGAACCCCACCACCGTCTCGACGCCGAGCTTGCGGGCCACCCGGGCCGAGCGCCGCATGTCGTCGGCGGCGCGGCGGCGAACGCCCTCGGCCTCTCCGTCGCCCCACACGTACTCGCGCAGGATCGCCTGGTGCCGGAAGTCGATCGGCGCGTCGCAGACCGCCTGCCCCGCCAGGTGGTTCGAGATCGCGAACAGCTGCAGGCCGTGTCGATCGAGGATCTCAAGCCGCGAGGCCGCGTACGCGTCGTCCTCGTCGGCGCGGCGCAGGTCGAGATGATCCCCGGATGCCGCGATCTCGAGGCCGTCATAGCCCCACGACGCGGCGAGTCGCGCCACCTCCTCGAACGGCAGATCGGCCCACTGGCCAGTGAACAGGGTGACCGGATGTGCGGACATCGGCGTGCTCCTTGCGTGCGGTGCGGGATGGTGGATTGGAGGGCGCGCTCAGCCGGCCGCGCGCCGGTCCTGCAGAGCGCGCAGGTAGCGCAGCGAGCGCTCGGCGAGCTCGTCCTGGCTGGGGGCGAGCGGCCGCCAGACCGAGGCGGCGACCGCGATGGTCTCGTTGTCGCCGGTGAAGCTCTCGACCCCGAGCGGGCCTGCGTAACCGGCGTCGTCCAGCGCGTCGAGCATGCCCGGCCAGTCGGTGTGGTCGTCGCCGACCGGGCCGCGGTCGTTGCCGCACACCTGGACGTAGGCGATGGCGCGACCGGCGGCGCGAATCGCCTCGACCGGGCGCTGCTCCTCGATGTTCAGGTGGTAGCTGTCGAGCGCGAGGCCCAGGCCCGGCCCGAGCAGCGGCCCGAGCGCGTCGAGCCCCTGGGCCACGGTGTTGATCAGACTGGTCTCGTAGCGGTTGAGCGGCTCGATCGCCAGCGTCGAGCCTCCATCGGCTGCCTCCGCCGCGAGGGGCGCGAGCGAGGCGCGCAGCTCGGCCGTGGCATCCGCCCGCTCGCCGGCGCTCATGCGCCACGTGACGCCGGTCGGCGCATAGAACGGCCCCGCGACGACCGAGGCGCCGACCGCGCGCGCGACGCCGAGGCAGTGGCGGAGGTACGCCTGCGTGCCGGCGACGTCGCCGGCACGAGCCAGCAGCGAGCGGCCGGGCCCCATCGCGCCGACGACGACCGGCCGCAGCCCGAGCTCGTCGAGGAGGTCGCGCGCGCGTGGCGGGTCCCAGTCGCCCGGCTGTTCGACCGGCAGCTCGACGGCGTCGAACCCCATGCCGGCGATGCGACGCAGCAGCGGCTCGAGCCGCCGGTCATCCAGCGGCGAGGTCCAGACCCAGGTGTTGACGCCGATCGGCCTGCGCATGGTGTGCTCCAAGGTGAGAAGGCAGCGGGTGGGAAGGAGTGCGCGTCGCCGACGGCCGCGCGACGGCGGGACGGCCCGGGCGTGAGCCGGTGCCATCCCGCCGCACGCGCTGCGACGCGTCCCGGTCAGGGGATGATGCGCTGCTGCCACACCTGGGGGTAGCCGGGCAGGTTCTCTCCGCCGAACTTGGCGTAGTGACCGTCGGGCATGCCCTCATTCTCGGCGAGGTAGCGGTCGACCTCTTCGGCCGTGATCGGGTTCTGCGGGAGGACCCACTCCTTGGGCACCTGCTCGCCCTTGAAGATCATCGCGGCCGCCAGCAGCGGGGTGCGCCACTGGAAGTTCGAGTACACCGGGGCGAGGCCGGTCAGCCCGGTCGCCTTCCACTTGCGCAGGAACGACATCTCGTCCTCGCCGGTCATCACCGGGTAGTCGACGCCCGCGTCCTCGAACGCCTCGATCGCCGCGACGGCGCCGTCGCCGGCGTCCATCCAGACGCCCTTGACATCGCCCTTGGCGAGCTCGTCGCTGATGATGCTCTTGATCTTCGCCGGGTCGGCGCCGGTGAAGTAGTCGACCGCCTCGATGCCCGCCTCGGCGAACAGCTTCTCGGCCGCCGCCCAGCGCTGCTCGAGCACGTCGACGCCGGGGAGGATCCGCAGGCCGACGACCTTGTCGCCCTTCTGCAGGTTCTCGATGAGGAACTCGGCCGTGTCGATGCCCCAGGCGAAGCCGCCGATGGGGTGGATGAACGTGACCGGGCAGTCGGTCTCGACGCCACGGTCGAAGACGATGACCGGCTTGTTCGTCGCGCACGCGCGCTCGACGGCGGGCGTCATGGCGGCGGTGCTGTTGGGCGAGATGATGAACACGTCGCAGTTGCCCTCGCCGATGAAGTAGTCGATGTCGGCGATCTGCGTGTCATCCGAGTCCTGCGCGTCACGGGTCTCCATCGAGCTGATCGCACCGGAATCCTGCAGCACCTTGAGCTGCTGGTTCATCGTGATCCAGCCCGTCTGACGCCAGGGGTTCGAGATCGACGCGTTGGCGAAGCACGCCTTCTTCGCGCCCGGGCTCGCATAGGCCGAGGTGTCGACCATCTCGGCATTGATGTGCTGCAGGTAGACCTCGTCTTCGGGGCCCTGGGGAATGACGGAGCGCTCGGCGAACTGCTTGTCGTAGATCGCCTGGTCGAACCATTCGTTCGCCGTGCCGCCGCTCGACGCCGACGGCTCATCCGACGGTGCCGTGACGCCGGGGTCCGTGGTGCACCCGGCAAGCGCGAACAGGCCGATGAGCGCTGCTGCGGCGGTGCCGATCTTCAGTGATCGTCGCATGGTTAACCTCCCTGGTTAGCGTTGCTGCCCTCGCCTCTGAGGACATGTGATTCGGACTGAGCGGCCGCCGCGGGCGGGGCCGGCTCCTTCCCCGGATCGGGAGAAGACTGTGTGGATGCCGCGGGTCTCGGCCGCGCGCGACGAGTGCGGAACGACACCCCCGCGTAGGCGACGGCCGCGATGATGATGACGCCCTGCACGCTGTCGCGCAGCGTCGAGGGCACGCCGATGATGTTCATCAGCAGGAACAGCGACTCGAGCACGAATGCGCCCGCGACCGCGGCGACGACCCAGCCCCGCCCTCCGCCGAGCACCACCCCGCCGAGCACGACGGCCGTGATGGCGATGAACTCGTAGCCCCGGCCGACCGAGGGGTGCACGCCCGCGAAGCCGACGAGCAGGATCCCGGCGACGGTCGCCGAGAGCGACGAGATCATGAAGCCCTGCGTCGTGATCCACCAGGTCCGCACGCCGGCGTATCGGGCGGCGGTCGGATTGTCGCCCACGGCGATCATCTGCTTGCCGAGCGGCAGCTTCGTCACCCAGATCGCCAGCGCCAGCCAGGCGGCCAGCACGAGCACCGACCAGGGCAGGTAGTCGATGACGGGCACGTCGCGGATGCCGCCACGGCCGACGTTGCGGAAGCTGTCTGCGGGGTTTCCGGTGGCGGCGCCGCCGGTCCACCACAGGATCCCGCCGAGCAGGGCGAGCATCATCCCGACGGTGACGATGAACGAGGGCACCCTCAGGAGCGTGGTGATGAGCCCGTTCACGAGCCCGATGACCGCGCCGAACACGAACATGAGCACCATCACGGGGACGGTGCGCGAGTCGTCCTGCCCCACGAGGTTGCCGGCGATCACGACCTGCGCCGTGATCAGCGAGCCCTGCGAGAGGTCGAACTCGCCCGAGACGATGACGAAGTACTGCCCGATGGCGATGATCGCGACCGGGGCGACCCGCTGAATGAACCGCATGAACTGCCCGGGCTCCGCGAAGCTCGGGTTCAGGATGATGATCGCCGCGAGCAGGATCACCAGCAGCAGGAACACGGCCCCGCGGGGGCTGATCAGGGTGCGGAGGGCGTTCACGATCCCTCACCTCCCCCGGCGGAAGCCGAGGGCACGGTGCGTGCCGCGACCGCGGCATCCACGAGCTCGTCGCGCCTGCCGGGGCCGAACCGCGCCCGCCGTGCCGAGACGACGCGACGGCTGTAGACGGCGACGGCGGCGACGATGACGACGCCGCGCACCACGTCCTTGAGGAACGGGTTGATCTGCAGCACGCTCATCACGTTGTCGACGACCGCGAAGATCGCAACACCGCCGATGGTGCCCCACACCGAGCCGCGCCCGCCGAGCAGGAGCGTGCCGCCGAGCACCACCGCCGCGATGCTGAGCAGGTCGTATCCGCCCTGCTGCCCGACGACCGGGCTGCCGACGCCCAGGCGGCTGGCCAGCAGCAGCCCGGCGAGCCCCGCGAAGACCGACGACAGCACGTGCGCGACGATCAGCGGGCGGCGGATGCGCAGGCCGCTCAGGCGCGACACCTCGGGGCTGCCGCCCACGGCGAACAGGTGCGCGCCGATGCGCGTGCGCTCGAGGACGACCCAGACGACCGCGGCGAGCACGAGCATGATCACGGTCGAGACGGGCACCGGGCCGATGCCCGTGGCGCCGATGAGCTGGAACTCCCACGGCACCTTGCCGGCGCTGCCCTGGAAACTGGTGTTGAGCACGCCCTGCAGCACGAGCCCCATGCCGAGCGTGGCGATGAAGCCGTTCACGTGCAGCACGGTCACCACGAGCCCGTTGACCAGCCCGATCGCGACGCACACGACGAGGGTGAGCACGACCGCCCACGCGATGTTCGCGGGATCGCCGTTCATCGTGGTCGCGCCGAGCAGGCTGGCGAGGCTGATCACGTAGACGACCGAGAGATCGAGCGAGGCTCCCAGGATGACGAGGGTCTGCCCGATGGCGACGAGCCCGAGCACACTCATCCCGGTGAGGATGTCGCGGACGTTGCCCTCGCTGAAGAAGTTGCGACCGACCGTGCCCACGAGGATCGCGCCGATCACGACGACGATCAGCAGGGCGATGAGCACGATCTGCGTGGTGCCGATGTGGACGCGCCTCATGGCCGCGCCCCCCGCCGCTCGTCGGTGCCGCCCTCGTCGGGTGCCGCCGCACCAGTGCCCGCCTCGCCGGGCCCTGCGGCCCCGGTGGCCGCCGCGAGCACCTCAAGCTCGGACGCCCCCGCCGGCAGCTCGGCGCTGACCCGCCCGTCGCGCATCACGACGATCCGGTCGCTCATCCCGATCACCTCGGGCAGCTCGGACGAGACCATCAGCACCGCCTTGCCCTCGGCCGCGAGCCGGCGCATCAGGGTGTACACGGCCACCTTCGCCCCGACGTCGATGCCGCGGGTGGGCTCGTCGAACAGCACGAGCTGCGGATCGGTGACCAGCCATTTGGCCAGCACCACCTTCTGCTGGTTGCCGCCCGAGAGGGTCTGCACCTCCTGCTCGAGGCCGCGGGACGTGATCTCGAGGCTCGAGAGGATGCCGGGCACCCGCTTCCGCGCGGCGCGCGTGCGCCCCGCGAACACGCCGCGCACCACGAGCAGGGCGTTGTCGAGGATCGACTGGCCGAGGGCGAGCCCCTGCGCCTTGCGGTCCTCGGTGACGAGGGCGATGCCGGCGCGGACCGCCTGCCGCGGCGAGGCGACGTGCACGCGGCGCCCGTCGAGCTCCATCTCGCCACGGGTGAAGGCGTGCGCGCCGAAGATGCCCTCGAGGATCTCGGTGCGGCCCGATCCCTGCAGCCCGGCCAGCCCGAGGATCTCGCCGGCCCGCACCTCCAGGTGCACGCCGTCGACGAAGTCGTTGCCGACGCCGCGCAGCCGCACGCGCGCGTCGCCGACTCGGGTGCCCTCCTCGGGGCCCGGGTAGTAGCTCTGGATCGGCCGGCCGACCATGCGGCGCACGAGCTCGTCCTGCGTGAGGTCGGCTGCGGCATCCGTCGAGACCAGCGCGCCGTCTTTGAGGATCGTGATGCGGTCGCACAGGTCGAAGATCTCCTTCAGCCGGTGCGAGACGTAGATCACGGCGACGCCGCGCGCGGTGAGGCGCCGGACGATCGCGTAGAGCAGCTCGACCTCGTGCTCGCTGAGGGCGGCGGTGGGCTCGTCCATCGAGATCACACGCGCATCGAACGAGAGCGCCTTCACGATCTCGACGATCTGCTGCTCGGCGACCGTCAGCGCGCCCACACGCGCCGCGGGGTCGAGGAAGTCGACGCCGAGGTCGTCGAGCAGCGCGCGGGTGCGCTCCGTCATCGCCCTCGTGTCGATGAATCCGCCGCGCCGCGGCTCGCGGCCGAGGTAGACGTTCTGGGCGACCGTGCGCTCGGGAAGCAGATTGAACTCCTGGAACACCGTGACCAGCCCGGCGGTCATCGACTGCAGCGGGTGCGCGAACGCCACCGTCTGCCCCGCGAACTCGACGCTGCCGGCGTCGGCCTGATACACGCCCGCGAGCACCTTCATGAGCGTGGACTTGCCGGCGCCGTTCTCGCCGACGAGGCCGTGCACCTCCCCGCGCCGGACCTCGAGGGAGACGCCGTGCAGCACCTGCACTCCGAAGAATGCCTTGTCGATTCCGGCTGCGCGCAGCACGACCTCACCCGCGGTCCCGGCCGCGGGCGCTCCCTCGAGCAGGGCCTCGTTCATGTCGAGGCCCGATCCCCGACCTCGATCCATCGCCCGGAGGCGGCGGAGTCGAGGACGGCCTGCGTGAGCCGCACCGCGCGAAGCCCGTCGTCGAAGGTCGGCAGACCCTCGACCTGCGCGCCCCGCACCGCGGCGTAGGCGTCGGCGACGAATGCGTTGAAGGCATCCTGGTACCCCATCGCGTGCCCGGCGGGCACCAGCGAGAGGCGCGCGGCATCCGGGGCCGCAGTCTCGGGATCACGCAGCAGCACCGAGGAGCCGCTCCGGCGACCGACCCAGAGCTCCTCGGGGCGCTCCTGGGCGAACCGCAGGCTCTCGGACTGCCCGTGCACCTCGAGCACGAGCGCATTCTTGCGTCCGGGCGCCATCTGCGACACGAGCATGGTGCCGAGCGCTCCCCCGTCGAGCTCGAACAGCACGGCCGCGATGTCTTCGGTCTCGACCGGCATCTCCCCGCGCTGTCCGTGCACGGTGCGGGTGCGGGCCACCAGTCGCGCGATGCGCTCGCCGGTCACGAACTCGATCAGATCGCACAGGTGCGAGCCGATGTCGGCGAACGCGCGCGAGCTGCCGCCGAGCGCCGTGTCGACGCGCCAGTCGACGTCGCCCGCGTCGAGCAGCCAGTCCTGCAGGTAGCCGCACTCCAGCGTCAGGATGGCGCCCAGCTCGCCGCGCGCGATGCGGGCGCGAGCCTCGCGGATCATCGGGTGGTACCGGTAGATGAAGGGCACCGCGGCGACCAGCCCGCTCTCGTGCGCGGCCTGCGCGAGCGCTCGGGCCTCGGGCTCGCTGATCGCGAGCGGCTTCTCGCAGATCACGTGCTTGCCCGCGGCCAGCGCCGCCGCCGCGAACGGCGCGTGCGTGGCGTTCGGGGTGCACACGTGCACGACGTCGACCTCGCCGTCGATGAGCGCCGACGCGTCGTGCGCCGCCGAGCCGATGCCCAGCGCGCTCGCCGCGGCCGCCGACGACGCCGGGCTCGAGGCCGCGATCAGCGCGGGCGTGGCCCGCGCTGCCCGCACGGCGCGGCTGTGCACAGCGGCCATGAATCCGCCGCCCAGAAACCCCCCGCGCAGCGCGGCCGAGGCGGTGTCGGCGACGGCGATGTCGGCGACGGTCGTTGTCATGCGGCGATTCTGACACACGCCCGACAACTTTTGCTAGGTCTCCGTCAGAAGTAACGATCCGGTGACACCGAGTAGGCCGAGGACCGACAGAAGTGGTTGACTTGCCGCATGGTCGATTCCCCCCGCAGCGCGCTCTCGGGCGCCCCGGGCGCCGGCGAGCTCCTGCAGCTGCTGCGCGACGGCCAGGCCCGCACCAAGGCAGAGCTGGCCGCGCACACGGGCCTCGCCCGCTCGACCGTCTCGGGTCGCGTCGATGTGCTGCTGGCGGCCGGGCTCATCGCGCCGGCGGGCGAGGCGGCATCCACCGGCGGTCGCCCGCCCGCCCGCATCGCCTTCAACCCGCGCGCGGGGATCGTGCTGGCGATCGACCTCGGCGCCACGCACGCGACCATCGCGATCGTCGACCTCGCCGGCGGCATCCTCGGCTCGCGGTCGAGCCCGCTCGACATCGCCGCGGGGCCGGCGGCCGTGCTCGACCACGCGCTCGCCGAGGGCGAGCGCCTGATGCGCGCCGGCGGGCACCACGCCGCCGAGCTGCTCGGGGTCGGGATCGGGGTGCCCGGGCCCGTCGAGCATTCCACCGGCCGACCCACGAATCCGCCGATCATGCCGGGCTGGGATCGATTCGACGTCCCCGGCTACGTCCAGCGCCTCTTCGCGGTGCCGGTGCTCGTCGACAACGACGTGAACGTCCTCGCCCTCGGCGAGCACTCGCTCGGCTGGCCCGAGGTCGACGACCTCATCTTCGTGAAGGTCGCGACCGGCATCGGCGCGGGCATCATCTCGGGCGGCGCGCTGCAGCGCGGCGCGCAGGGCTCGGCGGGCGACATCGGCCACGTGCAGGTGCCGTACAGCCACGACTCCCCCCGCCCGCCGGGCGACGAACGCGACCTCGAGGCGGTCGCGAGCGGCAGCGCGCTCGCGGCCGAGCTCACCGCGCAGGGCATCCCGGCGAGCGGCAGCGGCGACGTCGTCGAGCTCGTGCGCGGCGGCAACGCGGCGGCCGTCGCCGCGACCCGACAGGCCGGTCGCGAGGTCGGCGAGGTGCTCGCCATGATGGTCAACATGCTCAACCCCTCGATCATCGTGCTGGGCGGAAGCATCTCGCGCGCCGGGGAGCACCTGCTCGCCGGCGTCCGCGAGGTGGTCTATCGCCGCTCCATCCCGCTCGCGACCCAGCACCTGGCGATCGTGCAGTCGCAGCCGGGCGAGACCGCCGGCGTGCTGGGCGCGGCGCTCATGGTCACGCAGCACGTGCTCGACCCCGCCGGCATCGACGCGCTCGCGGCGCGCCTGGCCGCGCGGCCGGCCTAGCCCGCGCGGCCGGAGACGGCTGCCGGCATCCCATCGCCGCCGCGTGACAGCGCCGCCGCGTGACGGTGCCGCCGCGTGACGGTGCCTCGCGCGAGAGGGTGCCGGCGCACGCGCGCGTCGCGGTCGTCGCGTCAACGTCGCCACAACGCAGAAGAGGGCCCCGCCTGCTGGCGGGGCCCTCCTTGCTGCGTCGTCAGACTAGATCGCGTTGACGTCGAGCGGGATGCCGGGACCGAACGTGGTCGAGACGGCGCCCTTCGAGATGTAGCGACCCTTCGAGCTGGACGGCTTGAGGCGAACGATCTCCTCGAGCGCGGCCTTGACGTTCTCGTCGAGCTGCTCGGCCGAGAAGCTGGCCTTGCCGACCACGAAGTGCACGTTGGCGTGCTTGTCGACGCGGAACTCGATCTTGCCGCCCTTGATGTCCGACACGGCCTTGCCGGTGTCGGGCGTCACGGTGCCGGTCTTCGGGTTGGGCATGAGGCCGCGGGGGCCGAGCACCTTGCCGAGACGACCGACCTGACCCATGAGCTCGGGGGTCGAGACGGCTGCGTCGAAGTTCGTGTAGCCGGCGGCGACCTTCTCGATGAGCTCGGCGCCGCCGACCTCGTCTGCGCCAGCCGCGATCGCGGCCTCGGCTGCGGGACCGGTCGCGAAGACGATCACGCGGGCGGTCTTGCCGGTGCCGTGGGGCAGGATGACGGTGCCGCGCACCATCTGGTCTGCCTTGCGGGGGTCGACGCTGAGCTTGAGGGCAACCTCGACGGTGCTGTCGAACTTGCTCGAGCCGGTCTCCTTCGCGAGGGCCACTGCCTCGGTCGGGGTGTAGTAGCGGCCGGCGTCAATCTTCGCGGCGGCGGCTTCGTATGCCTTGGACTTACCCATGGTGTTCTCCTCCCCTTCCTACTGCTCGACCGTGATGCCCATGGAGCGGGCGGTGCCCGCAACGATGAGGGCTGCGGCTTCGATGTCGTTTGCGTTCAGGTCGGGCATCTTCTGCTCGGCGATCTCGCGAACCTGTGCCTTGGTCAGCTGCGCGACCTTGACGGTGTGGGGCGTTGCCGAGCCCTTGGCGACGCCGGCTGCCTTCTTGATGAGCTCTGCCGCGGGCGGCGTCTTCAGGATGAAGGTGAAGCTGCGGTCCTCGTAGACCGTGATCTCGACGGGGATCACATTGCCGCGCTGCGACTCGGTGGCCGCGTTGTACGCCTTGCAGAACTCCATGATGTTCACGCCGTGCTGACCGAGCGCGGGGCCGATCGGCGGGGCCGGGTTGGCGGCACCGGCGTTGATCTGAAGTTTGATCAGACCGGTGACTTTCTTCTTCGGGGCCATTTCTGTCCTTTCACATCGAGTGGATGCCGCAGCACCCGCTCTCCCGCACACCCGGCATCTCCGGGCAGCGGTTCTCCGAGGCCGTGCCTCGGAAGTCTTGTTCGTCCCGCTGGGACTCAGTCCTGCTTGGTGACCTGGTCGAACGAGAGCTCGACCGGGGTCTCACGCTCGAAGAGCGAGACGAGGACCGTGAGCTTGCCGCTCTCGGGCTTGATCTCGCTGATCGTGCCGGGCAGGCCCGCGAACGAGCCGTCCTTGATCGTGATGGTCTCGCCGACCTCGAAGTCGACCTCGGTGATGACGCTGCGCGCGGTGGTGGCCGCGCCCTTCGCGCCGCCGGCCTTCGCCGTCGCGATCTCCTTGACCTCGACGAGGCTCTTCAGCATGTTGAAGGCCTCCTCGAAGCGCAGCGGCGTCGGGTTGTGGGCGTTGCCCACGAAGCCGGTGACGCCGGGCGTGTGGCGCACGACCGACCACGTGTCTTCGTTGAGGTCCATGCGCACCAGCACGTAGCCGGGGATGCGCACGCGGGTGACCATCTTGCGCTGGCCGTTCTTGATCTCGACGACGTCTTCCATCGGCACCTCGATCTGGTGGATCGAGGTCTCGACCTCAAGCGTCGACTTGCGCTGCTCGAGGTTGGCCTTCACCTTGCGCTCGAACCCGGCGTACGAGTGGATGACGTACCAGCGACCGGGCTGCGTGCGCAGCTCGCGGCGGAATGCCTCGTACGGGTCGATCTCCTCTTCGGCCTCGGCCTCGTCGACCTCGTCGGCCGCCTCGGCGATCTCGCCGAGCAGCTCGGGGTCGAGGACCGGCGCGTCGGGCTCGCCGTTCACATCGGGGCCGTCGTAGTCGGTGACCTCGCCAGCCAGCCCGGCCTCGATGGCGGCGGCCTCCTCGGCGACCGAGTCGTTCAGGACCTCGGCGGCGGCCTCAGCCTCGGCCGCCTCGTCGAGGTGCAATGCGTCGTTCACGATGGCGTCTGCCTCCGGGTCGTCAAGGTCGATGTCTTCAAGGTCGGAGAGGTCCTCGTCGTCGGCGTCGCCTTCGACGTGCAGTGCGGTCCGTTCGGCAGGCTCGGACGAGGCGACCTCGCCGGCGAGCCAGTTGCCTTCCTGGGCCTCGTCGTCTTCCGACGACTGCTCGGCGCTTGGCGCCCAATCGGCGTCGTCAAGATTACGTTGTGACACTGAATCTCTTCCGTTTCTTTATGGATATCGGGTGCACCACCGTGGTGGGACGCTGCACCCGGCCGCAGCTCTGCTCGGCGGCCCCGCGCTAGCGCGGGATGCCGAAGACCGCGTTGACAACCAGGGCGAACAGCAGATCAAGCCCGTAGACGATGCCCATCATGATGACCACGAAGGCAAGCACGACCAGGGTGAACTTGACCAGCTCCTGGCGAGTCGGCGTGATCACCTTGCGCAGTTCAGCGAAGACCTGCCGGATGAACAGGGCGATCCGCGCGAAGATGTTTGGCTTCTTCGCGCGCCCCGTCTTGCTCGCCGCGACGATGTCGTCGCCTGGCTCGCCGTAGACGTCTGAACTCACCTGAATGTACCTTTCGTGTGCCGACACTGGGCCGACGCGCAGGGCGGACAGGACTCGAACCTGCAACCTGCGGTTTTGGAGACCGCTGCTCTACCAATTGAGCCACCGCCCTATGGGATGCCACAAGCATCCCTCAGGGAATCCACACTCTTTCACCCAGCATGTTGTCGGGGACTGCGCTCCGGCGCGAGGCACGGCAAAAGAATGCAGATATCAACTGCACGCTCAAGTGTACGGCATGCGCATGCGGCTCGCGAACCGAGCCGCTCGCCCGCCATGCGCAATCGCGTGCGGGGATCGCGTGCGAACCGCGGCGAACGGCATCGCGCGCCCCACGGGAGGCATCAGTCGTTCGGCAGCAGCGTGTACTTCGTCGCGAGGTATTCGTGGATGCCCTCCGGTCCGCCCTCGCGACCGAGGCCGGACTGTCGCACGCCGCCGAAGGGCGCCGCGGCGTTCGAGACGACCCCGACGTTCAGCCCCATCATGCCGGTCTCGAGCCGATCGATCATCCGATGCCCCCGCGCGAGATCGCGCGTGTAGACGTACGAGACGAGCCCGAACTCGGTGTCGTTCGCCAGCCGCACCGCCTCGTCCTCGTCGGCGAAGGCGCTGATCGCCAGCACCGGCCCGAAGATCTCCTGGCGCAGGATCTCGGCCCCCGCCGGCACCCCCGACACCACGGTCGGGGCGAAGAACGTGCCCCGCAGCACCGCGCCGCCCGTGTGCACGGTCGCACCCCGGTCGACGGCATCCCGAAGCAGGCTGGATGCCTTCGTCACCGCGCGCTCGTCGATGAGGGGCCCGATCTGCACCCCCGCCTCGGTGCCGCGGCCGACCCGCATCGCCCGCACGCGCTCGGCGACCCGCTTGGTGAAGACCTCCGCGAGCGACTCGTGCACGATGAAGCGGTTCGCCGCCGTGCACGCCTCGCCGATGTTGCGGAACTTGGCGACCATCGCGCCCTCGACGGCGCGGTCGAGGTCGGCGTCCTCGAACACGAGGAAGGGCGCGTTGCCGCCCAGCTCCATCGACACGCGCAGCACCCCGTCGGCGGCCTGGGCGAGGAGCCCTCGCCCCACCTCGGTCGAGCCGGTGAACGAGAGCTTGCGCAGCCGCGGATCGGCCATGATCGCCGCACTCACGGCGCCCGAGCGCGTGGTCGTGAGCACGTTCAGCACGCCGGCCGGCACCCCGGCCTCCTGCATGAGGCCGGCCAGCGCCAGCGTGGTCAGCGGCGTCAGCGACGCGGGCTTCACGACCACCGTGCAGCCCGCGGCGAGCGCCGGCCCGATCTTGCGCGTGGCCATCGCCAGCGGAAAGTTCCAGGGGGTGATCAGCAGCACCGGCCCGACCGGGCGCTGCGAGACGATCATCCGCCCGCTGCCCTCGGGGTTCTGGCCGTATCGGCCGCTCACGCGCACGGCCTCCTCCGAGAACCAGCGCAGAAACTCGGCGCCGTAGACGACCTCGGCGCGCGACTCCGCGAGCGGCTTGCCCATCTCGAGCGTCATCAGCAGCGCCAGGTCTTCGCTGCGCTCCCGCACGAGATCGAACGCCCGGCGCAGGATGTCGCTCCGGGTGCGCGGCGGCGTGGCGGCCCAGGAGTCCTGCGCCACGACCGCGGCGTCGAGGGCGCGGATGCCATCGTCGGCGTCGGCGTCGGCCACCGTGCGGATGACGCCGCCGGTAGAGGGATCGGTGACGTCGAAGGTGGCTGCGGCCGCGGCATCCGCCCACGCACCGCCGATGAGCAGCCCGCTCGGCACTGCGCCAAGCACCGCCCGCTCGCGCTGCGCGGTCTCGCTGGCGCCGTCCCGGCGCGCCCCCTCGCCGCTGGTGCTCTCGTCGCTGGCGCTCTCGCCGCTGGTGTTCTCGCCGCTCGTGCTCTCGTCGCCCATGCCCGATCCCTTCAGCGCCGCGCGCCCGAATCAGCGCGGCGCGTGGGCCTCGAGAAACTCGTACACATCGGTGGTGTCGACCCCGGGGAACGCACCGGTCGGGAGCGTCGCAAGCAGTGTACGCGGGGTGCGCACGTTCGGCCAGGAGTGCTTACGCCATGCCTCCTCGAGCTGCGCGGGCGCGCGGCGGCAGCACACCTCGACCGCGTGGCGCGAGACGCCGCGGTTGGTGGTCTCGCGGCCGATGAACCAGCGGGTGTCGTCGAAGCGCACGCCCACGCTCACCGAGTGCTCGCCATCGGTGGATGACTCGACCCGCGCCGTGCACCAGTAGGTGCCGTTGCCCGTGTCGGTGTACTGGTAGTACGGGTTGAAGCGGTCGGGCTCGTCGAACACGACACGGCTCGTCCACTTGCGGCAGCACATCTGCCCCTCGATCGAGCCCAGGGTGTCGGTCGGGAAGTTGACGTCGTCGTTCTCGTAGGCCTTCGTGATGGTGCCCGACTCGTGCACCTTGAGAAAGTGCACGCGGATGTCGAGGTGCCGCGTGGCGAGGTTCGTGAACCGGTGCGCCGCGGTCTCGTACGAGACGGAGTAGGCGTCGCGGAGATCCTCGATCGAGATCGCGCGGCGGGCCTTCGCGTCCTGGAGGAACGGGACCGCGTGCGCCTCGGGGATCAGCAGCGCGCCGGTAAGGTAGTTCGTCTCGACGCGCTGCCGCAGGAAGCTCGCGTAGCTGGCGGGCTCCTCGTGGCCGAGGATGCGGCTCGAGAGGGCCTGGAGCACCGCGGTGCGCGGGTCGCCCTTCGCGGTGAGCGCGCTCGAGAGGTAGAGCCGGCCGTTCTTGATGTCGGCGACGCTGCGGGTGGTCTGCGGAAGGTCCGAGACGTAGTGCAGGGTGAATCCCAGGTGCGCGGCGATGTCGCTCGCGGTGCGCTGCGTGAGCGGGCCGCCGGGGTGGTTGACCGCGTCGAGGATCTCGCGGGCCTGCGCCTCGAGCTCCGGGAAGTAGTTGTTCTGCGAGCGCATCAGGCGACGCAGGGCGACGTTGGCGCGCCGCGCCTCCTCCGGGGTGGCCGCGCGCTCGTCCTGCAGCCGCTCGATCTCGCCCTGCAGCGCGAGCACCGTCTTGAGGATGTCGGTCGGAATCGACTTGCCGATGCGGAACGGCTCGATGCCGAGGCTCTGGAACGTGCTGCCCTTCATGGCCCGCTCGAGCGAGATCTCGAGCGCCGAGCGCTCGTCGAGCGGTCCCGACTCCATCACGGCGTCGATCGTCGTGTCGAGCGCGCGGGCGATCGCGCGCAGCAGGGTCAGCTTGGGCTCGCGCTTGCCGTTCTCGATCATCGAGAGCTGGCTCGGCGCTCGCTCGACCGCCGCCGCGAGCTCGTCGAGCGTGATGCCGCGCTCGGTGCGCAGCTGCCGGATGCGGCGGCCCATCGTCAGCGCGTCGACTTCGAGCTCTTCATCGCTCACAGCGGGGGTATCGATCGTCGTCATGCCACGATTCTGCCACAAAACAGAACTTTCGAAATTCTTCTCACCCGATTTGGTCCACCGGCACCCAAAACTTCACTCAGAGTGGAGTCAGGTGTTTCGGCATCCGCGTCTCGCGGCATCCCGAGCATCGCTTTCTCAACACACACCCAGACAGGACACGGCCATGACCGCACCCGCCACGGGCATCGCGCCCACGACGAATCACCGCACCACCCCGCAGGGCCCCTCGATCGAGATCGTCGGCTCGCTCCACGAACGCTTTGACGAGATCCTCACGCCGGCGGCAATCGAGTTTCTCGTCGAGCTGCACCACCGCTTCGGTGGGCAGCGCCACGATCGGCTCGCAGACCGCATGCGCCGCCGCTTCGAGATCGGCAACGGGCACGACCCGAGCTTCCGCGCAGACACCAGCCACATCCGCGAGGACGCGAACTGGCGTGTCGCCGGCGCCGGCCCCGGCCTCGAGGACCGTCGCATCGAGATCACGGGCCCGACCGACCCGAAGACCACCGTCAACGCCCTGAACTCGGGCGCGAAGGTCTGGCTCGCCGACCAGGAGGACGCCACGTCGCCGACCTGGCGCAACATCATCGGCGGCCAGATCACGCTGTATGACGCCATCCGCGGCACCCTCAGCCACACCTGCTCGAAGGGCAAGCTCTACGAGGTCACCGCCGAGCAGACGCCCACGATCGTGATGCGTCCACGCGGCTGGCACCTGCCCGAGCAGCACCTGCGCTACACCGACCGCACCGGCCGCACCCTGGCCGCCTCGGGTTCGCTGGTCGACTTCGGCCTCTACTTCTTCCACAACGCCCAGCGACTCATCGCCGACGGCCGCGGCCCCTACTTCTACCTCGCCAAGCTCGAGAGCTCGGAAGAGGCGCGCCTGTGGAACGACGTGTTCACCTTCAGCGAGCAGTACATCGGGATCCCGCACGGCACCATCCGCGCCACCGTCCTGATCGAGACCCTGCCCGCCGCGTTCGAGATGGATGAGATCCTCTTCGAGCTGCGCGACCACTGCGCGGGCCTGAACGCCGGCCGCTGGGACTACATCTTCTCGATCGTGAAGAACTACCGCGGCCGCGGCGCGCGCTTCGTGTTCCCCGACCGCAACGAGGTCACGATGACGGTGCCGTTCATGCGCGCCTACACCGAGCTGCTCGTCAAGACCTGCCACCGTCGCGGCGCGCACGCCATCGGCGGCATGAGCGCGTTCATCACCGACCCGAGCGACCCCGAGGGCAACGCGCGCGTGATCGAGCGCGTCCGCGCCGACAAGCGCCGCGAGGCCGGCGACGGCTTCGACGGCACCTGGGTGGCACGCGCCGACCTCGTGCCCGAGGCCCGCGCCGAGTTCGACGCCGTCCTGGGCGAGCGCCCCAACCAGCTCGACCGCCAGCGCGACGACGTCGAGGTGACCGCGGCGCAGCTGCTCGACGTGCACACCGGCCGCTCGATCACCGAGCAGGGCGTGCACGACAACGTCTCGGGCGCGATCCGCTACATCGAGTCGTGGCTGCGCGGCCACGGCGCCGTGCCGATCGACCACGTCGTCTCTGACGCGGCGACCGCCGAGATCAGCCGCTCGCAGATCTGGCAGTGGATCCACCAGGATCAGCACACGGCCGAGGGCACCGCGGTGACCCGCGAATACGTCGAGGGCGTCGTGACCCAGGTGCTCGGCGAGGTGGAGCGCTCCGAGCGCGACCGCTTCGAGGACGCCGCCGAGATCTTCCGCGAGGTCGCGCTGAGCCTCGACTTCCCGACCTTCCTCACCACGGCGGCCTACACCCGCCACCTGGTGTCGATCGACTAGCACCCCAGCAGCGCGAAATCGGGCCCCGACTGCGAGCAGCCGCTCGCCGCCGGGGCCCGATTTCGCGTGGCGCCGCTACGCGATCTCGCCGGCGGCGATGGCCTCGGCGAGGGCGTGCACGCGCGGGAGGTAGTGCGCGCCGTAGAAGTCGGCCGCGGTGAGGCGGGCCGCGTCGCCGTCCGACTCGTGGCCCCGCGCCAGCACCGCGTCGATCGCGAGCCCGTGCATCCACCCGCCCGCGAGCGTGCCGAGCAGCAGCAGGTACGGCACGCTGACCGCATACGCCTCGCGGGGGTGCTCGGCCTCGCGCAGCAGCGCGGCGGTCGCCCGGCGGGCCGACTCGACGGCGCGCGTCAGCCGATCGGCGGTGCGCTCGGCGAGCGGATGCCGCAGCCCCCGCAGCCCATCGACGGTCGCGTCGATCCGGCCGAACAGCGCCTGGGCCGTCGCGCCGCCGTCCCTGATGGTCTTGCGCCCGATGAGGTCGTTCGACTGGATCGCGGTGGTGCCCTCGTAGATGGTGGTGATCCGGGCGTCGCGGTAGTGCTGCGCGACCCCGGTCTCTTCGATGAAGCCCATGCCGCCGAAGACCTGGATGGCGTCGGAGGTGACGCCGAGGGCCTCCTCGGTCGACCAGCCCTTGAGGATCGGGACGAAGAACTCGGCGAGGGTGTGCAGCTCGGCGGCGTCCGCACCGCCCAGCGCCGCCCGATCGAACAGCTCGCTGACGAAGACGCCGAGGGCGCGCATGGCGAAGACGCGGCTCGACATCGACAGCAGCAGCCGCCGCACGTCGGGGTGCTCGGCGATCGGCGTGCCGCCGGGGCGACCCAGCACGGGGCCCTGGATGCGCTGCTGCGCGTAGGCGTGCGCGCGCTGGAAGGCGCGGTCCGAGATGCCGGTCGCCTGGAAGCCCATCGCCACGCGGGCCGAGTTCATCATGACGAACATGCCGGCGAGCCCGCCGCCGACCTCGCCCACGAGGTAGCCGGCGGCCTCCTCGTAGGCCAGCACGCAGGTCGGGCTGCCGTGGATGCCGAGCTTGCGCTCGACCGCGACGGTGCTCACGCGGTTGCGCGCCCCGAGTGTGCCGTCGTCGCCGACGATGCGTCGCGGCACGACGAACAGCGAGAGCCCCTTCGCGCCGGCGGGCGCGTCCGGGGTGCGCGCCAGCACGAGGTGCACGATGTTCTCGGCCGCGTCGTGGTCGCCCCAGGTGATGAAGATCTTCTGCCCGCTGATCGCCCACGTGCCGTCGTCACGGGGCGTCGCCATGGTGCGGATCGCGCCCAGGTCGGTGCCGGCCTCCGGCTCGGTGAGGTTCATCGTGCCGGTCCACTCGCCGGTCACGAGCCGGCTGAGGAACCGCTCGCGCACGAACGGGGAGGCGAAGGCGTCGAGCGCGTGGATCTGCCCGGCTGTGAGCAGCCACGACAGCGCCAGCGCCGCGTTCGAGGCGTTCCACATCTCGCCGAGCCCGGCGCGCACGACGCCGGGCAGGCCGTCGCCGCCCGCCGAGACGGGCGCCTCCGCCGTGACCCACCCCGCGTCGGCGAACCGGCGGTAGGCCGCGGCGAAGCCCTCCGGCATCCGCACCTCGCCATCGACCAGTCGGGCGCCGTCGCGGTCGCCGACCGCGTCGAGCGGGGCAAGCACCGCGGCGGCGAAGTCGCCTGCGCCGGCGAGCACCGCCACGGCGTCGGCGGCGGTGATCGCGCCGTCGGTCGCGCGGGCGACCACGTCGACGCCGAAGGCCTCCCCGTACAGGAAGGCGTAGTCGGCCACGGGCGGGTGGTATGCGGATTCGGCGGTCATGACGGGCTCCTCACAGATCGACTTATGTGGGACGAAGTCTCAGTCTACGCGACACTCAGTCTCAGAGTTCGGCCCTGGATTCCGGTTGCCCTGTTCAGCCGTTACGCTCGAAGACGTGACCGAACGCGCACCCCTCTCCCGCAAGCTTTCCGCCATCGCCGAATCAGCAACCCTGAAGGTCGATGCCAAGGCGAAAGCGCTCCAGGCCGCCGGCCGCCCGGTGATCAGCTTCGCCGCCGGTGAGCCCGATTTCAGTACGCCGCAGTTCATTGTGGATGCCGCCGCCACCGCACTTCAAGACCCGGCGAACTTCCGCTATACGCCCGCGGCCGGCCTGCCCGAGCTGCGCGCCGCGATCGCCGCCAAGACCCTGCGCGACTCGGGCGTCGAGGTCGAGCCCGCGCAGGTGCTCGTCACCAACGGCGGCAAGCAGGCCGTCTACCAGGCATTCCAGGCCGTCGTGAACCCCGGCGACGAGGTGCTCCTGCCCGCGCCGTACTGGACCACCTACCCCGAGGCGATCGCCCTCGCAGACGGCGTGCCCGTCGAGGTCTTCGCCGACTCGTCGCAGGACTATCTGGTGACTGTGGAGCAGCTCGAGGCCGCGCGCACCGAGCGCACCACCGTGCTCGTGTTCGTCTCGCCCTCCAACCCCACCGGCGCCGTCTACTCGCCCGAGCAGGTTCGAGCCATCGGCCAGTGGGCGCTCGAGCACGGCATCTGGGTCATCACCGACGAGATCTACCAGAACCTCGTCTACGGCGACGTCGAGTTCACCTCGATCCTGGCCGCGGTGCCCGAGCTGGCCGGCCAGACGCTGCTCGTGAACGGCGTCGCGAAGACCTACGCGATGACGGGATGGCGCGTGGGCTGGATGATCGGGCCCGCCGACGCCATCAAGGTGGCGGCGAACCTGCAGTCGCACCTCTCGAGCAACGTGAACAACATCGCGCAGCGCGCGGCGCTCGCCGCGCTGACCGGCCCGCAGGACGAGGCGCTGCGCTTCCGCGAGGCCTTCGACCGCCGCCGCCAGCTGATCGTCGACGAGCTGCGCCAGATCCCGGGCGTGAGCGTGCCGATGCCCGAGGGCGCCTTCTACGTCTACCCCGACGTCACCGGCCTGCTCGGCCGCGAATGGGGCGGCGTCCGCGCCGACACCTCGCTCGAGCTGGCCGACCTGATCCTCGATCAGGCCGAGGTCGCCGTGGTGCCGGGCGAGGCCTTCGGCCCGTCTGGCTACCTGCGCCTGTCGTACGCGCTCGACGACGCCTCGCTGCTCGAGGGCGTCCGTCGCCTGCGCGCGCTGTTCAGCTAGCGTCCCGCCGGGGATGCGCGGCCGCTCGGCGCGCATCCCCGGCGAGGGCGGCCTAGAGCTCGATGCCGATCAGCACGGGCTCCGGCTGCAGGTTGATCCCGAAGTCCGAGTGCACCCGCACCTGGATCAGGCGCGCGAGCTCCGCGATCTCGGCGGCCGTGGCCCCGCCGCGGTTGGTCAGCGCCAGCGCGTGCTTGGTCGAGAGCCCGGCACGCGAGCGGGGCATGCGGTAGCCCTTGCGTAGCCCGGCCTGCTCGATGAGCCAGCCGGCACTGATCTTCACGTCGGGGCTCGCGCCCGGCGCGGGCGGCAGCATCCCGTCGTACTGCGCGAGGGGCACGACGGTGACGCGATCGACATCGGGATGCACCGGCCAGCGCGGGCATTCCGGGGGCAGGGCACGCGCGACCGCGGCCGGCACGACGATGTTCTGGAAGAACGAGCCGGCGCTGTACGTGTCGGGGTCGGCGTCGTCGAGCACCATGCCCTTGCTCGCGCGGATCTCGAGCACGCGGTCGCGGATCCAGCGCAGGGTCACCGCGTCGGCCTCCCCGAGCCCGAGCGCCTGGCGCAGCTGCGCGCCGGCGACCGGACGCGCCGCGTCGCCGACCTGCTCCAGCTCGAGCGTGACCGAGAGGATCACGGCCGAGCGCTCGCGCACCGAGCCGTAGTGCTCCTTCAGCACCGAGGTCCGAAAGCCGAGCCCGAGCTCGGCGGCGGGCACGACCGAGACCGCGCCATCGCGCTCGTCGATCAGCTCGACCTCGACGAGCGTGCCGACGATCTCCTGCCCGTATGCGCCGACGTTCTGCACCGGCGCGGCGCCGACGGTGCCAGGGATGCCCGACATCGCCTCGATGCCCGAGAGTCCCGCAGCGACAGTGAAGGCGACGAGCTCGTCCCAGCTCTGCCCGGCCTGCACGCGCAGGCGAACCCGCCCGGCCCCGGCCGGGAGGCGCTCGATGCCCTCCGAGCGCACGCGCACGACCGTGCCGTCGAACGGCTCGTCGCCCACGAACAGGTTGGAGCCGCCGCCCAGCACGAACCACTCGTCGCCGCTCGCCCAGACCTCCCGCAGCACCGCGACGAGCTCGTCGCGGGTCTCGGCGTCGATCATGCGCGCGGGCGCCGCGCCGACCCGCAGGGTGGTGAGCGAGCGAAGGGCGATCGGCGTGATCTCAGCCATGGCTGCGCGGCGCTCGCGCGCCCACCTGCACCTGGGCCTTGCCGAGCACGGTCCTGCCCTCGTACGACACCGTGAGGTCGATGCGGGCGGTGCCCGCATCGACATCGACGGCGCCGACCTTCGCGACGATCTCGACGCTCGCGCCGGTCACGGGGTCGACGACCACCGGCCGCGTGAACCGCGTGCCGTACTCGCGGATCTGCAGCTCGGGGCCGAGCCAGGCCGAGACGGTCTCGACCGCGAGGCCCATGGTGAGCATCCCGTGCGCGAGCACGCCGGGCAGGCCCATCTGCGCCGCGACGTCGTCACGGTAGTGGATCGGGTTGAAATCGCCCGAGGCCCCGGCGTAGCGCACGAGCATCTCTCGGCTGAGCTCGATGGTGCGCTGCGCGACGACGTCGCCGGGCTGCAGCGCCGAAAGGGCGGGGGTGGATGCCGTGCTCATGCGTCTGCCTCTCCGACGACCAGGACCGACACCGCCGTGACGACGTGCTCGCCGGCAGCGTCGCGGATGCGCGCCTCGCTGGTGACCATGGTGCCGCCGCCCATCGAGCGGATGCCGGTCACCTCGAGCGCAGCGGTGAGCTCGTCGCCGGCCACGATCGGGCGGGTGTACTGGAAGCGCTGCTCGGCGTGCAGCACGCGCGAGAGCACGATGCCCGAGTCGGGCTGGGCGAGCAGCTGCTGCAGCGTGAAGTCCTGCAGCACGATCGGAAAGGTCGTCGGCGCCACGACATCGGCGTACCCGGCCGCGCGTGCGGCGATCGGGTCGAGGTGCAGCGGGTCGCTCGAGTGGAGGGCGCGCGCGAACTCGCGCACCTTCTCACGACCGACGAGGTAGGGGGCAGTCGGCGGAAACTCCCGGCCGACGAGTTCTGGGTTCACAGGCACGCGTCCATCCTATCGAGCGGGCCTGTGCGCGCCTCGGCGCTCGGGGGCGCTCAGCGACGGTTGCGCAGGGCCTGAATCGCCATCCGGCCGGCGATCACCACGAGGAAGACCGCGAACACGATGTTGCCGACCGCGGGGTCGATCGACTTCGACAGCCACGCGCCGAGCGCCGTCATCAGGCAGGCCGAGCCGCCGATGAGCGCGGCGCCGAGCAGGTCGACGTTCTTCCTGCGGAGGTTGCCGACGGTGCCCGAGAGCGCCGTCGGGATCATCATGAGCAGGGAGGTGCCCTTGGCCTCGAGGTCGCTCACCCCGAACAGCAGCACGAGCATGGGCACCACCACGATGCCGCCGCCGACGCCGAGCAGGCCCGAGAGGATGCCGGTGACGACGCCGAGCACGACGAGCCCGATCCCGCTGGGCACCGACACCTCGAACACGCCGTCGCGCGAGGGGACCACCAGGAACAGGCTGACGATCACGACGAGCAGGAACGCGACGAAGCCCCATTGCAGCGCGCGCTGCGAGATGCACGGGGCGATCGCGGTGCCGATCTGCGCGCCCACCACCGCCGCCGCGGCGAGGATCAGCGCCGCGAGCCACGAGACCTCGCCGCTCACCCCGTACGAGATCACGCCCACCGTGGCGGTCGGCACGATCGCGGCGAGCGAGGTGCCCGCCGCCAGCCGCTGGTTGTAGCCGGCCAGCAGCACGAGCGCCGGGACGATCACGATGCCGCCGCCGACGCCGAAGAGCCCGGAGAGGAAGCCGGCGAACAGGCCGATCCCGATGAGCGTCAGGATCGTGCGGGTGGAGCGCGCCGGAATCTCGTCGCGCGGGTCGGAAGCGTCCATCTTCGGCTTTCTTGGGGCGGCGAACCGCGGGTCGTGGGGCGAGCCGCAAGCTGGAGCGGCCGGCCGCGAGCGTGGCGATCCTGTGACCGCCGGCTTCTGCCATGGTAGTTGCCCGCGGCCGCCGCCCGGGATCGCGTGTCGGGCCCAGGCGCGCAAGAGGCCCCCTCGAGTGGTCCATTGGGGACTGGACGGCTCGAGGGGGCCCGAACGGAGCCACCGCGCCGCAGCGCGTCACTTTGGGGAATGACGGCCCGCGATTGGGGTTGGCGGTCGGCGCATACGTGATGGCTCCACTCCCACAATAGCGGGTTTCAGCCGCGCAGGATGTCCCCCATTCGGCCGAAAGCTGGGAGATTTCTGGGCGCTTGACCAGCGCTTTTTGAGAAAACGCCGAACGCGCGAGGCCCGGAGGCGGCTAGCGTCGCCGATCTTCGCCGGAGGTCGGCGCGGGCGCGCTCACGTCGATGCGCTCGGCGGTGCGATGCGTGCTCCAGATCAGCTCGCGCCCCTGTGCGCCGTGCCCCGCGGCGCGCACCGCGCGCTCGTCGGCCCAGCCGTTCAGGCGATGGCCCGAGTGGCCCCGCACGTGCTCGAGCACGACGTCCGGCAGCCCGTCGGCGCGACGGGCGTCGCGCACGGCGATCAGCCCGCGCAGGATCTCGACGTTCTTCGTCGGCGCCCCAGCGGAGGTCTTCCAGCCGCGGCGCGCGTGTCCGTCCATCCACGAGCGATAGGTGTTGATCGCATACATCGAGTCGGCCTGCACGGTCAGGTGGCGCACGTGCGCGTGATCCCGAATCGCGTGCAGCAGCGCGAGGAGCTCGCCGACGTTGTTGGTGCCCGCCGCGATCGAGCCGGCCGCCCAGTGGCCGTCTTCGGCGACCCATGCCCAGCCCGCCGGCCCGGGATTGCCCTGGCAGGCGCCGTCGGTCGCCACGATGTAGGGCGCGTCATTCGTCATGGCTGTGTGCTGCTTCCTGCGGACGGCCGCCGCCGTCCGCGTCGATTCGGCGTGCCGGCGCCGAGGACTCCTCGCCGGCAACGGCAGGAGCCGGGGTCCGCCCGGACCCCGGCTCCTGGCACGACGGCACGGCCGTCGCGGCGACGCGCCTATGCGCGCGCGGTCTCGATCTGCGCGACGACGCCCTGCAGCGCCTCGATCTGCGTGACGAGCTCGTCGCGGGTCACGCTGGCCTTGGCGTCGGCGACGATCGTCTCGAGCTCGGGCTGCACCTCGGCGAACACCGCGTCGCTGACCTCGCCCGGAGCGAACTCGAGCAGCTTCGACGAGGTGTTGACGACCTCGTACTTGGCGCTCGACATGTCGGCGGTGATGGTCGCGGCGAACGTCAGCGCCTCGTCGAGCGAGGTGACCCGCGACGAGGAGGTGATGGCACCCGCGTCAGCGGAGGACGACGCGGGAGTGGACGGCTCGACGCTCTCGCCGGCCTGCGGGGTTGCCGCACAGCCGACCAGGAGCGCCGTCGCCAGAACGATGGGGGCGAATTTCGTGAACTTCATCCCTCAAGCGTAAACCTGTCGCGAATCGACCGCGAATCGAGTACTATCTCGCGCCGCGCGCGATCCACCCCGATCCCAAGCGCCGCTCAGACCTTCGCGAGCCGGACCTCTTCGCGCTTGGGGAACACGGCGGGGTGCGCGCCCGCCATGTGCTCGAGCACGCGGATCACCTGGTACGAGTAGCCGTACTCGTTGTCGTACCAGACGTACAGCACCATGTTCACGTCGTTCACGATGGTCGCGAGACCGTCGACGATGCCGGCGCGGTGCGAGCCGACGAAGTCGGTCGAGACCACCTCGGGCGACTCGACGTAGTCGATCTGCTGGCGCAGCTTCGAGTGCAGCGAGGCGCGGCGCAGGTAGTCGTTGACCTCGTCCTTGGTCGCGGGGTTCGTGAGCGTGAGGTTCAGGATCGCGAGCGACACGTTCGGGGTGGGCACGCGGATGCTGCTGCCCGTGAGCTTGCCGGCGAACTCGGGCAGCGCCTTGGCCACCGCCGTCGCCGCGCCCGTCTCGGTGATGACCATGTTCAGCACCGCGGAGCGGCCGCGTCGGTCGCCGGTGTGGAAGTTGTCGGTGAGGTTCTGGTCGTTCGTGAACGAGTGCACGGTCTCGACGTGGCCCCGCTCGACGCCGTAAGCCTCATCGATCGCCTTGAGCACGGGCGTGATGGCGTTGGTGGTGCACGAGGCGGCCGACAGGATCTTGTCGGTGGGCTCGATGTCCTTGTGGTTGATGCCGTAGACGATGTTCTTCAGCGGCGACTTGCCGGGCGCGGTGAGCAGCACGCGGGCGACGCCCTTGCTCTTGAGGTGCTGGCCGAGGCCCTCCTCGTCACGCCAGCGACCCGTGTTGTCGACGACGACGGCGTCGTTGATGCCGTAGGCGGTGTAGTCGATGGCGGCCGGGTCGTTCGCGTAGATGACCTGGATGCGGGTGCCGTTGGCGATGATGACGTCGTGCTCCTCATCAACCGTCACGATGCCCGGGAACAGGCCGTGCACCGAGTCACGCTCGAGCAGGCTCGCCCGCTTGACGAGGTCGTTCTTGGCACCACGGCGAACCACGACGGCGCGCAGGCGCAGCCCGTGGCCGTTGCCTGCGTGCGTGATCAGGATGCGGGCGAGCAGGCGGCCGATGCGACCGAAGCCGTAGAGCACCACGTCGGTGCTGTTGCCGCTCGGCGCGGGCTCTGCCGTCAGCAGCTCGGCGAGCTGGCCGCGCAGGTGCGCCTCGACGTCGACGTCCGGGCCGGCGGCATCCAGCGCCGCCGCGAGACGGGCGATGTCGAGCGACGCGGGGCCGGGCTCGATGGCGAGCAGCGCCTCGAGCACGGTGCGCGACTGCTCGAGCGAGAGCTCCTGGTGACCGAGCTGCAGCACGCGCTCGTGCGCCTCGATCACTCCCATCGCCGAGAGGTTGATGATGCGGTGGCCGTGCACCGAGGTCACGACGCCGTAGTCGCGGTAGAGGCGGCCGATCAGCGGGATCAGTCGCTCGGCAAGCTCCTCGCGAGATACCCAGGCGCTGCGGTGGTCTTCATATGCAGAGGTCGACACGGTCGCTCCTTTGGCGCCGCGTCATCGTTTGGCGCCGTCGTCGTTTGCGGGAAAAGTGGCGTACCGACGCCATCAGCCGGCGCGTACGAACCAAGCCTAATCGCTCGACCTGAATGCACCCTGACGCATGACGATCGGATGCGGTCCGCGTGGCGGTCCGCGGCACGCGAATCGGCGATCCCGACCCCACCCCAACGCCAGCCCCAGCAATCTAGACGGCGGTGTCGTCCGCCCGGATCGCGGCGACGGCGCCCATCGCGACGTCGAGGGCCTCCCCCAGCGGCAGCCCCGCCTCCTGCGCCAGGCGCCGCGCCGCCGACATGGCGGCGAACGCCGCGGCGACCACCGCCGCATAGCCCAGCGCCCGCGAGCCATCCGTCGCGTCCGCGGCTTCGTGGCCGGTCGCCGCGCCGGCCGCGCCGCGCTCGCGCTCGCGGCGCACCAGTTCGGCGACGATGAGCCGCTGCGAGCGCTCCATGCGCTCGAGGTAGCCGGCGCGGAGCGTCTCGGACGCCTGGATCACGCGGTCGAGCTCCGCGGCGCGCACCGCGAGATCGGGGTCCGAGATGTAGGCCACGACGCCGTCGAACATCCGCCGCAGCGCGGCCCACGGCGCCTCGCCGGCGGGGCGATCGGCCAGCAGCGCCGCGAACGACTCCCCCTGGCGATCGTACTTGCCGAGCACCAGCGCCTCCTTGCTGCCGAAGTACCTGAAGAAGCTGCGTCGCGAGATGCCCACCGCCTCGGCGATCTCGTCGACCGTGACGGCCTCGTACCCGCGCTGCGCGAACAGCTCCTGGGCGGCGTCGATGAGCTCGGACTGCACCGCGCGTCGCGTGCGCTCGCGGAGGGACTCGCCCTCGCGCGGGCCGCCGGGCGCGGGGCTTTGCGCGGGGCTCGGGGCTCCGGTCGCTGGCTCGATCATGCCTTCATCATAGCCACGGTGTCATTCTTGGCACCAAGTGTCAGTTGTGGCCTAGAGTGCAGATACATGCAATCGAGGAGGATTCCCCATGACCAAGACTTGGTTCATCACCGGCGCCGGCCGCGGCTTCGGGATGGAGTTCGCGAAGAACGCGCTTGAGCGCGGCGACCGCGTTGCCGCCACCGCGCGCAACACGAGCGCGCTCGAGCCCCTGGTCGCCGCGTACGGCGACGCGGTGCTCCCGCTGCAGCTCGACGTGACCGACCGCGACGGCGTCTTCGCCGCCGTGACGAAGGCGGCCGAGCACTTCGGCCAGCTCGACGTCGTCGTCAACAACGCCGGCTACGGCCTGTTCGGCATGATCGAAGAGATCACGCCCGAGCAGCTGCGCGAGCAGATGGAGGTGAACCTCCTCGGCGTGCTCCACGTCGTGCACGCCGCGCTGCCCATCCTCCGCGCGCAGGGCTCGGGGCACATCATCCAGATCTCGACGATCGGCGGCGTGGTCGCGTTCCCGAACCTGGGCGGCTACCACGCCTCGAAGTGGGCCCTCGAGGGCCTCACCGAGTCGCTCGCGCAGGAGGTCGCCGGCCAGGGCATCAAGGTCACGCTCATCGAGCCCGGCGGCTTCGCCACCGATTGGTCGGGCTCGAGCGCGGTGCGCGCCGAGGCGATGCCCGAGTACGACGCGTTCCGCCAGGCATCGGCCGAGGCGGCAGCCGCGGCGCCCGACTCTCCCATGCGCAAGCAGGGCGACCCGGTCGCGGCCGGCAAGGCGATCCTGAAGATCGTGGATGCCGAGAACCCGCCGCTGCGCGCATTCTTCGGCATCGCGCCGACCATGGTGGTCCCCGCCATGTACGCGAAGCGCCTCGCCACGTGGGAGGAATGGAAGCCCGTCGCGCTCGAGGCCAACGGCTGAGCGGGAAGCGCACCAGACGAGGGTGGGCGGGGCGCCGGGCGACGGCACCCCGCCCGCCCTGCTGCACCGCGGCGCGGCCCGGGGCACGGCGCCCCGAGACACGGCGCAGCCCGAGCCACGCGCACCCTGTCGAGGGCGGCTCGGCTCGCCTAGGCTGAGGGCATGCGTGGCACCACGACGCTCTGCATCCTGGGCGCGTCAGGCGATCTGAGCTCCCGCCTCCTGCTGCCCGCCCTGGGCCAGCTGCTCACGCTCGAGCCCGAGCGCGATGTGCGCCTGCTCGGTGCGGGGCAGGACGACTGGGACGACGAGCACTGGCAGGGCGTCGTCCGAGCCGCATTCGCGACGATGGATGCCTCGGGTCCCGCCGTCGAGGCGCTCCTGCGCTCGACCCGCTATCGGCGGGCCGACGTCACCGACCCGGACGCCCTCGAGGGGCTGCTGGCCGCGAGCGAGGGCCGGGTCGCCCTGTACTTCGCCCTGCCCCCGGCCGTCGCCGCGCAGGCCGGCGCGGCGCTCGCCGGCACCACGCGTCCCCCGGGCCTGATCGTGGCGCTCGAGAAGCCCTTCGGCGCCGACGAGGCCCACGCGCACGCGCTGAACGAGCGCCTCGCCACGATCCTCCCCGAGTCGCAGGTGCACCGGGTCGACCACTTCCTGGGGCGATCGACCGTGCTGAACGTGCTCGGCATGCGATTCGCGAATCGCGTGTTCGAGCCCACGTGGTCGGCCGAGCACATCGAATCGGTGGTGATCCGCTACGACGAGGAGCTCGGCCTCGAGGGCCGCGCCGACTACTACGACCACGCCGGCGCCCTCGTCGACATGTTGCAGAGCCATCTGCTGCAGGTGCTCGCGATCGTCGCCATGGAGCGCCCCGCCTCGCTCGATGAGGGCGAGCTGCGCGATGCGATCTCGGCGGCGCTGCACGCCACACGCGTGTGGCGCGATGACCCCGTGGCCTCCTCGCGCCGGGCCCGCTACACGGCCGGTCGGGTGGGCGATCGCGAGTTCGCGGCGTACGCCGACGCGCCGGGGGTCGATCCCGCGCGCGACACCGAGACGCTCGCAGAGGTGACGCTCCAGGTCGCCACCGAGCGCTGGGCGGGGGTGCCGTTCACGCTGCGCTCGGGCAAGGCGCTCGGCGCGCTCCGGCGCGAGATCGTCATGCGATTCAAGCCGCTGCGTATGCCGACCGGGTTCACCGGCACGCCGCAGCCGGATGCCCTGCGGATCGTGCTGGGGCCCGACCGGATCGATCTCGCGATCAACATCAACATCAACATCAACATCAACGGCGAGGGCGAGGGCGACCCGTTCTCGCTCGACCGGGCCGTGATGTCGGCGAGCTTCACCGACGGCGGGCTGAGCCCCTATGGCGAGGTGCTCGCCGGGATCCTCGACGGCGATCCGACGCTCTCGGTGCGCGGCGACACGGCCGAGCAGTGCTGGCACATCGTGCAGCCCGTGCTGGACGCCTGGCGCGCGGGCGCGGTGCCGCTCGACGAGTACGCGGCGGGCACGCAGGGTCCGAGCGGCTGGGCTCCGCTGTAGCCACGGGTCGCGGCATCCATCGCGCGCGATGCCGGCTCCGCCCGGTGCCAGCGCCGGGCGAGGCAGCCGCGCACGGGGTCGACGACGCACGGGGTCGCCCGCTACGCGGGCTCCGGCGCCCCCTCGGGCTCGTCCAGCTCGGCGGCGCGCGTGCGCGACGTCGACGACGGCGCCGGTCGACGCGTCCGGCGCGCGGCGGCGATGCCGAGCCCGGCGAGCGACGCGACGATGAGCGCGCCGAACGACACCCACAGCGCCGCCCGGAAGCCGTCTGCGGCGACCTGCTGCGCCCCGATGATCGCGAACAGCACGCTGATGCCGATGACGTAGCCGATCTGCCGGGCCATCGTCATCATCGCGGTGCCGGTCGAGCTCTGCGCGGGCGGCAGCTCCTGCGCGGCCGAGGCCATCAGGTTCGGCGAGGCGAGCCCGACGCCCATGCCGCTGACGATCGTCGCCGGGAAGAAGCCGGTCCAGTAATTGGCCTCGAGGCCGAAGTTGAGCGCGATGTAGGCCGTCGCGGCGGCGACCACGAGCGCGCCGATCGTCGCGAGGCGGGCGGGCGGCACGCCGCGCAGAAAGCGCGAGGTGAGCGCGACCGTGATCGGCACCATGGCGGGCCCCGGGGCCACGGCCAGCCCGGTGAGCCACGCCGGCCAGCCCCAGACCTGCTGCATCCACAGCACGTAGATGAGGGTGTTCGCCGAGAAGCCGATGTTGAAGATCAGCATCCCCGAGTTGGCCCACATGAAGGTGCGGATGCGCAGCAGCGCGGGATTGATCACGGGCGAGCTGTGCCGCCGCGAGCGCCAGACGAACAGCAGCGCGGTCAGCCCCGAGGCGACGAGCGCCCCGATCGTGGCGGGGCTCGCCCAGCCCCACTCGGGACTCTGCACGAGCCCGAGCGCGAACAGACCGACGGCGAACGCGAGCAGGAGCGCGCCGAACAGGTCGGGCGTTCTCGCATCGGGGTCGCGCTCGGTGTCGCGCACGTGGCGGATGGCGAACCACAGCAGCACCGCGCCGATCGGCAGGTTGATGAGGAACACCCACTGCCAGGCGATCTGCGCGAGGAACCCGCCGACCGTGGGGCCCATCGCCGCGGCGGCGGCCCCCGTCGCCGACCACATGCGCACGCCGCCGACCCGCTTGTGCACGGGCAGCGCGGCCAGCAGGATGCTCAGCCCGGTCGGCGTCATCGCCGACGCGCCGGCGGCCTGCAGCGCGCGAGCGACCACGAGCGCCCACACGTCCCAGGCCAGCGCGCACGCCGCGCTCGAGAGCACGAACAGCGCGAGCCCGCCGACGAACATCATCCGGCGGCCGTAGCGATCGGCCAGACGCCCGAGCGGCACCAGCAGCGCGGCGTAGATCACGGCATAGATGTTCAGGATCCAGCTGAGGTCGCCGAAGGTGGGCCCGCCCGCCGCGCCGACGCCGAAGCTGGCCGCGATCTGGTCGAACGCCACGTTCACGACGAACAGGTCGAGGCCCGACATGAACGAGGCGCCGACGGCCACGAAGACGATGATGCCCGCGCGGGTCGGGCTCACGCGGGGGGCGCTCAAGACGAGGCGCCTTCCGCAGCCGGCTCGGGGGCTTCGTCGGCGGTGGCGGCGCCGGGCCGGCCGGCGCCGGGTGCGGCCGACGGCGCGGCGGATGCCACCGCCCCCGCCGGCTTCTTCGTCGAGGCCATGCCGAAGCCCGCCGCCACCGCGAGCGCGAGCACGCCGACCGAGGCCCAGAGGGCGAGGAGGAAGGGCTCTGCCGCGGCGGGGCCCTGGACGTTGCCGACGATGGCGAACAGCATGCTGATGCCGATCACGAACCCGATCTGCCGGGCCATCGTGATCACACCGCTGCCCGTCGAGGCCTGCGCGGGCGGCAGATCGTGGGCGGCCCCGGCCATGAGGTTCGGCAGGGCGAAGCCCACGCCGATCCCGCCGATGATCCAGCCCGGGAAGAACCCGAGCCAGTAGTTGGGCTCGGTGCCGATGAAGAGGGCGACGTAGACGGCTCCGATGCCGAACAGCAGCGCGCCGAGCGAGGCGAGGCGCGCGGGCGTCGCGCGGGGAAGGAAGCGCGCGGTGAACGCGACCGTGATCGGCACCATCGCGGGCCCCGGCCCGATGGCGAGCCCGGTGAGCCATGCCGGCCAGCCCCAGACCTGCTGCATCCACAGCACGACGATCAGCATGTTGGATGCGAACGCGACGTTGAAGATGATCATGGCGATGTTGGCCCACAGGAAGGTGGGCACCCGCAGCAGCGCCGGGGCGATCACGGGCGCGACGTGTCGGCGCGAGCGCCAGGCGAACACCAGAGTCAGCACGATGGAGGCGGCGAGCACGCCGAGGGTGAGCGGGCTCCCCCAGCCCCAGTCGGGGCTCTTGACGAGGGCGAGCGCGAACAGGCCGACGGCCGAGGCGAGGATGAGCGCGCCGCCGAGGTCGGGCGTGGGGGCGTCGCGATCCTGTGGGGTGTCGCGCACATCGCGCACCGCGAACCACAGCAGCGCGATGCCGATGGGCAGGTTGATCAGAAACACCCACTGCCACGAGATCTGCACGAGGAAGCCGCCGACCGTCGGGCCCACCGCCGCCGCGATCGCGCCGACGGCCGACCACATGCGCACGCCGCCGAGCCGCTTCTGCGGCGGCAGCGCCGCCATCAGGATGCTGAGACTCGTCGGGGTCATGGCCGCCGCACCGGCGGCCTGCAGGCCACGGAAGACCACCAGCATCCACACGTTGCCGCTCAGGGCGCACGCCGCGCTGGCCAGCACGAACAGGGCGAGCCCGCCGACGAAGATGCGCTTGCGGCCGTAGCGGTCGGCGAGGCGGCCGAACGGCACGAGCAGCGCGGCGAAGACGACCGCGTAGATGTTGAGGATCCAGCTGAGGTCGGCCATCGAGGGGCCGCCGCCCGTGCCGACGCCGAGGCTCGCGCCGATCGGATCGAAGGCCACGTTGACGACGAAGAGGTCGAGACCCGACATGAAGCCCGCGCCGAGCGTGACGAACAGGATGGCGCGCGTGCGCGTGGCGGCGACGGTGCCGGCCTGGCTGGATGAACCCATGCTGTGCACACTATGGGCCTGACTATTGCTTTGGCAAGTCAGAGGCTAGACTCTTACGCATGCCCATCCAGCTCGCCGGAAAGGCCGCGGAGCGCGGAAACAGCCCCGCGGGCGACAACTGCCCCGTCGACCGCGCCATGCAGCTCGTCGGCTCGCGCTCGACCATGCTGCTCATGCGCGAGGCGTATTACGGCACGACGCGCTTCGACGCCTTCGCCGCGCGCGTGGGGATGACCGAGGCGGTCACCGCGAAGCGGCTGCGCGAGCTCGTCGACGCGGGGCTGCTCGAGCGCCGGCCGTACCAGGAGCCGGGCCAGCGCACGCGGCACGAGTACGCGCTCACCGAGCGCGGGCTCGACCTCATGCCGGCGCTGTTCGCGCTCGGGCAGTGGGGCCGCAGGCATCTTCCCCACGACGGCACGCCCGAGCTCAGCCACGCCGGCTGCGGCGCGCCCGTGCGCGTCGAGCTGCGCTGCACCGGCGGGCATCGACCCTCGCCGGACGAGCTGGTCATCACGAGCTGAGCCGATGCCGCCGGCGGCTGCCACGCGCCGGCGCGGCACGCGCGGCGATGGGCGGCGCGGCAGCGGGCGTCCGCAGATCGCAGTCCGGCGCAGACGCACGTACGCTGGTGTGACGATACGGCGCGCATGCGCGGGCAGGCGAACGCGCGGACGGGGCAGGATCGGTGATGCAGGGCGAGACACGAACGCGGCTCGGGGTCGCGGCATCCATCAGCGCCTCGCTGCTGTTCGTCGTGGTGTTCGTGCTCTCGGCATCGCTCGACTTCACCGGCAACGAGTTCTTCGGCTGGCGCACGCTGTTCACGGTCGCGATGCTCGTCGTCTTCCTCTCGGCGACGCGGCGCTGGGCGGGCGTGCGCTCGCTGCTGAAGCGGATCGCGGGACGCCCGCAGCTCGGGCTCACCCTCCTGTTCACGGCGGCGATGCTCGGGGTGCAGCAGTGGCTGTTCACCTGGGCCCCCGGGCAGGGGCAGGGGCTGCCGGTGGCGCTCGGCTACTTCATCATGCCGATCACGCTCGCGCTGACCGGTCGCCTGCTGTTCAAGGAGCGCCTCGGCCCGTGGCGCATCGCCGCCGTGGCGATCGCCGGCGTCGCCGTCGCCTATCAGATCTGGCAGTTCGGCGGGCTCTCGTGGGAGACCCTGGTCGTGGCGCTCGGCTACCCGCTGTACTTCACGGTGCGCCGCCTGGCGCGCATCGGCGGCAGCGCGGGCCTGACGATGGAGCTCGCGCTCTGCCTTCCGGTCGCCCTCACCCTGCTGCTGCTCGACGACCCGACCCTGAGCACGTTCCGCGACCCCGGCTCGGCGCTCAGCCTCGCGGGCTTCGGCATCGTTGGCGCGGCCGCCCTGCTGCTGTACATCGGCTCGAGTCAGCTGCTGCCGCTGAGCGTGTTCGGCCTGCTCAGCTACGTGGAGCCGGTGCTGCTGGCCGTCGCGGCGGCGTTCGTGCTTGCCGAGCCGACCTCGATCGAGGAGCTGCCGACCTACCTCGCGATCGGCGTCGCCCTCCTGCTGCTGGCGATCGAGAGCGTGCACCGCATCCGGCGGCGCCGGGCGGCCGGGCCGCCCGCGTAGGGCGCAGGCCGGCGACAGCGCGGCCACGCCAGCGCTACCGCGCCCCGCAGACGACAAAACCCCCGGAGCATCCGCAGGATTCCGGGGGTGTGGTAG
>JAKPAC010000015.1 GCA_029779645.1 Actinomycetes bacterium | reverse complement strand
CCCCTGAAGTAGGGCGTCGCTTTCGTGGCGGCACCCGATTCCCCCCATCGGGTGTCGCCACCTTCTCTGCTCGCATCGGCAGCCCGCGCCGACGGTCGCGGACTCGTCGTCCCCACCGCGGCGAATGGATGCCGGCATCCCGGCCCCGCGGGCAGTCCCGGCTGTGCCCCGCACGAGTCGCCTAGCGTCGCGGCATGCAACCAGCGCAGCGTGGCGAACGCACGGGGGCGACCACGCGTCGCGGGGCGACCGCGCCCTTCGTGCCCGTGCCGCGGGAGTCCTCACGGGCCTCGGCGGCGTTCGGGCTCGAGCCGGGCGGAGATCCCGAGCTGGACGTCGTCGCCGTGGCGGCGCCCCGGGCAGTCGGCCCGGAGCTGCCCTTCGTGCCCCGGCCGCGATCCGGCGCTTCGGGCGCAGCGGCGTCGGCGCCGGTCACATCGAGCATCGCCGCATCGGGATCAGCCCCGTCGGGATCAGCCCCGTCGGGATCAGCCCCGTCGGGATCAGTCCTGTCGGGATCAGCCCCGTCGGGATCAGTCCCGTCGGAGGCTGCCGCGCCGGAGCACGACGCCCCGTGGCTGGGCGCTCGTGCCGGCGCACCGGCTCCGCGCGTCTGGCGCGACGACCTCGGCGTGCTCGCACCGTATGCCGCAGACCCGGCGGTGACCGATCTGTTCGTCAACGGCGCGCAGGGGCTGTTCATCGATCGCGGCCGAGGCCCCGTGCGCGAAGCCGGGTGGCGTGCCGGCGAGGCCGAGGTCCGCGCGCTCGCGAGCTCGCTGATCGCGTGCGGCGGGCGGCACGTCGACGAGGCCACTCCGTGCGTGGACGTGCGCCTGGCGGATGGGGTGCGCGTGCACGCGGTGCTTCCGCCGATCGCCCGGCACGGCACGACCCTGTCGATTCGCGTGCCCAGGCTCGGGCAGCCGAGTCTCGAGATGCTCGCGGCGGGTGGGATGTTCGGCGGCGATCCCGCGCTGCTCGCGTGGCTACGACACGTGGTCCGCTCCCGAACCAATCTGCTCATCGCTGGGGCCGCCGGCGCGGGCAAGACGACGCTGCTCGCGGCGCTGCTGGCAGAGGCATCCGCCGACGAGCGGATCGTGACGATCGAAGACGTCGCGGAGCTGCAGATCGATCACCCGCACCACGTCGCACTCGAGGCGCGGCAGGCCAACATCGAGGGCGCCGGCGAGATCGGCCTCGCGCGGCTCGTGCGCGAGGCACTGCGGATGCGACCGGATCGGCTGGTGGTGGGCGAGTGCCGCGGGACCGAGGTGCGCGAGCTGCTCTCGGCACTGAACACCGGTCACGCCGGCGGTGCGGGCACCGTGCATGCGAACGGGCTGTCGGACGTCGCCGCACGGCTCGAGGCGCTCGGCGCGCTCTGCGGCATGAGCGACCAGGCGCTCGCCCGGCAGGCGGTGAGCGCGATCGGGCTTGTGCTGCATGTCGAGCGCACCGATGCCGGCCACCGACTGGCGGGGGCCGGGGTGCTCGATGTTCGCGGAGGACGGCTCGTGGTCGAGGAGACGAAGCCGTGGCGCGGCTGAGGGCGCCGGGCCGCGAGGGCAGGCGCGTCGGAGCGGGAGACGCGCCGGAGAGCGCGGCGGCGGCGGCGATGGCCGACACGGTGCAGCAGCTCGCGGTGCTCCTGCAGGCTGGCGCCGGCCCGGCGATCGCCTGGCGACACCTCGCCGCGTCGGGGCTTGCGCCGGCGGCGGTGCCGATCAGCGCCGCGGTCGAGGGCGGCGCGTCGGTCGCGCAGGCGGTGCGATCGCAGGGTGTGGCGTGGAGCGGCCTCGCCGCTGCATGGGAGCTCGCCGAGGTGGTGGGCGCGCCGCTGGCGTCCACGCTGCGCGGCTACGCGGTCGCCGCGCGCGAGGCTGCCCAGGCCGCCGACGACGTCCGGGTCGCGCTCAGCGAACCCGCCGCGACGGCGCGGCTGATGGCCTGGCTTCCGGCGCTCGGGCTCGCGCTCGGCATGGCCCTCGGCTTCGATCCGCTCGGCGCGCTGCTCGCCGGACCGGTGGGGTGGGGATGCCTCGTCGCGGGCGTCGCCCTCATCGTCGTCTCGCGCCGCTGGACGGCACGGCTCGTGCGGCAGGCGCAGCCGCCGCCGGGCGTCCCGGGCCTCGACGCCGAGCTGCTGGCCGTGGCGCTGGCCGGCGGGGCATCCATAGAACGGGCGAGGGCGCTCGCCGATGCGGCCCTCGCGCGAGGCGGCGGGGCCGCCCCGCGTGCCGGTCGGCGCGAGTCGGATGTCGGTGCACGGCGGCTCCAGGCACCCGTCGCAGCGGCGGCTGCCGGGGCGGAGCCTGCCGTCACGACCGCGCGGGCAGCTGCGGTCGTGACTCCCGTCGCGGCCGCCGACGGGGGCTCGAACGCGGCCGGTGCGGGCCGGATCGACGGGCTGCTTGCGCTATCGCGCAGCGCGGGCGTGCCGGTCGCCGAGCTCCTGCGCGCCGAAGCCGAGCGCAGTCGACGCGAGGCCCGCACCGCGGGGCGGATCGCCGCGGTGCGCCTCTCCACGTCGCTCCTGCTCCCGCTCGGCCTCTGCACGCTCCCCGCGTTCATGCTCCTCGGTGTGGCGCCGATGGCCATCGCCGTGCTGAACCTGCAGGGGCTCACGCCGTGAGGGGCGCAGCGGCAGTGCCGGCATCCGCACCGACGTTCGCCCGCGCCCCGCCCGCGCGCTCGGCTCGCGTCACCCGCGCCAGCAGTCCCGTGCCACCGGTCGCGAACGACCGGTCCCGGGGCACCGTTTTCACTCCACCGCACGGCGGGGCTCGCCCCGCACCCTAAGAAAGGAATCACATCATGTCGAAACTCCGCGCTGCGCTCGCCGACGTGGGCGCCGTCCTTCGCGATGACAGGGGGGCCGCTACCGCCGAGTACGCGATCGCCACCATGGCGGCTGTAGGCGCAATAGGGCAGACTTAGCGCATGTCATCCCCTCGCGCAGCGATCTACGCCCGCCAGTCCGTCGCCGAGCCCGAGGGGATCAAGCGACAGATCGCGGCCTGCAGAGCGCTCGCCGAGTCGCGGGAGTACGCGGTCGTCGCGGAGTACGTCGACGACAACGTCAGCGGCTACAAGGCCCGCGGCGAGGGGACGGGCTTCGCCCGACTTCTCGACGACGCGCGCGCCGGCCGCTTCGACGTGCTGATCGTCCGCAAGCTCGACCGCCTGGGCCGCTCCCTGTCGGCCCTCGAGGCGCTCACGGCGGCGCGCGTGAACACGGTCACGACGGACGGCGCCCTGGATCTCGCGTCGCCGTCGGGCCGCCTCGTGGCGAACGTGCTCACGTCCGTGTCGCGGGCCGAGTCCGAGATCAAGGCCGAGCGTCGAGTGTTCGCGAACGCCGACCGGCGACAGAGCGGGATCCCGACGTCGGGCCGCGTCCCCTATGGCTATCGCTGGGTTCCGACGGCCGAGCGCGACGCCGACGGCCACGCGTACGTTCACGACGGCGAGCGGGCCGGCGACGTCCTCGCGATCTACGACGCCTTCCTGGCCGGCGTGCCGCTCGGCGCGATCGCTCGCGACCTCAACGCCGCCGGGAAGCGCACGGTCGGCACGAAGCGGCATCCAGAGGGCGTGCCGTTCACGCCGACGACGCTTCGACGCATCCTCATGTCGCCGTACTACGCCGGCCTCTTGCCGCTCCCCTCGCAGGACGGCGAGCAGCGACCCTACGATCAGCGCGAGATCAGCCGCGAGACGTGCGTGCCGGGCCGCTGGGAGGCGATCGTGAGCGTCGAGACGTGGGAAGAGGCATGCGCCCGGCTCAAGCATCCGGAGCGCCGCACGTCGCCGGGCCCCTCGCGGAAGTGGCTTCTGAGCGGGCTCGCCGTATGCGGCACGGAGGGATGCGGGAAGCCGATCCGAGCGGGAGGCGGCGAAGCAGGCATCCACTCGTACCGATGCGCGAGCATGGCGCACTTCATGCGGCGCGGCGTTCCCCTCGACGAGTTCGTGGAGCGCGTCGTGATCGCCCGCCTCTCGCGACCGGATGCCGTCGACCTCCTGGACGACCGCGAGCGGCACGACGTGGACGAACTACGCGCGGAACGCCGGCGCCTCGAGACGGCCGTGCGACAGGCCGGCGACGACGAGATGGACGGCCTGATCGACCGGGCCGAGCGCGTGCGCCTCACCCGCCGAGCGAACGCCCGGATCGCGGAACTCGACGAGAAGCTGCGCGGCGGCGTCGACACGAGCGCGCTCGCCGAGGTTGTCACGAGCGACGACGTCGCGGCAGCGTGGCACGGGCTCACGCTCGGCAAGCGACGCGCGATCCTCGAGGCGCTGGCTACCGTCGTCGTCTTCTCCGTCGGGCAGGGGAACCGGCGACGCATGAGCGATGAGGCAATGGCGCGCACCGTCCGCTTCGACTGGCACGGCTGATCTGCCCCGAGGACGGCCCGAGGACAGCGGGACAACTCGCCGGGGTACGCCCCAATAGCGACAGTGGGCACCGTTGTTATCTCGGCGTACCGGGCAGGATAGTTATCCGCCTCGCGCAGCACGTCTAACTATCCGGGCGACGAGCGCGGATTAGTCACCGGTTCCGGGCGTCTTATCGTTCAGGCGCGCGAGAGATAGGCGCGTAGGTGAGCGCGACGTCCAGATCGTCACTTGGACGACTATCTCTCGTCCAGATCGTCCAAACCGTCCAGATTCCGAGTGGCGACGCATCTAGCCCCGTATTTACGCGGCTTTTCGTCCCTTCGTCCAGATCGTCCAAACCGTCCAAATCGTCCATCCAAGTTCCCCTCCCTATAAGAGGGGAACGACTTGGACGTTGGACTTGGACACGGACGCTATTTGCTAACTCGACACGAGATAAGAGATCCGAGCTACGCCGGCACACTGAGCACTTCTCAACCATTGGCCGGGAATCTCTCGCCTAATGCCTAATCACAACGTGGTAACGCTTCGCAGATTGCACCCTATCGACTTGACGCTCGCGAATCGCGATAGGTAGGTTGTACCTAGGAGTTGTCAGCCCCTACCCCCGAGAACCGATCTCGAAGGGACAGTGGGAATGACTGACAACAGGAACGGCGGCATCGTCGCCCGGCGACGCGATGACGTCGTCGCGAGCATCGCCCGCACGGCGCCCCCGATCACGGATGCGGCCCGCGCCCGTCTCGCCCTCCTGCTCAAGCCGGCGGCGACACGATGACCGCCGAGCCCTTCGACCGCGCAGCAGCGGGCCGAGCCGCGATCGAGCGTCGCTGGGCCCCCTATCGCGCGACGCGCATTGCGCAGGGCCTCGCGCCGACGAAGCAAGCCGAGCGCGGCACGAAGCCCGATCGCTTCGACGATCCCGAGGTCGAAGCCTTCTGGATGGGCCGCGCGGAAGAGATGGGGATCTACCCCGCGAACGCCGGCCGCACGCAGAAGCGCCGCATCGCTCACCGTCTCGCCGAGGCAGAGACGAAGGCAATCATCGAGGCCGCCGGCGACACGACAACAACGGGCGTCCCGAGCGACGCCGACACGCTGATCGCGTACCACGAGCAGGAGATCGCGCGCCTCACTGCGCAGCGCTCCGCGGAACTCAGGCGCGCAGCCGAGCACGCCCGTCTGATCGCGGATCACGAAACGGCGCTCGTCGAGGCGATCCGCCGCGAGGGCCGCGCGTGAACGTCAACGGGCGGCAGTACGTCGAAATGAGCCGAGAGACGGCGCACGCGAAGCTCGAAGCCCTCTCCGCTTCCATCGCCGGAGCGCCGTCAGAGACGAAGCGGATCGGCTTCGCGATCGGCAAGGCGATCCCCGGCCGCTTCGCGACTGTCGACGCGATCGCGGACATGCTGGTCGACCTCGAGCCGCGCGTGAACCGCAAGAAGGCCGTCGCCGCGATCAAGGCGGGCCGCGAAGAGTCCTATACGGTCCTCGTCGATCCGGACGCCCTCTCGAAGCGCTACGAGCGCGAGGAGTACACGCAGAAGCGCCGGATGCAGAAGGACGTCGAGAGGGAGCTCCGCGAGGAAGAGGCTGGCGATCGGCCGCCGCTCGTCGACGCCGTTCTCGACTGGGCGGATCTCGTCGCGCAGCCTGAGCCGCGATGGGCCGTCGACGGCGTCATCCCGGAGCGTGCGACGGTCCTCGTCTACGGCGCATCCGGCGTCGGGAAGTCCTTCCTGGTCGACTCGATCGCCGCAGCCGTCGCCGGCGGCTTCCCCTGGCTCGGCCGCTCCGTCGAGGGCGGCGGCGTGCTCGTGATCGCCGCTGAGGGTGGCGCCGGCGTCGGGAAGCGGTTCCGGGCGCAGTCCGACGCATGGAACAAGGGCAAGCCGATCGACGGGCTTCGCGTGATGACCGCGGCGCCGAACCTCACCCTCGACAGCGACGTCGCCGAGCTCGAGGCGTTCAACCGCGTGCACGACTTCGCCGTGATCGTCTACGACACCCTCAACCGCATCGCCGGCGACGCCGAAGAGAACTCGGCGACGGCTATGGGAGGCATCCTCAACGCGATCGAGCGTATCCGTCGCGCCGGCACGCGGACGACGAGCGTCGTCGTCACGCACGCGGGCAAGAGCGGCGATCTCCGCGGCTCTACGGCCCTCTGGGCGGCGGCGGACACGGTCCTCGAACTGACCGGCGAGCCCGGCTACCTCAAACTCGACGCGCGCAAGCAGAAGGACGCCCCGGATGGGGTGATCGGCTTCTACCGGCTCAAGGTCGCGAGCGCCCACGACACGCTCATTCTCGAAGGCGTGGCGCCCGGCCAGGCCGAGCCCTCCGGCGTCCTCGACGCGCGCCGCGAAGAGGCCCTCGCGCACTTCGTGCGCGCGTTCGGCACGACGGGCGGCACGCGCGCGCAACTCGTCGACCTTCTCGTCGACGCCGGCACGGCGAAGAAGAGCACCGCACAGACCTACGTCGGCGATCTCGTCGCCGCCGGCAGCCTCGTCGCCCGCCCGCACGGCGCGCGCGGAACCTGGCTCGAACTCGCGCCGGAGCGCGCGACGTTCGCGATCAACCCCGACACCGAAAAGTAACGAAAGGATAACGACCGAAATGCGTAGCTTCTTCGCAGCAGGACAGAGCATCAACCTTCCCGACGCCGGCCGCACGCCGGCCAAGGTCGCGGCGGCGATCGCCGCCCTCGCTCAGATCGAAGCGGACGTCGCCGCGGGCGCCGCCCGTCTCGACGAGGCCGAGGCCGCACACAACGAGGCGGTCGCCGGTGAGGATCACCGCCGGGCGGCGTCGTACGCCATGACGGGCGACTACGCGGACGGCGACTCGCCGATCGACCGCCTCAAGGCCGAGCTCAAGCAGGCCCGAGCCGACTACGCCGCGCTCCGCACCGCACGCGACATGCGAGCCCGACTCTTGTTCGATGCCGTGAACGCGAACGCCGAGACGTGGGCGAAGGCGTCGCGCGACTCCGGGAAGAAGGCGCTGCTGAAGTTGACGACCGCCCTCCGGTCGCTCGAGACGGTCGCGGAGGGACTGCGCGAGGACACGGGAGTGCTGAACATGCTCCGCGGCCTCGAGAACGGGAGCGGACGCTACTCGCTCACCTGGACGCGCGGCTCGCATATCTTCTCGGTCGACGCGGCGCTCGAAGGGCTCCGCGCCACCATCGCCGAGGCATCCGCCGAGCTCGCCTCGCACGCGAAGACGACCGGCATCCCGGCGGCCGCGGAACCTCAGCCGGAGCACGATCAGCCGTGGGATGAGTTCGGCGCGAAGGTGCGAACCTCGGACGGCGGAGTGTGGACCGAGCCCGCGGCATCCGCCGAGGCATCGCCGGCCGTGCGCGTCAAGGTTTCCAAGCGCGACCTCGCAGACCTCGACGACTCGGACGAGGACTCGGACGACCTCGACCACCTCATCTTCGACGAGGACGAGGACGACGACGAGGACGAGTCGTGAACGCCGAAGAGATCCTCGATGACGTCGACGAGATCGACGAGGACTTCGCGCCTGTCGACCTCGTCGACGCTGTGATCGGGCTTCTCGTCGCAGGGGAATCTCGGAACGCCGTCGCCCGCGCGCTCCGCATCACTCGCGAAGAGGTCGACGCGAGGATCGCCGAGGCGACGGCGGAAGCCGAGTCCGAGGCGCTGAACGAGCGCGAGCACATCGTCCGGGAGAAGTTGCGCAGCCTCACGCGACAGGCCTCGGCCGTCGAACTCCCGTCGTCCGAAGAGGCGCGGCTCGCGCTCTTGCTCGAACTCGCGCGCCTCGAGCTCGAGATGATCGCGTGGGCTCGTCGCCGGCAGGGGGTGGCGTGATGGGGCTCAAGCGACCGAAGCGCCGCGACTACGCGAGCGATCCGGACTGGCACGTCGCCTGTCTCCGCTACCTCGACGCGAAATGGCCGGGGCGCGAGGGGCAGCGGAAGCGGATCGCCGCCTTCGCCCGCTGGGAGGCGGAACACAACACGGAGCGCGTGCGCGCTCGGATCGCCGAACTACTCGAGATCGACGACTGGACGGCGGAAGAGGCCGACGAGTTCGACCGACTCGCCGCGCTTTGGAAATGGAACAGCCGGAAGACTGCCGGCCGGATTAGGGAGGCCCATCGTGGCAACTAGAGAAGAACTCGAAGCCCGCAAGGATGCCCTGGAGGCCGAGCTCGCCCGCCGAGAGGCGTCGGGCAGCACGTCCGAGCGACAGGCCGCATACGTGACCGGCCGCGGCCGCACGGCGGACGACAGCGCCCCCGCGCATCACGGGTCGCGGCGGCAGGCGGGGCAGATCGCCCGTCGGGGTGACTCGTGAACGCGCCGGCCGTTGTCGCAGCGGAACCGACGCGCGCGGATCTCCTGACGGCCCTCGAAGCGCTCGAGGCGCGGCTCGTGCGACTCTCCGACACGCTCGCCGCCGCGATCGACAGGGAGCAAGTCCGATGATCAGGGGCTCGAAGAGGGGCGCTATCCCCTCAGAACTCGGCTGGCTGATCGACACCCTCGACGGCTACGAAGAGCGCCTCCGCACTCTCGAGGCCCCGTCCGGCGAGAGTTTGTCGGCGACGGTCGCGAGGCTGGGAAGCATCGTCAAGCCCGTGACGATCTACCGGCGAGAAGATCCGGCACCGATCACCGCGGCAGCGTCCGCCGTCGCCGCAGTCGCTACTCCGGTCCCCGACGGGTACACGCGAGCGCTCGTCCACGTGACCGCCTCGGCGACGCTCCGCTCGAACGAGGCCGCGGGCGTCTCGACGCTCTTCACGTGCGCCGCGATCATCTCGCCTGTCGTCGGCGGCACGTTCTACAACCAATGGGGAAGCATCGACGGGCAGAAGTACGGCGGTATCTCCGCCACAAGCGCCGCCGTCGTCGAAGGGCTCACGCCCGGATCGACGGTCAACGTTCACGCGCTCGTGAGCTTCCCCGGCGCCTACACGATCGGCCGGGCATCCGTCGCCGGCTCAATCCTCTTCCTCCGATGACCGTTCACGCCGCGACCATCGACTACTCGCCCGATACGGGTTCGCTCGTCGCCTGTACATGCGGACTCGTGCTCGGCCCCTTCCACGAGTACGGGGAAGCGAAGAAGGCCGCCGCAGAGCATCGTCGCTGGACGGGCGCCGAGGTTGTCGCGAGCGAGGGGACGCGGCGTGAACGTCGGCGGGAGCAGAACGCGGAGAGCGCGGCAAGGCGGGTAGCCCGGAAGGCCGCGGAGGCGGCACCGTGAGCCCGCTGTCGCCGCGCTCTGAGCCTCGCCGCGCCGCATCCCGGCCGGCGACACCTGCCGAGGCCGACGCGGCGCTCACGAGGCTCGAGGCGCGCCTGCAGCGCATCCACGCGCGAATCGTCGGCCGTGCGACTCGATATCGTGGGGGAAGCGACTTCGCGACCCCCGAACCGAACGAAGGGGGTCCGTCGTGACCGCAGACAAGAGAACGCGAGACGTCATCCTCGCGAAGACCGTCAACGAAGAGCGCTGGGCGTACGCGCGCCGGATGCAGCGACTCAGCTTCGAGCAGATGGAAGAACTCTCGGCCGCGCCCGTCGAACGAGGCGGCCTCGGCTACGTCGTCCCCGTGCGCATCCTCAAGCGTCGCGCCGACGCATACTTCGAGCAGATGCGCGCGACCGTCAGCGACGAACGGGCGACGCGAGCCGAGCGACAGTCCTACGAGATCGACGAGCGCGCGAGGGCAGCACGGGCCGACTTCGTCGCCGCTCGCGAGGCAGGCGACGCGAAGGCGATCGAGGCGGCAGATCGTCGCCTCGCCGCCGCGATGAAAGACGAGCGCGAACTCTTCGGCCTGAACGCCCCGACGCGCGTAGAGACGACCGTGACGACGCGAGACGGCGTCCTCGACGATCTGAACGCGGCCCTCGTCTCCCTCGGCCGCGAGCCCGTCGAGTCCGCCGACTAATAGACCCTCCGAACTCAACCGACAGAAAGAAGGCCCGCCGTGGCACAGGCAACACTCAACACCGCCGGACAGACCCTCGCGCAGGCGACGGACGTGTCCGCGAGCAAGCGCGAGGCGGTCGTGCACATCGTCGGCGGCCCCGTCGGCGCTACGACGCCCGTCCTCGCCTTCGAGGCGACCGTCGACCGCGTCAACTGGTTCACCGTCACCGCCGATCCGACCGTCGTCGGCGCGGTGATCGGCAACCTCGCCGCGAACGTGCCGCAGACCTTCGCCTGGCGGATCCAGACGGCCGGCTTCGCAGCCGTGCGCGTCCGGCTCGTCTCGATCGCCGCCGGGGCGCTCGTCGTCACGCTGATCTAGCACGAACCTCCGACAGAGCGCCCCGTCAGGCAGTATCGGCGGGGCGCTTCGTCGTGTCGGCGGCGGGCGTCTGAGTCCGCTCTATTCCCGCGATAGTGGCGGCGGTCGCGTTCGCCAGCCTGCTCGTCGTGATCATGCGCAGCGATGAGGTGCGCGGCATTCTCACCGATCTCGTCCGCCGGGCGCTCACGGTCGAGTGATGCGCGCCGGCGATCGGCTCGGCGGGGGTGGAGCCCCCGCCCCGCCGCGCTGCGGGAGGTTCGCGCGGCTTCGCGCCCGGCTGCGCGATGACCGTGGAATGGTCGTCGCCGAGTTCGCGATCTCGCTCCCTGCGGTCATCGTGCTCCTCGCCGTGGTGCTCGGCAGCGCCGGCGTCGGCGCGCAGCACGTGCGGGCGCAGGACGCCGCGGCCGACGCCGCCCGCCTCCTCGGACGCGGTGAGTCTGACGCGCGGGCGCTCGCGCTGGTGCGGCGCTCGCTGCCGGGGGCGAGGCTCGAGGCCGCGCGGGCCGACGGCCTGGTGTGCGCCACGGTGCGGGCGCCGGCGCGGGTCGTGCTCGCGCTGCCGCTGGTCGAGGTGCATGGGGCGAGCTGCGCGCTCGATGACGGGCTCGGTTCCACCGCGGCCAGTGGCTGAGTCGAAGAACACTGTGCCGAAAGAACACTGTGCCGACAGTTAAAGAGGGGGGGAAGCATGGCGGGCACGATTCTCGCCGCGGCGCTCGTTCTGGTCGCGGGTGCCGGCGCGGTCGGCATCGGCGCCATCGCGGGTGCGGCCGGCGTCGCGCAGGCGGCCAGCGGCGTCGCCGACAACGCGGCGCTCGCCGCAGCGGATGTCGCGATGGGCCTGACCTCGGGCGACCCGTGTGCCGTGGCATCCCGAATCGCCCGGGCCTCGGGCGTCGACATGGTCGCATGCGACGTCGCAGGCCACGCGTCCGGGGTGACGATCGCCGTCGTGGTGGAGGCGCGATTCGGCGTCTTTCCGATTCGCGTCGCGGCGCGTGCGGGCAATGAGCCATTGTGATCGCGGCCGGATGGGTGCAAAATCCTCCCAGCATTCGGGCAAGCGGGAGCCCGACGCGGTGTGTATGGTGTGCTTCGAACGAAAGGACGGAAGTGGCCAGCACGAAGAAGCTTGTCATCGTGGAATCACCGACCAAGATGCAGTCGATCCAGTCGTATCTTGGAGACGGGTACGAGGTGCTCAGCTCGGTGGGGCACATCCGCGACCTTCCGGAGCCCCGCGAGATGCCGGCCGCGATGAAGAAGGGCCCATTCGGGCGCTTCGCCGTCAACGTCGACGACGGCTTCGAGCCCTACTACGAGCTCTCGAGCGACCGCGCCCGTCGCACCGTCACCGAGCTCAAGCGCGCGCTCAAGAACGCCGACGAGCTCCTGCTCGCCACTGATGAGGACCGCGAGGGCGAGGCCATCGCGTGGCACCTTCGCGAGGTGCTCAAGCCCAAGGTTCCCGTCAAGCGCATGGTCTTCCACGAGATCACCAAAGACGCGATCCTCGCCGCCGTCGAGCAGACCCGCGAGCTCGACCTCAACCTCGTCGACGCGCAGGAGACCCGCCGCATCCTCGACCGTCTCTTCGGCTTCGAGGTGTCGCCCGTGCTCTGGCGCAAGGTCTCGCAGGGCCTCTCCGCCGGCCGCGTGCAGTCGCCGGCGATCCGCCTGATCGTCGAGCGCGAGCGCGAGCGCATCGCCTTCGTCTCGGCCTCGTACTGGGACATCTCGACGCTCGCCGTCGCCTCGGCCTCCAGCTTCCCGGCCCGGCTCGCCCGGGTCGATGGTCGCGGCATCGCGCGCGGCGCCGACTTCGATGACACTGGTGCGCTCAAGCGCGACGTCGTCGCCCTCGACGAGGCCGCGGCCCGCGCGCTCGCCGCGGCGCTCGAGACCGCATCGACCGCGACGGTGCACGCCGTCGAGGCGAAGCCGCAGACCCGCCGCCCGGCCGCGCCGTTCACAACCTCGACGCTGCAGCAGGAGGCCAGCCGCAAGCTCGGCTTCACGTCGAAGCAGACTATGTCGGTGGCGCAGTCGCTGTATGAGCACGGATACATCACCTATATGCGAACCGACTCGTCGTCGCTCAGCACCCAGGCCATCACCGCGGCGCGGGCGCAGGCGGTCGAGCTGTACGGCGCCGACTCGATTCCCGACAAGCCCCGCAGCTACGCGAGCAAGAGCAAGAACGCGCAGGAGGCGCACGAGGCCATTCGCCCCTCGGGCGAGCACTTCCGCACGCCGGCGTCGCTCGCGGGCTCGCTGCACGGCGGTGAGGCGCGCCTGTACGACCTCATCTGGAAGCGCACCGTCGCCAGCCAGATGGCCGACGCGAAGGTCGAGACCACGACCGTCACGCTGCGCGCGAGCGCGAACGGCCAGGAGGTCGACTTCACGGCCTCCGGCACCGTCGTCACGTTCCCCGGCTTCCTCGCCGCCTATGAAGAGGGCAAGGACGAGAAGCGCGGCGACGCCGACAAGGACGACGATGTGAAGCTCCCGGCGCTGCGGGTCGGCGCCGAGGTGCAGCTCACGGAGCTCGAGCCCAAGGGCCACGCCACCACGCCCCGCGCCCGGTACACCGAGGCGACGCTCGTGAAGGCGCTCGAGGAGAAGGGGATCGGACGCCCCTCGACCTTCTCGTCGATCATCGACACGATCCTCGGCCGCTACGTCAACAAGCGCGGCCAGGCCCTCGTGCCGAACTGGAAGGCGTTCAGCGTCGTCAAGCTGCTCGAAGACCACTTCGGCAAGCTCGTGCAGTACGACTTCACGGCCGAGATGGAGAACGACCTCGACGAGATCGCCCGCGGCGAGCGCGGGCGCGTCGACTGGCTCCACGACTGGTACTTCGGCGCCGACGACGAGCACGGGCTGCGCGGCATCATCGACAACCTCGGCGATATCGATGCGCGAGAGATCAACTCGATCCCGATCACCGAGGGCATCACGCTCCGCGTGGGCAAGTACGGGCCGTTCCTCGAGGTGGCCGATCTCAGCGACCCCGAGGCGAAGCCCCGGAACGTCAACGTTCCCGAGGAGCTCGCACCCGACGAGCTCACCCCCGAGAAGGCCCGCGAGCTCGCCGACGCCCCCGTGATCACCGACCGCGTGCTCGGCGAGAACCCCGAGACGGGCAAGATCGTCCTGGTCAAGAAGGGTCGCTTCGGCCCGTACGTGACCGAGGCCGACCCGGAGGTTCCGGTGGCCGTCGACCCGGCAACCGGCGAGGTGCTGGCCTCGGCGCAGGCTGGGGCATCCACCGCGCCCGCGGCAGCCGCGGCCGTCGCCGGCGCTGAGCCGGCCGACGACCCCGACGCGAAGCCCGCCGCCAGGAAGCGCGCCCCGGCCAAGAAGAAGGAGGCGGCGCCGAAGGAGCGCACCGCCTCGCTGTTCAAAGACATGAGCCCCGAAGAGGTCGACCTCGACACGGCGCTCAAGCTGCTCGACCTGCCCCGCGTCGTCGGCGACGATCCCGAGTCGGGCGAGCCGATCCGCGCGCAGAACGGGCGCTACGGGCCGTACCTGACGAAGGGCGCCGACACTCGCTCGCTCGAGGCCGAGAGTCAGATCTTCAGCATCGACCTCGCCGGCGCACTCGAGCTGTTCGCCCAGCCCAAGTACGGGGCGCGCAAGGCATCGAGCGCGCTCAAGGAGTTCGAGGCCGACCCGGTCAGCGGCAAGCCGATCCGCGTGCGCGACGGGCGATTCGGGCCGTATGTCACCGACGGCACGACGAACGTGACGATCCCGCGCGGCGAGCAGCCCGAAGACATCACGTTCGAGCGCGCGGTGCAGATGCTCGCCGACAAGCGGGCCAAGCCGCCGGCGACCAAGAAGGCACCTGCCAAGAAGGCGCCGGCGAAGAAGGCTCCCGCCAAGAAGGCGCCAGCGAAGGCGACCGCCGCGAAGACGACGACCGCCGCGGCCAAGAAGCCAGCTGCCGCCAAGCCGGCGACGAAGGCTGCCGCAGCGAAGAAGCCCGCCGAGGCGGCGGGTGACGCCGTGCCGGAGGCGACGGCAGAGTGAGTGGTTCCCCCGGCGGCGCCAGCCGAGCAGAGCGCTGGGCGGGCGACGGCCTGTGGGTGACGTTCGAGGGCGGCGACGGCGTGGGCAAGAGCACCCAGGTCGCGCTGCTTGAGGAGTGGCTCGCCGCAGGCGGTCGCACGGTGGTGCGCACGCGCGAGCCCGGCGGCACCCCCGTCGGCGAGCTGATCCGCGACATTGTGCTGCACCATCGCGGCCATATCGCCCCGCGCGCCGAGGCGCTGCTGTATGCGGCAGACCGTGCGCATCACGTGGCCGAGTTCGTCGTGCCCGCGCTCGAGCGCGGCGAGGTCGTGCTGCAGGACCGCTACCTCGACTCCTCGGTCGCCTATCAGGGCGCCGGGCGCGTGCTTGACGCCGAGCAGGTTCGCGGGCTCTCGCTGTGGGCGGCCGGGGGCATCCTCCCCAATCTCACGGTGCTGCTCGACCTCGACCCCGCCGTCGCGCGCGCCCGCATCGATGGCGACGACCGCCCGTTCGACCGGCTCGAGGCCGAGCGCGAAGAGTTCCACGTGCGCGTGCGCGAGGCGTTCCTCGGGCTCGCAGCGGCCGAGCCCGACCGCTTTCTGGTGCTGGATGCCTCGCTCCCGCCGGAGCGGCTCGCCGAGCTCGTGCGCGCCCGCGTCGAGTCCGAGATCGCCGCGCTCGGCTGAGTGATGCTCGGCCGCGCCCCGGCAGCCTCGCGCGCGCGGGTGGGCTGTGCGCCGGCGGCGCGCACGCCGGCGCCGGGCGTCCGGTGCGCGATACCCGGTGACGAGCGGGTGCGGATTCGGCCGCGACGCTCGGCGCGTCCGTGGCCACGGATAGGCTGGATGCGATGAGCGCGTGGGATGCAGTGTGGGGCCAGGACGAGGCGGTCGCGACCCTTCGGGCCGCGGCCGCGCCCGATGCCGCGCCGGGCACGATGACCCACGCCTGGCTCATCACCGGGCCCGCCGGGTCGGGCCGATCGACCCTCGCATCGGCGTTCGCCGCGGCCCTGATCGCGCCGCACCCCGACGATGCCGACACGATCGCGCAGGTGCACGCGCGCACCCATCCCGACCTCACCGCGCTGCGCACCGACCGCGTCATCATCTCGATCGCCGAGGCGCGCGAGCTCGTGCGCGGCGCCTACTACGCGCCCTCGCTCGGGCGATACCGGGTGATCATCGTCGAAGACGCCGATCGGATGAGCGAGCGCACCTCGAACGTGCTCCTCAAGGCGCTCGAGGAGCCCCCCGAGCGCACGGTCTGGGTGCTCTGTGCGCCGAGCGACGCCGACCTGCTCCCCACCATCCGCTCGCGCGTGCGCGTCGTGCGCCTGAACGAGCCCGAGGTGCAGGATGTCGCGCGCCTCATCACCCAGCGCACCGGCGTGGATCCGGCGCTCGCCGAGCAGTCGGCGCGGCACGCGCAGCGCCACATCGGCATGGCTCAGCGGCTCGCGACCGACGCCGATTCGCGCGCCCGCCGCGACGCCACCGTGCGCGCGGTGCTCGAGGTGCGCTCCGTCTCGGATGCCGTGGAGGCCGCCGGGCGGATCGTCGCGATCGCGACCGACGACGCGAAGGCGCTCACGGCCGACCGCGACGTCCGCGAGCGCGAGCAGATGCGCCACAGCATGGGCCTGGCCGAGGGCGCCGCCATCCCGCCCGCCTTCCGGGCTCAGTTGAACGCCCTCGAAGACGACCAGAAGCGCCGCGCCACCCGCAGCCTCCGTGACGGCATCGACCGGGTGCTCACCGATCTGCAATCGGTGTTCCGCGACATGCTCATGGTGCACTACGGGCGCACCGAGACCCTGATCAACGCCGAGCTGCACGCCGAGATCGCGGCGGTCGCCACCTCCTGGGGGCCGGAGCGCGCCCTGCTCGCCCTCGACGCGATCTCGGCGACCCGCCGCAGCCTCCAGCTCAACGCCGCGCCGCTGCTCGCGGTCGAGAGCCTGCTCGTCACCGTCGCCAGCGGAAGGACCCCATGACCCGCACGCACAAGCCCACCCGGCGCGCATTCGCCCTGGCCGCTATGGCCGTCGCATCCATCGTTCTGAGTGGATGCGCCACGCTGGCGCCCGCGCCGGCGCCCGAACGGCTTCCGGATCTGACCGGGGTGAGCGAGGCGCTGCTGCCGTACTACCAGCAGGAGCTCGCATGGCGGGACTGCGAGGGCGGCTTCGACTGCGTCGAGGTGACCGCGCCGCTGGACTGGGCCGACCCGTCGGCGGGCGAGATCGAGCTGGCGGTGATTCGCCAGCGGGCGCGCGACGGCCAGTCGCTGGGCTCGCTGCTGACCAACCCGGGCGGGCCGGGCTCGAGCGGCTTCGACTTCGTCCGCGACTCGCTCGACTTCGCCGTGGGCGCGGATCTGCGGCGAGGCTATGACGTCATCGGCTTCGATCCACGCGGCGTCGGCCGATCGACGGCGGTCACGTGCTTCGATGCGGCGGGCATGGATGCCTATCTCTTCGGCATTCCGGACGGCGAGCGAAACTCGCCCGCCTGGATCGACGAGGTCGTCGCCGACAGCAAGAAGTTCGCCACGGCGTGCGACCGCAACAGCGACGGCATCCTCGGCTACATCGACACGGTGAGCGCCGCGCGCGACCTCGACCTGCTGCGGGGCGTGCTCGGCGACACGAAGCTGAACTACCTCGGCTTCTCGTACGGCACCTTCCTCGGCGCCACCTACGCGGAGCTGTTCCCCGAGCGGGTTGGTCGTCTGGTGCTCGACGGCGCGATCGACCCCTCCACCTCGTCGATCGATGTGGGCACGACCCAGGCGATCGGCTTCGAATCCGCCCTGCGGGCGTTCATGACGGATTGCCTCACGCAGAAGTCGTGTCCGTTCCGCGGCACGGTCGATCAGGGCATGGCCGACCTCGGCGCGCTCCTCGCGGCGGCCGAGCGCAGCCCGCTGCCCACGCCGGACGGGCGCGAGGTCGGCTCCGACACGATGCTCACCGGCATCATCGCCGCGCTGTACGCGCAGGAGAGCTGGAGCTTCCTGCGCGAGGCGCTCGCTTCGGCGCTCGCGGGTGAGGGCGCGCAGATGATCTTCCTCGCCGACTTCTACTACAACCGCGAGGGCGGGCGCTATCTCGACAACTCGACCGAGGCCTTCACCGCGTACAACTGCATGGACTACCCGGTCGAGACCGATCAGGCCGTGATCGACGCCGCGGCCGCGCGCGTGCTGGCGGGTGCGCCGACCATCGCGCCGTACTGGTCGTCGGACGCGCCGGACCTGTGCGAGTTCTGGCCCGTGCCCGCGGTGGGCACGCGCGGCCCGATCCACGCCGCCGGCGCCGCGCCGATCCTCGTGGTCGGCACGACGAACGATCCGGCGACCCCCTACGAGTGGTCGGTCGCGCTCTCGGAGCAGCTCGACTCGGGCGTGCTGATCACGCGGGTGGGCGAGGGGCACACCGGCTACAACAAGGGCAACCGCTGCGTGGATGACGCCGTCGAGGCCTACTTCCTCACCGGCGCGGTGCCGGCGGCTGCGCTGCGCTGCGAGTGACGGCACGGCCCGGCCCGGGCCGCGATCCGCGCGGTGCGCACGCGCCCGGACCGCGTCGGTTCGCGCGCGGGTGCGTGAGGCTGTAAGATCGTTCCTTGTGCACCGTGCTTCGGCATCGCACGCCGCCTTAGCTCAGCTGGTAGAGCAATTCACTCGTAATGAATAGGTCTGGGGTTCGAATCCCCAAGGTGGCTCCAATGAACCCCGGGCTTGCTGTCGTCTCCAACGTCGCCGAGGTGTTTTCCATCGGCGGCCTGACCGTCGGCATCGTGCTGCTGCTCGCGGCGCTGCTCGCGGCGCTGCTCGACCTCGGATGGGTCGCGACCCGTGCGGCGGTCGAGCACGACGAGCACGGCCCGCTCGTGCGCTGGTTCGGCGACGACGGCCGCGTCTACGCGCACGGCCTCACCCGCGCGCAGTTCGCGCAGATCGGCCGCGCCGGCGGCGACGCCGGCTGGACGACCGTCTACACCCGGCGTGGCAAGGCCGGGCGGATGCGCCTCGAGCGCTCGTCCGCCGCGGTGCGCACCCTGCGCCTGCTCGGCGGCATCGTCACCGGCGTCGGCCTCGTCGGGCTCGTGGCATCCGTCGTCGTGATGTTCGCCGCCGCATAGCAGCGCCGCGCGCCGAGCGCCGAGCCTCCGTGGCGGGCCCTCGCGTCCGCCCCGAGCCGGGCGGCCGGATCGCTCGTACACTGGAGGCATGGCCAGAGCGCTGTTCATCGTCGACGTGCAGAACGACTTCACGGAGGGCGGAGCGCTCGGGGTCGAGGGCGGCGACGCCGTCGCCCTGGCGATCACCGAGCATCTGAGGGCGCACCACGGCGAGTACGCCCTGATCGTCGCGTCGCGCGACTGGCACAACGCCGATGGCGACAACGGCGGGCATTTTGCGACGGATGCCGCGGCCCCCGACTTCGTCGACACCTGGCCCGTGCACTGCGTGGCCGAGACCGAGGGTGCCGAGTACGACCCCGGTCTCGACACCGGGTATATCGGCCACCACCTCAAGAAGGGCCAGGGCGTCCCCGCATACTCGCTGTTCGAGGGCGTGACCGACGACGGCGCGACGATCACCGAGCTGCTGCGCGCGCACGGCGTGCTGGACGTCGACCTGGTGGGCATCGCCACGGATCACTGCGTCCGTGCGACGGGTCTCGACGCCATCGAGCACGGCGTGCACGTGCGTGTGCTGACCGACCTCGTGGCCGGTGTCGCCCCCGAGCCGAGCGAGGCCGCGCTCGCCGAGCTCGCGCACGCCGGCGCCGAGCTTGCCGAGTCCCGCGGGCGCTGAACCGGCTACTCGGCCGCGTGCCGGTCGAGGAACTCGTAGACCTCGTTGTCGTCCACGCCGGGGAAGGCCCCGCGGGGGAGCGGCGAGAACATGTGCGTGTGCACGCGGGCGCTCGGCCACGCCTTGTCTGACCAGCGCTGGGCGACCGAGCTGGACGGGCGGCGGCAGCAGCTCTCGTCGGGGCAGGTCGACAGCGCGCGCTGCTGGGTCTCGCGGCCGCGGAACCAGCGGGCGTCGTCGAACGGCACGCCCACCGAGATCGAGTACTCGCCCGCGGCCGTCGCCCCGGTCTGCGTCGAGCACCAGAAGGTTCCCGCCGGGGTGTCGGTGTACTGGTACTGCTCGGTGGTGCGGTTCTGCTGGGTGAAGGCGGCGCGCGCGCTCCACTTGCGGCAGACGATCTGGCCCTCGATCGAGCCGGTCACGTCCTGCGGCAGGGGCAGCCCGTCGTTCTCGTAGCCGCGACTGAGCGCGCCGCTCTCGTCGACGCGGAGGAAGTGCATGCGCATGTCGAGGTGCGAGGTCGCCAGGTTGCTCAGCCGCATGCCCGCCGATTCGTGGGTCACGCCGAACGCGTCGCGGAAGTCCTCCACTGCGAGGTTGCGCTCCTTCTTCGCCTGCGCGAGAAACGCGACGGCGGCGGTCTCGGGCATGAGGCAGCACGCGGCGAAGTAGTTGATCTCAAGGCGCTGCTGCAGAAAGTCGGCGTAGTTCTCGGGTCGCGCGTGCCCGAGCACACGGTGCCCGAGGGCCTGCAGCGCCATCGAGCGGAGCCCGTGGCCGCCGGGGATCGAGGTGGGCGGCAGATAGATGCGGCCGTTCTCGAGGTCGGTGACCGAGCGCGCCGAGTGCGGCAGGTCGCTCACGTACATGAGCTCGAAGCCCAGCCGCTCCGCCATGATCGTCACCGTGCGGTGCGTCAGCGCACCGCTCGTGTGGCCGGCGTCGCGCAGCTGCGCCTCCGCCAGGCGCTCGATGTCAGGGAGGTAGTTGTTGCGGGCGCGCATGGTCAGGCGCAGATCGGTGTTCGCGCGGCGGGCCTCCTCGGGCGTCGCGATCGCCTCGCGCTCGCGACGCTGCAGCTCGCGATGCAGCCCCAGGATCGATTCGAGGGTCTCGTCGCTCACGCCCTTGGTGACGCGCACCGGCGCGATGCCGAGGCCCCGGAAGACGCTGCTGGCCTGCAGGCGGTCGAGCTCGATCTCGAGCGCGGCGCGCCGATTGGGGGCATCCCCTGAGATCAGGTCGCTCACATCCGTGCCGGTCGCGCTCGCGATAGCCTGGAGGAGCGAAAGCTTGGGTTCGCGCTTGCCGTTCTCGATCAGGCTGAGCTGGCTGCCCGCGACGCCGACCAGCGCGCCGAGCTCATCCAGCGTCATCCCGTTTCGGGTGCGGTGATGGCGGATCCGATGGCCCAGGGTCGTGAGTTCCAGCGATGTCGGCATTCTTTGATTATATCTAAAGAATTCCATTTCTTTAAGTCCGATTTTGCCGTAACTCGCCGTAAATCTGTCGAATCATTGAAGTACTGACCGAATGGAGCGCACTATGGCCATTGCTGACACCTCTCGTCCCGTCGTGAGCGGCATGCCCGCCTATGAAGGCGCCGGTATGGACGCGCTCCGTGCGTGGGTCGACGAGATCGCGGCGCTGACCAAGCCCGCACGCATCCACTGGATCGACGGATCGCGGGCCGAGAACGACGCCCTTCTGCGCGAGATGGTCGACGAGGGGCGCCTGATCAAGCTGAACCCCGAGTGGCGCCCCGGCTCCTACCTCGCTCGCTCCAACCCGAGCGACGTCGCCCGCACCGAGGGCCGCACCTTCATCTCCTCCGTGCGCGAAGAGGATGCGGGCCCCACGAACAACTGGGCAGAGCCCACCGCCATGCGCGCTGAGCTCGAGGGCGTCTTCGAGGGCAGCATGCGCGGCCGCACAATGTACGTCGTGCCGTTCTCGATGGGCGCCGTCGGCGGCCCGCTCTCGCACATCGGCGTGCAGGTGACCGACTCGGCCTACGCGGTCGTGAGCATCAACATCATGACCCGCGTCGGCTCCGCCGTGACCAAGCTCATCGCCGAGGGTGCGGACTGGGTGCGCACCGTGCACTCGGTCGGCGCGCCCCTCGCCCCGGGCGAGGAGGACGTGGCCTGGCCGTGCAACGACACCAAGTACGTCGTGCACTTCCCCGAGACGCTCGAGGTCTACTCATACGGCTCGGGATACGGCGGCAACGCGATCCTCGCGAAGAAGTGCTTCGCGCTGCGCATCGCCTCGGTGATCGGCCGCGAGCAGGGCTGGCTCGCCGAGCACATGCTGCTCATCCGCGTGATCGACCCGAAGGGCAAGGCCTACCATGTGGCGGCCGCGTTCCCCTCGGCATGCGGCAAGACCAACCTCGCCATGCTGCGTCCGACGATCCCCGGCTGGCGCGTCGAGACCCTCGGCGACGACATCGCCTGGATCCGCCCCGGCGAAGACGGGCGCCTGCACGCGATCAACCCCGAGGCCGGCTTCTTCGGCGTCGCGCCCGGCACGGGCGAGTCGACCAACGTCACCGCCATCGAGACGCTCTGGGGCAACACGATCTTCACGAACGTCGCGCTGCGCCCCGACGGCGACGTGTGGTGGGAGGGCCTGACGGACGAGATTCCCGAGAACCTGATCGACTGGCAGGGCAACCCCTGGACGCCGAGCAGCGAGACGCCCGCGGCGCACCCCAACTCGCGCTTCACCGTCGCCGCGGCGCAGTGCCCGCAGATCGCCGAGGACTGGGACGCCCCGCAGGGCGTGCCGCTGGACGTCATCCTCTTCGGCGGCCGTCGTGCGACCAACGTGCCGCTCGTCGTCGAGGCCACCGACTGGGCGCACGGCGTCTTCCTCGGCTCGACCATCTCGTCGGAGCGCACCGCCGCCGCCGAGGGCACGCTCGGCGAGCTGCGCCGCGACCCGTTCGCGATGCTCCCGTTCTGCGGCTACAACATGGCCGACTACTTCGCCCATTGGCTGAGCGTCGGCGGCAAGCTCCGTCACGACCTCGCGCCGCGCATCTTCCAGGTCAACTGGTTCCGTCGCGGCGCCGACGGCCGCTTCCTGTGGCCCGGCTTCGGCGACAACTCGCGCGTGATCGACTGGATCATCCGTCGCATCTCGGGCGAGATCGAGGCCGTGGACTCGCCGATCGGCCGCCTCCCGCACATCGCCGACCTCAACCTCGAGGGCATCGAGGTGCCGCAGGAAGACCTCGAGGAGCTCTTCGCGATCGACCCCGCGTCGTGGCTGCAGGAGGCCGACCTGACCGAGGAGTTCTACGCGACCTTCGACGGCAAGGTTCCCGCCGCGCTGCAGGCCGAGCTCGAGTCGCTTCGCTACCGACTGAAGGCGGCGCAGGCGGCAGTCGCTGGCTGATACGCGCAAGAGACGACGACGAAGGCCCGGGGCATCCGCCCCGGGCCTTCGTCGTCGTCTTGTCGCTGCTGGTGGCGGGTCGTGGTCGCAGCGCCGCCCCGCAGCGCCGCCGAGGCGCTCGCCGGCAGGCGTCGCCGTGAGGCTCAGACCAGCAGCTGGTGCTTCGCGAGATCGCGGTACAGGGGCGTGGATGCCACGAGCTCGGAGTGCGTGCCCTGGCCGACGACCCGCCCGTGGTCGAGCACGACGATGTGATCGCTGTCGACGACGGTGGAGAGCCGGTGGGCGATCACGATGAGCGTGCGTCCGGTGGCGACGGCGTCGATGGCCTCGCGCATCCGCTGCTCATTCAGGCCGTCGAGCGACGACGTCGATTCGTCGAGCAGCAGGATCGGCGCGGCCGCGAGCAGGGCCCGGGCGATGGCGAGGCGCTGGCGCTCGCCGCCGGAGAGCATCACACCGTCTTCGCCGACGGGGGCGTCGAGGCCGAGCGGGCTGCGCTCCAGCACCTCGCCGAGGTTGACCGAGCGCAGCACCCGCTCGCACTCCGCGTCGCTCGCCTCGGGTGCGGCGAGGCGGAGGTTGTCGCCGATGGTGCCGGCCAGGGTCGGGGCGTCCTGCTCGACGTAGCCGAGCTGGGCGCGCAGGGCCGCGCGATCCATCGTGCGGATGTCGCGGCCGTCGAGCAGGATCGCGCCGGCGGTCGGGTCGTAGAAGCGCTCGATGAGGGTGAGCGTCGTGCTCTTGCCGGCGCCGGAGGGCCCCACCACGGCGACGCGGGCGCCGCGGGGCACGCGGAACGAGACGCCGCGAAGCACCTCCGGCGCGGCGTCGCCGTGCTCGCCGGCGCTCGCACTGCGCGTGAGGTGCGCGCTCTCGAGCAGCGCCTCGGCTTCGGCGGCGGCCGTGGCGCGGGCCGCGACGACCGCGGCCGGGTAGTGGAAGTGCACGTCGACGAACTCGAGCGCCGCGGGGGCGGCGCCGGGCTCGCCGGCGGCGGGGGCGCCTGGAGCCTGCGTCGAGGGCGCGGCCGCGGCATCCGCCCGCGCCCGCGCGGCGATCGCGTCGTCTTCGGCGTCTTCGTTGGGCAGATCGAGCACCTCCTGGATGCGACCGAGCGCACCGAGGGCCTGATTGACGCTCGTGATCGCGCCGAAGGTGCTCGCCAGCGGCTGGATGAGCATGAACAGGAACATGATGAATGTGACGAGGCTGGCGATGGTGATGGCGCCGGCGGCGACGCGGAAGCCGCCGACCCCGAGCACGACGAGCAGCGAGACCTGCAGCGCGATGCCGGCCACGGGCACGACGAGGGCCGACACCTTCGCGATGCGGACGCCGACCCCGAAGGCCTCCGTCGCGAGCCCGGTCACGGACGCGATCTCGCGCTCGGTGGCACCCGACGCCCGCACGGTGCGGATCGAGCTGACCGCCCGCTCCACCCCCGACGCGAGCTCGCCGACCTTGATCTGCTGCTGCGTGGATGCGACCCGGATGCGCGAGCCCAGGATGACGACCGTGGCGATCGAGGCGATGATCACGACGAGGATCAGGCCGAGCAGAAGCGGGTCGATGATCGCCATCGCGACGATCGCGCCGAGGAACAGGAGCGCGTTGCCGACGCCGTCGGCGAGACCCTGCGTGAGCACGGCGTAGAGGAGGGTCGTGTCGGTGCCGACGCGCGAGACGAGGTCGCCCGTGCGCCGCGCGTCGAACTCGCTGATCGGCAGGTGGAGGATGCGAGCGATCAGCTGGCGCCGCGACGAGTACACGACGGCGGTGCCGGCGCGCTGCAGGAGGTAGTGCTGATAGCCCGAGACCACGGAGGAGACGACCACGAGCGCGACCAGCGCCCATACCAGGGCGCCCAGCGCCTGACCCCCGCTGACGCGCTCGATGAGCTGCCCGACCAGCAGCGGCTGTGCGAGCGAGGTCGCCGCGCCGAAGATGCTGAGCACCACCACCGCGACGATGATCGGCCGGTGCTCGAAGATGAACGGCAGCAGCTGCCTGAGGCTGGCGCGGGGGCCCTCGGGCTCGGACCCGCGGCGGCGCATCGCGCGCCCGCGACGGGGGCGAGGGGATGGCTGGGCGGCGCCGCGAGCGGCGGCGTGCGGGGCGGGGGGAGTTGCGGGCGAAGACATGACGGTGTTCCTAGCGTTCGCGAGGTGCGGGGCGGAGCCGGGGTGTGCCCCACCTACGACCGTACTTCGTGTCGGCTGGGACGGCGGTGGCAGTGACGCCGACCGTGGCGGCTACCGCAATGCCGGCCGCGAATCTGGCCGCGATTGTGACCACGATGCCGGAGCGGTCCGGGCGGCGTTTTCAGCGTCCTCTCATGCTGGATGTCGGAGGTGCTGGGTAGTGTGTGCGATACGGGCTGGCGCTTGGTTCGACCCGACGACTGCGGATTGGGGAGGCTCGTGAGCGCATACTCGTCTGCGCACGCCTCGCCGCCGGGGCGTGACGGCCGCCGCGCGGCGCCGGCGCCGGTGGGCGCGCCCACCGCATTCTCGGCGCCGGCGCGAGGCCGCGCCGAGGCAAGCCGGGTGCCGCTGCTGGTCGGCGCGGGCGCCGTGCTGCTGAGCGTCGTGCTCGCGGTGCTCGTCCTCGTGCTGCTCAGCGCGCCGGCGCAGCTGTTCAGCGGCGTCTCGCTGCCGCTCGTCTCTTCCGACAGCTGGGCGCTCAGCCTGCTCGGCTACCTGCTCACGCCGCTGGTCGTGATCCTCGCCTACGGCTGGGACGTCGCGTGGCAGCGACAGGCCCGCGCCGACAACCGTAACGTGGTGCTGCATCCCGGCTACACCCGCGTGCTCAAGTGGCTCATGATCGCCGGGATCGTGCTCGGCGCGTGGCACGTGCTCAACCTGGCCGTTCCCCTGGCCGAGGCGTGGGGACTGGCGTGAGGGCGCTCCGGCGCGCGCTCACCGCGATCACGGTGGCCGCCGGCCTCGTGCTGGCGCCCGTGAGCGCGTTCGCGGCGGGGTCGGCCGAGGCATCCGCGTCGCCGACCGTGCAGGCACCGGCGTCGGCCCTGACACAGACCCAGCCGCGCCCCGCGTCGGTGGGGCTCTCCGACACCGGCCGGCTGGCCGTCGACGACCTGCGGACGTGCCTGGCCTCGGAAGACACGCTCAACGTCTACTACCTGATTGACAACTCGCTCTCGCTCGCGTTCGAGGACGACGGCGTCACCCCCGGCACCGACCCGGACGCGCTGCGCGCCGAGATCCTCGGCAGCAGCCTGCGCCAGCTCGGCACGCTCCGCGAGGATCTCGACGTGCACTGGGCGGCGGGGTTCTTCAGCACCGACTTCACCCCGGCGCTCGGCTGGCAGCCGTGGTCGCCGCAGAGCGACGCCCAGCTCGCCGAGACGATCCGGGCGAAGAAGCCGGGTGGATACACCAACTGGCTGGCCGGCCTGCGCGGCGCCCAGAGCGCGCTGGCCGCCCAGCAGCGCGAGGCCCCCGGATGCCAGGTGGTCGTGTGGCTCACCGACGGCATGATGGACCTCGCCGACAACACCGACGAGCGCGCGGCCATGGACGCCCTGTGCGGCACGGGGCCCAGCGACTGGGGCGTGCTCAGCACGATGCGGCAGTCGGGCACCGTCGTGTTCGGTGTGCTGCTGGCCGATCAGGCGGTGAGCGCCGACGCCGAGATCCTCCGGCCCCTCGTCGAAGGGCAGGGGACGGTCGACGGCGCGCCGACCAGCTGCGGGCATCAGCCGATGCCCAGCACGCATGCGCACGGCGCCGTGATCGAGGCGGCCGACCCGCAGGCGCTCGCACTCGTCTTCCTCGAGCTCGCCACCCGGATCAGCGGCGGCTATCCCGCCCCGCTCGCGGCCGACGGCAGCTTCTTCATCGATGCCGGCGTGGCGCGCTTCCAGTTCGTGATCGGCGGGGGCTCGTGGTCGCTCGACGCGCCCGCCGAGGCCGGCCGCGAGCCCATGACCGAGGTCGCGCCGTGGCCGGACGCGACGGTCACGCGCTCCGGCACCGCGACCGTCGTCGATGTGCCCATCACCGCAGGCGCACAGCTCGGGCGTTGGCGACTGGATGCCGCCGACGTGCGCGACGTGTTCCTGTTCAGCGATCTGCGCATCGTGTTCGATGCCCGCAACAGCGTCGAGCTCGGCACCGACGGCACCGCGAGCTCGACCATCGGGGCCACAGTGCAGCGCGCGGACGGCGAACCGGCCGATCTGGGGGTGTACGGCACCGCGCAGTTTCGCGCGGCCATCATCCCCGCCGACGGCTCGGACCCCGTGGCGCTGCCCGGCGCGCGAGTCGATCTCGGATCCGGCACCATAAGCATCCCGCTGCCCGCCGACATCGACGCGGCCGAGCTGCTGCTGAGCGCCTCGATCGACCCGCTGGTGACCGCCCCGCACGGGCTCACGCTGGCTCCGGTCACCACGCAGCAGAGGATTCCGACCGTGCTGCCCGCGGCGTTCCCGCGCATCGAGACGGTGCCCGTGCGCCTGGGCGAGCTGGTCGGGCGCGACGGCGCCGCCACCGGCATGATCCGCGTCCAGCCCGCCCCGGACGGCACCGACACCCAGGTGTGCGTGACGCCGGACGTGCACGTCACCGGCGACGCCGCCGAGCGGGACGACACGTGGACGTGGGCCGTCGGCGGCGCCGGCGGTGAGGGTGCGGCCTCCTGCATCGCCGTGCCCGCGGGAGGGGGCGTCGTCGAGATCCCGATCTCGGCGAGCAACAGCGTGCCCGCCGACAGCGACGTGCGCGCCTCGACACCGGTGACGTTCGTCTCGGCTGCAGGCGATGAGATCGTGCAGCAGGTGCCGATCGCGTTCGCGTCGACGCGCCCGCTGAACGTGGCGGCGACCGGGCTGATCGCGCTCGGGCTGCTCGCGCTGGGGGTGCTGCTGCCCCTGGTCATCCTGTGGTTCGTGAACTGGTTCGCCACGACGCTCTCGATCGCCCGCAACACGCAGCGCGGCGTGCTGCCGGTCACGATCGACGGCGATGGCGTGCACCCGAGCATCGCGGTCGACGAGCTCTCGCTCGGCGCGAACGTCTTCCGCAACCGCCCGCCGATCGAGCGCGAGCGCTCGGTGCATGACCCCGACCTCGGCCTCCTGCGTGCCCGGGTGCCGTGGTGGCCGGTCGGCGACACCTGGTTCGAGGTCGTGCCCCCCGCCGGCTCGGCGCTCGTACTCGCCCGCACGGGCACCCGCGCGGGCTCGCTCGGCACGCGCGCGAAGCCCGGAGATCGGGCGCTGCGCTTCGCGGGCCTGCCGCTCGACTCGTTCACGGCGATCGTGGTGAGCGAGGCCGAGCTGCGGCGCACGCGCAGCGGCGACGAGGTCGCCGCGCGCGTCGTGATGTATCACCGGCCGGAGCTCGGCGATCCCGGGCAGTACACGCGCCGGATCGGCGAGCTGCAGGCCGAGTCCGACCTGCTCGGGCGCATCGACCGGCTGCGCGGCGCGCTCGCCGAGGAGGGCGCGGCGGCGACCCGCACCTCGTCCGGGGCGGCTGCGTCCGGGAACGCCGCCGCCGCGGCGGCGCCTCGCGAAGCCGCCGCACCGCCGCCGCCCCGAGTGCGCGAGGCCGGTGCATCCACACCGCCGCCGGGCCGCTCGCCGGCGCCGCCCCCGCGACCGGGCGACTCGACGTCGGCCCCGCCTCGCGGTGACGGCGGATCGCCGCCCTCGACCGGGCGCGGCAGCTCACCGCCGCCCCCGCCACCCCCGCGCGGCCGCTGACCTGGAACGGCGCCGGCTCGACGCACACCAGACCGTGACTCCCAACCCTCCAAGAAGGCGAAACCATGCTCAGACCGTTCCTCATCATCGGCGTCGGCGGCTCGGGTGGAAAGACCCTGCGCGGCATCAAGTACCAGCTGGAGCTCAAGCTGCAGCAGGTGGGCTGGCGCGGCGGCATCCCCGACGCCTGGCAGTTTCTGCACTTTGACACCCCGACCGTGCAAGACGGCATCGACTACTCGATCCCATTCCTGCCGCCGCAGGAGTACAAGGGGCTGGTGAGCGCCGGGGCCACCTACGACACGGTGCACCGCTCGATCGAGCGGGCGCACGCCAACAACGCCGCCGTGCACAAAGACATCCAGCGCCAGCTCCCCGACCCGCAGCTGGTGCGCGTCGACGTGACCAAGGGCGCCGGGCAGTACCGCGCCGTCGGTCGCGCGGTCGCGCTCTCGTCGACCAAGGACATCGCCGCCGCGGCGCGCGCCGCGATCGGGCGCCTCGGCGACGCGTCGGCGCTCGCGCAGCTCCAGACGCTCGGTCGCGCGCTGCGCGCCCGCGACGACGGCGCGGCCTCCGACGCCCCGACGGTGATCGTGATCTCGTCGATCGCGGGCGGCTCGGGCGCCGGGCAGTTCCTCGACGTGATCGAGGTCGTGAAATCGACCGCCAAGCAGCATCCCTGGTCGAACCAGTTCTTCAGCCTGCTGTACGCGCCGGATGTCTTCGACCAGCTTCCGGTCACCTCGGGCATGCCCGGCAACGCGATCGCCGCGATCGCCGAGACCATGAACGGCTTCTGGACCGACACCCCGAGCCAGGCGACCCTGGAGCTGCTGAAGACGCAGGGCATCGCGCCCTCCTACGGCGGGGCGATGGACCACGTCGGGGCGGCGTATCCGTTCATCATCGGCCGCAGCAACTCGAAGGTCACCTTCGCCGACCAGAGCGCCGTATACGACGCCGTCGCGACCAGCCTCACGGCGTGGATGACCGACGACCGGGTGCAGGACGACATCACCGCGTACGCCACCGGCAACTGGCAGAGCAGGGTCGGGGCGCACGTGCTCAGCGACGCCACCGGGCTGATGACGCCCGCCCGCAACTCGCCGCCGTTCTCGTCGATCGGCTTCGGCCGGGTCACGCTCGGGCGCGAGAAGTTCCTCGAGTACTCGGCCGAGCGGTTCGCGCGCTCGGCCGTCGACCGCATGCTGTTCGCGCATATCGAGGACGACACGCAGTTCATGCAGCGCACCGAGGAGGAGTGGGTCGCCGTCCGGGCCTCGGAGGCGTACCAGCGATTCATCAACGAGCTGCGGCTGAACGAAGACACGGAGGCGCACAACGACGTCGTCGACGCCCTGCGCGCCGGCGACGTCATCGACAACCTGGTCGCGAGCCTCGAGCACGAGGTGCAGGGCCGCCTCGCCGACCCGAGCCAGCTCGATCGCAACGGCGGGCTCGACATCAGCTCGTGGTCGGTGCGGCTGCTCAACGAGTACACCTACCGCGCACCCGCGCTGCTGCTGAGCGACAGGCAGGCACGACAGGCGAAGCTCGACGCGTGGGTCGCCTGGGCGCCGTCGCACATCCTGCACACCGTGGCCCGCTACGTCTCGAGCTCGGGCCTGCCCGTCGTGCTCAGGATGCTGCACCAGCTTGAGGGCGACATGAAGGCGGCGTCCGACAGCCTCCTCGCCGAGTCGCAGAACCGCGTGAACTGGGTGCAGCAGCTGAACTCGCTGGTCAGCCAGGAGCTGCAGGCGGCGCCCAACCAGCAGTCGATCCGCCCGGATCAGGACGCCGTCGCCGGCGCGATCGAGCGCATCGGGCAGGGGCTGCGCTGGGAGAGCGAGGCCGGCCTGCGTGCCTCGGCCGCGGCGCTCCTCGGCGAGCTGCGCACCGACTTCCTCGCGCCGCTGCGCACGTACCTCCAGGGGGCGCTCGACGAGCTCGGGCAGCGTGCGAAGGCGCCGAAGACCAGCGACGACCGAGACAACGGCTACCCCTTCTGGCCGACCCGCGAAGACGCCACCGTGCCACGCAAGTACGAGCCGGCGCCCAACGAGCGCCTGCTCGTCGAGCACAGCGAGTACCCGGCCGAGTTCGATCGGCTCGTGCGCGCGAGCGCCGGCGGCCCCGCCGTGCGGTTCGGCGACGCGATCATGGACGTGATCGCCGCGCTGATCGTGGGGGAGGCGCCGAACGACGTCGACCAGGACTCGGACGCCTCCTGGTCGCTCGTCTCGATCAAGCGGACGTGGATCCCGTCGGTGCTCACCGACGGCACCTCGCGCACGAAGCAGGCACCGCGATTCGGGGTGGCGGTGCAGCCCGACGACTACGTGCAGCGCGCGCGGGCGTGGATGCGCCGCGAGGGCACGGCGTTCAACGCCTATGTCACCGAAGACCTGATGACGTACTTCGACGAGACCGAGCTCTCGCCCGAGGTGTTCGGCCGCCGTCGCGAGAAGTTCCGCGAGCAGCTGACCGCAGCCCTCGGGGCGAGCGAGCCGCTGGTGAAGCTGAACCCCTCGCTCCTGCGCGTCGTGCACGACAAGGCGATCGGCGAGTCCACCGGGCTCGTGTTCAGCTCGATCCCGTTCAAGGAGGGCACCGAGATGCACGCCGTCACCAAGACGGTGCTCGGCAACATGGGCTTCTGGGACGACGCGGTCTCGGACGGCTGGTTCCACGACGCCCGGGTCGATGGCATCGAGGTGTTCGCGATGTCGGGATTCCCCTACCAGCCCATCGTGATGGACTCGGTGATGGAGCCCATCGCGCGTGACTGGCTGGCGCAGTCGAGCTCGCAGGATTCTCGCGAGGCGTTCTGGCAGTTCAAGAAGAGCCGCCTGCTCGCGGAGGCGATCCCGGCTGACCCGCTGGTGATGCGCGCGATGATTCGCGGCTGGTACGTCGCGAAGGCGTTCGGCTGGCTCACCGTCGAGACCGACGCCGGCGATCGCGGCCCGAAGCTGGGGGTCTGGGATGCCGCGCGCCGCGGTGGCGTCGACTTCCCGCATCCCCTGCTGCACCCGAGAAACGCCCCCGCCGCCGACTTTCCCGGCGTCGTCATGCAGTCGCTCACGATCGCCCTGGCGCTGTGCAACTCGGAGGGCTCGCTCGAGCCGCTCGCGGCGTATCAGGCGCTGAAGACGCTCGGCGGGCAGCGACTCGAGATGGCGCCCGCGCTGATGAACTGGGTGCAGCACGGTCGCGTCCCCGAGGGCGCGCCGATGCCGGATGAGCGCCGCTCGGGTCGCGCCGACGGCTCGCTCGAGGCTCGGCAGGCCGCGCTCAGCGAGTTCTTCCGGCAGCAGATCGACGCGTTCACCGAGGACGTCGTGAACCACGACTTCCTCGAGTCGGTGTACGACTACCCCGTGAGCTGGGAGATCCGCGAGCTGATCCTCACCGCGCTCGGTGACCTCACCTCCACCGTGATGTCGACGCGCGCCCCCGACACGGGCGTCTGACGTGGCGGGCTTCTGGCCGGGCGGCAAGGCGAGCGTGATCCTGCTCCCCGGTGGGGAACAGGGCCACGCGGTGCTCGAGCGCGCCGCCGAATGGACAGAGATGGGGCTGCTCGGCCCCGCGCTCTGGGTGCTGCCGGAGCACGTGACGATCCCGGCCGCGGGTCCCGCCGTGGTGGGCGCGACCGTGCTCGGCATCGGGCGCGCCCAGGAGCGGGTCGAGCTGAGCGCCGATCTGTTCGAGACGCTCGCCCGCGAGGAGCTGCGGCTCGTGCGGATGATCAAGCTGCGCGCGGCGAGCGCGTCGCGCGAGCGTGACGCCGAGCAGGACGCGATCGCGGACGCCGTCAGCGCCACCCTCAGCCAGTCCATGCCGATGGCGATGCCCACGACGAACGTCGCCGACCGCGCGACCGACCTCGCACGGGTGACGCTCATCTGCGCGCCGAGCGAGTTCCAGCTGCGCGAGCGCGTCGACTGGGCCGTGCACGACTCTGGCACCGTCGTCGTCGCCTCGCCCGAAGATCGATCGAGCCCATGGTCGGGCGACGCCTTCGTGCGCGACAACGAGCGCTTCGTCGGCTTCGTGCTCATGCACCTCGCCAGCGTCGCCGGGCTGTGGAGCGGCGTGGACAAGGGCACGTTCGAGCTGTTCCCGACCCAGGCATCCGGCCTGGGCAGCGTGTGGGTGTCGCGCGTGTTCGTGAACGCCGTGCTCACCGAGTCGCTGGGGCGGCGCACGGCGGCCGACGTGCTCGACGAGGCCGGTCGTGCCGACTCGCTGCTGATCGACCCGAGTGTGGGCGCGCCCCCGGAGGGCACGTTCTACATCGAGGACGGAGACGTGCCCGCGTTCGTTGCATCGATGGTCGAGGCCGTGCTGACGCTGGATGGGGCGGCCCTCGCGTTCCACCCGCCCGCGGACGTACCAGACCCGCCGCGGCGGCGGATCGGGATCGGCGCGCAGCTGGGCAGCTTCCTCTCGTTCTCCGCCGACAAGCTCGCCGGGATGCCGCGCTGGACATGGCGCTGGGTGACCTCGGGCGCGGCGCGCTCGCTGACCCGACGGCTGCACGGCGACGACGGCACGCACGTGGTGGGCGAAGACCTCGATCGGGCCTTCGATCTGCGCGACCGCCTGCTCTTGAGCGAGCGCGAGCGCGTGATCGAGAGCGAGCGCGCCGCGCGGGCGATGCTCGCCGGCCCGGCCGGGGTAGGGCAGCAGCGCACCACCCCGCGGCTGTGGAAGCGCCTGCGTGAGCTGGTGTTCGGCGCGCTCGACGGCAGCTCCGACCTGAGCGAGCTGGGCTTCGCCGAGGTCGAGGGCAAGGTCCCGGTGTTCGGGCGCGTGAGCGATGTGTTCGAGGCTCCCGACCAGCTCTGGTCGCCGCCCGCCGGCTCCGCGACGCGACAGCCCATCGGCTGGCACGATCTCGCACTTGAGGACCCGCGTGCGGCGCTTGCGCAGGCGGCGGTTCGCAGCGCGGGCGCGCACGAGCAGGCCGAGGCGCAGCTCACACTCGCCCGGCGTCGCCTCGCCGAGCTCGAGCATCAGCGCGAGGTCGGCGAATGGCAGAGCGTGCTCGACGGCTCGATCGCGATCGCCATCGCCGCCGCGGAGGCGGGGGAGGGCGAACCCGCTGCCGCCCGGACGGACGATCCGGCATTCGTCGCATCCGGTGCCGCGGGCGCCGACGGCGACGCCACGTCGGGCGTCGCGGCCAAGAGCGAGGCGCCGCTCACGCGCGCGGCGCGCAAGGCCGAGGCGGAGGCAGAAGCCGCACTCGAGCCGCGGGCGGGCGCGGGCGTGGCGGATGCCGACTCGGCCGAGCGCGGCGATGAGCTCGGCGGCGCCGGAGGGCAGGTCTCCGAAAGCCAGGCAGCCGACAGCGGGAAGCCCGCAGCACCGATGCCCGGAGCGCCGAAAGCCGCCAAGGGCAAGAAGGCGCGCAAGGCAGCCGCGCCCGCGGGCGGGCAGCCGCCGCGGTACGTCGATCCCGCGCTCACGGCATCCATCGACGCAGCGCAGGAGCGCGTGCTCGCCGCCGAGGCGCACAGCGCGGAGCGCGCCGCGGGGCGCGTGGCCGCAGAGGCGGCGATCGAGAGCTTCGACGTCTGGGCGCTGCGCCACGAGCGCTCGTTCGTCTGGCGGTTGCTGTCGCGCCTCGCGCTCGAGCGGCGTGGGGCGCAGGAATCGGCAGAGCACTTCGCCCGGGGGCTCGACGCGCTGGGCGTGCAGCAGCCGGGCGCGCTGATCGGGCTGCGCAAGCGCTTCCACCTGACGATGCTGGTCGGCTGGCTGATCGTGATCGCCGTCGCGGCGCTGCTGATCCTGCTGCCGGTGTGGATCACGGGGCTGCGCGAGCAGGTGCCCTGGTACCCGAGCGACCCGACGATCTTCAGCGTCGCCGCCGGCGCCGCGATCCTGCTCACGCTGATCGCCCTCGCCGGCTACCACCGCGGCTGGTCGCAGTTCCAGCGCCGGATCGACCTCGCGCAGGCGCAGCTCACCCGCGTGGCGCAGGGCTCGATGCACGCGCGCGGCGAGATCTCGCGGCTCGCGTCGCTGCATCGGCAGACCGTCGACTGGCTGGTGCTGCTGGCCCGAGGCATCCACCGCCCCTGGTTCGTGCCCGAGGAATGGAAGCAGCGCCCCGGCTACGGCGGTGCGCGGGACGCGATGCCCTTCGCCATGCAGATCGGGCAGGTGCAGGACGAGGATCATGCCTCGGCGACCCGGCTCAAGCGGATGACCAAGGAGCGGCTCGTGGTGCGCGGGTGGCGCCAGCAGGCGTTCTCGGCGCTGATCGCCGAGGTCGCCGCCGAGCTGGGGCAGACCTCGGCATCGTTCGGCATCGCCGCCCTCGACGAAGACCTCCCGCACTCGTCGAACCACACTCGCGAGATGCTGCGCGAGAACATGGGCAGCGAGGCCGTGCTCCAGCGCGTCGCCGGACCGCGCCTGCGCGAGCTGATGGCCACGATCCAGCGCTCGGCCCTGCACGGCAGTCGCCCGCTCGTGCACCCGATCGGCGAGAATCCGCTCCGCCGGATCGCGGCTGTCGACATCGTCGGCGGCGCCAGCAGCGATCTCCCGTGGGACGACTTCCTGCTCGGCTCGCTCGCCGGTCGCCGCGATCCGGTCACGCCGCTGAGCGCCGTCAGCATGTCGGAGCGGCACGTGCAGGAGGGCTACCACGAGCACGTGCGCAGCCTGCTCGTGCTGCCCGAGCGGCTGGAGCCCGACCTCGAGTTCCGTGCCGATGCGCCGGTCTCGCTCATCCCGTACGGGGGCGGTGGCTCGGCCAGCCTCGATCTGGTCTGGCGGGTCGACCTCGCCGGCCCGCTCCCGGTGTCGGCGATCAGGCTCTGGGATCCCGCAGCCCGGCACGCGGCGGACGAGGGGGCCGCGCGCGGGGCGACGCCGGCCTCGGGCGGCCGGGGCGAGGACTCGGGGGTGTAGTGCCCGCCCCGCCCGCCGAGCGGCCGGGCGCTTCGGGCTTCGTGCCGCGGGGCACGCCGGAGCCCGCGCCCCGCCCGCCGCGCACCGCGGGGCGAAGGCGGCTCGTGCTCGCGGCGCTCGCCGCCGTGCTGCTCGGCGTCGCGCTCGGGGCGTGGGCCGCGGTGGTGGCCGCGCAGCAGGAGCCGCGCGAGCCGCCGGGCGGCGGCCGGAGCGGCATCGACTCCCATGTCGTGGCCCGCGTATCGGTCGCGGCATCGAGCGGCCTCGAGGCCCGCCCGGCGCCGTGGAATATGTCACGCGCGGCCGCCATGCCCCCAGCGCCATACGCGACGACGGCGTAAACTGAGCCGCATGGACACAGTGCTCAGCATTCTTCACGTCGCATCGGCGGTCTTCATCGTCGGGCCCATGGCGATCCTTCCGATGACCGGCCTGCGCGCGCTGCGCTCGGGCAGCGGCGCTCAGGTTCGGACGCTCGCCAAGTCAACCACCATCTTCACCTGGCTCTCGCTGCTGACCGTCGTCTTCGGCTTCGGCATCAGCGGCATGTGGAAGATCAGCTTCCTCACCCCGTGGATCCTCTGGTCGGTGATCCTCTACGTGGTCGCATTCCTGCTCACGCTGTTCGTCGTCGGCCAGATGCACAAGGCCGCGGCCGAGATCGACGGCGCGACCGCCGGCACCAAGCCTTCGGGCTACGGCGCGATCGCCGCCAGCAGCGGCATCGCCGCGCTGCTGCTCGTCGCCGTCGTCGTGCTGATGATCTGGCGCCCGTAGCCAGCCGCACACAGAAGGGGTGGATGCTTCGGCATCCACCCCTTCTGCCGTCTGTGCCGGCGCGCCGCGCGGCTCGCGACGGGTGTCGCCCCCGGCCGCGCCGGGCCGCATCGCGGGCTCAGGCGCTGCCGAGGGCCTTCCACGCGCTCGGCAGCGCGACGGCGGTCGCGATGAGCTTGATGGTGTCGCCGATCAGGAACGGCAGCACGCCGAACGCGAGCGCGGTGGCGAGATCGAGGCTGAGGAAGATCGCCAGCCACGGCACCCCGCACGCGTAGATGGTCGCCGTGCCGAGCGCGGCAAGGCCGAGCGTGCTCCAGACCCCGCGGTCGGCTCGCCGGCGCGCGAGCAGGCCGACGACCGCGGCGGCGAGCACGTATCCCACGATGTAGCCGAAGGACGAGAAGGCCCAGCCGCTGCCGCCGCCGGCGAACACCGGCACGCCGACGAGGCCGACGAGCAGGTAGAGCCCGGCGCTGGACGCGCCGCGCGCGGGACCGAGCGCGGCGCCGGTGAGCAGCACGGCGAACGTCGCGAGCGAGAGCGGCACGGGAGTGAACGGCAGCGGGATGGCCACGTACCCGGCGACGGCGATGAACGCGGCGCCGGCGAGCACCAGCCCGAGGTCGCGGGCGCGCGCTCCGGGGATGCTGTCGGCGAGAACCGGCGTTCTGCGGGGAATGGCTGCCGTGCTCATGGGGTCTCCTTCGTCGTGACCTTCGCGTTCCTGAACAGTGTTCAATGAACGATGTTCAGTAGGCTACGGGAATGGCACACGCAGGGGCAAGCGGCGCGGGTCGCCCGGCGCGCCGGGCGAAGTCCGATGTCGTCGACGCGGCGCTCGGCATTCTCGAGGCGCAGGGCCTGCCGGATCTGACGATGCGCCGGATCGCCGAGGCGCTCGGGGTGCAGCCGAGCGCCCTGTACTGGCACTTCCCGAACAAGCAGACCCTGCTCGCGGCGGTGAGCGAGCGGATCCTGGCACCCGGCGATGCCGCGCCCGACCCGGCATTGCCGTGGCACGAGGGCGCGACGGCGGTCGCCTCGACGCTCCGGCGATGCCTGCTGCGGTATCGGGACGGCGCCGAGCTCGTCTCGAGCTCGCTCGCGATGGGGCTGGTCGAAGCGCCCGCGCAGCGGCAGCTCTTCGAGCTCGCCGTCGGGCGCGGGATGCCGCCAGCCCTCGCGCGGGTGGCGGCGAGCACGATCACGCACTTCGTGCTGGGCCACACGTTTCAGGCGCAGCAGCGGCTCGAGATGGCGCGCGTGGCGGCGTTGGCGGTGGGCGCGGCGGAGACGGCGCGCGCTGAGCCCGGGCCGGATGACGACTTCGAGGGCGGGGTTCGCCTGATCGTGCGCGGCGCTGCCGCCTCGGCGCCCGCGGCCGAAGAGCGCGGCCCGCAGCCCGGCACCAGGCCGGAGCGGCGGGCGCCCGAGAAGCGCTGAGGGGGATGCCGCGGCATCCCCCTCAGTCAGTGCAGTCAGTGCGCGCGGTGCTCAGCCGGCGCGCAGCTCGCGCAGCACCAGCGCGGTCGCGACCGCGGCGTGCGCGGCCTCGGCGCCCTTGTCCTCCGACGAGTCGGGGAAGCCGGCGCGGTCGATGCCCTGCTCCTCGGTGTCGAGCGTGAGCACGCCGAAGCCGACCGGCTTGCCCGTGTCGATCGCGACGCGGGTGAGCCCGTCGGTCGCGGCCGCCGAGACGAACTCGAAGTGGGGAGTGCCCCCGCGGATGATCACGCCGAGCGCGACCACGGCGTCGGCCCCGGATTCGAGCGCGGCCTTGGCGGCCACGGGCAGCTCGAAGCTGCCCGGCACCCGCACCAGCGAGTGCGTCGCCCCCGAGGCATCCAGCTCGCGCACGGCGCCCGCGATGAGTCCGTCCGAGATCACCTCATGCCAGCTGCCCGCGATGATGACGACCCGCAGGCCGCTCGCGTCGACGTTCGTGCGTTCTGCTGCTCCGTGCCCGCTCATGCGTTGCCCTTTCCTGGTGCGACCTCGTATGCGTCGCTGAGTTCCTGCTCGTCGATCGTGTGGCCCATGCGCTCGCGCTTGGTGCGCAGGTATTCATGGTTGTTCTCGCCCACGCCCACCAGCAGCGGCACCTGCTCGACGACGTTGACGTCGAGGGCGCGCAGCTGCGCGACCTTGTCGGGGTTGTTGGTCAGCAGGCGCACCTTGCTGACGCCGAGGTCTGCGAGGATGCCGGCGGCGGCCGCGTAGTCGCGCGCGTCGATCGGGAAGCCGAGGGCGAGGTTCGCGTCGACCGTGTCGAGGCCCTGCTCCTGCAGGCTGTAGGCGCGCAGCTTGTTGATCAGGCCGATGCCGCGGCCCTCGTGCCCGCGCATGTAGATCACGATGCCGCCGTCGCGCTCAATCGCGTCGAGCGCGGCGTCGAGCTGCCAGCCGCACTCGCACTTGAGCGAGTGGAACGCCTCGCCGGTGAGGCACTCGGAGTGCACGCGCACGAGGGGCGCGTCGCCGAGCTCGCCCGAGACCACGGCGAGGTGATCGGTGCCGGTCTGGCGGTCCTTGTAGGCGAGGAAGCGGAAGCTGCCGTGCGTGGTCGGCACGGTCGACTCGGCGCGCAGGCTGACCAGGCGACGCGGGGCCTCCTCCTCGGCGCGGGGCTCGTGCTCGTCGAGGTAGTCGATCAGCTGCTCGATCGTGATCACGTGCACGCCGTCCTGCTTGCCGAGCTCGAAGAGGCCGGGCATGCGCATCATGCTGCCGTCGTGGTCGACGACCTCCGCGATCGCGCCGACGGGGTGCAGCCCCGCGAGGCGCATCAGCTCGACGGCCGCCTCGGTGTGGCCCGCGCGGTCGCGGACGCCGCCATCGACCGCACGCAGCGGGAGGATGTGGCCGGGGCGGATCAGGCTCGCCGGCGTCGAGTCGGGGTTCGCCAGCACATTGAGCGTGTTGGCGCGGTCCGAGGCGCTGATGCCGGTCGAATCGCGGCGGTCCGCGGCATCCACGCTCACGGTGTATGCCGTCGAGCGCATGTCTTCGTTGCGCGCGACCATGGGCGGCAGGTCGAGGGCATCGGCGATGTCGCCAGGCATCGGGGCGCAGATCAGCCCGGAGGTCCAGCGGACCATCCATGCGATCCATTCCGGGCTCGCGAGCTCTGCCGAGATGATGATGTCGCCCTCGTTCTCGCGGTTCTCGTCGTCGGCGACGATCACCGGGCGCCCCGCCTTCAGGGCCTCGAGTGCTTCGGGGATGGTGGACAGGCTCATCGCGAGCCTCCTTCTGTGTGCTTCGCAGGTGCGGTGGATACATCGGGACGCCCGAACGAGAGCATGCGCTGCACGTGCCGGGCCAGAATGTCGGTCTCGAGATTGACGGTGTCGCCGGGAACCCGCGCGCCGAGGGTGGTGGCGACGAGCGTCTCTGGAATGAGAGACACCTCGAACCACTGCTCGGGCTCGGACGCGGGGCTCACCGAGCTGACGGTGAGCGAGACACCATCGACGGCGATGGAGCCCTTGTCGACCACCAGCGGGGCCAGCGCGCCGCCGAGCGAGATGCGCACGACGCGCCACGCGCCCCCCTCGGTGACCGAGAGGACGGTGCCGGTGCCGTCGACGTGTCCCTGGACGATGTGCCCGCCGAGGCGATCCCCGACCGAGGTGGCCCGCTCGAGATTCACGGCGAGGCCGACGGCGGCGCCCGAGAGCGTCGACATGTCGAGCGTCTGCTGCATCACATCGGCGGTGAACGTGTCGCCCTCGCGCTCGACCACGGTCAGGCACACGCCGCTGACCGCGATCGAGTCGCCGTGCGCGGCATCAGAGACGCTCAGCGGCGCCTCGATGGTGAGCCGCGCGGCGTCTGCCGTGCGCTCGACCGCCGTGATGCGGCCGAGCTCCTCGACGATTCCGGTGAACATGTCAGTCCTGCCCTTCATTGGGGATGGTCTCGCTGGGGGAGCGCTCGGGGGCGGCGCCCGCGTTCTTGGCGGCCGTGTCGGCGGCGCTCGCCGCGGCCAGCGGCTCGGCGATGATCAGCAGGTCGTCGCCGAGGCGCTGCACGTCGCTGATGCGCAGGCGGCGCGCCTTCGCGATGGTGGCGACGCCGAGGTCGGTGAGCGCCGCGCGCGGGCCGCCGAGCAGCACCGGGGCGGTGTAGGCCAGCACCTCGTCGGCGAGGCCCTCGCGGATGAAGGCGCTCGCGAGCGTGGGCCCGCCCTCGACGAACACGCTCTGGATGCCACGGGCATACAGCTGCGCGAGCACCGCGCGCAGGTCGGGTCCGGGCGCGAAGAACGGCTCGCGCGGGTGCGCGCGCACCCGCGCCGCCGCCGGGATCTCCCGCGTGCCGAGCACCACGGGGAGCGGCTGGGTCGAAAGCAGCTCGCCGTCCGCGCCGCGCGCGGTGAGGGCGGCGTCGTCGGCGAGGATCGTGCCGGTGCCGGCGATGATCGCGTGCGCGGCGGCGCGGCGGCGGTGCACATCGGCGCGGGCCTCGGGGCCGGTGATCCACTGGCTCGTGCCGTCGGCGGCCGCGGCGCGGCCGTCGAGGCTCTGCGCCCACTTCACGGTGACGTGGGGGCGGCGAAGCCGAGCGGCGACGAGCCACGGGCCGAGCAGCGCCTCGCCCCGCTCGCGCAGCACGCCCGATGCGACCTCGACGCCGGCCGCGCGCAGGCGCTCTGCGCCCCCGCCGGACGCGGTGCCCGGGTCGGTGACCGCGTACACGACGCGGGCGACACCGGCCTGAAGCAGGGCCTCGCTGCAGGGGCCGGTGTGCCCGGTGTGGTTGCAGGGCTCGAGCGAGACCACGGCCGTGGCGCCGCGCGCCGCGCCGTCGGGCAGCTGTGCGAGCGCGGCGACCTCGGCATGCGGCATTCCGACCCCGCGGTGCCAGCCCTCGGCGAGGACGTCACCAGCGGGCGTGAGCAGCACGCAGCCGACCTGCGGGTTGATCCCGAGTGGTCCGCGACGCGCCAGCTCGAACGCGCGCACCATGGCGTCGCGTTCTGCCTGCGTGATTCCGGTCATGGCTTCCTCTGTCTTGAGGCGCTCCGGGGCTCACGCGACGCGTGGTGGGGTCACAACGACACCCACACGTGCGCCTCTCATCCGGACTCGCGCGCGACGTCGTCGCACGCATAACCGTCGGTTCCGGAATTTCACCGGATCAGCCGCGGCGTTCGTCGGCGACGAATGGATGCCTTGGCTCGCGGACTCTCACCGCCGGTTCGGACTCTCACCGACCCCGGGCACGTTACTGCTTCGAGTGTAGCTCCCGCAGGGGGAGGTGTTGCATCTCGGGTGAGGGAGGGCGTCCGCACGCGGCGCGGACGCGGCCGCGCCGCGGCCGCCACGCGGCCCGCGCGCCGGGGCGACCGGGGCCTGGCGCGGCGCGGTTGCACGATCCGAGATCCGGACCGAGGATGGAAGCAGCGGAAGTGAGGGGGCGTCGATGACGGCAGGACCAGTGCGGAGGCGGCGGGCGTTCGCAGAGCTTGTGGAGCGTCCTTCGGCACAGGTGCTGATCATCGGCGGAGGGATCAACGGGGTCGCGACCATGCGCGACCTGGCGATGCAGGGCGTCGACGTCATGCTGATCGAGCGCGGCGACTACGCGAGCGGCGCGTCGTCGGCGTCGTCGCACATGATCCACGGCGGCATCCGCTACCTCGAGAACGGCGAGTTCCGGCTGGTGCACGAGTCGGTCACCGAGCGAAACGGCCTCCTGCAGATCGCGCCGCACTACGTGAAGCCGCTGAAGACCACGGTGCCGATCTTCTCGACCTTCTCGGGCGTGCTGAGCGCGCCGCTGCGCTTCCTGCGCCACGGCGCGGGCAGGCCGCGCGAGCGCGGGGCCGCGCTGATCAAGATCGGCCTCGTCATCTACGACTCGTTCTCTCGCGGCGGCGGTCGCCTCCCGCGGCACGAGTTCCTGCGGCGCCGCCGCTCGCTCGCGAAGCTGCCCCGGCTGAACCCCGAGATCCGCTACACCGCCACCTACTACGACGCCTCCATGCAGGACCCGGAGCGCCTCGCACTGGACGTGCTGCATGACGGGCTCCGGGCGGGGCGCTCGCCCGGAGCCATGGGTCCGGGCGGGGCCGAGATGGGCTCGGGCGCGCTCGCGCGCGCCGCGAACTACGTCGAGGCGTTCGGCGTTTCGGGCGGCGGCGTCCGGGTGCGCGACGCGATCACCGGCGAGGAGGCGGTGCTCACGGCATCCGTCGTCGTGAACGCCTCGGGGCCGTGGACCGACCTCACCAACGCGGCGCTCGGGCGGGGCACCCGCTTCATGGGCGGCACGAAGGGCTCGCACATCGTGCTCGACCACCCCGAGCTGCTGGCCGCGACGGGCGGCCGCGAGATCTTCTTCGAGCACAGCGACGGCCGCATCGTGCTGATCTACCCGCTGAACGGGCGGGTGCTCGTGGGCACCACCGACCTCGAGCACGACATGCGCGAGCCGGTCACGTGCACCGAGGAGGAGGTCGACTACTTCTTCGGCCTCATCCGGCACGTGTTTCCCGACATCGAGGTGGGCCGCGCGCAGATCGTGTATCGGTTCGCCGGCGTGCGGCCCCTGCCCGGGCACGGCGATCTGGCGCCGGGCTTCGTCTCGCGCGACTACCGGATCGAGCGGGCGACCCTCTCGAGCACCGGCACGGCGCAGGTGCTGAGCCTCGTCGGCGGCAAGTGGACCACGTTCCGCGCACTCGCCGAGCACCTGAGCGACGAGGTGCTGGGCATCCTCCGCGTGCGGCGGGCGACCAGCACGAAGGGCGTCGCGATCGGCGGCGGTGTGGGGTATCCGCGCACCGAGAAGGCGCTGCGCCAGTGGCTCGCCGCCAACTCGGCCGGGGTGGGTCGCGAGCGTGCCGCACGCCTGCTGGCCCGCTACGGCACGCGGGCGAGCGAGGTGATCGCGGCGATTCGCGCCGACGAGGGCGACCGGCCGATCCGGGATGCCGCCGCCTACAGCACCGCGGAGCTGCGGCATCTGGCCGCCACCGAGCACGTCGTGCATCTCGACGACCTGCTGCGCCGGCGCACGAACCTCGTCTTCACGGGCGATGCGAGGCGCGACTGCGTGCGCGATGTGGCCGAGACCATCGCCGAGGTGTGCGGCTGGGATGCCGACGACATCGAGCGCGAGGAGGCCGCGGTGCTCGCGATGCTTGAGCGACAGGGGCGATATCGTGTCGAGGAGCGCGCGACGTCACGAGTGTGAGGGGTGCGCTGCGGCGGCGAGTCAGAGCGGAAGGGGTGCCGTGGCGAAGTACGTGATGGCGATCGACCAGGGCACCACGAGCACGCGGGCGATCCTGTTCACCGAGGAAGCGACGATCGCGGGCAGCGCGCAGCGCGAGCACGAGCAGATCTTTCCGCGCCCGGGCTGGGTCGAGCACGACCCCGAGGAGATCTGGGCGAACGCCCGGTGGGTGATCGAGGCAGCGCTCGAGGGTGCCGGCGCGCGGGCCGCCGACATCGCCGCCATCGGCATCACGAACCAGCGCGAGACCGCCATCGTCTGGAACCGGCGCACCGGCAAGCCCATCCACAACGCCATCGTGTGGCAGGACACGCGCACCCAGCCGCTGATCGACGCGCTCGCCGAGGATGGCGGGCCGGGCCGGTTCGCGGCATCCACCGGCCTGCCGCTGGCGACGTACTTCTCGGCATCCAAGATCGCGTGGATGCTGCAGCACGTGGCCGGCGCCCGCGAGGCGGCCGAGGCCGGCGAGCTGCTGTTCGGCACGCCCGACACGTGGCTGCTGTGGAACCTGACGCGGTCGGGGGACGGGGGCGGCGAGCCCGTGCACGCGACGGACGTGACCAACGCGAGCCGCACGCTGCTCGCCGATCTGCGCACCCTGGAGTGGTCTGACAAGCTGCTGCAGGCGTTCGACATCCCGCGCTCGATGATGCCCGAGATCCGCTCCTCGTCGCAGGTCGTGGGGCACGTCGCCGAGCCGGCGGCGGCGCGCGGGGTGCCGATCGCGGGGATCCTCGGTGACCAGCAGGCGGCGACCTTCGGGCAGGCGGCGTTCCGGGTCGGCGAATCGAAGAATACCTACGGCACCGGCAACTTCCTGATCGTGAACACGGGGGAGGAGATCGTCACGTCGCGGCACGGGCTCATCTCGACCGTCGCCTATCGCCTCGGCGACGAGCCCGCGCAGTATGCGCTCGAGGGCTCGATCGCGGTGACCGGCTCGCTCGTGCAGTGGCTGCGCGACAACCTCGGCCTCTTCTCGTCGTCCGACGAGGTGGAGCGCCTCGCCGCCAGCGTCGATGACAACGGCGGGGCGTACTTCGTCCCAGCATTCTCGGGGCTGTTCGCCCCGTACTGGCGCCCCGACGCGCGCGGCGCTCTGGTCGGACTCACGCGGTTCGTGAACCGCGCCCACATCGCCCGTGCGGCGCTGGAGGCGACGGCGTTTCAGACGCGCGCGGTGCTCGACGCGGCGCAGGCCGACACCGGGCGCGAGCTGCGCGAGCTGCGCGTCGACGGCGGGATGACGCGAAACGGGCTGCTGATGCAGTTTCAGGCGGATGTGCTCGGGGTGCCGGTCGTGCGACCCCGTGTGATCGAGACGACCGCGCTTGGCGCCGCGTACGCCGCCGGCCTGGCCGTGGGCTTCTGGCCGAGCCTCGACGCGCTGCGCGAGCACTGGGCCGAGGACGTGCGCTGGGCGCCGTCGATCGACGACGCCGAGCGGGCGCGACGCATGCGGATGTGGGAGAAGGCCGTCACGAAGTCGCTGGACTGGGTGGACGACGACGTGGTGTAGGCGGGGCGTGGCCGGATTCGGGCATGCAGCTGGGGTCGCTGCCGCGGGGCGCTGCTGCCGCCGCGTGAGTGTCGCCGGGCGCTGGCCGGTGGGCGCGGGCCTGTGGCGCTGCTGCGGGGCGCGCTGCTGGCGGGCCCTGTTGCCGGCAGCTGCTGGCGGGCCCTGCTGCTGGGCCCGCCGCCGGCCCTGCCGCCGTGCAATGAACGGAATATGTTTTCGAAAGAAGTTCTCCACAGGTATGCGATTATCCGGTTGAATGTCCGTGGCTCCGGTGAGAATAGGGTCATGAAACCCACCAATGCAGGTGATGCGAGTCCGGCCGAGCTGGCCCGGCTTGAGGCGCATCGGTCCCGCCTGTTGCGTTTGCAGGTCGAGGATGGCGCCCGGTACGCCGAAGAGGCGAAGATTCTGCACGAGGCCTCCCAGCTTGCTGGGGAGGTTGCGGTGCGTTGTGGACCGAACGGTCGTTCGTCTGAGATGGCGTTTCGCTCGATTGCGGCTGAGTTCGCGGCGGCGCTGCGGGTCAGTGATCGCACGGTGCAGCGGCGGATGGCGGCGGCGGAGGCGCTGGTGCGCGATTTTCCTGGCACCTTGGCCGCGGTGCGGGAGGGGCGGGTCTTTCGTGGGCATGTCGGTGTGATCGTCGATGAGGGCGCGCATCTTCCGGATGCCGAGTCGCGGGCCGTGTATGAGGACTCCGTCATCCCGTTCGCCGAGTGTGAGGCGCCGTCTCGTCTGCGTCCGTTCGCCCGGATGGTGGCAGAGCGCCTGCAGCCGCGTTCGCTGAAGGAGCGTCACGAGGGTGCGGCGGCCCGGAGGGGTGTGTGGGTGACGGAGCTGCCGGATGGGATGTCCGAGCTGCTCGCGATCATCCCGACCGTCGTCGCGAACGGGATCATGGACCGTCTCAACCAGTTCGTGGAGCACACCGAAGCCGCAGGCATGAATGGCGGGACTCGGCGCGGAAGCATGAGCAGCCCTGGCGGTCGCGATGGTGCCGGTGCCGGTACCGGTGCCGGCGATGCGGATCGTGCTCCTGCCGGTGTACGCGTTGCGTGGCACGAGGGTGATGGCGAGGGGCTCGGCTCGGAGCCTCTGCCGGATACGCGCACAAAGGATCAGCGCCGGGCCGACGCGTTCGGCGATCTTGGGCTCACCGGCGACCCTGCCGCGCACCTGGGCCCCGCCGGGATCGGGTCGATCCGTGCGCGCGTGCAACTGCAGGTGCCGGTGCTGTCGCTGCTCGGGCACGGCGGCGCCCCGGCGACGTTGACGGGCATGGCCCCGGTGGATGCCGACACCGCCCGCCTCCTCGCGGGCACGGCACCCGGGTGGGATCGGGTGCTGACGCACCCGATCACCGGCGCGGTGCTCGCCGTCGACCGATACACCCCGAGCGTCGAGCTCAAGCGCACCCTTCGGGTGCGTGACCAGCACTGCCGGTTCCCCGGGTGTCGGCAGCCGGCGCATCGCGCCGACCTCGATCACACGATCGATTTCGCGCTCGGCGGGCAGACCCGCGAAGACAACCTCGCGCACCTGTGCCGGAGGCACCACACGCTCAAGCATGCGACCGCCTGGTCGGTGGTGCAGCAGCCCGGCGGCATCCTGGAATGGACCAGCCCCGCGGGGCACAGGTACCCAGACATCCCGACCAGCTCGGTGATGTTCCGCCCCGACGCGGACTGGAACCGCGCGTTCGCGCACGCGAACGCCGGCAACACGGCCGAGAGTGATGCCGAAGATCGCGTACCGCCAAGTGGCGCCGCCGATGATCCGCCGCCGTTCTGATCATCGCGACGCCAGGCGCGGGGCGTTTGGCGACCTGTGGCCGGCAACCGGTGTTCGGCGAGCCATGTTCGACCACCAATGTTCGGCGACTCCTGTCCGGTGCCTGGCATTCCAGGTCCGCGAGTCGTATCGGAGGTCGGACGCCGGGCTGGACGGGACGGCAAGCTGTGCCTTTCGCCGTTCTGGGGCTGGGCGGGACCGTCGCCCGCAAGCGTGTCGTGCCGCACCGCACCGTGCCGCAGTGTGCCGTGCCGTGCCGTGCCGTGCCGTGACGTGCCGTGCCGTGTCGTGCCGCGTCGTGGGGCGCGGTCGGGGGCACGCGGCTCAGCCGGGGAGCACGCTCCACGCCACCGGGGTGCGGTCGTCGGTGCGAAGCAGGCCGGCGACCCACTCGTCGACGCGGGCGCCGTCCTTCGCCACGGTGCCGAGGCGGATGATCCCCTCGAAGCGGAAACCGAGCGAGCGGGCGACGGAGGCCGAGCCGATGTTGTCGGCCAGGGCTCGCCAGCTGATGCGCTCGAGGCCGATGCCCTGACCGCGCTCGCTGCTCGCGAAGCCGAAGTCCACCACCGCCCGGCACGCCTCGTGCAGCAGCCCGCGGCGCCGGTGCGCCGGGCTCATCCAATAGCCGAGCTCGGCCTTGCCATCCGCGATGCCGAAGAGCGCGAGCACGCCGATCAGTTCGCCGTTCAGGCGCAGGGCCCAGGTGGTCTCGCGTCCCTCGTCCCAGCCGGGCGCCACGACGCGCTCGACGAAGCCGACGGCGTGCTCGCGGCGATAGGGCGACGGCACGGTCGTCCACCGCTGCACCTCGGGGTCCTGGCAGATCTCGAAGATCGCGTCGATATCGGCCGACGTGGGGATGCTGAGCACGAGCCGGTCTGTGTGCAGGGTCACGGGAATCACCGCACGAGTCTACGTGCGAAGCCGCGACCCGCACGCCGTCGCGACCCGTGCGAGCGCACGGGCTGTGCGGCCGGGTTGTGCGTGCGGGGCGCCGGGTGCCGGGCTGTGGGTGCGGGGCGATGCGTGCGGGGTGGTGGTGCCGGGCTATGCGCGCCGGAGCAGGCCCATCCGGTCGTACACGTCGCCGAGCGTCCGGTTGGCGACGGCCTCGGCGCGGTCGGCGTTCGCGCCGAGCGTGCGGTCGAGCTCGGCCGGGTCGTCGAGCAGCTCGATCGCCCGCGCGCGCACGGGCTCGAACTCGCCGACGACGACCTCGGCGAGCCCCTTCTTGAAGTCGCCGTAGCCCCGGCCGGCATACTCGTCCTCGATCGAGGCGATCTCGCGCCCGGTGAGCGCCGAGTAGATCACGAGCAGATTGGAGACCCCGGGCTTCGCCTCGCGGTCGTAGCGCACCGAGCCTTCGTCGTCGGTGACGGCGCGCATGATCTTCTTTGCGGTGACCTTCGGCTCGTCGAGCAGCCACAGCACGCCGGCGTGCGACTCCGCAGACTTCGACATCTTCGACGTCGGGTTCTGCAGGTCGTAGATGCGCGCGGTCTCCTTCTGGATGGCGGGCTTCGGCACGGTGAAGGTCTGGCCGTACCGCGAGTTGAAGCGCTCGGCGAGATCGCGGGTGAGCTCGACGTGCTGCTTCTGGTCGTCGCCGACCGGCACGATGTCGGTCTGGTAGAGCAGGATGTCGGCGGCCATCAGCACGGGATAGGTGAACAGGCCGACATTGGTCGCGTCGGCGCCGTAGCGCGAGGACTTGTCCTTGAACTGCGTCATGCGCCCGGCCTCGCCGAAGCCGGTCATGGTCGAGAGGATCCAGGCGAGCTCGGCGTGGGCCGGCACGTGCGACTGCACGTAGAGCGTGGAGCGCGAGGGCTCGATGCCCGCCGCGATGTACTGGGCGGCGGTGCGGCGCGTCTTCTCGCGCAGCTCTGCCGGGTCGGTGGGCTGGGTGAGCGCGTGCAGATCGACCACCGAGAAGAACGCCTCGTATTCATCCTGCAGCTCTCGCCACTGCATGAGCGCCCCGATGTAGTTGCCGATCTGCAGCGAGTCGGCGGAGGGTTGCATTCCGGAGTAGAGGCGAGGCTTGGTCACCGCCCCAGTCTACTGAGCGCGCCGGGCGCCGCCGGCGCGGGCCGCGGGTGTGACGGCGCTGCGCGCGCCGACGGCGCGGCGAGCCGCGCCGCTACAGCGCGTAGTCGGCGACCACGGGGGCGTGGTCGCTCCAGCGCTGGTCGTACGCCGCAGCGCGCACCACGTGGTAGTCGCTCGCCAGCGCCGCGAGGGCGGGCGTGGCGATGTGGTAGTCGATGCGCCACCCGGTGTCGTTGTCGAAGGCCTTCCCGCGCTGCGACCACCAGGTGTAGGGGCCCTCGACCTCACCGGCGTGGGTGCGCCCGACGTCGATCCAGCCGAGCCCGGTGCCCACCGAGCCGTCGACGGCCGTCACCTCGGCGCCGAGCTCGCCCATGAAGCGGTCGAAGTATGCGCGCTCGCGGGGGAGGAACCCGGCGCGCTTCACGTTGCCCTTCCAGTTGCGGATGTCGAGCTCGCGGTGCCCGACATTCAGGTCACCGGTGACGACCGACAGCGGCCGCTCGACGGCGAGCTCGTTCAGACGCACGGTCATGGCATCCAGAAACAGCCATTTCGCGTCCTGCTTCGGGGTGTCGACCTCGCCCGAGTGCACATAGGCGCTCACGACGCAGACCGTGCGGCCGTCGATCTCGAAATCCGCCTCGATCCAGCGTCCCGCCGAGTCGACGGTCTCGTCGCCGAGACCCCTGCGCACCGCCACGGGCGCCACGCGACTCGCGATGGCCACGCCGGAGCGGCCCTTGGTGTGCGACTCGTCGTTCTCGAGGTGCCAGTCCGGCAGCGCCAGCGCCAGGTCGGCGGCGGTCGCCCGGACCTCCTGCAGCGTCAGGATGTCGACGCCCGCGCCGGCGAGCCAGTCGTGCATCCCGTTGCGCACCGCCGCCCGGATCCCGTTGACGTTGACAGAGGCGAGGCGCAGCGCAGACATGCCTCAAGTCTAGGCAGTGCCCGGCGGGGATCACTCGAACAGGCTGCTGGGCTTTGCGCCCGGCGCGGGCGTGGATGCCTCGAGTCGCTCCAGCTCCGCTTCGGCGGCCCGCAGCGCACGATCCGCGGCCGGCACGCGGTACCAGGGCGCGCGCTCGCGCGCCGCGTGCGCGTCGCGAAGGTGCACGTTGGCGGCGATCTTCAGCGCCTGATGCTCGAGCGCGGCACGTTCGGCGTCGCTCTGGTGGGTCAGCGGCACGTGCTTGTCGACGGCCGCGATCGCGACCCACGACGCGGCGATCAGCATCACCACGCTCTGCAGGCGGAACCACAGCAGCAGCCCCACGAAGAACGCGAAGGTCACCAGCAGCGGGTTCGAGGGGGTGTAGCGCAGGAGCAGGCCGGTACCGAGCTGGAGCACGGTCAGGGCCCCGCCCCCGACGAGCGCGCCGGGCCAGACGGCGCGCCACGACAGCGAGGCGCCGGTGAGGAAGCGGAACAGCGCGGCGAGGGCGACCGTGTTCAGCGCGAGCGACACGGCGCCGGTGCCGACGCGGACCAGTCCGTCGACGACGGACGAGTCGATGGTGACGTCGAAGATCCCGAGCACGTTGTCGAGCGCGATCGAGCCGACCGCGCTGAGCGTGCCGCCCACCAGGAGTGCCACGCCGAACATCAGCGCGGCGAGCAGATCACGCGCCTTGAGGAAGAAGTAGTTGCGCTGGTCGCGCGCGAGGCCGAACGCATCGCGGACGGCACGGCGCGCGAACGTGACCCAGCCGATCGCGGTCCACACCAGCGCGCCAAGCGCGATGAGACCGCTGAGCACGAGTCCGCTCGCCGAGTCGCTGGCGATGGCGGATGCCTCCTCCGGGGTGATCACGCCGCCCGACTCGCTGATCAGGCCGGGGATGTACCCGTTGATCAGCGTGATCAGCGCGTTCACCGCGGCGGGGCTGCCGCCCAGCCAGATGCCCGCGGTGGCGAACGCGACGTAGATCGCGGCGAACACGGCGAAGAGGGCCTGATAGCTGACGCCGGCCGAGAGGAGGAAACCGTTGTGCTGCAGGAAGTGGCGCCACACCCGCACGGGAAACCAGGCGAGCGTGGCCTTGGTGAGTTCTGTGGCTCTCGCGATCGGCTGGCCGAAGCGGTCGCGCAGCGACGTCTCGGCGTCCTCGACTCGCAGCTCGGTGTCTTCCACGCGCTCGCGCAGGGAATCCTCGAAGTCGGCCGGCTCGTGCGTGCGCGCGGCGTCGTCGACGTCGGCGAGGGCCGCCTCGGGCGCGCCCGCTCCCTGCCGGCTCTTCTCTGACACATCGGCCAGCCTAGCGAGCCCGAGTGCCGAGCGCGCCGAGCGCACGCGCGGGCGGGCGCAGAGACGCGGCGGCACCGAACCCGAGAGTCCGGTGCCGCCGCGTCGAGGGTGGTGCTAGCGGTTGCCTGCGAGGATGGCCTGCTTGACCTCGGCGATCGCCTGCGTGACCTGGATGCCACGGGGGCATGCCTCGGTGCAGTTGAAGGTGGTGCGGCACCGCCACACGCCTTCCTTGTCGTTGAGGATGTCGAGGCGAACCTTCGCCTCGTCGTCGCGCGAGTCGAAGATGAAGCGGTGCGCGTTGACGATGGCGGCGGGGCCGAAGTACTGGCCGTCCGTCCAGAACACGGGGCACGACGAAGTGCATGCCGCGCAGAGGATGCACTTGGTCGTGTCGTCGAAGCGCTCGCGCTCGGCGACGGTCTGCGTGCGCTCCTTGCCCTTGTCGGGCGACGACTTCGAGATCAGGAACGGCTGCACCTCGCGGTAGGAGGCGAAGAACGGCTCCATGTCGACGATGAGGTCCTTCTCGAGCGGCAGGCCCTTGATCGCCTCGACGTAGATCGGCTTCGACAGGTCGAGGTCCTTGATCAGCGTCTTGCAGGCGAGGCGGTTGCGGCCGTTGATGCGCATGGCGTCCGAGCCGCAGATGCCGTGTGCACAGGAGCGGCGGAAGCTCAGCGAGCCGTCCACCTCCCACTTGATCTTGTGCAGCGCGTCGAGCACGCGGTCGGTCGAGTGCAGCTCCACGTCGTAGTCGACCCAGCGGGGCTCTTCATCGAATTCGGGGTCGAAGCGACGAATGATGAACGTGACGAGGAACGATTGCACGCCCGTCTCGTCAGCCTCCGAGAGCTTTGCAACGGCGTCTGGTTCGACGAGTGCGTTCGACATCAGTACTTCCTCTCCATGGGCTGGTAACGGGTGATCACGACGGGCTTCCAGTCGAGGCGGATGTGGTCGGCCGCGTTGGCCGAGTGCGCATCGCCCGAGAGGTATGCCATCGTGTGCTTCATGTACTGCTCGTCGTCGCGCTCGGGGAAGTCGTCGCGCATGTGGCCGCCGCGGCTCTCCTTGCGGTTGCGGGCCGAGTAGACGACGACCTCGGCGAGGTCGAGCAGGAAGCCCAGCTCGATCGCCTCGAGCAGGTCGGTGTTGAACCGCTTGCCCTTGTCGTCGACCGAGACGTTCTGGTAGCGCTCGCGCAGCTCGCGGATCACGCCGGTGACGTGCTCGAGCGAGGCGTCGGTGCGGAACACCTGCGCGTTGCGGTCCATCTCGTCCTGCAGCGTCTTGCGCAGCACCGAGACGCGCTCGGTGCCCTTGCTGTTGCGGATCGCGTCGAGCATCCCGCGCACGCCGGCGGCGGGGTCCTCGGGCAGCTCGACGAACTCGGCGTTCTTCGAGTACTCGACGGCGTTGCGCCCGGCGCGCTTGCCGAACACGTTGATGTCGAGCAGCGAGTTGGTGCCGAGACGGTTCGAGCCGTGCACCGAGACGCAGGCGCACTCGCCGGCCGCGTACAGGCCGGGCACGATCGTGTCGTTGTCGCTGAGGACCTCGGCGTTCGTGTTCGTGGGGATGCCGCCCATCGCGTAGTGCGCGGTGGGCATGACCGGCACGGGCTCGACGACCGGGTCGACGCCGAGGTAGGTGCGGGCGAACTCGGTGATGTCGGGGAGCTTGGTCTCGAGGACCTCCGCGCCGAGGTGCGTGCAGTCGAGCAGCACGTAGTCCTTGTTCGGCCCGGCGCCGCGGCCCTCCGCCACCTCCTGGACCATGCAGCGCGCGACGATGTCGCGGGGAGCGAGGTCCTTGATGGTGGGGGCGTAGCGCTCCATGAAGCGCTCGCCGCTGGCGTTGCGCAGGATCGCGCCCTCGCCGCGCGCGCCTTCGGTGAGCAGGATGCCGAGGCCGGCCAGGCCCGTCGGGTGGAACTGGAAGAACTCCATGTCTTCCAGGGGGAGGCCCTTGCGCCAGACGATGCCCACGCCGTCGCCGGTGAGGGTGTGCGCGTTCGAGGTGGTCTTGAAGATCTTGCCGAAGCCACCGGTGGCGAAGATGATCGACTTCGCCTGGAAGACGTGCAGCTCGCCCGTCGACAGGTCGTATGCGACGACGCCGGCGACCTGGGTGCCGCCGTTCTCGCCCTGCACGGTGATCAGGTCGAGCACGTAGAACTCGTTGAAGAAGTTGATGCCGAGCCGGACGCAGTTCTGGAACAGCGTCTGCAGGATCATGTGCCCGGTGCGGTCGGCCGCGTAGCAGGCGCGGCGAACCGGCGCCTTGCCGTGGTCGGAGGTGTGCCCGCCGAAGCGACGCTGGTCGATCTTGCCGTCCGGCGTCCGGTTGAAGGGCAGGCCCATGTTCTCGAGGTCGATGACCGCGTCGATGGCCTCCTTGGCGAGGATCTCGGCAGCATCCTGGTCGACGAGGTAGTCGCCGCCCTTGACGGTGTCGAAGGTGTGCCACTCCCACGAGTCTTCCTCGACGTTGGCGAGGGCCGCAGCCATGCCGCCCTGCGCCGCACCGGTGTGCGAGCGGGTCGGGTACAGCTTGCTGATGACCGCGGTCTTGGCGCCGGGTCCGGCCTCGATGGCCGCGCGCATGCCGGCGCCGCCGGCGCCAACGATCACGACGTCGAACTGGTGGTAGTGCACGCCGTTCTTCACGGTCGAGCCGGTGGTGTCGGTCGTCACAGTCTGTCCTGTCAGCTTTCTCTTGAGTTCAGGATGCGGGGGAGTGCCTAGGCGACGGCCTGGCACATCTCCCAGAGCGAGCTCTGCTCGTTGACCCCGAGGCAGGGGTCGAAGGTGAATACGACGAGCGTGCCGAGGATGATCAGGATGCCCGCGGCGAGTCCGATCGCCCACAGCAGGGTGCCGCGCAGCGTGCGACCCGTCACGTAGTCGTTCACGATGGTGCGCATGCCGTTCGCGCCGTGGATGAGCGCGAGCCACAGCATGGCGACATCCCACCACTGCCAGAACGGCGTGGCGAACTTGCCGGCGACGAACGCGAAGTCGAGCTGGCTGATGCCGTCGTTGGTCATCAGGTTGATGAACAGGTGGCCGAAGATCAGCACGACGAGGAGCACGCCGGAGACGCGCATGTAGAGCCAGCCCCACTTCTCCCAGTTCACGCCGCTCTTGCGAGGGGCGGTGTGCGAGCTTCGGGGTGCGGCGATGGTGTCAGCAGTCATTACTGGCCCCCTCCTGCGGCGTGTGCGAAGACGTTGATGAGGTGGCGCGGGGCGAACGCCAGCATGGTCACGACCCACAGGCCGATCACGATCCAGAACATCTGGCGCTGGTACTTCGCACCCTTCGACCAGAAGTCGACGAGGATGATCCGCAGGCCGTTGTACGCGTGGAATGCGATGACTCCGACGAGCACGACCTCGCCGAGGCCCATCAGCGGGTTCTGATAAGTGCCGATGACCGCGTTGTACGCCTCAGGCGAGATGCGGATCAGTGCGGTGTCGAGCACGTGCACGAGGAGGAAGAAGAAGATCGCCACCCCCGTGATCCGGTGCAACACCCACGACCACATGCCCTCGCTGCCCCGGTAAAGGGTGCCTGCGGGGCGGCTTGAGGTGGTTTGCGAAATCGACGGTGCCGAGCTCGTCCTTGCAGACACGGCCGTCCTCCCTGGTTCTACACGAGTGGGACAGAAGCTGTCCCAGCGTCACTCGGGCGCATCGCCCCAGCCTACGGCCCGCCGTCGGCGAGTGTCGACAGGGCGGGCCTCGGATCCATCCTAGGCGACGCGGCGGCTCGGATTGCGCGGCGGCTATCCTGGCCACATGTCTGAGCCAATCGAGCACCTGTACGCCGTGATCCCCGCGGGCGGCATCGGCAGCAGGCTGTGGCCGCTCTCGCGCGCTGACGCGCCGAAGTTCCTGCACGACCTCACGGGCTCGGGCCAGACGCTGCTGCGCGACACGTGGGATCGCATCGCGCCGCTCGTCGGCGACGACCGCATCGCCGTGGTCACCGGCCGCGCGCACCGCGCGGCGGTCGAGGCCGAGCTGCCCGGCATCGCCGACAAGAACGTCATCCTCGAATCCGAGCCGCGCGACTCCGCGGCTGCCATCGGGCTGGCCGCCGCCATCCTGGTGCGCCGCGAGCCGGACGTGATCATCGGGTCGTTCCACGCCGATCACGTCATCAAGGGCCTGCGGCTGTTCGAGCACGCCGTGCGGCAGGCGGTGGCGGTGGCATCCGCGGGATACATCTGCACGATCGGGATCCCGCCCATCGAGCCCGCGATCGGCTTCGGGTACATCAAGCGCGCGGGGGAGCTGATCATCGACGGCGCGCCCGAGGCGATGTTCGTGGAGCGCTTCGTCGAGAAGCCCAGCCTCGAGACCGCCCGCGAGTACGTCGCCGATCGCAGCTACCTCTGGAACGCCGGCATGTTCATCACGCGCGCCGACGTGCTGCTCGAGCAGATGGCGCAGAGCGCGCCCGAGCTGCACGCGGGCCTGCTCGAGCTCGCCGAGGCGTGGGACGACCGCGATCGGCGCGGCCCCGTCGTCGACCGGGTCTGGCCGCGGCTGCCGAAGATCGCGATCGACTACGCGGTCGCGGAGCCCGCCGCGGAGGCCGGGCGCCTCGCCGTGGTGCCCGGCCACTTCGAGTGGGACGACGTGGGCGACTTCGCGAGCCTCGCCAAGCTCAACTCGGGCGGGCGCAAGGAGAACCTGGCGATCCTCGGCGAGAACGCGCGGGTGCTGGCCGACGCATCCAGCGGCATCGTCGTGAGTCAGACCCCGCGCATCATCAGCCTCATCGGCGTGAAGGACATCGTGGTGGTCGACACCGAGGACGCGCTGCTGGTGACCACCAGCGAGCACGCTCAGCGCGTGAAGGGCGTCGTCGACGCGCTCAAGCTCACCGGGCGCGGGAACGTGCTCTGACCCGGCTCGGGAGCTCGCCCGGGCCCAATATTGCGTCTTGGTAACCTTTCCGCCGCGTTCGCGGGCGCGGGGTGCGTGCGACGCGAGTGAATCGGTAGCTTGAGCAGGTATCCCGCGAGATCCGCGGGACCAAGAAACGTGGAGGCGTGCGTGTCTATCTCTACTTCTAAGAAAGTCTTCGGGGCGTTCGCCGCTGCCGGAATGCTCGTCGCGCTGGCGGGCTGTGGCAGCGCACCTGAGACCAGCCCCTCGGGCGGTGCCTCGGGCGGCGGCGCAGCCGACGGCTTCAAGCCCTGCATGGTCTCGGACGAGGGCGGCTTCGACGACAAGTCGTTCAACCAGAGCGGCTTCGAGGGCCTGACCCGCGCCGCGGACGAGCTGGGCGTCAAGATCGGCAAGACCGAGTCGAAGTCGGCCAGCGACTACGCCGCCAACCTCGACGGCCTCGTCAACGACGGCTGCACCCTGATCATCTCGGTCGGCTTCATGCTGAGCGCGCCGACCGTCGAGTCGGCGCTCGCGAACCCCGACGTGCAGTACGCGATCATCGACGACTGGGCCGACAACGACTTCGACGGCACCACCGACGCCCCGAACATCAAGCCCCTGGTCTTCGACACCGCGCAGGCCGCCTTCCTCGGCGGCTACGCGGCCGCGTCGTACTCCGAGTCGGGCATCGTCGGCACCTTCGGCGGCGCCAAGATCCCGCCCGTGACGATCTTCATGGACGGCTACGAGCTCGGCGTCGACTACTACAACGAGCAGAACGGCACCGACGTGCAGGTCCTCGGCTGGAGCATCGACGCGCAGGACGGCCAGTTCACCGACGAGTTCAAGAAGAACGACAAGGCGAAGCAGATGGCCCAGGGCCTCATCGACCAGGGCGCCGACGTGCTGCTCCCGGTCGGCGGCCCGATCTACCAGTCGGCCGCCGAGGCGATCCGCGACTCGGGCGGCGGCATCGCCATGCTCGGCGTCGACGCCGACGTGTTCCTGACCGACCCGTCGGTCGGCGACCTGCTGCTCGTCTCGATCATGAAGGGCATCGACGTCGCCGTGTACGAGGCCGTCAAGGAGGCCGCCGCCGGCACCTTCGACGTGACGCCCTTCGTTGGCACGCTCGAGAACAACGGCGTGAGCCTCTCGCCGTTCCACGACTTCGAGTCGAAGATCAACCCCGACCTCCCCGGCAAGCTCGACGAGATCGCGGCCGCGATCATCAAGGGCACCATCAAGGTCGACTCGCCCGCTTCGCCGTAGGTTCGACGGCAGGCACGTACGGCCGGACAGCGACTCGCTCGCTGCCCGGCCGTACGGCATTTCTCGTGTCTGCTCCCGTGCGTGGATCGGCACTTCTCGATAGGTTTGCGATATGAAGCTTGAGCTCCGCGGCATCACGAAGCGCTTTGGCGCGCTCGTCGCCAACGACCACATCGACCTCGTCGTTCGGCCCGGTGAGATCCACGCGCTGCTCGGCGAGAACGGCGCAGGAAAATCGACGCTGATGAACGTGCTCTACGGCCTGTACACGGCGGATGAGGGCGAGATCATCCTCGATGACGTCGTGCAGCACTTCCGCGGGCCGGGTGACGCGATGGCCGCCGGCATCGGGATGGTGCACCAGCACTTCATGCTCGTGCCGGTGTTCACCGTCGCCGAGAACGTGATGCTGGGGCACGAGACCACCCGCTTCGCCGGAGCGCTCGACCTGAACAGGGCGCGCGCGCACGTGCGCGAGGTCGCCGCACGATTCGGCTTCGACATCGATCCCGATGCGATCGTGGGCGACCTGCCGGTGGGCGTGCAGCAGCGCGTCGAGATCATCAAGGCGCTCGCGAGCGACGCGCAGGTGCTCGTGTTCGATGAGCCGACCGCGGTGCTCACGCCGCAGGAGACCGACGAGCTCATGGGCATCATGCGGACCCTTCGCGATGACGGCACCGCGATCGTCTTCATCACCCACAAGCTGCGCGAGGTGCGCGAGGTCGCCGACCGCATCACCGTCATCCGCCTCGGCAAGGTGGTGGGCGAGGCCGAGCCGACCGCGACGAACGTCGAGCTCGCGTCGCTGATGGTCGGCCGCGCCGTCGAGCTGACCGTGCACAAGGACCCACCGCAGCTTCGCCCCGGAGGCCTGGTCGTCGAGCACCTGCGGGTGCGCAGCGCAGACGGCCAGCTCGTCGTCAACGACGTGAGCTTCACCGTGCAGCCCGGCGAGGTGCTCGCGATCGCCGGCGTGCAGGGCAACGGGCAGACCGAGCTGACCGAGGCGATCATCGGGCTCCAGCACGGCGCCACGGGCTCGATCAGCCTCGATGGCGTCGAGCTGCTGGGCAGCAACGTGAAGCAGATCATCGACGCCGGCGTCGGCTTCGTCCCCGAGGACCGCACGACCGACGGGCTCGTGGGCGAGTTCACGGTCGCCGAGAACCTGATCCTCAACCGCACCGCCGGCGCGCCCTTCTTCCGGGCCGCGACGCTGCAGCGCGGCGTGCTGCGCGAGTTCGCCGAGGAGAAGATCGAAGAGTTCGACATCCGCACGCAGGGCCCCGACACCCCCGCCGGCAAGCTCTCCGGCGGAAACCAGCAGAAGGTCGTGCTCGCCCGCGAGCTGAGCCGCCCGCTCAAGCTGTTCGTCGCGTCGCAGCCCACGCGCGGCATCGACGTCGGCTCGATCGAGTTCGTGCACAAGCGCATCGTCGCCACGCGCGACGCGGGCGTGCCGGTGATCGTGGTCTCGACCGAGCTCGACGAGGTCAGCGCGCTCGCCGATCGCATCGCCGTGATGTACCGCGGCACCATCGTGGGCATCGTCCCGGGCGACGCCCCACGAGAGACGCTGGGCCTGATGATGGCCGGAGAGGCGAGCCACGAGGTGATCGCATGACCGTGAACCCCCCAGAGCTGCCCCCCGTGTCGGGCCCGCTCACCGGCCAGGAGGTGCAGCCGAGCGTCGCCCCGGCGCCCCGCCAGAACCGGCTGATCACCGAGCTGCTGCGCGGCAACGTGGTGACGACGGTGCTCGCCATCGTGCTCTCGATGGTGATCGGCGGCATCCTGATCGCCCTCACCGACGAGGACGTGCAGCGCACCGCCGGCTACTTCTTCGCGCAGCCGATGGACATGCTTCGCGCCGTGTGGGATTCGGTCAGCGGCGCGTACGCGGCCCTGTTCCGCGGCGCGATCTTCAACTACGACGCCCCGAGCTTCGTCCGCGCGATCAAGCCGCTCACCGACACCCTGAACTTCGCGACGCCGCTGATCGCGGCCGGTCTCGGCGTCGGCCTCGCGTTCCGCGTCGGCCTGTTCAACATCGGTGGTCGCGGCCAGATGCTGATGGGCGCGGCGGCCGCAGGCTTCGTCGCGTTCTCCGTCGACGCGCCGATGTTCATCCACCTGCCGCTCACGGTCCTCGCCGGCATCCTCGGCGGCCTCGTCTGGGGCGGCATCGTCGGCCTGCTCAAGGCGCGCACGGGGGCGCACGAGGTGATCCTCACGATCATGCTGAACTTCATCGCGCTCTACTTCGTCTCGTGGCTGCTGTCGACGCCGGGCCTGCTGATGCGCCCGGGCGGCACACAGCCGATCTCGCCGGCGACGCCGCCGAGCGCGCAGTTCCCGAAGCTGTTCGACGCGCCGCTCACCGTCAACTGGGGCTTCATCGTCGCGATCGCGGCGACGATCTTCGTCTGGTGGCTGATCGAGCGCTCGGCGCTCGGCTTCCGGATGCGCGCGGTGGGGACGAACCCGTTCGCCGCCCGGGCGGCCGGCGTCAACGTCGAGCGGGTGCTCATCTACGCCATGGCCTTCGCGGGCGCGCTCGCGGGCCTGGCCGGCGTCAACCAGATGGCGGGCACGATCACGAGCGGGTTCAGCAGCCACATCGACGCGGGCATCGGGTTCGACGCCATCACCGTGGCGCTGCTCGGCCGCAGCCGCGCGTGGGGCGTCTTCGCCGCCGGCATCCTCTTCGGCGCGCTCAAGGCCGGCAGCTTCACGATGCAGATCTCGGAGGGCATCCCCGTCGACATCGTGCTGGTCGTGCAGGCGCTCATCGTGCTGTTCATCGCGGCGCCGCCGCTGGTGCGGGCGGTGTTCTTCCTGCCCAAGGACGAGGCCGAGCGCGCCCAGGCGGTGAGCCGCAAGGCAAGTCGCAAGGCCAGTCGGCAGGCGGCGAAGAAGGCGGTGTCGGCATGAGCGCGAAGCGATCCGCCAAGACCGGGGCCCTCGGCCTGCCCGACGACGGCACCATCCGCCTCGAGACCGTGCGCGTGCGGCACTGGAAGCTGCCGGTCTCGCTCGCGATCTTCACCGTCCTGATCGGGCTGCTCGCGTTCCCGTTCAGCCGGAGCGGCACGAGCACGTTCCGCCTCAGCGACCGCACGTCGTCGGTCGACCTCGGCGACGTCGGCGTGCCGACGGCATCCACCCTGATCGTCTGCACGGTCATGTTGCTCCTGCTGACGGCCTACGCCACCTGGATGGCGAGCCGCTACGCGCGCGCCGGCATGTGGGTGACGATCCTGTTCGGCCTCATCGGGGTGTTCGCCTTCATCACCTGGTCGGCCGCGGGCGGGCTCGTGCCGGTCACGGGCCTGCTGTTCGGCGCGCTCTCGCTCTCGGTGCCGCTCATCTTCGGCGCCCTCGGCGGCGTGATCGGCGAGCGGGTCGGCGTCGTGAACGTGGCCATCGAGGCGCAGTTCCTCTTCGCCGCGTTCTCGTCGGCGCTGATCGGCAGCATCACCGGCAGCTTCTTCCTCGGGCTGCTCGGCGCGGTCGTCGCCGGCGCGCTCGTCGCATCCGTGCTGGCCGTGTTCTCGATCAAGTACCTCGTCGACCAGGTCATCGTCGGCGTCGTGCTCAACGTGCTGATCACGGGCCTGACGAGCTTCCTGCACGGCGCGCTCATGCAGCCGCACACCGCCGAGCTGAACAGCCCCGAGCGCTTTCCGCGCTGGCCGATCCCGCTGCTGAGCGACATCCCGATCATCGGCCCGGTCGTGTTCAACCAGACCCTGATCGTGTACCTCATGTACATCATCGTGCCGCTGGTCACCTGGGGTCTCTACCGCACCCGCTGGGGCCTGCGCCTGCGGGCCGTGGGCGAGCACCCGACCGCGGCCGACACGGTCGGCATCAAGGTCAACCCGACCCGGTTCTGGAACGTGCTGCTCGCGGGCGGCATCGCCGGCATCGGCGGCGCGTACTTCACGCTCGGCTCGGTCGGCGGCTTCGACAAGGAGATGACGGGCGGCCTCGGCTTCATCGCCCTCGCGGCCGTCATCTTCGGCGGCTGGGATCCGCTCAAGGCGACCCTCGCCGCGATGCTGTTCGGCTTCGCCACGGCGCTGCAGACCCTGCTCAGCAACCTCGGCTCGCCGATCCCCAGCGACTTCATGTCGATGCTGCCCTACCTCGTGACGATCCTCGCCGTCGTCGGCTTCGCGGGGCAGGTGCGGGCACCCGCCGCGTCGGGCAAGCCGTACATCAAGGGATGACTCGGATGCCGACCGGCACGGGCGCCGCGCGAGCGGGCGAGCCGACGCATCCACGCTTCGCGCGAGAGCCGCGCGAGACGCACGCACGACAGCAGCAAGGAGCCGATGCATGACCGACATCGATTGGGACGAGCTTCGCCACGCCGCGACCGCGGCGATGGAGCGGGCGTACGCCCCGTACTCGCGCTTCAAGGTGGGCGCCGCGGCCCTCGTGAGCGACGGCCGCATCGTGGCGGGCTGCAACATCGAGAACGCCTCGTACGGCGTGACCCTGTGCGCCGAGTGCACCATGGTCGGCGAGCTGTTCATGACCGGCGGCGGCCAGCTGGTGGCGTTCGTGTGCGTCGACGGCGAGGGCAAGACGCTCATGCCGTGCGGCCGGTGCCGTCAGCTGCTGTTCGAGCACTCGATCCCGGGCATGCTGCTCGAGACGGTCTCGGGCATCCGCACCATCGACGAGGTGCTCCCGGACGCATTCGGGCCCCGAGACCTGGAGGAGGCGGCGCGATGAGCGACGTGACCGAGCCCTTTGACGCGATCGACGTCATCCGCACCAAGCGCGACGGCGGCGCCGTCGAGGAGCGCGCGCTGCGCTGGATGGTGGACGCCTACACCCGCGGCTACGTCGCCGACTCGCAGATGGCCGCGTTCGCGATGGCGGTGCTGCTGAACGGCATGGAGCGCGACGAGATCCGCGTGCTCACCGACGCCATGATCGCCTCGGGCGAGCGGATGAGCTTTCGCGCGCTGGGCAAGCGCACGGTCGACAAGCACTCCACGGGCGGCGTCGGCGACAAGATCACGCTCCCGCTCGCGCCGCTGGTCGCCGCCTTCGGCGTCGCCGTGCCCCAGCTCTCGGGTCGAGGGCTCGGCCACACCGGCGGCACGCTCGACAAGCTCGAGTCGATCCCCGGCTGGCGCGCCGACCTCAGCAACGAGGAGCTGTTCGCGCAGCTGGCCGAGGTGGGTGCCGTGATCTGCGCCGCCGGCGCGGGCCTCGCCCCCGCCGACAAGAAGCTGTACGCCCTGCGCGACGTCACGGGCACCGTCGAGGCGATCCCGCTGATCGCCTCGAGCATCATGTCGAAGAAGATCGCCGAGGGCACCGACGCCCTCGTGCTGGACGTGAAGTTCGGCGGCGGCGCGTTCATGACCGACATCGACGACGCGCGCGAGCTTGCGCGCACCATGGTGGCGCTCGGCACCGACTCGGGCGTCGCCACGACCGCGCTGCTGACCGACATGAACACGCCGCTCGGGCTCGCGATCGGCAACGCCAACGAGGTGCGCGAATCGGTCGAGGTGCTCGCCGGCGGCGGGCCGAGCGACGTGGTGGAGCTGACGGTGGCCCTCGCCCGCGAGATGCTCGCACTCGCCGGGCAGCCGGACGCCGACGTCGAGGCGGCGCTGCGCGACGGGCGCGCGATGGACACGTGGCGCGCGATGATCCGCGCCCAGGACGGCGACCCGGATGCGCCGATGCCCGCACCGCGCGAGACCCACACCGTCACGGCCGACCGCGACGGCGTGCTCGCCGAGCAGCAGGCGCTGCCGTTCGGGATCGCCGCGTGGCGCCTGGGGGCCGGCCGCGCTCGCGCGCAGGACCCGGTGCAGCACGCGGCGGGGATCGACCTGCACGCGAAGCCGGGCGACCGGGTCACGGCGGGGCAGCCGCTGTTCACGCTGCTCGCCGACGAGCCCTCGCGGTTCGAGCGGGCGCTCGCGGCGCTGGACGGGGCCTGGCGGATCGCGGATGCCGACACGGCTGCGGCATCCGGCCCGCTCATTCGCGAGCGCATCACGGGGTAGGGCGCCGGGCGCCGGTGCGCGGTAGGGTTGACGGTCGGCACAGGGTCGGCTGACGGCACTGGGGACGAGAGAGAGCATGACATGGTGAGCACGTTTGAAGACTTCGAGGTTCAGGGCACGTCGCTGCGCTCCCTGCCGAAGGTGTCGCTGCACGATCATCTCGACGGTGCGCTGCGTCCGCAGACGATCATCGAGCTGGGGCAGTCGATCGGACTCGAGCTGCCCGACACGAATCCCGCCGGGCTCGCCGAGTGGTTCACGCAGCAGTGCAACGCGGGCTCGCTCGTCGAGTACCTGAAGACCTTCGACCTCACCACCGCGGTGATGCAGACACGGGAGGGACTGACCCGCGTCGCGCGCGAGTTCGTGCAGGACCTCGCGGCCGACGGCGTCGTCTACGGCGAGGTGCGCTGGGCGCCCGAGCAGCACCTGCAGGGCGGGCTCTCGCTCGACGAGGTGGTCGAGGCCGTGCAGCTGGGCATCGAGGAGGGCGAGGACGACGCCGAGCGGCAGGGTCACAGCATCCGCGTCGGTCAGCTCGTCACCGCGATGCGTCACGCCGACCGCGGCCTCGAGATCGCGAAGCTCGCGGTCGCGCATCGCGACCGCGGCGTCGTCGGCTTCGACATCGCCGGCGCCGAGGACGGATTCCCCGCCAGCCGGCACCGCGAGGCGTTCGACTACCTCGCCAAGCACTACATGCCCGTGACCGTGCACGCGGGCGAGGCCGCGGGGCTCGAGTCGATCCGCGGCGCGCTCTTCGACGGCCGGGCGCTGCGCCTCGGCCACGGCGTGCGGCTCGCCGAAGACATCGAGGTCGTCTCGCGCGAGGGCGACGAGGTGCTGGTGCAGTTCGGCGACCTGGCCAAGTGGGTGCGCGATCGCGAGATCCCGCTCGAGCTCTCGCCCTCGTCGAACCTGCAGACCGGTGCCATCGCGGCCTGGGGGAGCGAGCTCATCGACCACCCGTTCGATCTGCTCTACCAGCTGGGCTTCACGGTGACCGTGAACGTCGACAACCGCACCATGAGCGGCACGACCCTCACCCGCGAGCTCGGCCTGCTCGCCGACACCTTCGGCTACGACCTCGACGACATCGAGGCGTTCCAGCTCAACGCCGCCGCCGCGACCTTCCTGACGGTCGAGGAGCGCGAGGAGCTCGTCGACATCATCGCCGAGGGCTTCGAGGACGCGTAGCCGTCGCGCCGTGCTCGCGCTCGCCGTGGCCGTTCGCGGGCTGATCAGCCCACGGTGAGCGCGAGCAGCCCGCGCGTGAGCACGACACCGGCACCGAGCCACGCGACGGTCAGCATCGCGCGTCGTGCGATGCGGGCGGGGATGAACCGGGTCAGCCACGTGCCGGCCGCGATCCCGAGCACGGTCGCCGCCGACAGGATCGCGATGTCGCCGATGGGCGTCACCGGCATCGGCCGCAGCCCGATCGTGACGAGGGCGAAGGCCACGAACACCACCTGCACCGAGGCGACGAACGAGCGCTGCTCCCACCGATCGTTCACGGCGTAGGCCGCGAGCGGCGGGCCAGAGAGCCCGCTCGTGACGTGGAGCATCCCCGAGGTGGCGCCCGCGATGCGGGCCCCGCACACGCCCGAGAGCCCGGCCAGGAGCGACGGCACCCGGCCGAGCAGCAGGGTGGCGATGGCGAGCAGGCCGACCAGCAGCAGCAGCGCGGGCTCGGGCAGCGACCACACCAGCACGGCGCCGAACGGCGCGGCGATCAGCCCGGGCCAGATCAGCGTCCACGCGCGCCGCCACCAGACGTCGCGCCACACGAACGGCAGCGCGGCCAGCGCCGACACGAGGGCGAGCTGCACGGCGAGCGTCACGCCCTCGAGCCCGCCGTACAGCAGCACGATCGGGCCGATCAGCGCCAGCACGAACCCGAGGCCGGTGATGCGCTGGATGATGGCGGCGCCGAAGCTGGCGATGCCTGCCGCGAGGAGGATCACGGGCGGCGGGGCTCGACCGCCGCGGCCGCGGCCGCGGTCGGGGGCGGCGACGCGGCCGCGCCATCGACCTCGAGCGTGGGGAGCGTCCCGGTGAGCGCGCGCAGGGCATAGAGGATGGTCGCCAGGTCGACGAGCTCCTGGATGAGCGCGCCAGCGACGGCCGGAATCAGCCCGGTGGTCGCGACGAGCATCAGGCCGACGCTGAGCACGATGCCGATCCAGATCGCCGTGTACGCGACCCGCAGGGTGTGCCGGCCGATGGCGACGGCCTCGACGACCTTGGTGAGCGAGTCCTTGAGGATGACCGCGTCGGCGGCGTCCCCGGCCGCCGTCGAGCCCTTCGCGCCCATGGCGATCCCCACGTCGGCCGAGGCGAGCACGGGCGCGTCGTTCACGCCGTCGCCCACCATCATCATCGGCCGGGGGCGCATCGCGGCGGCGAGGGCGACCTTGTCGGCCGGCAGCAGCTCGGCGTGCACCTCGGTGATGCCGAGCTGGGCAGCGACCGAGTGCGCGGTGGTGCTCGCGTCGCCCGTGAGCATGGCCACCGGGGCGATGCCGTGCTCGCCGAGCCAGCGCACGACGGCGGCCGCCTCGGGGCGCGGGTCGTCGGCGAGCACGAGCGAGCCGGCGAACACCCCGTCGACGGCGACGTAGGCGGCGACCTGGCCGGGGCCGAGCTCGGCGGTCACGACGCCGTCCGCCAGCGAGGCGATGTAGGCGGGCTTGCCGACCACCACCGTGCGGCCCTCGATCACGGCGGTGACGCCGTTGGTGGCGACCTCGCTCGCCTCGCTCGCGGGCAGCACCGGGATGCCGCGCTCCGCCGCCGCGCGGCGCACGCCGTCGGCCAGCACGTGACTCGAGTACTGCTCGGCCGATGCGGCGAGGCCGAGCACCTCGTCGGCCGTGAACGGCGCGTGGGGGCGGACGTCCTCCAGCTGCGGCCGGCCGGCCGTGAGGGTGCCGGTCTTGTCGAAGGTGGCCGAGCGTATGCGCGCGAGCTGCTCGATGACGGCTCCGCCCTTGACGATCACGCCGGCCTTCGCGGCGCGCGAGAGCCCGCCGAGGAACGCGACCGGCGCGGCGATCAGCAGCGGGCAGGGCGTGGCCAGCACGAGCACCTCGGCGAAGCGCGAGGGCTCGCCGCTCACCGCCCACGCGATGCCGGCGATGGCGAGCGAGACCGCGGTGAACGGGATGGCGAAGCGGTCGGCGAGGCGGACCACGGGCGCGCGCGAGTCCTGCGCGTCGCGCACCAGCGCGACGATCTGCTGGTACTGGCTGTTGGCGCTGGTCTGGGTGGCCTGCACGCGGACGGCGCCGGGGCCGTTGACGCTGCCCGAGAGCACCTCATCGCCGGCCGACTTCTCGGCGGGCAGGCTCTCGCCGGTGAGCGAGGACTCGTCGAACGAGCCGGCCTCCGAGCGCAGCACGCCGTCGACGGGCACCAGCTCGGCAGGGCGGACCAGCAGCACGTCGCCCACGCGCACCTCGTCGGCGGCGACATCGCGCGCCTCGTCCGAGCTCTCATCGCCAGGGTTCACGATCACGTGCGCGATCTGCGGCGAGCGGTCGAGCAGCGAGGTGAGCTCGCGCTTGGCGCGGCGCGCGGCGAAGTCCTCGAGCGCCTCGCCGCCCGAGAGCATCAGGACGATGATGAGCGAGGCGAGGTACTCGCCGACCGCGAGGGTCGCCACCATCGCGACCACGGCGAGGATGTCGAGCCCGAAGTGCCCGCGGAGGATGTCGCGGATCATCCCGATCGCGGTCCACAGCACGATGAGCGAGACGTAGACGATCGCGATCCACATCGCGACGGGGCCCGTGCCGGCAAGGTCGAGCGCGACGACGACCACACCCACGACGATGGTCATCGCGAGGATCGGGTATTGGCGAAACCACTGCAGCACACGCATGTCTCAACCTTGCCGTGTCTGCCCTGGCGTCGCCAGCAAGCGATGCCTACCCTGCGCCGAGCCGCCGCGGGGCGGAGACCTCGCGGGCCGCCGCCATGGCCCGACGCCCCGCCGGGAGCACGAGCGCGAGCCCCATCACGACGAACGTGAGCAGGCCGGCCGACACCAGCAGCAGCTCGACCGAGATCACGTCGGCCAGGGGGCCGAACACGGCCATCCCGAACGGCATCGCGAGCGCGGTGACGATGCCGACGAAGCCGAACACGCGGCCTTGCCGGCTCGGCTCGACGGTCTCTTGCAGCAGGGTCATGGCCGAGGTGCCGAAGAACGGCGAGACGACGCCGAGCACGGCCATGCAGGCGAAGAACACGAGGAGGCTGGGCGAGAGCCCGAGCCCGATCGAGAGCGTGCCGAAGCCGAACGCCGCGAGCACGATGAGCAGCAGCCGGTTGCGCAGGCCGCCCCACATCGCGATCACGATGCCGCCGAGCACGAGGCCCGCGCTGTAGGCCACCTCGAGCACGGCGAGGTGCAGCACGTCCTCCGACTCGGTGCCGCCGAAGCTGCGCACGAGCATGAGCGGGGTGAGGTTGGCCGGCGCGACGATCAGGATGAACAGCCCCGCGTAGACGAACAGCAGCCAGCGCACGAAGCCGTGGCCGGCGATGTAGCGCACCCCGCCGATGAGATCGGCGAAGTACCCGGCGTCGGCCTCGCCCTCGGCGCGGGCGAGCGTGGGCACGCGGATCATCGCGAGCAGGCCGATCCCGAACACGGCGGTGACGACATCGATCATGAAGATGGGTACGAGCACGCTCGCGGGCGGCGGCGCGCCCGAGCCGTCGGCTGCCGCGGCCGCGGCGAGCCCGAACACGGCGCCCGCCAGGGCGGGGGCGAGCAGCGCCATCGAGGCGTTCACGGACTGCATTAGGCCGTTCACGCGCATGAGGTGCCGCCTGGGCGTGATCTGCGGGACCATCGACGACGCGGCGGGCATCTGCACGCCGGTGCCGGCGGAGCGCACCGCGAGGGTGAGGAAGATGAGCCACACCGCGTCGAAGCCGCTGAGGATGATCAGGGCGAGCGCGAGGGTGCTGAGCGCGATCGCGGCGTCAGCGCCGATCACGAGGCGCTTGCGATTGTGCCGGTCGGCCCACACGCCGCCGAAGATCGAGATGATCGCCTGGGGGAGGAAGCCCACCACGGCGACGACGGCGATGATCAGCCCCGACTGGTAGACGATCGTCATGTACCACATCACCGCGAACTGCACGATCATCGAGCCGAGCATGCTCACCATCTGCCCGCTCATGAACAGGATGACGGAGCGGAGCCAGTGCGGCGGATCGGGGAGCTCGTCAGCCGACTCGACTGCTGCTGACGTCTCTGCCGCTGCTTCGACGGTGGATGCCGCGGACGGCGACGCGCCCGTCAGCGCGCCATCGGCTCGCATCGGCTCGTCACGTGCGCCCTCGACCAGGGCGTCCCGCGCCGACTCGTCGGTCACGAATGCTCGGCCAGCACGGCGCGCACGGCGCCCGAGAGCGCGCGCAGCCGCGTCGCGGCGTCGTCGGCGCTGCTGCCGCGCACGTCGAGGTACGCCTTGAGCTTGGGCTCGGTGCCGCTGGGGCGCACGATCACCCGGGCGTCGCCCTCCAGCTCGAAGCGCAGCACATCGCTCGGCGGCATCCCGTCGACGCCCGAGGCGAGGTCGTCGGCCGAGCGCACCGTGGCGTCGCCGAAGCGCTCCGGCATCGAGGCGCGCAGCCCCGACATGATGCCCGCGATGATCGAGACCTCGCTCACGCGGATCGAGATCTGCTCGCTGACGAAGTGCCCGAAGGTGTCGCTGAGCGACTCGAGCGCGTCGGCGAGCGTCTGCCCGCGGCCGGCGGCGCGCGCCGCGAGATGCAGCATCGCGACCGCCGCCGAGATGCCGTCCTTGTCGCGCACGGTCTCGGGGTTGACGAGGTACCCCAGCGCCTCTTCGAAGCCGAAGACGATGCCGGGCGCGCGCGAGATCCATTTGAAGCCGGTGAGGGTCTCGTGGAAGGCGAGCCCGTGGTGCTCGGCGATCACGCGCAGGCCGGGCGACGAGACGAGCGAGCAGGCGAGGGCCGGGCGCGGCGCGTCGGCCTGCGCCTCGTCGGCGTCGAGCTCGGCCGCCGTCGCGTGCCCGCCCTCGTCGTCCCATGCCTGCCGGGCGAGCCCCGAAGCGAGGCGCGCGGCGCGCCAGCCGAGCAGCATGCCGACCTCGTTGCCGGTCAGCCGGCGGTAGCCCTCGCTCGCGGCGGCGTGCGGGATCGCGACGGCGAGACGGTCGGCGTCGGGATCGTGCGCGATGATCAGGTCGGCGCCGGCGGCGCGGGCGGCCGCGAAGGCGAGATCCATCGCCCCGGGCTCCTCCGGGTTCGGGAACGCCACCGTGGGGAACGCGCCGTCGGGATCGCGCTGCTGGCGCACCACGATCGGCTCGGAGTAGCCGGCGGCCTTGAGCACGCGCGCGAAGGTCTCCCATCCGACGCCGTGCATGGCCGTGTACACCCAGGTCAGCGCCGAGGCGCCGACGGGCGCGGGGGCGACGGCCGCGGTCGCGGCGACGTAGGCGTCGATGACCTCCTCGCCGGCGGTGAGGTAGCCGAGCGAGCGGCGGATGCGCGAGACGGGGATGGTGTCGGCGACGCGCTGGATGTGCGCCGCGATCTCTGCGTCGGCGGGCGAGACGATCTGCGCGCCCTGGTCGGGGCCGCCGAGATACACCTTGTAGCCGTTGTCGTTCGGCGGGTTGTGGCTGGCCGTGACCATGATGCCGGCGTCCGCGCCGAAGTGCCGCACCGCGAACGCGAGCACGGGGGTGGGCAGCAGGCGCGGCAGCAGGATCACGCGCAGGCCGGCGCCGGCGAGGATCTCGGCCGAGTCGCGCGCGAAGACGTCGGAGTTTCGGCGGCCGTCGTAGCCGATGACGATGGATGCCACGCGCTCCGCGTCGACGGGCCATGCGGCCTCGAGCGAGACCTGCGTGCCGGGCACCGACGACGCGTGCTTGCCGGCGCGGGCCCGCAGAAACGCCGCGAAGCCGGCCGCTGCCTGCGCCACGAGCACCCGGTTCATGCGGTTGCTGCCGGCGCCGAGCTCGCCGCGGAGCCCGGCCGTGCCGAACGCGAGTCGGCCGTTGAACCGGGCGGCCAGCTCGTCGACGCGCGCCTGCTCGCCGGCATCCGCCCCCTCGAGCAGCTCGGCCAGCTCGGCGCGGGTGCGCGGGTCGGGGTCCTGGGCGAGCCAGGCCTCGGCGCGGGCGCGCAGCCGCGCGCTGTCGCTCACAGCTGGCTCACGATCTCGGCGAGCAGCCGGCTGATGCGGGGCGCGGCGGCGGCGCCGGCCTCGATGACCTCCGCGTGGCTGAGGGGCGTGGCCTGGATGCCGGCGGCCATGTTCGTGATCAGCGACATGCCGAGGATCTCCATGCCGGCCTGGCGCGCGGCGATCGCCTCGAGGGCGGTCGACATGCCCACGATGTGGCCGCCGATGATCCTGGCCATCTGCACCTCGGCCGGGGTCTCGTACTGCGGCCCGGGGAACTGGCAGTACACGCCCTCGTCGAGCGTGGCATCCACTGCTCGCGCCAGCTCGCGCAGGCGCGGCGAGTACAGATCGGTGAGGTCGACGAACGTGGCGCCCTCGAGCGGGGTGGCCCCGGTGAGGTTGATGTGGTCGCTGATCAGCACCGGCTGCCCGGGCTGCCAGCGCTCGCGGATGCCGCCGGCGCCGTTGGTGAGCACCATCACCGTGGCGCCGGTCGCCGCGGCCGTGCGCACGCTGTGCACGACCCGGCGGGTGCCGTGGCCCTCGTAGAAGTGGGTGCGCGCCCCGATCACCAGCACGTGCCGGCCCTGCGGGGTGCGGATGCTGCGGAGCTGGCCGCCGTGCCCCACCAGCGCGGGCCGGCTGAAGCCGGTGACCTCGGTGGCGTCGAGCGTGGCGATCGTCTCGCCGATGAGGTCGGCGGCGTCGCCCCAGCCGCTGCCGAGGGTGAGGGCGATGTCGTGGCGCTCGACCCCGGTCAGGCGGGCGATGTCGGCCGCGGCCTGCGCGGCGATCGCGAACGGGTCGGCGGCGGGGTCATCGAGCGGGTGCGGTTGGTGCGGCATCCCCCCACTCTATGAACAGCGTCGGCCCTCGGCCAGTCCGTTTCGCACGCGGCGCGAGGCGGCGCGCCCGGGCCGGCGGTCGGTCGCGGGGCGGGCGGGCCTGGAGGACAATGGATGCATGTCTGTTTCGTTCGAACGCACGCAGAGCGTGGCGATTCTCGGTGGCGGTCCCGGCGGGTACGAGGCGGCGCTCGCTGCAGCCCAGCTCGGCGCCGACGTCACGCTCATCGAGCGCGCCGGCGTGGGCGGATCCGCGGTGCTCACCGACGTCGTTCCGTCGAAGAGCCTCATCGCCACGGCCGATGCCGCCGTCGCGATCTCGGAGGCGAGCGACCTCGGCGTGCAGTTCTTCGTGCGCGGCGGCGACGGCAGGCCCTCGAAGCCGCAGGTGGCCATCAACCTCGCCGCCGTGAACAAGCGACTGCTGGCCCTCGCTCGCCAGCAGTCCGAAGACATGCGCGCCGCGCTCATCGAGGCGGGCGTGCGCATCATCGCCGGGCACGGGCGGCTCGAGAGCCGCACCGCAGTCGTCGTGTCGACCGGCCCGGGCGGCACCGACTTCGACCGCGTCGAGGCCGACACGCTCGTCGTCTCGGTCGGGGCATCCCCCCGCGAGCTGCCGAACGCGCTGCCCGACGGCGAGCGGATCCTGACCTGGACGCAGCTGTACAACATGACGGCCGTGCCCGAGCACCTCATCGTCGTCGGCTCGGGCGTCACGGGCGCCGAGTTCGCCTCGGCCTACATGAACCTCGGCGCGAAGGTCACGCTCGTCTCGAGTCGCGACCAGGTGCTGCCCGGCGAGGACGCCGACGGCGCCGCGGTGCTCGAGCGGGTGTTCCAGCGCGGCGGCATGACGCTGCTCGCGAAGGCGCGCGCCGACAGGGTGGAGCGCATCGGCGACGGCGTGCGGGTCACTCTCAGCGACGGCCGCACGATCGAGGGCAGCCACTGCCTGATGGCGGTCGGCTCGATCCCCAACACCGCCGGCCTCGGGCTCGAGGAGGCGGGCGTGCAGCTGACCGAGTCGGGGCACATCCGCGTGAACCGCGTCGCCCGCACCTCGGTGCCGAACATCTACGCCGCGGGCGACTGCACCACCTTCGTGCCGCTCGCCTCCGTCGCCTCGATGCAGGGGCGCATGGCCGTGTTCCACGCCATGGGCGACATCGTGATCCCGCTCGATCGCACCCGCATCTCGGCGAACATCTTCACGCAGCCCGAGATCGCCGCCGTCGGGTGGACGGAGCGCGACATCGAGGACGGCGTCATCGAGGGCGTCGTGCACAAGCTCCCGCTCGTGGCCAACGCGCGCGCCAAGATGATGGGCATCAAAGACGGCTTCATCAAGCTGATCGCCCGGCACGGCAGCGGCACCGTGATCGGCGGCGTCATCGTGGCGCCCAAGGCGTCCGAGCTGATCTACCCGCTCGCGATGGCCGTCGAGCGCCGTCTCACGGTCGACCAGGTCGCGCGCGTGTTCGCCGTGTACCCGTCGCTCTCGGCGGGCATCACCGACTCGGCGCGCGCGATGCACGTGGTCGACCCCAACGGCTCGGGCCAGGAGGACTGAGCCGCCGCGCGGCGTCGGCTCGCGGCGCGGCGCGACATCACCGGTGCACACCGGGCGATTGCTCGGTGCGCGCGAGCGGCATGCGCCGGCGGTGTGCGCGGGTGCCTACGAGATGGTCAGCAGCTGGTGTCCCGATGACACCGTCGTGCCGGGGGTCGCGTCGATCAGGCCGACCACGCCGTCGCGGTGCGCCTGGATCGGCTGCTCCATCTTCATCGCCTCGAGCACGACGACCAGGTCGCCCTTGACGACGTGCTGGCCCTCCTCGACCGCGACCTTGACGATCGTGGCCTGCATCGGCGCCCGCACGGCCTCGCTCGCCGAGGCGGCCGAGGCCGTGGTGGTGCGCCCGCGACGCGATGGGGGCGCCGCGGCGGGCCGGCCGGCCCGGGTGGAGGCCGCGATCACGCGGGTGGGCAGGCTCACGGTGAGGCGCTTGCCCGAGACCTCGACGACGACGGTGTGGCGCGGCTCGGGCGTGCTGGGGGCGGCGAGCTCGCCGTCCCACGGGTCGATCTGACCGGCGAACTCGGTCTCGATCCAGCGCGTGTGCACGCCGAACGTGCCATCCTCGGCGGTGAATGCCGGGTCGCTGACGACGAGCCGGTGGAACGGCAGCACGGTGGGCAGGCCCGAGACCTCGAACTCCTCGAGGGCGCGGCGGCTGCGCTGCAGGGCCTCCTCGCGGTCCTTGCCGGTGACGATGATCTTCGCCAGCAGCGAGTCGAACGCGCCCGAGATCTCGTCGCCCGCCGTCACCCCGGAATCGAGGCGGATGCCGGGGCCGCCGAAGGTCTTGAACACGTGGATCGGGCCCGGCTGGGGGAGGAAGCCGCGGCCCGGGTCCTCGCCGTTGATGCGGAACTCGAACGAGTGGCCGCTGGGCTTCGGGTCGTCGTAGTCGAGCAGGCCGCCCTCGGCGAGGCGGAACTGCTCGCGGACGAGGTCGATCCCGGTGATCTCCTCAGAGACGGGGTGCTCGACCTGGAGGCGGGTGTTGACCTCGAGGAACGAGATCGTGCCGTCCTGGCCGATGAGAAACTCGCAGGTGCCGGCGCCGATGTAGCCGACCTCGCGCATGATCGCCTTCGAGGACGAGTACAGCAGCTCGTTCTGCTCCTGCGTGAGGAACGGCGCTGGGGCCTCCTCGACGAGCTTCTGGTGGCGACGCTGCAGCGAGCAGTCGCGGGTCGAGATCACGACGACGTTGCCGGCGGCATCGGCGAGGCACTGGGTCTCGACGTGTCGCGGCTTGTCGAGGTACTTCTCTACGAAGCACTCCCCGCGGCCGAAGGCCGAGACGGCCTCGCGCGTCGCCGAGGCGAACAGCTCGGGGATCTCCTCGGCGGTGCGGGCGACCTTCAGGCCGCGGCCGCCGCCGCCGTAGGCGGCCTTGATGGCGACGGGGAGGCCGTGCTGGGTCGCGAACTCGAGCACCTCTTCGGCCCCGGCGACGGGGTTGAGCGTGCCGGGCGCGAGGGGCGCGCCGACCTTCTGCGCCACGTGCCGGGCGGTGACCTTGTCGCCGAGCGCCTCGATGGCCTCCGGAGAGGGGCCGATCCAGATGAGGCCCGAGTCGATCACGGCGCGAGCGAAGTCGGCGTTCTCGGCGAGGAACCCGTATCCGGGGTGCACCGCGTCGGCGCCGGAGCGACGAGCCACCGACAGCAGCTTCTCGATGACGAGATAGGTGTCGGCACTGGTCGTGCCATCAAGAGCGTACGCCTCGTCGGCCAACCGCACGTGCATCGCGTCGCGATCCTGATCGGCATACACCGCGACCGAGCTGATGCCCGAGTCGCGTGCCGCGCGGATGATGCGGACGGCGATCTCGCCGCGGTTAGCGATGAGAACCTTCGAAATTCGAGCCACGGATGCCAGCCTAGCGAGCAGAAGAGTCCCCGCTTTGCGCACCCTCGACAAGAAATCGCCGAAATCGTGTCGCCAGGTCTACAGGCCCTGCCGATTCCACAGGGCCGTCCATTCCACGCCGAGCTCGCGCGCCAGCCGGCGCAGCGTGGGCAGCGACATCCCGACCACGGTCGACGGATCGCCCTCGATCCGCGAGATGAACGGGCCGCCGAGGCTGTCGATCGTGAACGCGCCCGCGACGAACAGCGGCTCGCCGGTGGCGACGTAGCGCTCGATCTCGTCGTCGGTGATGTCGGCGATGAACGAGACCGTGGATGCCGCGACCTGCCCGGCGGCAATGTTCGAGCTCGCGTCCCCGGGCGTGTCGCCCGGGCCGTCGGCGCCCGTGCGACCGGCTTCGCCGTCGCCCGCCCCGTCGCAGCCCACGCGGATCATCCAGTGCCCCGAGTGCAGGGTGCCGGTCCTGCCGCGCATGGCCTTCCAGCGCGCAGTGGCGGCCTCGGGCGTGTGCGGCTTGCCGTACACCTGGCCGTCGATCTCGAACATCGAGTCGCCGCCGACGATGAGGCCGTGAAAGCGCGGGTGCTCGACGTGGATGCGGGCCGCGACGTCCTCAGCCTTGAGGCGTGCCAGCAGCAGGACCGTGTCGTGCGGGCTGAGCGGTCCCGCCTCGGCCGCTGCGGCGGCTTCGTCGACGCCCGGCGAGGCGGTCAGCGGCTCGATGCCGGCGGAGCGCAGGAGGGCGAGGCGGGCGGGGGAGGTGGAAGCGAGGCACAGGCGCACACAGCTACCGTACCCCCGGGTGTGGGATGCTTCTGGGGTGAACACCGGCGCCGAGATTGACCTTGATATTACGAACGTGGCGCACGGGGGAGTGTTCGTGGGCCGCCACGAAGGCCGCGTCATCTTCGCCCCCGACACGATCCCCGGCGAGCGGGTGCGCGTGCGCCTGACCGAGACGGGCAAGGCGTCGTTCTGGCGCGCCGAGACGGTGGAGGTGCTGGACGAGTCGCCGCACCGCCTGCCGCACATCTGGCCGGATGCCGACATCTCGGTCGCGCCCGAGCGGCGGCCCGGCGGCGCCGACTTCGGGCACATCGAGCTGGCCCATCAGCGCGAGCTGAAGAAGTTCGTGCTCGCCGACTCGCTGCAGCGCATGGCCGGGCTCGAGCAGGTCGAGCTTCGGATCGAGCCCGCCGGCGTGCAGGCCCCCGGTGCAGACGCGGCCGACGAGGAGACGGTCGACGGCAGCGGCTGGCGCACGCGCCTGAGCCTGCACGTCGACGAGCACGGCAGGGCCGGCCCGTACGCCGCGCGCAGCCACCGCGTCATCGAGGTCGGCTCGCACCCCCTCGCGGTGCCCGGCATCGAGTCGGTCGCGCTGACGCTCGGCGGGCTCGAGCCCGGCCGAATCGACCTCGTGCAGGGCTCCGACGGCATGGTTCGCCTGCTCTCGCGGCCCGAGACGAGCGGCAGGCGCGGCAGCGGGCCGCGCGGCGGCTCCACGAACGGCGGCGCACCCGCCGAGCCCCGCCAGGCCGCTCGCGGCAAGGCCAAGGGACGTCGCGCGCGCACCCGCCCGGTCGCGCCTCCCGTCGACCCGCAGCTGTTCGCGACGATCGTCGAGCGCGTGGGTGCGCGCGAGTTTCAGCTGGATGCCGGGGGCTTCTGGCAGGTGCATCGCCTGGCGCCCGCGACCCTGACCGCGGCGGTGCAGGCCGCAGTGGCGACGGTCGACTTCGACGCCGAGGCATCCAATCTCGATCTCTACGGCGGCGTCGGCCTGCTGGCCGCGGCGCTCGGCGATGTCGGCGGGGCCGGCACCCGGGTGACGAGCATCGAGGCGGATGCGCGCGCCACCGAGCACGCGGGCGAGAACCTCGCCGAGTGGGTCGGCGCGCGCGCCGAGACCTCGCGCGTCGACCACTACCTCACGCGCGTGCTCGCGGAGGCGACGCCGATCGAGCGCGCGCGCCTGCGCCGCGGCACGGTCGTGCTCGACCCGCCGCGCTCGGGCGCGGGCGCCGCTGTGGTGCGCTCGCTCGCGAAGCTGCAGCCGGAGGCCGTCGTCTACGTGGCCTGCGACCCCGTCGCGCTCGCCCGCGACGTCGCGACCTTCGCGGCCGAGGGCTATGCGCTGCGCTCGGTGACGGCGTACGACCTGTTCCCGAACTCGCACCACGTCGAGGCCGTGGCGGTGCTCTCGCGCTGACGCGTCGCGGCGCCCTCGCGTCGCCGCCTCGGCGTGGGTGTGGGGCGCCGCGCGCGATGCGCGGCGTCAGCGGCCTCGCACGGTGCGGCCGAACCGGACCGTGTCGGCCGAGCGCGGAATCGAGATCGCGAGGATGACCGCGAGCACGGCGCCGGCGATCGCGATGCCGTAGGTCAGGCCGAATCCGGTCCACGTGGGGATCGGCTCCGCGCCGCCCACCGCCGGGAAGGCGAAGGCGACGAGCATGCCGCCCGTGACCGCACTGGCCGCGGTCAGGCCGAGCGAGCGCAGCAGCGAGTTGATGCCGTTGGCCGCCGCGATCTCGCCCGGCGGCATGTTCTTCATGATGATCGTCGGCTGCGCCGCGAACGCGAGGGCGGTGCCGGCCGAGAGCGTGCACGATCCGACGATGATGGCGGCCACGCTGCTGTGCCAGGTGCTGAGGCTGATGAAGCCGCACGCCACGACCGAGGCGCCGACGATGAGCATCGTCCGCGAGCCGACCCGGTTGATCAGCACGCCGCCGATGGGCGAGATCGCGGCCGAGACGAGCCCGCCCGGCAGCATCGCGAGGGTCGCGCTGAACGCGTTGAGCCCGTGCCCGTAGCCCGTGTCGAGGGGCATCTGCAGCTGGTAGCTCACCAGCAGGGTGTTCGACATCATGCCGAAGCCCATCATGAGCGAGTAGACGTTCGTGAGCATCACCGGGCGATTGCGCAGCGTGCGCAGGTCGACCAGCGGATTGCGCACGCGGGTCTGGGTCCAGACCCACAGCGTGCCGACGAGCAGCGAGACGGCGAGCAGCGTGATCGTCGGGACGCTGAGCCAGCCGAACTCGCCGCCCTTCGAGACCACCACGAGCAGCGCGGCCACGGCGATCGCGAGCAGGATCGCGCCGAGGATGTCGAAGCGGCCGCCGGATCGGATCGGCGACTCGGGGATGATGAAGATCGCGAGCAGGATGAGGGTCGCGCCCATCGACGCGACCACGAGGAACGCGGACTTCCACCCGAACGAGACGAACAGCCAGCCCACCAGCGGCAGGCCGAGCGCCCCGCCGATGCCCATCGTGGCGCTCAGGAGCGCGAGCGAGGGAGCGAGGGTGCGTGGGGGGAAGCGCTCGCGCATGATGGCGGTGCCGATGGGGATCAGCGCCATGCCGAGCCCCTGCATCCCCCGACCGATCAGGAGGATCGGGAGCAGCGGCGCGGTGACGGCGACGATGGCGCCCACCATGGTGAAGCTGACGGTGATGATCAGCATGCGCTTCTTGCCGTACATGTCGGCCATGCGCGTGATGATCGGCACGCTCACGCATCCAGTCAGCAGGGTGAGGGTGACCAGCCACGAGACGTCGTTGCGCGACGCGCCGAGAATCTCGGTGAAGTGCGGGAGGAGGGGGATGACGAGGGTCTGCTGGATCGCCATGAGCAGGCCGCCGAACAGCAGCACGGCGAGCATCGCCCAGCGCGGGCGCGTCTTCGGTTCGGGCATCTTCGCTCCAGGTGTATCGCAGAGCAAGCAGGCCGAGGAATCAGCGATTCCGGGAGGCGTCGATTGCGCCGTACGTGGTTTCGACGCTATCGCGAGAATCGCTCGGTCCCGACCATGTTGCGGCCCGTGTTCGCTCCGACGCGATCGACGTGGAAGGCGGTGCAGGGATCGGCGAGGCGCGCGGCGCGGCCGTCCCGACACACGCGCGGCACGCTCGATATGCTGGCCGAATGACCCGAGTGGCCCTGATCGACGATCATGAATCCGTGCGGCTCGGGCTTGAGGCCGCGTGCGACCGAGACGGCACGACCGTGGTGTTCTCGGGTGCGACCGTCGCGTCGTACGCGCGGTGGCGCTGCTCGAGCGGCGAGGGCCCCGTCGATGTCGCGGTGCTCGATCTCTCGCTCGGTGACGGCAGCACGGTGACGGCGAACGTCAGCGCGCTCGTGCACGACGGCTCCGACGTCATCATCCACTCGGTCGCCGACCGCCCCGGCGCCGTGCGCGAGGCGCTCGCCGCGGGCGCCGCCGGCGTGGTCAGCAAGGTCTCGCCGACCGAGGACGTGATGCGCGCCGTGCGGACCGTGGCCCGCGGCGAGGCGCTGAACAACGTGGAGTGGGCAAGCGCCGTCGACGGCGACATCGAGTTCTCGGCCGCGCAGCTCTCGGCGCGCGAGCGTGACGTGCTGCGCCTGTATGCGGCCGGCCTGCCGCTGAAGGTCGTCGCCGAGCGCCTGGGCATCGCCTATTCGACGGCCAAGGAGAACATCACCCGCGTGCGTCAGAAGTACGTCGAGATCGGCCGCCCGGCCCCGACCAAGGTCGACCTGCTGCGCCGCGCGATGGAGGACGGCATCGTCTCGCCGCCGGAGAGCGACTTCGGCGAATGACCAGCCAGACCGAGCCCGACGCCCTCGCCGACGCCTGGTGGCTGATGCCGCCGGCCGCGCCCGTGCCGAGCTCGGTCAGCGCGTTCACCTCGACGCGCATGAACCGCGCGATCAACCTGATCGCCGGACTCGCCTGCCTCGTGCTCGGCGCGCAGGCCTTCCTCGCGGCGCTCGGCGGCGAGGGCCTGCTGCCGGGCTGGAACGACGTGTTCATCCTGGTGTGCTTCGTGCCGCTGCTGGTGATGTGCGTGTGCACCTCGATCAACCGCTTCGTCGTGCCGATGACCGCCACGTTCGCGCTGCTGTACCCCGTCGTGCTCATCGTCTGGCCGTTCGTGCTCGACGGTCGGCCCGTGCACGCCTCGCCCGAGCCGTGGATCTGGTTTCTCATCAACGTCGCCACGGCCGCGGCCGTGCTCGCCTTCGACCTGCCCATCCAGCTGATCTGGACCGTCGGCATCCCGCTGCTGTACGGGCTCGTGCGCCTGATCACCGGCGGATTCGCGCCCGAGTTCTGGATCGCGGTGGCCTTCGAGGTGCCCTTCGCGCTCATCCTCGGCGGGGTGGTGCTGACCCTTGCGCTCGTGTTCCGCCGCGTGGCGAGCAACGTGGATGCCGCGCGCTCGAGCGCCGTCGCCACCTACGCGTCGGCCGCCGAGGCGCAGGCCACGGCCGAGGAGCGCGTCGAGATCGCGGGGCTCATGCACGACTCCGTGCTGGCGGCCCTGATCGCCGCCGAGCGCGCGACCAGCCCGCGCGAGCAGGCGCTCGCCGCCAGCATGGCGCGCGAGGCGCTCGCCGGCCTGGCCAGCGCCGAGAGCGGCGACGACGCCGAAGAGCTCGACCCGCTCACCCCGAGCGAGCTCGCGATCGCGCTGCGGGGCATCGTCGCTGAGTCGGCCGCGCGAGTCCCGATCACCTACGCCGAGCCGGTGCAGGGCAAGCCCGTGCCGGGGCGCGTCGCCCGACAGCTGCTCCAGGCTGCGGGGCAGGCCATCGCAAACGCCGTGCAGCACGCCGACTCGGCGGGACTCACCGCGCACATCGAGCCGATCCCGGGCGACGGGGTGCGCATCCAGGTGAGCGACACGGGGCCAGGCTTCGACCCGGCGACGATCCCGGCAGACCGGCTCGGGATCCGCGCATCCATCGTCGCCCGCGTCACCGCCGTCGGCGGCACCGCCACGATCGACTCGGGCCCGCGCGGCACCACGGTCACGATTCGCTGGGACGGAGACGCCGCATGGTGAATGTGCGCCGGGTGCTCGTGACGCTGGGCCTCGCCTTCACGATCTATCAGGCGGCCCGCGGCATGATCTGGACAGATCCGCCGGCCATGCCGTGGCTGATGGTGCTGGCGATCCTGCTCTATCTCGGGGTCACGGCGCTGTGCCTGCTCACCTCGAAGGCGCCGACCCCGGAGCAGGCGCCGGCGCCCGGCGCAGACGAGCCGCCCCGGAGCCTGAGCGCCCGCGCGATCGAGCGAGTGCTCGGTCGCCGCGCGCCGAGCCACCTGCCGCTGGGCGCCGCGTTCGCCGCGCTGGCGACCACGCTCGTCGTGCCCACCGCCGTCGGCATCGCCGTCGGGCCCAAGGCCGAGCTGCCCACGTACGCCACCTGGTACATCGGCGGCCTCGGTGCGCTGATGGTCGTCGTGATGGTGCGACGGCGCCACCTGATCGCCTGGGGCGGCACACTGCTGCTCACCCTCGGCGCGCTGTACTGGATGGGCCCGGACGCGCTGCGCCTCGGCGCCGTGGGCTCGATCGTGTGGGTCGGCGTCGCGCATCTGCTGCAGTGGTCGACCGACAAGGCGGCCCGCGACACGGCCACCCTGGCCGAGCTCGAGAGCGCGGCCTCGGCGTGGCAGGCCGCGCAGGAGGGACGCGACCGCGAGCGCCGCATCCAGGTGCAGCGCGCGCTGTCGATCGCGGGCCCCGTGCTCACCCGCGTGATCGTGCACGAGGGCGCGCTCTCGGAGGATGAGCGCCGCGTGGCCGGCCTGGCCGAGGCGCGCCTGCGCGACGAGCTGCGCGGCATGCGCCTGCTCGATGACCGCGTGCGCGAGGCGATCGCGCACGCGCGCGAGCGCGGTGCGCAGGTGACCGTGTTCGACGATGGCGGCCTGAACGCCGTGGATACCGGGGCGCTCACGCAGATCCGCGCCGAGCTCGCCGACACCATCGGGCGCGCCGGCTCGCTCCGGCTGATCATCCGCACCTCGCCGCACGAGCGAGTGGCGGTCACGATCGTCGGCCGCTCGGCGGCCGGCTCGCCGGGCGAAGACGACGACGTCGACCTGTGGCACGAGATCGAGCACCCACGGCCGGCGACCGCGAACGACTGAGCGGCCCGAGCGAGAGGGGGCGAGGGGCGGCGGAGTCGCCAGCCCCTCGCCGCGGCGAAGCAGCTACCCGAAAACCGCTTCGCAACCGGTCGCTCTCCGCCTACCCTGTGACGTCGAGCCCGGGGACACTGACTCGAAAGCCGTGTGCAGTTCTATTTTCACCCACCTCGGCGGGATTGTCTGTAGGTATTTCGGTGGACACGCGGGCCGCCGCTCCGGCGGACGCGCGAGGCGTCGTTCAGCGCCCGTACCGCTCCCAGGCGCCGGGGCCGTGCGAGAGCGGCGGGCGCATCGCGCGCTGCGCGCGGGCCCAGGCGCTCGCCGGGGGCGTGTCGTCGGCGATCGCGCCCTCGACCTCCGCCTCGTACGCGTCGCTGACCACGGCGATCAGCGCCGCGAGCTCGTCCTCGCTCGGATTGCCGCGCAGCACGGCGATCTCAAGCTCCGTCGGCACCTGCCCCGCGCCGGCCGCGGCATCCCGAGTCACAGCGGGATGTTCCCGTGCTTCTTGGGCGGGAGGCTCGCCCGCTTGCCGCGGAGGGCGCGGAACGCCTTGGCGACCGAGACGCGGGTGGTGGCAGGCTCGATGATTCCGTCGAGCTCGCCGCGCTCGGCGGCGAGGAAGGGCGAGGCCACGTTGTAGGTGTACTCGTTGGCGAGGCGAGTGCGCACGGCGGCGACATCCTCGCCGTTGTCCTCGGCCTCCTTGATCTCGCCCCGGTACAGGATGTTCACCGCGCCCTGGCCGCCCATCACCGCGATCTCGGCCGTGGGCCATGCCAGGTTGATGTCGGCGCCGAGCTGCTTCGAGCCCATCACGATGTACGCGCCGCCGTACGCCTTGCGGAGGATGACCGTCACCAGCGGCACGGTGGCCTCGGCATAGGCGTAGAGCAGCTTCGCGCCGCGGCGGATCACGCCGGTCCACTCCTGGTCGGTGCCGGGCAGATAGCCGGGCACGTCGACGAGGGTGAGGATCGGGATGGAGAACGCGTCGCAGAAGCGCACGAAGCGGCTGGCCTTCTCGCCGGCCTCGATGTTCAGGGTGCCCGCCATCTGCGACGGCTGGTTGGCGATGATGCCGACGGAGCGGCCCTCGATCCGGCCGAAGCCGATGAGGATGTTCGGCGCGTACAGTGGCTGCACCTCGAGGAACTCGCCGCCGTCGACGACGTGCGAGATCACCGTGCGCATGTCGTAGGGCTGATTCGGCGAGTCGGGGATGATCGTGTTCAGCACCCGATCCGAGTCGGTCGTCTCGAACTCGAACTCGGCCTCGTAGCGGGGCAGCTCCGCCATGTTGTTGTCGGGAAGGAAGCTGAGCATCGTTCGGACGTAGTCGATGGCCTCGTCCTCGTCCTCGGCGAGGTAGTGCGCGACGCCCGAGCGGGTGTTGTGCGTGTAGGCGCCGCCGAGCTCCTCCATGCCCACGTCCTCGCCGGTGACCGTCTTGATCACGTCGGGGCCGGTGACGAACATCTGGCTGGTCTTGTCGACCATGACGACGAAGTCGGTGAGCGCGGGGGAGTAGACGGCGCCGCCCGCGGCCGGGCCCACGATGATCGAGATCTGCGGGATCACGCCGGAGGCGGCGGTGTTCAGGCGGAAGATCTCGCCGTACTTGCCGAGGGCGACGACGCCCTCCTGGATGCGGGCGCCGCCCGAGTCGAGAAACCCGATGATGGGCACCCCGGTGCGCAGGGCGAGCTCCATCACCTTGATGATCTTGTCGCCGGCGACCTCGCCGAGCGAGCCGCCGAAGGTCGAGAAGTCCTGTGAGTACACGGCGACCTGGCGGCCGTGGATCGTACCGACGCCGGTGACGACCGAGTCGCCGTAGGGGCGCGAGCTGTCCATGCCGAACGCGGTGGTGCGGTGGCGCACGTATTCGTCGAGCTCGACGAAGCTGCCCTGATCGAGCAGCAGCTCGATGCGCTCGCGCGCGGTCATCTTGCCCTTGGCGTGCTGCTTCGTCTGCGCGCGGGCCTCGGCATCGACGATGGCGTGCTGGTACCGCTGGCGGAGGTCGGCGATCTTGCCGGCGGTGGTCGGGAGATCGGGTTGCTCGGTCACGAATTCACTCTATCGGGGGCCGCACTGAGAGTGCCGTTGCCGCATCTGCACAATGGCGTGTCGGTTTCGTTGTGGATCCGCGCAACCCCGGGGCCGTGGCGCCCTGGTTCACACGGCGGTTCCCGGGCGCGCCGCGCGGCTACGATCGACTCCATGACCGACCCGACGACGACGTTCGCGCACAGCCTCGACTTTGCGCCCCGCCTGCTGCAGCTCGAATCGACCGGCTCGACCAATGCAGACCTGGTCGCGCGGGTGCGCGCCGAGCCGGAGGAGTGGCCCGAGGGCTCCGTGCTGCTGACGCTCGATCAGCGCGCCGGCCGCGGCCGCCTCGGCCGCGAGTGGACGACCCCGCCAGGGGCGGCGCTGGCCGCATCGGTCGTCGTCGACGCCGAGGGCGTGCCGATGGATGCCCGTGGCTGGCTGCCGCTCATCTCGGGGGTCGCGATGACCCGCGCCGTCGATCGTGCGCTGCGCGGGAGCGGGCGCGAGGTGTCGCTGAAGTGGCCGAACGACGTGCTCGTCGACGGGAAGAAGATCAGCGGCATCCTCGCCGAGATGGTCACCGACGCCGAGCGTGACGCGATCGTGGTGGGCGCGGGCGTGAACACGGCGATGACCGCGGAGCAGCTTCCGGTGGAGACCGCGACCTCGTTCGCCGCACTGGGCGTCGACGTCGACGCCGACCTGCTGCTCGTGGGCTATCTCTTCACCCTCAACGAGCGGTGGGACGCGCTGCGCGCGACTGCCGGCAACCCGAACACCGCCGGCGTGCGCGTCGAGGTGAAGGCCGTGTGCAGCACGCTCGGCACCGAGGTGCTCGTCCACCTGCCCGGCGGCGGCGAGCTGCGCGGCGAGGCCGTCGACATCGACGATTTCGGGCGGCTGCAGGTGCGCACCGAAGACGAGGTCGTCGCGGTCTCGGCCGGCGACGTCGTGCACGTGCGGGCGAGCGCGCTGCGGGGCTGAGCGCGCGGCGGGGCGGCGCGTGCCCCCGATCCGCGCGCGAACACAGCGCGCGGCCTGCGCGGCAATGCCGCCACCCGCAGGCACAATAGAAGCGTGAGCCAGCCGAGCACGTTCGGGGGACGACCCCACACGCCCCCGCCGGGCGCGTCCGTGCCCGAGCTGCTCGTGGCGCGCTTTCGCAGCCAGGCCCGCCGGCTCAGCTGGTGCGCGATCGTGCTGATCGCGGTCGCCGGCGCCACCGGGTATCTCTACGGCAACCTGCCGGCGCCGTTCGAGGACTGGATGCTGCTGCTGGCGGCCGGGCTGGTCGTCGTCGCCGTGGTGATCCTGCCGTTCCTGCTCTGGCTCAGCCGCCTCTACACGATCACCAACCGCCGCGTGATCGCGCGCTGGGGGCTCGTGCGCCGTCAGCAGGCCGAGCTGCCGCACGCCCGCGGGTACACGATCTCGGTGCGCCGCGGCCCGCTGCAGCGGCTCTTCGGCGCCGGGACGATCGTGCTGAAGAACGGCATCGACGCGCCGCTGCGCCTGGTCAACGTGCCGTCGGCGACGCTCGTGCAAGAGACCCTCGGCGACCAGATCGAGGTGGGGCAGATCCTCGCGCACCGCGACGAGCAGGCCTCGTCCGGGCTGATCCCCACCGCGCCCACGGAGCCCACCGAGCCGCAGGCGCGCTGACCGCGCCGCGGTCGCATCGGCACGGCATCGCCCGGGCGTGCACGCGGCCCCGCCCGATGCGGGAAGATAGACGGGGAAGGGGCACAGCATGGTTCTGCGGGTCGGAGTAGTAGGTGGCGGTCAGCTGGCGAGGATGATGATCCCCGCGGCGGTGAATCTCGGCATCGAGATTCGCGTGCTGGCCGAGGCCGAGGGCATGTCGGCGGCGCTGGCCGCGACATCCGTCGGCGATTATCGTGACCAGGCCACCGTCGAGGCCTTCGCGGCCGACGTCGACGTCGTCACCTTCGATCACGAGCACGTGCCGCAGTCGGTGCTGCGCGCGCTGGTCGACGCGGGCGTGCGGGTGCACCCGGGCCCAGATGCGCTGCAGTTCGCGCAAGACAAGCTGCGCATGCGCGAGCGCCTCGAGGCGCTCGGGATGCCCCAGCCGGAGTGGGCCGCCGTCTCGGACGAGGCGCAGCTGCAGGCCTTCATCGACGCACACGCAGGCCGCGCGGTCGTGAAGACGCCGCGCGGCGGCTACGACGGGAAGGGTGTTCGGCTGGTGTCGTCGGCCGCGGAGGCCGCGGACTGGTTCGCCGCGATCGCCGACGATCCGGCGGGCAGCGCGCTGCTGGCCGAGGAGCTCGTCGACTTCCGCCGCGAGCTCGCGCAGCTGGTGGCCCGGAGCCCGAGCGGGGAGGTGCGGCACTGGCCGGTCGTCGAGACCGTGCAGAAGGGCGGCGTCTGCGCCGAGGTCTTCGCGCCCGCCCCGAACGCGACGACGCGCCTCGTGGAGGTCGCCGGCGAGATCGGCGACGCCATCGTCTCGGGCCTCGGCGTGACCGGCGTGATGGCGGTCGAGCTGTTCGAGACCGTCGATGAGCGACTGCTCGTCAACGAGCTCGCGATGCGCCCGCACAACAGCGGGCACTGGACGCAGGACGGCGCCGTGACGAGCCAGTTCGAGCAGCACCTGCGGGCCGTGCTCGACCTGCCGCTCGGCGACACCGCGGCGGGAGCCCCCTGGTCGGTGATGATCAACATCCTCGGCGGGCCCCTCGAGGGCACGCTCGATGCGCGCTACGCCGCGGCGATGCGCGAGGTCCCGCACGCCAAGATCCACAACTACGGCAAGGACCCGCGCCCCGGGCGCAAGGTCGGGCACGTGAACGTCGTCGGCGACAACCTCGACGACGTGGCCTTCGACGCGCGCGCCGCCGCCGCGTGCTTCGAGGGCTGACCGCGCTGATCGAGCGGACCGGGCTGAGCGGGCGGCACGGCGCGCGGCGCCGTGCCGCGGCATCCGCGTGACACACCCGTCGCGCTGAGCGTCCCCACAGCCGCCAGCGCCTACCCTGGGTGGGTGACCACGCGAGTACTGCATGAATCGAACGCGCCCCTCGTCGGCGTCGTGATGGGATCCGACTCGGACTGGCGGGTGATGAGCGACGCGTCGCAGACCCTCAGCGACTTCGGCATCGCGCACGAGGTCGAGGTCGTCTCGGCGCACCGCACGCCCGACAAGCTGATCGCATACGGCCGCGAGGCACGCGCCCGCGGCATCAAGGTGATCATCGCGGGCGCCGGCGGCGCCGCGCACCTGCCGGGCATGCTCGCCTCGGTCACCCCGCTCCCGGTCGTCGGCGTGCCGGTGCCGCTGGCCACGCTCGACGGCCTCGACTCGCTGCTGAGCATCGTGCAGATGCCCGGCGGCGTGCCGGTCGCGACGGTGTCGATCGGCGGCGCGAAGAACGCGGCGCTGCTCGCGGTGAAGATGCTCGCGACCGGCGACGACACCCTGCTGAACCGCCTCGAGGGCTACGCCAACAGCCTGGCCCTGGAGGTCGAGGAGAAGAATGTGAGGCTCAAGGCCTCCCTGCGATGAGCACGTCCGTCTCGAGCCCGATTCGCTACCCGGATGCCGGCTCGCAAGAGCTGATGACCCGGCGCGGCTGGTGGCTCGTGGCGCTGAACTTCCTGCTCCCCGGGTCGGCGCAGGCGCTCGCCGGCAACCGCCGGCTGGGTCGCATCGGCCTCTCGGCGACGCTCAGCATGTGGGCGCTCGTGCTGCTGGCCCTGCTGGCGGCGCTGCTGTGGCCGCAGCTGATCGTCGGCATCGCGACGAGCTTCTTCGGGCTGCTGCTCGCCCAGGCGCTGCTGATCGCCTACGCCGTGCTGTGGGTGGTGCTGACGCTCGACACGCTGCGACTGGTCCGGCTCGTGAAGGCCCGGCCGAAGGCGCGGCCTGCGATCGCCGCGCTGGCGGTCGCGCTCATGGTCGTGGCATCCGGCGGCGCCGTCTACGCCTCGTACCTGACCGGGATCACCCGCGGCACACTCGAGTCGATCTTCGGCGACGGCGGACCCAGCGTGCCGCCGAGCGACGGCTACTACAACATCCTGCTGCTGGGCGCCGACAGCGGCGACGGCCGCGACTCGATGCGCTTCGACTCGATCTCGGTCGTGTCGGTCAACGCCGACACGGGCGCGGCGACGGTCACCGGCATCCCGCGAGACATCGCGAACACGCCGTTCTCGCCTGGCCCGATGCTGGAGCGCTACCCCGACGGGCACACGGGCCACAGCAACATCAACTGCGGCTGGGGCAGCGGCATCAACCAGCTCGTCACCGAGGTCGAGGTCTGCGGCGACGGCGACGCGCTCTACCCCGAGGCCCGGGCGAACGGCTCGACGCCGGGGATCGAGGCGACCAAGGACGCGGCCGAGGGGCTGCTCGGCATCGAGATTCCCTACTACGTGCTGATCGACATGCACGGCTTCGCCGCGCTCGTGGACGCCCTCGGCGGGGTCACGATCAACGTCATCGAGCGACTGCCGATGGGCGGGCCGACGTACCCGACGCAGCCGGTCGACGAATGGGCGATCGGGTGGATCGAGGTCGGCGAGCAGCACATGAACGGCGACACCGCCCAGTGGTACGCCCGCTCGCGCTACACGACCAACGACTGGGACCGGATGCGGCGCCAGCGCGAGCTGCAGGAGGCGATCCTCCGGCAGACGAACCCCGCGAACGTCCTCGCCCGGTTCCAGGATGTCGCGGCCGCCGGGAGCGACGTGATCAGGACCGACCTGCCGCAGTCGATGCTGCCGTACTTCGTCGATCTCGCCGTGAAGTCGCGCGAGCTGCCGATGCAGACCATCGAGCTCACGCCGCAGGGCGGGGTCGACCCGGAGCGTCCCGACGTCGCGTACATCCAGGAGCTGGTGCGTGCGGCCCTGCACCCGCCGGTGCCGGAGGAGGAGAAATGACCACCACGCTGCGCCTCGTGCTCGATCAGCTGATCGCACCGACCGACCCGCTGCTGCAGACCGCCTCGCTCGAGCTTGCCCGCGGGCTCGTCGCCTCGGCGCCCCGCGGCTGCGAGGTGGAGGCGATCGTGCCCGCCGCCGGCTCGGGCGGCCCGCCCGCAGAGATCGCCGAGCTCGTGCCGGGGCTGGCCCGCGTGACGCGCGCGCCGCTGCAGCGCCGCGAGCTCGCGGCCGCGTGGCAGCTCGGCGTCGGCCCGCTCTCGGGCGGGATGGTGCACGCGCCCACGCTGATGGCGCCGCTGGTCAAGCACGACCGCGTGCACGACGGCGATCAGACCGTGGTGACGATCAACTCGCTCGACGCGTTCACCGCCCCCGACGAGATGCCCCGCGGGCGGCTGACCTGGGCGAGGGGGATGCTGCGGCGCGCCCAGCGCCACGCCGACGCGGTCGTCGTGCCGACCCACGCCATGGCGGCCGAGCTTCGCGAGCAGACCGCGCTGGGCGACCGGATCCGGGTGATTCCGGGGGCGCCGCCGAGCGGCTTCGCGGCCCCGGCCGATGCGTCGGACCGTGCTCGCGCGCTCGAGCTGCCGCCGCGCTTCGTCGCGATGTCGGGCTCGGCGCTCGCCTCCTCGGGTGTGGCCGACGCGCTCGGCGCCCTCGCGCTCGATGCCGAGCTGTCGCTCGTCGTGCTCGATGTGCCGGGCGCCGATGTCGACGAGCTGCGTGAGCTTGCCGACGCGGTGGGCGTCGCCTCGCGCATGCAGCTGTTCGGGGCGATGGATGCCTCGGAGCGCGCGACGATCTGGTCGAGCGCCGACGCCGTGCTCGCGGCATCCACGGGGTTCGCGTTCCCGTTCCGCATGCTCGAGGCGTTCGCGGTGGGAGCGCCGGTGGTGGCGCGCGACACCGCGACGTATCGGGAGGTCGCGAGCGATGCGGCGAGCTTCGTCTCTGGCGAGGGCGCGGATGCCTGGGGTGCGGCGATCGCCGAGGTGCTGGGCGATGCCGACGCGGCGAAGCGCCTCGGCGTGCTCGCCGGCGACCGCGCGCGCGGGTTCTCGTGGCTCGACGCGGGCGATCGGGTGTGGGCGCTGCACGCCGAGCTGTAGCGCCCTGCGTGACCGACGCGCCGAGCCGGTCCGGGCGTCGCGCTGCGAACGCGGCGCGGGCGGCCGTCTACATTTGAGTCATGGCTGCTCGCGTCTCGATCGTCGTCCGCACGAAGGATCGTCCCTACTTTCTCGCACGTGCGCTGGGCGACGTGCTCGCGCAGTCGTTCGCCGACTGGCACGTCGTGGTGGTCAATGACGGCGGCGACCGGGATGCGGTCGAGCGGGCGGTGCGGCCGTTCGCCACGCGGCTGGGCGATCGCATCACCATCGTCGACACGGTGGCGCCCGGGGGGAGATGCGCGGCGGCGAACCTCGGCATGCGCACGGCCGCGAGCGACTACGTCGTCCTGCACGACGACGACGATCGCTGGGCGCCTGCATTCCTCGCGCAGACCGTGGCCTGGCTCGACGCGCACCCGCGCGACGGCGGCGTGATGGTCACGACCCAGATCGTCTACGAGGAGAAACGCGGCGACGCGTTCGTGCAGGTGGGCACGGCGCCGTTCTGGGCGGGGCAGGGCTTCGTCACCTACTCGAGGCTGCTGTCGGTCAACCGCGCCGTGCCGATCTCGTTTCTCTACCGCCGCTCGCTGCACGACGACGTCGGGTTCTATGACGAGACGCTGGACGCGGTCGAGGACTGGGAGTTCTACCTGCGGGTCGCCCTGGACCACCAGATCGGCTACATCACGGGCGAGCCGCTGGCGTTCTGGACCCAGCGCCCCGATCAGCGCGGCGCCGACGGCAACAGCATGTACGCGCTCGGCGACATCCACGACCGCGACGACGAGCGCATCCGTGACGAGGCGCTTCGCGCGTACGTCCGCGAGTCGGGCCCGGGCCTGCCGCTGTTCATCGCCGGGCTGGTCGAGAAGGAGGTGCGCCGGCAGGTCGACGACGCGCTGCGGGACTACACGCTGACGCTGCGCAGGGAGCTGGAGCGGCAGCATCCGATCTGGTCGCGGGTGCGCCGCCTGGCCGCGCGGATGTACCGCACGCTGGGCTCTCGGCAGCGCGCTGCAGGGGGGAACCCGGAGTGATCGCCCGCGTGCTGCGCGCGGGGATGCGCCGCGGGCGGAGCATCCCCGGAATCGGTGCGCTCGTTCGCGCCATCGATCGCCGATGGTGGGAGCGATCGATTCTCGCCAGCGGCCTCGCCGACGCCCAGTTCTACGCCGCGCAGCTGGGGCGCCCCTCGATGTCGACCAGCCGCGCCGTGCGACACTACGCCCGTGCGGGCTGGCGCCGCGGCCTGAGCCTCAATCCGCTCTTCGACGAGCTGATCGCCGGGCGGGGTCTTCCGGAGGCCGACCGTGTGCCTGCGATGTACGCGTATGTGATCGGGGGAAACAAGGCCGAGATCTCGGTGCACCCGTTCTGGGACGCGCGCGCGTACGCGAAGGTGTCGCCGGAGGCAGCGGCCCATCCACAGGGACCGATCGGTCACCTGTGGGAACGGCGTGAGCACGCGACGCTCGTGCTTCGGGCCGGCGCGTTCGAGGCGAGCCAGTCGGTGCTGGCGTATGTCGCGCGGATGTCGGCATTGGCGCGCGGGCCGGAGAGCACGGCGGAGCCCGTCGCCGTGCGGGCGGCGGAGCGAGCCGACGCCGCGAGCGTAATCGGCATCGTGCAGGGGGAGGCCTCAGCGTACGACCGCAGGCTGCACGCCCTCGCCGATCTCGCCGCCGAGGGCATCCAGGTCGTCGTCGCGGCTGTCGACCTGCCTGCCGGCCAATGGCTGGGCACGCGGCTCTTCGCGGACTTGGTTCCGCTCGCGGAAGCTGTGCTCTTCGGGGCGGCCGCGACGTATGCCGACGTCGTCAACGCGGCGATGACGCGGGTCACGGGGAGCCGTGCGCTGGTGGTCGACCCGCGGGTTGCGCTGAGCGCAGCCGAGGCGCAGCGCTGCCTCGACGAGGCGCGGCACGGGTGCGCCGCCATGCCGCTCTCCGTGCGGTTCGACGGCACCGTCGATGGCGTGGGCGCGCTGCTGTGCGGCGCCGACACCCCCCATCGGATCCTGCGCGACCATCCCCTCGAGGACGCGCTTCGGGTCGAGGCCGCCCGGCACGCTGTGCCGGCGCTGACCGCGCGGACCTTCGCTGTCGCCGTCGATGACTTTCGACGCGCGGGCGGATTGGATTCGGGGCTCGTCAACGAGCTCGAGCTCGAGGCGCTGAGCGCGCAGCTGCGCGGGATCGATCGCGACTTCGAGTTCGTCGTGCTCATGGCTGTGCAGGCGTGGCAGCTCGAGCCAGAACGCGCGTTCGCCCGGCGCGACCCGGAGCGCAGCGAACGGCGTTTCGCGGCAGCCGCTGCGGCAGCGCCGTCGTCGTTCGCGCTCCCCTCGGATGCGGCTGAGGTCGACCGGTTGTTCCGGGCGTTCGGGTTCGGGATCACCGGCTGGGATGGGCATGGTGGCACCCGCCGACCGACGCTCCGCCGCGTTGCGGACGGGCGCGTGCGTGAGCGCTGGGCGATCAAGATCTGCGCCCCGGCCGGGCACGCAGGCCGGGTCTGGGGCGACACCCACTTCGCCACCGGACTGGCCAATGCGCTTCGCCGCCGCGACCTCGAGGTCGTCGTCGACTGTTTTGATGCACGCGCGCGGGCTACGAGCTATCTCGACGACGTCACCGTCGTGGTCCGCGGACCGTATCGGATCGACCCGCCAGCGACCGGTGTGCGCGTCCTGTGGATCATCAGCCACCCTGACGAGATCACGCGCGACGAGCTTGCGCAGTTCGACTACGTCTTCGCCGCATCGGAACGGTGGGCGGCGAAGGCCAGCGCCCAGTTCGGCATCGCGGTGGAGCCGCTGCTGGAGTGCACGGACACCGATCTGTTCTTTCCACGGGAGCTGCCGCGCGGCGACGACATCGTCTTCGTCGGCACGGCGCGTGGGATCGCACGGCCGGCGGTGGTCGGCCCGCTGCGGGCTGGAATCCCGGTCAAGGTCTACGGACCGGATTGGCGGGGCTTCATTCCCGCCGACGCGATCGTCGCGACGGCGATCCCGAATGAGCGGCTCAGCGAGCGCTACGAGACGGCTTCGATCGTGCTCAACGACCAGTGGCCCGCGATGCGCGAGGAAGGGTTCATGGCCATGCGGCTGTTCGACGCGGTCGCGGCCGGGGGACGCGTCATCAGCGAACGCGTCGACGGTGTTCCTGAGCTGTTCGGCGGCGCCGCAATCGCATTCGACGACGCGGAGCATCTGGTGACGCTGCTGCGACAGGACCCGGCCGAGATCTTTCCTCCCGCGCACGCCCTCGCCGCCGCCAGCGCCCGGGTGCGTGCCGAGCATTCATTCGATGCGCGGGCGAGGGAAATCGTGCGAGTCATCACCGCCGGCTGAGGCAGATTCGCAGGGTTCGAGCAGGTATCGTAGGGGAGGTCGTCCGCGCCCCCAACGGACGAAGAGGAGAGTCTTGGTGAGTCAGGTAGAAGCACGTTCGCGTTTCCCCGAGAACGGCAAGCGAATCATTTTCTACCTCTACTACGATCCTCGTGGCATCGTGGACGACTACGTGCCATACAAGCTCGAGCGGCTGCGCCCGTTCGCCGACCACATCTTCGTGGTGGTGAACGGCAAGCTCACAGACGATGGGCGGACGCGACTCGAGAGCGTCGCCGACACCGTCTGGCAGCGCGAGAACGTCGGCTTCGACGTGTGGGGGTACAAGGAGGCGCTCGCCGAGTTCGGTCAGGATCGGCTCAGCGAGTACGACGAGCTGATCCTGATGAACTACACCTGGTTCGGTCCGGTGAATCCCTTCGAGCCGGTGTTCGCGCGCATGGACGCACTCGAAGTCGACTTCTGGGGCATGACGGATCACGCGGAGCAGATTCCGAACCCGTTCACCGGGAAAGACGTGCTGCACGAGCACATCCAGTCGCACTGGATCGCCGTGCGCCGTCGCATGTTCATGGGCGCCGAGTGGAAGGCGTATTGGACCGAGATGCCCCCCATCGAGTCGTACATCGACTCGATCCTCAGCCACGAGTCCAAGTTCACCCACCACTTCAAGACTCGGGGCTACCGCGCCGAGGTCGCGTTTCCGAACCGCAACTATTCGACGTGGCATCCGGCCTTCTTCGACGGCGAGGCGCTGCTTGAGGATGGCTGCCCTGCGCTGAAGCGGCGCCCCTTCTTCCACGACCCGCTGCTGCTTGACCGACACGCGATCCTCGCCCGTCGCTACATCGAGAAGGCTGAGCGACTCGGCTACTCGAGCGAGATGATCTACCGGAACATCACGCGCAGCTCGCAGCCGAAGGCGATGAACACGAACGCGGCGATGCTCGAGATCATGCCGGATGTCGACATCTCGTACCAGGAGGACAAGCCGCTGCGACTGGCCGTGATCCTGCACCTGTTCTACACCGAGCTGACTGTCGAGCTGCTCGACTACTGCGCGAATCTCCCTGCCGCATACGACCTGTACATCACCACGACGGACAACGAGAAGGCCGCGGTCATCCAGGCCGTGATCGACGGCCGCGATGATCCCAGGCTGCAGATGTCCGAGATCCGTGTGCTGCCGTCGAACCGCGGACGCGACATGGGCGCGTTCTTCGTCGGCTGTCGCGATGTGCTGCTGAGCGACCGCTACGACCTCATCTTCAAGATCCACTCGAAGAAGACGGTGCAGGAGAACGTCAACGCCGGCGAGTTCTTCCGCAGGCATCAGCTGATGAACCTGCTGAACTCGCCCGGGTATGCCGCGAATGTCGTCGGGCTGTTCCAGAAGGAGCCCGGGCTCGGGATGGCATATGCCCCGACGATTCACACGGGCTTCCCGACCCTCGGCCGCGGCTGGTTCGAGAACAAGAAGCCGGCGGCTGAGCTCGCCGAAGAACTCGGCATCCACGTTCCGTTCGACGACCCGAGCCCGCTTGCGCCGTTCGGCTGCATGTTCGCGTTCCGACCGGAGGCGCTGCGGATCCTGACCGACGTCGAATGGCGCTATGAGGACTATCCCGCGCCGACGGCGCACGTCGATGGCAGCATCGCCCATATCCAGGAGCGGCTGTTCAGCTACGCGAGCTCCGAGCTCGGCTACCACACCAAGACCATCGCGACGACGCGATACGCGGCGATCAGTCACACCTCGCTCGAGTACAAGCTCGATCGGATCAGCAAGAACATCCCGGGATACCCGATCGACCAGGTGCACCTGCTCGACGAGGCAGGGGAGTTCCTCGGCGGCGGGCCCATGGGGTACCTCAAGGCCTATCTGCGCTTGAGCAGGCCCGGGTCGGTGCCTCGCCTCAGCCGGGTGTACCGGCCGCTCCGCGGGATCTACCGGGTGCTGTGGACGGTGACGCACCCGAAGAGCTGGCGGCGTCGCGTCGAGCCGATCGCGGTGATCGACGAGCTGGACGAGATGGAGCTCCTTTGACCTCGCTGGCCACCGCCTTCGACGCGAAGAGCAACTCGATCGGATTCCTTCGCTGGCTGATGGCCTTCATGGTCATCTTCTCGCACGCCGGGCCCATCGCCGGTTTCTATGGGGGCAAGGACCTCGGCACGCAGTGGAGCAGCGAGCAGTCGCTCGGCGGCGTCGCGGTGTGCGGGTTCTTCTTCCTCTCGGGCTTCCTCATCACCCGCAGCAAGATGGGCCCCTCCAGCACGCCGCGCTTCTTCTGGCACCGAGCGCTGCGCATCTACCCGGGCTGGTTCCTCGCTCTGATCGTCACCGCCTTCGCGCTCGCCCCGATCGCGTGGTACGCAGAGACCGGATCGTGGGACGGCTACTTCGATGCGACGTCAGAGTCGCCGTTCACGTACTTCTCGAACAACGTGACGCTGGTGATGCAGCAGCTGAACATCGCGGGGATGGGCACATCGACGCCCCTCTACGAGGGCACCGGAATCCTCGACTGGAACGGGTCGGCCTGGACGCTCGCGTTCGAGTTCGGCGCCTACATCCTGGTCGGGGTGCTCGGCGTGGTCGGCGCGCTCACCAACCGCCTGGTCGGCGGCATCGTCGCGGGCGCCATCATCGTGCTCGCCTCGATGCAGTGGATGGGCGTAGGCAGCCTCGCGGCGCTCGGCCCCTACTTCGGCGACTTCCGCTTCCTCCTGCTGATGGCGCCCTTCGCCTGGGGCATCCTGTTCTGCCTGTTCAAGGACAAGGTGCCGATCGACGACCGTCTCGCCATCGCGATGGCACTCGTCGCGGCCTACACCTACGCGCGCGGCGGCTGGCTCGTCGCCGGTCAGTACGCCTTCTGCTATGTGCTCATCTGGTTCGCGGTGCGCGTCAAGATCACACGCTGGGACAAGTACGGCGACTTCTCGTACGGGATCTACATCATCGGCTGGCCGCTGATGTACTTCGCCACATACTTCGACGTGCAGGAATGGGGGTGGCTCGCCTACCATGCGGTCGTCATCGTCGGATGCCACATCTATGCGTTTGCGAGCTGGCACCTCATTGAACGCCCGGCCATGACGCTGAAGGGCTGGACGCCGAAGTGGCTGATCAGACTGCTCGCGAAGACGAAGCCCCGGCGTGAGCGAATTGCTGCCGTCTGGCGCCGACACGCGGTGATCACCCCGAGCCCGACCTTCACTCCCAGCAAGCCTGCGGGCCGCGGGAGCATCACCGCGCCGAGCCCCGTGCCTGCCCCGAGCCAGAAGGTCGTGCGATGAGCGCAAACGCCTCGCCCAAGCGGGCCAAGGTGGAGCGCCCACGCTGGTGGAACCGGGTCACGTACATTCCGCTGATCATTCTGGCGGTGCTCTCGGTCGCGGCGCTCACCGCCGGAATCGCGGTTGACCGCACCTTTGTGCGGGCGCAGAACGCCCCGGCGCCGGTGGCGCCGCCCGCGGCCGAGGCAAGCGAGCTCAGCACACTGTGCCGGCCGCCGGTCGCGCCCCCGGCGAGCGAGCCGTGGCTGACGGGCGACCCCGCGGCGTTCGCAGCGTGGGACGAGCACGCCGACGAGCTCGCCGAGCACTATCTGATCGGGCCCAACGGCTGGATCTTCTGGAGCGACTATGTCGAGGCCTACGCGTCACAGGCGATCGGCAAGGCGTTCCTGACGGTGGCCGAGATCGACCGCTGGGTCAGCTACTACACGTCGATTCGCGACGGACTCGCGGCCGAGGGGATCGACTTCTACATCATCGTGACCCCTTCGACGTCAAGCGTCTACCCCGAAGAGCTGCCGACATGGATGCAAGAGCTTCGCGGCTCGACGATTCTGGATCAGTTCATGGCGGGCGCGGGCGATCTGCCCGTCATCGATCTGCGCGCGGACATGATCGCGGCGGCGGCGACGAGCGATTACAACCTCTTCAGCTGGAGCAACAGCCACTGGACCGAGTACGGCGGCTATGTCGGCTGGGAGCAGATCGCGCCGTGTGTGAACGCGATGTTCCCCGACCAGCAGCCGCTGCGCGTGCCTCCGCTTGAGGGTGTCGAGGTCGTCGGCGACTTCAACGAATGGGCGCCGTATGGCGTCGCCAGCCCCGGCGCCGACTGGGCTGTGCCGATCCTCGGGGGCTCGTTCGAGGACGTCACGCTCACCGTCAAGGACGGCACGACGAGTGTCGTGCCCGGCGACTCCGTGCTCGACGCAAGTCTGCTCCCGGCCTCGACAAGCGTCGAGCAGTCGTGGACCGGCAAGTCGGCGCTCATCCTGCGTGACTCGATGGGCGGCGCGCTCTCGCCCTTCTGGGCGCAGAGCTACTCCAGCACATTCCAGATCTACCATGAGTACGCCGGGTACGAGACGTTCCCCAAGTATCGTGAGCTTGTCGCCGAGCACAGACCGGATGTCGTCGTGCTGCAGCTGGCCGAGCGTCACCTCATCGCGGTTCCTCCGGTGGGGGCGGGTTACTGACGGCATTCCGGTCGTCGATAGCTATCGTTGAGCTATGCCTGTGCCCAGAAGTCTTGCCGCGCTCGGCGCGGGCGCCGTCGCCGGCGTGCTGTCGCTCGCCCTTGCCGCGTGCGTCCCCGAAGGTTCCGCACCCGTCGAGACGCCCGTCTCGAGTGTCACGCCGTCGCCCGAGCCCTCGGCGACCCTGAATGCAAGCGCCACGCCGTCGGCCACGCCCTCGGCGCCGGGGACCTCGCCAGAGGCCTCGACGGTGACCGTGACCGTGATCACCGCTGACGTCGCCGACGGCGCGCTGGAGGTCACTGCGATGGTGGACATCGTCGAATCGGGTGGCACCTGCACGGCCCAGGCCGTCAAGGGAGCGACCCGCCGCGCGGCGACGGGGACAGCGACGCCGACCCACACGAGCACGTATTGCGAGCTGATGACGGTCCCTGTGGCCGAACTCGCCCCTGGAGAGTGGACGATCACCGTGTCATATCAATCCGCGCTCAACTCGGGCGTCTCGTCCGAGGTCACGGTGGACATCCCGTGAGCCGACAGCCGCGACGCGTGCGCGCGAAGGCGGTCCTCGCGACCATCGCTGCAGCGCTCATGGTCACCGGGCTCTTCGTCGGCGTGCAGGCGACCGTCGGACCGGTCGAGCCTGCGCAGGCGGCGAACGCGGCCGACTTCGACCCGGGCTACATCATCGATGACAAGGTCTTCTATGATTCCACCGGCTACACGGCCGGCGAGGTGCAGGCATTCCTCAACAGTCAGGTGAGAACGTGCAAGGCGGGCGCCGTGTGCCTGAAGGACTACGCTGCCGCGACCGAGTCGAAGGCTGCGGATCGGTACTGTGCGGCCTACCAGGGCCAGGCCTACGAGACCGCCGCGCAGATGATCGACAAGGTCGCCCGCGCCTGCAACATCAATCAGCGCGTGCTGCTCGTGATGCTCCAGAAGGAGCAGGGCCTCATCACTTCGACGGCGCCGTCGAAGTGGAACTACGATGCGGCGATGGGGCAGAGCTGTCCCGACAACGCGCCCTGCGATCCACGATTCAGCGGCTTCTTCTACCAGATCTACTATGGTGCTCGCCAGCTGCAGGTCTACCGGTTGAACCCCAACCTGTTCGGATACCGCGAGCAGCGCTGGAACAACATCCTCTATCACCCCGAGGCGTCGCGAGGATGCGGCACGCAGTCGGTGTTCATCCATAATCAGGCGACGGCGGCGCTCTACATCTACACCCCCTACGTTCCGAATGCGGCCGCGATGGCGAACCTGTACGGGGTCGGTGACGGCTGCTCCTCGTACGGGAACCGCAACTTCTGGCGGCTCTTCACGGACTGGTTCGGCAATCCTGTCGCGTACTCGACCCACCCGGGATTCGTCGACTACTACGAGCAGCGCGGCGGAGCAAACGGCTACATCGGCAGGCCGACGGGCTACCCGGTGTACGTCGAGGCGAACGGGCAGGGCTGGTACCAGCGGTTCGCGGGCGGGATGCTCTACGGGAGCTACTGGGGCGGCACCGTCTTCGTGGCCAACAACGCCATCCTCGCGGAGTACAACCGTCACGGCGGGCCCGCGGGCAGCCTTGCCTGGCCGAACGCCGAGCAGTCATGCGCCGCGGGGCTGCGCTGCAGTCAATCGTTCGTCTATGCGACCATCTCCACGACGCCGCAGTACGGGGCGCACGTGATTCCCGGAGGAATGAACACCCATTGGCAGGCGACGGGCGGCACCAACGGCACCCTCGGCGCCGCGCTGAACGACCTGAGCTACTCGGTCAACGGCGCGGGGCCCGGCTGGGTGCAGAACTTCGAGCGCGGTGTCATGGTGCAGAGCCAGTACGGATTCGTCCTCGTGCCGTACGGCGCGATCCAGTCGGTGTGGACGAACTCCAACGCGGGGGCGGGGCCGCTCGGGTGGCCGCGGACGGACGTCGCCTGCGCGTCCGGTGACTGCGCGCAGCTGTATTCGGGCGGCCTGGTTACGTCGACGCCCACCTGGGGGGCCCACATGATCGCCGACACGTTCGCCCGCGAGTGGGAGTCCAGGGGCGGGCTGACCGGGCTGGGCGTCGCATTCAACTCTGCGAGCAGCTCGGGTGTCTCCGGGGGCGGGACGATTCAGAACTTCGCGGCGGGCCTGCTCACCAAGGGCACTGCCGGGACCTTCTTCGTGCCCTACGGTCGAACCCAGGCGGTGTGGACGGCCACCGGGGGCATCACAGGAACCCTCGGCTGGCCCGAGTCGGCGTACACATGCGACGCGACCGGCTGTGGCCAGCAGTTCCAGGGCGGTGCGGTCACCGAGTCGAGTTGGGGCGTGTACTCGACGTTCGGCGGCCTCGGGGCGATCTGGCGCCAGGGCGGCGGCATGGCGGCCTACGGTCCGGCGCTCAACAACATCCGGTACTCCACCTCCAACGGCGGGGGCTGGGTGCAGCACTTCGGCAACGGCGTGATCACGCAGAAGCAGAGCGGCGCCGCGGTGTTCACGCCGTATGGTCCGATTCTCTCGACGTGGTATCAGTATGGCGCGGAGGCGACCTGGCTCGGCTGGCCGCTCGAGGCGCAGACGTGCGAGGCCGGCTCCTGCATCCAGCAGTTCCAGAACGGCGTTGCGCGGTCGACGCCAGAAGGCGTCGTGTCGTTCCTGCCGTTCTGACCGAGCGCGCCTCGGGCGGACGCTTCGGGCGGCGTCGTGGTCGGACACCACGACGCCGCCCAGGGCCCGCCTAGCGGGGCTCGCTGACCGTGATGGTCGCCTGCGTGGTGCCGAGGTTCGTGTCGTCGCCCAGCACACGGAACTTGGCGCCCTGCCAGAGCACGTCGGTGTCGACGTCGATGGTCGGGGACGCGTTCGCGTTGATGAAGTAGTCGCCCGAGCCGAGGTGCAGCGCCTCGATGCGGTACTCCATCGCGGCACCGCCATTCGTGATCGGCGACAGCGTGGCGTCGAGTCGGTCGGTATTCGTCGCGATCACCATCTGGCCGCTGGGGCCATCGATGCTGAACCCCGTGGTCCATGTGGGCGTGACCGCGCTGGCGGCGACGTGGATGCGGATGACCAGCGGATCACCGGGCGCGAAATCGCGGCACGGCTGGCCGCTCTCGTCGAGCGTCTCGATCCGCGAGACTCGAAGCGGGCGCTTGGCGATCCGGTCGCGCTCGGCCTCCTCCTCGGCGAGCGTGTCGCCGACACGGCGGCCCTCCATGATGTCGCGCAGCGCGGCCAGGCCGCCGCGAGCGTCACCCTCGTAGGCCACCTCGCCGTCTTTCAGCACGATCGTCGCGTCGCACAGCTCTGAGATCTGGCTCGCTGCGTGGCTCACCAGGATGATCGTGCGACCCTCCTGCTGAAAGCTGCGGATCTTGTCCATGCACTTGCGCTGGAACGCCTCATCGCCGACCGCGAGCACTTCATCCACGAGCAGGATATCGGGATCGGTGTGCACGGCCACGGCGAACGCAAGGCGCATGTACATGCCTGACGAGTAGAACTTGACTTCGTTGTCGATGAATTCGCCGATGCCGGAGAAGCGGACGATGTCGTCGAAGCGCGCTTCGGTCTCGCCGCGAGTAAGGCCAAGCAGCGCGGCATTCAGGAACACGTTCTCTCGGCCGCTCAGGTCGGGATGGAATCCCGCGCCGAGCTCGAGCAGGGCGGCGATGCGGCCCCGATGGCTCACGGTTCCTGAGTCAGGTGACAGGATGCCGCCGATGAGCTTGAGCAGCGTGCTCTTGCCGGAGCCGTTCGCGCCCAGGAGACCGATCGTGGTGCCGGCGTGAATCGTCAGGGAGACGTCATTGACCGCAGTGTAGATCTTCCGGTGCTGTCGGTAGCGGAACAGGCCGACGACTCGATCCTTCAGCGAGTTGTCCTTGCGGACGATGAATGACTTGGAGATGCGCTCGACGCGCACCACCTCGGGAGCGGGGGCAGCGACCGTCAAATTAGAGCTCCTGTGCGATGTTGCCTTGCAGCTTCTGGAATCCGAACTGGGCCAGCACGAGAAGCACGAGGCCGACGAGTCCGGCGATCAGCATGCGGATTGCGAGGTCGGGCGGGTAATCTGCGGGGGTTCCACCGTTCCACAGGGCCTTGTGGAAGCCGAGCACCGCGAGGGTGAGCGGGTTGTTGGTATAGACATCGAGCACCCAAGCGGGGAGGTTGAATCGGGCGATGACGTCCGAGACCATCTGCCACGAGTACACGATCGGGGAGCCCCACATCATGAGCATGAGCAGAATCTCGGTGAGGTACTGAACGTCACGGAGGTAGACGTTCAAGACCGAGATGATCAGGCCGATGGCCAGCACGTAGATCAGGATCAGGGTGACCGAGGGCAGGAAGTAGAGGAGTCCCGCGGGGTCGGGCCACTGCTGGAAGACGATGATGGCGCCCACCAGGACCAGCAGCTGGGTCGCGAACATGAAGATCGCGCCGCCGATCGCAGCCAGCGGGAAGATCTCGCGAGGCACGTAGATCTTCTTCACGAGACCGGCGTTGCTGACGAATGAACCAGCCGCGGCGCCGATGGACTCCGAGAAGAGCGCATAGATCGTCAGGCCCGAGAACACGTAGATGCCGAAGTTCTCCATGCCGCGTGCGGCCCCGAGGATCTCGCCCAGGACGAAATAGAACGTGGCCAGCATGATCAGGGGCTTGATCAGCGTCCAGAGGAAGCCGAGGGCGCTGCCTCGGAAGCGGACCTCAAGGTCACGCCGAGTCAGGAGGCCGAGGAGCTCCCGATGTGCAACGACGGCGCGGACGCGGCTGGGCAGGGCGCCCAGAGCCGGCCCCGCTGGAGCCAGCGAGCGCATCGGCAGTGCGCTCAGGCGTTCGAATCGCTCTTCAACGCTCATCGCGCCCACACTCGGTCGAAGGGCGAAAGATCATCCTTCGAATATACTCGGCTTAACATGGGAGAATTCGAAGACCGCGGTTCGGTCATTGTCACCGGCGCCGCAGGCTATGTCGGGCGTCACGTCGTCAGCGCCCTGCTTGATCTCGGATGCCGCGTCGTCGCGGTGGGTCGACCCGGCAACACGGGGGCGATCGATCCACGGGCAGACGTGGTCGGAGCCGACATCCTCTCGCCGGATTTCGACGTCACCTCGCTCGTCTCGAGCGACACGCTGGCCGTGGTCCACCTGGCTTGGCAGGACGGCTTTGTGCACAACGCTCCGTCGCACATGCTCCACCTCTCGGATCACTTTCGGTTCCTCACGGCGGCAGCGGCCGCGGGCGCCAAGCGCATCGTGCCGCTCGGCACCATGCACGAGATCGGCTACTGGGAGGGCGGGATCACGGCCGAGACTCCCACCAGCCCGCGATCGATGTACGGCATCGCGAAGGACGCGCTGCGCCGTGCGGTGCTGCTTGCGCTGCCGGAGACCGAGGTCGCCTGGCTGCGTTGCTATTACATCTACGGCGACGACCGCCGCAACAGCTCGATCTTCACGCGCCTGCTCGAGGCGGTGGACGCGGGCCGAACGACCATGCCGTTCACTACCGGCGTGAATCAGTACGACTTCATCCGCGTGGAGGAGCTCGGTCGCCAGATTGCGATCGCGGCGATCACGCCTGGATTCACGGGCGTGATCAACTGCAGCACCGGCAAGCCCGTGAGCCTCGCCGACAAGGTCGAGGGCTTCATCGCGGAGAACCACCTCCCGATCACACTCGAGTACGGTGTGTTCCCAGATCGTCCGTATGACTCGCCTGCAGTCTGGGGCGTGGCGGATGAGATCCTCGCGCTCGTCGCCGCCCACGATCGCGACCGCTGAGTACCTGACGGGCAGCCGGGTCCTCCGGGTCGGGTACGCTGGGAGCCGTGGCTCTGACCTACGGAAAACCGCTCCAAGCACACACGACGCCCATTCCGGGTGTGCTTCTCGTCGACCTCCCCGTGCACGGCGACAACCGTGGCTGGTTCAAAGAGAACTGGCAGCGGGCAAAGATGCTCGAGATCGGGCTTCCGGACTTCGGGCCCGTGCAGAACAACATCTCGTTCAACGATGCTGTCGGCACGACCCGGGGCATCCATGCCGAGCCGTGGGACAAGTTCATCTCGGTTGCCTTCGGCAGCGTCTTCGGAGCGTGGGTTGATCTGCGGGCGGGCGAGAGCTTCGGCACGGTCTTCACAGCGGAGCTGGACGCTTCGACAGCGATCTTCGTGCCGAAGGGTGTGGGCAACTCCTACCAGACCCTTGAGCCCAACACCGCGTACACCTATCTCGTGAACGCGCACTGGAGCCCCGAAGCGCAGGGTGACTACACGTTCGTGAACCTGGCTGACGAGGATGCGGCGATTGAGTGGCCGATCCCGCTCGAGCGGGCGGAACTCTCGGACAAGGACCGTCTGCATCCTCGACTGGCCGAGGTCGCGCGCCTCGTCGACGGCGCGTAGGGTCGAGCGCCCGCCCGCGACCGCGTGATGCTGGCTGCGGGAGCTGCGGCTAGCGGCCCGACGGTGCGGTGAGCTCTGCGCAGCTGTCTGCGTCCGCCAACGGTCCCGGCGGCACCGGGTGATCCAGCCCCGACTCCCCGATCAGCAGCAGGCACCCAGAGAGCGCCACCGCGGCGGCAAGCGCGACGATCGCGGAGCGGCGGCTGCCATCGCCCCATGCCGCAGCGGGGGGCGCGACGAGCAGACCGATCAGGCCCACGAGCACCAGCGGGAGCGCGAAGCGAGTCTCAGGCGTGGCGAACACGAGCGTGCCGAGTGCGCCGAACCAGAAGCCGAGCAGCGCGAGCGCGTGCAGCCGTGTGGCACGGATCGACCAGTTGATGATCAGGCGCCAGATCAGCGCCACGACGCCGAACGCGGCGACGGCGACGACGGCGATGGTCATGGCGCCCAGGCCGGCACCCGGCGCGGGTTCGTACGGCGTCCCAAAGGTCCAGAAGAGACTCGACGAGGCCTTCTCGCTGAGGAACCACAGCGACTGCGGGAGGTGTGAGACTGCCGACATCACGACGTCGAGCGGTCCGGTCGGCACGTGGTCGTCGAGGAGAAGCCCCGCATAGGCGGGGTCGCAGTACCACTGCTGTGGGTGCTGCTCACCGCTGACCACCGTGTCGTAGCGCACGCCATAGGTGGCCTGGGCGGCTTGGACCCGCAGCAGAAGTGGAGTCGCGACTGGGCTGAAGCTCAGTTGTCCGAACACGGTGATGTTGAACAGGGCTTGGGCGGATGCGCCGAAGGCAGCTCCCGGTGCCGCCCAGACGACGTGGCGGGGGCGTGCGATCAGGAGCACGATCGCTGCGATCATCACGGGGACGAGATAGGAAGGCCGCAGGTTGACCGCGACCGCGAGTGCGAGCCCGCCCGCGGCCAGGGTGAACCAACGGCGACCCACGAGGAGGGCGTACAGCCCGGCGAGGGCGATCGTGACCGACCACACGTCGAGCAGGGGGAATCGGGCGAAGCCGGAGAGGACGATTCCGCCGAGCAGCGCAGACACCCACACGCGCGCGGTGCGGCGGCCTGGGGTGATCTGCTCCGCGATGCGGGGGATGAGCACGACGAGCAGCACCACCGCGAGGAGCGCGTTCCACGCGAGGACCGACCATGCCGCCGCCCATGGACCGAGCGCCGTGGTGACGAGCGCCGGGAGCAGGTAGACGAGCGGAGAGAGCGCACCGCGCATCTCGAGCACGCCCGCGCCGGTCACGTCACCCCCGTTCAGGAGCGCGAGCGCGCCTTCCCAGTACTGCGCAGCGTCGTAGACGAATGCGTCCGCGGGGCCGTGCATCCACTGCAGCGCGAATACGACGATGCCGGCAGCCAGCGTCTGCAGCGGCGAAGATGCCCAAGGGGCGGCTGTCTTCGGTCGGGTGGACGTGTTCCTCACTGGGGCTGCGCCAGTGCGACGAACTCCTCATAGTCGCGAATGTAGTCGGCGTCGTCGTACTTCTCAGATGCGAACACCGCCAGAACCGCGTCGGGGCTGTAGTCGTACTGCGTGCCCCAGGTCATCGGGGGCATGTGCAGTCCCTTGGACGGGTGGTCGAGCACGTACTCGCGTCGGGTGCTGCCGTCGTCGACGATGCACGAGACGCTTCCGGTGACGCAGATGAGGAACTGCTCGCAGCGGCGGTGCGCGTGCTCGCCGCGCACCTCCTTCGAGGGCACGCCGTGCACGAAGAACACCCGCTGCGGGACGAACGGCACGGACTCAGGCAGATCGATCGGCAGCAGGTCGCCACGAATATCGCTGACGGTGCGCAGAGCGGTGAGCCCTTCTGGCGTGCCGAGTTCCGTCGTGGTGCCGGTGGCTGCAGGCCCTGCGGTCTCGGCGTAGCCGACGATTCGGGCCGGGTTGCCGACGACGATCGCGTACGGGGGCACGTCCTTCGTGACGACTGCGCCCGCGCCGACCATCGCTCGACGCCCGACCCGGATGCCGGGAAGGATCACCGCGCCGCCTCCGATCGACGCGCCATCCTCAATGGTCGTGCGGGCAAAGGAATCCGGGTACTGCTTGCTGCGCGGGAAGCGATCGTTCGTGAACGTCGCATTGGGGCCGATGAAGACGTCGTCGCCGAGGCGAATGCCGTCCCAGACCTGCACACCCGACTTCAGCGTCACGCGGTCGCCGATGATCACGTCGTTCTCGACGAACACATGGTCGTTGATGTTGCCGTCTTCGCCGATCACGGCGCCCGGAAGCACGTGTGAGAACGCCCACACGCGTGTGCGGGCGCCGATCTGCGTGCTCTCACAGATGCCCTGCGGGTGTACGAAGTACTGATCGGCGTCAGTCATCGATGCTCTCCTCACGTTTGCGCTCACGAAATACTAGCCGCCCCGCCACGAAACCCAGGGGAGCGGTGACGATGGTGCTGAGCGCGTTCAGATACTCGGGCCAATCGAGCGCCCGGATGCCGGCGATGCACAGCAAGCCGACGAAGTAGATGACGACGTAGCTGAGCGCATAGACGAGCATCGCGCGTCGCGACCCGTTCTTGGTGAACACCCAGCGCGACGCGAACAGCGTCGAGTAGATCAGCCCGAGCGCGAACGCGATCGTGTAGGCGAGCCAGCCCGGCATGAGATAGCTCAGCACCACGAGAATCGCCGCGGTCGCGAGTGTGTTCGTTCCGCCGACCACCAGGAATCGCCATGCCGCGGCGATCGTCGAGCGCCGCTCGCCCGTGCCTTCGCTCACCACTCCTCGCGACTCATCACGATGGACGTCGGGCGGCGCTTGGTGTTGTCGAACACGCGCCACACGTATGCGCCGACGATGCCGATCGACGTGATGGTGAGGAACGTCGAGAACAGGATCGCGAGCATGAGCGGCACATAGCCGGGCTCCGTGATCCCGCCGGTGAGATAGAAGCCCAGGATCACCACGGCGATCACGACGACTGCGACCGTGCCGAAGACGCCGGTGAGAAGCAGCAGATCGAGCGGTAGGTTGGTGAACGAGAACACGCTGTCGAGCAGATACTTGACGCGCTTGCGCAGCGTCCACTGGCTGGTGCCGTGCTCGCGCTCCTGGCGGCTGTACGGAATCTCGGCCCGGCGGAATCCGACCCAGTACAACTGGGCGACAAGACTCGAGTTCGCCTCGTCGAGCTGGACGAGCACCTGCGCGACGGCACGGGTGCATCCGAACACGTCCACGCCGCCGGGAGGCATATCGCGGGCAATGGTGCGACGGTAGAGTCCCCAGAACGCGCGCGAGCCGAGGCTCGAGAGCGCGGGGTCGTTTCGGGCGACTCGTCGGCCCACGGCGACGTCGACCGAACCCGATGCGAGGACGCGCTGGAACTCGACCATGAGCTCGGCAGGCTCCTGCAGGTCAGCGGCCATGACCCCGATCGTCTCGCCCTTCGCCGCGGCAAGGCCGGTGCGAATGGCAGCGAACGAGCCGAAATTTCGCGAGTGCTGCAGCAGCTGAGAGCTGAACGCAGCGGAAGGCAGGGCCTCGGCGAGGGCCTTGTACGAGCCGTCGGGAGATCCGTCGACGACGAACACGACCTCGGTTGCCTCCGGCAACTCGACCATGAGCTCCGTCAGGCGGGCCAGGAGCGAGGGAATATTCTCCTCGTTGCCGTAGACGGGGATGACGATCGAAAATGCGGTCATCGAAGACCCCGGATGGCGCTGCAGACTCGTTCGACTTCGTCGTCGCGCAGTTCCGGGAAGAGCGGCAGGCTCAAGATCTCGCCGACGGCGCTGCGCGTGGCGCTCAGCTCAGCGGCCGGCGCGAATCGCGCGAAGGCGGGCTGCTCCCAGTCTGGCAGCGGGAAGTGCACGTCAGTGGCGATGCCCGCGTCGGCGAGTGCCGCGCGAACCTCGTCGCGCCTGTCCGAGCGCGCGATCGCCAGGTGTGCGGCGTGGTGCTCGCCGTCGGCCGGCAGCACCGCGAGCAGGCCGGAGGGCAGAGACTCGGCGGCCGCGCGGTAGCGGTCGATGATCTCCCGTCGGCGTGCGTTGAAGCCGTCCACCATTGGCAGCCGCAGGCGCAGGAATGCGGCTTGCAGCTCGTCGAGGCGTGAGTTCGTGCCGCCGGGGAGCGTCGCGTTGTACTTGCCCGCCCACCCATACTGGCGGAGTTGCCGCACCGTCTCCGCGGTCTCGGCCGACCGCGTCACCACGGCGCCACCGTCGCCGATGGCCCCGAGGTTCTTGGTCGGATAGAAGCTGATTGTCGCGGCGTGACCGAAGCTGCCCGCGTACGCACCGTCGCGGACGGCGCCGATCGACTGCGCGCAGTCCTCGACGAGGGCGATGCCGCGCTCATCGAGCAGCGATCGCAGTGTGGCGGCATCACCGAGGTAGCCGTAGAGGTGCGTCACCACGACGACGCCGATGGTGTCGTCGAGCGCGGGGAGCACCGTCTCCGGAGTCAGACACAGGGTCACCGGGTCGACGTCAGCGTAGCGGGGCGTGAAGCCGGCCCGGACTGCCGCCGTCGAGGTGTACGCGCCGGCGTTGCCGGCCGTGAGCACTGCGGAGCGCCCGGCGGGCATCACCGCCTTGATCGCGAGCTCGAGTGCGTCGGTTCCGCTCGCCACGCCGACCGCGTGCTCGACGCTGAGGTAGGCGGCCAGCTCGGCTTCGAAGCTCGAGTGCTGTGAGCCGTGCACGGCGTATCCCGAGTCGATCACGTCGGCGGTCGCCGCGAGCATGATCTCACGGTCGCGTGCCATCCCTCGAGAGAGGTCGTTGAAGGGGACTCGCTCAGTTTCAGCCATCTGTTTCTCTTTCGCCGATGAAGAAGTCGACCGCACCGCTCTCGAGCACGAGTGTGTCCACGAGTCGCAGATCGGTGCCGGTGTCGTTGGGATCGCAGAGCACTGCGCCCGAGGGAAGCGGTGATGGCTCTTCGAAGCAGAGCCATACCGTGGTCTGATCGTCGTTCCACACCTGCGAGGCAGGGCCCAGGTACTGCAGCGGGAACGTGCCATTGTACCCAAGCGTGCCGGATCGATCGATGACGACGACGACCTCGCCCTCGCCCTCGGCTTCGGCGACGACCGGGCCGAGCGCCGTGAGCAGCTTGTGCTGAAGCGCGATGTCAGACTGCCAGCTCTGGATGCCGCGCGCGGCGCCGACGAACGAGACCGCAATCAGGATGACTGCGAAGACAGCCTCCATCTTGACGCGCGTTCCTTCGCTGTTGAGCGGCCAGACGCACAGGGCGACGAAGAGCGCAAGCGAGATCACGTAGCCGAGGCGGTCGATGTCGCTCAGCCATCCTGCATGCCCGAAGAAGACCACGGATACCGCGGGGCTGACCAGTGCGACACCCGTGATCAGCCAGCCGGCTGGGTGGGGAACGGCGCCGGTGAGCGCGAGGACTGCGCCGAGCACCGCGACCACCGCGATGCCGAGCAGGATCAGCTCACCGCGCGAGAACAGCGTCGACTGCACGAAGGTCACGAGCTCGCGAATGCTGGTGACTCCGGCCGTTGCGATGTTGTCGAGTTCGTAGCTCGTGCCGCTGGGCATGATCAGGCGCGAGATCACCAGCGAGTAGAGGGTCATGAAGGCTGAGGTCGCGGTGACCACCACGACCGCGACGATGCGCCGCTTCCAGCTCGTCTTCACGGCGAGCGCGATCGCGAGTGCCATCAGCGGTGCCACGGTCGCGGGACCGGGGTAGACGGCGAACCCCAGCAGGAGCGACACGCTGGTCCACACGATCCAGCGGACCTTGCCGGACAGGTACCAGCGAATCAGGAAGCCGAGTGCGATGGCGAGTCCCAGCGCCGCGGTCTGCGCGGGCAGGAAGCGCTGCAGGAATCCTCCCGGCCACAGCGGGTGAAGCGCCAAGAAGAGACCCACGGCGAAGCTGAGCCAGAACGAGCGCGATATCGGACGCAGCGCCCACACCACGACGGGGAGCTGCGCCGCAGCGACGAGCCCGAGCACGAAGAAGATCGCACCGGGCGCTCCGTTGCCGAGTGCGAGCCCGATGAACGACGGGACCAGGTGCAGCGGTCGGCTCAGCGTCCATTCCAGGTAGCTGGGAACAACGGCCCAGCCCCCCTGCGCAATCCAGTTCTGCGCGAGCGGCCACTCCTCGAGGTACCCGACTTCCCATGGGCGGAAGTGCGCAGCGAAGACGAGCAGGGTGCCGACGATGAGCACGATCGGGTGAAGCCAGGCGCGTCGGCTGGCACCGACGGTCGCTTCCACGCTTGTTGAAGCCAAGGGCTCGTCCCTCCAGAGACAATGATGGTGTGGCACGCGCCGCGCGCCCGACGTGCGATCGACCGCGCGTTACTGCCCGCGGGCCGCGTAGAACGCCTCGACGCCATCCTTCGCAGGGGCCCACCAGGCTTCATTGTCGCGATACCACTGGATCGTCGCGGCAAGCCCCGCCTCGAAGTCGCCGTAGCGCGGCGTCCAGCCGAGCTCGGTGCGGAGCTTGGTGAAGTCGATCGCGTAGCGCAGATCGTGTCCGGCGCGGTCGGTGACGTGCTCGTAGGCATCCTTCGGCTGGCCCATCAGCTGGAGGATGAGCTCGATGACGTCCTTGTTGTTCTTCTCGCCGTCGGCGCCGATCAGGTAGGTTTCGCCGATCACACCCTTGTCGAGGATCGTGAGCACGGCAGACGAATGGTCGTCGGCGTGGATCCAGTCGCGCACGTTCTCGCCCGCGCCGTAGAGCTTCGGCTGGATGCCCCGGATGACGTTCGTGATCTGCCGCGGAATGAACTTCTCGACGTGCTGGTATGGCCCGTAGTTGTTCGAGCAGTTCGACAGCGTCGCTCGGACCCCGAAGGAACGCACCCACGCGCGCACAAGCAGGTCGCTGCCTGCCTTCGTCGAGGAGTAGGGGCTCGACGGGTTGTATGGCGTCGACTCGGTGAAGCGCTCGGGGTCGTCGAGCTCGAGGTCCCCGTACACCTCGTCAGTCGAGATGTGGTGCAGACGCGTGTCGTGCTTCCGCGCGGCTTCAAGCAGCGTGAATGTTCCGACGATGTTGGTGTCGAGGAACGGGCGCGGGTTGTCGAGCGAGTTGTCGTTGTGCGATTCGGCAGCGTAATGCACCACTGCATCCGCCTTGCTGAACAGCTCGTCCACGAGCGGAGCGTCGGTGATGTTGCCCTTGACGAACGTGAGGCGATCCTCGGGCAGGTCTGACAGTGATGCCAGGTTGCCAGCGTAGGTGAGCGCGTCGAGCACGGTGACGTGGTGATCGGTGTTGCCGATGAGGTAGTGCACGAAGTTCGAGCCGATGAAGCCGGCGCCGCCGGTGACAAGAATGTTAGCCACTAGTGGCCCCTCTCCAGGATGCTGAGCAGATATGAGCCGTAGCCGGACTTCACGAGCTTCGTCGCGCGCTCGCGCAGCTCGGCGTCAGTGAGGAATCCCTGCCGCCAGGCGACTTCCTCGGGGACGCCGATGCGCAGGCCCGTGCGACGCTCCATGGTGCGCACATAGTCGCCGGCGTCGGTCATCTGGTCGAACGTGCCAGTGTCGAGCCACGCCGTGCCGCGGGGCAGCACCTCGACGGCGAGCTTCCCGCGCTCAAGATAGGCACGGTTGACGTCGGTGATCTCGTACTCGCCGCGAGCGCTCGGAGCGAGCGAGCGCGCGATCTCTACGACATCGTTGTCGTAGAAGTAGAGGCCGGGGACCGCATAGTTGCTCTTCGGCTCCGACGGCTTCTCCTCGAGAGAGACGGCGGTGCCCGACTCGTCGAACTCGACCACGCCATACGCCGAGGGCTCTGCGACCCAGTAGGCGAAGACGGCACCGCCGTCGATGTCGGCATAGCGCTTGAGCTGGGTGCCGAGGCCAGGGCCGTACAGCAGGTTGTCGCCGAGCACGAGTGCGACCTTGTCGTCGCCGATGAAATCCGCGCCGATGGTGAACGCCTGCGCGAGTCCGTCCGGCGACGGCTGCTGCGCGAACGTCAGGTTGACGCCGAACTGCGAGCCGTCGCCCAGGAGCCGCTCGAACTGCTCCGCGTCGTGCGGCGTGGTGATGACCAGGATGTCGCGGATGCCCGCGAGCATCAGCGTCGAAAGTGGGTAGTAGACCATCGGCTTGTCGTAGACGGGGATGAGCTGCTTGGAGATCCCGAGGGTGATGGGGTGCAAGCGCGTGCCGGACCCGCCGGCGAGAATGATGCCTTTCACTCCTCAATCCTCGCATACGCGGCTGTGCCACTTCGGCAGGTGGCTGGTCAGCGCGCTTTCCGCTGCCGTCCAGGCCACGCCGGATATCCTGAGTTGCCAGCCGCCTCGTCTGGCGTTCCGTGGAAGGCTTGTGAACTGTGTCGTGGTTTGACCTCACGTGGGCGGCGAGTGTCGCAGTGGTCCTGTTGGGCGCGACCGGGGGCCCGCTTGCGTGGGCCGTCGGCCTGCGCGGTTTCTGGGCGGTTGCGGTCGCGCCCTCCTTCGGCATGACGATGATCGGCGGCACCGCCATCGTCGCTTCGTGGCTCGGGCTGCCGTGGTCGGTGGCACCGGTGCTCGCCGTGACGGCAGTCGTGAGCGCTGCGCTGTTCTGGGTGCGCCGTGGCGTCGGCCGGGGGCGCGGCCGTCGCGGGATGCTGCAGCAGCGAGGGCGTTTCGACGGCTGGCTGCTCGTCGGCCTCGCGGTCGCCGCGGCGGTGCTGTCGATCCGCGTCGCGAGCGCAATCGGCGCTCCCGAGAACTTCTCGCAGACGTTCGACAACATCTTCCATCTCAATGGCATCCGCTATGTGCTGGACACCGCCAACGCCTCGTCGCTCAGTCTTGGACGGATGACGAATCCGGGCGGGGCGCTCGGCTTCTACCCGGCGGCGTGGCACGGCGCGGTTGCGCTGGTCGTTCAGCTCAGCGGCGTGTCGATCCCGGTGGCGGTGAACGCCATGACCGTCGTGGTCTCGGCCATCGTGTGGCCGCTCGGGATCGTGCTGCTCACCCGGACGCTCTTCGGTCGCGGCCGCACGCTCACGGTGGCCGCCGCGATCCTCGCCACAGCATTCCCGATGTTTCCCATGCTGCTCATGGACTACGGCGTCCTGTATCCGTTCCAGCTCGCCCTGGCGTTGAGCCCCGTGGCGCTGGCGGCGACCGCTGAGGCGCTCGGCCTTGCGCCGCGCGAGCGGGGGCTGCCCCAATGGTGGTGGGCGCTCATCCTTCTCGGCACGCTGCCGGGGATCGCGCTTGCGCACCCGGGGGCGGTGGTGACATGGCTGGCCCTCTCGGCGCCCATGGTCGTCGTCTTTGCATGGCGGTGGCTCCGCGAGGCGCGAACCGCGGGCAGGCGCTGGCTGGTCGGGCTGGCCTTCGTCGTCTACCTGTTCGGCGGGGCGCTGGCGCTCGTGGTGCTTCGCCCGCCGTCCGATGCGCGCGGATGGCCGACGACGATGAGCATCCCCGAGGCCGTGGGAGAAGTGCTCCTGCTCTCTCCATGGTTCGGCGTCCCCGCGGTGATCGCCGCGCTCGCCGTGGCGGCGGGCATCGTCTGGGCGCTGGTCGCGCGCACGGCCTCCGCCCTTGTCGCGCTGAGCATGTACCTGGTGGCGGCGTTCTTGTTCGTGACCGTGGCGGCGATGCCCTTCGGACCGCTGCGTGATGCGTTCACAGGTGCGTGGTACAACAACATTCCGCGGCTCGCGGCGATGCTCCCGCTCGCGATGGTCCCGCTCGCTGCCTTCGGCGTCGCGAGCTCCGCCCTGGCCTTCGGCCGGATTCCTGCAGTTGCCCGCCTGCGCGCGCATGCGGCACCCGGCTGGATCGCCGGGGGCGCGGCTGTCGCCCTGATGCTGGGTGCGGCCGTCGTGCAGGGTCCGGCACTCGCCCGAGCGAGTGATTCTGTCGCGCAGAACTTCGCCATCACGCCGGCCTCGGTGCTCGTGAACTCCGACGAGTACGCGCTGATCAGCCGCATCGACCAGCACGTGCCGGAAGGCGTCGCGATCGCGGGGAGCGCCTGGAACGGCTCGTCGCTCGCGTACGCGCTCGCAGACCGCCCGGTGCTGATGCCGCACACACTCATGGAGGTCACCGACCAGCTGTCCGCCATCAATGAGGGTCTCGCCGATGCGGCCCCGGACACCGCGGTGTGCGCTGCCGTGGACGCGCTGAACGTCGGCTTCGTGCTCGATTTCGGCGCTCAAGAGGTCCACGGTGGGACGCACGAGTTTCGTGGGTTTGAGGGTCTCGCGACCTCGGCCTCGGCCACCCTCGTCGACAGTCAGGGCGACGCCCGCCTCTACAGGATCACTGCGTGCGGGCCGGCGTCCGGTCATTGAGACGGCGTCGGGCATCGAGGTCGCGTTGATAGGATCAACGCACCATGACCGTCCCTGAAGATCGTGTGCTGATCATCGTTCCTGCATGGAACGAAGAGCGAAACGTCGGCGCGACGGTCCGCGAGATCGCTGCCGTCGACGGGTCGTACGACGTGATCGTCGTGGACGACGGATCGACCGACGGCACCGCGGGGGCAGCGCGCAGCGCGGGCGCGAAGGTGTTGACCTTGCCGTTCAATCTCGGCGTGGGCGGCGCGATGAAGACGGGCTTCACCTATGCGCAGCGGCAGGGCTACCGACGAGCGATCCAAGTGGACGCCGACGGGCAGCATAACCCGGCAGACATAGCGGCGGTGCTCGACGGCCTGGAGCAGGCCGACATCTCAATCGGCGCGCGCTTCGCCGACGTCGGCGACTACGAGGTGCGCGGTCCGAGGCGCTGGGCCATGATCGTTCTTGCGCGGGTGATGTCGAAGGTGTCGAAGGCGGAGCTGACCGATGCCACGAGCGGCTTTCGAGCGGCCAATCGGCGCGCGATCGATCAGTACGTGCGCTACTACCCGGCCGAGTACTTCGGCGACACGCTCGATTCGCTCGTGGCGGCCGTGCACGCGGGGCTCACGGTGACGCAGGTTCCGGTCGCGATGCGCGCTCGGGTGCATGGGCAGCCGTCGCAGGGCACCTTCGGCGCGACGCTGTACCTGCTGCGCGCAGTGTTCGCGCTGACCCTCGCGGTCATGCGCCGCGCGAAGCGAGCCCCGGCCGCTGTGCCCGAGGCCGGCACGGAGGTGAGCGCGTGATCGTCGTCGCGGGCATCGTGCTCGCCATCGTCATTCTCGTCGTCGTCACCTGGATGCTGCTGGCGCGGAAGCTGCGCGAGAAGTACGCGGCGATGTGGCTCGTCATCGCGCTCGCCGTGCTGCTGCTCGGTGTGTTCCCGCAGCTGCTTCTGTGGCTCACCTCTGCGCTCGGCGTGCAGGTCCCGGCGAACCTGCTCTTCGCGCTCGCGATCGTGCTCCTGCTGGGCGTCGCGCTGCACCATTCCTGGGAGCTTTCGCAGGCGGAGGACGAGATTCGGAGGCTGGCCGAAGAATCCGCGCTGCTGCGGGCTGAGCTCGCGGTGCTGCACGATCGCATCGAGGCGCTCGATGCACACGTGCGCAGCATCGAGCCGCAGGACGACGCGAATGCGGGTCGGGACGATCCATCGCCGAAGCCGGGTACCCCTTGACGTTCTCGGCGATCTGGGCGGTGGTGACGTCGTTCAGACCGGACGGTGGCCTGCTCGATGCGACCGCCGCGTTGACCGATCAGGTTGCGGGCGTCATCGTGGTCGATGACGGCAGCGGGGCGGGATTCGATCATGTGCTTGACGCGCTTGTGACACAGGGGGTCACGGTGCTGCGCCGCGAGGAGAATGCCGGCATCGCCGCGGCGCTGAACGCCGGCATCGAGGATGCGCTCGCGCGAGGGTGCGACGCCGTCGTCACCTTCGACCAGGACTCGATGGTGGAGCCAGGCTTCATCGCCGCACTGGTTCGGGCCCACGGGCACGCCATCGACGTCGGGCTGCGCCCCGGCGCCGTCGTGCCCGAGTACTTCGCAGGCGTCAGCCAGGTGCACGCTCGGACCGCCGAGGGCACCCTGCTCGCACGGCATGCGATCCAATCGGGCATGCTGCTCGACCGCAGCGTCGTGGAGCACGTCGGGCTGCTGCGCGAGGAGCTGTTCATCGATCTCGTCGACACCGAGTTCGAGCTGCGCTGCCATGCCGCCGGCCTCGCGTCGGTCGCCGCGCCAGGCCTCGTGCTGGCGCACAGCCTCGGTCGCCAATACGAGCGCCGGCTGTTCGGAATGCGCGTCTCGCTTCCCGGCATCCCCCCGGTGGTGACGCTGAGCACGCCGTTTCGCTACTACTATCGCGTCCGCAACCGCGTCGTGGTCAATCGCGAGTTCGGGCGCAGATTCTTCGCGTGGACGTGCAGAGACACCGTCCTCGAAATGCTGCACTTCGCCTCGGCGCTGACCTTGGCCCGCCCGCGGCGCGCGCTCTGGGCGCTGTACCGCGCGGGGGTGCGCGACGCTCGGCGCGGCCGAATGGGTCGCATGCCCCGGGAGCTGCAGGAGATGGCTGCGACGATCAGCTGGTCGGCTCGCCCGGTGGATTGACGCTCGGCACGGGCCGCGGCGCGTGTGTCGCCTCCGCGCGGAACACGCGCACCGCCGGCACGGCCAGCACCAGGAGCGCAGCGCCCTCGGACGCCGCGACGCCCAGCGCGATGATGGGCGCGGACGCGATGGACGACCCGGCGATCATGGTCGTCAGCCCGACGACGGCGGCAGTGATCGTTGCGCCGAGCACCGTGCGGTAGCGGTGTTCGGGGATCAGCAGGTTGCGGATCAGCGGTGTGGCGGTTGAGAGGAAGAAGAAGGCCAGCCCGAACAGCGCGCACGACATCGGCTCGGCGGCCACAGCCGGACCGAACAGCACTGCGGTGGCCCATGGGCCGAGCAGGGCGATCGCCGCGCCCCCGACGAGGCCGAGGGCCGCGTGCGCGACCAGAGCGATGACATGCCGCGTGCGCCTGTCGGTGGCCGCCGGCTCCAGCACCCAGGCTTGGAACGCGTTGCCGAATGCGATCACCGCCATGATCCCGATGCGGTACACGCGGTCGGCCGATGCGAACGCGCTCGCATCGCCCGCGCTGAGGCCCGCCGTCGCGATCGGGATCGCCGTGGCGCCATAGGCGTTGCCGGTGGCGTCGATCGCCGCGGTGGGGGCGAGTGTGCGCAGGATTGCGACGGCACCACGGGCCGCCGTGCGGTGCTCATCGTCGTGCCGATAGGTGCGCCGGGCGTGGAGCGCGACCGCGGGCAGGGTGAAGGCGAGCAGCAGCAGTGGATACCACACGACCTGTCCGCTGAGCGCGACGATCGGCAGCGCGAGCAGCGACGCGGCCAGCTTCGGCGCCGCGTCGAAGAGCATGAGCGCCCGCGGGTTGCCCTGCCCGATGCAGAACCACGCGGGGGTGAGCCCGCCGAGTGTCATCGCGACGGCGATCAGGATCGATTCGATGCGAAACGCCGGCCCCGAGATCAGCGCCGTCGCGAGTGCGGCTGTCGGGACGGCGATCGTCGACGTGAGCAGTCGCGAGCGAATGCTCTCGCGCAGGATGAGGGAGCGCTCGACGTCGCTGTGGCTCCTGGCGACCCGCACCGGGCCCGCGATGCCCCATCCGAACAGCACGACGACCATGCCCAGGATGCCGATGGACTGTCCGGTCGCGAAGTTTGCCCAGCCCTCCGGGCCGACGACACGTGTGATCAGCGGAAGTATGATGAACGGGGCGAGCGCCGACAGGATCGGTGCACCCGTGAATCCGGCGAACCGAAGCATGAGAGTGCGCATCGGACTCAGTGTACGGGCACCCACGATGACTTCGAGCTGCGGCGAGACGCCGTGCTCCACAGCGAGACGCAACGGAAGAAACGGTGGCTATGCCCGTCCAGGTGAGCGTATGCATGGCGACCTACAACGGCGAGCGGTACGTGGGGGAGCAGCTGCGATCGATCCTCGACGAGCTCGAAGCACACGACGAGGTGATCATCGTCGACGACGCCAGCACCGATTCGACCATCGCCGTGCTCGACGCCGTGGAGGATCCCCGAGTGCGCGTCATCGCGCAGGCGCAGAATCGGGGGTACGTCCGCACGTTCGCGCATGCCATGGAGCTCGCGGTCGGCGATGTGCTGATGCTCGCCGACCAGGACGACGTGTGGGTGCCCGGGCGTCGGCGTGCGCTGGTCGACGCCCTGCGCGACCGGCAGGCTGCCGCATCGAATCTGGTGCTGCTGGGCGACGATGCGCCGCTCCGCTCCCCAGTGACCGGCAAGCCGTGGCGCCTGCGGACGGCGACCTCGCGTCAGCGCATTCGGAACGAGCTTCGGATCCTCTCCGGGGCGGCGCCGTACTTCGGCTGCGCGATGGCGGTGCGGCGCGACTTTCTGAGCAGCCTCATGCCGTTTCCCGAGTACCTGGTCGAATCGCACGACCTCTGGATCGCGACCGTCGCGAACACCTTCGGCGAGCTCCAGCATGTCGACCGTGCGACCGTACGACGTCGCATCCACGAACTGAACGCCTCGTCGCCGCGGCCGCGGGGCGTCAGCGCGGCCCTTCGCTCGAGGTGGATGCTCGCGCGTCTCGCCGCGGAGGCGCTGCGGCGTCGTCGCCGTGCGGCGAAGCGCGCCTAGACGTCGCGCGGTTCGGCCTGCGTGACGAGGGATCGCGGTCGGAGCTGCGCGGACGTTCCGCGCGCGAGGCCCATCATCGGGCGCTCGACCAGCACCCAGCTCAGCCAGGCCGCGCCGAGCGTCAAGACGACGGTGATCGCGATGTAGGCGGGCATGCCGAGCGTCGCGGCGCCGAACAGCACAGCCAGCTGCTGGATCGGCCACGCGTAGATGTAGAAGCCGTAGGAGACATCGTTCTTCGCGATCCACCTCGGCTGCGTGATCACGCTTGAGAGATACAGCAGGCCGTATGCGAGGAACGGGGCGGATGCCTGCCCGCCCCAGCGCGGGACGAAGGCGATCAGCACGACGGCGGCGAGCAGGCTCAGCAGTGCGAACACGCGGTTCATGCCGTACTTCTCGACGATGAAGTAGATCAGCGAGCCGCCCAGGAAGTACGGGAGCAGTCGCGCGAACAGCGCGAAGCTCGGGTCCAAGCCAAGGCGGCCGGCGAGTCCGATCACGGCGTACACGGCGACGCTGAAGACGAAGCAGGCGCCGACAAACACGGGTGAGCGGCGAAACACGGCGAGCCCCCCGAGAAGCCACACGACGATGTAGCAGAGAAACTCGTAGTAGAGCGTCCAGAGCGAGCCGTTCCAGGCGCCTGGGTAAGGGGCCGAGCTCAGCGTCACGCCGATGTCGTAGTTGTTGATGGCGAGGGCGATGTTGCCCCACACGTACTGGAACGGCGTGGGCCCCGTGGTCAGGAACCCCTCGAGCGAGCCTTGCTCGACCAGCTGGGCGATCGGCGCGAAGACGAATGCGGTGACGAACAGGATGACGATGAAGGCCGGGAAGATGCGCGCGATCCGGTGCAGCAGGAACTCGCCCGGCTTCGTGCGGAGCCGGCTTCGAGTGATCAGGAATCCGCTGAGCACGAAGAACCCCGCGACGGCCCATCCACCGAGGTTCTCGCCCTGAATCGAGGGGCCCGTGCCCTGCCCCGCGATGTACCAGGCGTGCGCGAACAGCACGAGCCCCGCAAGGATCAGTCGGAACATGTTGAGGCTGTTGAGCCTGTACGGGTAAGGGGTGCCGGCGAAGAGACGTGAGGTCGTCATCGCCGGACTCATTTCAGCAGATTCCGCTCGGCCATCTCGACGAGCGAGCGCTCATAGCGTTCGCCTTCGACGGGCTCGGTGACCACCCACTGTGCGAACCGTGCGACGCCCTCGCGGAATGGCACCTGCGGCTCGAAGCCGAGCAGGGTGCGCAGGCGCGTCGTGTCGGCCACGTTGTGCCGGATGTCGCCAAGGCGGTAGTTGCCGGAGACCTTTGTTTCGACGCTGGTGCCGAACGCCTCGAAGAGGGCCGCCACGACCTCGTTCACGGTCGTCGCGACGCCGGAGCCGACGTTGAAGATGCCGCCGGCGGCATTCGGCGCCATGGTCGCGAGAAATGTCGCCTCGACGACGTCGTCGATGTACACGAAGTCGCGGCTTTCAAGCCCGTCCTCGAAGATGTTGATCTCTTTGCCCTGACGGATCAGGGTCGAGAAGATCGAGAGGATGCCCGTATACGGATTCTTGAGCGACTGCCCGGGGCCGTACACGTTCTGATACCGCAGCGACACGGGC
>JAKPAC010000010.1 GCA_029779645.1 Actinomycetes bacterium | reverse complement strand
TTCGGCGCCATGGTCGCGAGAAATGTCGCCTCGACGACGTCGTCGATGTACACGAAGTCGCGGCTTTCAAGCCCGTCCTCGAAGATGTTGATCTCTTTGCCCTGACGGATCAGGGTCGAGAAGATCGAGAGGATGCCCGTATACGGATTCTTGAGCGACTGCCCGGGGCCGTACACGTTCTGATACCGCAGCGACACGGGCTCGATGCCGAGCGTCGGCGCGACCGTCATGATGAGCGACTCCTGCATCTGCTTCGTGATCCCGTACACAGACGAAGGATGCAGCTTCGCCGACTCATCGGTGGGCACCATGACCAGGGGACCATGGCCCGGGAGTCGCACGTCGAAGTCGCCCGCGGCCATCGCCGCGTCGTCGCGATGCGGCGGATAGACGATGGCGCCTTCGGGCGTCCGGTACGAGCCTTCGCCGTACACGGATCGCGACGATGCGATGACCAGGCGTCGCACGGTGGTCGGCTCGTTGGCGAGCAGATCGAGCAGCTTCGACGTGCCGCCGACATTCGTCTCGACGTAGCGATCGATCTCGTACATCGACTGGCCCGTGCCCGTCTCGGCGGCGAGGTGCACGACCATCGTCGCGCCAGCGAGGGCCGCGCGAAGCGCATCCTTCGACGTGACGCTGCCGTGCAGCACGGTCGCGACGCCATCGAGCGACCGCAGCAAGGGGGACGTCGTCTCCGGGTCGTCGCCGTGCACCTGCGAGATGAGCGCGTCGAGCACCGTGACCGTCGCGCCCGCATCCACGAAGCGACGGGCCAGGCGAGTGCCGATGAAGCCTGCCCCGCCAGTGATCAAGACGTGGTCGGTCATGGGTAGCATCTCCCGTCGTCAGTTGCGTCCCCTGCAACGTGACTGCGTCGGTGCCGAGCGTGCTCAGCGCGGTCAGGGCGCGAAGATATGCGCCAGCGTCGATTGTAGCCCGGTGGCGGTGCCGTGCCGGAGGACGCCGGGGAGCTCGGCGACGCCGTGCAGCCGCGACATGAGTCGAATCCGCGCGGTGCGGCGCGTGCGGCGCCAGCCCTTGGCCTTCGCGAGCCGCGCTGCGTCTCGGTAGTAGGCGCGCTCGTCTCGGAACCGCTCGCCATCCAGCAGCGTGCGCTGCGAGGCGCTCTCCTGGTGCCGACGATACGAGAACGCGAGCGTCGGCGCATAGACCAGCGAGCCGCCGTCGAACGCGATGTCCATCAGCAGCGCCAGGTCCTGGATGATCGGCAGGCCATCCCGGAAGTCGATGCGCTTGAGGGTCGAGGTGCGAAACGCCAGCGACGGCCAGTACAGCCAGTCGCCGCGAATCAGGCTCGTGGCCATGCGCTCGCCGCGCAGCACCGCCACGCCCTCGTGCCCGCGCGGTGCGAGCACTCGCTGCTTCACCCGGTCGGCCAGCGGGAGCACCGGCGTGCCGCGGCCGTCGACCACCCGCACGCCGGGCTGTACCACGTCGGCATCGGGAACGAGGGTCAGGGCGTGGCGCACGACCTCGAGATAGTTCGGATGCAGCAGATCATCGCAGCCGAGGATCACGATGTGCTCGGTCGTCGCGCGGCGGATCGCCTCACGATAGTTCTCGGTGATCCCGAGGTTCTTGGCGTTGCGCGTATAGGTGATGCGCGCATCCTCGATCCCTGCGAAGTGCGCGGCGACCGTTGCATCCGGGTAGCAGTCGTCAATGACGACGAGCCGCCAATCGGGATCCGATTGGGCCCGTACAGACGCGACGGTCTCGTACAGGAGGGCCGGCTCGCCCCAGAACGGCACGAAGATTTCGATGGTCATGGCACCTTTACCCTATGGCGTGTCGCCCCCTGCGCAGACTGCCCGCGGAGCGGCGACCTGCTAGCTTCGCCGTACGAGGGGGTTGAACATGGGCATTGTTGCAACGCGCGCGGTACGGGTACTGGGCGCTCTCGCTGCGGGGGCGATCGCGCTCGCAGGCTGCGCACCGTCGGCTGAGGCCCCGACCGAGCCGAGTGCCGGAGCGAGCCAGGCTTCTCCGGCACCCGCGAGCCCGATGCCGACGCTGGGGCCGTCCGAAGCCGCTCCGCCGGCCGAACCGGGCTCCGACCCTGCGACGTGGATCGTCGACCTGGACGGCGTCGGCCCGATCCGCGTCGGCGGGTCGATTGCCGAGGCGAGCGATGCACTGGTGGCTGCGGCGTATGCGACCCAGCCTCCGGGAAGCTGTGAGAGCACCGCGGTCAACTTTGCTTCCGCCCGCGCTGCGCCGATCGTGCTGTACTCCGATGAGGGTACCGATCGGATGGGCGTTGTCACAGTGGGGGGCGGCGTGCTTTCAGTCGAGCAACGGGCCGGATCGCCGCGAACGATCGATGGCATCGGCATCGGCTCCACGCTGGCGGATGTGCAGTCGGCGTTCCCTGGCGGCAGCATGGAAGAGATCAACGGTCGCTTTGTGGTGTCAGGCAACGCGTCGTCGGGCAGTACGCAGTACCTCACCTTCCTCTTCTTCGAAGGCGCGGTGGAGCAGTTCACCGTGCAAGAACGGCCGACTCGGTACTGGGACTTCTGCTGAGCTGGTCCGGGAGCGCGTCACCGGCGGGATGCTTCTGCAGTTGCATGCGCGCAGGCATGCCCGGTGTGTGCGACCGGCAGGCAGGTGTGCGGCGATAGACTCGAGGCCGGATGTGGCGGGCGACCTCCGCCGCTCGTCGTGCGCGACGACACTCTCAACAGGGGCAGCACTGCATGGATCTTCTCATCGTCGGCTCGGGCTTCTTCGGCCTCACCATCGCGGAGCGCGCCGCCGCTGCGGGCCGGAAGGTCACGGTGATCGATCGTCGCGGACACATCGGCGGCAACGCGTACAGCGAGGCGGAGCCCGAGACGGGCATCGAGGTGCATCGCTACGGCGCGCACCTGTTCCACACCTCGAACGCGACCGTGTGGGAGTACGTGAACCGATTCACGACCTTCACCAACTACGTGCATCGCGTGTACACGACGCACCAGGGCATCGTGTACCCGATGCCGGTCAACCTGGGCACGATCAACCAGTTCTTCCAGTCGGCCTACACGCCCGACCAGGCGCGTGCGCTGATCCGCGAGCAGGCCGGCGAGTTCGATGTGAAGACGGCGGCGAACTTCGAGGAGAAGGGCATCGCCCTCGTGGGGCGACCCCTGTTCGAGGCGTTCTTCCGCGACTACACCGCCAAGCAGTGGCAGACCGACCCGCAGAAGCTCTCGGGCGACATCGTCAGCCGGCTGCCGGTGCGCTACACCTACGACAACCGCTACTTCAGCGACACCTGGGAGGGGCTCCCCACCGACGGATACACGGCGTGGCTGGAGCGGATGGCCGACCATCCCAACATCGAGGTGCGGCTGAACGTCGACTACTTCGACGAGGCGCAGCCACTGAACAGGCGCGCGACAGTCGGGCAGGTGCCGGTCGTGTACACGGGCCCGGTCGACCGCTACTTCGACTACGCGGAGGGCGAGCTCGGCTGGCGCACGCTCGACTTCGAGCAGGAGGTGCTCCCGACGCGCGACTTCCAGGGCACCAGCGTGATGAACTACCCCGACATGGACGTGCCGTACACGCGCATCCACGAGTTCAAGCACTTCCACCCCGAGCGCAAGGATGTCTACGAGTCAGACAAGACCGTCATCATGCGCGAGTTCTCGCGCTTCGCGAATCGCGATGACGAGCCGTACTACCCGGTGAACACCCCGGACGACCGGAGCGGACTGCTCGCATACCGCGAGCTGCAGAAGGGCGAGCGCGACGTGTTCTTCGGCGGGCGTCTCGGCACCTATCAGTACCTCGACATGCACATGGCCATCGGCTCGGCGCTGTCGATGTGGAACAACCACCTCGCCTCCTAAGCTCGGACTCGTGGCCACGACTTCGCGATCGCGCCCGCAGCGCTATTGGCAGCCCCTCTGGCTGCTCAGCGCCCGCGACCTGCGGGTGCGCTATTCGACGAGCGTGCTGGGATACCTCTGGTCGGTGCTCGACCCGCTGCTGATGAGCCTGATCTACTGGTTCATCTTCACGCAGGTGTTCCAGCGCGGGGTCGGGGCCGAGCCCTACATCGTGTTCCTGCTCACCGCGCTGCTGCCGTGGGTGTGGTTCAACGGCGCGGTCGGCGACTTCACTCGGGCGTTCCTCAAAGACGCTCGCCTCGTGCGCTCGACGGCGATCCCGCGCTCGATCTGGGTGAACCGGATCGTGCTGGCGAAGGGCATCGAGTTTCTGCTCTCGCTGCCGATCCTCGCGCTCTTCGCGATCTTCGCCGGGGCGACGGTCGGGTGGGGACTGCTGTGGTTCCCCGTGGCGATCGTGCTGCAGACGATGCTCACGATCGGGATCGGGCTCATCGTGGCCCCGCTGGTCGTGCTCTACCGCGATCTCGAGCGGGCCACGAAGCTCGTGCTGCGCGTGCTGTTCTACGCCTCGCCGGTCATCTATGGGCTCTCGGATCTGCCCGGGACGGTGTTCCAGCAGATCGCGGCGTTCAACCCGCTCTCGGGCATCTTCTCGCTCTACCGCACCGGGTTCTTCCCCGAGCAGTTCGATGCGCTCGCCGTCATCGTCAGCGCCATCCTGAGCGTGGCGGCGCTCGTGCTGGGAGTGTTCGTCTTCCGCCGCCTCGAGCCGACCGTCCTGAAGGAGCTGTGATGGTGGATGCCACAACCGCCGGCACCCCCATCACCGGCACGTATGCGATCGAGGTCGATGGCCTCGGCATCCGCTTCCGCCGCAACCGGCGCGGCCGACGCTCCTTCAAGGACCTCCTCGCCGGGCGCGCGCGGCGTACGAAGCCGGGGGAGTTCTGGCCGCTTCGCGATGTGTCGTTCACGGTGCGACCCGGCGAATCGATCGGGGTCGTGGGGCGCAACGGGCAGGGCAAGTCGACCCTGCTGAAGCTCGTCACCGGCGTCCTGCTCCCCGACGAGGGGCGGGTCGACGTGCACGGCGGGGTGGCGCCCCTGATCGAGATCACCGGCGGCTTCGTCGGCGACCTCAGCGTGCGCGACAACGTCCGGCTGACGGCGGGCCTGCACGGCATGAACCGCGAGCAGATCGCCGCTCGATTCGACTCGATCATCGAGTTCGCCGAGATCGCCGACTTCATCGCCACCCCTTACAAGCACCTCTCGAACGGCATGAAGGTGCGTCTCGCCTTCTCCGTCGTCTCGCAGCTCGACGAGCCGATCCTGCTCGTCGACGAGGTGCTCGCCGTCGGCGACAAGGCGTTCCGCGACAAGTGCTACCGGCGCATCGACGAGCTGCTCGCCGAGGGGCGCACGCTCTTCTTCGTCTCGCACAACGAGCGTGACCTGCGCCGCTTCTGCACCCGCGGGCTCTACCTCGATCGCGGGCGGCTGAAGATGGACGGCCCGATCGCCGACGTGCTCGACAGGTACAACCGCGACATCAAGCCGACGCAGGTCTAGCGCGGCACGGGGCGCGACCGGTCTTGGTCACACCGGCGCCGCGCTCGATAGTCTGGCTGGCGTGACCACATTCTCCGACGCACCCGAGACCGTTCCCGAGCAGGCAGCTGCGGCGGCCGCGCGACCCTCCTCGCACGAGGAGTCGCTGGTGGCCGGTCTCGCCCCGATGCTCGAGGAGCAGGGGATCGAGCTGAGCGAGGCCGGGGGCGGCGGGATCGCGGGCGTGAACGAGGCGCTCGCGCGGGCGGCGGCGCAGCACCGGATCTCGGTGCTCAGCCCGGTCGGCGCGCGGCGCACGGGCGCGCTGGTCGCGCTGCGCCGATTCGCCGAGGCGCTCGCCGGGGGAGACCAGGAGGCTGCCCGAGGGGTGCTGGGCGAGGTGGAGGCCGAGCCCAAGGGCGACGCGCCGGCGATCGCGCACGTGATCGGCACCGGCGCGAGCGTGCTGGACGACTGGTTCACCGATGCCGCGCTGACCGACGCGCTCGCCGTGGCGCCGATCGCCGGGTGGGGCGGCAAGCCCGCCCGTTCGGTGGCTCGCGACCTCGTCGGGCTGGCCCGGCGCGGCCGCGCGTTCGGCTCGCTGGAGGCGCTGCGGCGCCGCCGCAGCGGGCCCGTGATCCTCGAGGGCGTGGCCCTTGGCGTCGCCGCCGCGGCGGCCGCCCGGGCGAGCAGCGCAGGCGCGCCGATCGAGGCGGTGCTCGCGGCATCTCTCGTCGACGATGCGGATGTCGAGGCCGCGCTCGCCCGCGCCGCCGCGCAGGCTGGTGCCGGCGGGCAGAGCTTCGTCCGCGGCAAGACGCCGCCACGGCCCCGCCCCGTGCGCGCACCTGCGGTCCCGGTCGAGGACCCGCTCGCGGCCGAGTTCGAGGCGTGGCTCGCCGCGCAGGACGAGATCGCGGCGCCGAGCGTGGGCGATGAGCTTGCGATGCTGGGCAAGATGCGCGAGCTCGGCGGCCTCCGCGGCATCGACCTCGGGCAGCCCGGGGCGGTCGCGCCCTTCGCCGAGCTGCTGCGCGAGGCAACGGCGGCCGACACGGGTGAGCTCGAGCAGAACGCGCTCGCGACGCTGCGTGACTATGCCGGGTTTCGGAGCGGTCGCGGCGACGATGCCGAGGCTTGGGAGGGCGCGCGGGTGACCGCGGAGCACGCGCTCCGCCGCGGCGCGGGCACGGCGGCCCTCCGCCGCGTGCTCGCCGCTGCGGATGCCGTCGACCCGGGCGCGCGCGGCGCGGCGCTCGCCGAGCTGCGGATCATCACGGGCGTCGGGGGGATGCTGGACTGGATCGGCCGAAGCAAGGAGGTCACCGAACAGGGTGAGATCCGCGCCGAGGACCACCCTCGGATCGCCGAGCTGCTGGGCGCCGCTGCAGACGGCGGGACCGGTGCTGAGGCGGATGCCGTGCGCGCCGCGTCGCCCGTTCGCGCGTGGTGGACCGCCCTGAGCTATGCCGGGATCGTCGAGACGGCGGCCGCGCGCGCCCGTCGCGGGCGGCACGCAGTCGAGTGGAGCGCCGCGCAGACGCCGCCCCTTGAGCTGGCCGAGCAGATCGTCGCGATCTTCGTCGCCGAGACCATCGCCGCACCGCTCGTGGTCGGCGGCCCCGGCGGCAGGGCTCGCACCACCGCCGCGATCTCGCAGCTGCTTCGCATCGTCGGCGCCGAGGCGGGGACGGCACCCGGGGAGGAGCTGGCGGGCGCGGACGGCGCGGGTGCCCTCTCGGACGAGCTCGCCAACCTGGCAGCGGCGGGGCTGCTGGTCGACGTCGAAGCGGCCGAGCGATCGCCGGCGACCGTGGTGCCCGAGGGCCTTCGCGGCGCGGTCGCACGCGGCCTGCTGCTCTCGATGGAGCTGCTCACGGCCGACGCGTCGCGGGACTGAGCGCTAGGCCCCCAGCGGCGGCATCGGCTGCCACGAGGCATCCCGAGCCAGCGCGCGGCCGTCCTTGACGCCGCGGCGCAGGTTCGACGTGCCGCGCACGGTGCGCTCGACGAACACCAGCCGCACGAGCTCCTTGCCGAAGGTCAGCGCCGAGCCGAGCGCGAAGCGCACCGGCTTGTAGGCGCCGTTGGCCTTGAAGTAGTGCTTGATGAACGCGCGGTTTCGCATGATGTAGTAGCGGTAGGCGTTGCTCGAGGCGTTGAGATGGCGGATGCCCATGTCCCACTGCTTGATCTCGCGCGTGCGGCGCAGGACGAACTCGTCGACGATGACGGCCGTGGTCTGCAGCGAGGCGAGCCAGCCGTAGACCGAGTCGTCCCAGTAGATGAAGAAGCGCGGGTCGGGCAGGCCGATCTTCGCGACGATGTCGCGGTGGATGAACATGCCCTCGAAGCATCCCGAGTTCATGACCCGGTAGCCCGACTCGTCGAAGCCCGCGGGCGCGAAGGGAATCGGGATGCCGAGCGGGATCGAGAGGCGGTACTGCCAGTAGAACTCGCTGCCGTCGTAGTCGTAGCGGCGCCCCTGGATGCTCTTGAAGCGCGGCGCCCACTTGCCCATGCGGGCGAGGCCGTCGGGGAGCACCTCGACGTCGTCGTCCATGAGCCAGATCCAGGTCGAGCCGAGGTCGTAGGCGGTGCGCATGCCCTCGCTGAAGCCGCCCGAGCCGCCCGTGTTGGTGTCGAGGCGGCGGTAGACGAGCTCGGTGCCGAGGCGCTCACGGTACGACTCGACGACCTCGGTCGTGTCGTCGGAGGACGCGTTGTCGATCACGACGACGTGCCCGGGCTTCGGGTCCATCGCGATGATCGAGTCGAGGAGTCCGCGCAGCAGGTGCGATCGGTTGTACGTCACGATCGCGATCGTCGCGGAGGCCGGATCGAACGCTTCTGCAGAGGTCATGTGTGGCTACGTTTCGGTGAGAGGGCGTGGGCGGGGAAAAGGGCGGGGCGCTACGCGTCGGTCGCGAACGCGCGCTGCCATGCGGCCGGCGAGGTGAACTCAGGCGCGGCCGAGCGATACTGCGCCGAAAGGCGTGGCCACTCCTTGGTGATCTGGCGGTGCAGCCGGACGCTGTCGAGCAGCATCCGGCGGAACGCGCGCCGGTCACGCACGTACACGGTCTTGCCCGAGCCGTCGGCCGTCGACACGAGCGCGCTGTTGTAGGCGGGCAGGTGCCACCAGGTCGCATCGGCCTTGGCCAGCTCGACGTCGGGGCGCGCCCGATCGGCGGGGGCCCCGCCGCGCAGCCAGCCGCGCACGAGCGCCTTCACCATGAAGACGCGCAGCGAGAGCCCCGTGGGGCTGCCCTCCTCGCGACTGCGGGTGACGGGAAAGACCTGTCGGCCCCGCCGCGAGACGGGTGTCGGGTCGCCGGCGCGGAACACGTGCGTCTCGGGAAACTCGGACGTCACGCGCCGGGCATCCGGGAGCGCGGTGGCGAGCCGAGCATGCATGTGCTCGGGTCCGCTCAGGACGTCGCGCAGCGCACGGTGGCGCAGCGCGACCGCGGAGTACTGCATCGAGAGCAGGTGCTTGAGATCGGCGCGTCGGCTGTGCACGATGAGTCGGCCGCCGTCCCGCTCGCGGGAGTGGAGGAGTGCCGCGACGAAGCGGTTGCGGGCGTGGAAGTACGCCTGCCAGTCGATCGTGTCGTCCTTGTCGACCCACGAGACGTGCCAGAGCGCGACGCCGGGCATCGACACCGTGGGGAAGCCGGCATCGCCGGCGCGGAGGCAGAACTCGGCGTCATCCCACTTGATGAACCCGGGGATCGAGAGCCCGATCTGGCGGATGACCTCGGTCGGGATGAGGCACATCCACCAGCCGTTGTAGTCGGCGTCGAGACGCTGGTGCAGCCACGGCGTCTGCCGCAGATTGCTCACGCTGAAATCGTGCGGCAGCTGGTCGTTGAAGAGCGCGCGCCACATGAACGGGTCGTTGTCGACCACCTCGGCCCACGCGTGGAGCTTCGGGCGGTCGAGCAGGTCGAACATATGCGCGCCGACCAGGGTGGGCCGACTCGTGTAGCGGCCGAAGGCGATCGCGCGGAGCACGCTCTCCGGCTCGATCTTGACGTCGTCGTCGAGGAGCAGCACGAAGTCGCTCTCGGGGCGCTGCAGGGTCTCGGCCATCGCGCGCGAGAATCCGCCGGAGCCGCCGAGATTCGCCTGGGTGAGGACGACGAGCTGGCCGCCGAGCGATGCCGCGACCTCGTCGAAGTCGGGCTGGGCGTCGACACGGTCGGTGCCCTGGTCGGTCAGGAACACGCGATCGAGCTCGGCGAGCACATCGGGGTTCTCGCCGAGGGCGCGCAGGGTCTCGACACAGTAGGCGGGCTTGTTGAAGGTGGTGATGCCGAGCGAGGCCTTGCCCGCGCGCACGGGGTCGACCTCGACCGTCCACTCGCCGCGGCTGAACGTCAGCGGTTCGTCGTCGGCCATGATGTCGAACCAGTACCAGCCGCCGTCGCCGAAGGTCGACAGCGGGAGGGCCAGCGTGGTCGTCGCGTCGCCGGTCACCTCTCTCGATTCCACGCGCTGCGAGATGCCCTGCCCGTTGGAGCGATAGACGAGCACGGTGCCCGGGCCGCTCGTGCGAATGCGCAGGGTGACCTCGCGCACATTGGTCCAGTGCTGCCAGTACGAGGCGGGGAAGGCGTTGAAATAGGTGGCGAACGAGACGCGGCGCCCCGGGAGGATGCGGGCGCTGCTGCGGCTCAGGACATTGCTCATGTGCGCGCGCTGGGAGAGCCGCACGGGCACGTCGTCGACGGTGGCCCAGGTCTCGGGGTCGACGTACAGCGGCAGGATGTCGGGGTCGCGTTCGGCGGGGAAGACCACGTTCTGAACGGTGTATGACAAGACGGGAACTCCAGAGCGAGGCGGAAAGGGGGCGGGCGCCGTTGCCCTGCGTCGCGAGCCATTCTAGCCCCGGCGTCTGTGACCTTCCCGGGGCGCGCCCGCAACTCAGTGCGCCTGCGGGCCGGCCCCCGGTGCATCCCGGCCGGGCAGACGCTCCCGCCACGAGCGAGACTGGCCCGCGCGCACCGCGCAGAGCACGAGCATGAACCAGCCGGCCCCCACCAGGGTGAAGCTCTCGAAGACCGACTCGATGAGCAGCGCCACGGTGATCAGGGGCGTCCACGCGTAGATCACCGAGCGGCGCTCGCTCGCGACGAGCCAGCCGCGCACGAGGGTGACGCCGCAGAATGCCGCGAACACCAGGAGTCCCACCCAGCCCACCTGCAGGAGCACGTCGAGGTAGGCGTTGAGCGCCGTCGCGTGCCGATCGCCCACGGCGGCGTTGATCAGATAGAACGGCAGCTCGTTGCGGTCCCAGGGCCCGAACCAGCCCCAGCCCTGCAGGGGGCGCAGCCCGACGAAATCGAGCAGGGAGTCCCACAGCGCCGCGCGGGTGAAGAAGTCGGAGCCGGCGCCGAGGAACGCGATGATCATGTGCCGCAGAATGTAGGCGACGACCCCCGCGGCGAGCACCAGCGCGGCGAGCACGCTCTGCACGAGCCCGCGCCGCGCGAGCGGTGTGGAGCGCACCAGGGCAAGGACGCCGGCGGCGATGCCGACCCCGAGCACGAGCACGTACACGGTGGGGGAGGCGCTCAGCAGCGCGAGCGCGCCGGCGAGCACCACCGAGACGATCGAGACGCCCCGGCGCACGCTGGCGGTGCGCCACTCGATGACGAACGTGATCAGCGCGATCACCGCCGTGAGCCCGAGCAGGTTGCGGGTGCCGAAGATACCCTGCACCGGCCCGCCCATGGCGATGTTGCCCTGGATGCCGAGAAACGCGAACGGCACATCGAGCAGGATGCCGCTGAGGATCTCGAGGGCGAGCGAGAGCCCCAGCAGCATTCGCAGCACATCGCCGATCGAGCGGACGGTCTGGAGCGTGTCGCGCACGTGCGCCACCACGACGGCGAGGAATGCGATCGCGGCGAGCGCCAGCCAGCCGAGCAGGGTGCGCCCCGGGTCGGTCGACCACAAGGTGCTCGCCAGCGTCACGAGCAGGAACAGCACGAGCGTGGAGGGCAGCAGTCGGGGCCACGAGATCTCCTCGCGCCGCACGAGCAGCATCGCGGCGCCGATCACGCAGAGGCCGGCCACCACCGAGATGCTGCCCGCGAGGCCGAGCAGTCGCGCGAGCGCGGGGATCGAGAAGATCGTGCCGACGGCGGTCAGGGTGAATGCGCGGGCCATCTCGGCCGAGAACAGCAGCGCGCGAAGCCGTCCCTGCGGGGCCGACGGCGGCGAGGACAGCGGCGTGCTCATGCCGTGCGCGCCGCCGCGCCCGAGGTCGCCGCCACGCCGCTGCTGGCGCCGGCGCCAGACGCCGCCGCAGCGGCCCGCGCCTCGGCCTGTCGCTCGCGCCGACTGTGGGGCGAGCCGCGCTCCTCGCGCGGCCCGACGTCGACCAGCGGCGTCTGCTTCAGCTTGAACACGAGCATCACGATGAACATCCACCCCCACTCCATGAGCGGACGCGACTCCATGAGCCCCTGCACGAGCAGCACGGTCGCGAGCAGCGTGGGCAGCACCGCCACGGCCGAGTACGGGCGCGTGGCGACCAGGTCGAAGCGGGGTCGATCGACCGCGAAGAACCACGAGCGCCACAGCAGCGAGAGCATCACGAGCGCCAGCAGCACCACGCCGACGATCCCGAGCTGCATGAGCACGTCGAGCCACATGCTGTGCGCGTGGAACACCGTCAGCCCGTTCACAACGATCCAGCCGTCGAACTGCGGCACCCAGGGGAACCATGGGGTGGAGTATCCAGAGCCGACGACGGGGTGCTCCGCGGCGCGCGCGAGGACGGCCCGCCAGATCTCGGTTCGGCCGGTGAAGTCGTCCGACTTGCCGAGCGCCGCAAGCAGGGGCTCGCGCAGCGCGAGCAGTGCGCCGGCGCCCAGGATCGCGACGGCGGCGAAACCGGCGTAGAGGCGGGTGCGCGCGCCGGGGCGCTGCGCCCGCCGCATCAGCCAGATGGTCGCGAACACGACCAGCACGGCGGCGCCGGCGACCCACACCGTGGCCGAGTTCGCGCGCCACAGCAGAAACGCCGACAGCACGATCCAGCCATACAGCGCGGGGCGCCGCGACGCCCCGGAGGCGATGCGCACGGCGAACACAATGATCGCGACGAGCGCCGCGACAGCGAGGAGGTGCGCGTTGCCGACGATGCCCTGGATGCGCCCGCCGTCGAGCAGATTGTTGCGCGACCAGTACAGCTCGACCTCGTGCTGCCCGCTCCACAGCAGGAAGTTCGGCAGGATCGGCGCCTGCACGATCAGCGAGACCCACAGCTCGAACAGCAGCGAGAGCCCCATCACCCACTTCAGCGCCGAGGCGATCGCGCGCACCAGGCCGCGCCACGACAGCGCTGCCGCGACGAACAGGCCCTGCATGGTGGTGATCGCGAGCACGGCCCAGGTGATGGCCGTGGCATCCCGCCATGACGACCAGATGACGGATGCCGCGGCCCACGCCACGTAGGCGAGCACGAACCACGGCAGTCGACGCCAGCCGAGCGGAATGCGCCCGGCGATCCAGATGACCAGGGTGGCGACGGCGGTCGCCGCGAGCAGGATCGCGAGACCGACCGCGCCGAGCAGGTTGAACCAGAACGTGGTGGCCAGCGCGATGAACAGCAGGAGGATGCAGTAGGCGCGCAGCAGCAGGTGCCGAGTCGACGCGCGTGCCGGCGCGGTGGGAGCCGGGGCGACGGGGTGACTCGAGAGTGCGGCCATGATGCACCCAGAGTAGCGCGGGGCCGCGACGGCGCGGTGGGCGCGGGTGGGCCGGGCGGGCGGCACGCGTTCGCGGCCGCGCGCCGACGGGCTGGGGTGGCGCGACGGGTGATCCCAGGCAGCGCGGTTAGCCTGGAGTCATGCTCCTGCCGCTCACGAATTCGCCGCGCCCGTACGCGTGGGGTTCGGTGACGGCGCTCGCCCGGCTGCAGGGCCGCGACATCTCGGGGGAGCCGGAGGCCGAGCTCTGGCTGGGCGACCATTCGCGATCGCCCGCGACGGTCGGCGACGGCAGCGGCCGCACGCTCGATGTGTGGCTCGCCGACGCGGGCGCCGAGCCGCTGCCGTACCTGCTGAAGGTGCTCGCCGCCGCGGCCCCGCTCTCGCTGCAGGTGCACCCCTCCGCCGAGCAGGGCGCCGCGGGCTTCGCGCGCGAGAACGCGCTCGGCCTCGCCCTCGATGCGCCCGAGCGCAACTATCGCGATCCGTGCCACAAGCCCGAGGTGATCGTCGCGCTCAGCGACGAGTTCCGCGCGCTGTGCGGCTTCCGCCCCCTCGACGTGACCCGCCGGCTGCTGCGCGCGCTCGCGACGCCGGGGGATGCCTCGGCCCGCGCCGTCGCGACGCTGCTGGAGATGCTCGACGCGGCACCGGACGCTGACGCTGACGCTGACGGTGACGGTGACGGTGACGGTGACGGTGACGCAGACGCAGACGCCGCCGCGGTCGGGCGCACCGTGCGCTGGCTGCTCTCGGAGGCGGGCGCAGAGGTGGTCGGCGGCATCGAGGAAGCGATCGTGGCATCGGCGGATGCCGCAACGACGGCGGACGGGCCGGCGGCCGATGCCGCGGCCGAGTTCGCCCCCGAGCTCGCGAACGCGCGGGCGCTCGCCGAGGTATACCCGGGCGACCCGGGGGTCGCGGTCTCGCTGCTCATGAACTTCGTCGTGCTGCGCGCGGGCGAGGCGCTCTGGCTGCCCGCGGGCAACCTGCACGCCTACATGTCGGGCCTCGGCGTCGAGCTGATGGCCGCGAGCGACAACGTGCTCCGCGGCGGGCTCACGCCCAAGCACATCGACGTCGACGAGCTGCTGCGGGTGCTCGATACCCACGCGCTCGTGCACCCGAGGATCGAGCCGGTCCGTGGCGAGCGCCCCGAGATCGACGTCTTCGCGCCCGGGATCCCCGACTTCGAGCTGCTGCGGGTGCGCGCGGTCGACGCGCCGGTGCCGCTGGAGCTGCGGGGCACCGCGGTGGCCCTCGCGACGGAGGGAACGCTCACGCTGCGCTCGGGGAGCGGCGAGGCGGCCCGGATTCGGGCCGGTGAGGCGCTGCTGCTCAGCGGCGAGGCCGGCGTCGAGGTCGTCGGCACCGGTGAGCTGTTCGTGGCGCAGTCGGGGGCCTGAGGCATCCACCGCCCGCCGCATTTGTCGACACGCGCGGCGCGTCGCAAACGTTCAAGAGGGCGTTGAGGGTTTAATGCCGGCGGCTTGACCTGAGCGAACTACACCTGTGTAATTACTTGTGGGCACCGCGTGGTGCCGCATAAGGGGGGAGAGAGGCGATATGGCAGTCGTGGGATATCGTTCGGGCGTTCCCGAAGATTGGTTTGTCGATCCGGTGCAGCTCGGCGTGCCTGGCGTGCGCCGCGAGGTCACCGGAGACGACGAGGGGCAGCTTGCCTGGCAGACGGATGCGCTGTGCGCGCAGACGGACCCTGAGGCATTCTTTCCCGAGAAGGGTGGGTCGACGCGCGACGCGAAGCGCATCTGCACCACCTGCGAGGTGCGCACGGAGTGCCTCGAGTATGCACTGAAGAATGATGAACGATTCGGCATCTGGGGCGGGCTCAGCGAGCGCGAGCGCCGGAAGCTGAAGCAACGAGCCTGATTTCGCGTTCGTGCCCGCGATCGGGCGCTGCGACGAAGCAGCGCGCTGGTCGATCCCCCGGGCATGGATGGATTGCTGTGCGGCGCGCCCCGTCGTCTCCGACGCGGGGCGCGCCTAGGCTTTTCTCGCTATGCGTTCCCGAGTTCATGCCATCCTTGTGGCGCGTGATCACGCCCAGCATCTGCGGCGCACGCTCGCCGCGCTGAAGGCGCAGACGACGCCGCCCGCGATGCTCACGATCGTGCTGCTCGGCCGCGACGAGCAGGTGCGCGCCGTGGCATCGGCATCCGGCGCCGACGCGGTGATCGCCGCGCCCGATGGCACCTCGTATGCGAAGGCCGTGGGCCTCGCCGCGCGCCGCACGCCCGAGCGCAGCCACGTCTGGCTGCTCGCGCAAGACACCGCACCCGAGCCCCAGGCGCTCGAGCGTCTCGCCGGCGGCCTCGAGCTCGCGCCCTCGGTGTGGGTCACCGGCCCGAAGCTCGTGGGCTGGCACGCTCCCGAGCAAATCGCATCGCTCGGCGTCACCCTCACCACTCGCGGCCGCGCCATCGAGCTCGCCGCGGGCGAGCGCGACCAGGGGCAGCACGACGGCGAGAGCGACGTGCTCGGCGTCGACGTGCGGGGCGCGCTCGTGCGCGCCGAGGCGTGGGCGATCCTCGAGGGCCTCGACCACGCGCTCGCCGGCGCCGACGAGGGCCTCGATCTCGGCATCCGCGCCCGCCTCGCCGGCGGACGGGTCTCGGTGCAGCCCCTCGCCCGCGTCGCGGTCGCCGACGACGGCGTGGCGGGGATGCCGCTGCCCGGCACCCCCGGCACCCGCTCCCGCCGCGCGTACGCCATGCGCACGGCGCTGCTGCACCGACGACTGACCTTCGCCCGGCTCGTGCCGATGCTCCTGTGGTGGCTCGCCATCCTCCCCGTCGCGCTCGTGCGCAGCGTCGCCCTGACCGTGCAGAAGATGCCGGGTCGCGTGTTCCCGGAGTGGGGAGCCGCGCTGACCGTGCTCGTGCGCTGGGGCGCGCTGCACCGCTCGCGCCGCCGTGTCGCGCGCACCCGGACGCAGTCGTGGGCGGACCTCGCGCCCCTGCGGATGAGCGAGGGCGAGCTGCGCCGCGAGCTCGCCCTGCGCTCCGACGAGCCCGCCGAGACCGAGGCCGGACACACCGAGCTGCACTTCTTCACCGGCGGCGGCGCCTGGCTGGTGCTCGCGGGGCTCGTGCTCTCGGTGCTCGTGTTCACCCCGCTGCTGGCGTGGTCGTCGCTCGGCGGCGGCGGGCTGCTCCCGCTGAACACCACGGTGGCGGGGCTGTGGTCGGAGGCCGCCTACGGCGTGCGTGCCGCGGGCCTCGGCACGACCGGTGCCGCCGACCCGTTCGCCGCGGTCGTCGCGCTGCTCGGCTCGCTGACCTGGTGGGCGCCCTCGCAGGCGATGGTCGTGCTCTGGATCATCGCGCTGCCGCTCGCGCTGCTCGGCGGCTGGTTCGCCGCCACCCGCGTCACCGACCGCGCCGGCCTGCGCATCGCGGCCGCCATCATCTGGACGCTCGCGCCGACGTTTCTCACCGCACTGGCCGACGGACGCCCCGCGGCCGTGCTCGTGCACCTGCTCCTCCCGTGGCTGTTCGCCGCAGGCTCGGTCGCCTACCGCTCCTGGGGCGCGGCCGGTGCCGCGTCGCTGCTCCTGCTCGCCGTGCTCGCCTGCGCACCGATCCTCGCCCTGCCGCTCGCGGTGCTCTGGGTCGTGGCCATCGTGCTCGGGCGCGGCGGCATCGCCCGGCTCCTGTGGCTGCCGGTGCCGACCATCGTCGTGTTCGCCCCGCTCGTCTGGCAGCGCGGCTTCGTCGAGGCGAACTGGCTGGGCCTGCTCGCCGACCCGGGCGCCGTGTGGGCCGGCCCTCGTGCCGCCGTGGATGCCGCCGGTCGCGCATCCGTCGCCGCCGGGTTCCCCGCCGGCGACGGCGCCGGATGGCCCGCGCTGTTCGGCCAGCTCGGCTGGTCGGGTGGCGCGGTCGTCGCCTTCGCGCTCGTCGCCCCACTCGCGGTCCTCGCGCTCGCGTCGCTGCTCACCCCGCGCCTGGGCGCCGCCGCGGTGCTCGTCGGCGTGGCGCTGCTGGGCGTGGGCACGGCGATCGTCGCGACCCTGCTCTTCGTGCAGACCGTGGGGGAGGCGTCCATCGCCCTGTGGTCTGGAACCGGCGTCAGCCTGGCCTGGCTCGGCGCGACCGGTGCCGCGATCGTCGCCGTGCAGGTGCTGGGCGGCGCCTCCGCGCGCCCTCGGGCCTGGGCGGCGGCGCTGGTCGCCACGCTTGCCGTGATCGTGCTGGCGGTTCCGGCCCTGGCGTCGATGGCGCGCGGCGAGACGCGGCTGACGAATGGCCCGAGCAGCACGCTGCCGGCGTACGTCGCCGTCGCCGGCATCGACGACCCGAGCACGCGCACCCTCGTCCTCACTCCGCAGCCCGATGGCGGCGTCGCGGCGCGCATCGTCTGGGGCGCGAGCGAGACCCTCGGCGGGCAGTCGACGGCGGACTCGACCGCGCGCACGGCCACCGCCCGCGATGCGCAGATCGCCGAGCTGACCGCGAACCTCGTGGCCCCGAGCGGCGCCGACGTCTCGGAGCTGCTGGACGCGGCCGGCCTGTCGTTCGTGCTGCTGGTGGGCGATGCCGAGGCCGCCGGGGTGAGCGATCCCGCCCGCATGCGCATCCTCTCGGCCGCGGCATCGCTCGATCAGATCGCCGGCCTCGTCGCCGTGGGCAACACCGCGCGGGGCGAGCTGTGGCGGGTCGAAGCGCCCGCGACGACCACCGCGCCCGCGGCGCCCAGCGCGCAGGGCGCCATCATCACGCTGCAGCTCGTGGCGCTCGCGATCGCCGTGCTGCTGGCGCTGCCGACCGCGGCGTCGCGTCGCGCCTCGCGCCGCTGGCCGCATCTGCTGGTCGGGGTCGGGCGCGGGCGCGACCGCGATGTCGTTCGCTCTGCTGGGGCTGGGGATGGGGCTGGGGTTGGTGCTCGTGCTACGGCCGATGCCGATGCCGATGCGGGCCTCGGCTCGAAGGGAGGCGAGGCATGACCCGCTCGCGTGCGTTCGCGGCCGCGACGCTCGGCGCTCGGCTGATCGTCGGCGCCTCGGTCGCCGTGGGCGCCGTCGCCCTGGTGGGCGCCGCGGTGTTCACGCCCTGGCGGCCGGTCGTCACGACCCCGCTCGCGCTCGACGAGCGCCCTGCCGCCGCCGATGTGACCCTCGCGTGCGCGGGCGGCATCCTGGTCGGCGGGCGCACGAGCGTGGATGCCTCGGCCATCGACGTCGCCGCTGCGGCGACGACGATCGCGGGAGCCCCGGCGATCGCCGCCGGCGGCGCCGGACCCGAGGTGACCGCCCTCGTCACCCCCGATGTGCAGGGCGAGCTCGGCGCGCTCAGCTACATCGAGGCGCCCTCGGCCGACGCGCCCGCGCAGCTCGCCGCCGCGACGTCCAGCGTCGTCGAGGCCGACGACATCCGCGGGCTCGCTGCCGCCGGATGCACCCCGCCGCTGAGCGAGTCCTGGCTCGTGGGCGGCGCGAGCACGACCGGGCGTGCGGGCTTCGTGCAGCTGGGCAACCCGAGCGCCGTGGCGGCGACCGTCTCGCTGACCGCGTTCACGGCGGCCGGGGCATCCACCGCCGACGGCGGCGCCGGAACCGTCATCGTCGTGCCGCCCCGCGCGCAGCGCGTGGTGCCGCTCGCGGGGCTCGCGCCCCACGCCGACAACCCCGTCGTGCGAGTGACCGCGCAGGGCGCGCCCGTCACGGCGACGCTGCAGTCGAGCTGGATCCGCACCATCACGCCCTCCGGCGTCGACGTGCAGACCTCGATCGCCCTGCCCTCGGCGCGTCAGGTGATTCCGGGCGTCGTCGTGCCGGCGGGCCCCGCCGACGAGCTTCCCGACGCCGTGACGACGGTCGTGCGCGTGCTCGCGCCGGCGTCGGCGGGCGAGGCGCGCGTCACCGTGGCGACGGGCGTGGATGCTCCTGCCCTGGCGCCGATCAGCGTGCCCATGGAAGCGGGGGTGCCCGTCGACCTGGAGCTTCCTCGGCTCCCGGCGGGCTCGTACTCGATCACCGTCGAGGCCAGCGTGCCGGTCGTGGCGGCGGCGCGCCAGGCCACGCAGGCGGGCCCTGGCGGCGACTACGCCTGGCACGCGGCGGCTCCCGCAATCGCGGTGCCGAGCCTGTTCGCCGTGACGGGCGGCGGCGCGCCGACGCTGCATGTCACCAGCGCGGGCGCGCCGGCGACGGTCACGGTGACGCCCCCGAACGGCCGGGCCATCGCGCTCGCGCTGACGGCCGGCGGCACCGCGACGCTCGCGCTGCCGGGCACCGGCGTCTACGCGATCGACGCCGGCGGCGTCGTGCTGCACGCATCGGTGTCGCTCGTTGCCGAGGGGCTGAACGCCGCCTACCCGGTGTGGTCTTCGGAGGCGCTGGGCGACGCCGTACGGGTGTATCCGTAGGGTCTGGTCGCCGTGCTCGGGTCGGGCTCCGCGTTGCTCGGCTTGCGGTGCGTTGCGGTCGCCGTCGTTGACCTCAAGCCCGCCGAGCACTGGAATCACGCCTTCGCCGAGGGCAGTGCCGCCGGCGACGACCCGCCTCCGTTCCGAGCGCATGCGCGGCACGACACCGCTGTCAGATTCGTTCCGACGGCGTCGCTGCGTTCAGCGGAGCCCTGAGTGCTTCAAGCGCGACGGGTGGCGGCTGAGCACGTCGTGTGCGTCTCGTCAGCCGCATGACGCCGGTGGCTACGCTGGCGGGCATGTGCAGCACGAAGAACGCCGCGGGCCGCCCAGCCTGGCTGCTCGCGCTGGTGTGGTCGATCGCGATCGTGCTGGCGTTCGTCGGCACGGTGCTGGCGATCGCGTCGGGCAGCGTCTGGCCGCTTGTCGCGTTCGCCGGCTTGGCCGTGCCGATGATGCCCATCGGGTCGAGGCGATCGTCTCGTCAGGGCGCTGCTGGAACGCGCTGAGGTGCGGGGCGCCGGGCGGTAGAGCTAGAAGTGGAAGTGGTCGCGGCCGAGATCCCAGGGGTCGCGGCCCAGGTACTCGGCGCTCGCGCGGAACACGCTGGCCTCGATCGCCATCCGGCGGTGCAGCTCGTCGTCGCGGTGCAGACGGGTGAGGCGCTCGATGGGAAGCCGGTAGAGCACGATCCGCTTCTGCGCCGTGCTCGTCCACCAGCGAGGCAGGCCGTTCGGGTCGGGATGCTCGGGCATCGCCGCGATCTCGTAGCGCACGTCGATCAGCTCGGGCCACGCCGAGCGGAGGAACTCGGCGGCGCCGCCGACCGCGATCTCGAAGCGATCGAAGCGGGTGTCCAGCGGCGGCAGCGGCGGGCGGACGACCGAGCTGCGGCCGACGCGGCCGTGGCGGTCGTGCCGTGAGGGTCGCCGCGGAGCGGTTTCGGGGATGCGAGCGGCCCGGCCCCACAGTCTTGCCATGCGGCCAAGTCTAGGTGAGGGCGCGCCGCGCGGGTGCCGGGAGCCGAGGCGCCTTCGCATAGGCTGGCCGGGATGCTGCAACGACTCTGCTCCAAAGTCGCGTGCGCCCGTGAGGCGGTTGCGACGCTGACCTACGACTACGGCGACCAGATGGCCGTGCTGGGTCCGCTCGCAGCGCATCGAGAACCGCACGCGCACGACCTGTGCGCCATTCACGCCGACCGTCTCTCTGCGCCGAAGGGGTGGCAGGTCGTCCGCCACGCGACGATGCGCATCGAGGCGCCGTCACCCGCACCGGCAGCGCCGCCGCGGGGAGGCCATACGTCGCGATAGGGCGACTCGAAAGGGAATTCATGACCGTCTGGCGCAAATGGGTGCTCCCGATCCTGACCCTCATCGTGTTCGGCGCGATCGCCGCGAGCCTCGTGAAGGTGGCATTCTTCCCCGACGCCCAGGCGTCGGCCGAGCAGCCGTCCGGCCAGATCGCCGACCCGGTCATCCCGGTCGAGCGCGGCTCGATCGTCAACGCGCTGGATGTCGCGGGGACCGTCGCCCGCGACGCCCCCGTGGCGCTGAAGTCGGATGTCGAGGGCGTCGTCGTCGAGGCGCTCGTCGCCGATGGGCAGCGCGTTGCCGCCGGGCAGGTGCTGTTTCGCGTGAAGACCGACTCCCCGGTGCGCACCGTCGACCTGGTCGCGCCGTTCGCGGGCGACCTCAGCGACGTCGCGCTCGTGAAGAATCAGCGCGCGTCGGTCGGCGTCGAGTACGCCAAGCTCACACCGCTGACCTTCCACGTGCTCGGCACGATCGAGCCCGTGCAGCTCTACCGGCTCATCAACGCCCCCACCGACGCATCCCTCTCGATCGCCGGCGGCCCCGCCCCGTTCACCTGCACCGGACTCACCGTGCAGGTCGCCGACGACGCGACCACGAGCGTGCGCTGCGCGATCCCGGCCGAGCAGACCGTGTTCGCCGGGCTTCCCGCCACGATCGGCATCACCGTCGGCACCGTCGAGGATGCGCTCATCGTGCCCACCACCGCGGTGCAGGGCGGCGCGGGCAGCGGCCGCGTCTGGGTCGACACCGGCGCGGGCGAGCCCGAGGAGCGCACCGTCACCCTCGGCGTCTCGGACGGCGTGAGCGTCGAGGTGGTCGAGGGCCTCGCGGAGGGCGACATGATCCGTCAGTTCGTGCCGGGCATCCTCGCACCCGTCGAGCAGTTCTGCTACGAGATCGCCCCGGGCGAGGAGGTCTGTGAGTCGGGAGTCAGCTGGTGACCTTGCTCCAGCTCGCCGGCGTGGCGCGCAGCGTGCGGCTGCCCGACGGCGCGAACCTCGACATCCTGACCGACATCGACCTCGAGGTCGAGGTCGGCGACCACGTCTCGATCGTCGGCCGCAGCGGCTCGGGCAAGACGACGCTGCTCAACATCCTGGGGATGCTCGACGAGCCGACCGCGGGCACCGTGACGTTCGAGGGCCGCGAGGTGCGCGGTCTGAGCGCTCGCGCCCGCGACCTCGCGCGGGGTCGAGACATCGGGTTCGTCTTCCAGCAGTTCAACCTCCTGCCCGGGCGCACGGCGCTCGAGCAGGTCGTGATGCCCCTGATGTACTCGCAGGGCACCATGTTCTGGCGCCGCCGCGAGCTGGCGGCCGAGATGCTCGAGCGCGTGGGCCTCGCCGGACGCCTCGACTCGAAGCCGGAGAAGCTCTCGGGCGGCGAGCAGCAGCGCGTCGCGATCGCCCGCGCCCTCGTGCGAAAGCCGCGGCTCATCCTCGCCGACGAGCCCACCGGAGCCCTCGACATCGACACGGGCGCCACGGTCATGGCGCTCCTCGACGACGTCGCGACCGAGTCGGGCGCGGCGCTCATCACGATCACGCACGACCTCCACGTCGCCGCCCGCGCGCGCCGGCACTACCGCCTCGACGGGGGCGTCCTGCGCCCCGCAGACCTCGAGCTCGCCTTCGCGGCCAGCACGCTGACGGTGGATGCCTCGGCCGAGGCCGCCCTCGGGCTCAGCGTGGCCGACGCCCCGGCCGCCCCGAACGGGGAGGGCTGAGATGGCGCGCGCCGGCATCGCGCCGTTCGTCGGGGCCATCGGCGAGGCCTGGGATGAGCTGCGGGTGCACAAGCTGCGGGTGCTCCTCAGCCTCATCGGCGTTGCGCTGGCGGTCGCGGCGCTCACCGCCGTCGTCGCGATCGGCGAGCTGCAGCGCCAGTTCATGGCCGAGATGAACGACCGCTGGGGCGGCCGCGAGGCCACGCTCACGATCGCGAAGTACCCGAACGGCAGCGAGCAGGTCGATCAAGACGCCTGGAACACCCAGGTCGAGCGGGTGTTCGAGCGCTACGACTTCTCGCACAGCACGCGCAGCGCCCAGACCGAGCTGTTGGCGGGGCTGCCGGAGGGGATGACGCCCGTGCAGGCGCGGATCGTCGACCCCGCGTTCGGCACCATCCACCGGGTGAGCATCGAACAGGGCCGCTGGTTCGTGCCGGCCGATGCCGAGCTGCTGGCGCCGGCGATCGTGATCTCGGCGCCGCTGTGGGAACGCCTCGGCTCGCCCTCGATCGACACCCATCCGACGGTGCGGATCGGCGGCGTCTGGGACGGCGTCTACCAGGTGGTGGGCGTCACGCCCAAGCAGGGCGTCTGGGACGAGGAGCTGCGCATCGACATGCGCTTCGACGACTTCCGCGCCCCGATGGACGCGCTGCCGGCCGGGTTCAGCATGCAGCACGAGGTGTGGCTGACGACCGCGCAGGTGGGCGAGATCGCACCCGTGCTCGCCCAAGACCTGCGGGCCGGGCTCACAGACGACTTCACGGTCGAGGTGCGCCGCTCCGACTACGGCGCGCAGATGGGCGGCGACCCGATGATCGTGTTCACGCTGATCACCGGCGCCATCGCCGGCATCGTGCTGCTGCTGGGCGGGCTCGGGCTCGTCAACATCCAGCTCGTGGCCATGCGCCAGCGCATCCGCGAGATCGGCGTGCGCCGCAGCTTCGGTGCGACGGGCGGGCGCATCTTCCTCGCCGTGATGCTCGAGAGCGTCGTCGCGACCCTGGTCGCCGGTGCCATCGGCATCATCATCGTGGTGGTGCTCATGCAGCAGCCGTTCGTCGTGCAGGGCCTGGCGCCGGGCATCTCCGATGTTCCGCCGTTCCCGTTCTCGGCCGCGCTGACCGGACTCATCGCGGCGGTGGGGGTCGGCGCGATCGCCGGGCTCATCCCCGCGCTGATCGCCGTGCGCGTCAAGCCGATCGACGCGATCCGGTTCTGACGCCCGGGCCGGGGCCGCCGGCGGCGGGTGGCAGAATGGTCGGATGCCTGCTTTTGATTTCAAGGTCGCCGATCTTTCGCTCGCGGCGACCGGCCGCCACCAGCTCCGCCTCGCCGAGAACGAGATGCCCGGCCTGATGGCCCTGCGCGAGGAGTTCGCAGCCTCGCAGCCGCTGCGCGGCGCGCGCATCGCCGGCTCGCTGCACATGACCGTGCAGACGGCCGTGCTCATCGAGACGCTCGTCGCCCTGGGCGCGCAGGTGCGCTGGGCCAGCTGCAACATCTTCTCGACGCAGGACGAGGCCGCCGCCGCGACCGTCGTCGGCCCGGGCGGCACCGTGGATGCGCCCGCAGGCGTGCCCGTGTTCGCGTGGAAGGGTGAGAGCCTCGAAGAGTACTGGTGGTGCACCGAGCGCATCTTCGACTGGTCGGCCGAGGCCGCCGCCGCGGGCGCCGACTGGACCGGGCCGAACATGATCCTCGACGACGGCGGCGACGCCACGCTGCTCGTGCACAAGGGCCGGGAGTTCGAGGCCGCCGGCGCGGTGCCGGCCACAGCCGAGGGCGACTCGCACGAGTACGGTGTGATCCTCGAGCTGCTGCGCGCATCCATCGCGCAGGCACCCGGGCGCTGGACGAAGGTCGCCGACGGCATCATCGGCGTCACGGAGGAGACCACCACCGGCGTGCACCGCCTGTACGAGCTGGCCGCGAACGGCGAGCTGCTGTTCCCCGCGATCAACGTGAACGACTCGGTCACGAAATCGAAGTTCGACAACAAGTACGGGATCCGGCACTCGCTGCCCGACGGCCTCAACCGGGCCACCGACGTGCTCATGGGCGGCAAGGTGGCGTTCGTGGCCGGCTACGGTGACGTCGGCAAGGGCGCGGCCGAGGCCCTCCGCGGCCAGGGCGCCCGCGTGATCGTCTCCGAGATCGACCCGATCTGCGCGCTGCAGGCGGCGATGGACGGCTTCCAGGTCGCCAAGCTCGAGTCGGTCGTCGGCGACGTCGACATCATCGTGACCGGCACGGGCAACAAGGACGTCGTCACGACCGAGCACATGCTCGCGCTCAAGCACCTCGCCGTGATCGCGAACGTCGGGCACTTCGACAACGAGATCGACATGGCCGGCCTCGAGGCGCTCGAGGGCGCCACCGCCACCGAGATCAAGCCGCAGGTGCACGAGTGGCAGCTGCCGACGGGCCGCAGCATCCTGGTGCTTTCGGAGGGTCGCCTGATGAACCTCGGCAACGCCACGGGCCACCCGTCGTTCGTGATGAGCGCCTCGTTCACGAACCAGGTGCTCGCGCAGATCGAGCTGTTCACGAACCTCGCCGCCTACCCGCTCGGCGTGCACGTGCTGCCCAAGGCGCTCGACGAGAAGGTCGCGCGCCTGCACCTCGCGGCGCTCGGCATCGAGCTCTCGGAGCTCTCGCCCGAGCAGGCCGCGTACATCGGCGTGCCGGTCGACGGCCCGTACAAGCTGGAGCACTACCGCTACTAGGCGGGGCCGCGGCCGGGGCCGCAGCCGGGTTCGCAGCCGGCGGCGGGCGCGATCAGCGCTGCGGGAAGCCCCGCGGCAGCTCGCCGCCGACGAGGAGCCCCGCGACGCGCGCGTCCTCGAGCTGCAGCGCGCGCAGCTCGCGCTCGCGCCGCACCGCGACGACGCCGCGCAGCAGCGTCTCTGGGGCGACCCCCGGCAGCGGCGCGACGTGGGGCGCCACCTCGTCGGCGAGGGATGCCGCGACCCGCGCCCGTGCGGCCGGCTGCATGCGATCGGCCTGCGCCACGAACTGCGCGACCCGGCGGGCGAGGCGCTCCGGCATGCGCGCCACGTCGGCGACCGTCGCCCAGCCCGCGAGCGCCGCGGGCAGCTCGAGCACGGCGGTGGGAAGCGCGGGGGTGCGGGTGCGCTCCGAGTAGGTGCCGGCGACGAGGTCGCCGAGGCGCTGCGACCGCGGGGTGAAGGCGCCGACGAGCGCGGCGAGCCCGCCGAACGTGAACCAGATCTCGAGCACGCCGAGCAGCGCGCGGATGAAGGCCTGGCGAAAGCCCGAGGCGCCGCCGTCGGCGCGGACGATGCGCGCGCCGACCGCGAGGCGGCCGAGGCTGCGCCCGCGGCTGGCGGTCTCGACCGCCGTCGGCAGCACCACGAGGACGAGCACGAGCAGCGTCACTGTCAGGATCGGAAACAGCTCAGGCGCGACCACGCCGGCAGACTCGGCCGCAGCGATCGCCCACAGCAGCAGCAGGAACACCGCGATGCTCACGAGCGCATCGATGATGGCGCCGAGGGCGCGCATGAAGAAGCCGACCGGCTGCACATCGAGGGCGACTGCCTCGCCCGTGAGCACCTCGTCCTGGTGGACCGCGACGGGATGTCCGTGGGCGGGCGCGGCGAGCGGAGTCGTCATGACTACAGTTAACCAAATGGATCTCGACGCCCTCACCGCCGCACGGGCGCAGGAGTGGGCCCGCCTCGACGAGCTCGGCCGCGAGCGCCGGCTCACCGGCGCACAGGTCGATGAGCTGGTCACCAGGTATCGCTCCGCATCGGCGGACCTGGCAGACATCAAGACCTCGGCCGGCCGCACCGCGCACGGCGACCACGTCTCGACGCTGCTGGCGCGGGCGCGCCTGCGACTCACCGGCGGTGGCGAGAACGTGCTGCGGCAGATCCCGCGATTCTTCGTCCTTCAGCTGCCGGCCGCGCTCTACCGGGTGCGCTGGAGCGCCCTCGTGATCGCGCTCGGCTTCGTCGGGGTGGCGGTCCTCGTCGCGTTCTGGGTGTCGGGGGACCCCGCGCTCGTCGCGACGCTCGGTTCGCAGGCCGAGCTGCAGCGCTACGTCGGCGAGAGCTTCGTCGGCTACTACCGCGAGAACCCGGCGGCGGTGTTCGCCGGCACCGTGTGGACGAACAACGCGTGGATCGCGGCGCAGTGCGTGCTGTTCGGGATCACGGGCGTGTGGCCCCTCATGGTGCTCGTGCAGAACGCCGTCGGCGTGGGCGCGGCCGCGGCCGTCATGCTCGCGTTTGATCGCGGCGACATCTTCCTGCAGTTCATCCTGCCGCACGGCCTGCTCGAGCTCACCTGCATCTTCGTCGCGGCCGCGGCCGGGCTGCACATCTTCTGGGCCTGGGTTGCACCCGGGCGACGCGCGCGCGGCGCGGCGCTCGCCAGCGAGGGCCGAGCGCTCGCCACCGTCGCGATCGGCCTGATCTTCGCGCTGGGGCTCTCGGGGCTGGTCGAGGGCTTCGTTACCCCGCAGGCGTGGCCATGGCCGCTCAAGCTCGCGATCGGCGCCGCGGCCCTGGCGGTGTTCCTCGTGTACATGCTCGTGCTCGGCGGGCGCGCGGCGCGGCGAGGCGAGACAGGCGACCTCACCGAGTTCGAGGCAGGCACGCCCACGCTCGTCGCCGGTTGAGACACACCAATCTATTTTGAATTACTCAAAATAGGCGCTATCATGGGGGCATGCCCTCGACCAGCATCCGCACCCCCGGCAGCACGCGTGCCGCCGGGCGCGGAGGCGGGCGAGACGCCGCCGCGGCCCTCGAGATCGATGCCGCCGGGATGCTGCGCGGCGCGGGGCTTCGCGTCACCGGCTCGCGGCGCGCCGTGATCGAGGCGCTCGGCGCCCACCCGCACGCGCCGGCCGATGAGCTGCACCGCCGGGTCACCCGATCGCTGCCGCAGACGAGCCTGCAGTCGGTCTACAACGCCCTCAGCGACTTCGTCGACGCCGGGCTCGTGCGCCGCTTCGAGCCGGCGGGGCGCCCCGGGCTGTTCGAGCTGCGGGTCGGCGACAATCATCACCACCTGGTCTGCACCGGCTGCGGTGCGGTGGTCGACGTCGACTGCGCCCACGGCTCGGCCCCATGCCTGGCGCCCGCCGAGACCCACGGCTTCGCGATCCGCGAGGCTGAGGTCACGTTCTGGGGCATGTGCGCGGCTTGCGCGGATGCCCGGGCAGGCGCGCCGACGGGACCGGCGCCGATCGGGTGACCTGCGCGGCGCCCATCGCGGCATCCACGTTCTTTCAGTTCTACATCTCGCATCAGGGAAGGGAAACATGACCGAAAACACCGAGGGCATCATCGACGCCCCCACGTCCCAGGAGAAGGCGCTCGCCGAGAACGAGGCGCAGGCGAAGTGCCCCGTCGTGCACGGCGGCGACCCCCGCACCGCGCAGGGCACCGGCAACCAGGAGTGGTGGCCGAACCGCCTGAACCTGCGCATCCTCGCCAAGAACCAGCCCGTGATCAACCCCTACGGGGCGAGCTTCGACTACAAGGCCGCCTTCGAGGCCGTCGACCTCGACGAGCTGCGGCGCGACGTCGAGGCGTGCCTCACCACCCCGCAGGACTGGTGGCCGGCCGACTTCGACAACTACGGCCCCGCCATGGTGCGCATGGCGTGGCACAGCGCCGGCACCTATCGCGTGACCGACGGTCGCGGCGGCGGCAACTCCGGTCAGCAGCGCTTCGCGCCCCTGAACAGCTGGCCCGACAACGCCGGCCTCGACAAGGCGCGCCGCATCCTCTGGCCCGTCAAGAAGAAGTACGGCAAGAGCGTCTCGTGGGCCGACCTCATGATCTTCGCCGGCACCGTCGCGATGGACCAGATGGGCTTCACGTCCTTCGGCTTCGCCGGTGGCCGCGTCGACGCGTGGGAGCCGGACGACGACGTGTACTGGGGCTCCGAGACCTCGTGGCTCGGTGACGAGGACCGTTACACCCCCGGCGACCGCGACCTCGAGAACCCGCTCGCCGCGGTGCAGATGGGGCTCATCTACGTCAACCCCGAGGGCATCGGGGGCAACCCCGACCCGGTCGCGCTCGCCGGCGACATCCGCGAGACGTTCAAGCGCATGGCGATGGACGACGAGGAGACCGTGGCGCTGATCGCGGGTGGGCACACCTTCGGCAAGACCCATGGCGCCGCCTCGGCCGACCACGTCGGCGACGCCCCCGAATCGGCGGGCCTCGAGCACCAGGGCCTGGGCTGGCACAACTCGTACGGCACCGGCAAGGGCGACGACCAGATCGCGAGCGGGCTCGAGGTCACCTGGACCTACCACCCGACGCGCTGGGACAACGAGTTCTTCCACATCCTCTTCGCCTACGAATGGGAGCTCATGGACAGCCCGGCCGGCGCCAAGCAGTGGCGCCCGGTCAACGGCGGCGGCGCCGACATGGTGCCGATGGCGCACGACGCGACCAAGCGTCGCGAGCCCCGCATGCTCACCAGCGACCTGTCGCTGCGGTTCGACCCGATCTACGGGCCGATCTCGAAGCGCTTCAACGAAGACCCCGAGGCCTTCGCCGACGCCTTCGCGCGCGCATGGTTCAAGCTGACGCACCGCGACATGGGCCCGTCGTCGCGCTACCTCGGCAAGCTCGCGCCGACCGAGGAGCTGCTCTGGCAGGACCCGGTGCCCGCCGTCGACCACGAGCTGATCGATGCCGCCGACCAGGCCGCGCTGAAGCAGCAGATCCTCGCGGCCGGGCTCAGCGTCTCCGAGCTCGTCTCGACCGCATGGGCCTCGGCGGCGTCGTTCCGCAACAGCGACAAGCGCGGCGGCGCCAACGGCGCCCGCCTCGCGCTCGCGCCGCAGAAGGACTGGGCTGCCAACAACCCCGAGCGCAGCGCCAAGGTGCTCTCGGTGCTCACGGGGCTGAAGGATGCCTTCAACGCGGCGCAGGAGGGCGGCAAGCGCGTGTCGCTGGCCGACCTCATCGTGCTGGCCGGCAACGCCGGCGTCGAGCAGGCGGCGAAGGACGGCGGCCACGAGGTCACCGTGCCGTTCCGCGCCGGCCGCACCGACGCGACGCAGGAGAAGACCGACGTCGAGTCGTTCGGCTACCTCGAGCCCACCGCCGACGGATTCCGCAACTACGTCGGGCCTCGCGCGGCGGCGTCGGGCGTGCCGGCCGAGCACCTGCTCATCGACAAGGCGAACCTGCTGAACCTGACCGCACCCGAGATGACCGCCCTCATCGGCGGCCTGCGTGTGCTCGACACCAACTGGGACGGCTCGTCGCACGGCGTCTTCACCGAGCGTCCCGGCGTGCTCAGCCGTGACTTCTTCGTGAACCTGCTCGACATGGGCACCCAGTGGGCGCCGATCGACGCCGACTCGACCACGTTCCAGGCGACCGACGTCGTCACGGGCGAGGCATCGTGGGTCGGCACCCGCGTCGACCTGGTGTTCGGCTCGAATTCCGAGCTGCGCGCGATCGCAGAGGTCTACGGCGCCGACGATGCCGACCGCACGTTCATCGACGACTTCGTCGCCGCATGGGCGAAGGTCGCCGACGCAGACCGGTTCGAACTGATCTGAGCTGAGTGACAGCAATGGCCCGCCTCGAATGAGGCGGGCCATTGCTGTTGTGTGGCCGGCGGGTGCGCGGCTGTGCGTGTGCCTAGCGGGTGCGCGCCTCTGACTGCTGGGTCGGCGCCGGGATGCGCTCGATGAGGCCGCGGTGCACGTAGCCGCCCAGGAGCCCGCCGATGAGGGGGAACACGAGGAAGACCCAGAGCTGGGCAAGCGCGTCCGGGCCGCCGTAGATCGCCGCGGCGATGGAGCGGGCCGGGTTCACCGACGCGTTGGTGATCGGGATCAGGGCGAGGTGGATGAACGTCAGCGTCAGGCCGATCACGAGGCCAGCGAACGCCCCCGCGCCGCGCTTGCCGTGGGTGACGCCCAGGATGACGAGCACGAAGACCGCGGTGAACAGGATCTCGGCGATGATGGCCGCGCCCAGGCCGAAGCCGCCGGGGGAGTGCTCGCCGAAGCCGTTGCTGGCGAAGCCGCCGTCGCGGGCCCGCGTGAGCCAGCCGTCCGGGCCGAACAGGCCGATGAGCACGATGAGCGTGGTGCCGATCGCGCCGCCGATGATCTGGGCGACGATGTAGCCGCCGACGTCCTTCCAGGCGAAGCGCCCGGAGGCGGCGAGGCCGAAGGTGACGGCGGGGTTGAAGTGGCCGCCCGAGATCGGGCCCCACGCGTAGATGGCGGCCATCAGCGTCAGGCCGAAGGCGAGCGCGACGCCGACGAAGCCGATGCCGAGCGAGGTGCCGTTGGCGCCGGTGCCGAAATCGGCGGCGAACAGCGCGGCGCTGAGCGAGCCGAACACGAGGAGGAAGGTTCCCAGGGCCTCTGCGATGAGCCGATGCGCCATGCTGGGCCCGGAAGTGCTGCGTGCGTTGTCCGACATCTTCGGACTCCTTTCGTCGTCGCGAGCGTAGCGCCGAGGGGGACGCGGCGGAACGCTGCGGCCCCGGTGTGTCTGAGAATTGCCTGATCGGCGCGCTTAGAGCCGCCCGGCGGCCTTCAGCGCCAGGTAGCGGTCGGCGATCCGCGGGGGGAGGTCCTCAGGGCTGCCAGTGACCGCCTCGGCGCCGGCGCGTCCGACCGCGGCCGCCAGGCGCGCGGCGTCGCGCAGCGCGCGCTCGGCGGCGGCCGCGCGATACACCTCGTCGGCGCTGTCGCGCTCGGCGGCGATGTCGCGCAGGGCGGTGTCGGTGGCGCTGCCCAGCAGCACGTGCGCGCGCCGGGCGATGCCGGGCAGCGAGCCGAGCAGGCCGCGGGCCGACTCGGCGGCATCCTGCGCGGTGAGCACCACCACCAGCGACGGCCGCGAGGTCAGGGCGCGCACCTGGGCGAAGGCCGCGTCCCAGTCGGTGTCGATCAGCTGCGGCTCGACGGGGGCCATCGCGTCCACGAGGGAGGGGAGCAGCGCCGCCCCGTCGACGCCGGTCACCCGCGCGCGCACGGCGCGGTCGAACATCAGCAGGTGCACGTGGTCGCCGGCCCGCGTCACGAGGGCGGCGAGCAGCAGGGCGGCCTCCATCGCGGCGTCCAGACGCACCCCGTCGCCCACGCGGGCGGCGCTGGTGCGCCCCGTGTCGATGAGGATGACCACGTGACGGTCGCGCTCGGGGCGCCAGGTGCGCAGCATGGTGGTGCCCGCACGGGCCGTGGCGCGCCAATCGATCGCGCGCACGTCGTCGCCGCGCACGTACTCGCGGAGGGAGTCGAACTCGGTCCCCTGCCCGCGCACCTGGATGCTGGTGTTGCCGTCGAGCTCGCGCAGGCGCGCGAGGCGGGAGGGCAGGTGCTTGCGCGAGGCGAACGGGGGGAGCACGCGGATGCTGCCCGGCGCGTCGATGCGACGCTGGCGCCCCGCGATGCCGAGCGGTCCGAGCGCGCGCACGACCACGAAGCCGCTTCGCAGCTCGCCGCGACGGCGCGGCAGCAGCGGCACCCGCACGAGACGCCGCTCGCCGCCGGGCACGTCGATCGCGGCGCGCGCGAGCGGGGCGCCGGCGGTGGGCTGCCACGCATCGCGCACCAGCCCGCGCATCCGCCGCCCGCCGCGGTTGTGCAGCCACAGCTCGCCCGCCACGGGCTCGCCGAGTCGAGCGCGGCCCGGCAGCACGCGCTGCACGGCGAGGGCCGAGGGATCGGCGGCGGCCGCGGCATCCACCGCCACGAGCGCCGCGCACAGCGCGAGCCAGCCGAGGGCCACCGGCCACGCGGGCCAGCCGGCGCCCGCGAGCAGCACGAGGGGCACCACGCCGAGACCGACGAGGAGTGCCGAGCGACCCGTCACGAACATGGCTAGAGCGGCACCCGGGTCTGCTGCAGCACCGAGCCGAGCACGGCGTCGACCGAGACGCCCTCGAGCTCCGCCTCGGTGCGCAGGCGCACGCGGTGGCGCCAGGCCGGCACCACCATGGTCTGCACGTGGTCCGGGGTGATCGCCGAGTAGCCGCTGAGCCACGCCCAGGCCTTCGCGGCGGCGAGCAGTCCGGTCGACGCGCGAGGGCTCACCCCCAGCAGCACCGACGGGCTCTCGCGGGTGGCACGCGCGAGGTCGACGACGTAGGCCAGCAGCTCGTCAGAGACGGCGACGGATGCCACGGCCCGCCGCGCCGCCCGGATCTCGTCGGCGCTCACCACGGCCTCCACGCCCGCGAGCGCGCGGGGGTCGAAGCCGGCGGCGTGCCGGCGCAGCACGTCCAGCTCGGCGTCGCGGGTGGGAACGTCGATGATGAGCTTGAGGAGAAACCGGTCGAGCTGCGCCTCGGGCAGCGAGTACGTGCCCTCGTGCTCGATCGGGTTCTGGGTCGCCGCGACGAGGAAGGGGTCCGGGAGCGGTCGGGTGACGCCATCGGTCGAGACCTGGTGCTCCTCCATGGCCTCGAGCAGAGCGGCCTGGGTCTTCGGGGGCGTGCGGTTGATCTCGTCGGCCAGCACGATGTTCGTGAACACGGGGCCCTCGCGAAACTCGAACTCGCCGGTGCGGGCGTCGTAGATCAGCGAGCCCGAGACGTCGCCCGGCATCAGGTCGGGGGTGAACTGGATGCGCTTCGTGTCGAGGCCGAGGGCCCGGCTGAGCGAGCGCACGAGCAGCGTCTTGGCGACACCGGGCACACCCTCCACCAGCACGTGCCCGCCGGCCAGCAGCGCGATGAGCAGCCCGGTGACCGCGCCGTCCTGCCCGACGACGGCCTTGCCGACCTCCTGTCGGACGCGGTGCATCGCGTCGCGGAGGGCGGCGGGCTCGTGTGCGGCCTCGGGAGCGGCGGCGGTGGCGGGCATGGCGTCCGCGTCGGCTGCGGTCATGGCTGGGTCCCTTCCGGTCGGGTGGCGCGGCGCACCGCGGTTTCAAGGTCGATGAGGCGGTCGCTGAGGGCGACGAGCTGGGCGTCGGAGGCGGGGAGCTCGGTGAGCAGGATCGCGCGGATCGCGCGCGGATCGGCCCCGATCTGCGCGGCGGCGGCGTCGGCGATCTCTGGTGCCGCCGCGGCGGGTCCGAGCCCGAGCGCCCGCGCGAGCCGCTCGAGCGCGCCGATGCGCAGCTGATCGGCGGCGTGCACGGCGTCACGGCCGCGGGCATAGAGGCGGGCGCGCCCCTCCGTGGTCTCGGCGGCGCGCACGGTAACGGGCAGGCGCTCGGCGACCAGCGGACCGAAGCGGCGGCCCCGCCAGATCGCGGCGACGATGCCCGCGCACAGCAGCAGCACGATCGCGGGCGTGACCCAGTCCGGGGTGAGCTCGCCGAGTGTCGGGGGCTCGGCCCCGGCGTCGGCGTCGGCGAGCGCGGGCACGTACCAGACGAGGGGGGGGGCGCCGGCGGCGGGGCGGAGCAGGCCGAGCGCGAGGGCGGCGTTGCCCTCCTCGACGATGTGCGCGTTGCTGAAGAGCGCGCCCGCGTCGATCAGGGTCACGGGGGTGTCGACGACGGACCGCGCGCGCACAAGGCCGAACGCGCCCTCATTCGGGTAGCAGCCGATCGCGCCGGCGGCCTCGGCCGCCGCAGAAAGCTCGATCATCCGGCCCGGGATCACCGGTCCCGCCGCGCGGGGTGCCGGGAGCTCGCAGCGGGCGGGGACGGCGTCGCCTGCGTGGAACCGGGCGGCGGAGGCGCCATCGATCAGCATCTCGGGCAGCCGGCTGCGCACCTGGAGCAGCACCGCCTCGGACGCCGCCGCGACCACGTCGAGGAGCGTCGCATCGCTGAGCGACGCGGTGTCGCCGAGCACGAGGGTGGCATCGCCCCGGCCCAGCTCGCGCAGCGCGGCGGCGCGGTCGCGCACGATCACGATGGGGGTGCCTTCGGCCTCGAGCACGCGCGCGAGCGCCTGCGCGCCCGACGGGCCGACGCCCTGCGGGTCGAGCACGCCCGTCTCGGGCGGGCGCATCGCCTGCTGCACGAGCACGCCGATCGACGCCAGCAGCAGCAGGGCGACGACGATGGCCGACCAGCCGGCGATGCGCCGGCGGCGTGCCGGGCCCGGCGAGGCGGGCGGCATGGCGCCGCTCGCCGAGGTGTCGCCGCCCCGAGGCGCGCCCGCCGGGGTGGTCGTCGTCGCCCCCGCGGGCTCGAGCCTCATCGTCGCGCCCCCGCGGTCGGCGGGCTCTCGAGCTCGGGAAGCTCGGCGGGATGCGCGTCGACGAGCGCGGCATCGAGCTCGCGCACCAGCTCGTACGCGGCCGGGCTGCCCGTGCCGCGCAGATAGCGGACCTCGTCGAAGGCGTCGGCGGCGGCATCCAGCGTCGCCGTGTGCGCGGGGAAGATGAGCGCGGTGCGCCGGGCGAAGGCGTGCACGGTCGCACCCGGGGGCAGCATGACGATGCCGCGCTCGGCGAGCCCCCGAGCCATGGCGCGGATGCGCAGCACGATCGCCTCGTCGAACCGCTGCGCGCGCGCGGCGGCGTCGGCGGCGCGGCGGAGCTCGCGGGCCGAGCGCTGCTCGGCGTCACCGAACAGCTCGGCGCTGGCGTGGGCGCCGCGGGTCACCGCGCGAGGACGACCCCAGATGAGCAATGCGATGACGATGAGCGCGACCACGATGACCGCGACCACGATGAGGGCGCCCGCGCCGAAGCCTCCCGAGCCCTCGGGGTTCAGCAGCCGCTCGAAGAAGTCGACGATGGCTTGGCCCGCGACGTCGAACCAGGCGGGCTCGGCCTCGCGGTACTCGGCGTGCTCGAGCTCGCGCTCGAGCAGCTCGCGGGCCTCGTCGCGGTCGGGGGCCGGGGCATCCGCGCCGTGGCGCGCGAGGGCGACGACGCGCGTCGCCGCGTCGGTCAGACCCACGGCGACTCGGGATCGGCGACGCGGTCGGCGGGCGGCGCCGGCGGGAACGCCGGGGCGCCGTGCGGGGGAGTCTGCTGGGGAGCGCTCTGCGGGGGATGCACCGGCCCGGGTGCACCCGGCAGCGGCTGCCCCAGCAGCGGGTACGGTGCGGCGCCCGGCGGTAGCAGCCACGGCTCGACGGAGGCGGGGCGGGGCGGGTGCGGGCGATCGGGGTGCGGGACGTAGGGATCGGCGAGGGCGACCGAGGTGCCGGCGAAGGCGGCGCCGTCGCGCCGCTCGAGGTAGCCGAGCAGATCGATGTCGAGGCCCTCGTGGCGCATGCGGCAGTCGATGTAGATGATCGCGGCCGCGGTGCTCGAGACGACGACCGAGACGCACGACACGAGCAGCGTGACGGCCTGGGTGAGCAGCCCGGTCACGAGCAGCGTCAGCACGAGCCCGCTGTCGGGGTCGCCGGTCGGCGCGATGATCGCGCCCAGCCCGCTGCCGAGCAGCGAGAAGGGCATGCTCACGAGCTGGGTGATGGTGCCCATGATGACCGCGATGATCACGACGATCCCGAGGATCGGCCAGAAGCGCGTGCGGGTGAGCTGCCACGAGCGCACGATCGCGCCGCGGATGGTGGTGTGCTCCATCACGAGCACCGAGGTGACGAGCAGCAGCTTGGTCGAGAGCCAGAGGCTCAGCGGGATGCTGCCGAGCACGACGACGATGCCGAGCCCGATGGCGAGCGCCGGGATCGCCGTGCCGAGCAGCACGAGGAGCGTGGTCACGAGCGCAAGCAGCAGGATCACCGCGACGACCACCATGGTCGTGTAGCCGATCAGCCGCCACGCGACCGGACGCACCCGCGCCCACAGCACGCGCAGGGTGTGCTTCTCGGCGAGCGCGGCGCTGGCCACCTCGCTGACGACGACCCCCTGCACGAGCACCTGGAACGCACCGGCCACGAGCCCGAGGAGCAGCCCGACCGCCGCGGTCACGACCGTCGAGCCGAGGAAGATCGTGACCCAGTCGTCGCTCGCGAACTGCAGCGTCTCGAGTCGTCGGAAGGTGAGCAGACCGACGGCGCCGGTGCCGAGCAGCACGATGAACGACGCCACGAACTGCACGCCGAGCGCGAAGCCGAGCAGCACCGCGGGGTTGTGTCGCAGGGCCGCGAACGAGCGGCCGAGCACGGTGCCGAAGCCCAGCGGATGCAGGGGGATGATCCCGGGGCGGGAAGCCGGCGTCCACATCGCGTTGGCGCTCACTGACACTCCATCCAATCCTGCGCCCCGCGCGCACTCGCACGGGATGCTCCGCTGCACGCGGGGCGGGGCGAGCCCTGCCCGCCGCCGTGTCTATCGTGTCACAGCGGGTGCCCGCGCCGCGGCACCCGGGTCATTCGGGCGGACGCGCAGGTGGTTCGACTATCGTGTGGGTACCGGTCTGGCAGGCGGCCCGAACGCCAGAGGCAGCCACAGACCAGCCCACAGAGAAAGACACCGCACGGTCGATGAGCGCACGCATCCTGGTAGTCGATGACGACACCGCCCTTGCCGAGATGATCGGCATCGTTCTGCGCACGGAAGGGTTCGAGCCCTCGTTCTGCGCCGACGGCGCCGAGGCGCTCGAGGCGTTTCGCACCGTGCGCCCCGGCCTGATCCTGCTCGACCTGATGCTGCCCGGCCTCGATGGGATCGAGATCTGCAAGCGCATCCGCGCCGAGTCCGGGGTGCCGATCATCATGCTCACGGCCCGCACCGACACGGCAGACGTGGTGCGCGGCCTCGAGTCGGGCGCCGACGATTACATCGTCAAGCCGTTCAATCCGAAGGAGCTCGTCGCGCGCATCCGCACGCGGATGCGGCCGGCGGTCATCCCCGAGCACACCGTGCAGCGCATCGGCGACCTGGTGGTCGACATCGCCGGCCACGAGGTGCGCCGTGGCGACGAGGTCATCGCGCTCACGCCGCTCGAGTTCGAGCTGCTCGTCGCGCTCGCCTCGAAGCCGCAGCAGGTGTTCTCGCGCGAGGAGCTGCTCGAGCAGGTGTGGGGCTACCACTACAAGGCCGACACCCGCCTCGTGAACGTGCACGTGCAGCGCCTGCGCGCCAAGGTCGAGCGCGACCCGGACAACCCCAGAATCGTCACCACGGTGCGCGGCGTCGGCTATCGCGCCGGCGCCGTCACCTAGGGCCGATGATCGCGCGCAGCGTCGTTCCGATCGACTGGTCGGATGTTCGCACCTGGCCGGGGGCGCTCCGCGCCGCGTGGCGGCGCTCGCTGCGCTTTCGGACGATGGTGCTCACCCTGACGCTGACCGCCGGTGCGATCCTCGTCGCCTGCCTGGTCATGGCGGTCGCGATCCAGAGCGATCTGTTCCAATCGCGCCTCAACCAGGTGCTCGCCGACGCCCGCCGCGCCACGACCGCCGCGCAGGCCTCGCTCGACGCCGCGGAGGTCACCGACCGGATCGAGACGCAGCAGCTGCTCACCTCGGTGCGCGGCTCGATCGTGCGGCAGTCCTCGACCGAGCTCATGGCGGTCTTCCGCGTGCCGGGGCAGCCGATCTCCGGGCTGGCGCCGCAGCCGTTCACGACCGGGCTCACGAGCGAGCACGTGTCGGCGCAGCTGCGCGAGGCCGTCGAGGCGGGGGCGAACGGGCAGTGGTGGCAGTCGGTCGCGCTGCCCGCGGCCGGCGGCTCGACGGTGCCCGGCATCGTGGTCGGCCAGCAGCTGCAGCTGCCCAGCGGAGCCGGCGCATACGAGCTGTACCTCGGCTACGACCTCACGGGGGCAGACGAGACCCTCGGCTTCGTGCAGCGCACGCTCTGGCTTGCGGGGCTCGCGCTGATCGCGCTGATCGGCGCGATCTCGTGGTTCGTGCTGCGTTCGATCACGATCCCCATCGGCGAGGCGGCCGACACCAGCGCGCGCCTTGCGGCGGGCGAGCTCGAGGTGCGGCTGCCCGTGCGCGGCGAGGACGAGCTGGCGACGCTCGGCCGCTCGTTCAACGCGATGGCCGACAGCATTCAGGGTCAGATTCACAAGCTCGCGGAGCTCTCGCTCGTGCAGCAGCGGTTCGTCTCGGACGTCTCGCACGAGCTGCGCACCCCGCTGACGACGATCCGCCTCGCATCCGAGATGATCAACGACCAGCGGGCGGGCTTCGACCCGGCGACCGGTCGCGCCGCCGAGCTGCTCCACGCCCAGGTCGAGCGCTTCGAGCTGCTGCTGACCGATCTGCTCGAGATCAGCCGCTACGACGCCGGATCGGTGCAGCTGGAGTGGGAGCTGAAGAGCCTGACCCAGCTCACGGAGGACGTCGTGGCCTCGATGCACCAGCTGGCCGAGCAGCACGGCTCGCTCGTGCGCGTGCTCTCGCCGGGCGGACACACCCCCAGCCTGATGGATCCGCGCCGGGTGCGACGGATCGTGCGAAACCTGATCGGCAACGCCATCGAGCACGGCGAGGGCCGGCCGATCGTGGTCACGATCGATAGCAATCGCGAGGCCGTCGCGGTCGGCGTGCGCGACTTCGGCATGGGCATGCGGCCCGAGCACGTCGGGCACGTGTTCGACCGGTTCTGGCGCGCCGATCCCTCTCGAAAGCGCTCGATCGGCGGCACCGGGCTCGGGCTGTCGATCGCGCTCGGCGACGCCCACCTGCACGGCGGCACCCTCGGCGTCTGGTCGGAGCCCGGTCGCGGCACCCACTTCGTGCTGACCCTGCCCCGCCGGCGCGGGATCGTGGAGCCGGAATCCCCGATTGCGCTCGAGCCGAGCGCATCCGCCGACGACATCGCCGCGCTGCTGGAGAGCACCGCGCCGATCGACGTGTCGACGCTGGTCGAGCTGAACCAGCCGGAATCGAGGGGGGAGGGGCGATGAGCGCATCGCGACGCGCCGGCATCGGCATCCTGAGCGTGCTGCTCGTGCTGCTGACCGCGTGTGCCGGGCTGCCGACCTCGGGTCCGGTCAACGCCGGCCTGCCCATGGGCGAGGGCACCGCGCACCTCGACGTCGACTTCCTGCCCGAGCGGCCGACGCCCGGGGCGACGCCGCGGCAGATCGTCGAAGGCTTCGTGGATGCCGCGACCAGCCCCGCCGGCGGCTTCGAGATCGCCCGCTCGTACCTCGCGCCCTCGCTGCGCGACGTGTGGAATCCGTCGGCGGGCGTCACCATCGACCAGCCCGGAAGCCGCTCCTTCTCGGATGTGGAGGGCGACACGGTCACGGTCTCGCTGACACCGACCGCGGATGTCGACGAATCGGGCAGCTATCACGTGAGCGAGGCGCAGGGCTCGACCAATCGCAGCTACATCGTGGCGCAGCAGGCCGACGGCGAGTATCGCGTCGTGGCCGCACCCGACGGGATCCTGCTCGACGCCGAGACGTTCAAGGTCGTCTACGCCTCGTTCTCGCTGATGTACTTCGACCCGAGCTGGCGGTTCCTCGTGCCCGACGTGCGGTGGTTCCCGGCACGCACCAACTCGGCGACCAACATCGTGAGCGCGCTCGTCGAGGGCAGGCCGAGCCCGTGGCTCGAGGGCGCCGTGTTCACCGCGTTCCAGGACGTGTCGCTGCGCAGCAAGACGGTCCCGGTCTCGGGCGGGGTCGCCAAGGTCGAGCTCGACGCGGCCGTCCTCGCCCTCGACGACCTCACGCTCGGCCGCATGCAGGCCCAGCTGCAGGCGAGCCTCGCCTCGGCGGGTGTGCCGAAGGTCGAGATGCTCGTCGGCCCGAACGTGATCGACGTGGCGGCGAGCCCGACCGCGTCGACGAAGGTCGACGGCCGGGCGCTCGTGCAGACCGCGAGCGGCTTCGGCTTCATCTCCGGCAACGAGCTCGAGCCGATCCCGGGGCTGAGCGCCCAGCTCGCGCGTCGCGACAGCCGCAGCATCGAGATCGCCGCATCGCAGGAGTTCGCCGCCGTGCTCTGCGCGGAGGGCGAGGTCACGCGGGTGCCGGGCGAGGGCGACGCGCTCGTGCTGGATGCGCGAGCCGGGCTCATCGCTCCCACGGTCGACCCCTGGGGCTTCGTGTGGAGCGTGCCGCAGGGCGCGCCCGCCGAGGTGCTCGCGATTCGGGGCGCGGGTGAGGCCGCGATCGCCGTGGCCGGCGCATGGCCGGACGCGTCGCACATCGCCGCCATGCAGCTCTCGCACGACGGGTCGCGCCTCGCTGCGCTCACGACGATCGGCGGCCAGAGCTGGATCCAGGTCGCCGCCGTGCGGCGCGACGGCGACGGCGTCCCGGTCTCGCTCGGCGAGCCGCAGCGCATCGCCCGCGCGGCGGGGCAGGGCGCCGACATCGCCTGGACCGATGGCACGAGCGTCGCCGCGATCTTCGTCGGGGAGGGGCTGCCGTGGCTCGTCACCACCCCGATCGGCGGTCCGGGGGCTCGCCACGACGCGCCCCTCGGCACCGTGTCGCTCGCCGGCGGCAACACGATCGGCGGGCTGCGCCTGCACACCAGCGACGGCGTGCTGTTCATGCAGCGCGCCTCGACCTGGCAGCCGGGCGCGGAGGGCGTGCTCGTGCTCGCGACCCAGCAGGGGATGCGCTGAACGGGAGCGGGAGCGGGAGCGGGAGCGGGAGCGGGAGCGGGAGCGGGAGCGGGAGCGGCAGGGAAGGGTGCCCTCACTCGCTCTTGACCGAGTGAGGTTAGGCATGCCTATACTGGAAGGGTCATGTCCTCCAGCACACAGCACCTGAGCGCGCAGCACGCCGATGCCCAGCGGCACGATTCCATCGTTCAGGGCGTCGCGCACGGGCCCAAGGCGTGCAAGGCGGCGCGGCACACGCGCATGCAGCACCTGATCACGGCCGACGAGTCGAGCCTGCTCGAGCTGCAGACCCTCCTCGCGACGCTGCCGATCTGCTCGACGGGTCGCGTGTTCATCGAGGTGCCGGATGCGGCATCCATCGTCACGCTCGACGCCCCCGCGCGCATGACCGTCACCTGGCTCGACCGCTCGGCCCGCTCGGGCGCCGCGGGCACCGGGGCGCTCTGCGCGCCGGGCCGCGCCCTCACCCGGGCGGTCGCCGGCTGGGCCGGCGAGATGCTCTGCGCCCCGGAGGCCGACGAGACGCACGACGCCGCGCACGACCACACCCGCGTCTACCTGACGGGCGGATTCCTCGGCACCGCCGACATCGTCGACCACCTGGTCGAGCAGCGCGGCGTCGATCCCGCACGCATCTTCGCGCCGGCCCGCTTCGGGCTGTCGGTCGCTTCGTTCACCGGCTGACGCCGCGCGACAGCGCGCCGCACCCGAGGCGCCCCGCGTGTCTGGGCGGCCGCGTCAGCGCGTTCGCGCGTGCCGCGCCGCCACGTAGCCGCCCTGCACGAGACCGGCCTCGATCTCGAAGCGATTGCGCAGGGCGTCGCGGCCGGCGAGCGCGTAGAGCAGCGGCATGAGCATGCCGTAGCGGCGCCACTGCCGCACGTGCACCGCCTCGTGCGCCAGCACCCCGGCCGAGGTGTTGCCGCCGGTCAGGTAGCAGCGCCCGACGCAGGTGCCGCCGCGGCGGTACGACCAGCGCGGCATGCCGCGAAACACCAGCACCTCGCCGACGCGCTCGACGCGTCCCGTGCTCCACAGCGTGCCCCAGAGCGCTCCGACCGCGGTCGCCCAGGCGAACCCGAGGCGGCTGATGGGCGAGTTGAGCAGGATCGCGGGGATCCAGGCATCCACGCGTGCGCCGCGCTCGAGCGCGCGCTCGGCCTGCGCCTGCCAGTCGGCCGGGGGCGGCGAGCCGCTCACACCAGCGCGCCGACGATGCGCAGGATGGTCGCCATGTCGTCGCTGATGGCGCTCGGGGTCGCCGGCGCGTATTCGGTGACCGCGGCGCCGGCGAGCGGCAGGCGGTCGCGCAGCGCGGCGATCGTGTCGAGCAGCTGCGCGAGCTCGAGGCCGAAGGGCTCGGCGTGGCCGAGGCCCGAGAGCGCGGCCGGGTCGAGCACGTTCAGGTCGACGTGGACGAAGACGCGGGACGCCCCGGCGGCGACGATCGCCGCCGCGAGGGCCGCCGGTTCGAGGCGATCGGGGGTGTGCAGCGCGACGCCGTGCTCGGCCGCCGCCGCGATCTGGGCGTCGTCGAGCGAGCGGACGCCCACGAGGGTGAGCCGGGTGCCGGCGATCACGGGCGGCGGATCGCTCAGGTGCGGGCGCGGGACGGCCGGGTCCACCAGGGCCCGGGCGGCCATGTCGTGGTACGCCTTGGTCGGCGAGGTGGCGGGGGAGTGAAACGCGCCGCGGGCGCTGAACCACACGACCGCCATGTCGCCATCGGCCGCGTGTCCGTGCACGCCGGCTGCGGCGTCCAGCGCGGCGACCGTCGCGACGCCCGCGTCGCCGCCGAACGTGATGACGGCCTGGCCGCGCTCGCGAAGCTCGTCGAGGGCGATCCGGAGGTTGCGCGCGGTCTGGTTGAGCGCGCTCATCCGGAGGATGCCGCTGTCGAGCGCGTCGCCGGCCTCGAGCGGAACCTCGATCATGCGCGAGCCCGTGCGCGGGAGATCGCCGAGCACGGCGTGCGCGCCGTCGACGAGCTGCATCGCCCGCGAGGAGCTCGAACCCTGCCACTGTGGAACAACGAGGAAACGGACCATCGGATACCTCTCAGAAGTTCACTTGGGATAACGCTGCGCGGGGCCGGAACATGCCCGCGGCGGCCGGCGACGTGCCGGTGAGGGCAGTCGGCCGACCGCCGCGGGATGGTGCCTACGAGCCGATCGCGCCCTGCGGGCTGTTGCCCGACTTGAGTGCGGCCAGGCGTGCCTCGACCTCGGTGAGCTCGCCGATGTCGTCGAGCGCGTTGAACTGCGCGTCGAGGCTCGAAGCGGCCAGCTCCTGCTTGCCGGCGGCGAGCGCCTCCTGGCGGCGGATCTTGTCTTCGAAGCGGCCGAGGTCGCTCGTCGGGTCCATGACGTCGATCGACTTGACGGCGTCGGCGACCTTGTTCTGGGCCTCGGCGGTCTTGGCGCGGGCGAGCAGCTGGGCGCGCTTGGCCTTGAGCTCCTCGAGCTTCTGCTTCATGCCGTTGAGGCCGTCCTTGAGCTTCTCGACGACCTCGGTCTGCGCGGCGATCTGCGGCGCGGTGGCCTTCGCCTCGTTCTCCGAGCCCATCTGGCGCTGCAGGGCGATCTTCGCGAGGTTGTCGAACTTGTCGGCGTCGACGGTGTTGCCCGCGGCGCGCAGCTCGTCGCCCTTGCGGCTGGCCGCGATGGCCTTGTTGCCCCAGTCGGCGGCGGCCTGGACGTCTTCCTGGTTGTCGCGCTCGAGCAGTCGCAGGTTGCCGATCGTCTCGGCGATCGCCGACTCGGCATCCGCGATGTTGTTGGTGAAGTCGCGAACGAGCTGATCGAGCATCTTCTGCGGGTCTTCTGCCGAGTCGAGCATCGAGTTGATGTTCGCTCGCAGGAGGGTCGAGATGCGCCCGAAGATGGACTGCTTGGCCATGGAGGTTTCCTTCCGTCGTGGTCTGTGCGGGGCAGATTCGCCCGTTGTGGTCCTGCTGGCTTGCTGTGGTCGTGCTGCGTGCGATGTGAAGTTGATGGATGCCGCGGTGCGGCGCCGGCGCCCCTAGAAGCGCCCGCCGCCCCGGCGTGAGCGGGTGCCGCCGCCGCCGAAGCTGCCGGAGGAGCGGCCTCCGCTGGAGCGCCCGCCGCCGCTGAAGCCGCCGCCGAAGCCGCCGCCGCCCCGACTGCGTCCGCCCCCGCCGCCGAGCAGCGAGTTGATGAGGATGCCGCCGAGCACCGCACCGGCGACGTTCCCGCCGCCCCCGCCGCCCCCGCCGCCCTGACTTCGCTCGAACGAGCCGACGTCCTGCTGCGCGAACTGGATGGCCTGCGACGCGAGCTGGCCGCCACGCTGCGCGTACGCGAGCGCCTGCTGCGGGTCGGTGCCCTGCAGCTGCTGCGCGTGCACGAGCGAGGCGCCCGCCTCGGCGAGGCGCGTGCGCGCCTCCGCGCCCACGGCGCCGCGGCGCGCGGTGATGTAGTCCTCGGCGGCCGAGACCTGCGCCTGCGCGCTGAGCAGGCTCTGCTGGAGCGACTGCTGCGCGCGCTGCTGTGCGGCGGCCGCGTCGCGGACGCCGGCGACGACGCCGTCGATCTGGGCGTTCGCGGCGTCGAGCCCCTGCAGCACCTGCAGCGGCGCGATGCGGGGCCCAGCCAGCGCGGCCCGCGCGACCGTGAGCTGCTGGTTCACGAGGGCGACCGCGCCGGCGACGCGGCCGTCCGGGTCGGGCAGGTGGCTCGCCTGGGCGACGTCGCCCTCGAGGTGGGCGATCGCGGCAGAGATGGTCTGCTCGCCCGTCGCGAGGTCGGCGCCGAGCTTGTCGACGGCCTGGGTCAGCAGCCGGGCCTGGTCGACCGCCTCCTCCGCGGCGCGGATGCTCACCGCCGCTTCGCCGCCCTTGCCCTCGCCGATCAGGCGCTGGGCCGCGTCGAGCTGCTCGTCGGCGAACGCGAGGCGGGTGGATGCCTGTGCCGGGTTGTCGGCGACCGTCGCGAGCGCGCTCGGCTCGTACCGCGCGGCGAGCCGCTCCAGCGACGCCTTGGCGGCGTCGACCAGGGGCGTCACCGCGGCGCGCTCGCTCTGCACGTGGGCGAGGGCCTCCGGGGCGTTCGCCTCGAGCTTGCGCAGCGCGTCGAAGTCGGCGGCCTTCGCGTCGAGCGTGGCGTTGGCCTCCTTGCACAGCTGCAGGATCTGCGTGTTCCAGGCCCGGACGTCGTCCTCCGAGTCGGGGATGTGATCGTCCAGCTTCTGCTTGAGGGTGAAGGCCTGGTTGAGGTTCGCCTTGGCGGCCTCGAGGGCGGTGCGGAAATCGCCCGTGGCGGCATCGCCGAACTGCGCGCTCGCGAAGCCGAGCTCCTCCTCGCTGGTGCGAACGGCGTCGTCGGTGGCGACGAGCGCCGATCCGGCCTGGCGGCCGAGGTCGGCGGTGCTGAGCTGCGCCACGGGACCCCGCCCGCCGCCGCCGACCGCCGCCTTCTTGCGCCGGCTCGAGACGGCCCAGACGATCACGCCGATCGCGATCACGACGATGACGACCACGACGATCCACGCGCCGCCGCCGGTGCTCGCGCCACCGCCCGAGCCGCCCGGCGCGCCGGTGCCGCCGCCCGCGGCATCGGTGATGCCCGTGGCGGCCGCGTCGACCGCGCCGACCCAGTCGAGCTCGCCCAGCGCGGGCCGGATGCGCTGCTGCTCGATGGCCGCGAGCTGCGCGTCGCTCAGCGGGCCCGAGGTGTCGCCCGAGAGATAGAACTGGCGCGTGTCGACGGCGACCGCCAGCAGGTACTGCGTCGGGCCGAGGCCGTTGCGGCTCGCGGTGTCGTTCGCCCATTCCTCGGCGTTGGCCGGGCTCGAGAACTCGGGCACGAACGCCACCCAGAGATCGAGATCGGTGTCGGCGCGCAGCTGCTCGAGGCGCGCCTGCACCATGTCCTCCTCGGCGTCGGTGAGCACGTCGGCGTCGTCGAGCACGTACCCCGCGCCGAGCGTGACGGGGGCGGTGGCGGGCACCGTGTGCTGCGTCGCCCGGGCGATGGAATCGTCGGCCTGGGCCGGTGCGCCGACGGCCAGCCCGGCCAGCAGCGCAGCCGTGGTCAACGCGAACGCCCAACGTGCGCGCATCGGCGCCACCCCCTTGCTCGGTGCCGCGAGAGGGCACCGTTCTACCGACTGGATTTGAGTCTATGGGTGCGCCGCCGCGTGCGTCCACCGGCGCCAGGGCGGGCGGAGCGGCACGGACCCGAAGTCCTCAGGCGCGGCGGCGGATCGCCCGCGCACGCCGGTGCGCGGCGTGTCCGTTCGCCGCCCCGCGGGGCATGACGCAGGCTGATCGGGTGGATGACAGGTATGGCGCTGACGTGCTCGCCAAGGGCTGGCGCGACGCCGGCCGCGTGCAGCCGGCGCAGGTGCGGGCCGAGCGAGACCTCGTGGTCGAGGTGGCGGGCGACGGATTCTGCGGCGCGGTCACCCGCGTCGAGGGCACACTCGTCGAGCTCGAGGACTGGCGCGGCGCGCGCCGGCTGTTCCCCCTCGGCGGCGGCTTCCTGATCGACGGCGCGCCCGTGGTGCTGCGCCCCCCGGCCCCGAAGGCGCAGGCGAGGACGCGGACCGCCTCGGGCTCGTTCGCGGCCCCGGACGCCCGGGCCCGGGTCGCGCTGCCGAGCCGGATCCTCGTAGAGGGGCGCCACGACGCCGAGCTCATCGAGAAGGTGTGGGGCGCCGACCTGCGGATCGAGGGGGTCGTCGTCGAATACCTGCAGGGCATCGACCTGCTCGAGGAGATCCTGCGCGCCGATCCGCCGTCTGCGCAGCGCCGCTACGGCGTGCTCGTCGATCACCTCGTGCCGGGCTCGAAGGAGTCGCGTTTCGCGCAGGCCGTGGCATCCGGCCCCCATCGCGAGCACGTGCTGATCGTGGGCCACCCCTATGTCGACGTCTGGCAGTGCGTGACGCCGGCGGCGATGGGGATCGCCCGATGGCCCGAGATCGCGCGCGGCACCGACTGGAAGACCGGCATCTGCCGCGCGTTCGGGTGGCCCGCCGAGACGATCGAAGACCACGGCATCGCCTGGCAGCGGATCCTGTCGCGGGTGCGCACGTTCCGCGATCTCGAGCCCGCGCTGCTCGGGCGGGTGGAGCAGCTCATCGACTTCGTCACCGCGCAGTGACGCTTGCGCGGCAGTGCGCGGTGACGCGGCGGCGACCGGGCCTCGTAGGCTTGAGGGGTGAGCAGTCAGACGCATCCCGAACCGACGCCCGACGAGACGCCGCGTGCGCCGACGGACACTGAGACCGGTGCGGCCGACCCCGGGATTCCCGCGCACGTGCAGGCCGGATTCCGCGAGAAGCCGGTGTCGTTCGTGCGTCGCGGCGGGCGCCTCACCGACGGGCAGGAGCGCGGCTGGTCGGAGCTTCGCGAGCGCTTCCTCATCACCGCCCCGCGCGCGATCGCCGAGACCAGCGTGCACCCCGACGCGCGCTTCGACGCGGCGGCCGCCTTCGGGCGCGAGGCGCCGCTGATCGTCGAGATCGGCTCGGGCCAGGGCGAGGCCGTGCTGCACGCCGCCCAGGCGCATCCCGAGACGAACTTCCTCGCCGTGGAGGTGTTTATCGCCGGCCTCGCCAAGACGATGCTCGGCGCGGAGCGCGAGGGTCTGCGAAACGTGCGCGTGATGGAGGCGAACGCCCCCGAGGTGCTGCGCACGTTCCTGCCCGAGGCATCCGTCGACGAGCTCTGGGTGTTCTTCCCCGACCCCTGGCACAAGTCCAAGCACAACAAGCGCCGCCTCGTCACCGCCGAGTTCGCGGCGCTCGCCGCCCGCGCGCTGCGGCCCGGCGGCCTGCTGCGCCTCGCGACCGATTGGGAGGACTACGCGCGCCAGCAGCGCCGGGTGATGGATGCCGCGCCCGACTTCGTGCGCGAGTTCGACGCCGATCCCGCGGCCTGGGCGCCGCGGTTCGAGGGGCGCACCCTGACGTCGTTCGAGGCGAAGGGCGTGCGCCGCGGCCACAGCATCCGCGACATGCTCTACCGTCGGCGCTGACGGGGGCCCGCATGCACGCAGCCCGAGGGGTCCCCGCGCCGTCCGGTGCGCCGGACGCGCCGGGTGCGCACGCGGCGGGCGTCGGGTGGGTGCCGCCGCGCTGGTCGTGGGGGCTGCTGCCGGCGCTGCTGGCGTGCCTGGCCGCGCCCGCGTTCTTCGTGCTGCAGCGCAGCTGGCTGGGCTGGACCCTGCTCGTCGTGGCGCTGATCGGGGCGTGGCTGTGCGGGCGGGGCGCCGGGCGGGGGAGCGGCGGCGTGGCGCACGCGCGCCGGGCTGCGGCATCCATCGATGCCGGCGCGCGCGCCGCTCGCCCGCCGAGCCTGCTGCGCGATCTCTCGCTGATCGCGGTCGGCCTGGGCATCGTCAGCCTGATCCCGCTGCACGCCGAGCTCGACAACCTCGCGTTCGTGCGGTTCACGCTCGCGCTCGGCGGCGCGGTGGCGGCGCCGTACCTCGTGTCGCGCCTCGGCTACCGCGACCGGGCCATCGGGTTTCCCTGGCGCGGCGGCCGACGCTGGACCGCCTTCCAATGGGGCTGGCTGGTGGGGGTGCTGGCGCTCGGCTGGCTGATCCTGCCGTTCTACTTCATCACCTCCGGCGTGTACGCCAACTGGCCCGTGGTCGACACCCCGGAGCTGATCGCGCGGCTGTTCGTCGGCGTCGGGGCCGTCGGCATCTGGGACGAGCTGTTCTTCATCTGCACCGTCTTCGCCCTGCTGCGCCGGCACTTCCCGATGTGGCAGGCGAACATCCTGCAGGCGATCGTGTTCGTCTCGTTCCTCTGGGAGCTCGGCTATCAGGCGTGGGGACCGCTGCTGACGATCCCGTTCGCGCTGCTGCAGGGCTTCATCTTCATGCGCACCCGCTCGCTGGGATACGTCGTCACGGTGCATCTGCTCTTCGACGCCGTCGTGTTCTCGGTGCTGGTGCACGCGCACAACCCAGGGCTGCTCCCGTTCTTCCTGGTCTGATCGGCGCCGGGAGCGGGCTGCGGCTAGACTGACCGCGGGCCCGCGACACGGCCCCCGGACGAGGCAGACCAGTACCCGGCGCGCGACAAGACTGGCCGAAAGGTCGTCATCATGGCGTGGATCGTGCTCATCATCTCGGGCCTGCTCGAGGCCGTCTGGGCCACCGCGCTCGGCAAGTCGGAGGGCTTCACGAAGCTCTGGCCGAGCGTGATCTTCGGGGTCGCGATCATCCTCAGCATGGGCGGGCTCGCGTGGGCGATGCGCGACATCTCGACCGCCACCGCGTACGCGGTGTGGGTCGGCATCGGCGCGGCGCTCACGGTCGTGTACGCGATGATCACCGGCGACGAGCCGGTCTCGCTCGTGCGCATCCTGCTGATCATGGGCCTCGTCGGGTGCATCGTGGGGCTCAAGCTGATCGGCGGCGAGACGCCCAGCGTCAAGCAGTAGCGCCCCCGGCGCTCGCCGACGAGACTGGGCGCATGCGACAGGTCCTGGTTCTCGGCGGCACCGCGTGGCTCGGGCGTGAGATCGCCCGCGCCGCCCTCGAACACGGCGCCGAGGTGACGTGCCTCGCGCGCGGCAGCGCGGGCGAGGCGCCCCGCGGAGCGCGGCTCGTGCGCGCGGATCGCAGGCAGCCTACGGCGTACGCGGCGGTGCAGGATCGGGTCTGGGACGACGTCATCGAGCTCTCGTACGACCTCGACCTGGTGCGGCCGGCGCTCGACGCGCTCGCCGGTCGCGCCGAGCACTGGACCCTGGTGTCGACCGTGTCGGTCTACGCCGACGAGACGACCCCAGGCGACGACGAGCGCGCGGCCGTGGTCGAGCCCGTCGACCTCGACACCTACGCGCACGCGAAGGTCGCGAGCGAGCGCGCGACGGCGGATGCGCCGGGCCCGGCCCTGCTCATCGCCCGGCCCGGGCTCATCGTCGGGCCCGGCGACCCGTCCGATCGCTTCGGCTACTGGCCGGGGCGCTTCGCCCTGGCGAGCGAGGACGGCCACCCGGTGCTCGTGCCCGAGGTGCACGGCCGCGCCGCGCAGGTGATCGACGTGCGCGACCTCGCCGCGTGGATCGTGCGGGCCGGCGCGGCCGGGGCGACCGGCGTCGTGAACGCGGTCGGCCAGGTGCGCGCGCTCGCCGACGTGCTCGATCTGGCCGCGCTCGCGGCGGGCTTCGAGGGGGAGCGGGTGGCGGCATCCGATGCGGCCCTCATCGAGGCCGGTGTCGCGTACTGGGCCGGACCCCGATCGCTGCCGCTGTGGATCCCCGTCGAGATGCGCGGATTCAATCGGCACCGAAACGACGCGTTCCGCGCGAGCGGCGGGATGCTGCGCCCGCTCGCCGAGACGATCGCCGACGTGCTCGACGACGAGCGCGCGCGGGGGCTCGACCGGCCGCGGCGGGCGGGGCTCAGCCGGCTCGAGGAGATCACGGTGCTGGGGCAGCTCGGCGCGCCCGACGGCGACGGGTCGGGGGCGACGCCGAAGCGGTGATACTCTCGATCGGTGCGCCTCCGTAGCTCAGGGGATAGAGCGTTGGTTTCCGGTACCAAAAGTCGCAGGTTCGAATCCTGCCGGGGGCACAGTGTGGCTCAGGCCACGAGTGAATGCGGGTGCGCCCGCGCGGCGTCCGCGGTGACGGCCCCCGCGGCGCCATTCGCGCGGGCGGCATCCACGTAGAATGGTGCCGCCATGACTCCAGACGTTCTCGCCGCCCAGCTCCTGTCCATCGTCGCCCCGATCATCGAGGCTCGACGAGCCGGCAGCTCGGCCGAGCTGACGGTCGCCGACGTGGTGCTCGAGCGCCCCAAGAACCGCGAGCACGGCGACTGGGCCTCCAATATCGCGATGAAGCTGGCCAAGGGCGTCGGCACGAACCCGCGCGAGCTCGCCGCCGAGATCGCCGCCGCCCTCGGGCAGGTGGAGGGCGTGGCGAGCGTCGACGTCGCCGGCCCCGGCTTCATCAACGTGCGGCTGGATGCCGCGGCTGCCGGCGCGCTCGCGAAGACGATCGTCGACCAGGGCACGGCCTTCGGCACCAACGACTCCCGGCGCGACGAGGTGATCAACCTCGAGTTCGTCTCGGCGAACCCGACCGGCCCCATCCACCTCGGCGGCACCCGCTGGGCCGCCGTCGGCGACTCGCTCGCCCGCATCCTCACCTCGCAGGGCGCCCAGGTCACGCGCGAGTACTACTTCAACGACCACGGCGGCCAGATCGATCGCTTCGCCCGCAGCCTCGTCGCCGCGCACCTCGGGCTGCCCACGCCCGAGGACGGCTACGGCGGCGGCTACATCACCGACATCGCCCGCCGCGTCGCGCTCGCCTACGACGGCGACCTCGACGCGCTCGCGCCGGAGGCGATGCAGGAGGCCTTCCGCTCGTACGGCGTGAACTTCATGTTCGACGAGATCAAGGCGAGCCTGCACGAGTTCGGCGTCGACTTCGACGTCTACTTCCACGAGAACGACCTCCACGAATCGGGTGCCGTCGGGCGCGCGATCGCGCGCCTCACCGAGCTTGGGCACATGTACGAGGCCGACGGGGCGCAGTGGCTGCGCACCACCGACTTCGGCGACGACAAGGATCGCGTCGTCATCAAGTCGGACGGGCAGCCGGCCTACATCTCGGGCGACCTCGCCTACTACCTCGACAAGCGCGAGCGCGGCTTCAACCGCTGCATCATCATGCTCGGCGCCGACCACCACGGCTACGTCCAGCGCCTCATGGCGATGTGCGCCGCGTTCGGCGACGAGCCGCGGGTCAACCTGCAGGTGCTGATCGGCCAGATGGTCAACCTGGTGCGCGACGGGCAGCCGATGCGCATGTCGAAGCGCGCCGGCACGGTCGTCACCCTCGAAGACCTCGTCGAGATCGTGGGCGTGGATGCTGCGCGCTATTCGCTCACCCGAAGCTCGGCCGACTCCAACCTCGACATCGACCTCGACGTGCTGCAGAAGCGCACCAACGACAACCCCGTGTTCTACGTGCAGTACGCGCACGCGCGCACGCACAACGTGGGCGTCAACGCCGCCCAGGCGGGCGTCGACCGCAGCGAGTTCGCCCCCGAGCTGCTCGACCACGCCACCGAGTCGGCGCTGCTGGGCGCGCTGCAGGAGTTTCCGCGCGTCGTGGCCTTCGCCGCCGACAGCCGCGAGCCGCACCGCGTGGCCCGCTACCTCGAGGAGCTCGCGGGGCTGTACCACCGCTGGTACGACAGCTGCCGCGTGACCCCGCCTGGCGACGAGCCGGTCACCGCCCTGCATCGCACCCGCCTGTGGCTGAACGACGCCACCGGCCAGGTGCTGCGCAACGGCCTCGGCCTGCTCGGCGTCTCGGCGCCCGAGCGCATGTAGCCGGCGCCGTGTCGATTCCACCCGATGCCGCCGCGCGGCCGCGCCGTCGCCGCTGGCGCCTGGGCGTCGCGCTCCTCGGCAGCGCTGCCGTGCTCGTCGGCGCATGGTTCGGCGGCGACGCGATCGCCCGCGCGGTGGTGGCCGACGCGATCCGCGATTCGGTGAGCGAGCAGCTCGCCCTGCCCGCGGGGCACCCGGTCGACGTCGGGCTGGACGGCTCCGTGCTCGCCCAGCTCATCGGCGGCCGCCTCGAGCAGGTGCGCATCGCCGTCGACGACGTGCCGCTGGGTGACGTCTCGGGCGACGTGATGCTCGCCGCGAGGGGCGTGCCGATCCGCGACGAGCGCGCGCCGATGGAGGCCGCGGTCGCGTCGATCGCCCTCGACGAGGCCGCCGTGCAGCAGGTGCTCGCCGAGACGGCCGGCGTGCCCCGCGGCATCGTGCGCCTGAACGACCCCGAGCTCGTGCTGCTCACCTCGATTCCGCTCGGCGGCGCGCCGCTCGAGCTCGGCATCGGCCTCGTGCCGTCGGCGGGCGAGGGCGAGCAGCGCGGCGACCTGGTGCTCACGCCGAACTCGGCGAGCATCGGCGAGGCCGTGCTCACCGCGGAGCAGGTGCGCGCCTCGCTCGGCCCGGTCGCCGACGCCGTCCTGCGCTCGTTCAGCGTCTGCGTCGCCGAGCGGATCCCGCGGGGCGTCACCCTCACCGGCGTGACGGTGCTCGGCTCGGGGGCGGCCGGCTCGCTCGTGCTCACGGGGGCGATCGACGGCGCGATCCTCATCGATCCGGCGCTGCTGGAGCGCGGCAGCTGCTGAGGCGGCACACCCCGCGCGTCGCGTCGCCGTCACGAATCGCGATCGCGGCCAGGCGGGCGCGGACGGTGCCCTAGACTTGAGCCACCGTGGCGGCGTGAGGACCCCGCTCGCCGCGGCATCCCGTTTCACGATTGGTGCATCCTCCCGCAATGTCTGCGAACCCCCTCGCCCCTGAATGGCTCGTGCTGCCCGCCGACGCGAACGGCCTGGCGCCCGAGGTGTGGCCGCGTTCGGCGCGGCGCGACGAAGACGGCGTGCTCGCGGTGGGCGGCGCGTCCGCGATCGCGCTCGCCGAGGAGTTCGGCACCCCGCTGATGGTGCTCGACGAGGCGGAGGTGCGCCGCCGCGCCGACGAGGCCTTCGCCGCGTTCACGGGCGCCGCGCAGCGGCACGGCACCACGGCCCGCGTCTACTACGCCGGCAAGGCGTTCCTGTGCACCGAGGTCGTCCGCTGGGTCGCCGACGCGGGCCTCGCCGTCGACGTCTGCACCCGCGGCGAGCTCGAGATCGCACTCGCCGCCGGCATCGACCCGGGCCGCATCGGCTTTCACGGCAACAACAAGTCGGTCTCCGAGCTCGAGCGCGCCGTCGCGGTGGGGGTCGGCTCGATCGTGCTCGACAGCCGCATCGAGCTCGAGCGTCTCGCGGCGATCACCGAGCGCCTCGGTGTCGTGCAGCCCGTGTTCGTGCGCGTGAACAGCGGCGTGCACGCCGAGACGCACAGCTTCCTCGCGACCGCGCACGAGGATCAGAAGTTCGGCCTGACGCTGGAAGACGCCGGGCCCGCGGTCGCGCGCATCCGCGAGCTCGACGGCCTCGAGTTCCGCGGCCTGCACTGCCACATCGGCTCGCAGATCTTCGGCGTGTCCGGCTTTCGCGAGTCGGCCTCGCGCGTGCTGGAGCTGCACGCGGCGCTCCTGGCAGACGGGCCCGTGCCCGTGCTCAACCTCGGCGGGGGCTTCGGCATCGCCTACACCTCGGCCGACGTGCCCACCCCGATCGCCGAGCTCGCCGAGGGGATCGTGGCTGCGGTCGCCGAGGAATGCGCGGTTCGAGGCATCCCGATGCCCCAGCTCGCCTTCGAGCCCGGCCGCAGCATCGTCGGCACGGGCGGCGTGACGATCTACGAGGTCGGCACCATCAAGGACGTCGTGGTGGACGCCGCGGCCGACGGCGAGACCCCGCGACCCGCCGTGCGGCGCTACGTCAGCGTCGACGGCGGCATGAGCGACAACGCCCGCCCCGCGCTGTATGGCGCCCAGTACTCGGCGCGGATCGCGTCGCGCGACTCGCACGAGCCGGCGGAGCTGGTGCGCGTGGTCGGCAAGCACTGCGAGTCGGGCGACATCGTCGTCGACAACGAGTACCTCCCCGCCGACATCACCCCCGGCGACCTGCTCGCCGTGCCCGTGACCGGCGCGTACTGCGCGGTGCTCTCGAGCAACTACAACGCCGTTCCGCGCCCGCCCGTCGTGGCCGTGCAGGACGGGCACGCCCGCGTCATCGTGCGCGGGGAGCGCCTGGAGGATCTGCTGGCTCGCGACCCGGGAATCGACCTCGGCGCGCAGCGCGAGCGGCACACCACCGAACGATCGGCGACTGCCGATAGAGGAGAAGCATGATCGATCAACGCCATCTGCGCGTCGCGCTGCTGGGCGCGGGCTCCGTGGGCAGCCAGGTAGCCTCGCTGCTGCTGACGCACGGCGACGAGCTCGGCGAGCGCGCGGGAGCGACTCTCGAGCTGGTCGGCGTCGCGGTGCGCGACGTCGACGCGCCGCGTGACGTCGAGCTCCCGCGCGAGCTGCTGACGACCGACGCCGAGTCGCTGATTCTCGGCGCCGACATCGTGATCGAGCTCATGGGCGGCATCGAGCCGGCCCGCGGGCACATCCTCTCGGCCATCGGCTCGGGTGCCGACGTCGTGACGGCCAACAAGGCGCTCCTGGCCACGCACGGGCCCGAGCTGTTCGCCGCCGCCGACCAGGTGGGCGCGCAGATCTACTACGAGGCGTCCGTCGCGGGCGCCATCCCGATCATCCGACCGCTGCGCGACAGCCTCGCCGGCGACCGGGTGCAGCGGATCATGGGCATCGTGAACGGCACCACGAACTTCATCCTCGACCGGATGGACACGGAGCACCTCACGCTCGAGGCGGCGCTGGCCGAGGCCACCGCGCTCGGCTACGCCGAGGCCGACCCGACCGCCGACATCGGCGGGTATGACGCGGCGCAGAAGGCCGCGATCCTCGCCGGGCTCGCGTTCCACACCACCGTGCCGCTCGAGGCCGTGCACCGCGAGGGCATCACCGGGATCGACAAGTCGATGATCGACGCGGCGCGGGGCGCCGGCTACGTCGTGAAGCTGCTCGCCGTGTGCGAGCGCCTCGTCGAGGGCGGCGAGGAGGCCATCTCGGTGCGCGTCTACCCGGCGCTCGTCGAGCGCAGCCACCCGCTTGCGAGCGTCCACGGCGCCAACAACGCCGTGTTCGTGCAGGCCGAGGCTGCGGGCGACCTGATGTTCTACGGCGCCGGCGCCGGCGGGGTGCAGACGGCCTCGGCCGTGCTCGGCGACCTCGTCTCGGCCGCTCGGCGCCACATCGCCGGCGGCGTCGGCGTCGCGGAATCCACCCGCGCCAACCTGCCGCTGCTGCCCATCGGGCACGTCTCGACGCGCTACCAGGTCACCCTCGAGGTCGCCGATCAGACCGGGGTGCTGGCGACCATCGCCGGCATCTTCAGCGAGGGCGGCGTCTCGGTGGCGACGGTTGAGCAGACGAGCGCCGTCGGCGAGGATGGCACTCCGACCGCGCGCCTGGTGATCGGCACGCACACCGCACGTGAACAAGACCTGAGCGACACCGTCGACCGCCTCGCCGCAAGCGACGTGGTCACGCGGGTCGCCTCCGTACTCCGAGTAGAAGGATCGAACTGATGGCACACCTCTGGCGCGGAGTCCTCCGCGAATTCGCCGACCGCCTGGGCGTGACCGACGAGTCCACCGTGATCACCCTCGGCGAGGGCGGCACCCCGCTCCTGCCCGCGGCCGCCCTCTCGAAGCGCACGGGCGCAGACGTCTGGGTCAAGTTCGAGGGCATGAACCCGACCGGATCGTTCAAGGACCGCGGCATGACGGTCGCCGTCTCGCGCGCGATCGACCACGGCGCGAAGGCCGTGATCTGCGCGTCCACCGGGAACACCTCGGCCTCGGCCGCCGCCTACGCGGCGCACGCCGGCATCACCGCGGCCGTGCTCGTGCCCGAGGGCAAGATCGCCATGGGTAAGCTCGGCCAGGCCGTCGCACACAACGGGCAGCTCATCCAGGTGCGCGGCAACTTCGACGACTGCCTCGAGATCGCGCGCGAGCTGGCCGAGAACTACCCGGTCCACCTCGTCAACTCGGTCAACCCCGACCGCATCGAGGGCCAGAAGACGGCCGCCTACGAGGTCGTCGACGTGCTCGGCGACGCCCCCGACTTCCACTTCATCCCGGTCGGCAACGCGGGCAACTACACCGCGTACACCCGCGGCTACCGCGAGGAGATCGAGCGCGGCGTCGCGACGCGACTGCCCCGCATGTTCGGCTTCCAGGCCGCCGGCAGCGCCCCGCTCGTGCGCGGCGAGGTCGTCAAGAACCCCGAGACCATCGCCACCGCGATCCGCATCGGCAACCCCGCCTCGTGGGAGCTCGCCCTCGAGGCCCGTGACGCATCGAACGGCTACTTCGGCGCGATCGACGACGAGCGCATCCTGGCGGCCCAGCGTCTGCTCTCGAGCGAGGTCGGCATCTTCGTCGAGCCCGCGTCGGCGATCAGCGTCGCGGGTCTGCTCGAGCGCGCCGAGGCGGGGCAGATCCCGGCCGGCTCGCGCGTCGTGCTGACGGTCACGGGCCACGGCCTGAAGGACCCGCAGTGGGCGCTTCGCACCGCCGACGGCGGCGAGGTGCAGCCCACGGTCGTCGACGCCAGCACCTCCGAGGTCGCATCGGTGCTCGGGCTCGCCCCCGAGGGGCCACTCGCGTGACCGACGCCACGCGCACCGTCACGGTGCGGGTGCCGGCCACCACGGCCAACCTCGGGCCGGGGTTCGACACGCTCGGCCTCGCGCTGTCGATCTATGACGAGCTCACGGTCACCGCGCTGCCCGAGCAGGGGCTCGAGGTGACCGTGGAGGGCGTCGGCGCCGACGAGATCCCCCGGGATGCCTCGAACCTGATCGTCAGCTCGATCGCGTACGTGTACGAGCAGTTCGGTCAGCCGCTGCCCGGCCTGCGCCTGCACGCGGTCAACGGCATCCCGCACGGGCGCGGCCTCGGCTCGTCCGGCGCCGCAGTCGTCGCCGGCATCGTCGCCGCGCGCGGACTGCTCGAGGGGGTCGTCGAGATCACGCACGGCGACCTGCTGCGCATCGCCACCGAGATCGAGGGACACCCCGACAACGTCGCACCCTCGCTGTTCGGCGGCCTCACGATCGCCTGGCTCGACGAGCACGGCCCGCAGCACAAGAAGCTGATCGTGCACCGCGGCGTCTCGCCGCTCGTGTTCGTGCCCACCTTCACGATGTCGACCAAGCTCGCCCGCAGCCTGCAGCCGCAGTCGGTGCCGCACGAGGACGCGATCTTCAACGTCTCGCGCTCGGCGTTGCTGATCGCCGCGCTCACGCAGAGCCCCGAGCTGCTGCTGGCCGCCACTGAAGACAAGCTGCACCAGAGCTACCGGGCGTCGGCGATGCCCGAGACCGACGCGCTCGTGCGGATGCTCCGCGCCGAGGGCTTCGCCGCGGTCGTCTCGGGCGCCGGACCGAGCGTGCTCGTGCTGGCGGACGGCCCGGGCCGCCGCGCGGTCGCGGCCGAGCTGGTCGCGCGCCACGCCACGAGCCCCTGGCATGCGCTCATGCTGGCCGTCGATGTCAAGGGTGCTACAGTAAAGGAGTAAGCGGAGGGTTCCATGCGGTCGTTTTATCCGCGTGACTCTGGCCTCCGTCGCAACTCTGCGAATTCATTGCACCATCACCGTCTCAGCGGAAACGCTCGATCGAGCGTTCTCGGCGCGGCCGAAAAGGAACACTGAGTGACTCACGTCAACATCGACGCAACTGACAATTCTGCAACCCAGGACCTCACCTCTCTGACGGTCGGGCAGCTGCAGGCCATCGCACGAGCCCTGGGCATCCCGGGCTCGTCCAAACTTCGCAAGGGAGAACTGGTGGACTCGATCACCGAGATCCAGGCCGCTCCCGCCGCCGCGGACGAGGTCGTCGCCGACGACACGGCCGAGGAGATCGCCGTCGGCGACAGCCCTGAGCCAGACGCCCCGGCCGACGCGGCCGTCGTGGAGGCGGCCGCAGAGGCGGTCGCCGAGCCGGCGGTCGTCGAGGCCCCCGATGCCGAGCCGGCACCGACCGAGACCGAGGCGACGACGGGCGGGCAGCGCAAGCGCGGCTCGCGCCGGGCCCGCAGCGGCGCAGGTGCCCCGGTCGTCGAGGGCACGAACCCCGCCTCGGCCATCGCCGCCGATCTCGCGCAGCTCGCCGAGGCCATCACGCCCGCCGAGGCGCCGGCGGGCGAGCACGCCGCCGAGGGCGCGGACGCGGGCGCGCCGGCATCCACCGGCCGTCGCCGTCGTGGTCAGCAGTCGCAGCAGGCGCCCGGCGCCGAGGCTGCGGACGCGGCCGGCGAGAGCCCCGCCGACGGCGCAGCCGCCGGCGAGGACGAGTCGGGCGAGGAGTCGCAGCCGCGCAGCCGCAGCCGCAGCCGCAGCCGCAACCGCAATCGCAACGGGCAGAACGGCGGCTCTGGTCAGGACGAGCAGTCCGCAGCGCCCGCCCAGCAGCAGCGCGGCGGTGGCCAGGGCGTCGACGACGACGCGGCCGAGGGCGATGGCGAGCAGGGCCGTGGCCGCGGACGCGGCCGCGGCGCGAAGCGTCGGAGCCAGAACACGGGCGACGAGTTCGAGTCCGAGATCGCCGATGACGACGTGCTCGTGCCCGTCGCCGGCATCCTCGACGTGCTCGACAACTACGCCTTCGTGCGCACCACCGGCTACCTGCCCGGTCCGAGCGACGTCTACGTCTCGCTCGGCCAGGTGAAGAAGTACAACCTGCGCAAGGGCGACGCCGTCATCGGCGCCATCAAGCAGCCGCGCGAGGGCGAGCCCACGGGCCGCCAGAAGTACAACGCGCTGGTGAAGGTCGACGCGATCAACGGCCTCTCGGTCGAGGACGCCGCCGGCCGCGTCGAGTTCGGCTCGCTCACCCCGCTGTACCCGCAGGAGCGCCTGCGCCTCGAGACCGCGCCCGAGAAGCTCACGCAGCGCATCATCGACCTGGTCGCCCCGATCGGCAAGGGGCAGCGCGGCCTGATCGTCGCGCCCCCGAAGGCCGGCAAGACCATCGTGCTGCAGCAGATCGCGAACGCCATCGCGATCAACAACCCCGAGGTGCACCTCATGGTCGTGCTGGTCGACGAGCGTCCCGAAGAGGTCACCGACATGCAGCGCACCGTGCGCGGCGAGGTCATCGCCTCGACCTTCGACCGCCCCGCAGAGGACCACACCACCGTCGCCGAGCTCGCGATCGAGCGCGCGAAGCGCCTGGTCGAGCTGGGTCGCGACGTGGTCGTGCTGCTCGACTCGATCACCCGCCTCGGCCGCGCCTACAACATCTCGGCCCCGACGTCGGGTCGCGTGCTCACGGGCGGCGTCGACGCCTCGGCGCTGTACCCGCCCAAGCGCTTCTTCGGCGCCGCGCGCAACATCGAGAACGGCGGCTCGCTCACCATCCTCGCGACCGCGCTCGTCGAGACCGGCTCCAAGATGGACGAGGTCATCTTCGAGGAGTTCAAGGGCACCGGCAACAGCGAGCTGCGCCTGTCGCGTCAGCTGGCAGACAAGCGGATCTTCCCCGCGGTCGACGTGAACGCATCGTCGACGCGTCGCGAGGAGATGCTGCTCTCGGCCGATGAGGTCAAGATCACGTGGAAGCTTCGTCGTGCGCTCGCCGGCCTCGACCCGCAGCAGGCGCTCGAGGTCGTGCTCGGCAAGCTCAAGGAGACCTCGTCGAACGTCGAGTTCCTCGTGCAGATGCAGAAGTCGATCCCGACGCCCGGCGGCGGTCACAGCCACGGGCCCGACAGCAACATCCGCTGATCATGGCCGAGGCGTCCATGTTTGACTCGGTCAAGGCGCTGATCGAGGAGCACAAGGCGGTCCAGGAGGAGCTCTCGGACCCCGCCGTGCATGCTGATGCTGCGCGCGCGAAGCGCGTGAACCGTCGCTACGCCGAGCTCTCGAAGATCGTGCACGCCAACGACGTGTGGCTCGGGGCGAAGGATGACCTCGCCGCGGCGCGCGAGCTGGCCCGGGAGGACGACGCGTTCGCCGAGGAGGTTCCGGCCCTCGAGGAGGAGGTCGCGACGGCGCAGGAGAAGCTCCGGCGCCTGCTGATTCCCCGCGACCCGGACGACGCGCGCGATGTCATCCTCGAGATCAAGGGCGGCGAGGGCGGCGCGGAGAGCGCGCTGTTCGCGGCAGACCTGCTGCGCATGTACCTCCAGTACGCCGCCGCGAAGGGGTGGAAGACCGAGCTGCTCGAGCGCAACGAATCCGACCTCGGCGGCTACAAGGACGTGCAGGTCGCGATCAAGGGCGCATCGAGCGACCCCTCGCAGGGCGTCTGGGCGCACCTGAAGTACGAGGGCGGCGTGCACCGCGTGCAGCGCGTGCCGGCCACCGAGTCGCAGGGGCGCATCCACACCTCCACCACCGGCGTGCTCGTGTTCCCCGAGGTCGACGAGCCCGAAGAGGTCGTCATCCAGCCGAACGATCTGAAGATCGACGTGTACCGCTCGTCGGGTCCGGGCGGTCAGTCGGTGAACACCACCGACTCGGCCGTGCGCATCACCCACCTGCCCACGGGCATCGTGGTGTCGATGCAGAACGAGAAGTCGCAGCTGCAGAACCGCGAGGCCGGCATGCGCGTGCTCCGCGCCCGCATCCTCGCCCGGCAGCAGGAAGAGCTGGATGCCGCGTCCTCCGCGGCCCGCAAATCGCAGATCCGCGGCATGGACCGCTCCGAGCGCATCCGCACGTACAACTTCCCCGAGAACCGCATCGCCGATCACCGCACCGGATACAAGGCGTACAACCTCGACCAGGTGATGGACGGCGCGCTCGACCCGGTGATCGCGTCCTGCATCGCGGCCGACGAGGAAGAGCGCCTGGCTGCGCTGGGCGAGCAGCAGTAGCGCGCGCCTGAGCGCACAGCGCCGCTCGTGCCGTGTGCACGCGCGGCGCCGCCTGCGTTCGGCGGTGCTAGATCGAGTACTCGGGCGCCGTGAGCAGCGCGCGCACGTCCTCGTCGTGGGCGCGGCGGCGCAGGGTGGCGGGCACGCCGGTGAGCACCGAGTCTGCCGGCGCATCCTTCGTCACGACGGCATTCGCGCCGATGGCGCTGTTCGCCCCGATCGTGATGCTGCCGAGCACCTTGGCGCCCGCGCCGACGGCGACGCCATCGCGGATGGTGGGGTGCCGGCGTCCGGCGACGCGCACCTGGCCGCCGAGGGTGACGCCGTGGTAGATGAGCACGTCATCGCCGACGATGACGGTCTCGCCGATCACGATGCCCATCCCGTGGTCGATGAAGCAGCGGCGCCCGATCACGGCGCCGGGGTGGATCTCGACGCCCGTGAAGAAGCGGTTCAGCTGCGAGCCGAGTCGGGCGAGGAAATACGCGCGGCGCTGCCACAGCCAATGGTTGATGCGGTGCGACCACACGGCGTGCACGCCCGAGTACAGCAGTGCCACCTCGAGGTTGTTGCGCGCGGCCGGATCATGGCGCCGCGCCGCGGCGATGTCTTCGCGCATTCGGCGAAACAGGTTCATTCCCACTCCACAGGATCAGGCACGGATGCTCCGGGCACTGGCGGTCGCTCAAGCGTACTGAGCACGAGCAGGGGCCGTGACGGCATGCGCCGCCACGGCCCCTGTGTCTCAGTCCTCGCGCAGGTCTTCGAACAGCGCGGTCGAGAGGTAGCGCTCGCCGGTGTCGGGAACGATCACGACGATGTTCTTGCCCGCGTTCTCGGGTCGCCCCGCGAGCTCGACCGCGACGCTGACCGCGGCGCCGCTCGAGATGCCCACGAGCAGGCCCTCGGTGGCGGCGAGCGCGCGCGCCGTGCGCAGCGAGTCCTCGAAGGTCACGGTGACGACCTCGTCGATGACGTCGCGATCGAGCACGTCGGGAACGAAGTTCGCGCCGATGCCCTGGATCTTGTGCGGGCCGGCCTTGCCCTCGCTGAGCACGGGGGAGTCGACCGGCTCGACGGCGACGACCTTGACGCCCGGCACGCGCTCCTTGAGGGCCTGACCGACGCCCGTGATGGTGCCGCCGGTGCCGACGCCGGCCACGAAGATGTCGACCTTGCCGTCGGTGTCGCGGAGGATCTCTTCGCCGGTGGTCCGGCGGTGGACGGCGGGGTTGGCCGCGTTCTCGAACTGGCGGGCCAGGATGGCGCCCGGCGTGTTCGCGACCAGCTCCTCGGCGGTGGCCACGGCGCCGGCCATGCCCTGCGCGGGGTCGCTCAGCACGAGCTCGGCGCCGAAGGCGCGCAGCAGCAGGCGGCGCTCGATCGACATCGATGCGGGCATCACGAGCATCACCTTGTAGCCGCGCGCAGCACCCACCATGGCGAGCGCGATGCCGGTGTTGCCGCTCGTGGCCTCGACGATCGTGCCGCCGGGACCGAGCGCTCCGGCCGCCTCCGCGGCGTCCGCGATCGCGACGCCGATGCGGTCCTTCACGCTGGATGCGGGGTTGAAGTACTCGAGCTTGGCGAGCACCGTCGCCTGCGCGTCGCCGGTGACGCGGTTGAGCTTGACGAGGGGGGTGTTGCCGAATGTGGACGTGATGTCAGCGTGGATGCCTGCCATGGTCGACCTTTCAGTGCCGGGGGCGGTGGGGTGGGCACAGCCTACGTGAGGCCAAATGCTGGGTAACCTTTGTGACAACAGGTGTCGGGCGCAGATATTCCGGCGCGCCTTGCGGGCCGGATCTGCGCGGATGTCACGGGTAGGCTGGTCGCACGCCCATGTCTGAACACACGCCTGATCCCGCGACCCTGCCACCTGCCCCCGCGGCGCTCGGCGAGGTGCTGAGCCGCGTGAGCGACATCCTCGCCGCGGTCGGCATCGTCGACGCGCAGATCGACGCCGAGTGGCTCGTCGGCCACGTGCTCGAGCTCGGGCGCGGGGGAGTGCAGGCGGCCGCGATCGTGGGCACGACCCTCGGCGACGATGAGCTCGCCGCACTCGCGCCGCTCGTGCGGCGACGCGCGGCACGCGAGCCGCTGCAGCACATCACCGGCACCGCGGCGTTCCGGCAGCTCTCGCTGCGCGTCGGGCCCGGCGTGTTCGTGCCCCGTCCCGAGACCGAGGGGGTCGTGCAGCTCGCCATCGATGCGCTGCGGGCCGAGGCATCCCCGGCCCCGATCGCCGTGGACCTCGGCACCGGGAGCGGCGCGATCGCGCTCGCCATGGCCACCGAGGTGCCGAACGCGCGCGTGTTCGCCGCCGAGAACTCGCCCGAGGCGTTCTCGTGGACCCGCCGCAATTTCGACGAGATCGGCGCGACGAACGCGACGCTGGTCTTCGCCGACCTCGCCGACGCGTTCGCCGAGCTCGCGGGCACCGTCGACGTGGTGATCTCGAACCCACCGTACGTGCCGGACGACGCGGTTCCGCGCGATCCCGAGGTGCGCGACCACGATCCCGCGGCCGCGCTGTATGGCGGCCCGGACGGGCTGGACGTGGTGCGGGTGCTCAGCGGGGTCGCGCTGCGGCTGCTGCGGCCCGGCGGCGTGCTCATCATCGAGCACGGCGAGCTGCAGGGCCGCGCCATTCGCGAGCTCCTCGCCGCCGACGGATGGCGGGCCAGCGCCACCCACCCAGATCTGACCCTGCGCGACCGCGCCACGACCGCGCTGCGTCCCTGAGCCAGGCGGCGCCCCGCGCCCACGTATCATTGAGTCCGTTATGACCCCCATCTTCAACTGCCGCGACGAAGCACAGCTCCTCGGCGGCATGAGACAGGCGCGACAGGCGATCGGCCGCGGCGCGCTCGTCGTGCTCCCCACCGACACGGTGTACGGCGTCGCCGCCGACGCGTTCAGCCCGAAGGCGGTCGCGGGGCTGCTCGCGGCCAAGGGACGGACGCGACAGGCACCCCCGCCGGTGCTCGTCTCCGGCGTGCAGACGCTGCACGCGCTCGTGCAGGAGGTGCCCGAGCCCGTCGAGCGGCTCGTCGAGCAGTTCTGGCCCGGCGGGCTCACGATCGTGCTCCCGGCGCAGCCGAGCCTCGTGTGGGACCTCGGCGACACGCACGGCACGGTCGCGGTGCGCATGCCGGCGAATCGCTACGCCCTCGAGCTGCTGCAGGAGACGGGGCCGCTCGCCGTGTCGAGCGCGAACCTCACCGGCGAGCCCGCGGCGCTGACGGCCGCGGACGCGCACGGGATGCTGGGCGAGCGCGTCGCCGTCTACCTCGACGACGGCCCGTCGGTGACCGGCCTCGCGTCGACGATCATCGACGCGACCGGGCTCGTCGGGCCCGAGGCCGCACGCCGCCCCGTGCGCATCCTGCGCGAGGGCGCGATCTCGGCCGAGCAGCTGCGCGCCGTCCTGGGCGAGCTGCTCGAGTCCGAGGCGGCGAGCTCGGCGGCGGGGCCGCCGCCCGAGCCTGATCCGTCGGCCGCCGGGATCGCCGACTCGTGAGCTGCCGGGGGGTGCCGTGACCCAGTACGTCTTCATCATCCTGTTCACGGCCTTCGTCACGCTCGCCCTGAGCTGGGGGGTGTGGCAGCTGAGCCTGAAGTTCAAGCTGTACCCCGGCATCCGCGAGCGCGACGTGCACAAGACCCCCACGCCGCGCCTGGGTGGCATCGCGATGTTCCTCGGCGTCCTCGCCGCGTTCGGCGTCTCGGCCGTGAACCCCTTCTTCGACATCGTCTGGGCCGACTCCGGACCGGTGCTCGCGATCCTCGGCGCCACGCTGATCATCGTGATCGTCGGGGTCGTCGACGACCTGTACGACCTCGACTGGATGATCAAGCTCGGCATGCAGTTCCTCGCCGCGGGCATCATCGCCCTGTTCGGCGTGCAGATCTTCTCGCTGCCGATCGGCGGCCTCACGATCGGCTCGTCGTGGGCGAGCATCACGCTCACGATCTTCGCGATCGTCCTGGTCATGAACGCCGTGAACTTCATCGACGGCCTCGACGGGCTCGTCGCGGGCGTCTGTCTGATCGCCAACGGCGTCTTCTTCGTCTACTCCTACCTGCTCGTGCGCGAGACGGGCTCCAGCACCTTCTTCAACCTGGCCTCGCTGCTGGCCGCCGTGCTGATCGGCGTCTGTCTCGGCTTCCTGCCGATGAACTGGAACCCGGCCAAGCTGTTCATGGGCGACGCCGGCGCGCTGATGCTCGGCCTGCTCATGGCGACCTCGGCGATCGCCGTCACCGGCCAGCTCGACCCCGCCATCCTCGATCCCGATGTGCTTGGGCGCTCGCAGCTGCTCGGCGCCTTCATCCCGATCCTGCTCCCGGTGGCAGTGGTCCTGCTGCCCCTGCTCGATTTCGGGATGGCGGTGCTTCGGCGCATGTCGGCCGGAAAGTCGCCGTTCTCGCCTGATCGCAAGCACCTGCACCACCGCATGCTCGACCTCGGGCACTCGAGCCGGAGCGCCGTGCTCATCTTCTATGCCTGGACTGCGATCGTGGCCTTCGCCTTCCTGCTCATGTTCATGCCGGCACCGGCATGGCTCGAGTGGGTGCGACCCAGCTACCTCATCGGCATCGTGTACGGCGTGATCGGCATCGCCGCCTGCCTCGTGCTCACCGTCACGCCGCCCGCGCGCGCCCGCGCGTCGGCGGGCGCCCAGACACCGGCCGAGACGGCCGCCTCCGAGGCATCCGCGCCCGGCCCCACGACCCTCACCACACCGGCCCCCGCCAAGGAGACCCCATGACCATCGGTTCGCCGAACCCCCAGCCGCAGCCCGCCGTCGAGGTCTCGAGCAATCCGATCCTGCGCGCCGTGCTCAGGTGGGGCGCGATCGTGATGGGCGCCCTGGCCGTGCTCGGCGCCGTCATCGGCTTCCTGGTCGACGGCCCGAACGGCCTCTGGAGCGCCCTCGTGGGGATCATCCTCGGGGGAGTGTTCCTGGCGATCACCGCGGCGAGCATCCTCATCGCCAACCGCTTCTTCGGCACGGATCTGTACGTCCCGATCTTCTTCGGCATCGTCCTCGGCGGCTGGATCGTGAAGTTCGTGCTGTTCCTCGTCGCGGTGCTCGTGCTGCGGGAGCAGCCGTGGGTCAACCCGGTGATCATGTTCCTCGCGATCGTGTTCGGCGTGCTTGGATCGCTCGCCGTCGACGCCCTCGTGCTGATGCGCATGCGGATGCCAAACGTCAGCGACGTGGCGCTGCCCGGCGACGAGCTCGAGGGCGATGAGCCCGAGGGCGAAAATGAAACACAAGCCCCGAGTGGTTCGTGAGCACTCCCGATCCTTGCTAGTGTGGAACGCGTCCCCCGAATCAGTGCACATCGTGCCGTCTTCGGGCTGACAGAACACATCCATCGCCGCACCGGTTCTTGATCGGTGCCCCGAAGCTGGAGACAGCGCTGTTTACTCAAGCCGTGAACCTGATCGCCATCGCCGCGACGGATGACCCCGAATTCCATGGACCTTCGATTGCGGAGTTCTTCCCCGCACCGGTCTTCCAGATCGGTGAGCTGGTCATCACCCGCATCCACCTCATTCAGTTCCTCGCCACGCTGGCGATCGTCCTGATCTTCTGGCTCGGCACGCGCCGCATGCGCGTGGTGCCGGGCCGCTTCCAGGGCCTCGTCGAGATGGGCCTCGACTTCGTGCGAGTCAACATCGCCGAAGACCTCCTGGGCAAGAAGGACGGCAAGCGGTTCCTGCCGCTGCTGACGACCATCTTCTTCATGACGCTGTTCATGAACCTGACGGGCATCATTCCGTTCCTGAACATCGCCGGCACCTCGATCATCGCGGTCCCGCTGCTGCTCGCGGTGATCTCGTACGTGACCTTCATCTACGCGGGCCTCAAGAAGAACCCGAAGAACTTCGTGAAGAACTCGCTCTTCCCGGCGGGCGTCCCGTGGCCGATCTACATCATCGTCACCCCGATCGAGTTCATCTCGACCTTCGTGATCCGCCCGGTCACCCTCACGCTCCGACTCCTCATGAACATGATGGTCGGCCACCTGCTGCTCGTGCTGTTCTTCGCAGCGACGCAGTTCTTCTTCTTCAGCATGGGTGGCTGGTGGTCGGCGCTCGGCGTCGGCTCGCTCGCCTTCGGCTTCGTCTTCACCCTGTTTGAAATCCTGGTCGCAGTCCTCCAGGCCTACGTCTTCGCACTCCTCACCGCGGTCTACATTCAGCTCGCGGTCGCTGAAGAGCACTAATCGGGTCGGCCCCGCCACCCAACAACCGAAAGGAAACACCTCGTGGAAGCTACAACCGTTCTTGCGGCCCTTCACGGCAACATCGCGACGGTCGGCTACGGCCTCGCAGCCATCGGTCCGGCAATCGGTGTGGGCATCGTCGTCGGCAAGACGATCGAGGGCGTCGCTCGCCAGCCCGAGCTCGCCGGCCGCCTCCAGGTTCTGATGTGGATCGGTATCGCGTTCACCGAGGCGCTCGCGTTCATCGGTATCGCGACGTACTTCATCTTCACCAGCACCACCCCGTAACCGACCTTTCCAACACGTAAGGAGACAGGATGCTCAGCGCTCTTGTCACGTTCGCAGCCGCGGAGAGCGAGGCTCACAACCCGCTCATCCCAGCCTGGTACGACATCATCTGGTCGGCGGTCTGCTTCGTCATCATCCTCGTTGTGTTCTGGAAGGTAGCCCTGCCCGCGATGCAGAAGCTCCTCGATGAGCGCTCCAAGGCGATCGAAGGCAACATTGCCAAGGCCGACGAGGCGCAGAAGCGCGCCGAGGCCGCGCTCGAGGAATACACTGCGCAGCTCGCCGAGGCACGCAAGGAAGCCGGAGCGATCCGCGAAGCCGCCCGTGAGGACGGCAAGAAGATCGTCGCCGAAGCGAAGGACACCGCCACGAGCGAGGCCACTCGCATCACGGCGACCGCGCACACGCAGATCGAAGCCGAGCGCCAGGCCGCGCTCGTCTCGCTGCGCGGCGAGGTGGGCACGCTCGCCCTGGATCTCGCAGGCGGCGTCATCGGCGAGACCCTCGCGGATGACTCGAAGGCGGCCAGCGTCGTCGACCGCTTCCTCGCAGAGCTCGAGGCATCGGAGAAGGCAGCCAAGTAATGGGCAGTGCAACCACGCAGGCTCTCGCGGCCAGTACTCAGGCACTGGCCGCGGTGACCGCTTCCGTCGACATCGACACCGCTCGCGAGCTGTTCGCGACGGTTCGGGCCATCGACAGCTCGCGTCAGCTGGCGGCCGTGCTGGCCGACCCCGCGGTGGATGCTTCGGCGAAGTCGAAGCTCGCGGGCGCGGCGTTCGGCACCTCGGTCGGTGCAACCACGCTCGGGCTGCTCACCACCGTGGTGGCCCAGCGCTGGTCGAGCCCGAACGATCTGCTCGGCGCAATCGAGGAGCTCGGTCTGCGCGCGGCCAGCATCGCATCGCTTCGCAGCGGTGCGGACGTCGAGGGCGAGCTGTTCCAGTTCGCCCGCGTCGTGACGGCCAACCCCGAGCTCGAGCTCACGCTCGGCGCTCGGATCGGCGACAGCGCCGCGAAGGCGGCACTGGTCGAGAAGCTGCTCGCCGGGCGTGCAAGCGTCGAGACGACGCTGATCGTCTCCTCGCTCGTGCAGCAGCCGCGCGGTCGCCGCGTGCACCAGCTGCTCGCCGATGCCTCGCGCATCGTCGCCGAGCAGCGCGGCCAGATCGTGGCCACGGTCACGACGGCCGCCCCGATGTCGGCCGCGCAGCGGGAGCGCCTGGTGGCGCTGCTGTCCACTCGGTACGGTCGGCCCGTCGCGGTCAGCGCCGTGATCGACCCCGCCGTCGTCGGGGGACTGCGTGTGCAGATCGGCGACGACGTCATCGACGCGAGCATCGCGTCGCGACTCAATGACCTCCGCCTGCGTCTCGCCGGCTAACACAGATGCACGCCCCGCGGGGCGCTAAGCGCAGAACCCGAGTGGTTCTTCAATCAGAAGGAAGATGATGGCAGAACTATCGATCAGCCCCGATGTGATTCGGGATGCGCTGAAAGACTTCGTCGCGGCCTACGAGCCCGCGTCGGCGACAGCCACCGAGGTCGGCACCGTTGTGGACGCTGCTGACGGCATCGCTCACGTCGAGGGACTGCCCGGTGTCATGGCCAACGAGCTCGTGACCTTCGCCGACGGCACGCTGGGCCTGGCCCTGAACCTCGACGAGAACGAGATCGGTGTCGTCGTCCTCGGCGACTTCGCCGGCATCGAGGCAGGAACCGAGGTGACCCGCACCGGCGAGGTGCTGTCGGTCCCCGTCGGCGACGGCTACCTCGGCCGCGTCGTCGACCCGCTCGGCAACCCCATCGATGGCCTCGGCGCCATCGCCAGCGAAGGCCGCCGCGCCCTCGAGCTCCAGGCGCCCGGCGTCATGCAGCGCAAGAGCGTGCACGAGCCCCTGCAGACCGGCGTCAAGGCGATCGACGCCATGATCCCCGTCGGCCGCGGCCAGCGTCAGCTGATCATCGGCGACCGCCAGACCGGCAAGACCGCGCTCGCGATCGACACGATCATCAACCAGCGCGCGAACTGGGAGTCGGGCGAGGTCAACAAGCAGGTTCGCTGCATCTACGTCGCGATCGGCCAGAAGGGCTCGACCATCGCCTCGGTGCGCGGCGCGCTCGAGGACGCCGGTGCCATGGAGTACACGACGATCGTGGCCTCGCCCGCGTCGGACCCCGCCGGCTTCAAGTACCTCGCCCCCTACACCGGCTCGGCCATCGGCCAGCACTGGATGTACGGCGGCAAGCACGTGCTCATCATCTTCGATGACCTCTCGAAGCAGGCAGAGGCCTACCGCGCGGTCTCGCTGCTCCTGCGTCGTCCGCCGGGGCGTGAGGCATACCCCGGTGACGTCTTCTACCTGCACTCCCGCCTGCTCGAGCGCTGTGCAAAGCTCTCGGACGAGCTCGGCGGCGGCTCGATGACCGGTCTGCCGATCATCGAGACCAAGGCGAACGACGTCTCGGCCTACATTCCGACCAACGTGATCTCGATCACCGACGGCCAGATCTTCCTCCAGTCCGACCTCTTCAACGCCAACCAGCGCCCCGCCGTCGACGTGGGCATCTCGGTCTCGCGTGTCGGTGGTGACGCACAGGTCAAGTCGATCAAGAAGGTCTCCGGAACGCTGAAGCTGGAGCTCGCGCAGTACCGTGCGCTCGAGGCGTTCGCGATGTTCGCGAGCGACCTGGACGCCGCCAGCCGTCGTCAGCTCGAGCGCGGCGCCCGCCTGACGGAGCTGCTCAAGCAGCCCCAGTACTCGCCGTTCCCGGTGGAGGAGCAGGTCGTCTCGATCTGGGCCGGCACCAAGGGCAAGCTCGACAAGATCCCCGTCGAAGACGTGCTGCGCTTCGAGCGTGAGCTGCTGGACTACCTCGGTCGCAACACCGAGATCCTCACCACGCTGCGCGAGACGAACGTCCTCGACGACGACACCGAGGCCGCCCTCGAGGCCGCTGTCGACGCCTTCTCGCTCGAGTTCCAGACGGGCGACGGCGCGTCGCTCAGCGACCCGGGCAGCGAAGCGTTCGACGCGATGGCCGCCGGTGACGTCAACCAGGAGAAGATCGTCAAGGGTCGCCGCTAAACCATGGGTGCACAGCTGAGGGTCTACACGCAGAAGATCAAGTCTGCGCAGACGACCAAGAAGATCACGAAGGCGATGGAGCTCATCGCCGCGTCGCGCATCCAGAAGGCGCAGGCGCGGGTTGCGGCATCCACCCCCTTCGCTCGCGCCATCACGCGCGCGGTCTCGGCGGTTGCCACGCACTCGAACGTCGACCACGTGCTGACGCGGGAACACGAGAACGTCACCCGCGCGGCCGTTGTGATCTTCGCGTCCGACCGCGGACTCGCCGGCGCGTTCAACTCGCAGGTCATCCGTGAGGGTCTCGAGCTGGCCGAGCTGCTGAACGAGCAGGGCAAGGAGGTCGTCTACTATGTCGTCGGCCGCCGCGCAGTGTCGTACTTCCAGTTCCGTCGTCGCGCCACCGAGGCCGAGTGGATCGGCGACACCGACACCCCGGCGTTCCAGACGGCGGAGGAGATCAGCTCGACGCTGCTCGAGGCCTTCCTGCGCCCGCAGGAGCAGGGCGGCGTCGACGAGATCCACCTCGTGTACAACCGCTTCATCAGCATGATGACGCAGCTGCCCGAGACGGTTCGCCTGCTGCCCCTCGAAGTCGTCGAAGCGGATGAGTCGGAGGCTTCGGGTCCCATCCCGGTGTACCCGCTCTACGAGTTCGAGCCGGATGCCGACAGCGTGCTGGACGCGCTTCTGCCGGTGTACATCCAGAGCCGCGTGTTCAACGCCCTTCTGCAGTCGTCCGCAGCGAAGCACGCGGCCACGCAGAAGGCGATGAAGTCGGCGAGCGACAACGCCGACAAGCTCATCACCGACTACACGCGCCTGCGCAACAACGCGCGCCAGGCCGAGATCACCCAGCAGATCGCAGAGATCGTGGGCGGCGCCGACGCACTCGCGTCGTAGCCCGCGATCAACCCCGACCACAACGTTTCTGTTCAGACAGAGAGAAGAAGAAGAATGACTCCCACCGCCACAGCAGAAGCCACGGCTCCGGCCGTCGGCCGCGTCGCGCGCGTTACGGGCCCGGTCGTCGACATCGAGTTTCCGCACGACTCGATCCCCGAGATCTACAACGCCCTGAAGACGACGATCACCATCGCCGGTGAGTCGAGCGAGATCACCCTCGAGGTTGCCCAGCACCTCGGTGACGACCTCGTTCGCGCCATCGCGCTGAAGCCTACCGACGGCATCGTCCGTGGCCAGGAAGTGCGCGACACCGGCGAGGCCATCTCGGTCCCCGTCGGCGACGTCACCAAGGGCAAGGTGTTCAACGTGATCGGCGAGGTGCTCAACGCAGCACCCGGCGAGCAGATCGAGATCACCGAGCGCTGGCCGATCCACCGCAAGGCCCCGAACTTCGACCAGCTCGAGTCGAAGACCACCATGTTCGAGACGGGCATCAAGGTCATCGACCTGCTCACCCCGTACGTGCTCGGTGGAAAGATCGGCCTCTTCGGCGGTGCAGGTGTCGGCAAGACCGTCCTCATCCAGGAGATGATCCAGCGCGTCGCGCAGGACCACGGTGGTGTGTCGGTGTTCGCCGGTGTCGGCGAGCGCACCCGTGAGGGCAACGACCTCATCCACGAGATGGAGGAGGCGGGCGTCTTCGACAAGACTGCCCTCGTGTTCGGCCAGATGGACGAGCCGCCGGGGACCCGTCTTCGCGTCGCGCTCTCGGCGCTGACCATGGCGGAGTACTTCCGCGATGTGCAGAACCAGGACGTGCTGCTGTTCATCGACAACATCTTCCGCTTCACGCAGGCCGGCTCGGAGGTGTCGACCCTCCTGGGCCGCATGCCTTCGGCGGTGGGCTACCAGCCGAACCTCGCTGACGAGATGGGCCTCCTCCAGGAGCGCATCACCTCGACGCGCGGCCACTCGATCACCTCGCTGCAGGCGATCTACGTGCCGGCCGACGACTACACCGACCCGGCTCCGGCGACCACCTTCGCGCACCTGGATGCCACGACCGAGCTCTCGCGTGACATCGCGTCGCGCGGTCTGTACCCGGCCGTGGACCCGCTCACCTCGACGAGCCGCATCCTCGACCCGCGCTACATCGGCGCCGACCACTACCGCGTCGCCACCGCCGTCAAGCAGATCCTGCAGAAGAACAAGGAGCTCCAGGAGATCATCGCGATCCTCGGTGTCGACGAGCTCTCCGAGGAAGACAAGATCGTCGTCGCCCGCGCGCGCCGCATCCAGCAGTTCCTCTCGCAGAACACCTACATGGCGAAGAAGTTCACGGGTGTCGAGGGATCGACCGTGCCGATCAAGGAGACCATCGAGTCGTTCGACGCGATCGTCAAGGGCGAGTTCGACCACGTGGCCGAGCAGGCATTCTTCAACGTCGGCGGCATCAGCGACGTCGAAGAGAAGTGGGCGCAGATCCAGAAGGAGAACGGCTGATCATGGCCCTCAAGGTGAGCCTCGTCTCGGCCGACCGGGCCGTCTGGAGCGGCGACGCATCGCTCGTCATCGCCAAGACGGTCGAAGGCGAGATCGGCTTCATGTCGGGTCACGAGCCGGTGCTGGCGATCCTCGCCGAGGGTCAGGTTCGCATCACCCTCGAAGACGGCAGCAAGATCCTCGCCAACGCGCAGGACGGCTTCCTCTCGATGGAGGGTGACGAGCTCACGATCGTGGCGGGCAACGCCGCGCTCATCTCGTAGCCGAGACAATCCGTACCGCGAAGCGCGTCGCTCCTCTCGAGCGGCGCGCTTCGCTGTTTCTCCCCTGGGGCATCCATGCTGATTCTGCTTCCGCCGTCTGAGACCAAGCGGCCGGGCGGCTCGCGACGCGCCGTCGATCTCGCGGCGCTGGGCTTTCCCGAGCTCACGCCCGTGCGCGAGCGCGTCGTCGACGCCCTCGCGGCGCTGGCCGCCGATCCGGAGGCATCGGCTCGGGTGCTGGGGCTTGGGGCGCGGCAGCAGGCCGAGGCGACGATGAACGCCGCGCTGCGCACGGCGCCGGCGATGCCCGCCATCGACCGCTACACCGGCGTGCTGTTCGACGCGCTGGGCACCGACACGCTGGATGGCGCGGCCCGCGCGTGGCTCGGGCGCAACGTCGCGATCCACAGCTCCGCCTTCGGGCTCGTGCGCGCGCTCGATCGTCTCCCGTCGTATCGACTCGGCGCGGGGATCACGGTGCCCGCGGCGGGCACCCCGCGCAAGGTGTGGGGGAGCGCGATCACCGACGCGCTCGAGGCACGGGCGCCGGGCTTCGTGCTCGACCTGAGATCCGAGGCGTACGTCGCGCTCGGCCCGGTGCCCGCGTCGGTGTCGTCGGCGTACGTGCGCGTCACGACGCGCACCGGCGACGGCGCCGTGCGGGCCCTCAATCACTTCAACAAGAAGGCGAAGGGTGAGCTCGTGCGCGCCCTCGCGCATGATCGCCCGCGCGTTCGTTCGACAGAATCGCTGATCAGCTGGGCATCCGCGAGCGGTGTCGATCTGCGCGCCGGCGACGTGCCCGGGCAGCTCGAATTGCGCGTGCCCGCTTGACAAGCTCGCTAGTGTCGGTGGTGTCGTCTCGTTACGATGTGCACTGACGGCCGTTCCCCGCGGTCGCTCCCCACGGCCCGCTGGGCCCCGACGCATGGATTGGTCTATGTATTACGACACTTCAGGGATCTTCGCACTGGCAGGCCTGGCCCTGTTCCTGCTGATCCTCGCCCTGGCCGCCTACGTGGTGTCCTCGATCTTCCTGATGAAGATCTTCGAGAAGGCCGGCGTGCAGGGCAAGTGGCGCGCCTGGGTGCCCGTCTACAGCATGATGGTGTTCTCGAAGCTCGGTGACCTGAACCCCTGGTGGTCGCTGGTGCTGTGGGGCGGGGGCCTGCTCCTCAGCCGGATCCCGGTCGTCGGCCAGCTCATCATCATCGCCGCCGCCGTCTACTCGGTGCTCGCCGCGTGGCGCGTGGGGCTCAAGCTCCAGAAGGAGGCCGTGTGGGTGGTGCTGTACGTGCTCGTGAGCATCGTGTGGCTCGGCATCCTCGCCTTCGATCGCTCGCGTTGGAACCCCGCGGTGCCCGCCGCGCCGTGGAAGGACAGCATCCTCGCCGACACCACGACGTGGGCCGGCATCCCGAGCCAGGTTCCCGTCGGGGGCTACCCCGCGAACCCGGTCATGAACCCCGGCTACCCGCAGCCCGGCTACCCGCAGCAGCCCGGCTACCAGCAGCCGGGATACCCCCAGCCGGGATACCCGCAGCAGCCCGGCCAGCCCGGCGCGCAGCCTGGATACCACCAGCCCGGCCAGCCGGGCCAGCCGGGGTACCCGCAGCCGCCGCAGCCGCCGGCGGCACCCGGCGGCGAGCCTCCGCTTCCGCCCGTGCCGCCGACGACGCCCCCGGCGCCGCCGCAGCAGTAGCATCGGGTGCCGCCCTCGCGGCACCACGCGCCGAAGTGGGCGCCGGGTCATATTCGACCCGGCGCCCACTTCGGCGTATAGCCTGCGAACATGACTGATCTTGAGCTGCGTCGCGTCGGTGTGTCCGGGCTTGTCGTCTCGGCCGTCGGCGTCGGATGCAACAACTTCGGCAAGCGCGGCGCGGTGACCGAGCACCTCGAGGGCACTCGCGCGGTGATCGACGCCGCCATCGACGCGGGCGTCACGCTGTTCGACACCGCCGACACCTATGGCCGCGAGCCGGGGCTCAGCGAGTCGCTGATGGGGGAGGCCCTGAAGGGGCGGCGCGATCAGGTGGTCATCGCGACGAAGTTCGGCCACTCCGGTCGAGACGTCGGGCTCGGCGGCTGGGGTGCGCGCGGCGCGCGGGCGTACGTGCGGCGTGCGGTCGAGGCATCCCTCACCCGCCTGCAGACCGACTGGATCGATCTGTATCAGATCCACACGCCCGACCCCGGCACGCCGATCGCCGAGACGCTGGACGTGCTCGATGACCTGATCCGCGAGGGCAAGGTGCGCTACATCGGGCACTCGAACTTCACGGGATGGCAGATCGCCGAAGCCGAGTTCACCGCTCGCGAGCGCCTGCTCGAGCGCTTCGTGTCTGCGCAGAACCACTATTCGCTGCTCGTGCGCGGCGCGGAGCGCGAGGTGCTGCCCGCCGCACGCCGGTTCGGTCTGGGCTTCCTGCCGTTCTTCCCGCTTCGCAGCGGCATGCTCACCGGCAAGTACACGCGCGAGGGCGGGCCCGAGGGCAGCCGCATCATGACGTCGCCCAACGGCGCCGAGTTCATGCGAGACACGCCCTGGGACGCGCTCGAGGCGTACCAGGCCTACTGCGACGCCAAGGGCATCTCGATGCTCGAGGCCACGTTCGGCTGGCTGCTCGCCCAGCCAGGCCTGTCGAGCGTGATCGCCGGCGCGACCACGGCCGAGCAGGTGCGCGCCAACGTCGCCGCCGCCGGCTGGCGGCCGACCCCGACCGAGTCCGCCGAGATCGGCGCGCTCTTCCCGCTGCCGGCGGACCCCGCGGCGGGGTAGGCGCCCAGGCGCCCCGCCCAGCCGCCCAGGCGCCAGCGGCGCATTCGGCTAGGATGTGAGCACCGTGGTGGCGGGCCTTTTCCGTGCCATCCGATCGGAGAGGACGAGCGCGTGTCAGAGACCGCATCGAATGCTCGTGCGCACATCGGGCGGCACCGGATCGCCCTCGCGAGCGGTGCCCTGGAGCTCTCGTGGGCCTGGGCCACCGACACCGGGCGCCGTCGCGAGTCCAACCAGGACGCCGCGTTCGCCGGCCCGCCGCTGTTCATCGTCGCCGACGGCATGGGCGGGCACATCGGCGGCGAGATCGCCAGCGCCAGCGTCGTCGAGCGGATGGGCGCGCTGGCGGCCGGGCGCACCGTGACCACACGCCTGATCGAGAAGGCGCTCGCCCGTGCGGTCAAAGACATCGTCGCGCATCCCGAGACCACCGATCAGGGCACCGGGACCACCGTGACCGGCGTGTTCCTGGATGCCTCGAAGCCGGAGCCGCACTGGGTCTCGCTGAACATCGGCGACTCCCGCGTGTATCTGCTGCGCGAGGGCCGCCTGGCGCAGATCACGGTCGACCACTCGGTTGTGCAGGAGCTGATCGCCAGCGGACGCCTCAGCCCGGAGGAGGCCGAGAATCACCCCTACGGCAATGTGATCACGCGTGCGGTCGGCCCCAGCGAGGGCGCTCGGCCTGACTACGTTCGGCTCGACGTGGTCGACGGGGATCGCTTCGTGATCTGCTCGGACGGGCTCACGAAGGAGCTGACCGACTACGGGATCCAGCACTTCCTCGACGAGCACCCGGCGCCCGCCGACGCGATCGACGCGATGCTCGATGCCGCGCTCGAGAACGGCGGCCGTGACAACATCACGGTCATGGTGCTCGATGTGGCGCGCACGGCGGCGGCGCCCGCGACGGGCGGCATCGCGACGTCGTAGCCAGGGCTGCGCCGGGGCGCGGACGCGGCAGCGCTCGGCCACGCGCCTCGTGCCCGCGCCTGGGCGACCAGTCGCCCTCCACAGGCGGCGCCGATCGTCGCCGGTGCACTGGTCGCTCGTTGATCCGACGACCCGGCCCCGCCGGCTCCCGCGACGGCGTTTGCTGGGGGCATGGACGAGAGCCTGGTGACGATTCCGGCGCCGCCGGTCAGAGCGCGGCGCGCGCACTTCCCGTGGCTGGCGGCGCTGGTGCCGCTCATCGGCGGCGTGGTGCTGTGGGTGGTGACGGCCTCACCCTACGCGATGCTGTTCGGCGCACTCGGGCCGATCATCGCGGTCGCGTCGATGCTCGATGCCGCGCGCACCGGTCGCCGCGCCTACCGGGAGGCGCGTGCCGCGCACGGGCGGCAGCTGGAGCGTGCGCGCGCCCGCATCGCCGAGCACCATGCGAGCGAGCGGGCACGCTGGGCTTCGAGGCATCCCGACGCGCTTGCCCTGATCGCCCTGCCGGCCCGGATCTGGCGGGCGCTGCCAGGTGATGCGGCATCGCTCGTGCTCGCGCGCGGATCGCGGCGGAGCGCGTGCCGGGTCAGCGTGGCGGGTGGCGACGACGACGGTGGCGATGGCGACGACGATCGAGGCATCGACGCCGCCGAGACGGCTTCGCGCGCTCGAGGCGGACGCGGCGATCGCGGTGCCGGGCGGGGCCGCCGCCGCGGACGCCCGGACGACGGCAGCGGCGCCGTCGCCGTCGCCGCCCTGACGCCCGCCCAGCTGCGCGCCGAGGCGCGCACGGTGCGGGATGCGCCCATCACGATCCCGGCCGCCGAGGGCGTGATGGTGCTCGGCGACGCGCCGTTCGCCCGGGCCGCGGCACGCGCGCTCGTGCTGCAGCTGTGCATGACGCATGCGCCCGATGCGCTGCGGCTGGCGGCGCTGCCGCCCGACGGCTGGGACTGGGCGCGGGAGCTCCCGCATGCCGAGCCTTCGGTGGCAGGGCCCGCGGCCGCGGTCGCGTGGGGATCGATGTCGACGTCGGGGCGGGGCGAGTCACCGCTGCGGCTCGAGGTCGTCGATGCGAGCGCCGACGACCGCGCGTCGGAGCGCGGGGGCGCGTTCGGCGCCCACGCCCTGGACGTGCGCGACGGCGAGATCCGCATCGCCTGCGGACCCGCCGAGGCGCCGGTCGATCCGCGCTGCGGGGCGCTCGTGGAGGTGCGCGGGGCCGACGGTGCCGCCGCGCTCTCCCTCACCGGGCCGAGCGCCGATCAGCTCGCCGCGCCGGGCGCGGCCTGGGGCGCGGCTGGGGTCGGCGTCGGGCATGGGCACGCGACCGTCGTGCAGCTGCTGGGGGAGACGCAGGCGCGAACCATCGTCGCGCTGCTGCGCGACCGGGCGCTCGCACTGTTTCCGCCGGTCGACCAGTCGTCCCCGCCCGCCCTCGGCGAGCTGCTCGCCGAGGCGAGCAGCCGTGCGGGCATCGGCGCCCACCCGCCAGGATGCCCGCTGCCGGCGCCGTTCGCCGTCGCCGACGGCGCGCCCTTGCCGATCGACATCGTCACGGCGGGGCCGCACGCCCTGATCGCCGGCACGACAGGCAGCGGCAAGAGCGAGCTCATGGTGAGCTGGATCACCGCGCTGTGCGCCCTCTACCCGCCGGAGCGGGTGGTGCTGCTGCTCGCCGACTTCAAGGGAGGCACCGCGTTCGCGGCGCTCGCCGAGCTGCCGCACGTCGTCGGCATGATCACTGATCTCGACGCGAGCGGCGCGAGCCGGGCGCTCGAGAGTCTTCGCGCCGAGCTGCGCTGGCGTGAGGCCCGGCTGGCCGACGCGGACGCCCGCGACATCGCCGACGGGCGCGTCGACATGCCGCGGCTGATCGTGGTGATCGACGAGTTCGCGGCGCTGCTCGCGCAGCATCCCGAGCTCGACGAGCTGTTCGCCGACGTCGCCGCCCGCGGGCGCGCGCTGGGCGTGCACCTGATGCTCGGCACGCAGCGCGCGGCCGGGACCGTGCGCGACGGGCTGCTGGCGAACATCCCGCTTCGCTTCTGCCTGCGGGTGGTCGACGAGGGCGAGAGCCGCGCCGTGCTCGGCGTGGCGGGGGCTGCCGCGCTCGCGGCGTCGCACCCGGGCGCGATGCTCGTGCGCCGGCCCAGCGACGGCGCCCCCTTCGCCGCACAGGCGGTCCGCGCCGCGATGCCGGACCGCGCCGGTGCGATGCGCCGCTGGGCGGGGCATCCGCCGCCTCGGCGGCCCTGGCTGCCGCCGCTCCCGACGCGGCTCGACGCCGAAGCCCTCGCGGCCGTCGTGGCCGCGGCTGACGAGGAGGCCTTCGCCGCTGACGAGGGCGACATCGCGCGCGCGGCCGGCGCCGCGCGCGCCTTCTCGATGGCGCTCGGCCTGCTCGACGAGCCCGCCGCGCAGCGACAGCGGCCATGGGCGCTCTCGCCGGCGCGCGATCGCAGCCTGCTCGTGGTCGGCGGCGCCGGCTCGGGCAAGACCACGGCGCTGCGCATGGTCGAGCACGCGGCGCGCGGCTCCGCCGCGGTGTGCGTCTGGATCGGCGCGGATCGCGAGCAGGCGTGGGACACGATCGAACGCCTCGCGAACCTGCCGGAGGACGGCGGCCCCGCGACGCTCGTGCTCATCGACGATCTCGACGCGCTGATCGCCGGGTTGCCCGGCGAGTACGCCGCGGTGCTCCTCGAACGGGTGGAGCGGCTGCTGCGCGAGGGCTTCCGGATGGGCATCACGGTCATCGCCGGCGCCCAGCGGGCGCAGATCGCCGGTACGCGGGTGGGGGAGTCGTTTCACACGCGGCTGGTGCTGCGCGTGTCGAATCGCGCCGAGCACCTCGCGGCCGGAGCCGACCCGCGCGCCTTCACGCCGAACCGGCCAGCCGGGCGCGGCACGGTCGACGGGCTCGAGGTGCAGCTCGCGCTCCCGCCCGCCCCCGTGGCGGGAGCGCCGTCGGCGGGCGCGCTCGCATCGCGCGCGAGGGCGGGAGCGGCGGCGCCCCCGGCGGACGCGCGCTGGGAGCCTCCGGCCGGGCCGCTCGGCATCGTGAGCCGGACGCCCGCGGCGCTGGAGGCGCGGCTTCGCGCGGCGTGGGCGCCGCTCGGGGTGGTCGTGGTGTCGCTTCGCTCGCTCCCCGCCGGCACACGAATGGCGGAGCTGGCCGCCGCGGGCGAGCATGCGGTGGCGGTCGTGGGCGACGCCCAGGCGTGGCAGGAGCACTGGTCGCTGCTCGCGTCGATCCGCTCGGGGCATCCACTCGTCATCGACGGCTCGTCGTGGGTCGAGTTTCGCGCGATGACGGGCTCGCGCGAGCTTCCGCCCTACATCGCCGGGGATTCGGGGTGGCTGTGCGCGCCGGACGGCACGGTGAGCCGCGTCCGGCTGCCGCGCGGGCAGGGCCGGGGCGCGGCGAGCGCGGTCAGCTGAAGAAGCCTGCCAGGGACTCGGCGCGCAGGCCATGGGCCTCGGCGACGCCGGCGTTCGCCACCGCGCCGCCGCTCGTGTTGAGCCCGAGCGCCAGCGAGTGGTCGTGCCGCATGGCGGCGCGCCATCCGTCGCGGGCGATCGCGCGCACGTAGGGCAGCGTCGCGTTGGTCAGGGCCGAGGTCGAGGTGTTCGGCACGGCGCCGGGCATGTTGCCGACGCAGTAGAACTGCGAGCCGTGCACCGTGAAGGTCGGGTCGGTGTGCGTGGTCGGCCGCGTGTCGGCGAAGCATCCGCCCTGATCGACGGCGATGTCGACGAGCACACTGCCCGGGCGCATCCGCGCCACCATGTCGTTGGTGACGAGCTTCGGGGCGCGCGCGCCGGGGATGAGCACCGAGCCGATCACGAGGTCGGAGCTCACGACGGCGCGATCCAGATCGAACGGGTTGGAGGCCGCGGTCTTCACGCGACCCTGGAAGCGCTCGTCGAGCTGCCGGAGGCGGGCGACGTTGGTGTCGAACACGGTGACGTCGGCGCCGAGGCCCGCCGCGGTCACGGCCGCGTTGCTGCCGGCGACACCGCCGCCGATGATGGTCACGTGCGCCGACCGCGTGCCCGGCACGCCCGGCATGAGCAGGCCGAGGCCGCCCTGCGAGCGCAGCAGCGTGTGCGCGCCGACGATCGGCGCGAGGCGCCCGGCCACCTCGCTCATGGGCGCGAGCAGGGGGAGCGAGCGGTCGGGCAGCTGCACCGTCTCGTACGCGATCGCGGTGACCCGGTCGGCGAGCAGCCGATCGGTCAGCGCGCGGTCGGCTGCGAGGTGCAGGTAGGTGAACAGCACGAGGTCGTCGCGCAGAAACCCGTACTCGGCCTCGACGGGCTCCTTGACCTTCAGCAGCAGCTCGGCACGCGCCCACACCTCGGCCGCGTCGTCGACGAGCTCGGCGCCGGCCGCCAGGTACTCCGCGTCGCTCATCGAGGAGGCGACGCCCGCGCCGCGCTGCACCAGCACCTCGTGACCGGCGCGCACCAGGTCGTGCACGCCCGCCGGGGTCAGCGCGACCCGAAACTCGTTGTCTTTGATCTCGGTGGGGACGGAGATTCTCAAGGCTCAGCTCCTCTCTCAGGCGCCCGCGTGGCCGTGTGCCGCCGCGGCGCTGATCGCGGGGCGGATCGCGCCGACCACCTCGCCGCCGCCGTGCACGGCGAGCGCGAGCGATGCGGCGGCGGCCCGGACTGACTCGGCGTCGAGCGCCCCGGCCTCGTGCAGCAGGTGCAGCGCGACGACCGAGCAGGCGCGCGCGCCGCCGTCGAGCATCTTCAGCGCCACCGTGGTGCCGTCGGGCGCGGTCATCACCATGACCGCCTCGGCGCCGCCCTTGGCGAACGCCCCGGTCTGCTCGATCACGACGGTGTCGGGGCGTCCCGGGCCGTCGATCGCCCAGGGGTGCTCGCGGACCGCCTTCACCAGGCTCCCGGCGAGCCGGTGCAGCGCGAACGGCGAGCGCTCCGAGGCCGTGCCGATGCGCTGGATGCCGCGGGCCAGACCGGCGAGGGTCATCGCGAACACGGGGGCGCCGCATCCATCGATGCCGACCGCGGCGACGCGCTCGCCGGTGAGGCGTTCGACGACCTCGCGGGTGTGCAGCTGCAGCGGATGGGTCGGCGCGAGGTAGCCGGCGGTGTCCCACCCGTTGGAGACGCAGGCCATGAGCATGGCGGCGTGCTTGCCCGAGCAGTTCATCCGCAGCCGCGAGGCGCCGCCGCCGGAGAGGAGGAGCTCGTTTCGGGTCGCCGTGTCGCCGGGCCACGCCTCGGGGCAGCCGAGGTCATCCTCGGTGAGGCCGACGCTCGCGAGCATCTCGCGCACGACGGCCGCGTGGCGGTCGGTGCCCGCGTGGCTCGCCGTCGACAGCGCCGCCCACTCGCCGGTGAGCGTCACGCCCGCGGTCTGCGACGCGAGCGACTGGAACGGCTTCAGGCTCGAGCGGGGGAAGATCAGCGCGTCGGTCTTGCCGAGGCTGCGCGCGACCGTCCCGTCCGGGGCGAGCACGATGGCGATGCCCGCGTGGCGCGATTCGATGAAGCCGCTGCGTTCCGCAACGGCGAGCTGGACCGCGTCTGCGATGCCGAAGGTTTCGGGCACGGGCACGCCTCCTCCTGTGGTCGAGACCTCTGGCCGAGGCTTCGCCCCTGCCCGATCAAGCCTAAAGCACGGCCGAGCGGCGGCCCGCCGTGGCACACTGATCCCATGATCGGACGGCACGAGTACCGGCTGCGCGCCACCTGGACCGGCAACACCGGCACGGGCACGAGCGGCTACCGCGAGTACGCCCGCGACATCACCGTCGAGGTCGCCGGCAAGCCCGCGCTCCTCGCGTCGGCCGACAAGCCGTTTCGCGGCGATCCCGCCCGCTGGAACCCCGAGGACATGCTCCTCGCGGCGCTCTCGGAGTGCCACCTGCTCTCGTACCTGCATGTCGCGGTCACGATGGGCGTCGTCGTCGTCGCCTATCGCGACGAGGCCGGCGGGGTGCTGCTCGAGGACGGCCGGGGCGGCGGATCGTTCAGCGAGGTCGTGCTGCGACCGCACGTGCTCGTCGCGCACGAGTCGATGGTGGATGCCGCGATCGCCGCCCATCGCCGGGCCAACGAGCTGTGCTTCATTGCCCGCTCGGTGCGCTTCCCGGTGCGGCACGAGCCGGTCGTCGAGGTGGCCGCGGCCGGGACGGGCGCCGGCGGCGCGGCCGACGAGTGACGCGCGGGCGCGTCAGCGGCGCTCGTAGGGGAGCGCCCGCTTGAGCTTCTCGACGGTGCCCTGGGCGGGCGCCTCGTTGTAGACCCCCGCGAGCTCCTGCCCGGAGAGCCCGTGGATGGCGGCCATGATCTCGTCGGTGGCGAGACGGCGGGCGCGACCCGAGGTCGCCGGCCCGTGGTGGCTCACGTCGATCGGGGCGCCGAAGCGCACGGTGATGCGCTTGTTGAGGCGGGGGAACTTCGCGCCCTTCGGCATGGCCTCGTCGGTGCCGATCAGGCCCACCGGCACGACGGGGGCGCCGGACTCGAGCGCGAGGAAGGCGACGCCGGTGCGCCCCTTGTACAGGCGGCCGTCGAGCGAGCGCGTGCCCTCGGGGTAGAGCGCGACCGCGTGCCCGGCCTCGAGCAGCTGCTTCTGCTGGTCGAGGGCGTCGAGCGCGGCCTGCCCTGCGCCGCGGCGCACGGGGATCGCGCCGATCGAGGAGAAGAACTCGCGCACGATCGAGCCCTTCAGCCCCGTGCCCTCGAAGTACGTCGACTTGGCCAGAAAGTGCACGGGCCGCGGGGCCGCGACCGGAATGGCGATCGAGTCGATGAAGGAGAGGTGATTGCTCGCGAAGATGACGGGGCCGTCGACGGGCACGTGCTCGGTGCCCTCGATGCGCGGCCGGTAGATCACGCGTGCCAGCGAACGGATGAGCAGGCGCCCGAAGTTGTAGATGAACCCGGCCTGCTTGGGCGTGCTGCGCTCTTCGTCGGGTTCAGGCTGCGCGGGGGTGGCGCCTTCGGGGGCGGCCGCGTGCTCTGAATTCATTCACTCAGGGTATCTCGCCCGCGGGGATTCCCACGGCCGCACGCGGGGCGCCGCGGCGAATTCGGACCGAATTCGCGCCGCGACCAGCCCGCTCTCAGCGTTGTCATAGCTGCCTGCGCGAGAATGGGGCGTCCCCGCTTTCACACCGATGAGGTTCTTCGTGCGCACTCGCTCCGCTTTCGCCCTTTCTGCACTGACGCTCTCTGCACTCGCGCTCGCGGGCTGCTCGGGCACCGGGGGCGAGCAGCCCTCCGCCGACGACTCGGCGCTGTGCGCGGCGGCGGCGCCGTCGGGCAAGGGCTCGGAGGCGATCAGCGTCGAGGGCGCGACGGGTGAGGCATCCACCGCGACGTTCTCGACACCGCTCGAGATCAAGACGCTCGAGCGCACCGTCACGGTCGAGGGCGACGGCGAGGCGATCACGGAGGACAGCCTCGTCTCGTACGCCCTCAGCGCGTTCAGCGCCGAGACCGGCGAGGAGCTCGGCACGGTCGGTTACGGCGACGGCCTCATCCTGCCGTCGGCGATCGCGCCCGAGAGCCCGCTCGGCCAGGTGCTCGGCTGCGCGACGGTCGGCTCGCGCATCGTCGCGACCTTCCCGTCGAGCGTGAACGCGCCCGGCGAGGTCTACATCCTCGACGTGCTCGACACGGTCGACACCGCCGCGTGGGGCGAGCCCCAGGACCCGGTGGACGGAATGCCCGCCGTCACGCTCGGCGAGGACGGCACCCCCTCGGTGACGATCCCCGATGCCCCGGCTCCCGATGCCATCGAGATCGCCGTGCTCAAGCAGGGCGACGGCGAGAAGGTGACCGCCGGCGACACCACCCTGCTGCAGTACTACGGCGTGAACTGGGCGACGGGCGAGTCGTTCGACAGCAGCTGGTCGCGCGGCAGCGCGTACTCGAACCCCGGCAATCAGTACGTGGCGGGGTTCGTGCAGGCGCTCGAGGGCCAGAGCGTGGGCTCGCAGGTGCTCGTCGTGATCCCGCCGGCGCTCGCCTACGGCGAGGCGGGCGAGTCGGAGCACCAGCTCGCCGGGCAGACGCTCGTGTTCGTCATCGACATCCTCGCCAACGCCCACGCCGCATAGCCGAACGGGCGGCGCCGCGAAGCTAGGCTGAGCGGATGCGACGCATCCTGATTCTCGGCTCGACCGGCTCGATCGGCACGCAGGCACTCGATGTGATCCGGGCGAACCCGGACCGCTTCGAGGTGGTCGGCCTCGCCGCCGGCACGCAGCGCGCCGAGATGGACGCGCAGGCCGCCGAGTTCGGCGTCGAGTGCACGGCGCTCGGCGCGGCGGAGGCCGAGCAGCTCGTGCGCGACGTCGACGCCGACGTGGTGCTGAACGGCATCACCGGATCGGTCGGCATCGGACCGACGCTTGCGGCGCTGGAGTGCGGGCGCACGCTCGCGCTGGCGAACAAGGAGTCGCTGATCGTGGGCGGCGAGCTGGTCACCCGGCTCGCCGCGCCGGGGCAGATCGTGCCCGTCGACTCGGAGCACTCGGCCATCGCCCAGGCGCTGCGCTCGGGCGCCGCGGGCGAGGTGCGCCGCCTGGTGCTCACCGCCTCTGGCGGCCCGTTCCGCGGCCGCACGCGCGCGCAGCTGCGCGACGTCACGCCCGCCGAGGCGCTCGCGCACCCCACCTGGGACATGGGGCGCGTGGTCACCACCAACTCGGCGACCCTGGTCAACAAGGGCCTCGAGGTGATCGAGGCGCACCTGCTCTTCGGCGTCGCATACGAGCACATCGACGTGGTCGTGCACCCGCAGTCGATCGTGCACTCCATGGTCGAATTCGTGGACGGCTCGACCATCGCGCAGGCGTCGCCGCCCGACATGCGCCTGCCGATCTCGCTCGGGCTCGACTGGCCGCACCGCGTCGCCGGCGTCGGGCGCCCGCTCGACTGGCGCACCGCGACGAGCTGGACGTTCGAGCCCCTGGACGAGGATGCCTTCCCCGCCGTCGCGCTCGCGAAGCAGGTCGGTCGCCAGGGCGGCACCTACCCCGCCGTGTTCAATGCGGCCAACGAGCAGGCGGTGGACGCGTTCCACGAGGGACGCCTGCCCTTCACCGGCATCGTCGACACGGTCACGCGCGTGGTCGAGTCGCACGAGAGCGAGGGCGCGCTCACCCGCGAGTCGCTGTTCGAGGCCGAGCGCTGGGCGCGCGTCGCCGCCGACGCCGCGATCGCCTCGGGGCGCTGACCCCGCCGCGCCCCACGGTCACGGTGACGGACGCTGGTGCGCCCGATCGCGCGGCCTAGCGCTGCCGCGCCTCGGGCACCGCCCAGCCGGCGTCGCGCAGCGCGGCCCGCGCGAGCTCTCGGGCCGAGTAGGGCGTGCGCACGCCGCGGATGTCGCGGTAGTCCTGGTGCCCCGGGCCCGCCCAGAGGATCGCGTCGCCCTCGCCGACGAGCCCGACGGCCGCGACGATCGCGGCCTCGGGGGGCGAGTACTCGTGGATCTCGGCATCGGGCCGGGCGGCCCGCGCGCCCTCGATCAGGGTGCGGCGGATGGACGCCGGGTCTTCGAAGCGCGGGTGGTGGTCGGTGATGACGAGGATGTCGCTGCCGAGCACCGCGGTGCGGCCCATATCGAGGCGCTTGCTCGCGTCGCGGTCGCCGTCGGCGCCGAAGAGCATCAGCACGCGGCCGGGCGTCACGCGGCGCACCGCGGCGAGCGTCTTCTCGAACGCGTCGGGGGAGTGCCCGAAGTCGACGAACACGGTCGGCCCGGTGTCGCCGGAGACGCGCTCGGTGCGACCGGGCAGGTACGCGCGGATGCCGCCGTCGCGGGCGAGCGCGGCGACGATGTCGTCCCACGCGCAGCCGCCCTCGAGCATCATCACGATCGCCAGGCTCGCGTTCGCGGCCATGTGCGGGCCGATCACGGGAACACGCGTCGTGAGCGCCCGGCCCCCCGGGCCCGACAGGGTGAACTCGGTGTACGCGGGCAGCTCGGCCCCGATGGTCACGACCCAGTCGGCCGCGGCGGCGGCCGTGGCATCCTGCGCGATCGCGGGGGTGCCCACGGTCACGATCGGGATGCCGGCGCCGGCCGCGATCGCGCGCCCCGAGTCCGTGTCGAGCGAGACGACGCCGCGGCGGGCCCGGTCGGGCTGGAACAGCGGCGCCTTCGCCTCGAAGTACTCGCGCATGTCGGCGTAGTCGTCGAGGTGGTCGTGCGAGAGGTTGGTGAAGCCGGCGACGTCGAACACGATGCCGTCGACGCGGTGCCGGCTCAGCGCCTGCGCGCTGACCTCCACGGCGATCGCCTCGACGCCGCGCTCGCGCATCAGCGCGAGCAGCGCGTGCATCTCGCTGGCCTCGGGGGTGGTCAGGCGGCTGACCACGACCTGGTCGCCGATGTGGCGCTCGGCGGTGGACGACAGTCCGGTGACCGCGCCCACCTGCTGGAGGATCCCCTCGAGCAGGTGCGAGACGCTCGTCTTGCCGTTCGTGCCGGTGGTGGCGAGCAGCAGCGGCATGCGCCCCAGTTCGCCGTCGGCGCCGGCCGCGCCCGACTCGCCGCTCGTCCCGGTGCCGTAGACCCACGCCGACATCGCGCCGAGCAGTGCGCGGGGGTCGTCGACCACCAGCACGGGCACGCGCAGGCCCTGCTCCGCGGCGAGGTCCGCGCCGGCGGGATCGGTCACCACGGCCACCGCGCCGGCGTCCTGCGCAGCGCGCGCGAACTCGGCGCCGTGCCGGTTCACGCCCGCGACGGCGACGAACACCTCGCCGGCGCGCAGGTCTGCGGTGGCGAGCGTGATGCCCGTGACCTGGATGCCCTCGGCGTCGCCGACGACGCGGTCGGCGAAACGCTCGGCGAGCGCGGAGAGCCGGCGGACGGGCGGGTGATCGGGGCGGAGAACAGGGGGGATGCGAGCGTCCAAGGCGGCGGCTCATCCTCTCGAGGTGGGGGTGTGTAACGCGCATCAATGTTCTCATACGGGTGCTCACACGGGGTGCTCACACGGGGTGCTCCACGGGCGTTCGCCCACGCGTGCGGGCGACGCGCATTCGGGCGGCGCGAGCGTTCTCGCGGCCGTGGGCGCACCAGCGAACTCGGAGCAAGCGCCGGTATCGTGAGCGCGGTGAGCGTCATCCCCTTCATCATCGGCATCGCGATCATCGTGGTCGGGCTCGGCGTGTCGATCGCCCTGCACGAGATCGGGCACCTCGTGCCGGCGAAGCGGTTCGGCGTGCGCGTCGGCCAGTACATGGTCGGCTTCGGACCCACGCTGTGGTCGCGACGCATCGGCGAGACCGAGTACGGCGTGAAGTGGCTGCCCCTCGGCGGCTACATCTCGATGGCCGGCATGTACCCGCCCTCGCCCGCCGAGGCGGCGGGCGCCGGCAAGGCCGGGGCCGGCTTCTTCAAGACGATGGTGCAGGACGCCCGCACGGCCAACGAGGAGACGCTGGAGGGCGCCGACGACGACCGGGTCTTCTACCGGCTGCCCGTCTACAAGCGGGTGATCGTGATGCTCGGCGGTCCGGTGATGAACCTGCTGTTCGCCGGCGTGCTCTTCACGGTGCTGTTCAGCGCGATCGGCATCCAGGGCGCCACCACCACCGTCGGCAGCCTCAGCGAGTGCATCGTTCCGGCCGGCTCGAGCCAGACCGAGTGCGGCCCGGGCGACACGCCCGCCCCGGCGAACGCGGCGGGCTTCGAGCCCGGCGACGTCATCGCGTCGGTCGGCGGCACGAGCATCGGCACGTTCGCCGAGGCTTCCGCCATCATCCGCGACTCGCCGAACACCCCGCTCGAAGTCGTGGTCGTGCGCGACGGCGAGCCCCACACGCTCACGCTCGTGCCCGCGCTCGCCGCGCGCGAGAAGCTCGACGCCGACGGCCGCCCGGTCGTCGGGCCCGACGGTCAGGTCGAGACCGTCGAGGTGGGCTTCGCCGGGATCAGCCCGGCGATCGGGCTGATTCGTCAGCCCCTCTGGGCGGGCATCGAGGCGACGGGAGAGAACGTCGCGGCCGTGGCCGGCATCATTGTGCAGCTGCCCGAGAAGCTCGCGGGCATCGCGACCTCGCTGTTCACCGGCGGCGAGCGCGACCCGAACGGGCCGCTCAGCATCGTGGGCGTCGGCATCATCGCCGGCGAGGTCGCGTCGATGGATGCGCCGATCATGAGCCGGATCGGGGGCGTGGTCGGACTGCTGGCATCGCTGAACGTCGCGCTGTTCGTATTCAACCTGCTGCCGCTGCTGCCCCTCGACGGCGGCCACGTCGTGGTCGCGCTGTGGGAGGGCCTGAAGCGGGTCTGGGCGCGCATCTTCCGACTGAAGGCGCCGAAGCCCGTGGACGCCACCAGGCTCGTGCCCGTCACCTTCGTGGTCGTGGTCGCGCTGGTGGCGATGGGCGGGCTGCTGATCGCGGCCGACATCTTCAACCCGGTCGACCTCTTCGGGTAGCGCTCCGGCCGGCGCCCGCACGCCGGCCGGCCGCGGCTCAGCGGTGCAGCGCGTACTCGATCAGGCGCTCGAGGGTCTCGACGCCGTCGCTCGAGAGGATCGACTCGAGGTGGCCCTGCACCGACGCGAGGTTCAGGCCGCGGATGCCCTGCACCGTGCCGTCCTCGTCGGCCGCGATCTCGATGATCTCGCCGTCGTCGGTGATCAGCGCGTCCACGCCGGGCATCACCCTGGCGGTGAACGTGTTGTAGAAGCCGATCGTCGCGGGGGCGTCGAACAGCTCGACCGTGCGCTGCAGCCCCTGGTGCGGGGTGGCGAGCGGTGCCAGCTCGAGCCCGAGTGCGTCGGAGAGGATCTGGTGGCTGAGACACACGGCCAGGAGCGGGCGCTGCGCCGCGAGGCGCGTCGTGATGACCTCGCGCATCCGGGCGATGCGGGGGTTCTGGGCGTCGCGCGGGTCGCCGGGGCCGGGGCCGGCCACGACCAGATCCGCGGATGCCAGCGCCGCCGGATCGGCTTCCTGCCACGGCACCACCTCGACGTCGAGCCCGAGGTGGCGCAGCTGGTGGGCGAGCATGGTGGTGAAGCGGTCCTCGGCGTCGACGACGATCGCCGTGCGGCCGGTGAAGGCCGTGTCGTCGGCCTCGTGGAGCGCGATCTGCGGGCGCAGCCAGAACGGCGCGAGTCGCTCGTTGCGCGATTCGAGCAGGGCGCGCAGCTCGGGGTCATCGGCGAGCCGGGGCACGTCGGCGTCGGCGACGGCGGCGCGCGGCACCGCGCCGATCGCGCCCAGCACGCCGGCGGCCTTGCCGTGCGTCTCGCTCACCTCGCCCTCGGGGGTCGAGTGGCGCACGAGGGTCGCGCCCACCGGCACCCGCAGCACGCCGTCGCGAAGGTACGCGGTGCGGATCAGGATCGGGGCGTCGAGGTCGTGCTCGCCCGCGTGCTCGGCCGACGGCGTGAACAGCGCGACGACGCCGGAGTAATAGCCGCGCGGCGTCGTCTCGTGGCGACGGATGACCGCGCAGGCGTTCTGCATTGGGGAGCCCGTGACCGTGGGGGCGAACATCGTCTCGCGCAGGATCTCGCGCGGGTCGAGGTCGCTGTGGCCGCTGAGCACGTACTCGGTGTGCGTGAGACGAGACATCTGCTTGAGGTGCGGGCCGGTGATGCGACCGCCCTGCGCACAGATGGCGCTCATCATCTTCAGCTCCTCGTCCACGACCATGAAGAGCTCCTCGGTCTCTTTCGTGTCGGTGAGGAATCCGCGCATGGCCTGCACGGTCGGCCCCTCGGCCGGGTGGCGGAACGTGCCCGAGATCGGGTTCATGGTGACGGTGCCGCCGTCGACCCGCACGTGCGCCTCGGGGCTCGCGCCGACGGTCACGAGCCCGTCGGTGACGATCGCGAATGTCCAGTACGCCCCGCGCTCGTGGGTGAGCAGCGCGTGCAGCCAGCTGAGCCCGGCGGTGCGCGGGTCGGCGTCGACGCGGGCGGTGAAGTCGCGCCGGATCACGAAGTTCGCGCCCTCGCCCCGGCCGATCTCGTGCTCGATGACCTCGCGCACGGTGTTCGCGTAGTCGTCGTCGCTGACGTCGAAGTGCCCGTCGTGCAGCGCGATCTCCTGCTGCGGCAGCAGCGCCATCGCCTCGGCGAGCGGCACCTCCTCACGCTCGCGCACGATCAGGCAGCGCAGGGGCTCGCCGTCGTCGTTGCACTCGTAGCCGCGCTCGCGCACCTGGCGGAATGGCACCAGCGCGAGCACCTGCTGGGGCGCGCCCGAGGCATCCACCAGCGGGATGTCGGCGAGCAGCGCCACGTCGACCACGTCGCCGAGCAGCACCTCGAGCGTGCCGGTGCCCTCGCGGGCCAGCAGCGCGAATGGGCGCTCGGGCGAGCCGGCGCGTGCGGAATCAGCGAGCAGTGTGTCGAGGAGCGGATGCATCGGTCACCTTCGTCTAGGTACACCGCCGCGGACACCAGTGACCGCCACGGCGGGCGGTCTGTGTGAGGTTGCGAACACACCGCCTTAGGAGGCGGGCCACCAGAAACGGTTCGCGAACATGTTTTCGACGCTAGCAGAGCGGAGGATGTCACGTGCCCGCGCGCCGCAATGTTGCGGCGATTGTGTCGGCGCCCGCCGTGCCCGCGCGGCACTCCGGGGCAGCGCCCAGCCTCGGGCGGGCCCGGGGACGTAGGATTGGGGGCGTGTCTGCTGTGAATCTGGGGCTCCCCAAGATGCCCGAAACGCTTTCTCCACGTCGCAAGTCCCGCCAGATCAAGGTCGGGAAGGTCCTCGTCGGCGGCGGCGCGCCCGTGAGCGTGCAGTCGATGTGCACCACGCCCACGACGAACATCAACGGCACGCTCCAGCAGATCGCCGAGCTCACGGCGTCCGGCTGCGACATCGTGCGCGTCGCGGTGCCGAGCCAGGACGACGCCGATGTGCTGCACATCATTGCCCAGAAGAGCCAGATCCCGGTGATCGCCGACATCCACTTCCAGCCGAAGTACGTGTTCCAGGCCATCGACGCGGGCTGCGCCGCGGTGCGCGTGAACCCCGGGAACATCCGCAAGTTCGACGATCAGGTCGGTGAGATCGCCCGCCGCGCGAAGGCCGCCGGCGTCTCGCTGCGCATCGGCGTGAACGCCGGCTCTCTCGACCCCCGGCTGCTGCAGAAGTACGGCAAGCCCACCGCCGAGGCGCTCGTCGAGAGCGCCATCTGGGAGGCATCGCTGTTCGAGGAGCACGACTTCCACGACTTCAAGATCTCGGTCAAGCACAACGACCCGATCGTCATGGTGAAGGCATACCGGCAGCTGGCCGAGCGCGGCGACTGGCCGCTGCACCTCGGCGTGACCGAGGCGGGTCCCGCGTTCCAGGGCACCATCAAGTCCGCGACCGCCTTCGGCATCCTCCTCGCCGAGGGGATCGGCGACACGATCCGCGTCTCGCTCTCGGCCCCGCCGGCGGAGGAGATCAAGGTCGGCATGCAGATCCTGCAGTCGCTGAACCTGCGCGAGCGCAAGCTCGAGATCGTCTCCTGCCCCTCCTGCGGGCGCGCGCAGGTCGACGTGTACACCCTGGCCGACGAGGTGACCGAGGGCCTGAAAGACATGACGGTGCCGCTGCGCGTCGCCGTCATGGGCTGCGTCGTGAACGGCCCGGGCGAGGCCCGCGAGGCCGACCTCGGCGTCGCCTCGGGCAACGGGAAGGGCCAGATCTTCGTCAAGGGCGAGGTCATCAAGACCGTCCCCGAGTCCGAGATCGTCGCGACGCTGATCGAGGAGGCGAACCGCATCGCCGCCGAGATGGGTCCCGACGCGAAGGTCGGCACCGCGCAGGTCGTCACCGGCTGACCCGCGCGGTCACGCGGGCCCGGCGCCGCGGCGCCCGCTCAGTGCAGGGTGCCGCCCGCGGCGTCGATGTCGTCGGCGGTGTCGATGCTCGTGCGCACGGCGATCTCGAGCGCGCGGGCGATGTCGCCGAGCGGCAGGGCGGGGGCGCCGGTCGGTGCCGACTCGCGCGCGTACGGCACGTGGATGAACCCCGCCCGCATGCCCGGGCGGGCCGCGGCCGCGTCGAGTGCGTGGTAGAACACGTGGTTGCACACGAACGTCCCGGCGGTGGTCGACAGCGCCGCGGGGATGCCGGCGGCAGCGGCATCCCGAACGATCGCCTTCGCGGGCAGCGTGGTGAAGTACGCGGCGGGGCCGCCCGCGAGCGACGGCTCGTCGCCCGGCTGCCGGCCGACGTTGTCGGGGATGCGCGCGTCGATGAGGTTGATGGCGACCCGCTCGGGCGTGACGGCGGCGCGGCCGCCCGCGAGGCCCGTGGCGATCACGAGCTGCGGCGCATGCTCGGCGATCAGCGCGCGCAGGGTCGCCGCCGCGCCCTCGAAGGTGACCGGCAGCACGGCGGTCACGAGACGCTCCGGCCCGGACCACGCGCGCGCGACCACGCGCACGGCGTCGCCGGAGGGGTTGGTCGCGTCGTCGGCGAAGGGCTCGAAGCCCGTCAGCAGCACCGTGGTCATTGCTCCAGGGTACGGGCGCGGCGGGCGGGGCCGCCGATCGCGCCGCGCCGGCTCAGGCCGCGCTGAACGACACGGCGCCCGTGTCGACGTCGGCGGTGTCGAGGCGCAGCCGCACCGCGGCGCCCGCGGGGGCGCGCAGCGCGTCTGCATGCGCGGTGATGGGCGGGCTCGTGAGCTGGACCCGCGCGCCAGTGCCGCGCTCGCCGAGGACGACAGCCTCGAACTCCGTGCCCTCCCGGCCGTGCAGCACGGCCGCCTCCACCCGGTCGATCGACCCGGCCGCGAGCTGGCTCGCCCGGCCGCCGCTGCGGGCCATCAGCTTCGGAAGCTCGGGAAGGCTCTCGCGCGCCCACGCCGGCACGGGCCGATCGTTGGCGAGCGCGTCGCAGATCGCCAGCGACCACCGGTCGACCAGCCGGCGCAGCGGCGCCGTGGCGTGCGCGTACGGCGCGCCGATCGCCGCCTGCACCGCGTCGGCGGGAGGCTCGCCGTCGAACGCCGAGTAGCCGGCGCCTCGGAACAGGGACGCCGCGGCATCCAGCACCGCCGCCGCCCCGGGGCGCTGGCGGTCGATGCCGCGCAGGTAGCTGCCGTAGTCGATGCCCTCCGGCCACGGCGCGCCGAGGGCCGCGACGCGGGCGCGGAAGGCGGCGATGTCGCCGGCCTCGGGCGCCGGCATGGTCCGCAGGATCCCGACGCGCCCGCGCAGCATGAGCTCGGCCGCGGCCATGCCGGTCATCAGCGACACCTGGGCGTTCCAGTCCTCGATCGGCTTCGGACGCGTGCGCTCGAGCTGGTAGCGCCCGTGCTCGACGACGATCTCGGTGTCGGGGATGTTCAGGCTCGCGCCGCCGCGCTCGCGCTCGCGCTCGGCGCGCAGCGGGCCGAACCACGCGAGGGCCTGCAGCGTGGCGGGGGCCGTGCCGGCGCCCAGCGCGGCCTGGGCCTGCGCGTAGCTCCACTTCTGGCGCGAGCGGATCACCGCTCGGCGCAGGCTCGTCTCGACGGGACGCGCGCCGCCATCGAGCACGAAGCGCCACACGTACGCGCGGCGATCCACGCCCGGCGCCAGCGAGGCGGCGTCTTCGCTGAGCACGGGCGGATGCAGCGGGATGCGGTCGTCGGCGAGGTAGAGCGTCTGCCCGCGACGCCGGGCCTCGGCATCCACCGCGCCGCCGGGGGCGACGAACGCGAGCACATCGGCGATCGCGTAGTGCAGGATCGCCCCGTCGCCGGCGCGCTCGAGGTGCATCGCCTGGTCGAGATCCATCGAGCCCTCGGGATCGATCGTCAGAAACTCGAGCGCGCGCAGGTCGTCGAGGCCGGCGGCGAGCGGATCGACGCTGACGGAGGCGGCCGCGGCATCGGCCTCGGCGAGCACGTCCTCGGGGAAGGCTTCCGGCAGGCTGAGCGATTCGCGCAGCGCCGCGAGGGAGGCGGTCAGCTGATCGCCGAGGGCGGGGGAGACGAGGTGGGAACGACGAGCCGGCACCTGGCCAGTGTAGGGCGGGCGCGTTCGCGCACCTTCGCCTGCGCGCCTGCGGGCCTGCCCCCTGCGTGCCGGGGCGCCGTCACCCGGCCGCGGGCCCGGCCCGCGCCGCCTAGACTTGTGGATCGTGGTCACTCGTTACTCGCACTACTTCCTCCGCACGCTCCGTGAAGACCCGGCCGACGCCGAGGTCACCTCGCATCGACTGCTCGTCCGGGCCGGCTACATCCGCCGCCAGGCGCCCGGCGTGTTCGCCTGGCTGCCGCTGGGGCTGCGCGTGAAGGCGCGCATCGAGACGATCATCCGCGAGGAGATGGCCGCCGCCGGCGCCTACGAGGTGCACTTCCCCGCCCTGCTGCCCCGGGAGCCCTACGAGATCACGGGCCGCTGGGAGGAGTACGGCGACACGCTCTTCCGCCTGCAGGACCGCAAGGGCGCCGACTATCTGCTCGGTCCCACCCACGAGGAGTTCTTCACGCTGCTCGTGAAAGACCTGTACTCGTCGTACAAGGACCTGCCCCTGACGCTCTACCAGATCCAGGACAAGTACCGCGACGAGTTCCGCCCCCGCGCGGGCCTGCTGCGCGGCCGCGAGTTCACGATGAAGGACGCCTACTCGTTCGACCACACCGACGCGGGGCTGGACGTCTCGTACCAGGCGCAGCGCGACGCGTACGAGCGCATCTTCACGAGGCTCGGGCTCGAGTACGTCATCGTCAAGGCCGACGCCGGGGCGATGGGCGGCTCGCGCAGCGAGGAGTTCCTGCACCCCACGCCGATCGGCGAAGACACCTTCGTCCGCTCCGCAGGCGGCTATGCCGCGAACGTCGAGGCGTTCACCACCGTCGCACCCGAGCCGATCCCGTTCGACGGCCTGCCAGAGCCCGTCGTCTTCGACTCGCCGGACGCCGCCACCATCGCCACCCTGATCGAGCTCGTGAACGAGCGGCTCGAGGCGCCCGAGGGCGGGGAGTGGACGGCCGCCCACACGCTGAAGAACGTCGTGCTCGCGCTGAAGCACCTCGACGGCACCCGCGAGCTCGTCGTGGTCGGCCTGCCCGGCGACCGCGAGGTCGAGGAGAAGCGCCTCGAGGTCGCGTTCGCGCCGGCCGAGGTCGAGCCCGCGAGCGAGGCCGACTTCGCGGCGCACCCGCTGCTGGTGAAGGGATACATCGGCCCCTGGTCGCCCACCGGCCCCGTGCTGGGCGAGGAGTCGGCCACCGGCATCCGGTACCTGCTCGACCCCCGCGTCGTCGACGGCACGCGCTGGATCACCGGCGCGAACGCCGACGAGCAGCACGTGCACTCGCTGGTGGCGGGGCGCGACTTCACGGCGGACGGCTTCATCGAGGCATCCACGGTGCGCGACGGCGACCCGGCACCCGACGGCTCCGGCCCCGTCGAGCTCGCGCGCGGCATGGAGATCGGCCACGTGTTCCAGCTCGGCCGCAAGTACGCGGAGGCGCTCGGGCTCAAGGTGCTCGACGAGAACGGCAAGCTCGTCACCGTCACGATGGGCTCGTACGGCATCGGCGTCACGCGCATCCTCGCGAACATCGCCGAGCTCAACAACGACGCGAAGGGCCTGATCTGGCCCGAGTCGGTCGCCCCCTTCGACGTGCACGTCGTGGCGACGGGCCGCGACGCGGCGGTGTTCGAGGTCGCCGACGAGCTGAGCGCGCAGCTCGAGGCCGCCGGGCTCGAGGTGTTCTACGACGACCGGCCCAAGGTGTCGCCCGGCGTGAAGTTCGGCGACGCCGAGCTGATCGGCGTGCCGAAGCTCGTGATCGTGGGCCGCGGCGCGGCCGACGGGCAGGTCGAGCTGTGGGACCGCCGCACCGGCGAGCGCGAGACCGTGGCGATCGCGGACGCCCTGACGCGGCTGGGCTGAGCCCGACACTGTCGCGCCGAGCTGCTGCCGCCGCCGCGCGGCGGCGCCACGATCGCGGCACCGACGAACGAGAGACGAGGAGCGGGCATGAGCGGGGAGCTGTCACGGGAGGCGGCGTCGCTGACGCCGGAGCTGGCCGCGAGCATCGAGTCGCTGCTCGACGAGGCGGGGGTCACCGCGAACCGCTCGCTGGTGCGACGCCTGCTCAGCACGAGCGTGCTCCTGGGGATGGACGACACCGAGCGCCTGGACCTGAAGATCTCGGCGGCCGCGCTCGACGAGATGCACGACGCCTTCCGGCTCTTCGCCCCGTTCTCGGCGCTGCCGAAGGTCTCGGTGTTCGGCTCGGCGCGCACTCAGGTCGACGACCCGCTCTATCAGCGCGCGCAGGCCGTGGCGAAGGCGCTCGCCGCCGACGGCTGGATGGTCGTCACCGGCGCCGGCCCGGGCATCATGCAGGCCGCGGCCGAGGGCGCCGGACCCGAGCGCTCGATCGGCGTCTCGATTCGCCTCCCGTTCGAGGAGTCGCCGAACGAGATGCTGCCCGAGCCGAACGTCGTCTCGATGAAGTACTTCTTCACGCGCAAGCTGATGCTGATGAAGGAGTCGAAGGGCTTCGTGTGCCTGCCAGGCGGGTTCGGCACGCTGGACGAGATGTTCGAGCTGCTGACGCTGCAGCAGACCGGCAAGGCGGAGCCCATGCCGATCGTGCTGCTCGACGAGCCGGGCGGCACGTTCTGGATGGGCTTGCGCCACTTCATCGAGCAGCACCTGGTGCCCGCCGGCGTGATCGCGGCCGACGACTTCGAGCGCGTGCTGATCACCGACTCGGTCAAGGCCGCGGTCGCCGAGGTGACGCGGTTCTGGCACAACTACAACTCGCTGCGCTGGGTGGGGGAGCGCCTCGTGCTGCGGCTGAACACCGCGCCGACGGCCGCCGAGGTGGCGCTGCTCAACGAGCGCTTCGGCTACATGGTCGCGCACGGGCGGATCGAGCGCACCGGGGCGCTGCCGGTCGAGCGGCGCGACGGCGACCGGGTCGAGCTGCCGCGACTGGTGTTCACCCTGGTGCCGCGGCAGGTCGGCGAGCTGCACCGGCTCATCTCGGCGATCAACGAGCTCGATTCGGCGCAGGGCGCCGCGTAGGGCGCCGCGCCGCGCCGGAGCGGATGTCGCGCGGGCCCGCGCAGAACCCCGCGCCGAAGCATCCGGTACTCTAGGGGGATGATTCGCGGGTCACCACCCGCGGACGAGAGCTGAATAGAGGAGGCCCCGATGAACATCGACCTGGGACTGTTGCGCAACACCTCGCGCGAGAAGGAGATCCCCTTCGACGAGCTTGTGGGCATCATCGAGCAGGCCATCCTGACGGCGTACGTGAAGCACATCTCGACGACGGCCGAGACGCCCGAGGGCGCCCAGGCGGCGCACCCCGAGGGCGTGCGGGTCGAGCTGAACCGGGCGACCGGCCACGTCGCCGTGTTCATCCCGCTGCGCGATGAGGATGGCGCCATCGTCGGCGAGGAGGAGACCACCGCCGACGACTTCGGCCGCATCGCGGCATTCGCCGCGAAGCAGGTCATCAGCCAGCGTCTGCGCGACATCGCGGATGACGCGGTGCTCGGCGAGTTCAAGGGCAAGGAGGGCGACATCCTTGCCGGCGTCGTGCAGCAGGGGCCGAACCCCCGCATGATCCACGTCGACCTCGGCACGATCGAGGCGATCCTCCCGCCCGAGGAGCAGGTGCCCGGCGAGAGCTACGAGCACGGCACCCGCCTGCGCGTGTACGTGACCAGCGTGTCGAAGGGCACGAAGGGCCCGCAGATCACCGTCTCGCGCACCCACCCCGGCCTCGTTCGCAAGCTCTTCGCACTGGAGGTGCCCGAGATCGCGAACAACCTGGTCGAGATCGTCTCGCTCGCCCGCGAGGCCGGCCACCGCACGAAGATCGCCGTGCGCGCCAACGACCCGTCGATCAACGCGAAGGGCGCGTGCATCGGCGAGCTCGGCCGCCGCGTGCGCGCCGTGACCGAGGAGCTCGGCGGCGAGAAGATCGACATCATCGACTACGACGCCGACCTCGCGCGCTTCGTCGGCAACGCGCTCTCGCCCGCCAAGGTGACGAGCTCGTTCGTGCTCGACGCGTCGATCAAGGCCGTCCGCGCGCTCGTGCCCGACTACCAGCTCTCGCTCGCCATCGGCAAGGAGGGGCAGAACGCCCGTCTCGCCGCGAAGCTCACCGGCGCCAAGATCGACATCCAGCCCGATTCGATCCTCGACTCGTAGCCGCGCCGCGGGTGCGAGCGGTCGTCGATCGCGCCCGCGCGCCGTCGATTCGATACGCAATCCGCACTCAGGGAGGGGGTGTACCATGGAGCCTGTACGAACGTGCGTCGGTTGCCGCACGCGTGCCTCCCGAGCCGCCCTCTGTCGAGCGGTGGCGATCGATTCCCTCCTTGTGTTCGACGAGGGCGCCTCGATGCCCGGGCGGGGCGCGTGGGTGCATCCCACTCGCGCGTGCGTGGATGCGGCGATCACACGCCGCGCCTTCGTACGAGCACTGCGCGTGGCGGGCCCGCTCGACACGCAGACCTTCGAAAACCGGATCTTAGCGACAGGCTGAACGGCTATGGAAACAAAGTGAACGGCTCAAAATGAGTCCCGTCCGCGACTAACGGTCTGCCCTGCCTGGGTAGACCCCAGACAGGAGAATTGTGGCTGCAAAACCACGCGTACACGAGATCGCCTCTGAGCTCGGTGTAGACAGCAAGGCCGCCCTTGCAAAGCTGAAGGAGCTTGGCGAGTTCGTCAAGAGCCCGTCCTCGACGATCGAGCCCCCCGTGGCGCGCAAGCTGCGCCAGGCGCTGGCCGACGAGATCGCCGCGCAGGCCAAGTCGGCGCCCGCCAAGGCCGACGCCGGCGCGAAGCCCGCGAGCCCGGCCAAGCCCGGCGCCGCCAAGCCCGCCGCCCCGGGCGCCAAGCCCGCCGCGGGCAGCCCCGCGAAGCCCGGCGCGCGCCCCGGCCCGAAGGCCCCGGTTCCCGGCCCGAAGACCCCCGCACCCGCGGCGGAGGCTCCGGCGGCTCCCGCAGCGCCCGCCGCTGAGACCGCGGCGCCCGCGCCCGCAGCGCCGGCCGCACCCGGCGCCACGCCCGCACCGCCGCGTCCCGGCGGCGCGCCGCGTCCCGGCAACAACCCGTTCGCCAGCTCGCAGGGCATGGGACAGCGTCCCGCCGGCCCGCGTCCGGGCAACAACCCCTTCGCGAGCGCGCAGGGCATGGGGCAGCGCCCCACCCCCGGCTCGATTCCCCGCCCGCAGGCGCCGCGCCCAGGCGCGCCGCGACCGGGCACCCCTCGCCTCGGCGCCCCCGGTCGTCCCGGCGCGGGCGGCCGCCCCGGCGCGCCGTTCCAGCAGCGCAACAACGGCCCGGCCCGCCCGGGCAGCGCGTCCGGCGCGGGTCGTCCCGGCTCGCCCGGCGGCGGCGGCACGAGCTTCGGTCCGGCGCGCCCCGGCGCCGGCGGCCGCGGCCGTGGCCCCGGCGGCGGCACTGCCGGTGCCTTCGGCAAGGGCGGCGGCAAGTCGAAGCAGCGCAAGTCGCGTCGCGCGAAGCGGCAGGAATTCGAGATGCGGGATGCGCCGGTCATCGGCGGCGTCAACGTTCAGCGCGGCGATGGCAGCGTCATCCGCATGCGCCGCGGCGCGTCGATCTCGGACTTCGCCGACAAGATCGAGTCGATCGCCGGCTACACGGTGCAGCCCGGCACGCTGGTGACGATTCTCTTCAACCTCGGCGAGATGGCGACCGCGACCGAGTCGCTCGACGAGTCGACGTTCGAGGTGCTCGGCGCCGAGCTCGGCTACAAGGTGCAGATGGTCTCGCCCGAGGAGGAGGACCGCGAGCTGCTCGAGGGCTTCGGTCTCGACCTCGAGGGCGAGCTGGAGGCGGAGAACGAGGAGGACCTCGAGATCCGTCCGCCGGTGGTGACCGTCATGGGTCACGTCGACCACGGCAAGACGCGACTGCTCGACGCGATTCGCAACGCGAACGTCGGCAGCGGCGAGGCCGGCGGCATCACCCAGCACATCGGCGCCTACCAGGTGTGGACCGAGCACGAGGGCATCGAGCGAGCGCTCACCTTCATCGACACCCCCGGTCACGAGGCCTTCACGGCCATGCGCGCCCGTGGCGCCCAGGTCACCGACATCGCGATCCTCGTGGTCGCGGCCGACGACGGCATCATGCCGCAGACCATCGAGGCGCTCAACCACGCGCAGGCGGCCGGCGTGCCGATCGTCGTGGCGGTCAACAAGGTCGACAAGCCGGAGGCGAACCCCGCCAAGGTGCGTCAGCAGCTGACCGAGTACGGGCTGATCGCCGAGGAGTACGGCGGCGACACGATGTTCGTGGATGTCTCGGCCCGCGTGGGCACGAACATCCAGGAGCTGCTCGACGCGGTCCTGCTCACGGCGGATGCGGGTCTCGACCTCACTGCCAACCCGAACAAGGCCGCTCGCGGCGTCGCCATCGAGGCGCGCCTCGACAAGGGCCGCGGCTCGGTGGCCACCGTCCTCATCGAGTCGGGCACGTTGCGCGTGGGTGACTCGATCGTCGCCGGCACCGCCTATGGCCGTGTCCGCGCGATGGTCGACGAGAACGGCGAGCCCGTGTTCGAGGCGGCGCCTTCGCGCCCCGTGCAGGTGCAGGGACTCAACAGCGTCCCGCGCGCCGGCGACACGTTCATCGTCACCGAGGAGGACCGCCTCGCCCGCCAGATCGCCGAGAAGCGCGAGGCCGCCGAGCGCAACGCCCAGCTGGCCAAGGCCCGCAAGCGCATCTCGCTCGAGGACTTCACCCGCGCGCTCGAAGAGGGCAAGGTCGAGTCGCTCAACCTCATCATCAAGGGCGACGTCTCGGGTGCCGTCGAGGCGCTCGAGGAGTCGCTGCTCAAGATCGATGTCGATGACTCGGTGCAGCTGCGCATCATCCACCGCGGCGTCGGCGCCGTGACGGAGTCGGACGTGAACCTGGCGACGATCGACAACGCGATCATCATCGGCTTCAACGTGCGCCCCGACCCGAAGGCACGCGAGCGCGCCGCCCGCGAGGGCGTCGACATCCGCTTCTACTCGGTCATCTACAATGCGATCGAGGATGTCGAGCAGTCGCTCAAGGGCATGCTCAAGCCGGAGTACGAAGAGAAGCAGTCGGGTGTGGCCGAGGTCCGCGAGGTGTTCCGCTCCTCGAAGGTCGGCAACATCGCCGGTGTCATCGTCCGTTCCGGAACGATCACGCGAAACGCCAAGGCGCGCGTCATCCGAAACGGCGTCGTGCTCGCCGATGGCCTCGCCATCGAGTCGCTGCGCCGGTTCAAGGACGACGTCACCGAGGTCCGCACCGACTTCGAGTGCGGTATCGGCCTGGGCAAGTTCAACGACATTCAGATCGGCGACGAGATCGAGACCACCGAGATGGTCGAGAAGCCTCGCGACTGATCTGACGTCGAACGCCTCGCGGCTCGCCGCGTATGGTGGGGGTCGGTGCGTGCGTCACGCGCGCGCCGGCCCCATCCGCATCTCACAGCGATTCCGCTCCGCGCCGGGCCCCATGGACGCCGGGCCGCGGCGGCCGCGCACACCCGAAGCAGCAGAAGGAAGCAATCATGGCAAGCGAACGAGCAGCCCGCCTGGCAGACCGCATCAAGGTGATCATCGCCGAGCGCCTCGAGAAGGGCCTGCGCGATCCGCGGCTCGGGTTCGTGACCCTCACCGACGTGCAGGTGACCGGCGACCTGCAGCACGCCTCCGTGTTCTACACCGTGATGGGTGACGAGGAGGCCCGGGCGGGCACCGCCGCGGCGCTGGCGTCGGCGACCGGATTCCTGCGCACCGAGGTGGGCAGGAACCTCAACACGCGGCTCACGCCCACCCTCGAGTTCATCCTCGACGCGATCCCCGAGAACGCCGACCACATCTCGACCCTCCTGCGCGAGGCCCGCGAGCGCGACGCCGACGTGGCGCGCCTGGCCAGCGGCGCGAGCTACGCCGGCGACGCGAACCCGTACGCCTCGGACGATGAGGACGCCGACGAGGACGACGAGGACGACGCCGCGCGCTGAGACGCGGCACCGCTCCGGCGCCCAGTCGCGCCGCCGGGCTAGGCGCGGGGCAGGTGGGCGAGCCCGTCGCTGAGCTCGATGAGCCCGTCGCCGAGCAGTGAGGTGATGGCCCGGTCGCGCTGGGCGCGATCCGGCCACGCATGCAGCAGCGCGTCGACCGGGAGCCCGTCGTCGGCGGGCAGCCGGCGCAGCTCTCGCAGCGCGGCGCCGCGCGCCTGGCGATCGCTGCCCTCGTAGCGGGCCTGCCTGCGCCGCTCGTCGCCCGTGTCGGGATATCCGGCCGCGCGCCACGCGCAGGCGGCGCTGACCGGGCAGGCCTCGCACCTCGGGCTGCGCGATGTGCAGACCACGGCGCCGAGCTCCATGGCGGCCGCGTTCACGACCTGGGCGGCCGCGGCATCCGCGGGCAGGATCGCCAGCATGGCGTCGAGGTCGCGCTTCGCGGGGGCGCCCGGCTGCGAGCGGCCCTCGACCGCGCGGGCGAGCACCCGGCGCGTGTTGGTGTCGACGACGGGATGCCGCGAGCCGAACGCGAACACCGCGACCGCCCGCGCGGTGTAGTCGCCCACGCCGGTCAGCGCCAGCAGCGCGTCGAGGTCGTCGGGCACGGTGTTGCCGTGCTGCTGCGCGAGCTGCGTCGCGGCGCGGTGCAGCCACAGGGCGCGCCTGGGGTAGCCGAGGCTGCCCCACATCCGCACCGCCTCCGCCGGCTCGGCCGCGGCCAGCGCCGCGGGGGTCGGCCAGCGCTCGAGCCAGGCCTCCAGCTTCGGGATCACGCGCGAGACCTGGGTCTGCTGCAGCATGAACTCGCTGACCAGAATGCCCCAGGCGCCGAACTCGGGGTGCCGCCAGGGCAGCTCGCGCGCGTGCTCCTCGTACCACGAGATCAGCGGTGCGGTGAGGGCGGTGGTCACCCGAGCAAGCCTAGGCGCACCTCGCCTAGGCTTGAGGCATGCGACTGCCCACCACCGCGCTCACGACGCTCCTGCGCGAGGTCCGAGCGCGGATCGCCCGCGAGCTTCCCGGTGGACGCGTGATCGTCGTGGTCGACGGCACGGCGAGCCGTGCCGTCCGTGAGTTCGCCGACGGGCTCGCCGGGGTGTTCGACGAGGTGGGCGTCGCGGTGTTTCGCGCGTCGGCCGGCGATTTCCTGCTGCCGCGCGCCGTGCGCGAGTCCCAGCGCGCGGCGCGCACGGACGCGCGCGAGCGCCACGATATCGACATCGACACGATGCGGCGCGTGCTCGTCGATCCGTTCCGCGACGGCGGCCAGACCTCCGCGACCACCGGCTTTCAGCTCACCGCCTGGGACGCGGATCGGGATGCGCCCGCGCCCGCGCGCTGGGTGACGGGACCGGCCGACGCGGCGCTGGTGGTCGACGGGCCGCTGCTGGGGCATCCCGAGCTGTGCGGGCTGTGGGACTTCTCGGTCTGGGTCGACGCCGGGGGAGCGCGATCCGGCGCACCGGAGGCCGCGGCATCCCTCGTCGTCGACAGCGCCGACCCCGCCCGCCCGGAGATCCGACGAAACGACAGGCACTGATGCGCACATCCACCGAGCCCACCACGCCCGGCATCCTCCTCGTCGACAAGCCGCAGGGCATCACGAGCCACGACGTCGTCGCGCGTGCGCGCCGCGCGCTGGGCACACGCAAGGTCGGCCACGCCGGCACGCTCGATCCCATGGCGACCGGGCTGCTGGTCCTCGGCGCCGAATGGGCGACGCGGCTGCTCACCTTCATCGTCGGACTTGACAAGTGCTACGAGGCCACGATTCGGCTCGGCGTGACCACCGACAGCGACGACGCCGACGGCGCCGAGACGAGCCGTGCGGATGCCGCGGCCCTCGCCGCGATCTCCGACGCCGACGTCGCCGCGGGCATCGCCGCGCTCACCGGCGAGATCTCGCAGGTGCCGAGCACCGTCTCGGCCATCAAGGTCGGCGGTCGCCGCGCGTACGAGCTCGCCCGGGCCGGAGAGCACGTGGAGCTGAGATCCCGCGCGGTCATCGTCTCGCGCTTCGAGATCCTGGCGGTTCGTCGAGCGCCCGGGACGCTCGACCTCGACGTGGTCGTGGACTGCTCGTCGGGCACCTACATCCGCGCCCTGGCCCGCGATCTGGGGGCCGGTCTCGGCGTCGGGGGACACCTCACGGCGCTGCGCCGCACCCGGATCGGCCCGTTTCTCGTCGCCGATGCGACGGCCGTCGATGCCATCGGCCCGGCGGCGCTGCGCGACCCGGCGCTCGTCGCCGCCCAGGTGCTCGGGCGCCTCGACGTCTCGGCAGCGCAGGCGCGCGATCTCTGGGACGGCAAGCGCATCGCCGGCCGGGGCGCCGAGCTCACCGGCGAGGTGATGGCCGCCATCGACCCCGTCGGTCGCCTGGTCGGCGTCGTCGAGCGCCGCGGCGAGGACATCAAGAGCCGGATGAACGTTCCGGCGCCGGCACCGCAGACCCCTCCCGCCGCGCCGGCAGGCGCACCGGGAGACGCAGAACTCCAGGAGGAGCAGGCATGATCGATTGGTTCGCGTGGGTGCAGATCGCCGTCGCCGTGGCGGCGGGGCTGTTCTGTGTGATTCTCGGGCTGATGGGGCGGCGGCCGAGCGACTTCAGCGTCGGCGCGCTCGCCCTCGTCGAGGTGCTGCTGCTGGCGCAGCTGGTGGTCGCCATCGTCGCGCCGTTCGCGGGCAACCCCGCGGAGGGAAGCCTGCTCGAGTTCTACACCTACCTGGTCGCCGCCATCCTGATCCCGGTCGGCGTCACCGCCTTCGCACTGTTCGAGCGCAGCCGCTGGAGCACGGTCGTGCTCGGCGTCGGCGCGCTCGCGATCGCGGTGATGCTCGCGCGCATGCAGATCATCTGGACGGTGCCGCTCGGCTGATGCCCTCGCGCCCCGCACGGAGGCGTCGGCGCCCGTCGTGGGCGGGCCCGGCCGCGCGCGGCCCTAGGATGGAACCGTGATGAGCACCGTCGCCCCGTCCCGTCGCATGGCCGGAGTGGGCCTTGTGCTCGTCGCCGTGTACGCCGTGATGGCGCTCGCCGCGACGGGCCGCTCGTTCGTCTCGATCGCCCAGCGCTTCGACGAGGCGCCCGTGGCGTACTCGCTCTCGGCGGTCGCCGCGGTCGTCTACATCCTCGCGACGCTCGCGCTGCTGTTCGCCGGGGGGCGCGGCTGGTACGTCGTGGCCTGGTCGGCGCTGATCTTCGAGCTCGTCGGCGTCGTGGTCGTCGGCACGCTCAGCCTCGTGCTGCCGGACGTCTTCCAGCACCCCACGGTCTGGTCGGTCTACGGGATCGGCTATCTGTTCATCCCCGTCGTGCTCCCGATCGTGGGCATGTGGTGGCTCGTCACGCACCCCCCGGCTCGGCGCGCATGATCGTCTTCCACGCACCCGAGGAGGTGCCCGCCGACTTCGGCCCGACGGTCGTGGTCATCGGCAAGTTCGACGGTGTGCACACGGGGCACCGTGCGCTCATCGAGAAGGCGCAGCGGGATGCCGCGGCCCTGGGCCCCGGCATCCGCACCGTCGTCGTGACGTTCGACCGACACCCGATGAGCGTGGTCGCCCCGGGGAGGTGCCCGGTGTCGATCGTGGGCCCCCAGCAGAAGCTCCGCCTCCTGGAGGCCACCGGCGTCGACGCGACGCTCGTGCTGCGCTTCGACGAGGAGCGCGCGGCCCAGCCCGCCCGCGAGTTCGTCGAGGACGTGCTGGTGCGGCACCTGCACGCGCGCACCGTGATGGTCGGCGGCGACTTCCGCTTCGGCCGCGGGGGTGCCGGCGATGTCGCGCTGCTGCGCGGGCTCGGCGCCGAGCTCGGGTTCACGGTCGACGAGCTCCGCGAGGTCCGCACGCCGGGCGCCGCTCGCCGCGTCTCGTCGACGTGGGTGCGCGAGGCGCTCGAGGCCGGCGACGTCGCGACCGCCGCGACGCTGCTCGGGCGCGAGCCGGCGGTGCGCGGCGAGGTCGTGCACGGGCTCAAGCGCGGCCGCGAGATGGGATTCCCGACGGCGAACCTCTCGCCCGACGCGGAGGGCCTCCTTCCCGCCGACGGCGTGTATGCAGGCTGGCTGGTCGATCTGGGCCCGGGCGGCGAGGCGCACGGCGGCGCCGCTCGAACCTACCCCGCGGCGATCTCGGTCGGCGACAACCCCACCTTCTTCGACGTGCCAGTCCGTCAGGTCGAGGCGCACGTGATCGATGTCGAGCAGCTCGACCTGTATGGCCACACGGTGGAGGTGCGCTTCGCGTCGCGCATCCGCGGCATGGTCGCCTACGAGGGCGTCGAGCCGCTCATCGCCCAGATGAACGACGACGTGACGCGAGCGCGGGAGGTGCTGGATGCCTGACCTCGACCGGCAGCCGCGATCCGCGGCGGCGGCCGGCGGTGCGGGAGCGCCCGTGCCCGCCGCGCAGCCCCGCACGCTCGCACGGCGCCTGCGCGTCGCGATGGTCTGGGTGATCGTCGCCTCGTTCGGGCTCGCGGCGATCAGCGGCATCGCCGTGCTGCTCGGCGGCGGCCTCGGCGAGACCGGCGGCCGCGTGCTGGCCACCACCGCGCTCGTCGGGGCGTTCAGCGTGGCGGTGCTGTGCTGCCTGGCGCTGGTCGGACGACGCCTGCAGTGGTTCGGCTTCGTCGGCGCGGGCGTCGCGGTGCTCAGCCTGATCGATGCGCTGGTGTGGGTGTGGTCGGCGAACCCGCGATGGGACGACGCGTTCTACCGCTGGTTCGGCACCGGCATCTCGGCGACCATCGCCTGCTCGTTCGCGTGCCTCCTGCTGCTGGCCAATCGGCGTCGCTCCGAGGTGCGCGCCGGCCTCGCGCTGACGCTGGGGCTGTTCGCGATCGTGCTCGGCATGGTCTGGTACCTCATCTGGTTCGACGGCGGCTCCGTCGATGAGGACTTCTTCCGGCTGCTCGGCATCGTCGGGATCCTCGCCGCGCTCGGTGCGATCGTCGTGCCCGTGCTGTCGCTGCTCCTGCGCGAGCCAGCGACGGTCGAGGCATCCGGGCCGCTCGACGCCCCATCGGCGGCGACCCCGGCCGACGCCATCGCGCCCGAGCTCGCCCGGGCGCTGCACGCCGAGGCCGCGCGCCGCGGCGTCTCGGTGGAGGCGCTCGTCGCCCCGCTGCTGGGCGACGGGGGAGACGGCGCGGCCGCAGCATCCGCGCCGCGGCCGTAGCCCGGCGCGCCCTCGTCTCCGCGCGGCGCACGCGGACGAATCCTGCACGGTTGCGCACCCGAGCGACGCATCCGTGCTCATATGAGCACGGATGCCCGCGAGTGTTGAGAAGCCCGGCGTGCCGACGTAGCCTTGATCCAGCCAGAGCGGAAGGGGGGCGTGATGTCTGCACCAGACGAGCTCCTCGCCATCCGGGCGGCCGAGCTCTACTACCAGGAGCGCAAGACGCAGGACGAGGTGGGCGCGATCCTCGGGCTCACCCGATGGAAGGTCGGGCGGCTCATCACGCAGGCGCGCGACGCGGGCATCGTCCGCATCGAGATCGTGCACCCGCGGGCCCGGCGTCTGCAGCTGGAGCGCGAGCTGCGCGACGCGAGCGCGTCACGCGGCGGTCGCCGCCTGCACGACGCGATCGTCGTCTCCTCCGCCGGCGTCCACCATCGCGACGAGCTGGCCGACCGTGTCGCGGGCGCCGCGGCCGACTACCTGACGGCGCTGCGCCCCGTGCCGCGCAGTCTCGGCATCAGCTGGGGCCGCACGCTCCAGCGCGTCGCCGAGGCGCTCGCGCCGGGCTGGTCGAGCGGCACCGACGTGGTGCAGATCAACGGCGGCGTGAGCCTCAACCAGCGCGCCGGCATGGCCGCGGCCACCGCCGCGACCATCGCCCAGAAGGGACGAGGCGCGACCACGCTGCTGCCGAGCCCCGCCATCCTCGAGCGGGTGGAGACCAAGCGGGCCATCGAGGCCGACCGGGTCGTCGCCGAGATGCTCGATCAGGCGCGTCGGGCGAACGTGCACCTGTTCAGCGCTGGGGCCGTCGACGCCGACTCGGTGCACGTCGCCAGCGGCTACCTCACCCCGGCCGAGATCTCGGAGCTGCTGGCCAAGGGCGCCGTCGGCGACGTGCTCGGCCGCTACATCGACGCCGACGGGCACATCGTCGACCCCGCGCTCGACGCGCGCACGATGGGGCTCACCCTCGACGAGCTGCGCGAGGTGCCCCGAGGCATCGCCGTGCTCAGCGGCGCCGACAAGCACGCGGTCGCCTCGGCGATCGTCTCGAGCGGCCTCGCCTCGGTGCTGATCACCGATGAGGAGACCGCGCGGCACGTGCTCGCCCGCTGACATTCCATGCATGTCGACCACCGAAGAACAGAGGACACGATGAACGCGGCACCCCCAGGGCAGACGCTCGCATCTCCCCAGCGCGCCATCGCCGTGCTGGGCGGCGAGCCCGACGAGAAGACGCTGCGACGCTACCTGCACGGCATCCCGGGGGTCGACGCGGTCGGCCTCGAGCAGCGCGCCGCGGGCCTCGGCACACGCTCGATCAAGACCACGTCGAAGGCGTGGGCGCTCGATCGGATCATCGAGCTGATCGACCTCACCACCCTCGAGGGCGCCGATACGCCAGGCAAGGTGCGCTCGCTCGTGTCGAAGGCGCTCCGGCCCGACGCATCCGACCCCACCGCGCCCCGCGTCGCCGCCGTCTGCGTCTACGGCGACATGGTGCCGCACGCCGTCGAGGCGCTGGGCGCCGCCCACGGCGACCCAGACGACGGCCTCATCGGCGTGGCCGCGGTCGCGACGGCGTTCCCGAGCGGCCGGGCCTCGCTCGCGATCAAGCTCGCCGATACCGCCGAGGCGGTGGCCGCGGGCGCCGACGAGATCGACATGGTCATCGACCGCGGGGCGTTCCTGGCGGGCCGCTACAGCGAGGTGTTCGACCAGATCGCCCAGGTGAAGCAGGCGTGCCGCCGCGCCGACGGCACCTCCGCGTCGCTGAAGGTGATCCTCGAGACCGGCGAGCTGAACACCTACGACAACGTGCGACGCGCATCGTGGCTGTCGATCCTCGCCGGGGGCGACTTCATCAAGACCTCCACCGGCAAGGTGTCGCCCGCGGCCACGCTGCCGGTGACGCTGCTCATGCTGGAGGTCGTGCGCGACTGGCACCGCCTGACCGGCGAGAGGATCGGCGTCAAGCCGGCCGGCGGCATCCGCACCTCGAAGGACGCGATCAAGTACCTCGTGACCGTGGCCGAGACGGTGGGCGAGAGCTGGCTGCAGCCGCACCTGTTCCGCTTCGGGGCCTCGAGCCTGCTCAACGACGTGCTGCTGCAGCGCCAGAAGGTGCGTTCCGGCCACTACTCGGGCGCCGACTACGTGACCATCGACTGACGATGCCCACACCCCAGATCCCCGTTGTGACGTTCGCCCCGCAGAGGACACCATGAGCTTTCTCGATTACGCCCCAGCCCCAGAATCCACCGCGCTGCTGAGCCTGCGCGAGCACTACGGCCTGTTCATCGACGGCCGGTTCGTCGATGGCCGCGGCGCGCCGTTCGCCACGATCTCGCCGGCGACGGAGCAGCACATCGCCACGATCTCGACGGCGAGCGCCGACGACATCGACGACGCCATCGCGGCCGCCCGGCGCGCGTTCGACGGCACCTGGTCGAGCATGCGCGGCAGCGACCGCGGCAAGTACCTGTATCGGATCGCGCGCCTGGTGCAGGAGCGCGCCCGAGAGCTCGCGGTGGCCGAGAGCCTCGACAACGGCAAGCCGGTCAAGGAGAGCCGCGATGTCGACGTGCCCATGGTCGCCGCCTGGTTCTTCTACTACGCCGGCTGGGCCGACAAGCTCGACTACGCGGGGCTCGGCGCGAACCCCCGCGCCCTCGGGGTCGCCGGCCAGGTGATCCCGTGGAACTTCCCGCTGCTGATGCTGGCGTGGAAGATCGCCCCCGCGCTCGCCGCCGGCAACACCGTCGTGATCAAGCCGGCCGAGACCACCTCGCTCACGGCGCTCATCTTCGCCGAGATCCTGCAGCAGGCCGATCTGCCGCCGGGCGTCGTGAACATCGTCACCGGGGCCGGGGCGACCGGCGCGGCGCTGCTCGGGCACCCCGGCATCGACAAGATCGCGTTCACCGGCTCGACCGCGGTGGGGCGCGCGATCGCGAAGCAGGCGGCCGGCACCGGCAAGAAGCTCACCCTGGAGCTCGGCGGCAAGGCGGCGAACATCGTCTTCGACGACGCGCCCATCGATCAGGCGGTCGAGGGCATCGTGAACGGGATCTTCTTCAATCAGGGGCATGTGTGCTGCGCAGGCAGTCGCCTGCTGGTGCAGGAGTCGATCCACGACGAGGTCGTCGAGCGGCTCAAGGCGCGTCTGTCGACGCTGCGCCTCGGCGACCCGCTCGACAAGAACACCGACATCGGCGCGATCAACTCGCGCGCGCAGCTCGAGCGCATCACCGCGCTCGCCCAGGTCGGCGAGGAGGAGGGCGCGCAGCGCTGGAGCGCAGAGTGCGAGATCCCCGAATCCGGCTTCTGGTATGCGCCGACGATCTTCACGAACGTCTCGACCAGCGATCGCATCGCGCGCGAGGAGATCTTCGGTCCGGTGCTCTCGGTCCTCACCTTCCGCACGCCCGCCGAGGCGATCGCGAAGGCGAACAACACCCCGTACGGGCTCTCGGCCGGGATCTGGAGCGACAAGGGCAGCCGCATCCTCGCCGTCGCCGACAAGCTGCGCGCCGGGGTGATCTGGGCCAACACGTTCAACCGCTTCGACCCGGCCTCGCCGTTCGGCGGATACAAGGAGTCGGGCTACGGCCGCGAGGGCGGCCGCCAGGGGCTGGCGGCGTACCTGGATGCCGCGGGCTCGGCACCGCGCCACGACCACACGGCCGCCGCCCGGGCGATCGCCGCCGGGGATGCAGCCGCGGCCGCGCCGGCGGCATCCGCCAGCGAGCCGACCACGAGCAAGAAGACCGGAGCCAGGAAATGACCCATCTCGCCGTGCCCAAGACCTACAAGCTCGCGATCGGCGGCGCGTTCCCGCGCAGCGAGTCCGGCCGCGTCTACGCGGTGCGCGACGCGCAGGGCCGGTTCGTCGCCAACGCGGCGAAGGGCTCCCGCAAGGACGCCCGCGACGCGATCGTCGCCGCGCGCGCCGCGTTCGGCGGCTGGGCCGGCGCCACGGCGTACAACCGCGGCCAGGTGCTCTACCGGATCGCGGAGCTGCTGGAGGGCCGTCGTGCCCAGTTCGTCGACGAGATCATCCGACTCGAGGGCGTCTCGGCCGCGCAGGCGAGCGCGCAGGTCGACGCAGCCATCGACCTGTGGGTCTGGTACGCGGGCTGGACCGACAAGCACGCCCAGGTCGCCGGCAACGCCAACCCCGTGTCGGGCCCGTACTTCAACCTCTCGGTGCCCGAGCCCAGCGGCGTCGTGGCCGTGATCGTGCCGCAGGGCACCTCGCTGCTCGGCTTCGTCTCGGCCGTCGCGCCGCCGCTGGTCACGGGCAACACGGTCGTGGCGGTCGCGAGCGAGCGCTACCCGCTCTCGGCGATCAGCCTCGCCGAGGTGCTCGCCACCAGCGACGTGCCCGGGGGCGTCGTGAATGTGCTCACCGGCTCGCCGGCCGAGATCGCGCCGTGGCTCGCCTCGCACGCCGACGTCAACGCCCTCGACCTCGTCGGGGCCGAGGGGCTCGACTGGATCGAGCTGCAGATCGCCGCGGCCGACACGCTCAAGCGCGTGCTCGCCCCTGAGGTGGGGGCGGATGCGGCGGCCGCGACCCTCGACCGGATCACCGCGTTCACCGAGGTCAAGACCGTCTGGCACACCAAGAGCATGATCTAGCGCGTGGCGCCACGAGCCGTGGCGCTCGCCGCGTGCGGGGCGATTCGACGATGCGTCGGGTCGCCCCGCATTTTTCATAACGAACACGTAACGAAGGTGTGTAGAGTGTCGGGCAACCGACGGAACGACGAGCTGCTGCAGGAGGCCCTGCCATGCGTGAGATCCCGGTGCCGGCCGCGCCGCACCCCGCCGAGCCGTCCGCACGCCAGTCCGCGGCGGCGGCGGCACCGCGCGGCACTCGGGAGGAGGCGCGGCGCAGCCCGCTCCTGCGGATCGTGGTGGCGCTCGGGGCGATCTGCGTGGCCATCGTCAGCCTGTCGGCCATGCCGGGCTGGGTCAGCGCGCGCGAGCTGCTGGGCGAGGTGCGCAGCCCGGGCGAGGCGGCGTTCGTCGCCGCGCATCGCGGCGATCGCTCGGCGGCTCCCGAGAACACCCTCCCGGCCGTGCAGGCCGCGATCGACGGCGACTTCGGCTACGTCGAGGTCGATGTGGCCCTCACCGCGGACGGGCACGCCGTGCTGCTGCACGACGAGACCCTCGATCGCACCACCGATGGGGCGGGCCCGCTCGCGCAGCACACCCTCGAGCAGGTGCGGGCGCTCGACGCGGGCGCGTGGTTCGGCGCCGCGTTCACGGGGACCCGCGTGCCGACCGTCGACGAGTTTCTCGCCCTGCTCGCGACCTCGCACAAGCGGGGGCTGGTCGAGCTGAAGGGGGAGTGGACCCCGCCTGCGGTGGCGGCCTTCGCGACATCGGTGCACGAGCGGGGCCTCGGCGATCGCGTCGCCGTCGCGAGCTTCGACGCCCGCACGCTCGCCTTCATGGAGGAGGCGGCGCCGCAGATCCCGCGACTCGCGATCCTCCGGGCCCTCCCCGACGACACGGTTGCCGCCGCGCGTGCGCTCGGCGTGCGCGGCATCGTCGCCTCGAGCAAGGCCGTGCTGCGCTCGCCCGAGGTCATCGAGCAGCTCCACGCGGCGGGCCTGCGCATCGCGGTGTACACGCTCAACGACGACGCGAAGTGGCAGCGGGCGCTCGAGCTCGGCGTCGACGGCATCATCACCGACACCCCGCATCGGCTCCGCGACTGGCTCCAGACGGAGGCTCGCGGCGACGGATGAGGCCGCGATTCGCGCCGGGCGCGAGGCGAGCTGCAGCGCGACGGGAGCTGTTCTGGGCGAGCGTCGCCCGATAGGGTCGGATTCCCACGCCGGACGTCAGGAGCTCCCATGCCGCAGTCCGCGACCGCTCTCGCCTCGATCCGCACCGGCCGCCGCGCGTCGGCTGTGCTCGGCCTGACGGTCGCCGCGGCGTGCCTCACGCTCGCGCTCGCCGGGTGCGCTCCGGAGACCGCGACCGGGCCCGAGGCTTCAGCTCCCGCACCCGCGCCGTCGGGTTCGGCGCAGTCGACCGCCGCGCCGAGCGAACCGGCGCCCAGCGCGAGCCCCGACGTGCTGGCGGCGCTGCCCGTCGACTGTCAGGCGAGCTATTCGCCCGGCATGCTCCACGCGCTGAACGACGCCAACCCGCCGCTGAATCACCCGGGCGTGACGATGAACTCGACCGAGGTCGTCGGCGCGCTGGAGCTGCTGCACTCGGGCGTGCCGACACTGCGCTGCTCGTGGGGCGCGCCCTCGTCGTATGGGCTCGCCACCAATGTCACGCTCGTGACGCCGGCGCAGGCGAGCGCCGTGGAGGCCGCGCTTCGTGAGCGCGGCTTCGCGTGCGCGGGGGCCGGGCCCGCCGAGACGCGCTGCGAGATCACCGAGAGCTTCTCGGAGGCCCAGACCGGCGAGACCCACGTGCTGCGCGGCAATGTGTGGGTCGCGACGCACTGGGTGAACTTCGCCCCAGACGGCTACACCGACGACATCCTGGCGACGCTGTTCCCCTAGCGGGCGACCGCGCGCAACAATCCGCGAACTTCTCGCGACGGCGCATGCATGCCCTAGACTGAGAGCCAGGGTATTTCGTGACGTTCGGGCGCCGGCAGCAGCCGCGCCGTGTGATGTCACCTGCCGCGTGATCTCACCTCGCGTGTGAGGTCACCTCGGCCTCGAAGTTCTTCGCCAGCACGGTGCGCACCCGTCACCGTCGTGCTGGTCCATCGTCGGCGACCGCGCCGACGCACACGCTCAGGAGGAGCATGCCGCCCACGGCAAAGCAGTCCAAGTCTTCGCGCACGAGGGCGACGTCTTCCGGTGCACGGCGCCGCAAGGCGCAGACCCCGCGCCGCGACGACGAAGCGCCACTGATCCCGATTCTCGCCCGCAAGGTGCGCGAGACCGAGGCCAAGGCCCAGAAGGGCAAGCTCGGCCCCACCAATCGCGTCAAGTTCCAGGTGATCGCGTTCCTGGTGCGCGAGGAGCGCGCGCGGGTGAAGGCCGACACCGAGATCACCGATGGCGCCCGCGCCGAGCTGCTCAAGCGACTCGACGGCGTCGCCACGATCCTCGCCAAGACCGCCGCGCGAGACACCTCGCTGATCCAGCTGCTCGAGGTCGATCAGGCCACGAGCCCGGTCGCGCGCCGCATGCGCCGCGACTGGCTGCTCGAGTCGGGCGCCGAGCTCGCGCCCGACGAGCTGATCATCACGGCCGACAAGCCCGTCGTGGCGTCGGTGGTGCCCGCCGCGCTCGCGCAGCGCCAGGTGGTGCCCGCGTCGATCGAGTCGCGGCAGATGGCGAATCCGTTCCTCGCGCCGAACCTCGCCGCCGCGCAGGAGCCCGAGCCCGTGTTCCGTCGCCTCGACAACTGGGAGCTGATGAGCCCCCTGTACAAGGCGTTCGAGCAGGGCGCGGGCGGCAGCGCGGCCTCCATGGCGCTGCCACCGGTGCCCGAGTTCGATCGGCTCTCGCCCAAGGGGCTCGAGATCATGGCGCACCAGGCGCGCTTCCTCGAGAGCGTGCGCGCCGGCCACCGCAGCTTCCTCCTCGCCGACGAGCCGGGTCTCGGCAAGACGGCGCAGTCGCTGATCGCGGCCTCCGTCGCGAACGCCTACCCGCTGCTCGCGGTCGTGCCCAACGTCGTCAAGATGAACTGGGCCCGCGAGGTCGAGCGCTGGACGCCGGGTCGCCGCGCCACGGTGATTCAGGGCGACGGCGAGCAGGTCGACGCCTTCGCTGACGTGTTCATCGTCAACTACGAGATCCTCGACCGCCACCTCGCCTGGCTCGGATCGATCGGCCTTCGCGGCATGGTCATCGACGAGGCGCACTTCATCAAGAACCTCACGAGCCAGCGCTCCCAGAACGTGCTCGCGCTCGCGTCGCGCATTCGCGAGCAGAACGCGGGAGCCGAGCCGCTGATGCTCGCGCTCACGGGCACGCCGCTGATCAACGACGTCGAGGACTTCGACGCGATCTGGCGCTTCCTCGGCTGGACCAACGGCGAGAAGCCCGGGCCCGAGCTGATGGCGAAGCTCGACGCGACCGGCCTGACGCCGGCAGACAAGGCGTTCTACGCCGAGGCGCGCGAGGCCGTGATCTCGATGGGCATCGTGCGGCGCAAGAAGAAGGATGTCGCGGCCGACCTGCCCGACAAGCTCGTCGCCGACCTGCCGGTGGAGCTGGACGACGAGTTCGGCCGCAGCATCCGCGATGCGGAGCGTGAGCTCGGGGCCCGACTGGCCGCGCGCTACCGCCGGATCATCGAGGCCCGCGGCGATCGGCCGAACGTGTTCGACGGCCCGGACGAGGACATCATCCGTCTCGTCGCGCAGGGCGAGCTGGAGGAGTCGAAGGCGCAGGGCTCCGGCGCCGAGAACGTGTTCTCGATGGTCCGAAGGATCGGCCAGGCGAAGGCCGGGCTCGCGGCCGATTACGCGGTGCAGCTGCAGCGCTCGGTCGGCAAGGTCGTCTTCTTCGCCAAGCACATCGACGTGATGGATCAGGCCGAGTCGGCGTTCGCGGCCGCGGGCCTGCGCACCGTGTCGATCCGCGGCGATCAGACCACGCTCGCCCGCCAGCAGGCGATCGACGCATTCAACGGCGACCCCGACGTCGCGATCGCGGTCTGCTCGCTCACCGCGGCGGGCGTCGGCCTCAACCTGCAGGCCGCCTCCAACGTCGTGCTCGCCGAGCTCAGCTGGACCGCCGCCGAGCAGACGCAGGCCATCGACCGCGTGCACCGCATCGGCCAGGACGAGCCGGTCACCGCGTGGCGGATCATCGCCGCGCACACGATCGACACGAAGATCGCCGAGCTGATCGACTCGAAGGAGGGGCTGTCGCTGCGCGCGCTTGACGGTCGGGCGGTGGACGCCGCATCCGGCGACTCCGTGCAGCTCGCGGCGCTCATGCACCTGCTCCGGCAGGCGCTGGGCGCGGCGTAGGGGAGCGACGGGCGGGCGCCGCGGCGCTAGGGTGAGACGTGCCAGTCGGCGCCTCTCACTCCACAGCAAGGATCTCGCCATGAGAATCGGAATCCTCACCAGCGGCGGGGACTGCCCCGGCCTGAACGCCGTGATCCGCGGCGCGGTGCTGAAGGGCACGACCGCGTATGACCTCGAGTTCGTGGGCATCCGCGACGGCTGGCGCGGCGCGCTCGACGGCGATTTCTTCCCGCTGACCCGGCACCAGGTGAAGGGCCTGTCGAAGGTCGGCGGCACGATCCTCGGCACGAGCCGCACGAACCCGTACGAGGGCCCGCGCGGCGGCGCCGAGCACATGCGCCGCACGCTCGCCGAGCACGAGATCGACGGCATCATCGTGATCGGCGGCGAGGGGACGCTCGCCGGCGCGAACCGGCTGCGCGGCGACGGGATCAACGTGCTCGGCGTGCCCAAGACCATCGACAACGACCTGCGCGCGACCGACTACTCGTTCGGCTTCGACACCGCAGTGAACATCGCCACGGAGGCGATGGATCGCCTGCGCACCACCGGCGACTCGCACCGGCGCTGCATGGTCGCCGAGGTGATGGGACGGCACGTCGGCTGGATCGCGCTGCACGCCGGCATGGCGGCGGGCGCGCACGCGATCCTGATCCCCGAGGTGCCGATGAGCATCGACGAGATCGTCGCCCTGGTCGAGAGCGCGCACGATCGCGGTCGCGCCCCGCTCGTGGTGGTCAGCGAGGGGTTCACGCTCACCGGGATGGAGACCGCTTACAGCGACAAGGGGCTCGACGCCGCCAACCGGCCGCGCCTGGGCGGCATCGGCGACGTGCTCGCACCCCAGATCGAGGCGCGCACCGGCATCGAGACGCGTTCCACCGTGCTCGGCCACATCCAGCGGGGCGGGTCGCCGAGCGGCTTCGACCGCGTGCTCGCCACCCGCCTCGGCCTCGCCGCGGTCGACGCGATCGTGGAGGGGCAGTGGGGGCAGATGGTGGCCCTCCGGGGCACCGACATCGTGCGCGTCCCGTTCGAGGACGCGCTCGGCGAGCTGAACACGGTCCCGCGTCACCGCTACGACGAGGCCGCGGCGCTGTTCGGCTAGGCGGCGACCTCGGGCGCGGCGGGGGCGTCGGCATCGGCCAGGCCGAGCACGTCGAACAGCCACGCGAGCTCGAAGGCGCGCTCCCTCCAGGCGTTGTAGCGACCGCTGACGCCGCCGTGGCCGGCGACCATCTCACACTTCAGCAGCGCGTCGGCGCCCACCTCGCGCAGCCGCGCGACCCACTTCGCCGGCTCGACGTAGGAGACCCGGGTGTCGTTCAGCGAGGTCTCCGCGAGGATGCGCGGGTACGTGGCATCCGCCCGCACGTTCTCGTACGGCGTGTAGCCGCGCATGTACTCGTAGACGTCGGCGTCATGCAGCGGGTCGCCCCATTCCTCCCACTCGATCACCGTGAGGGGGAGCGAGGGGTCGAGGATCGTGGTCAGCGCGTCGACGAACGGCACCTCGGCGAGGATGCCGGCGAACAGCTCGGGGGCCAGGTTCGCGACCGCGCCCATCAGCAGCCCGCCGGCGCTGCCGCCCTCGGCGACGAGCCGGTCGGGCGAGGTGTATCCCGCGTCGATCAGATGGCGGGCCACGTCCACGAAGTCGGTGAAGGTGTTGCGCTTGAAGCCCAGCTTGCCGTCCTCGTACCATTGGCGCCCCATCTCGCCGCCGCCACGCACGTGCGCGACGGCGAAGACGACCCCGCGGTCAAGCGACGAGAGCCGCGCGATCGAGAAGCCGGGGTCGATGCTGTGCTCGTACGAGCCGTAGCCGTACAGGTGCAGCGGCCGCGGGCCGGCACCCCCGGGCACGGCGTCCGGGCTGCCGGGCGTGCCGAACGAGCGCTTCCACACGAGCGAGACGGGCACGCGGGTGCCGTCTCCGGCGGGCGCCCACACGCGCGCCTGCGCGTAGTCGGCGGGGTCGTAGCCGCCCAGCACGGCCTGCTGCTTGCGCCGCAGCAGCCGCTCGGCGGCGACGTCGTAGTCGAACACCGTCGAGGGCGACACGAACGAGGCGTAGCCGAGCCGGATCAGCGGCTGGGCCCACTCCGGGTTGCCGGCGGCGCCGACCGTGAACAGGGGCTCGTCGAAGTCGATCTCGGAGAGCGCGCCGCCCGCGTAGTCGAGGATCGCCAGGCGGGTGAGCCCGTCGCGCCGGTACTCCGCGACGCCCCAGTCGCGAAACGCATCGACGTCGAGCAGGCGCACGCCGGGGGTGTGCGGGATGAGCACTCGGCGCGCGCCCTGGGGCGCGGCCGCGTCGACGGCGACGAGCTCGAAGTCGAGCGCGCGGTCGTTGTGCAGCACCAGCAGCACATCGCGGCCGTCGATGACGGCGTGGTCGATGCCGTACTCCACACCCTCGGCGCGCGGCCAGACCACTCGCGGCTCGCCCTCCAGATCGTCGGCGTCGAGCAGGTGCACCTCCGAGGTGGTCGACGAGCCCACGCTGATCACGAGGTAGCGCTCGCTGCGGGTGAATCCGGCGCCCAGCCAGAAGCGCTCGTCGGGCTCGTGGAACAGCTGCATGTCGGCCGCGCTGTCGGTGCCGAGCACGTGCCGCCACAGGGTGTCGGGGCGCCAGGCGTCGTCGAGGGTCGTGTACAGGATCGACTCGCCGTCGGGCGAGAAGTCGGCGCCGGCCGCGGTGTTCGCGATCTCGTCGGCGAGCGTCTCGCCGCTGGCCAGGTCGCGCACGCGGAGCAGGTAGCGCTCGTCGCCGGTGACGTCTGTGCCGAACAGGATGCGGCGACCGTCGCGCGAGACGTCGAAGCTGCCGAGCGAGAAGAACTCGTGCCCCTCGGCCTCGACGTTCGCGTCGAACAGCACCTCCTCGCCGGGCAGCGTCGTGCCCGGCTCGACCCGCGGCGGAGTCCAGTCCTCCTCGCTCGCGATCGGCACGCGGCAGCGCACGCCGTACTGCTGGCCCTCGATGCTCCTGGCGAAGTACCAGTAGCCGTGCGCTCGCACGGGAACCGACATGTCGGTCTCGAGGGTGCGGGAGCGGATCTCGTCGAAGATGCGCTCCCGCAGCGGCGCCAGGTGCGAGGTCGCGGCCTCGGTGTAGGCGTTCTCGGCCTGCAGGTGCGCGATGACGGCGGCGTCGTCCTTGTCGCGCATCCACTCATACGGGTCGTCGAAGGTGTGCCCGTGATGGGTTCGCGAGGTGGCGATCCGCGCGGCCGGCGGCGGCACCGGCGGGGTGCCTGCATGCTCGGCGGGAGGGGGGACGATCTCGCTGCGTTCGCTCACGTTCCAACGCTACTCGAGCGCGTGCGCCGCCGCTCAAGTTGACCCCGGCGAAGCGGGATGCAAGGATTCTTTCGGGGCGGTGAATCGCGCCCATATTCCCGGTGAACTCTTCGTTTGTCATCGTCGTCCTCTTCGACATCCATTCACTCTCAGACACGAAAGCGACCGGTGGAAACCGCAGCCCTGATCGTTGTTTTGGTCATCGTCCTGGCCCTGTTCTTCGACTTCACGAACGGGTTCCACGACACCGCGAACGCGATGGCCACGCCCATCGCGACCGGGGCTCTGAAGCCCAAGGTCGCGGTGCTCCTGGCAGCCGTCCTCAATCTCGTCGGCGCCTTCCTCTCGACGGAGGTGTCGAAGACGATCTCGCACGGGATCATCCGGGAGGAGTCGATCGCCTCCGACGTGTTCCCGTCGATCATCTTCGCCGGGCTCATCGGCGCGATCACGTGGAACATGTTCACGTGGCTGCTGGGCCTGCCGTCGAGCTCGTCGCACGCGCTGTTCGGCGGCCTGATCGGCGCCACCTTCGTCGGCGTGGGCCTGCTCGCGATCGACTTCGGCGTGGTGATGAGCAAGGTGATCCTGCCAGCGCTGATCGCGCCGCTCACGGCCGGCATCATCGCGTTCACGGTGACGAAGCTCGCCTACGCGATGACCCGCCGCTACGACAACAAGCCCGACGGCCGCTCGGGCTTCCGCTGGGGCCAGATCTTCACGTCGTCGCTGGTCGCGCTCGCGCACGGCACGAACGACGCGCAGAAGACCATGGGCGTGATCACCCTCGCGCTCATCACCGTCGGCTGGCAGAACGCCGAGCACGCCGACCCGCAGCTGTGGGTCATCATCGCCTGTGCGGTGACGATCGCCGTCGGCACGTACAGCGGCGGATGGCGCATCATCCGCACCCTCGGCAAGGGCCTCACCAGCGTCAAGCCGGCGCAGGGCTTCGCGGCCGAGACCTCCACCGCGGCGACGATCCTCTCGTCGAGCGCGCTGGGCTTCGCGCTGTCGACCACGCAGGTCGCCTCCGGCTCGGTCATCGGCTCGGGCCTCGGCCGCCGCGGCTCGAAGGTGCGCTGGGGCACGGTCGGCCGGATCTTCGTGGGCTGGGTGCTCACGCTGCCCGCCGCCGGCGCCGTCGGCGCGATCGCCGCCTGGATCGTGGTCGCCCTGCCGGGCTGGGGCATCCTGATCGACTTCGTGCTCGCCGTCGTGATCGTCACGGCCATCTTCGTGCGCTCGCGCCGCCACGAGGTCAACTCCTCGAACGCGATGAGCGACGTCGCCGAGTCCGGCACCGCGGTCAAGGTCAAGCGCAACCCGCCGCCCACGCGTCGCCAGCGGCAGATCCTGCGCGAAGAGGCGCGGGTGAAGGCCGAGATCGAGCGCCAGGTCGCAAAGGCCGCCGCCAAGGAGCGGGCCCTCGCGAAGGAGCAGGCGCGGCACGCCGCCGAGCTCGAGCATGCCGCGCAGCGCGCGCAGCACAAGAAGGATCGCGCCAGGACCAAGCCCAACGGCGCCACACGGCCGGAGCCGGGCGCGCCCGGCGACGGCGCGCCGTCGCACACCCGCCGCGACGAGGAGGACGCACGATGACCATCGAATGGCTGGCGTTCCTGGAGGTGTTCGCGGCGGCGATGATCGGCGCGATCGCGGTCGTGTTCTTCTACTCGCTCGCCCTGCGCCTGCTGGTGCGGGCCGGCGCCGTGCCCGTGGTGGCCCCGGCCGAGTTCACCGATGCGATCACGATCATCACGCCGCGCGAGGCGAAGCGCGCGGCGGCCGCGGCGGCCAAGGCGGCCCGAAAGAACCCGCTCACGCCGCTGCAGCGTCGCATCGCGCTGTGGGGCGCGTACGCCTCGTTCGGGCTCTGCGGGCTCGCGGTGCTCGGGGGCATCCTGCTCATCGTCACGTTCTAGCGCTCGCGGCATCGCACTAGGCTCGGGGCATGATGGATGCCGCAGCGCAGCGCACACCGCAGTTCGGTCAGTACCCGCCCGCCTCGCGCACGATCGTGCACGTCGCCGACACTCACCTGCGCGCCGGCAACGCCCTGCTCGGCGATCGGTTCGACACGGAGCGCACGCTGACGGCGACCATGGCGCAGGTGGAGCGCCTCGGGGTGCGGCCCGACGCGATCGTGTTCGCGGGCGACCTGACCGAGGACGGCGAGCCCGAGGCGTACGCTCGCCTGCGCGAGATCGTCGAGCCCGTCGCCGCGCGGCTCGGCGCCCCCGTCGTGTGGATCGCCGGCAACCATGACGAGCTGCCCGAGATGCGCCGCGACCTGCTCGGGCTCGACCCCTCCCACGAGCCCGTCGACAGCATCTCGGATCTCGGGGGGCTCCGGCTCATCGCCCTCGACACCTCGGTGCCCGGCTGGCATCACGGCGAGCTGAGCCCGGCCCAGCTCGCGTGGCTGCGGGACGCGCTCGCGACGCCGGCGCCGCTCGGCACGATCCTCGCCATGCACCACCCGCCGCTGCCGACCCACCTGCCGTTCTTCGACATCCTCGAGCTGCGCGAGCAGCCCGCCCTCGCCGATGTGCTGCGGGGGAGCGACGTGCGGGCGATCCTCGCCGGGCACCTGCACTACTCGACCCACGGCACCTTCGCCGGCATCCCCGTGTCGGTGGCGTCGGCCACCTGCTACTCGATGAACCTCGCCAACCCCGCCGACGAGGTCAACGGCATGGATGCCGGGCAGTCGTTCCACCTCGTGCACGTGTACGACCACACGATCACGCATGCCGTGGTGCCGCTGGGCGAGCAGCGCGGGCCCGCGACGTTCTCGGCCGAGTGGCTCGCGCGGATGGCGGCGCGCACGCCCGAGGAACGCCTGGAGCTGTTCTCGCGCAAGCCGCCGCGGCCCTGACGCCCGGCCGCGGCGCGAGGCCCGGAAGCGCCGGGGCGCGTTCGGGCGCGGGGGCCCGCTGGAGCGCCCGCGAGGCTAGGCTGGAGTATCCGTTCGGGACATCCGATTCTGAGCTCACAAGGACTGCACCATGGCACAGGACGCGATCGCGCGCACTCGACTCGAAACCGATTCCCTGGGATCCCTGGAGATCCCGGCCGACGCCTACTGGGGCATCCACACGGCCCGGGCGGCAGCCAACTTTCCGATCAGCGGGCGGCCGATCTCGGTCTATCCAGAGATGGTGGTCGCGCTCGCGATGGTCAAGCAGGCCTCGGCGCGCGCGAATCGCGACATCGGCGTGCTCGAGGCCGCCAAGGCCGAGATGATCGACCGGGCCGCGCAGCGGGTGATCGACGGCGAGTTCCACGAGCAGTTCAAGGTCGACGTGATCCAGGGCGGCGCCGGCACCTCGACGAACATGAACGCCAACGAGGTGATCACCAACATCGCGCTCGAGGCGGCCGGTCGCGAGAAGGGCGACTACGCGTTCCTCTCGCCCATCGACGACACGAACCGCAGCCAGTCGACGAACGACGTCTACCCGACGGCGATCAAGGTCGGCATCATGCTCACCATGCGCAGCCTCCTCGACGAGCTCGCGCTGCTTCGCCAGTCGTTCCTGACCAAGTCGCTCGAGTTCCATGACGTGCTCAAGGTCGGGCGCACGCAGATGCAGGACGCCGTGCCGATGACGCTCGGGCAGGAGTTCCACGGCTTCGCGACCTCGCTCGCCCAGGACTACAAGCGCCTGACCGAGAACACCAGCCTGCTGCGCGAGATCAACATGGGTGCCACGGCGATCGGCACCGGCATCACGACGCACCCCGACTACGCGGCCCGCGTGCTGCACCACCTGCGCGCCATCAGCGGCATGGATCTCGTCACCGCGCGGGACCTGGTGGAGGCGACCAGCGACACCGGCGCCTTCATGTCGGTGTCGTCGACCCTCAAGCGCAACGCCATCAAGATCTCGAAGATCTGCAACGACCTGCGCCTGCTCTCGAGCGGCCCGCAGGCGGGCCTCGGCGAGATCAACCTGCCCGCGCAGCAGGCGGGCTCGAGCATCATGCCGGGCAAGGTGAACCCGGTGATCCCCGAGGTGATGAACCAGGTCGCCTTCGCCGTCGCGGGCGCCGACATGACCGTGACGATGGCGGTCGAGTCCGGGCAGCTGCAGCTGAACGCGTTCGAGCCCGTGATCGCGCACTCGATCTTCCAGTCGATCACGTGGATGCGTCAGGGCATGTGGACGCTGCGCGTGAACTGCGTCGACGCCATCACCGCGAACCGCGAGCGGCTCGGGGCGATGGTGGGCGCGTCGGTCGGCGTGATCACCGCGCTCACCCCGTTCATCGGCTACGCCGCCGCTGCGGCCCTCGCCAAGACGGCGCTGCTGACCGGCCACAACGTCGCCGATCTCGTCGTCGAGGGCGGGCTCATGTCGCGCGAGGAGGTCACCAAGCAGCTCTCGCCGGCGCGGCTGTCGGGGCTGGAGGCGATCACCGCCGCGATCCCGATCGTGATGGCGCCCGAAGACCTCTGACGGCGGGCCGGCCGACACGGCCGAAGTCATCTGGCGGCATTTCGCCGCGGAATGGGCAAGGATGGCCAGAGGCCCCATGACTGGGTGTGCGGCGACGCGCACCCGAGGATGTCGGGCAACTGAACTGCCGGTCAATGACGCCCGGAGGCTCAGTTGCCCGACGCCCCAGTGCGGGGCGGGGGATCGCGTCAGTCGATGACGCGGCAGTGCGTGGTGAGCGAGCCGATGCCCTCGATGGTGACGGTGACCGTCGAGCGGTCGCGCAGGAAGATCTGCGGCTCGCGCGAGTAGCCGGCGCCGCCCGGGCTGCCGGTCGAGATCAGCGTGCCCGGCAGGAGGGTGGTCGACTGCGAGAGGTGGGCGATCAGCGAGCGCACCGTGTGGACCATCTGGCTGGTGGAGGCGTCCTGCACCACCTGGCCGTCGCAGACGGTGCCGATGTGCAGCACCTGCGGGTCGGGGATCTCGTCGGCGGTGACGAGGATCGGGCCGGTCGGGGTGAAGCCGTCGAACGACTTGCAGCGCGACCACTGGGCCTCTGAGAACTGGATGTCGCGGGCGGTGATGTCGTTGACCACCGTGTAGCCCCAGACGTGGTCGAGGGCGTCCGCCGGCGTCACATTGCGCGCGGCGGAGCCGATGACGACGCCCAGCTCGGCTTCGTAGTCGACCGTCTCGCTGATCGAGCGCGGCCAGACCGTGGTGCCCTCGTGCCCGGCGAGCGAGTTCGGCCAGAGCGTGAACACGGTGGGGGTGCTGTCGGTCTGCAGGCCCAGCTCGCTGGAGTGCGCCGCGTAGTTCAGGCCGATCGCGACGATCGCCGGCGGGCGCACGATCGCGGACGCGTAGCGGTAGTCGCCCGTGCGGTGGCGGCGCGGGTCGTCGGCGGCGACGCCGGCGAGGGCGGCGCGCACCTCGTCGAGGCCAGCCTTGCCGCGCTCGATGAGCGCCTGCGCGTCGGCGGGTGCGGCATCCATCAGCTCGTCGAGAAACAGCGCCTGCCACTCGGCCGTCTCGGCGCCGACCTCGGGCGAGGCGGCGACGCCGGCGGGCTCGATGACCGCGAGGCGAGGGGTGGGGTTGTCGTCGGCGAGGAGGTGGGCGAAGCGCATATGCTCACGGTAGTCGACCGGCCCCGGGCGTCGACGCCAGATGACCTCGCTGTTCTAGGCTGATGCGCATGTCGTACGGAGTTCCCCCGTCACCGCCGCCGCCGGGCCGCGGAATGTTTCAGCAGCACGATCCGGCGGGGCTCTCGCCGGGGCAGCTCCCGTCGGCGCAGCTCCCGTCGACGCAGTTCTCGTCGGCGCTGTCGCAGGGCTATCACGCGCAGCCACAGGCGATCGTGCAGCCGGCGTACCCGCAGGCCGCGCTCCCCGTGGTCGCCCGCCGGCGCTCCGGCGCCCTCGTCGTCTGGGTCATCGGCATCCTCGCGGTGCTGCTCGTGGCGCTCGTGGCCTACTTTCTGCAGTTTCTCGGCACCGAGGCCTCGATCATCGGGATGATCCTCGCCCTGCTGCCTCTCGCGGGCGTGCTGCTCGCGGTCCGCCTCGTCGATCGCTGGGAGCCGGAGCCTCGGGGGCTCATGGCGCTCGCGTTCGCCGGGGGCGCGGTCGGGGCGGTCGGGCTCACGCTGCTCGCCGACCTGCTGCTGTCGATGCTGATCGACCCGTCCTCCTTCGCGCGGTCCGAGGCGTTCACCGCGGTGGTCCAGGCCCCGATCGTGGAGGAGTTCTTCAAGGGGCTCGGCGTCTTCCTGATTCTGGTGCTGGCGCGGCGCCACTTCGACGGGCCGATCGACGGCATCGTGTACGGCGCCCTCATCGGCGCCGGCTTCGCGTTCACCGAGAACATCCAGTACTTCGCGATCAGCCTGATCGAGGGCGGGGCCGAGCAGGCCAGCGCCACGTTCTTCGTCCGCGGCATCCTCTCGCCCTTCGCGCACGTGATGTTCACGAGCGTCACCGGCTACGCGCTGGGGCTGGCCGCGCGGCGCGGCGCGTCGGCCTCGGCCGCGCTCCGCACGGGGCTCGTCGGCTTCGTGGGCGCGGTGGCGCTGCACGCGTTCTGGAACGGCTCGGCGGTGTTCGGCGACTTCTTCGGCCTCTACCTCTCGGTCCAGGTGCCGCTGTTCATCGCCTTCATCGCCGGCGTGCTGCTGCTTCGAGGCGAGGAGGCGCGGATCACCAGCGCGCGGCTGGGCGACTACGCCGCGGCCGGCTGGTTCACCCGCGAGGAGGTGCAGATGCTCGCGACGCCGCCTGGGCGCCGCGCCGCGCTCGCCTGGGCGCGGACGCTGCCGGGCAACCGCGTGCCGATCATGAAGGCCTTCATTCGGGATGCCACGCGCCTGGCGGCCGCGCGACAGCGGGCGATCACCGGCCGAGACCCTGGCGCCGCGGACGCCGAGCGCGAGCTGCTGGCCCGCACCGCGCACGCGCGCGCCGCGCTGTTCGCGCGGTGACGGCGTCGCGGGGCGCGCGAGGCTCGCGCGCCCCGGGCAACGCAACGCGGGCGAACACAACGCGGGCAAACTCAACGCCCGGTGCAGCGGCGATGCCTGCGTGACTTCCGGGCGTTGAGTTGATCTGCCCTCAGGGTGCACCCCCGCGGCGAGGCTGTCAAGGGGCGCGGGCGCGACCCGGCGCCCCGGCCGGCCGCCTGTTCGCGATGGGCGCACGCGTCGCGTTGACCGCGGGGGCCGTGCTCGGCTTGGATGGAGTCATGACTGATTCACGCACCAAGCCCGAGGTCGACGCACCCGAGGGCCCGGCCCCCGACACCCTCGTCATCGAGGACCTCATCGTCGGCGACGGCGTCGAGGCGACGCCCGGCGCCAACGTCACCGTCCACTACCTGGGCGTCGGCTACGACTCCGGCGAGGAGTTCGACTCCTCGTGGAGCCGCGGCGAGACGATCAGCTTCCCGCTGCGCGGGCTCATCCAGGGCTGGCAGGACGGCATCCCCGGCATGAAGGTCGGCGGTCGTCGCAAGCTCACGATCCCCCCGGCGCTGGCGTACGGCCCGGCCGGAAGCGGGCACTTCCTCGCGGGGCAGACCCTCGTGTTCATCATCGACCTGTACGGCGTCGGCTAGGCGCGCGCTCCGCGCCGCCGACATCCGTGTCGGCGATCTGCGCCCCGCACGCGAGCTTCGCGTGCGGGGCGCTTGGCGTGTGCCGCGGGGATCCTCCGCCGGCCCACAGAAAAAAAGTGCATGCGTTGGAATAGAATCGTGGAAGACCCCGTTGGAGCCTGTATCGCCGGCGAAGAACCCTCGCCGACGTTCGACCGACTTTCTCTCAAGGAGCCCACATGACTTCGACCACGATTGACATCCCCGGCTACAAGGCCGGCACCTGGGTGCTCGACCCCGCGCACAGCGAGGTCACGTTCAGCGTCCGCCACATGATGATCTCGAAGGTCCGCGGCGCGTTCGGCGTGAAGAGCGCCACGCTCATCGCCCCCGAGAACCCCCTCGAGGTCACCATCGAGGCCAGCGTCGACGCGACGTCGCTCGACACGAACGATGAGGGCCGCGACGCGCACCTGCGCTCCGCCGACTTCTTCGACGTCGAGAACCACCCGACCCTGAACTTCGTGTCGACCGGCGTGCGCGTCGATGGCGGCGACTTCCTCGTCGACGGCGACCTCACCATTCGCGGCATCACCAAGCCGGTCACGTTCGACCTCGACTTCAACGGCTTCGGCGTCGACCCGTGGGGCAACTACAAGGCCGGCGCGTCGGCCAGGACGGTCATCAACCGCGAGGACTTCGGCCTGACCTGGAACACCGCGCTCGAGGCCGGCGGCGTGCTCGTGGGCAAGGACGTCACCATCACGCTCGACCTGCAGGGCTCGCTGCAGCAGGACTGACCCTGGCGAGGAGGGGCGGGGTGCTCTGGCACCCCGCCCCTTCGTCGTGCAGAACCCTGGTAGACTGATTCGGTTGCCGTTTGATCGGCCGCGGATAAAGAGAGCCCACACAGCAGGTGATGGGCGCCGCGCAATAAGCAGGAAGGGGATCCCATTTATGGCACTTGAGTCTGACGCCAAGAAGGCGATCATCGAAGAGTACGCGACGCACCCCGGTGACACCGGATCCCCCGAGGTGCAGGTCGCGATGCTGACGCAGCGCATCAAGGACCTCACTGAGCACCTGAAGGGGCACAAGCACGACCACCACTCGCGTCGTGGCCTGTTCCTGATGGTCGGTCAGCGCCGTCGTCTGCTCGGCTACCTCCAGGACACCGACATCACGCGTTACCGTACGCTGATCGAGCGCCTGGGCCTGCGTCGCTGACACGCCGCAGTCGCTGAGCGCCTCCCTCGGGAGGGCATCGCAGCCAGCGTAATATCGCACTTCTGCAAGGGCCGCCCCACGGTGTGGGGCGGCCCTTCTGCGTGCTCGCGCACGCCGGGCTCGGCCCCCTACCGGTGCGGCGGGGGGCCGTCTAGTCTTCGGGGAAGGCCCCCTTCCCGAGGGGCGCGATGCAAAGGAGCATCCCATGCCATTTCGCAGCCCGTTCCCAGACGTCGAGATTCCGAACCTGTCGGTCTTCGACTATCTGTTCGCCGACCTCGCCCCCGATGCCGCCGCCAGCACCGCGCTCGTCGACGGCACCTCGGGCGATGCCACGAGCTACGGCGCCCTGGTGGTGCAGATCCAGCGCATGGCCGGCGCGCTCGCGGCGCGCGGCGTGCGTCCCGGCGACGTGGTCGCGCTGCACTCGCCGAACGTGCCGGCCTTCGCGACCGCCTTCCACGGCATCCTGCGCGCCGGCGCCACCGCGACCACGATCAACGCCCTCTACACGGCGGAAGAGATCGAGAAGCAGCTGCGCGACTCGGCGGCGATCATGCTGATCACCGTCTCGCCGCTGCTTCCGCAGGCGCTGGAGGCAGCGCGGGCGGCCGGCATCGAGCGGGTGATCGTGATGGATGGCGCGGAGGGGCACGAGTCACTTCGCGATCTGCTCATGGAGGATGCGCCGCCGCCGGAGCTCTCGATCGACCCGGCGACCCACGTCGCCGTGCTGCCGTACTCCTCGGGCACGACCGGGCTGCCGAAGGGGGTCGTGCTCACGCACCGCAACCTGGTGGCGAATGTCGCCCAATCGCTCGATCAGCTCACCCTCGAGCCGAGCGACCGTGTGATGGCGGTGCTGCCCTTCTTCCACATCTACGGCATGACCGTGCTGCTGAACCTCGCGCTTCGCGCCCGCTCCACCCTCGTCACGATGCCGCGCTTCGACCTCCCCGAGTTCCTGCGCATCATCCAGGACCAGAAGATCACCTGGGTGTTCATCGCGCCGCCGATCGCGGTGGCCCTGGCGAAGCATCCCATCGTCGACGGCTACGATCTCTCGAGCGTCAAGGTCGTGTTCTCGGGCGCGGCGCCGCTCGACGGCGAGCTCGGGCACGCGGTCGCGGCGCGCCTGGACTGCGTGGTGCGGCAGGGCTACGGCATGAGCGAGATGAGCCCCGTCTCGCACGCGATCCCGGTGGAGCGCGACGACATCCCCCTCGAGACTGTGGGGCTCACGATCCCCAACATGGAGTGCAAGATCGTCGACCCCGAGACCGGCGGCGAGATCGAGGTGCCGAGCGAGGGCGTCAGCGCACCGGGCGAGCTCTGGTGCAAGGGGCCGAACATCATGGTCGGCTACCTGCACAACGACGACGCCACCCGCGAGGTGCTGGACGCGGACGGCTGGCTGCGCACCGGCGACATCGCGACGGTCAGCGCCGAGGGCTACGTGCGGGTGATCGATCGGCTCAAGGAGCTCATCAAGTACAAGGGCTACCAGGTGCCGCCCGCCGAGCTCGAGGCGCTGCTGCTGACCAACCCGGCGATCGCCGATGCCGCGGTGCTGGGGGTGCGCGACGAGGAGGGCGAGGAGGTGCCGAAGGCGTTCGTCGTGCGCCAGCCGAACTCGGACATCACCGCCGACGAGGTGATGTCGTTCGTGGCAGAGCACGTCGCACCGTACAAGAAGGTGCGCGTCGTCGAGTTCATCGACGCGATCCCGAAGTCGAGCGCGGGCAAGATCCTGCGCAAGGATCTCCGGGCCGCCGCCCCCGCCGAGGGGTAGGCCGGACGCGGGCCGCGCCGGGGGCGCTATGCCCCCGGCGTCGTCGCGACGGTGTGCTTCGCGAGCAGGTCGGCGTGGTGGATCGCGGCGACGTCCGGGTGCGCGCGCAGGCGTGACTTGAGCGCGTTCTCGCCGAGCACACCCGAGATCGGGTTGCTGGGGTCGCGCGTCACGCCCCGAGCCTGCGCCGCGAGCGCCGGGGGCAGCTCGAGCAGCGGGATCGCCTTGTCGAGCGCCGTGTTGTAGAAGAAGGGGATCGAGATGCGCTCCTCGCCGGCGCGGGGCGAGACCACCCGGTGCACGGTCGCCTTGAGGTAGCCGTCGCTCGCGTATTCGAGCAGCTCGCCGATGTTCACGACGAACGCGCCGGGCAGCGGCGGCGCGTCGATCCACTCGCCGTCCTTCTCGACCTGCAGGCCGCCCTTGCCGGGCTCGACCCACAGGAGCGTGAGCACCCCGGCGTCCTTGTGGGCGCCGACGCCCTGCTGGGGTGTGGGCTCGTCGCGGCCCGGGTAGCGCACCACCTTGATCAGGGTCGAGGGATGCTCGCCGAACGCCGGGTCGAATGCGTCGGCCGGGGCGCCGAGCGACTCGGCCCACGCCCGCAGCAGGCGCCCGGCGATGCCGCGCAGGAGCTCCTCCCACTCGGTCAGCACGACACGCAGCTCGGGCAGCTCCTCGGGCCACAGGTTGGGGCCCTCGAGGCGCCAGTAATCAGCGGCGTCCGGGTCGGTGACCGCGGGGCGCTCCGGTCCGACGTCGATCTGCTCGCGCCAGTCGACCGCGCCCTGGGTGCGCTCGCCGCCCACCCGGGTGTAGCCGCGAAACTGCGGGCTCTTCACGTTCTCGATCGCGAGCTTGGCCGCCTCCGGCAGGGCGAAGAACGCCCGGGCGGCCTCGAGCAGGCGGCGCTGCAGCTGGGCTGGCACGCCGTGCCCGGTGAGGTAGAAGAAGCCCACCTCGTGCGTGGCGGCGCGCAGCGCGTCGCGAAAGCGCCGGGCGGCATCTGGGCCGCCGTCGAGCTCGGACAGATCAAGGACGGGGAGCGTGAAATCGGCCATGAGGCGAAGGTAGCCCCGGCGCGCGTCGCGCCCCCAGCGGCGGCGTCACGCCGTGTCACGCAGCGACACGGCGCGTCATCTCGGGGCCCGGGTACCCTGGGGGCATGCCCCGCACCGCCGCCGCACTGCGCCTCATCGTCCCGTCGCTCTGGCTCGGGCTGATCATCGGGCTCTCGCTCATCGAGGCGCCGCTGAAGTTCACGGCGCCGGGCATCACGACGGCGCTCGGGCTGGGCATCGGGCGGATCATGTTCACCGCGCTCGGCATCGCCGGGTGGATCCTGCTCGCAGTGCTCGTCATCGCCTCGCTGATCCGCCCGCGGGTGCGCCGGACGGATGTCGTCCTCCTGTGCGCGATGGCGCTCATGCTCGTGCTCGAGACGATCGTGATCCGGCCGTCGCTGAACGCTCGCTCCGACCAGGTGGTCGCCGGGAACGACCCGGGGGAGTCGATCCTGCACTACGCCTACATCGCGGCGGAGGGCGTGCTCATCGTGCTGCTGGTGGTGTGGATCGTGCGGGCTGCCCGGAGCCTGCGGCCGGCGCCGGCTGTCGCCGACTGACCAGCGCGCGCTCGGCGAACAGCCACGCCGCACGCGGCTCCACGAGGCCGCGGAAGACGATGCGCACCGGCTTGCTGGCGAGCACGATCGCGAGGGCGACCGACAGCACCACCACCAGCGGCAGCCACAGCCACACGGGCTCGAGGCCGCGCAGCGCCCCGGACTCGCGGAACGGGTAGAGCACGAAGGTGTGCAGCAGGTAGACGTACATCGTGTACTGGCCGAGGTGCGTCCACCAGGTGTGGCGCAGGGGCACGAGCGCCGCGAACGCGCACGAGAGCACGACCGCGATCACGATGAGCAGAAGGCGGATGCCGCCTGCCCACCACTGCGGATTCCCGAGGCTCGCGTACGAGCTGTCGTAGAAGAACCAGCGCCGCAGGCTCATCTCCTGCCAGCCGTCGAGGCCGAACCACAGCGCGCAGGCCGCCCCGGCGATGACCGCCAGGGCGGCGACCGGCACCCACCAGGGGCGCGCGGCGAGCAGGCGCAGGCGCGCCATGACGTCGTGCTCGCTCAGCCACCAGCCGAGCACGAAGAAGGGGAGGAGCGCCAGCGTGCGGTTCAGCGCGAATGTGCTGTCGAGATTGGGCAGATAGCCGGCGCCGACCGACACCACGAGCGACCACAGCAGCGGCCAGCGCAGGAGGGCGAGGTAGGGCAGGATGAGCCGGAAGATCGCCAGGGCGAGCAGGAACCAAAGGGTCCAGGAGGGCTTCGTGAAGTTGAAGTCCTCGTGGCCCTCCACGAGCAGCTTGGTCACCGACCAGATGGCTTCGAAGAGCACGTACGGCACGACGATGTCGGTGATCAGCCGCGCCATCCGCTGCCGGCTCGGGGCGTCGCCCTTCGAGAAGTAGCCGCTGATGATCGCGAACGCGGGCATGTGGAAGGCGTAGATCAGCATGTACAGGGTCATCGCCGCGTCGGAATCCTGCGCGAGCCGCTGCACGGCGTGGCCGACGACGACCAGCACGATGCACGCGAAGCGCACGTTGTCCCAGAACGGCACGCGGGCGCGCGATGGTGCCGCGGTTGCCGCGGGTGCGGAGCCCGCGGGTGCGCGCTCGGTCATGGATGAGACGGCGCTGGGACGAGAGATGGCTGTGCTCCTTCGGGGCTTCGCGCGCGACGCGCACGCGCGTCGCGGGGACGCGATGGTGCAAGACCCACGAGCGTAGTCGACGTCGGCGCGCTTCTCGGAATAATCTCACTCGAGCGTGGTTACACTGAATGCATTCAGATGCATAGACATTTCCCACGAGGAGGCAAGACGTGAGCGAGCACAACCCATCCGGCATGCAGTTCGGCATCTTCAGCGTCGGCGACGTGACCCAGGATCCGACCAACGGCAGGACGCCCAGCGAGCACGAGCGCATCAAGGACATCCTCACGATCGCGCAGAAGGTCGAGGAGGTGGGGATGGACGTGTTCGCGATCGGCCAGCACCACAACCCGCCGTTCGTGCCGAGCGCGCCCACGACCCTCCTCGGCTACATCGCCGCCAAGACCGAGCGGATCATCCTCTCGACCGCCACGACGCTGATCACCACGACCGACCCGGTGCGCATCGCCGAGGACTACGCCACGCTGCAGCACATCGCCGACGGCCGCGTCGATCTCGTGATGGGGCGCGGCAACACGGGGCCGGTGTATCCGTGGTTCGGAAAGGACATCCGGCAGGGCATCCCGCTCGCGATCGAGAACTACGAGCTGCTCTACCGGCTCTGGCACGAGGAGGTCGTCGACTGGTCGGGCCGGTTCCGCACGCCGCTGCAGGGCTTCACCGCCACGCCCGCGCCACTCGACGGGGTCGCGCCGTTCGTCTGGCACGGCTCGATCCGCAGCCCCGAGATCGCAGAGCAGGCCGCCTACTACGGCGACGGATTCTTCGCGAACAACATCTTCTGGCCCAAGGAGCACTACCAGCGACTGATCGGGCTGTACCGTCAGCGCTTCGAGCACTACGGCCACGGCACCGCCGAGCAGGCGATCGTCGGCCTCGGCGGGCAGGTGTTCATGGCCGCCAACTCGCAGGACGCGGTGCGCGAGTTCCGCCCCTACTTCAACAGCGCGCCCGTCTACGGCCACGGCCCGAGCCTCGAGGACTTCACCGAGATGACCCCGCTGACCGTCGGCAGCCCGCAGCAGGTCATCGACCGCTACGCCTCGATGCGCGAGACCTACGGCGACTACCAGCGTCAGCTGTTCCTGATGGACCACGCCGGCCTGCCGCTGAAGACGGTGCTGCGCCAGCTCGACATCCTCGGCGAGGAGGTCGTCCCGGTGCTGCGCCGCGAGCTCGGCGTCGGTCGCCCCGCGACGGTGCCGGATGCCCCGACCTTCGCCTCCCGCGTGGCCCAGGCGCGCGAGGGCACGCTGCCGACCCCCGGCGGCGCGCTCGCCCGCGAGGCCGCGGCTGCCGAGGCATCCACCGCCCAGTCGCCGGCCGCCAAGCCGGGCGCCGCCTTCGGCATCCAGGGGGGTGCCCGATGAGCGAGCGTCGCATCGCGGTCATCACCGCCGGCCTGAGCAACCCGTCGACCACGCGGCTCCTGGCCGATCGGCTCTCGACCGCGGTCACGCGCGAGCTCGAGGCGTCCGGGGTCGCGGTCACGGTCGACGTCATCGAGCTGCGCGATCACGCGCACGACGTGGTGAACAACCTGCTGATGGGCTTCCCCACGCCGGCGCTCGAGTCGGCCATCAACACGGTCGTCTCGGCAGACGCGCTGATCGCCGTCACGCCGATCTTCGCGACGAGCTACAGCGGCCTGTTCAAGTCGTTCCTCGACGTGATCGACCCCGACGCGCTCACGGGCATGCCCGTGCTGCTCGGCGCGAACGCGGGCACCTCGCGGCATTCGCTCGCGATCGACTACGCGATCCGCCCGCTGTTCACCTACCTGCACGCGGCGCCCGTGTCGACCGGCGTGTTCGCCGCGTCGAACGACTGGGGGCACTCGGGCGACGAGGGCGTGGATGCCTCGCCCCTCTCGGCGCGCATCGACCGCGCCGCGCGTGAGCTCGCGACGGCCGTGCTCGCGCGCGATGTCGCCGCTCCCGCGCTCGACGCCTTCGACCCGGCGTCGTACCTCGGCGAGGGTCGCTCGTTCGGCCACCTGCTGGGCGGGCTGGCGGGGGAGTAGCGGGCATAGGCTGGCCTGATGAGTGGCAACCGCGAATCGGGCCGGACCGCGGCGCCGGAGCCCGCGCACGCGCGGCTGAACAGGGCCGTCGAGGTGATGCGCGAGGTGCGCGAGCGCTGCGTGTGGACGCAGGGGATCACGCATGAGGCGCTGGTGCCCTACCTGATCGAGGAGAGCCACGAGCTGATCGACGCCGTCGAGTCGGGGTCGCGGGTCGACATGCGCGAGGAGCTCGGCGATCTGCTCTGGCAGGTGCTCTTCCACGCCGAGATCGCCTCGCGCGATGCCGACGCGCCGTTCGACATCGACGACGTCGCCGGCGACCTGGCCGACAAGATGGTGCGGAGGCATCCACACGTCTTCGCCGGCGAGACGGCCGCGACGCCGGAGGAGGTGCTCGTGCACTGGAACGCGGCGAAGGCGGCCGAGAAGCGCGAGCGCACGAGCGTGCTCGACGGGCTCTCGCGCGGCATGCCGGCGCTCGCGCTCGCCGACAAGCTGCTGGGCAAGGCGGCGAAGGTCGGGCTCGCCGGGGGCGCGGATGCCGGGGGCGCGGGCCGTGCGGACGCTTCGGCCGGCGACGCCGCCGAGCTCGGCGACCGCCTGCTCGCGCTCGTCGCCGAGGCGCGCGCGGCCGGGGTCGACGCCGAGGGCGCGCTGCGGGCGCGGTTGCGCGAGCTGGAGGGCGAGATCCGCGCGGCCGAGCGACCGGCCGAACAGGCGTAGCGAGCCCGCGCCGGCACGGCGGAGGCGGTCGACCTGGCAGAATGGCCGGGTGGCATCCGTGAACCCGCCGCGCGGTATGCGCGATTTCCTCCCCGCTGAGAAGGCACGCCGCGAGCGCGTGCTCGCCGTGATCCGCGAGCGCTATCGCGCGCACGGCTTCGACGAGATCGAGACCCCGGTCGTCGAGGACTACGGGCGCCTGCACGCCGGGATCGGCGGCGACAACGAGAAGCTCGCCTACAACATCCTGCGTCGCGGGATGGACGCCGACGCGATCCGCGAGGCCGCCGACGACCCGGCGGCGCTCGCCGACCTCGGCCTGCGCTACGACCTGACCGTGCCGCTGGCGCGCTTCTACGCGAGCCACCGCGGCGAGCTGCCCGGCGTCTTCCGCGCCATCCAGGTGGCGCCCGTGTGGCGCGCCGAGCGCCCGCAGAAGGGCCGCTACCGCCAGTTCGTGCAGTGCGACATCGACATCATCGGCGACGCGTCGACGCGCGCCGAGGCCGAGCTGATCATCGCGACGCTCGACGCCGTCGCGGCGCTCGGGCTCTCGGGCGCCACCGTGCGCATCAACGATCGCCGCGCGCTCGACTCGATGCTCGACGTGTTCGGGTTCGCCGAGACGGAACGCCCGGGCGTGCTCATCACCCTCGACAAGCTCGACAAGATCGGCCCCCAGGGCGTCGTCGACGAGCTGCGCGAGCGCAGCGCGAACACGGCGGCGGTTGACGCGGTTGAGGCGTTCATGCGCCGGCCGGTGACCCTCGAGTACACCCCCTTCGGCGAGCGACAGATCCGCAAGGCCCTCCCCGAGGGGGTGAGCGACCAGATCGTCGCTGATCTGGCCGCGATCGGCGAGGCCGTCGCGGCGGTGCACGGCGGCGACGCCGGGGCGCCGCTCGTGTTCGACCCGTTCCTGGTCCGAGGCATGGGGTACTACACCGGCACGATCTACGAGCTCGCGCACCCCAGCGTGGGCTATTCCCTCGGCGGCGGTGGCCGCTACGACGGCATGATCGGCCGCTTCCTCGGCCAGGAGGTGCCCGCGGTGGGCTTCTCGATCGGCTTCGAGCGCCTGGTCGACCTGCTGGAGGAGACGGCGGCGGATGCCGCGGCATCCGTCGTGCTCGTGCACGACGCCGATGTGCCGCTCGGCGAGCTGCTCGCGCTGAAGGCCGCGCTCGTGGGCGACGGCACTCGCGTGCGCCTGGAGCGGCGCACGAAGAACCTGAAGGGGCTGCTGGAGCGCGCGCTCGCCGACGGCTTCAGCGGCTTCGCGTCGGTCTCGAGCGGCACGACCGCCGCGACGCTCGAGGTGCGACCGCTCAACTAGCGCTGGGCGCGCAGGCGGATCGCGCGCCCCGCGACGCCGAACACGACCACCGCGACCCCGGCGGCCACGGCCTGCCACGGCAGCGAGAGCGCGAGCGCCGCGCAGCCGACGACGCCCACGAGCTGGAGCGCGCGCGGATACCGTCGCGCAGCGCCGCGCTGGCGCAGCGCCGAGAGGTTCGCGATCAGGTAGTACAGCAGCACGCCGAACGACGAGAAGCCGATCGCGCCCCGGAGGTCGACGAGCAGCACCGCGGCGATGACGACGATCGCGATGGCGATCTCGGCGCGGTGCGGCACGCGCCAGCGCGGGTGCACCGCCGCGAACACGCGGGGCAGATCGCCCTCGCGCGCCATCGCGAGGCTCGTGCGGCCGATGCCGGCGATGAGCGCGAGGAGTGCGCCGAGCGATGCGGCGGCCGCCGCGACGCGGATCACCGGCTGCGCCCAGCCCCACCCGGCCGCCGTCGCGACGTCGGCGAGGGGCGCGCTGGAGTGCGCGAGCGCCGGGCCGAGGGCTGCGAGCGCGACCACCGCGATGACGGCGTAGACGGCCACCGCCGCGCCCAGCGCGATGACGATCGCGCGCGGGATGGTGCGTGCGGGGTCGCGCACCTCCTCGCCCATCGTGGCGATGCGCGCGTAGCCGGCGAAGGCGAAGAACAGCAGCCCAGCGGCCTGGAGGATGCCTGGGATGCCGCCGTCAAGCAGCGTGCTCGCAGCGATCGGATGCGGCGGCGCCGCGACGCCCGCCGCGACCACGACCGCGAGGCCGAGGAGCACCGTCACGACGATGACCCGGATCAGCTGGGCGGTGCGGGTCACCCCGAGCAGATTGACCGTCGCCAGCGCGACCACCGCCGCCACGGCGACGGGGCGCTCCCAGCCGGGCGGGGCCGCGTACGCGGCGAACACCAGGGCCATCGCCGCGCAGCTGGCCAGCTTGCCGATCACGAAGCACCACCCCGCGATGAAGCCCCACCACGGTCCGAGCTCGGCGCGGCCGTAGGCGTAGGTGCCGCCGGAGGTGGGATGCGCGGCGGCGAGCTGCGCCGATGCCGTGGCGTTGCAGAAGGCGATCACCGCGGCGATGGCGAGGCCGATCAGCAGCCCGGCGCCTGCGGCCTGTGCGGCCGGCGCCCAGACCGAGAAGACGCCGGCCCCGATCATCGAGCCGAGGCCGATGAACGCGGCGTCGGCCAGGCCGAGGCGGCGCGCCAGCGCGGGGGATGAGCTCATGCACTCACGCTAGGGCCGGCGGGTGAACGATCGGGGTCGCGACATCCGCTCAGCCCTTCGTGCCGGTGCCCGCCTTCGCCGCAGCCTCCGTGACGCGGCGCTTCTCGCGCACGTAGACCTCGCGGCGCACGCGCGCCACGATGTCGCCGTCGCGGTCGGTGATCTCGCACTCGAACCACTCGAGCACCTTCGCGCCGCCGCACGCCCGCCGCCGCAGCTGCTCGGCCTTCGCGCGCGAGACGGTGAACTCGGCGGTGAGCACGCCGCGGCCGGGCTTCACGAACTCGATCTCGCCTCGGGTGTCCCACACCACGTAGTCGCGGCCCAGCTGATGCATCAGGAGCATGAAGAAGTACGGATCGGTCATCGCCGACATCGAGCCGCCGAACGCCGTCTTGACGTAGTTGCGGGTGAAGACGTTCACGTGCAGCTCGACCGTCGCGTGCGTCCAGTCCTCGCTGATCCGCCGGACGCGGATGCCCGAGCACAGGTTGGGGATCCACAGGCTCATGCCGATGGCGAGGCGTCGAGGTGTCATGCGCAGGTCTCCATCTTGGTGATCCCGCCGCCGCGCTTCCACATCGTTCGGAGGACTGCGCCGCGCGTTCGGCTGGCCCCGCGACGCCGTCCCGGCCGAAGAGATCGCGTCGGTCCGCGTCGTCACGGTGGGCCCGTTCGGCGACTTCGGCGGCTGGGGCATCCGATGGGGGATCGACGGCCGCTTCGGCATCGTGCTGCGCACCGGCGAGGGCATCGAGGTGACCGGCGAGAACGGCAGGGTCATGGTCGTCACGATCGACGACGCCGCCACCGCGGCCGCAGTGCTCAGCGCCGCCGCGCTGGCGAGTCGGAGCGCCGCGTGAGCGCCCCGGCGCTGCCGGGGTCCGGCGTGCACCCGGGGCCGTGCCGCGACGAGGCCGCCGCGCCGGCGACCCCTTGACCGCGGACGCCCCGCCGAGTTGGGTGGGGGCATGGATGCCACCGCCGACGGCTGGGCGCGCACCGACGCCTTCCTGGCCGAGACCCTGCTCGGCCCCGACGCCGAGCTCGATGCCGCGCTCGCCGCGCAGCGGGCCGCGGGGATGCCGCCCATCGAGGTGACGCCGCTGGCCGGCAAGCTGCTGCACCTGCTCGTGCGCATCAGCGGCGCGCGTCGGGTGCTCGAGATCGGCACCCTCGGCGGCTACTCGACCATCTGGATGGCACGTGCGGTCGGCGAGGCCGGGCGGGTCGTGACCGTCGAGGCGCTGGCGGCGCATGCCGCCGTGGCGCGGGCGAGCGTCGATGCCGCGGGGGTGGGGGAGCGCGTCGACATCCGGGTCGGCCGCGCCGCCGAGGTGCTGCCCACCCTCGTGCCGGGCTTCGATCTCGTGTTCATCGACGCCGACAAGGAGTCGGGCACGCTGTACCTGGACTGGGCGGCCAGGCTGGGGCATCCCGGCACCGTCGTCGTGGTCGACAACGTCGGCCGGGCCGGCGAGGTGGTGCGGGCCGACTCGGATGACCCGATGGTCGTGGGCACGCGGGAGGCGCTGCGCATGCTGGGGCGCGATCCGCGTTTCGACGCGACGGCGCTGCAGACGGTCGGGGCGAAGGGGTGGGATGGCCTCGCGGTGGCCGTCGTGATCTGACCCGCGCGCGTCGCGGATCGCCGCACACGCCCGCATCCGGTCGGGAGACGGCCGCGGCGCCCCTTTAGAATGGGCGCAGGACCGACGGCGTTCCCACGCACAATTTCACCCCTTTGAAACAAGGAGCACTTCCGTGGCACTGATTGAGGCTGTAGGCGCACGCGAGATTCTCGACTCCCGGGGCAACCCGACGGTCGAGGTGGAGGTCCTCCTGGACGACGGCATCGTGCAGCGGGCCGCCGTGCCCTCCGGCGCGTCGACCGGCGCGTTCGAGGCGTACGAGCTGCGCGACGGCGACAAGAGCCGATACGGGGGCAAGGGCGTGCTCAAGGCGGTCGACGCTGTGCTCGACGAGCTCGGCCCGGCCATCGAGGGCCTCGAGGCCAGCGAGCAGCGCGTGATCGACCAGGCGCTGATCGAGGCCGACGGCACCGACAACAAGGCGCGCACCGGCGCGAACTCGATCCTGGGTGTGAGCCTCGCGGTGGCCAAGGCCGCCGCCGACTCGGCCGATCTGCCGCTGTACCGCTACCTCGGCGGCCCCAACGCGCACGTGCTGCCCGTTCCGCTGTTCAACGTCATCAACGGCGGCGAGCACGCCGACAACGGCATCGACATGCAGGAGTTCTTCCTCGCGCCGATCGGCGCCGAGACCTACTCCGAGTCGCTGCGCTGGGGCGTCGAGACCTACCACGTGCTCCGCAGCGAGCTGCAGGCCGCCGGCTATGCCACGGGCCTCGGCGACGAGGGCGGCTTCGCCCCCGACCTGCCCAGCAACCGCGAGGGCCTCGACTTCCTCATCAAGGCGATCGAGAAGGCCGGCTTCCGCCCCGGCGTCGACATCGCGCTGGGCCTGGATGTCGCGGCCACCGAGTTCTACACCGACGGCGTCTACCGCCTCGACGGCAAGGACTGGACCGGCCCCGAGCTGATCGAGTACTACGCGGGCCTGGTCCGCGACTTCCCGATCGTCACCATCGAGGACGCCCTCGCCGAGGACGACTGGGAGAACTGGAAGGCCCTCACCGAGCAGCTCGGCTCGAAGGTGCAGCTCGTGGGCGACGACCTGTTCGTCACGAACCCCGCCCGTCTGCAGCGCGGCATCGACCTGGGCGTCGCGAACTCGCTGCTCGTGAAGGTCAACCAGATCGGCACGCTCACCGAGACGTTCGACGCGGTGTCGCTCGCGCAGCGCTCCGGGTACACCGCGATGCTCTCGCACCGCTCCGGCGAGACCGAAGACACCACGATCGCCGACCTCGCCGTCGCCACGAACGCGGGCCAGATCAAGACCGGCGCGCCCGCACGCAGCGAGCGCGTCGCGAAGTACAACCAGCTGCTGCGCATCGAGGAGGACCTGGCCGAGGCCGCGGTCTTCGCCGGGCGCTCGGCCTTCCCGCGCTTCAAGGCCTAGCGCGGCGGGACGCCGCGTGCCGGGCGTGAGCGCCGGGCCGCGGCATCCACGCATCCGGAAGCAGCGCGGCCGGCACCAGCGAAACCAGCAGCAACCGCAGGACATCGACGACGGAGGGGGAGTCGTGGCAAGAGTGGCGACTCCCCGCCGCGTCGATGTGCGCGGCTGGCTCGGGGGCATCCGCCGATCAGGGTTCGTGCTGATCATGATGAGCCTGGTGGTGCTCGCGGCGCTCGTGCTGATGCCGACGCTCGGCACCTATCTCGAGCAGCGTCAGCGCATCGCGGCGCTCGAGCACGCCATCGCCGCCGATCAAGCCACCATCGACGCGCTCATCGCCGAGCGCGAGCGCTGGAGCGACCCCGCGTACATCACCACGCAGGCCCGCGAGCGGCTGTACTACGTGCAGCCCGGCGAGGTCGTGTACCTGGTCGACAACGACCTCGACCTGGCCCACCAGCCCACCGAGCGCCCGCCGGTGAGTGAGGAGGTCACGACCACGCACTCCGATTGGATGTCGCAGCTGCTGCGCTCGATCACCTCGTCGGGCGTCGCCGAGGTCGTCGCGCCGATCACGATCGGCGTGCCCGACCAGCCGGCCCCCGAAGACCAGCCGGCGAGCGAAGCGCCCGCGGCGCCGTGACGCGCCGGGTGCCGAACGGCCGGCGATGCCGGCTCTGGCACGTCTGCGCGGTGCGCGCGGGCCGTTCCAGGGGCTTCCCTGCCGCGCCCGCTACCCTGGAGCGATGACCACGCCTCCCTTCGCCCCGGTATCCGCCCGCGACCTCGACGTCATGGCGGCACAGCTCGGGCGGCAGATGCGCGACGTGGTCGGCATCGCGGCGCGCTGCGTCTGCGGCAACCCGCTCGTCGTCTCGACGAAGCCGCGGCTTGCCGACGGCACGCCGTTCCCGACGTTCTACTACCTGACGCACCCGGGTGCGACGGCCGCGCTCTCGGAGCTGGAGGTCGGCCAGGTCATGGTGCAGTTCACCGAGGAGCTGGCGGGCGACGCCGAGCTGCGGGCGCGCTATCTCGCCGCGCACGAGGCCTACCTCGCCGACCGCGCCCAGTTCGGCGACGTGCCCGAGATCGAGGGCATCTCGGCGGGCGGAATGCCCACCCGAGTGAAGTGCCTGCACGCGCTCGCCGGCCACGCGCTCGCCGCGGGCCCCGGCGTCAACCCCCTCGGCGACAGGGCCCTCGAGCTCGCACGGCACCGCTGGTCGGCCGACGTGTGCCGCTGCGCCGACCCGGGGCCGGAGCTCCCGGTCGCATGACGGCCCGCCGGGGGCGCGAGCAGCGCGAAGCCACCACAACGCGAGGTGCCGCCCGCGTCGGCACGGCGATCCGGCGCGCGCTCATCGCCGCCCCGCTGGCGGTGCTGATCGGCGCGAGCAGCCTGCTCCCGGGCACGGTGCCCGCCGCGGTCGCCGCCCCTGCCCCCGCGCCCGGCTCGGCCGCCCCCGGGCCCGCCGCCGACCTGGCCGACCCGGTGCGCGCGGCCGAGTACTGGCTCGACGCGAACGGCATCCGCGAGGCGTGGAAGACCACCCGCGGCGCGGGCGTCACGATCGCCATCATCGACAGCGGCATCGCGAAGGGCCCGGTCGAGTTCGAGGACGCGGTCGCCGGCGGCGTCGATGTCTCGGGCGTCGGCACGCCCGACGGGCGCACGCCGGTGGGTGTGCGCGACGCGGCACACGGCAGCTGGGTCGCCTCGCTCGCCGCCGCGCGCGGCACCGGCGACGGCACGGGGATGATCGGCGTCGCGCCGCAGGCCAAGCTGCTGTCGGTCTCGGTCGGCTTCACCGCCAGCTCGTCGAAGGTGCCGTTCTCGGAGCAGATCGCTACCGGCATCCGGTGGGCCGTCGACAACGGCGCCGACATCATCAACCTCTCGCTCACGACCAACACGCTGGACTGGGACGAGAGCTGGGACGACGCGTTCATGTACGCGTTCGAGCACGATGTGGTTGTGATCGTCGCCGCCGGCAACCGCGGCAGCGGCACGACACGCGTCGGCGCCCCCGCGACGATCCCGGGCGTGCTCACCGTCGCCGGCGTCGATCCGTCGGGCTATGCGAGCCTCGAGGCGTCGACGCAGGGCATCGTGATGGGCGTCTCGGCGCCCAGCGAGCAGCTCCTCGGCGTGTCGCCGGACGGCCGCCTCGTGGTCTGGAAGGGCACGAGTGGGGCCGCGCCGATCGTCGCCGGCGTCGCGGCGCTGGTGCGGGCGGCGCATCCCGATCTCGACGCCGCCAATGTGATCAATCGGATCATCCGCACGGCCACCCCGGCCGCGGCCGCCACCTCGGTGCCCGATCCGCTCTACGGCTACGGCATCGTGAACGCCGCGGGCGCCGTCTCGGCGACCGTGCCGCTGGTCACCGAGAACCCCATGGGGAGCCTCGAGGAGTGGATCCGGCTCTACCGCCGCGCCGCGGTCGCACCGGCGCCCGAGCCGAGCGCGGCCCCGGTCGAGCTGCCGCCGCTGCCGGCCGCCGACCCGCCGGAGGAGGCTGTCTCGCCCCTGTTCCCCAGCTGGGAGACGCTCCGGTACGGCACCCTGCCGCTCGTCGCCCTCACAGTCCCTGCTATCCTTATTGCTCTCGGCGTCAACGCAACCGTCAGACGCATCAGGCGCGAGCGCACCCCGCGAGCGCCGAGACATTGAACCAAGGAGACCACACGTCGTGTCTACTGCCAGTGTGCCCCGCATTCTGATCGTCGGTGGAGGGTACGCGGGCTTTTACACCGCGTGGAAGCTTGAGAAGCTCCTCCGCCGCGGCGAAGCCGAGGTCACGATCGTTGACCCGCTCTCGTACATGACCTATCAGCCGTTCCTCCCGGAGGTGGCTGCCGGCTCGATCGAGGCCCGGCACGCGGTCGTGGCGCACCGCCGGCACCTGCACCACACGAACATCATCACGGCCAAGGTGTCGGGCATCGACCACGCCAACAAGACCGCGACGATCACCTCCCTCACGGACGAATCGTGGGAGATCGAGTACGACCACATCGTCGTCACCGCCGGCGCGGTCTCGCGCACGTTCCCGATCCCGGGCGTCGCCGACAACGCGATCGGTCTCAAGACGATCGAGGAGGCCGTCGCGATCCGCGACCGCCTCATCTCCAACTTCGACCAGGCATCGCTGCTTCCCCCGGGGCCCGAGCGCGACCGTCTGCTCTCGGTCACCGTCATCGGCGGCGGCTTCGCGGGCATCGAGATCTTCGCCGAGCTGCGCTCATTCGCCTCGGCGCTGCTGAAGAGCTACCCCAACATCGACTTCGAAGACATCCGCTTCGCGCTGGTCGAGGCCACCGGGCGCATCATGCCCGAGGTCTCGCTCAAGACCAGCGAATGGGTGCTGAAGAACCTCGCCAAGCGCGGCGCGTATGTGCACCTCGACACGCAGCTCACCTCCGCCGTCGACGGCGTCGTCGAGCTGTCGAGCGGCGAGCGCTTCGCCAGCGACCTGATCATCTGGACCGCCGGCGTCATGGCCAACCCGACCGTCGTGCGCGGCGCCGACCTGCCGGTCGACGAGCGTGGACGCATCCGCGCGCGCGCCGACCTGCGGGTCGGCAGCGAAGACGAGATCGTCGAGGGCGCCTGGACCGCCGGTGACATCTCGGCGGTGCCCGACACCTCGGGCGACGGCGTCGGCGGGTACTGCGTGCCGAACGCGCAGCACGCCGTGCGCCAGGCCAAGCTGCTCGCGGCCAACCTCGTCGCCGTGCTGCGGGGCGAGACGCCTCGCGACTACTTCCACAAGAACATCGGCGCGGTCGCCGGCCTCGGCCTCGGCGTCGGCGTGTTCCAGTCCGGCAACCTGGCGATCAAGGGCTTCCTCGCATGGGTCGCGCACCGCGGCTACCACGGCCTGGCCATGCCGTCGTGGGAGCGCAAGTGGCGCGTGCTCTGGGGCTGGTGGAACAACCTCTGGCTCGACCGCGACATCGTCACGCTCACGGCCGTGCAGCACCCGCGCTACGTGTTTGAGGAGTTCGCGGCGCGCCCGCGCCCCACGACCGCGACCGGAACGATCGCCGCGATCGAGCCGGCCAAGACGAGCGCCGCGAAGGCGGACGCGAGCGCGAAGCCCGCCACGAAGAAGGCGCCGGTCAAGGCCTAGCCCAATAGGGTGGATGCCTGGCCCCCGTAGCCCAACGGCAGAGGCAGGCGACTTAAAATCGCTCCAGGTGTCGGTTCGAATCCGACCGGGGGTACGGCGCTCGAATCTGGGCGAGAGCCCTTAGGCTGGCCGCGTGAGCAATGAGCCTGTGCGCAGCGACCCTGCCAAGCGCGGTGCCCTCGCCTCGCCCGCTTCGGGTGTGGGCGAGGCGGCATCCGCGATCGACCTCGCGGCGCCGACGAGCATGCCCCCGACGCCCGCGCCCCATCGTGACGCCGCAGCACGTCGCGACGCCGCCACGGCGTGGGAGGGCATGACGCGAGCGATCGCGGGGCTCGACGGCCCGATCGCGGCGCTCAACCTGGCGGCGCTGCGCTACAACGCCCACGACCTGCTGCTGCGCGCGGCCGGCACGCCCATCCGGATCGCGAGCAAGTCGATCCGCATCCGCGCGGTCGCCGATGCCGTGCTCGCCCTGCCGGGCTACGCCGGCATCCTCGCCTTCACCCTCCCCGAGGCGCTGTGGCTGGCCGAGCACGGCCGCACCGACATCGTGCTCGGATACCCGACCGTCAATCGGCGGGCGCTCGCGGCCCTCGTGGCCGACCCGCGGGCGGCCGAGCGCATCACGCTCATGGTGGACGACCTCGCGCAGCTCGACGTGGTCGACGCGGTCGCCGGCCCGGGGGCACGGCCCCCCATCCGCGTCGCGATCGATGCCGACGCGTCCTGGCGTGCGCCGGGCCCGCTCGGGCACGTCGGCGTGCGCCGCTCGCCCGTGCACACGCCCGAGGAGGTCGTGGCGCTGGCCCGAGGCATCCTCGCCCGCCCCGGCTTCGCGCTCGTCGGGCTCATGATGTACGAGGCGCAGATCGCCGGCCAGACCGACGACGTCGCGGGCGCGGCGGCCGAGAATGCGCTCATGCGATGGATGAAGCGCCGCTCGCTCGCCGAGCTCGGCGACCGCCGCGGCGCGATCGTCGACGGCGTGCGCGCGCTCGCGCCGCTGGAGTTCGTGAACGCGGGCGGCACCGGCTCGATCGAGACCTCGGCTGCCGATCCCTCGGTCACCGAGGTCACGGCCGGCAGCGGCATCCTGGGCGGCCACCTCTTCGACGGCTACGCGGCGTTCACGCCGGCGCCGGCGGCGGCGTTCTCGCTGCAGGTGGTGCGCAAGCCCACGGCAGACATCGTGACGATCCTCGGCGGCGGCTGGATCGCCTCCGGGCCGCCCGCGGCCTCCCGTCAGCCGCTGCCGGTGTGGCCGGCGGGCCTGCGGACGCTCGGCCGCGAGGGCGCCGGCGAGGTGCAGACCCCGCTCCAGGGCGAGGCCGCCCGCGCGCTGCGGGTGGGAGACCGCGTGTGGCTGCGGCACGCGAAGAGCGGCGAGCTCTCAGAGCGCGTCAACGAGTTCCATCTCATCGACGGCGATCGCGTCGTCGCGAGCGTCCCGTCGTACCGCGGCGAGGGAAAGGCGTTTCTATGATCCGTCCCGGTGGCAAGTGGGAGAACTGGGGCCGCACCGTGCGCGTGCGGCCGCTGCGTGTCGAGCGGCCGCACAGCGTCGACGCCGTGCAGCGGGCGATCGTCGCGGCCGCGCACAGCGGGCTCCGCGTGAAGGCAGTGGGCGCCGGGCACAGCTTCACCGGCATCGCCGTCGCGCCGGACGTGCTGCTCGACATGAGCGCGCTGCAGGGCATCATCGACGTCGACACCGCACGGCAGCGGGTGCGCCTGTACGCGGGCACGCGCCTGCACCAGATCCCGGCGCTGCTGCGCCCCTACGGGCTCGCCATGCAGAACCTCGGCGACATCGACCGCCAGTCGATCAGCGGGGCCACCGCCACGGGCACGCACGGCACCGGCGCGGCGTTCGGCGGCATATCGACCCAGATCGTCGGCGCGACCTTCGTGGATGCCACGGGCGAGGTGCACGAGGTGGTCGAAGACAGCGAGCTGCTGCCCGCGATCGCCCTGGGCCTCGGCGCCCTCGGCATCGTCGTCGACATCACGCTCCAGTGCGTGCCCGCGTACGTGCTGCACGCCCTGGAGCGGCCCGAGCCGCTGGACGCGCTGCTCGCCGAGCTGCCGGAGCGGGTCGCGGCCGCCGATCACTTCGAGTTCTACTGGTTTCCCCACACCGAGACCGCGCTCACCAAGACCGATACGCGACTGCCGGCCGACGCGACGCGCCACCCGCTGCCGCCGGTCGGCAGGTGGATCGACGAGACGCTGCTGTCGAACGGGCTCTTCCGCGTCGTGTGCGCCATCGGCACGGTCATTCCGGCGATCATCCCTGGCTTCGCGCGCATCGCCGTGAAAGCGACGGGCAATCGCGAGTACACCGACGTGTCGAACCGCGTACTCACGCAGCGGCGCACGGTGCGATTCCGCGAGATGGAGTACGCGATCCCCGCGGAGCACGTGGTCGCCGCCTTCGGCGAGCTGCGAGCGCTGATCGCCGAGCGCGGCTGGCGCATCTCGTTCCCTGTCGAGGTGCGCTTCGCGGCATCCGACGAGCTCTGGCTCTCGACCGCGCAGGGACGGGCGAGCGCGTACATCGCCGTGCACCGCTACCACCACGAGAATCCCACGGAGTACTTCGAGGCCTTTGAGCGGATCATGCTCGCGTACGGCGGGCGCCCGCACTGGGGCAAGATGCACACGCTGGACGCCGCGCAGCTGGCCGAGCGGTACCCCCGATTCGCCGACTTCGTCGCCCTGCGAGACCTGCTCGATCCCGAGGGCAGATTCACGAACACGTACCTCGACCGCGTGCTCGGCTCGCCGCCCGGACGCCGGTGACGGGGTCGAACTGCCAGGGACGATGCAGGTCGCGTGGCTAGGATGAACTGACCGTCGGCTGAACTTGGCAGGAGATGCAATGCCCTGGGAATGGATCGTCCCCGTTGTAATCGTCGTCGCACTCGTGGTGATCTTCGGCATCTACCTCTGGGCGACCTACAACTCGCTCGTGCAGCTGAACGTCCGTGTCGAGGAGGCATGGAGCGACATCACGGTGCAGCTCAAGCGCAGGGCCGATCTCGTGCCGAATCTCGTCGAATCGGTCAAGGGCTATGCCGCGCACGAGAAGACGGTGTTCGAGAATGTGACCCGGGCGCGCGCAGAGACGCTGTCGGCGCAGGGCCCGATCGAATCGGGCGTCGCCGAGGGGCACATGCAGCAGGCGCTGAAGAGCCTGTTCGCCGTCTCGGAGGGCTACCCGCAGCTGCTGGCCAGCCAGAACTACCTGCACCTGCAGCAGCAGCTCGTCGACACCGAAGACAAGGTGCAGGCTTCGCGTCGCTTCTACAACGGGGGCGTGCGCGAGCTGAACACCAAGATCAAGGCCTTCCCCAACAACATGTTCGCCCGTGGCCTCGGATTCCACGAGCGCGACTTCTTCGAGGTCGTCGACGGCGCGGCCATTGCCGAGCCGCCGCGCGTGCAGTTCTAGTCGGCGCCGGCCCGGCCGCGGCGGTCACCAGACCTCGAGGATCAGCCCGTCGAGCGTGAAGCGCAGGCTGCCGCGCACGCCCCAATCGGAGTCGAGATAGCTCGCGGATGCCTCGGCGCCCGCATCGTCGACGCCCGTCGCCGTGGCCGTCAGCCTGCCGCCCGTCGCGGCGAATCTGCGGCCGTCGGCGGCAAGCTCGAGCACCGGCTCGGCGTCGACGCGGAACGCGAGTGCGGTGAGCGCCGCGAGGTCGGCCGCCCACGGCACCCGAATACCGCAGCTCGCCGGCACCGCGTTCGCCTGCGCCGTGCAGCCGGCCAGGTACGCGCGCAGCTGTTCGGCGGCGTCGGCACGCGCCTCGGGGCGAAGGCTCGGCTCGAGCGCGACGGCGGCGTCGTCGCCGCCGCTCACGATGAGCGTCTCGCCGCCCTCGAGCAGCGCGGCGGGCGCCGCGCCCAGCGCATAGACGGCGGGCAGCAGCTCGACGGTGACGGCGCCGGGGCCCGTGCCGGAGCTGGTCGCGGCGGCCGCCGCGTCGGCGTCGGCGTCGCCGGTGTCGGGATCGCCGTCGGCGGCGTCGTCGAACGGCACGACGAGGCCGCCTTCCGCGGCGTCCTCACCGCGCGAGGCGCCGATGGTCACGCCGGCGCCGATCGTGCTGCGCACGCGCACCGCAGTCGTGAGCGGGTGCGCGACGAGCCACGCGCCCGAGCGATTCGTCAGGGCCAGGGTCACGGCGTGCTGCGTGCCGCCGAGCGTGAATGTGACCTCGGCCGTGGCATCCGCGCCCTGCTCGGTGAGCTGGCCGACGTTCGCTGACGAGATCCACTCGGTGGCGACCGCGAGGGCGTCTGCGCCGAGCGTGCGTCCGTCGCTCGTCGCCGGGGCGGTGAGCGCGGAGGCCGCGGCGCCGTCGCCGCGGGCGAGGGCGGCCAGGTAGTCGGCGGCGACGGCGGCCGGTCCGCCGGGCCGGGGGATGAGGGCGAACGCGATCACGCCGGCCACGACCAGAAGCAGGGCGGCGATCGCCACGACGCGGACTGCCACGCGGGGGCGCCGCACCGCCGCCGCGTCGCGCGTCGTGGTCTCCGACCGGCCCCGGCGCGCCATCAGCCGCGGCCCTCGTGGCGGGCGGCGTCGGGCATGGCGCGGGCGAGGTCGTCGGCGGCGTCGCCGCGGCGCCCGATCGACACGGTCTCGAGCCCACGCCAGGCGGCCGCCTCGCGCAGCGCCTCGCCCAGGCGCTCGCCGGCATCGCTCGGGGCCTCCGGCTCCCACCACGCCGACTGCGCGAGCAGCGTCGAGGCCCGGCGGTCGGCCTTGAGGTCGACCCGACCGACCACGCGCTCGCCCTGCAGCACGGGCAGGGAGTAGTAGCCGAAGCGGCGCTTGGCCTCCGGCGTGTAGATCTCGATCCGGTAGTGAAAGTCGAAGAGGCGCTCCGCACGCTCGCGGAACCACACGAGCGGGTCGAACGGCGTCAGGATCGTGGATGCCGCGCTCGCGCGGGGGAGCGCGGCGTCGCGGTGCCGCCACGCGGGGATGGCGCGGCCACCGCGCTCCCAGCCCGTCACGGTGACCGGCTCGAGCTCGCCCGCGTCTTCGAGCTCGCGAACTGCGGCGTGCACGGCGCGACGGCTGCGCAGCCGGTAGTAGTCGTCGAAGTCGGCGGCGGTGCCCACGCCGTACGCGCGGGCGGCACGGCGCACGAGCTCGCGGATCGCCTCGTCGCGGGGCACCGGGTGCGCCAGCACCTCGGCGGGGATCACCTGCTCGGCGAGCGCGTAGCGACGCTCGAAGCCGCGCCGCTCGGTCACCGCGACCTCGCCGAACAGCCAGAGGTGCTCGAGGACGCGCTTGACCGTGCTCCAATCCCACCAGGGCCCGCGGGCACCCGCGGCGGCGTCCTGCTCGATCTCGGCCGACCGCAGGGGCCCGCGCGCGGCCAGCTCGGCCCGCACCCAGTCGACCGTCTCGGCCTGCTGGCGAAACCAGCCGTCGGGGTCGCTCCCGTGCTTGTCGCGGTACGCGTCCATGCGAAAGCGAAACAGCGCCCAGTCGGCGGCCGGCATGAACGTGGCGACGTGGGCCCAGTATTCGACGTACGGACCGTGCGGCTGGAAGAACAGCTCGTCGAGGAATTCGGTCTCGTAGGGTCCCAGCCGCGAGTAGAAGGGCATGTAGTGGCTGCGGGCGAACACGTTGACGGAGTCGATCTGCGTCACGCCCATGCGACCCATCGTGTCGTGCAGGTGCCGTGCGCCGGGCACGCGCGGGCGCGGCCGCGTGAAGCCCTGCGCGGCGAGGGCGATGCGGCGGGCTTCTGACGCGCTGAGCGAGGGGGTCATCGGCGCCAGCCTAGCCGCGGCGCCGCGGCGGGGCGAGGCGCCGCGGCGGGGCCGCGCGCGGCGCCCCAGGCACTCGCGTGGGCGGGCTTTAGACTTGCGGGATGGACCCCGAGCACCCGCCCAGCCGAACCGGCCTGTTCGGCGCGCGCCGTCGCGGCGTCGCCGCGCCCGAGGCCCCGCAGCGCCCGCCGGCGCGCGCCGAGGGCGAGGTGCCGCGCGGGCTGCGCACGGCCACCGCGTACGCGTGGCGGCTGCTGGTCATCGCCGCCGCGATCGGCGTGGCGATCTGGCTCATCATGCAGCTGAAGCTCATCGTGGTCCCGCTGCTCGTCGGCATCCTGATCTCGGCGCTGCTGTTCCCGGTGTTCACGTGGATGCTCCGGCACCGCGTTCCCCGCTGGCTGGCCATCGTCCTCTCGCTCGTGGGCACCATGGCGATCGTGGTCGGCCTGCTGTGGCTTGCCGTGTTCCAGATCACCCGGCAGTGGCCCGAGGTCGAGGCCCGCACGCTGGCGTCGATCGAGCAGCTGCGCGCGTCGCTCATGGACGGTCCGTTCCATGTGACCGCCGATCAGATCGACGCCTGGCTGAATGCGCTCGTGAAGGTGATCGAGGAGCAGAACGAGCTGCTGATCTCGGGCGCGCTGGCCGTCGGCAGCACCCTCGGACACGTGGTCACCGGCGCCCTGCTCTCGTTCTTCATCCTGCTGTGCATCCTCGCCGACGGCGCCGGGATCTGGCGCTGGACCGTGCGGCTGTTTCCACGCTCCGCTCGCAGCGCCGCCGACGGCGCCGGCCGCGCCGGCTGGATCACCGTCGTGAACTACGCCCGCACGCAGCTGCTTGTCGCGACGATCGACGCCATCGGCATCGGGCTCGGCGCCTTCCTCCTCGGTGTGCCGCTCGCCGTGCCGGTCGGGGTGCTCGTGTTCCTCGGCGCGTTCGTGCCGATCGTCGGCGCGGTCGTCACCGGCGCGCTCGCCGTCTTCCTCGCGCTGGTCTACAACGGGCCGCTCGTCGCCCTCTGGATGCTGCTGGTGGTGCTGGGCGTGCAGCAGATCGAGGGGCACGTGCTGCAGCCGCTGCTCATGGGCTCGGCCGTCAAGGTGCACCCGCTCGCCGTCGTGCTCGTGGTGGCCGGCGGCGCGATGATCGCCGGCATTCCCGGCGCCCTGTTCGCGGTGCCGCTTGCGGCGTTCTCGAACGTCGTCTGGCTGTTCATCAGCTCCGGTGGATGGCGCGAGGGAGCGCCGCCCGAGAACGTCGATCTCATCTGGCGCACCGTGCCGCGCGAGACCGCGCGGGCCCGCAGGGCCGGGCGCGCGAAGAAATCACCCTCCGAGAGGACCCAGCTGTGACGGATGCCCGACCCACGCTCGCCGACTACGAGGACGCCGCGCGGGTGCTCTCCGGCGTGCTCGCCACCACCCCGCTCGTCGAGACCCAGGCCCTCAGCGACGTGCTCGGGGCCCCGGTGCTGCTCAAGCTCGAGAACCTGCAGCGCACCGGCTCGTTCAAGATCCGCGGCTCGTCGTACCTGATGTCGCGCCTGACGGAGGCGGAGCGCGCCCGTGGTGTGGTGGCGGCATCGGCCGGCAACCACGCGCAGGGCGTCGCGCTCGCGGCGCGCGAGCTCGGCATCCACGCCACGATCTTCATGCCGCTCGGCGTGCCGGTGCCGAAGCTGCTCGCGACCCGCGGGTATGGCGCGGAGGTCATCCTGCAGGGTCCCACCGTGGAGGAGCCGCTGCGCCTCGCGGCCGAGTTCGCGCGTGAGACCGGGGCGGTGCTGGTGCATCCGTTCGATCATCGTGACGTGATCACCGGCCAGGGCACGCTCGGGCTCGAACTGTACGACGCCAGCCCGGACGTCGACACCGTGCTCGTGCCCGTGGGTGGCGGGGGACTCATCGCCGGCGTCGCGGGCGCCATCAAGGCGCGCGCCGCCGTGGACGGGCGCACCGTGCGCGTCATCGGCGTGCAGGCGGCGAACTCGGCGGCGTACCCCAGCTCGCTCGCGGACGGCCACCCGAACACGGTCGTCACGCGGCCGACGATCGCCGACGGCATCGCCGTCGCGCGGCCGGGAGACGTGCCCTTCGCGATGATCCGCGACCTGGTCGACGAGATCGTCACGGTGAGCGAAGACGACATGGCCCGCGCGCTCCTGCTCCTGCTCGAGCGCGCCAAGCTCGTGGTCGAGCCCGCGGGCGCCGTGGGGGTCGCGGCGATCCTGGCCGGCAAGGTCAAGCCCACGGGCCCCACCATCGTGGTGCTCTCGGGCGGCAACATCGACCCGCTGCTCATGCAGCGCGTCATCTCGCACGGACTCTCGGCGTCGGGGCGCTACTTCACGGTCCGCATCCCGCTGCCCGACCGGCCCGGCCAGCTCGCGCGAGTGTCGGAGCTCATCGCCGACGCGCACGCCAACGTCATCGAGGTGCTGCACACGCGGCACGGGCAGGGGCTGCAGATCAGCGAGGTGATCTTGCAGGTGAGCGTCGAGACGCGCGGCGAGGAGCACCGGGCGCAGGTGCTCGCGACCCTCGAGGCCGCGGGCTACTCGCCCGTCGTGGTGCCCGAGTGAGCGGCGCCCGCAAGCCCGGGCGCCGGCGGGCTACTGGCCCGCGTAGGTCTCGACCTTGATGATCTCGACCTTGATCTCGCGGCCGTTCGGCGCGACGTAGCTGGTCGACGCGCCCTCGGCGAGCCCGAGGATCGCCGCGCCCAGGGGGCTGGCCTCGCTGTACACGTCGATCTGCGAGTCGGCAGCGATCTCGCGGTTGCCGAGGAGGAAGACCTCTTCGCCGCCGGCGACCTTCGCGGTGATGACCGTGCCCGACTCGACGACCCCGCGGCTCTGCGGCGCCTCGCGCACGACGGCGTTCTTCAGCAGGTGCTGCAGGGTGCGGATGCGCGCCTCCTGCTTGCCCTGCTCGTCCTTTGCGGCGTGGTAGCCGCCGTTCTCCTTGAGGTCGCCCTCTTCGCGGGCGGACTCGATGCGCTTCGCGATGTCTTCGCGGCCGGGGCCAGAGAGATGCTCAAGCTCGGCGGCGAGGCGATCGAAGGCGTCCTGGGTGAGGAAGGTCTCGGGGCTGTTCGACACAGATCGCTCCTAGAAAACTCGGGTTGACCCGCCAGTTTATGCGACCCAGCAGGAGTTCACCAAACCCGTGGTCGCGCGTGCGACCGTCGGGATGGTCTCGGTGAACGCCTGGGCGTGGCTCGTGAACTCGGGGAAGACGATGACCCGCCATCCCACGATCCCGAACTCCTCGTCGAGGGCCTCGAGGGCGCAGGCGACGCTCGCTCCGACCGGGGCGGTCACCTGGAACGAGACGCTCACGGCGCGCTCGTCGTGAATCGTGAACGCGGTGTCGTCGGCGCGCACGGCGCTGTTGCCGTCGCTGAGGATGCCCCAGCCGAACCATCCGATGGCCGCGAGCGCGACCACGGCCACCGTGATCCACCACGCGCGCACCCTGCCGGGGCTGCGCACGCGCCCGTAGCGCTCATCGAGTTGTGCCGTCGTGGTCATCGCATGTCTTCCCTGGCCGGATAGTCTTAGTCCCAGGCTATGCGCTTTTGCGCGGATTCGAGGACACCCACCAATGCACGCCGCTTCCGCCTTGATCTGGGCGGCCGTCACGACGCCCGAACCCGTTCCCAGTCCTTCGTGGACGTCGCCGCCGCCCGAGCTGGTGACCCCCGGGCCCGCCGGGTTCTTCGTGATCGCGATTCTCGTGGTCGCGCTCACGCTGCTCGCGGCCGACATGCTGCGTCGCGTGCGTCGCGCGCGCTATCGCGACGAGGCGAACGAGGCGCTCGACGCCGAGCAGGCGGCCGCCGAGGCGGCGGCCAGGGGGGAAGCCCCGACGGAGGCGCCCCTCGAGAACGAAGGCACCGAGGAAGACGACCGCCGCTGAGCGCCGCTCGGCCGGGTCCGCCGGCGTTGAAGGCGGTCGCCCGGGTCAGCCCGCGTTGAACGCCGGGTTCAGCGAGATCAGCAGGCACGCCGTCCAATGGCACAGGAACGCGATCACCGTGCACACGTGGAAGATCTCGTGGAAGCCGAACACCCCCGGCCAGGGGTTGGGCTTCTTCAGCGCATAGATGATCGCGCCGCCCGTGTAGAACAGCCCGCCGGCGATCACGAGGATCATCATCGCGACGTTCGCGGCGAACAGCGCGGGCATGTACATCACGGCGGCCCAGCCCAGGAGCAGGTAGAGCGCGACGTAGAGCCAGCGCGGTGCGGTGATCCAGAACACCCGGAAGAGGATGCCGATGACGGTGCCTCCCCAGACCAGCGAGAGCAGCACGATGCCCTCCGCGGGCGGAAGCGCGAGCACGGCAAGCGGGGTGTAGGTGCCGGCGATCAGCAGGAAGATGTTCGCGTGGTCGATGCGCTTGAGCACGAGCTTGGTTCTCGGGCTCCAGTTGAAGCGGTGATACACCGCAGACATCCCGAACAGCAGCATCGAGGTGAGCATGAACACGGCGGCCGCCCATTTGGCGGGGGCGCCCTGGGCGAGCGCGATCAGCACGATGCCCGCGGCGATCGCCAGGGGGGTCACTCCCGCGTGGATCCAGCCGCGCCAGGTGGGCTTGATATCGGCGTTCGCGTCGGCCGCGGCCACCTCGAGAAGCGGAAGCTGCGGCAGCTCGGGTGCGCTCATCTCTCAAGCGTAGTCCGCGAATGCCCCGCCGAGGCATGCGCAGCCCGCGCGTGCTCGCGTGCATCCGCGGCGCGAGACGGTAGCGTGGTGGGGTGAAGACGAGCCGATCCAGCGAGGGACGCGGGCCGCTGTACCGGATCTACATCAACCGGCTTCGGCGCTCGCTCGACCCGGTCGCGGTGCCGCAGCACGTGGCGATGATGATCGACGGAAATCGGCGCTGGGCCCGCCAGCTGGGGCTCGACAGCGCCGCCGACGGGCACCGCGCCGGGGCCGCCAAGATGCGCGAGTTCCTCGAGTGGTGCGACGACGTCGGCGTGCGCGTCGTCTCGCTCTATCTGCTCTCGAACGACAACGTCACCAAGCGCGACTCGAAAGAGATCGCCGACCTGATCGAGATCATCGCGGAGCTCGCCGACGAGCTCTCGCGCTTTCGCGACTGGAAGGTGCAGCACGTCGGCTCGACGGCCGCGCTGCCGGCGGAGCTGGTCAGCGTGCTGGAGGCGGCGCAGCAGCGCACCAGCGCGAACACCGGCATGCACGTCAACCTCGCGGTCGGGTATGGCGGGCGCCGCGAGATCGTGGATGCGGTGCGCAGCATCATCGCCGAGCACGATCAGCGCGGCGGGTCGCTCGAAGACCTCGCCGAGAGCCTCACGCCCGAGACGATCGGCGAGCACCTGTACACCGGTGGGCAGCCCGACCCGGATCTCGTGATCCGCACCTCCGGCGAGCAGCGGCTGAGCGACTTCCTGCTCTGGCAGAGCGCGCACAGCGAGTTCTACTTCGTCGAGGCGCTCGGTCCCGACCTGCGCGAGGTCGACTTTCTCCGTGCGATCCGCGACTTCGCGTCGAGGCACCGTCGGTTCGGGTCCTGAAGCACGCGCCGGAAACCTGCGAGAATAGGCAGGTGGACAGGATTGACGCGTATCGGGCTTCCTTCGAGGAAGAGCCGGGATATCTGGACTTCGCCGCCTTCGGGCCGATCAGCCCCGCGGTGCGCGCCGAGGCGCAGGCCGATTTCGAGGCGCTCTCCACCGGTCGCGCCAGCGGCATCGAGCACGTCCAGCAGCACGTGGGCCGGGCGCGCGAGTCGCTGGCCCAGCTGCTCGGCAGCACGGCCGAGCACGTGACGCTGCAGCCCTCGACCACCGACGGCATCATGCAGGCGGTGTTCGGCCTCCAGGGCGCGGCGCTCGTCTCGCCGCGCGAGTTCGCCACCATGCCCGTCGCCGTGCAGCGCGCCGCCGAGGCCCGCGGAGTGCTGACCCCGCAGTGGCTTGACGCCCCCGACGGTCACGTCACGCCCGAGGCCGTGCGCGAGGCGCTGACAGGCGACACCACGGCGCTCGTGGTCAGCCTCGTCGACTTCCGCACCGGGTATCGTGCCGACCTGAGCGCCCTGCGCGACGTGCTCGGCGACCGACTCCTCATCGTCGACGCGATCCAGGGCTTCGGCATCGTCGATGCCGACTATGCGGCCGCCGACGTCGTCGCGGGCAACGGCTACAAGTGGCTGCGCGCCGGGCGCGGGACCGGCTTCGCCTGGTTCGGCGAGCGCGCGCTCGAGCGGCTCACCCCCGTCTTCTCGGGGGTCACCGGAACCGATGCGCTGCTGCCGCTCGACGAGGTGCCCGCGCCGTCACGCGCCGCCAACGCCTTCACCGTGGCACGCCCCGACCCCTCGAGCGCCGCCCGGCTGGAAGCGGCGCTGGAGGAGCTCACGGCCGTCGGCGTCTCCGTCATCGAGGCCGAGCTGGCGACGCGCATCGACGAGGTCATCGCGCTCGCCGATCGGCACGGGCTCCCCGTGGTCTCGCCGCGGGCGCGCGCGCACCGCGCGGGCATCGTGTCGCTCGAGCCCGACCCGAACGAGGTCGGCGCGCTCGCCGCGGCACTGGCCAACCTCGGCGTCACCGCCACCGTGCGCGACGGCAAGCTGCGCATCTCGCCGCACGTCGGCACCACCGCGGCCTCGATGCAGGTGCTCGACGAGGCCTTCGCGGCGTTCGCCGCGGCGCGCCGGTACTAGCGGCTCGCGCGGCGGGAGCACGAGCGGCGCGCACATGCGCGCCGTGACCTGTGGATAACCGCGGACGCGGCATCCACGCTCTCTAAGCTGGCCCGATGTCTCGCCCCGCCGGTGCCCGTGGTCTCGCATCCGACGCGCGCGGCCGCGCATGGTGTCTGCGCCGTGGGGCCGCGTCGGTCGCGCTCGGCATGGCCCTCGTCGCTGCGCTCGTCGCCGCGCTCGTCGCCGCGCTCGTGTGGATGCGCGCGCCGGCGCCGGCGTTCGTGCCGTGGACGTACCTGGCCGCCGTCGGGCCGGTGCTCGCCCACATCGACGTGCGCGAGCACCGCCTGCCGAACCGGCTCGTGCTCCCGGGATTCGGGGCCTGGGCGATCGGGGCGGCCTGGATGCTGCTCGCCGGACCTGACGGCGGGGGAGCGGTGGTGCGCTCCCTGCTCTCGGGGAGCGCGTACGCGCTGCTGCTCGGCGCCCTCGCCTGGTTCGGCGGCATGGGCGGCGGCGACCTCAAGCTCGGCACGCTGCTCGGGCTGGCGCTCGGCCTCGTGAGCGCGCCCGCGGCCGTGCTCGCCCTGCCGCTCGCGTTCGGCTCCGGCGCACTGGCGGCGGCAGCGGCGATGGCGGGCAGCCCGAAGGGCTTGCGGCGGGGCCGGAGCATCGCGATCGGCCCGTGGCTGCTGCTCGGCGCCGCGGTCGCGCTCGGTGCGGCCGCCGTGCGTTCCTGAGCCCAGCAGCACCGCACCCGATGCGTCTGCATGAGAGATTTCTCATCCAACGCGTGCGGCGCTCTCACGTGCATGCGGCAGAGTTGGTGCAGCAACGCAATTGGGGATGGGGACATGCGCGCACGCGAGGCGGGAATCATCGGCGGTGGCATCACCGTCGGCCTCGTCGTGGTGCTCGCTGGCTTCGTCGCCGTCGGTCAGGCGCTGGCGATCGACGATCAGCAGGGCAGCCCGCTCGATGTCGCCCCGCTCGTGGTCGGCACGGCGCCGGCTGCGGCCCCCCTCGCGGTGCCGCTCGTCGAGCAGGAGGAGCCCGCGCCGACCGCCGATCCCGAGGTCGTCGCCGTCGAGGCGGTGACCGCGCCGGAGCCCCGCAGCGCCGTTCCGGCGCCGCCGTCGTCGGGAGGAGCTCAGCCGGCCGCACCGGTCGCGCCGCCCGCAGTGGAGGCTCCGCCGCCCGCGGCACCCGCGCCGCCCGCCGAGCCGGAGCGCCCGTCCAAGGCCGACCTCAAGCGCTGGATCGAGAATCGATCCAGCGATGAGGCCCTCGCCTGGGCGAAGGCGCACGGGTGGACCGAGGAGCACATCCGTGCGGCCCTGCACGAGTACGGGCGCCATTTCGAGGGGCGGCAGTGATGCGCGCGTCTTCGACACACACTTCGGTCGGCCACGTGCCGACCGGCGAGACGTCCGCCCCCAGCGGACCGCAATGCCGTCTCGGATCCCCCAGGTTCCGGCGACGGTCGCACAAAGAACGATCGCCACGCAGCGTGGCTTGATCGCATATCGGGAGTCCCCCAACTCTCGATCCCACAGCCCCCGGCGTCCCCCACGCCGGGGGCTGACCTCTGTGGGCTGCTAGTCCCAGCGGTAGCCCGCGCCGCGCACCGTCGAGATGCGCTCGGCGCCGAACTTGGCGCGCAGGTAGCGCACATACACGTCGACCACGTTCGAGCCGGGGTCGAAGTCGAGGCCCCAGACCCGGCTCAGCAGCTGCTCGCGGCTCATCACCTGACCGGGGTGCCGCAGAAACTGCTCCGCGAGCGCGAATTCGCGCGCAGAGAGCTCGATCTCGCGGCCCATGACCGTGGCGCGGCGGCTCAGCATGTCGAGGGCGACGTCGCCCACGGCGAGCGTCACCGGGATGCTCTCGCTCGGCGCCGCGCTCGTGCGCAGGCGCGAGCGCACCCGCGCGAGCAGCTCGTCGAACTTGAACGGCTTCGTGACGTAGTCGCTCGCGCCGGCGTCCAGGCCCGCAACGGTGTCGCGGGTGCTGCTGCGCGCGGTCAGCATGATCACGGGCAGGGCCGAGCCCTGTCCATGCAGCCGCCGCAGCACCTCGAAGCCGTCGATCGTAGGCAGCCCCACGTCGAGCAGGAGCAGGTCCACGGTGCCGCTGAGCGCGATGTCGAGCGCGACGGCGCCGTCTTCGACGACGGTGGTCTGGTAGCCGGCCGCCTTGAGCCCGCGGCTCACGAACGCCGAGATGCGCGGCTCGTCTTCGGCGATGAGGATGTGGGTCATGAGCGCACCTTCATTTCGGCTCGGGTACGAGGCCCGGCCGCGGCATCCGCGTCGCGCTTCGGCGGCCGCGATGCGGCGGGCGTTCCGGCACTGGTCGGTGACACGCGCGGCCCCTCGAGGGTGCGTGGCGGTGGGATGCGAATGGTGATGGTCGCCCCGCCGCCCGGGGTCTCGGTCACGATGCAGGTGCCGTGGTGGGCGCGCGTGATCGCGTCGACGATGGCGAGGCCGAGACCGCTGCCGCCGACCGTGCGGCGGGCACCGGCACGATCGAAGCGGCGGAAGATGCTCTCGCGCTGCGCGGGCGGGATGCCGGGGCCGTGATCGCGCACCCACAGCAGGGCCGCGCCCTGCTCGTCGAACGAGCTGCCGATCTCGATCGGGCTCCCCACCGGGGTGTACTTGCTGGCGTTGTCGGCCAGCTGCACCCATGCCTGCACGAGCCGGTCGGCGTCCGCCTCGATCGGGCCGACGCCCGAGGCGGCGATGCTCCAGCTGTGGCCCGGGATCACCATGACGAGCTCGCCGACTCGCGCGGTGAGCTCGTCGAGGTCGACCACGCCGATCGCATACTGGTCGCCCTCGACGGCCGCCAGCAGATCGATGTCATCGACGAGGCGGCTCATGCGATCCAGCTCGGTGATGCCGATCTCCTTTGTGGCGCTGACGTCGTCGGCGTCTCCGGCATCCATCATCTCGAGGTGACCGCGCACGATCGTGATCGGCGTCTTGAGCTCGTGGCGCACGTCGTCGAGGAGGTGGCGCTGCTCATCGACCGAGGTCTCGAGCCGCGCGAGCATCGAGTTGACGGTGCGCGCGAGGTCGGAGACATCGTCGTTGCCGGGCACGGGGATGCGGGCGCTGAGGTCGGTGAGCGTGATCGAATCGGCGGTCTCGCGGAGCTGTCGGATGGGGGAGAGCAGGCGCCCCGCCACGAACCAGCCCACGATGCCGACGGCGACGAGCGTCGCGAGCGCGGCGATCGAGAACGTCAGCATGGAGGTGCCCACGGGGGCGAGCTCGGTGTCGAGGTCGATCGCCCGCACATAGAGCCCCTCGCGGGCGTCGCCCGGCACAGTGACCGGCACGGCGATGTAGCGCAGGGTGCCCTCGCCCGTGGCGGCGGTGCCGCGCACCGCGCCGCCGGCATCGCGCGTCTCGTTGACGACGCGGTCGATGAACTCGGGATTGTCGGCGACCTGGAAGCTCACCATGGTGCCGGGCACCCAGCGCGGCTCTCCGTCGATGATCGCCATCGACGACTCGTTCGGGCCGGGCACCAGTCTCTGCACCACGGCGCGGAGGTAGGTCGCCACATCGGTGAACTCGCTGGGCGGGATGCTCTCCATCACCGGCGAGCTCGTCTCGTCCGGGCCGGGCAGCAGGGAGGTGTCGGGCTGCTCGGAGCCCCCGCGGTCGGCGACGTCCTGCAGCGCCTGCACCTGCGCGTCGAGTCGGGCGTCGATGTCGGCGAGCACGCGATCGCGCTGCACGAGGAAGGTGACGCCGCCAACCACGACGAAGCCCAGCGTCGCGACCACGAGGATCGTGCCGAGGATGCGCGCGCGGGCGGAGAGCGACCGCGACTGACGTGTCATGAAACGATTATCTCCCCTCCGGTGCGCGAAGCGCGCCCGAAGGGGAGACAGGCCGTGCGACCGCGGGATCAGCCCGGGTGGGTCATCGAGAGCAGGTCGAGCTTCTCGTCCAGCTGCTCGAGCGTCAGCTCGCCGCGCTCAACGTAGCCCAGCTCGAGCACGGCCTCACGCACGGTGATGCCCTTGGCGACCGAGTGCTTGGCGATCTTCGCGGCCGCCTCGTAGCCGATGAGCTTGTTCAGCGGGGTCACGATCGAGGGCGACATGCCGGCGAAGGCCGCGGCCCGCTCGAGGTTGGCCTCGAGGCCGTCGATCGTCCTGTCGGCGAGCACGCGAACACTGTTGCTGAGCAGGCGGATCGACTCGAGCAGCGCGGTGCCCATCACCGGGATCGCGACGTTGAGCTCGAACGAGCCCGAGGCGCCGGCCCAGGCCACCGTCGCGTCGTTGCCGATCACGCGGGCGCACACCATGAGGACGGCCTCGGGCACCACCGGGTTGACCTTGCCGGGCATGATCGACGAGCCGGGCTGCAGGTCGGGGATGTGCAGCTCGCCGAGGCCGGTGTTCGGGCCCGAGCCCATCCAGCGCAGGTCGTTGTTGATCTTGGTCAGCGAGACTGCGATGGTGCGCAGGGCGCCGGATGCCTCGACCAGGCCGTCGCGGTTGGCCTGCGCCTCGAAGTGGTCCTTCGCCTCGACGATGGGCAGCTCGGTCTCGGCCGCGAGCAGCGCGAGCACCTTCTGGGGGAAGCCGAGGGGCGTGTTGATGCCGGTGCCGACGGCGGTGCCGCCGAGGGGCACCTCCGCGACGCGGGGGAGCGCCGACTGGACGCGCTCGATGCCGAGGCGCACCTGGCGGGCGTAGCCGCCGAACTCCTGGCCGAGTGTGACGGGCGTCGCGTCCATCAGGTGCGTGCGACCCGACTTGACGGCGCCCTTCCACAGCTCGGCCTTCGCCTCGAGGGCGACGGCGAGGTGGTCGAGTGCCGGGATCAGGTCATCGATGAGCGCCTGGGTCACGGCGATGTGCACCGAGGTGGGGAAAACGTCGTTCGACGACTGCGAGGCGTTCACATGGTCGTTCGGGTGCACGGGCGCGCCCAGGTGCTTCGTCGCAAGTGCCGCGAGCACCTCGTTCATGTTCATGTTCGAGGAGGTGCCGCTGCCGGTCTGGTAGGTGTCGACCGGGAAGTGCGCGTCGTGCACGCCCGTGACGACCTCGTCGGCCGCGGCGACGATGGCGTTCGCGATGTCGGCGTTCAGCACGCCGAGCTCGGCGTTGGCCAGGGCCGCAGCCTTCTTCACGCGCGCGAGCGCGGCGATCTGCGAGGACTCGAGGCCGCTGCCCGAGATCGGGAAGTTCTCGACGGCGCGCTGCGTCTGGGCGCCGTAGAGGGCGGATGCGGGGACCCGCACCTCACCCATCGTGTCGTGCTCAATGCGGTAGTCGATGTCGCTCACGGGGTGTCCTTCGTCTCGAATGCGCTGTGCTCTGCGTGGCGCGATGTGTGGTCTGCGGGAAGCGTGACGTTGCCGATCACGATATCGGCCTGGGCGAGGCCGTCGGCAAGCTGGTAGTTGGCGCCGACGACCGCGAGCGTGCCCGCGGCGACCGCGTCGGAGATGATCTCGGACTGCAGCAGCAGCGCGGTCACGGTGTCGCGGAGGTGCTCCTGGCCGACGGCCTCGCCGTCGATCTCGCTCGGCGTGGGGATGGTGCCGCTGCGCGCGGCAGCCACGGCGGCGACGCGGTGCACGGAGGGCACGATCACGTCGATCAGGCTCTGGATGTGCGCGGGCAGCGGCACGGCGTCCGGGCCGATGCTGTTGATCGCGGCGCGCACGGCACCGCACTCGTCGTGCGCGAGGACCACGATCACCGAGACCTTGAGCACCTGCACCGCGTACTCGAGGCTGCCGAGCGCGGAGCCCGAGACGACCTGGCCCGCGTTGCGGACGACGAACAGGTCGCCGAGGCCCTTGTCGAAGATGATCTCAGCGGCGAGTCGCGAGTCGGAGCAGCCGAACAGCGCGGCGCGGGGATGCTGCGGCTCGACCGAGAGCTGGTGTCGGCGTTCGGCGTCCTGGCGGGGGTGCAGCGGTGCGCCCGTGATGAAGCGCTCGTTTCCGCGGCGCATCTCTTCCCAGACCTTGGCTGGGGTGGGGAGCGAGGCGGACTGCTCTGCCTCTGGGTACACCGGCTTTGTCATGAGGCATCCCGAATCTCGCGCACCTGCGGCGCGATCGATGAGGCGACCAGCTCGATCACGCTCGGGTCGGACGACCCGTAGATCACGACCTGGTCGGTTCCAGCGGTGGTGCTGAGGGCGAAGGAGACGTTCGCGAAGGCGGACGGGTCGTCATTGCGGTACACGGTCCACTCGACGCCCTCGATCGTGACCGTCTCGCGCGGCGGCGATGCGCTGAGGATGCGGGCGGTCCACGCGGTGTCGGCGTCGAAGCCCTGGGAGAGGCGCACGAAGCCCTCCTCGGGCACGTATGAGACGTTCCAGCTGGCGGTGCGCTCGGTGCTCGACGAGAGCCTGGCCTGGTTCACGCCCCAGTCGGTCGGCACGACCGGCACGATGGGGGTGACGTCATACTCGGCGGCGACCTCGGCGGCGACCGCGGCCACGTCGATGTCCTCGCGCTCGGGCGGCTCGGCGCGGGGCACGAACATCACCATGATGAGCACGACGCCGAGCGAGACGAGCAGCGCCCACACGAGGTTCGAGGGCGTCTTGCGCGCCTTGTAGAGGCGCGAGTTCTCGGCCTTGCGGGCGGCGGTCTCTTCGGGGGTCTCGGGGCGACCGAGTTCGGCGACCACTCGGGGCTGGCGGGCCATCAGTTCTGTGCTCCATTCGCGTCCGCGCCGTGCTGGCGGGCCGCATCGAGGCGCTCCTTGGCGCCGATCAGCCACTGCTCGCAGCGGGCCGCGAGCAGCTCGCCGCGCTCCCACAGCTCGAGGGAATGCTCCAGGGTCGGGGCGCCCTGCTCGAGCTCCGCGACCACTCGCATCAGTTCGTCGCGCGCCTGCTCGTACGAGAGCTCGGCAACATCGGGGTCAGCGGCCATGGGTTCCATCCTATCTTCGCCCGCCGGCTACTCCGGGCGCGGCGCCGTCGCGCGGGCGGCGATGCTGCCCCGCGCGAGCGCGATGACGAGCTCGGTGCCCTCGGGCGCGTCGGCGGCGTCGCGGACGATCGCGCCGCCCGCATCGCCGACCAGGTGCACGATCGCGTAGCCGCGCTCCAGGGTGTGTCGCGGCGAGAGCGCGCGCAGCGACCCGCGCAGCGCGGTCGTCTCGATCTCGGCCGTCGACAGCCGCTGGGCGAGCCGTGCGCGGCCGCGCGAGAGCGCGTACTCGAGCTCGGCATCCCGCTCGCGCAGCACGCGCTCGGGGTCGCGCAGCACCGGGCGCGAGCGCAGCTGCTCGAGCTGTGCGGCGTCGTGCGCGAGCCGGTGCGAGAGCCGCCCGGCAAGCCGCGCCCGCGCGTCGCGCACGAGCGCGAGCTGCTCGGCGACGTCCGGCACGACGCGCTTGGCTGCGTCGGTCGGCGTCGAGGCGCGCAGGTCGGCGACCTCGTCGAGCAGCGGGCGGTCGTTCTCGTGGCCGATCGCGCTGACGACGGGGGTGGATGCCGCGGCCACCGCGCGCAGCAGCCGCTCGTCGCTGAACCCGAGCAGGTGCTGGAAGTCGCCGCCGCCTCGGGCGATGATGATCACGTCGACCTCGGGGTCGGCGTCGAGATCGGCCAGCGCGGCGAGCACCTCGGGAACCACGCGCTCACCCTGCACGGCGGTGTGGCGCACCTCGAACGCGACGCTCGGCCAGCGCAGCTGCGCGTTGCGCAGCACGTCCTTCTCGGCGTCGCTGTGCTGCCCGGTGATGAGCCCGACGCGCTGGGGGAGGAAGGGGAGCGGCCGCTTGCGGGCCGCATCGAACAGGCCCTCGCCGCGCAGCTGCGCGCGCAGGCGCTCGAGCTTCTCGAGCAGGTCGCCGAGCCCCACGTGTCGCATGCTCGAGACCACGAAGCTGAGGTCGCCGCCCTTGACCCAGTACTCGGGCTTGACGCATGCGATCACCCGGTCGCCGCGCTTGAGGTCGGCCGGGATGCGGTTTCGCACGCTCGACCAGATCCGGATGCTGATGGTCGCGTCGCCGTCGATGTCGCGCAGCTTGGCGTAGGTGCCGACGTTGCGCACGTTCCACTCGGTGAGCTCGCCCTCGACCCACGCCGTGCCGAGCCGGGCGATCCAGTCGCGCATCGCGCCGCCCAGGGTGTCGATGCGGCAGGGGGCCTCCGGGGTGGAGTCGCGCGGCGAGATGGGGGCGCCGGGCGCGCGGGACGTGCGCGCGGCCTGCGGGAGCGTCATCGCACAGTCCTTTCGGAGAGAGTTCGGGTGGTCGCGGCTAGACTCGAGGGGTGAGCCAATCCACCGTTGTCAGTCTTCCCGTGCCCCGGATTCCCGGGCGTCGCGGGCTTCTCAAGGATAACCAGGTCGACGGACACCGAAAGGTGCTGCTCGCCGCGCCCCGGGGCTACTGCGCGGGCGTGGACCGCGCGGTCATCGCCGTCGAGAAGGCCCTCGAGCGCTACGGCGCGCCCGTGTACGTGCGCAAGCAGATCGTGCACAACATCCACGTCGTCACCGAGCTCGAGCAGGCCGGCGCGATCTTCGTCGAGGAGGTCGACGAGGTGCCCGAGGGCGCGCACGTCGTGTTCAGCGCGCACGGGGTCTCGCCGGCGGTCGTCGCCGCGGCATCCGATCGCGGCCTGCAGGCCATCGACGCGACCTGCCCGCTGGTGACCAAGGTGCACCGCGAGGCGGTGCGCTTCGCTCGCGACGACTTCGAGATCCTGCTGATCGGGCACGACGGCCACGAGGAGGTCGAGGGCACCGCGGGCGAGGCGCCCGACCACGTCACCGTCGTGAACAACCCGGACGAGGCCGACACCGTGGTCGTGAAAGACCCGAGCAAGGTCGTCTGGCTCTCGCAGACCACGCTCTCGGTCGACGAGACCATGGAGACGGTGCGTCGCCTGCGCGAGCGCTTCCCGCTGCTGCAGGATCCGCCGTCGGACGACATCTGCTACGCCACGCAGAACCGCCAGGTGGCGATCAAGAAGATCGCCCCGGACGCCGACCTCGTCATCGTGGTGGGCTCTGCCAACAGCTCGAACAGCGTGCGGCTCGTGGAGGTCGCGCTCGAGTACGGCGCCCGCGCCGCATACCGCGTCGACTACGCGCACGAGGTCAAGCAGGAATGGCTCGAGGGCGTGCGCACGATCGGTGTGACCAGCGGCGCATCGGTGCCCGAGGTGCTGGTTCAGGAGCTGCTCGAAGACCTCGCCGGCGCCGGATTCGCCGACGTCGTGCCGGTGAAGACGGCCGAGGAAGACCTGCAGTTCTCGCTCCCCAAGGAGCTGCGCAAGGACGCCAGCGGGCGCACTGACGCCCGCGCGCTCGGCGGCCGGGTCTCGCATGACTGACGGCCGGGAGCGCCCCGAGTTCGGGGAGTACGCGACCCCGGAGGAGCAGCAGGCGCTGCGCATGCCGCTCGACCCGCGCGCGTCGCACGACCCGAGCGCGCCGCTCGCGCAGCTCGCGTCGATGGAGAACGCGAACTACACGCCGCTCCCGCCGGCCGCGGCGCCCGGCATGCCGGATGCCCCTCCGGCCCCGGCCCGACGCGGGGGGCTCGCGAATCGCATCGTCACGCTCGCGCTGCTCGCGTACGGGCTCGTCTCCGTGCTGACCACCATCCCGCGCTACCTCGACTTCGCGTCGCTCGCCAACGAGGCCTTCCAGATGGCGGGCATTCCGGGCGAGTTCAGCAACTTCGCGCAGGGCTCCACCATGGGCACGGCCGCGGCGTTCATCCTCGCCGTCGGCTTCGCGCTGACGGCCTGGGTCGCCATCCGGCGCCTGCGCCGCGGGCAGCGGGCGTGGTGGGTGCCGATCGTGGGCTCCCTCGTCGTGAACATCCCGGTCGTGATCTGCCTCATGACCGCGCTCATGAACGACCCCGCGATGATCGACTACGCCTCGCTGGTCGGCGCGTAGCGCGCCGGACGCGGGCACACCGCAACGCGCAGGCGGGGCCGGGATGCAGCATCCCGGCCCCGCCTGCGCGTTCGCGCGTCGACGTCTACGACTGCGACTTGCCGGCCGAGCCGAGCTGGCTGGTCGCCTCGGCGACGCGGGCCGCCATCGCCGTCTCGGCCTTCTTGCCCCACGAGCGCGGGTCATAGACCTTCTTGTTGCCGACCTCGCCGTCGATCTTGAGGAAGCCGTCGTACTCGCGCAGCACCGAGTCGGCGACGCTGCGGCTGAAGGCGTACTGGGTGTCGGTGTCGACGTTCATCTTGACGACGCCGTTGCGCACCGCGATGGCGATCTCCTCGTCGCTCGAGCCGCTGCCGCCGTGGAAGACGAGGTCGAGGGGGTTGGCCGCGGTGCCGTACTTGGCCTGCAGCGCGGTCTGGATCTCGCCCAGCAGCTCGGGGCGCAGCTTCACGTTGCCGGGCTTGTACACGCCGTGCACGTTGCCGAAGGTGAGCGCCGCCATGTACCGGCCCTGCTCCCCGAGGCCAAGGGCCTCGACCATCTCGATCGCGTCTTCGAGGGTCGTGTAGAGGTGCTCGTTGATCTCGTGGGCGACGCCGTCCTCCTCGCCGCCGACGACGCCGATCTCGACCTCGAGGATCGAGTTGATCGCCTTCATGCGGGGGAGGAGCTCGCGCGCGATGGCGAGGTTCTCGCCCATGGGCACGGCCGAGCCATCCCACATGTGCGACTGGAAGATCGGGTTGCCGCCGGCGCGGACCTGCGCCTCGGACGCCTCGATGAGCGGGTGCACGAAGCCGGCCAGCGCATCCTTCGGGCAGTGGTCGGTGTGCAGGGCGACGGTGATCGGGTAGTTCTTGGCCGCCTCGTGCACGAACGCGGCGAACGCGAGCGCGCCGGACGCGCGGTTCTTCACCGTGTGGCCGGCGAAGTAGTCGGCGCCGCCGGTGCTCACCTGGATGATGCCGTCGGAACCCGCCTCGGTGAGCCCCTGCAGCACCGCGTTGACGGTCTGCGAGCTCGACACGTTGATCGCCGGATACGCGAATCCGCCGCGCTTGGCCCGGTCGAGCATCTCGGCATACTGTTCGGGGGTGGCGATGGGCATGTGCGCTCCTTGGACTCGGGTGGCGCGCGATGCCTTGCGCCAGGACGACGTGTGCTCCACTCTACTGAGCGCGGATGCCTCGGGCACGGTGCGCGCCGGATTCCAAGGCGAATTCGGCTTAGCAATGTCATAAGAACCGCGCTTTTTTCGCGGCGCTCGGCCCGATAGAGCGCGGGTTCCTTGCGATACGCCGATACGATTGAGCAATGGTGAGCTTGACCGGAGACATGAACCCCCTGCACCCCGACCGCAACATCGCGTTGGAGCTGGTGCGGGCAACCGAGGCGGCCGCGATCCGCGCCGTCCCGTTCATCGGTCGGGGCGACAAGCTCGCGGCCGACGGTGCGGCGGTGGACGCGATGCGCGCGTTCCTGCACACGGTCGGCATCGACGGCCAGATCGTCATCGGCGAGGGCGAGAAGGACGAAGCCCCCATGCTCTTCAACGGCGAGGCCGTCGGCAACGGCCGCGGTCCGGAGTGCGACATCGCGGTCGACCCGATCGACGGCACCTCGCTCACCGCCGAGGGTCGCCAGAACGCGCTCTCGGTGATCGCGGTCAGCGACCGCGGCACGATGCTGGATGCCTCGAGCGTCTTCTACATGGACAAGATCGTCACCGGACCCGCGGGCGTCGGCGTCGTCGACATCCGCAAGCCCGTCGGCGAGAACATCCGCGCGCTCGCCGCGGCCATGGGCAAGCCCGTCGACCAGATCGTGGTCTCGGTGCTGAACCGCCCGCGGCACGAGCAGCTCATCGCCGACATCCGCGCGGCGGGTGCGGGCACGCGCCTGATGAGCGACGGCGACGTGGCCGGCGGCATCAACGCGGCCCGCTTCAACGCACCCACCGATATGTGCATCGGCATCGGCGGCAGCCCGGAGGGCATCGTCACCGCGTGCGCGATCAAGGCGCTCGGCGGCCACATCCAGGGCCGCATGTGGCCGCGCGACGACGCCGAGCGTCAGCGGGGCATCGATGCGGGGCTGAAGATGGACTACGTCTACGAGGCCGACGAGCTGGTCAAGGGCAATAACACGATCTTCGTCGCGACCGGCGTGACCGACGGCCAGCTGGTCTCGGGCGTGCGTCGCGAGGGCAACTGGGTGCACACCGAGAGCATCGTGCTGCGCGGCGCGTCCGGCACGCTGCGGCGCATCTCATCGGAGCACCTGCTCACCAAGTGGGGCTGACGCGCCCCTCGCACACCCCGCACCCGTCCCGGCCGGGTGGCCTCGGCGCGCCTCATTTGCGAGAATGAGGAAGCCTGTCATCGTCGACGGTGTCTGCAGCCTTCCGCTGCAGCAGCCAAACTCCCGTCACAACAGCCCAGGAGGCGAGTGCGAATGACCACTCCGATGTCGAACGCGGCGCCCGCGACCGGTGCGCAGGCAGTGGTCGAGAACGCCATGGATCCCGCGCGTCGTCCCGACGTGCTGTTCCGTGTGCGCCGCGACGCCGAGCATCAGCGCAGCGTGTGGTGGAACATCGGCGCGTTCGTCGTGGTCTCGGGCGCCATCGTGGCGCTGATGAGCCTCGTCCCCGGAGGCTTCTAGCCCCGGCGTGGTCCATCGCGGCGAGGCGGCGCTCCGGCTGCGCGGCCCAGTCGCTCAGTCGAGCCGCTCGCGCAGCGCACCCAGGTCGGCGAGCTGCTCGGGCTGTTCGAACTCCCGCGCCGCCAGCGGGCGCGGCGCCTCGTGGATCGGCTGCGGCTCGGCCAGGAGCGCGAGCTTGGTCTCGTCGACGCCGGGAAACTGTCGCGCGGTGACGAGCACCCGTGACTCGAGCGAGTTGGCGAAGCTGTTGTAGCTCGCGACCGTGCGCTCGATCGCCCGGCGCAGGCCCTCGGCGTGCCCGGCCATCGTGCCGAGCCGCTGATAGAGCGTGTTGCCGAGTTCGTAGAGCCGCTTCGCCTCGGTCGAGACGTCCTGCTGCGTCCACGTGTAGGCGACGGTCTTCAGCACGGCCCAGAGGTTGACGGGCGAGGCCAGCGCCACCCGCTTGCCGAACGCATGATCCAGCAGGGCGGGGTCTTCTTCGAGCGCGGATGACAGCAGCGACTCGCTCGGGATGAAGCAGACGACGAACTCGGGGCTCGCGGCGAAGCCCTCCCAGTACTGCTTCTTGGCGAGTGCGTCGACGTGCGCGCGGACCGCGCGCACGTGGCGGCCCAGGAGCTCCTTGCGGCGGGCGCCCTCCTCGCCGCTCGCGGTGACCGGGATCTGGCTGGCCTCGATGTAGTGCTCGAGCGGCGCCTTCGCGTCGACCGCGATCGTCTTGCCGCCGGGCAGCTTGATCACCATGTCGGGGCGGCCGGCGCCGGCGTCCGTGCTGATCGACGCCTGGGTGTCGAAGTCGACGTAGCGGGTGAGTCCGGCGGCCTCCACGACGCGGCGTAGCTGCGTCTCGCCCCACACACCCCGCGTGCTGTTCGAGCGGAGCGCGCTCGCGAGCGACTCGGTCGTCACTCGCAGCTGCTCGTCGGAGCGCTGCGCCTGCTTGAGCTGCTCCGCCAGCGTGCCGTACTGCTGGCTGCGCTGCCGCTCGAGCTCCGAGATCTTCTCCTGCATCGTCGTGAGCGTCTCGCGTACCGGGCTGAGGGCCTGCAGCACGGCGTGCTCGCGGCGCTCCGCCTCTGCGCGCTCCGCCTGGTCGGCCCGCTGCTGCGCGAGCAGGTCCTGCCGCTGGGCCGCGGCATCCGCCAGTCGCGCACGCAGCTCGTCGGTGGTCGAGTACAGCCCTGCGAGGTCGGCCTGCAGCGCCGCGCGCAGCTCGGCTTCGCCCGCGAGCGCGGCGGCGTGCGCGGTGTCGCGCTCGGCCAGCGCGAGGGTGAGGTCGAGCTCATGGCGCGCCGCGCCGGTCTCGGTGCGCCCGCGCAGGAGCGAGCCCGCGAGAAAGCCCGCGATGAGGGCGATGACCCCTACGACGACAGTGGTTGCGACATCCATGCCGCCATGCTCACACGAGCCTCAGACATTCGCCTTCTCGGGCGCGGCGATGCGGCCGATGCGCAGCGAGAGCGCGTCGGCGAGGGCCGCGAGATCGGCCGCGGCGTGCCGCCTCGCGGCGTCGATCATGATGCGGGCGCAGGCCTCGGCATCGGCGAGCGCGTCGTGGTGCGCGAACTCGGTGAACCCGGCGGCGGCTGCCGCCATCGGCAGGCGATACGAGTCGAGCTCGTACGTCTTGCGGGCGACCTGCAGGCTGCAGAAGTAGTCATAGGGCGGGCAGGCGTCGCCGGTGGCCTCGCATGCGCGGCGCAGGACGCTCGTGTCGAACCCGGCGTTGTGGGCTACCAGCGTGTCGTCGCCGATGAAGGCGGTGAGCGCGGGCAGCTGGGCACTCCAGCCGGGCGCGCGCTCGACGTCGCGTGCGGTCAGGCCGTGGATGCGCGTGTTCCACTCCAGAAACTCGTCGTGCCCGGGCGGCGGCTGGATCAGCCACCCGGCCCGCTCGGCGACCTGGCCGTCGCGCACCCGCACGAGGCCGACGCTGCAGGCGGAGGCGGCAGAAGAGTTCGCCGTTTCAAAGTCGATCGCGGTGAAGTCCACAGGCACCCGTCAACTCTCGCCCCGGCGCTGTGGCCGGGCGGCACGGCACGCCGCGCGGCATCGGATCGGCCGGCCGCTCGCGCTCGCCGTCCTGCCGGCCGCCGGGCGCGGCGCCTAGGGTGGGGGCATGTCCAGTGACAGAATCGGCGAGATGGCGACGTCGTTCGGCCGCGCGGCCGCAAGCTACGAGGCCGGGCGGCCGGGGTATCCGCCAGCCGCCGTCGAATGGATGCTGCAGCCCGCCGCCGCGGCATCCACCCGGGGCCTGCGCGTCACCGATGTCGGTGCCGGGACGGGCAAGCTCACGCGTGCGCTGCTCGCGTGCGACCCCGGCGTGCCGCTCGATGTCGTCGCGATCGATCCCGACCCGCTGATGCTCGAGGCGCTCGCCGCGTCGATCCCGGGGGTGCCGACGGCGCCCGGAACCGCCGAGCGGCTGCCGCTCGACGACGCGAGCGTCGACGCGATCGTGCTCGGCCAGGCCTGGCACTGGGTCGACCCCGAGGCCGGGGCGCTCGAGACCGCGCGGGCGCTGCGCCCCGGCGGCGTGCTCGGGCTCGTGTGGAACATCCGGGATGCGCAGGTGCCGTGGGTTGCGCGCATGACCGCGATCATGCACCGCAGCAACGCCGAGGCGCTGCTCGACGCAGGCGGGCCGCGGGTGCTCGCGCCGTTCGGCGCGCTCGAGACGGCGAGCTTCTCGTGGTCGCGCCCGATGACGGCCGACGCGCTCATCGAGATGGCGCGCTCGCGCAGCTACCTGATCACGGCGTCGGCGGGGGAGCGCGCCCGCATCGAGGCCGAGCTGCGTGCGCTCTTCGGCACGCTGCCCGCGCTGCGCGATGGCGGCGCGATCGAGCTGCCCTACCGGACGCACGCGTTCCGGGCCGTCCGCCCCTGAGCGACGAGCTGCGCACCGCGAGCCGCGCCCCTGGGCGGCGACGGCTCGCGCCCCACGTAGAATGAACCCTCGTGGCTCTTACTATCGGCATCGTCGGCCTGCCCAACGTCGGCAAGTCCACCCTCTTCAACGCGCTCACGCGCAACAACGTGCTCGCCGCGAACTACCCGTTCGCGACCATCGAGCCGAACGTCGGCGTCGTGAACCTGCCCGACCCGCGGCTCGCAAAGCTCGCCGAGGTGTTCGGCAGCGAGCGGATCCTGCCCGCGACCGTGTCGTTCGTCGACATCGCCGGCATCGTGCGCGGCGCGAGCGAGGGTGAGGGCCTGGGCAACCAGTTCCTCGCGAACATCCGCGAGGCCGACGCGATCGCGCAGGTGGTGCGCGGCTTCACCGACGACGACGTCGTCCACGTCGACGGCAGCGTCAACCCCAAGAACGACCTCGAGACGATCAACGCCGAGCTCATGCTCGCCGATCTGCAGACCCTCGAGAAGGCGCTCCCGCGCTACGAGAAAGACACCAAGGGCAAGCGGATCGATCCCGCGGTGCTTCCTGCGGCCATCGCCGCGAAGGATGCGCTCGAGCGCGGCGTGCTGCTCTCGGCCGCGGGCGTCGACCTCGAGCCGATCCGCGAGCTCGGCCTGATGACCGCGAAGCCCTATATCTACGTCTTCAACGTCGACGAGGCCGTGTTGACGGATGCCTCGCGCAAGGCGGAGCTCGCCGCGCTGGTTGCACCCGCCCAGGCGATCTTCCTCGACGCGAAGATCGAGTCGGAGCTGATCGACCTCGATCCGGAAGATGCCGCAGAGCTGCTGGCATCGACCGGTCAGGACGAGTCCGGCATCGACCAGCTCGCCCGCATCGGCTTCGACACGCTCGGCCTGCAGACGTACCTGACGGCCGGCCCGAAGGAGGCGCGCGCCTGGACGATCGGCAAGGGCTGGAAGGCACCAGCCGCCGCAGGCGTGATCCACACCGACTTCGAGAAGGGCTTCATCAAGGCTGAGGTCATCTCGTTCGCCGATTTGATCGAGACCGGCTCGGTGCTCGAGGCCCGCGCCAAGGGCAAGGCGCGGCTCGAGGGCAAGGACTACGTCATGCAGGATGGCGACGTGGTGGAGTTCCGTTTCAACGTCTGATCTGAGGCACGCCGAGAGTCAGCGGGTGATGCCGCGACGGACGGCTTGAAGCGTCGACTCGGGCGAATCGTTGAAGCAGAGCCGACTACGGGGCTGAAGGTCCATCACCGCATTGACCGCCCGTTCGAAGATCTCCGTGTACTCGTGGGAAGTGCGCAGCCCGGATCCGATCTCGACGACATCGAACGTGCTTCGTGCGAGGCAGGCGCGAACCTGGTCATCTGCAGCATCGGGATCGTCCTGCACATGGCAGGTCACCACATCGAAACCGCTATCCGGCAGAGCGGATTCGGCTGCGCCGATACGGGCTCGGAGCTGCTCGGCAGTTTGCCCGGGGTACGGCGAGAAGTCGACCAGAGCCGGGTCGATCCCGACCAGGAGTACGCGCGTGCCAGTCATTCTCCCGACCTTTCCGCAGTCGTCCAGGTGCGTCAATACGTACGCCCTTGTGGCCGTACTCGAGGACTGCGGCAGATGCCTGTCTGTGACGGAACGCGGTGGAGTTCCGTTTCACCGTCTGAGCACTCGACGGACCGCATCCAGGGTGGTCTCGGGCGAATCGTTGAAGCAGAGCGGTGTGCCCGCTCGGAGAGCGATGATCGTGTTGACAACCCGCTCAAAGGCCGGGGTGTCGTCGTGGGAAGCTCGAAGTCACGACCCGATTTCGATCACGTCGTAGCGCTGATCCGTCAGGGCCTCGCGCACCGCGCGCTCGGCACCCGCGGGGTCGTTGGGCGCCTGACACGGGATCACAGCAAAGCCCTCACGGCGCAAGTCCGTTTCGGCTGCGGCGATGCGTGAATGCAGCGTGTCCGCGCTCTGGCCCGGCCACGCGGAGAAGTCGACGACTGTCGGGTCCGACTTGGAGAACGCGCTGCGAGTCCATGCCCTCAAGATGCCCACCGGTGTCGGCATCGGACTGGTGGTGCCCAATCCGCTCATGCCTATCCGTAACGCAGCCCGGCGGAGTTCAGGCTTAACGTCTAGCGTTAATAACGCTCTCCGTTATATTATGCTCGTGTGATCAGATCGTTCGGGAGCAAGATGACCGAACGTCTGTGGCGTCGTGAGCGCGTGCCATCGATCGATCCTCGGATCCACTCGGTTGCACTGCGGAAGCTGCGTCACGTGGGATCCGCTGAGTCGCTCGATGACCTTCGAGTCCCGCCAGGCAATCGGCTCGAAGCCTTGAAGGGCGATCGTGCCGGTCAACACAGCATCAGAGTCAATGACCAGTGGCGGATCTGCTTTAGGTGGAGCGATGCTGGGCCAGAGGAGGTGGAGATCGTTGACTACCACTGACAAGATTCCCCCGATTCACCCGGGTGAGGTGCTTATGGAGGACTTCATCAAGGGTTTCGAGATCACGCAGAACAAGCTGGCTGTCGCCATCGGTGTGCCGCCGCGTCGGATCAATGAGATCGTGCACGGCAAGCGGGGGATCACCGCGGACACTGCACTGCGGCTTGCTCAGTACTTCGGCACGTCGGCGGCGTTTTGGATCAACCTGCAGAGCCACTATGAGCTCGACCGCGCGGAGGATATCGCGGGAGATGAGATCTCTTCGATCTCGCCGCTGAAGATCGCGTGACCGGGCACCTCATCGTGATCTCTGGGGCTTCCCGGCGTCGGGAAGACCAGCATCGCCGAGATCGTCGCTGCGCGCACAAGGTCGGTCCACCTCTCGATCGATGCGGTCGAGGAGTCGATTCTTGCCTCTGGCTTGCCCCGAGGGCGGCAGGTCGGAGTGGCTGCGTACGAGGCTACGCGTGCGATGGCCGAGCAGAATCTGCGGCTCGGCCACGATGTCGACGTTGACGCGGTCAACGACAGTGCGCCGGCTCGGGACAGTGCGCGAGGCGACGTCTGAACGTCGACCACCAACGCGTCCACAGTCTTGACGACGGGTCAGTCGGGAGCTGGCGCTATCGTTTTGCGCATCACGGTCTTGTGCATGCCGATGTGGCGTTCGAACGTGAATCCTGCCTTCTCAAACATGGCCCGCGTGCCGTTGTGGAGGAACGACGACGAGGTCTTCTTGCCCGGAACCAGTTCGTTGGGGAATGAGACGACTTCGCCGCCGCCAGCCTTGGCGATCAAATCGAGCGCGCCGTCCAGTGCCTCCCGGGCTACTCCCGAGCGCCGATGGTCGCGGTCGACGAAGAAGCAGGTGATTCGCCACGGCGCTGGGTTCTTCTCGCCGGCGTCGTACTGTTTGCGGTGATAAATGTTCGGCAGCTCGAGCGGGCTGCCATACTCGCACCATGCGATCGCGTCTTCGCCGTCGAAGACCAGTGCAGCGTGTGCGACTCCCTCGCCCACGAGGCGCTGCTTGAAGGTCGGCCCATCACACTCCCGCTTGATGGTGCGCTCAGTGTCGCCGTGGAAGTACGAGCAATAGCATCCGCCCCAAACTCCGTTGTGCTTGTTCGCGAGAGCGAGCCAGGAAGGGAAGGTTTCGACGGTAAGCGGTTTGATCACGTGCGTCGTGGTCACTGCGATTCACCGCCCCACGTGTCAGTTAAGGACGCGATATCGACCCGGTGGTCATCTGTGGATGCGAGAGGCCACCGGTCCTCATTCATCCCTCGGTCGTTCGCGTGGCGTGGTCGGCACCCGTCGAGTTCGGACGCGAAGGTGCCCACCTCCTCGAGATCCATCTGCCGATGCTACGACGATGCCGAAGCTTTTGACAGGGGTTCACGGTGACGGCGTCCCCGCCGAACGGTCGGCGCGTGGCTCGTCGAGCTGGACCTGGCGCTTCGCGTTGTAGTGTCGGCTCATGTCGGGTGGCGGTGGGGTGGTGACCGCGCTTCGCGATGCGGTGTTCGGGCCCCAGCGAATTGGCGCCCTGGTTCTGGCAGGTATCCTCGCCCTCGCCCTCGCCCTGACGGGATGCAGCGCGGAGTATGACGGTGTGCTCTGGCGCCAGATGGACGCCGCCGAGAGCACGTTCTATGAGCCGTTCAGGGAACTTCGCGATCGTTCGGCTTCCTCCGACGACGTGATCGCGGCCATACAATCCGACACGTATTGGGCCGGCAGGGCGACACCTGACGCCCTCACCACGGCTGAAGCGGCGGCGGTCACCTACCATCTCCGTGCCGACGGGCTTGACGGAAGCGGCGACGGCGAGTTGGCGTTCGACACGCTGGTCTACTCGGGGATCCGTGATCCCGCCACGCCGCGCGAGCTCCGCGGAGGGGGCACTGGAGGCCGGTATTCGGGTCCCACCGCGGTGTACACCTGCTTCACGATCCGGGTGTCATTCACGGACGATCGTATGACTGGCTGGCTTCGGGACTGGGCTGATCCGGGACTTCCTTGCCCCGACAGCTTGGTCGCCGCTCTCGATGCCGGGGCACGCTACGTGGCTGTCGCTGAGTTCGATGGGTAAGCGGCGTGGCACCTGCCATCCTCCTCGTGGCGCGGTTCACATGCGGAATACGATGGGCGAATGACCGGTCTGACGCCGTACCTGCACTTTCCCGGCTCGGCCCGCGATGCCCTCGCCTTCTACCAGCGTGTCTTCGGTGGGGAGCTCGTGCTCAACACCTACGCGGATTTCGGCCGCACCGACGGCCCCGGGGAATCGATCGCGCACGGCATGCTCCAAGGGCGCGTCGAGCTCTTCGCGGCCGATGCCGGGCCTGGCGAGGAGACCCTCGCGATTCGGGGCGTCATGTTCTCGCTGCTCGGCACGGCCGAACCCACGGAGCTCGCGTCATGGTTCGCCGCGCTGGCGCGCGGCGGGCGGATCGTCGACCCGCTGCAGGCACGCCCGTGGGGCGATCACGATGGGACGGTGGTCGACCGCTTCGGCGTGACCTGGCTCATCGGCTACGCGGTGTGACAGGAGCGCGTTCGTCGCTCGGCCCGCGCGCGAAGGGCTCAGCAGGATGCCGCATCCGTCTCTTCTGCGCCGACGGGCGTCGCTGTGAACCACCGCTATCGTCAGAACCATGCCCATGCACCCTCGTTTCGCGATGCCGAAGCCGGTTCGAATCACCGGTCGCACGTCGAGCATCACCAACTCGTTCGTGAACGGCATCATCCCCGTGATCTGGCCGAGCGAGGCGCAGATCGATCAGGCGCTGCGCGTGCTGGGCATGGACGAGGTCGCCTGCGCGTACTGCGGCGGGGATGCGAGCGAGTGGGACCACTTTCGCCCGCTGGTGGTCAACAAGGAGCCCACCGGGTACGTCTCGGAGATTCACAACCTGGTGCCCGCCTGCGGCAAGTGCAACCAGAGCAAGGGAAATCGGGAATGGCGCGAGTGGCTCTTCAGCTCGGCTCGGCTGTCGCCGCGCACCCGAGGCGTCGAAGGCCTCGAGGAGCGGGCTGCGCGTCTCGAGGACTTCGAGCGGTGGGGATCGCCGACTCGGGTCGACTTCGAGGCGCTCGTGGGCGCCGAGCTGTGGGAGCAGCACTGGCGCAACCATGCGGCGATCGTGGCGCTCATGCGCGAGGCGGAGCAGACGGCCGACGCGATTCGCACGCGGATCGCCGGCATCGGGCACATCGCTTGACGAAATGGAAAGTACTCGCAGTGGTGGCACGAGGCGCTCCTCAGCCTCGCGGGCCCGCTCTTCGCCCTCGTCACGTCGGAGACGCTCCGGGCGTTCGAGGGCGGCGGCACGTGGGCGTTCCTCCCGGGCATCGCGATCACGCTGCTCACGATTCTCGTCATGGTCGACCAGCGCAAGCGGCGCGGAGTGACGCCCAGGGGCAAAGCCCCTCTCGAGCTTCGAGCGGTGTTCCGCTGGTACTACGTCGGGGCTGCGCTGGTGCTCGTGGGCATCGCGGTGCTGGCGATGAACACATCGCCCTGGCTGAGCCTGCCGGTGAGCTATGTCGCCTGCCTCGGCGGGCTCATGTGGTTCGGGGCGGCGTATGAGCGAGCGGCCGCTCGTGTTCGGGCCCGGCTGGCATGAATTTCGGCCTCGACCCCGTCATGCACGCGCCCAAACGGCTCGCGCTCATGGCGCTGCTCGCGCACGCCCAGGACGCGGACTTCGGATTCGTCCGTGAAGCGCTCGCCGTCAGCGACTCCGATCTCTCGAAGCAGGCATCCGCACTCGCGGAGGCCGGGTATATCTCCATCGGCAAGTCCGGTCGTGGGCGCGGTGCGACGACGAGCTACCGCATCACCGAGGTGGGGCGTGGCGCCTACCAACGCCACAAGGCGGCGATCGAAGCGCTCCTCGCAGGCGCTCCGTTCAACCCCGCGGCTGAGGAAGCGCGCTCCGGCGACTGAGCCTTCGCGAGGGTTCGATGCCCTGAAGCGGCTGGGACCGCGCGAGGCGGCTATTCTCGCGGGGTGCCTGCTCCATTCGATTCCGCACCCGACCCGGCTTCCGTCTCGCTGGAGGGGCGGGTCTTCGGTGGGGTGAGCAACGCGAGCACCGGTCAGGTCGGCTCGGCCACGCGATTCCGCTACCACGAGGATGGTGCGGTCATCTGGGCCGAGTATGACGGTGGCGAGATCGTGCGCGGCTACCTCGTGGGCACACGCGATGGCGCGCGGCTCTCGTTCCGCTACGTGCACCTCGCGACGGGCGGTGCGACCGCGAGCGGCGTCTGCGAGAGCACGATCCGCGTGCTCGACGACGGGCGCGTTCGGTTCGAGGAGTCCTGGGCATGGGAGTCTCGCCCGGAGACCGGCACGAGCGTCGTCGAAGAGCTCGCGTGACGCCAGGCGTCCGACATATCGGTCGAGCCGTGCCGTGGGCGCGACTGATGGCGCGTAGCATCCACTCGTGAGTGAACGGAGCGGTATCCGCGCAACGGCGACGACGGCGGCGGCGGTGACGCCGATGCGCGAGGCCATCGCGCGCCTGTCGCCCGGATACTTCGCGCTCGTCATGGCCACCGGCATCGTGTCGATCGGGCTGCGTGACGTCGGCTTCATCGCCGCTTCGCGCGTCCTCATGTGGACAGCGATCGCCGCCTACGCGACGCTCCTCGTGCTCTACCTCGCGCGCGCGATCGCGTTTCGACACGAGGTGCTCGCCGATCTGCGCAACCCAGCGGCCGCGTTCGCGTACTTCACGGTCGTCGCGGGCACCGACGTGCTCGGCGTTCGGCTCGCGCAGGAGGGGCTGCACGCGCCCGCCGTGATCTTGTTCTGCTTCGGCACAGCACTCTGGTTCGTGTTCGGGTACGTGCTGCCCTGGCAGGTGCTGATGACGCGCGACGGCCAGCCGATCCTCGCGCGCACCAACGGCACCTGGTTCGTCTGGGCGGTGGCCAGTCAGTCGCTCGCGATCGTGATGACGCAGTGGGCACCGCTGCTGGGCGCCGAGGCGGCGCGCTGGGCGGGCGTGCTCGCGGTGCTCGCCTGGGCGGTCGGCGTGATCCTCTACGCCGTGATCGGCGTGCTCGTGCTGCTGCGGATCGTGCAGTTCGGCATCACCCCGGCCCAGTTCGACCCGTCGTACTGGGTGTCGATGGGGGCGCTCGCGATCGCGGTGGTGGCCGGTGCCGGGATCGTCGGCATGGCGCCGACGCCGATGGTCGACGCGGTGCGGCCGCTGATGGCCGCGACGGTCGCCGTCTTCTGGACGTTCTGCGCATGGCTGGTGCCGCTGCTCGTGGGTGCAGGGGTGTGGCGGCATCTCGTCCACCGGGTGCCGCTGCGCTACGAGGCCGCGCTGTGGTCGATGGTCTTCCCGCTCGGCATGTTCGCCGTGGCATCCATCGCCATGGGCCGCACCGACGCGCTGCCGATGGTCGAGCAGATCGGTCAGGTCGCGCTCATCGTCGCGGTCGTGGCGTGGGCGCTCGTGTTCGTCGGGATGCTGCAGCGCATCGGGAGCGTGCTGTGGCGGACGCTCGGCTTCAGAGCGTGACCGGCCCCACGGCGTGCTTCGCCGGGGCGCCGGCGTGAGCGCCCTTCAGCTCGACGAAGATCACGTGCGTCGGGGTGCTGCCGATGTTCTCGCCGCTGTGTCGCTGCGCGGGCAGCCACATGGCGTGGGCGGCCTGCAGCGTCACGTCGCGGGTGCCGGCGGGAGTGTGCAGCCGTCGGTCGAAGTCCGACAGCGTCACCATCACGCTGTTCGGATGGATGTGCGGTGTGGTGCGCACGCCGGGGGTGTCGGTGTAGTCGAGGACGCGAACGTGCTCGTTCTCGAACAGCACGCGGTAGTGCTCAGGGTTGCTCGCAACCGGGTCTTCGCTGTTCATGGTGCTGACGATACGCTCGCGTGCGGCACGCCGCATCGGGGAGCGATGCGGCATGCGCAGCGGGGTTTCGCGTGGCGGACGTCGTGCGTATCTTCGTCAGCGTGACCACGCTGCCTCCTCAGACCCTGCACTGGCTCCTCGACGCTGATCCCGCCATCCGATGGCAGGTCGAGCGCGATCTGCTCGGCGCGCCGGAGCGCACCTGGCTGGCCACGCGTGCGCGGGTCGCGGCCGAGGGGATCGGCGCCACGATCCTCGCGAAGCAGGATGCCGACGGGCAGTGGGCCGGCGGCGCGTACTTTCCGTCGCCCGAGTTCACGGGCGACGGCGTGATCGAGCGCCAGGCCGGCGCGCAGCCGTGGATCGCCACCACGTGGGCGCTGAAGGACCTGCGCGAGCTCGGGGTGGATGCCTCGGTGCTGGCGGGCACGGCGGAGAAGCTCGCAGCGCACAGCCGCTGGGAGTACGGCGACCTGCCGTACTGGGGCGGCGAGGTCGACGTGTGCATCAACGCGTTCACGCTCGCCACCGGCGCCTGGCTCGGGGCGGACGTCTCGGCGCTCGCCGGGTGGTTTCCGGCGCACCGCCTGGCCGACGGCGGCTGGAATTGCGAAGCCGAGGAGGGCCGCTCGGTGCGCTCATCGTTCCATTCCACGCTGAACGCCGTCATCGGGCTGCTCGCGTACGAGCGGCTGACCGGCGACGCGTCGGTGCGTGAGGCGCGGCGGGCGGGGGAGGAGTACCTTCTGGAGCGCCGGCTGCTGCGAAGCCGTTCCACGGGCGAGATGGTCGGGCCGTGGGTCACCGATTTCATCGCTCCGAACCGGTGGCAATACAGCGCGCTCGCCGCACTCGATCACTTCCGCGAGGCGTCCCTGATGGAGGGCACAGCCCCGGATCCGCGGCTCGCCGAGGCGATCGCGCTGCTGCGGGCGGCGAGGCTCGACGACGGCACCTGGCTGCAAGGGTCGGTGCACGGAGGGGCGGTGTGGGCCGAGAACGATGCGCCGGCGGGCGAGGCATCCCGATGGCTCACCCTGATGGGCACGCGGGTGCTCGACTGGTGGGATGCCGCGACCCCGAGCTGACGCGCGCCCGAGCGCATCGGCCTTCGGTGCATACCCGGGGCCACCCCGAAGGAGCGCCGAGGCGCTGTCACACGGCGCGGACCGGGATCGCGACGCCCATAGTGTGGGAGAGGTGTCAAGACTGAAATCGATTCTGATCATCGCCGGCATCCTCACGCTCGTCACCGGCTGCGCCGGCGGCGCTGTGGCCCCCGGAGCGGGGACGGATGGCGACGCCGGGGCGGCATCCACGGCGCCGGAGCCAGGCGGCAACGCCGGCGGCGCGAACGCCGGGGGAGCGCGCTTCTCGATCGACCACATCACCAGCTGCGGGCAGGTGGCGCCCATGGTGGCGACGTATATCGAGGGCCTCGCGGCCTACGATGACGAGGTCAACGAGTGGGGCGTCTACTGCCGCTGGGACATGGCTGAGGGAGAGACCGACTTCGCGAACAACCGCTCGGTGTCGGTGACGCTCACGCCGCTCGAGGCAGACGAGGTGCAGCCCGACACGAGCGTCGTCGTTCGCACCGGCGGCGAGGTCATCGATGATGCGTGGCTCGCGGAGCGCGGCGGCGTGGCCTACTCGACGGGCGTGATGACGAGCGTTGCCGGTGCCGTGTCGACGACGGTGTGGCTGCCGGGGGTCGAGGCGATGATCGGCGGAGGGAGCTGGGCCGAGATGCCCTCGCTCGATGGCCCCGCCGCGCTCGAGGCCGTGAAGGGGCTGGTGCGCGAAGCGCGCTGACGCGGCGACGCCGTGCCGAGCGCTCGCACTGGATCCGAGGATGCTGGTGGGTCAGGATGGTCGGGTGTCCGTCATTCTGATCACCGGCATCCAGGCGGCCGGCAAGTCGACCGTCGCCCAGGCGCTCGCCGAGAGCCTGCTGAACAGCGTGCACGTGCGCGGCGACCTGTTTCGCCGGATGATCGTCAACGGACGCGTCGACATGGGCCCGGCGGTGCCGGACCCGCGGGCGCTCGAGCAGCTGCGGCTGCGATACGAGCTGGCAGCCGAGACCGCCGACCGCTATGCGCAGGCCGGGTTCACCGTCGTGCTGCAAGACATCATCCTCGGTGAGGCGCTGCGCGAGATGACGGAGCGCATCGCGAGCAGGCCGCTCTCGCTCGTCGTGCTCGCGCCCTCGGCAGCGGCCGTGCGCGCACGCGACGCCGAGCGGAGGGGGGAGCGCGGCAAGGTCGCCTACAAGCCCGGCGACGAGGGGATCGCCGCGCTCGACCGCGCGCTGCGGCACGAGACGCCGCGCCTGGGCTACTGGCTCGACACCTCGGCGCTGAGCGTCGCCCAGACCGTGGCCGACATTCGGGCTCAGCTCGACGGCGCGGCCCGCATTGCATAGCCAGGTCGACGACCGGATCGGCGACCCTGGGGGTGTGCGCGCGGCCGTCTAGCCGGCCGCGCGCCGGATGTGCTCGGCGATCGTGCGCTCCGTCTCGGGCGTGAGCGCGAGCAGTGCGAACGAGGTCGTCCACATCTGCCCGTCGTCGAGCTGGGCAGCCTCCTCGAAGCCGAGCGTCGCGTATCGGCCGTCGTACTTCGAGGCCGCCTTGAAGAACACGACGACCTTGCCAGCGCCGTTCGTGTAGGCGGGAAAGCCGTACCAGGTCTTCGGCATCAGCTGCGGCGCGACCTCGCGCACGATGCGGTCGATGCCCTCGGCGAGCGTGCGATCGTCGTCGGGCATCGCCTCGATCGCCTCGCGCACGGCTTGCTCGCCCGCGGCGCGAGACTTGCCCGCCTTCTCTTGGGCGCGCAGCTCGGCCGCGCGCTGCTTGACCGCGTCGCGCTCCGCCTTCGACAGTCCGGCGCTGCTGTTCTCGGCCATGCGTGCTCCTTCGCTCGGGGGCGTGTGTGGTGCTCGGCGTGCGCCTCGCGGTGTCGCGGTGGATGCGGCATCCCGAGCAGTGCGCGCACCCCACGCTACGACGCGCTCGCGCCCGGCGCGAGGCCCATCGCCCGCCAGTGCGCTCCACCGGCATGCGGGCGCGGGTCGGGGGCCCTCGGCATCCGCGTCTAAAATGGGGGAGCCCGCCGAGAGGACACCCCATGAACGACACCCAGATCTTCGAGCCCGAGGGCCGCGCCATTCCATACGCCGTCGAGGGCGAGGGCCCCGCGCTCGTGCTGATCGCCGGCCAGGGGCTCGACATCGCCACCCTTGGCGTGCTCGGGCACTCCGTGTCGCAGGAGGACTTCCGCGTCGTGCGCATCGGCTCGCGGCGCCCGATGGATGCCGCGGCCGGCGCCCCCGCAGTCTCGATGCGAGACCTGGCCGCCGATGTCGTCGACGTCATGGACCACCTGGCCATCAAGGACGCCTGGGTGGGCGGGCACGCCTTCGGCGGCACCGTCGCCCGCGCCGTGTCGCTCGCGTACGGCGACCGGGTCAACGGCGTGCTGCTGCTCGCGGTCGAGGCGGCCCCGAGCGTGGGCCCGGCCGACTTCGCCGGCATCCCGCAGCGCTTTCTCGACCCCGAGGTCGAGCCCATGCAGATCGCCGCCCGCAACGCCGCCTCGCTCGCGCCGCTGGCCGCCGGCGTGCCGGTGCTCGTGCTGCAAGGCACGGAAGACGCCGTGACGCCCGTCGCGAACGGCGAGGCGCTGAAGGCCTCGGCGCCCGACCGCGTGAGCGTCGTGGCGATCGAGGGCGGCACGCACATGTTCCCCGCCACCCACATCGGGGCGACCTCGCTCGCCATCGAGGACTACCTCGACTGGGACTGATCCGCGGTGACTGCTCCGCGGCGGCTGCTCCTGGGGCAGCCCGGCGGGAGCGATCCGTGCCGGCGCGCTCAGCTCGCGTCGAGCGAGCGCTGCAGCAGTGTGCGCAGCACGCCGAGATCGACGTCGCGCAGGCGCGTGAGGTAGAGGCATCCCTTGCTCGCCTTGTGCGCGCCCAGCTGCGCCATGAGCTCGGGCCAGCGCTCGGCGAATGCCGGCACCAGGTACAGGGTGTGCTTGGTGGGACCGGGCGCGAACGCGAGCAGGGGAGCGCGCCCGCCGTGCCCGCTCGCGTAGCGGTACTCGTACTCGCCGAAGCCGAGAATCCGGCCGGCCCACACGATCGGCGCCTCGCCGGTGAGCTCGCGCAGCAGGGTCACGAGCTCGTCGGCCTCGGCACGCCGGGGGCCGGTCGCCCGGTCGAGCACGGGCTCGATCGGCAGGTCTGACGGCGACATCGCGGGCTGCTTCGCGGATGCCTTCTTGGCGGGCTGTGCTGACGGCATGGCGGGGCTCCTCGTGCATCGGACGCTGTGCTCCGTACCCTACGCGGCGCAGCACCCTGTCGCCGTGCGCACCGAGGGCCGTCGGCGCGAGACGCGGCCGCGTGGGTGCCGCTGTGGATGGATTCTGGTCGCGCCGCGGCGCCGAGACTACGGTGTTCGCATGCGTGCGATGCGATGGCTCCTGGTGGCTGCTTCTCTTGGGCTCGCCGCGGTCGCGACGAGTGGATGCGCCGCCTCCGCGCCGCCCGAGCAGCCCGCTCCGGCGCCGCTCTTCGCGAGCGATGAGGAGGCCTTCGCGGCGGCGGAGGCGACGTATCGGGCCTATACGAGTGCGCTCAATCGAGTTGACCTCTCTGACCCTGCAACGTTTCAGGCGGTGTACGACCTCACGGTCGGCGACTTGAACGCTGTGGAACGGAAGGGCTTCTCGGAATTGCATGCCGCAGGTGTCACCAAGTTCGGGCACGAAACCAATACTTTGATTGCCCGCACAGTGGTCGATCCTTTCGTCGGCAAGGCCGAGCTCGCTGTGTGCAACGACATCTCGGATGTGCGCCTCGTTGAAGCAGACGGAACGATTCGCGCACGCGCCGTTGGCGCTGACGTGCTGGCGCTGACGGTGATGCTCGAGCCCTCGAAGATGAGCGACACCGGGATGGCGATCGTCCGAATTTTCTCCAGAATGGGGGAGCCCGTTTGCGAGGGGTGATCGCGCTGGCTCTGGCGGTGACGTTCGTCCTCACCCCAAGTTTTGAAGGTCGTGCCGCGACAGACGTTGACTGTGGTGGCGGCATCAAGTGGGGCGGCGCGTGCACGGTCGAGAATGCCGGCACCCAGGTCGATCTCTCGGGTACCGCAACGAAGCCGGGCGCCACGGGCTCCGGCACGAGCGCAGCCCCCGGCGCGAATTCCGGACGCCCGGCACCGACCCCGACACTCACGCCCAACTCGTGCTCGAGCGTGCTGTGCCGCGACAGCTACACGGTCGGCGAGGCGAGCGACGGCTATCCCGAGGTGACGGTGGCGGATCTCGCGTCGTTCCGCCCGCTCGGCGCGAGCGTGCGCAACGAGCCGGCCGGGGTGGCGGTCGTCGGCATGCCGAGCAATTTCGTGGCTGCGGCATCGACGCACGAGCTGCGTGGCGAACTGCTCGGGTTCGCGGCGACCGTGCGCTTCGTTCCCGTCGGCTACGCCTTCGACTTCGGCGATGGCGAGCGCCTCGATGCCACGAGCGGCGGGAGCCCCTGGGCGGCGCTCGGGCAGGCCGAGTTCACCCCGACCGCGACGAGCCACGTGTTTCGCGAGCGCGGCGCGGCGCGCGTCGCAGTGACCCCGAGCTATCGCGCATCGGTGCTGTTCGACGGCGCCTTCAGGCGTGACGTTGCCGGGACGGTGCGCGGTCCCGTCGAGACGATCCAGGTGCGCGTCGTGACCGTTCACACCGCGCTGGTCGAGGCCACGTGCGCCGAGCGAGCGGGCGGCCCCGGCTGCTGAGCGAGTGCCTGGTGCCGGCGCAGCAGCGATGGGTGCTCGGCATCGAGGTGCTCGTCGTCGCCGCCGTGCTGTGGCTCATCTGGCTGCGAGTGCCCGCCGAGGTGCGCGCCGATCCGCAGCCGAGCAGGCCCGCGGCCGCAAGGTACGGCGTGCCCGCCGTCGCCCCGGCGCTGTTCACGATCGGCGGGGCATTTCTGCTCGCCAGCCTGGAGGCAGGGTTCGCGCTGCTGGCCGCCGCGAGCCTTGCCGCGATCATCGCCGGCCTGCTGTTTGCGTGGGTCGCGCTCGTCGAGATTCTGCGCTGAATCAGGCGTGGGCGCGGGGCCGTGCGGGCACCGCACGCGGGCGGCCGCGGTCGGGAGTACCACCCGCACCCTGTTACGCTCGAAGCTGACTTACGTGATTCGGCCGGGGGGTGTTCGGAGCGTATGAGCTTTGTCGCTCTGGTGCGCCGAAAGCGCAGCGCGCTGATCGGCGCGTCGATTCTGACTGTCAGTTCTGTCGCGATCGCGACGATGGCGATCGTCTACGACGGCTACCCGACGGTCGAGGCCGACCTCAACGACGGCGGGGTGTGGCTGACCAAGAGCTCGAGCCTGCTCGTCGGCCACTTCAACCACGAATCGGCCGTGCTCGATGGCGGGCTTCGCACCAAGGGCGATGACTACGACATCCTCCAGGCAGGCCGCACCGTGCTGGTTGTCGACGACGGCAACGCGACGGTCACCGCCGTCGACCCGGCTCAGGTGAAGATGCTGGGCAGCGCGGGCATCCCGGCCGGCGCCTCGGTGGCGCTCGGCGCAGACACCGTCGCCGTGCTCGAGCCGACGGACGGCGCGCTCTGGGTCGCCGACGTCAACTCGATCGAGTCGTTCAACGCCGCGGCGATCGATCCCGTCGCCACCCTCGGCAAGGGGGCGGTGGTGGCCGTCGGCACCGACGGAACCGTCCACGCCGCCTCCGCCGAGCAGCAGGAGCTGGTCGAGGTGACCCTCGACGCGCGGGGCGAGCCGGTCGACCCCACCCGCACCGGCCTCGACGTCGCGGCCGGCGCCGCGCTGGCCATCAGCGCGATCGGCGACCGCGCCGTGGTGCTCGATCAAGACACCGAGCGCGTCATCGTCCGGGGCGGCGGCACCACGCAGCTCGAGGATGCCGCGGGTGCGCGCCTGCAGCAGCCCTCGGAGGCCGCCGACAGCGTCGCGCTCGCGACCGCCGACGCGCTCGTGCAGATCCCGCTCGGCGGGGGAGAGCCGGTTCTCACGCCCTCGGGCGGCAAGAGCGGCACCCCGACCGCCCCCGTGCAGCTCACCGGCTGCACGTACTCGGCGTGGTCGGGCGCGAACCGCTTCGTGCGCGACTGCCTCATCGACGCACAGGATGCGCAGACCGACATCGACCGCGCCGACGAGAGCGCCGAGTTCGTCTTCCGCGTGAACCGCAAGGTCGTCGTGCTCAATGACACGTTCGGCGGCACGGCCTGGATGGCCAGCGAGAACATGCAGCGCGTCGACAACTGGAACGACATCACGCCGCCCGAGGGTGACGAGGAAGACCAGGAGAACACCGCCGAGGAGTTCACCGAGACGACGCTGCCCGAGCGCACCGAGCTGAACACCACGCCCGTCGCGGTCGACGATGACTTCGGCGTGCGCGCCGGTCGCACCACGATCATCTCGGTCATCGACAACGACTCCGACCCCGATGGCGACGTGCTCACGGCGACACTGCCGTCGGGCAGCCCCTCGATCGGCGTCGTCGAGCCCATCTACGGCGGCACCGCGCTCCAGATCACGGTCGACGAGAACGCCAGCGGCCAGGACGCCTTCATCTACCGGGTGGACGACGGTCGCGGCGGCTGGGACGAGGCGACGGTGCGCATCAGCGTCAGCGCCGAGGGCACCAATCAGCCGCCCGTGCAGAAGCGCGCGGCGGCGGTGACCGTCGAGCAGGGCGGCGCGGTCTCGTACAACGTGCTGCCGGACTGGCTCGACCCGGACGGCGACGACCTGTTTCTGAAGGCGGCCGCCGTGCCCGACGGCGACGAGGTCGAGTTCACCGCCGACGGTCAGATCACCTTCCGCGCCACCAGCCAGGTGCAGGGCCGCAAAGAGATCACGATCATCGTCTCGGACGGCACCGCCGACAGCGAGGGCGTGCTGCGCGTCGACGTGCGCCCGATCGGCTCGACGAAGCCCGTGACCAACGCCGACCACGTCGAGACCCGCGTGGGCCAGACCGTCACGGTCTCGCCGCTGACCAACGATGTCAGCCCGAGCGGCGTGCCGCTGCGCCTCGCGCGCCTCGACGAGGTCACCGGCGCGAAGATCATCCCCGACTTCAACACGGGCACCTTCTCGTTCCAGGCCGAGACGCACGGCACCTACTACGTGCAGTACCTCGTGACCGACGGCCCCAACACCGTCGTCGGCGTCGTGCGCGTCGACGTGCACGAGGCGCTCTCCGAAGATCTCCCGCCCATCGCCGTGCGCGACATCGCCATGCTGCCGGGCGGCAGCGAGGTGCTCGTCGACGTGCTGGCCAACGACTCCGACCCGGCCGGCGGCATCCTCGTCGTGCAGTCGGTCTCGGTGCCGCAGAGCGCCGGCGTCTCCGTCGCCGTGCTCAACCACGAGGTGCTCCGCATCTCTGATCAGGGCGGCCTCACCGGGCCCGTGACGATCGGGTACCGCATCTCGAACGGCAGCAAGACCGCCGACGGCGAGGTCACCGTCATCCCCGTCCCGGCACCCAACAAGCTCAAGCCGCCCGTGGCGACCGACGACTCCGTCGTGGTGCGCGCCGGCGACATCGTGACGATCCCTGTGCTCGCCAACGACTACCACCCGAACGGCGACCTGATCACCCTCTCGCCGACGCTCATCGACCCGATCATCGACCCGGCCGACGGCGATGTCTTCGTCGCCGAGAACACGCTGCGCTTCCGCGCGGGCGACACGCCCAAGACCGTGTACGCCACGTACGAGGTCGTCGACAGCCAGGGGCAGAAGGATGCCGGCTACGTCACGATCCAGATCCTCGGAATTGACGAGGCGAACAACGCCGCACCGCGGCCGCGCGACCTGACCGCGCGCGTGCTGAGCGGCGCGACCGTGCGCATCCCGATCACCCTCGACGGCATCGACCCCGACGGCGACTCGGTCGAGCTGATCGGCGCCGCATCGGCCCCCTCGCTTGGGCGCATCATCGAGGTCGGGCAGAACTGGCTGGTCTACGAGGCATACGAAGACTCGACCGGCGTCGACTCGTTCACCTATCTCGTGCGCGACCGCCTGGGCAAAGAGGGCGTCGCGCCCATCCGCGTCGGCATCGCGCCGATCGAGTCGAGCAATCAGCGGCCCTACGCCGTCAACGACACCGTGATCCTGCGCCCCGACCGCTCGGCGGCCGTCGCGGTGCTCGGCAACGACTCCGACCCCGACGGCGACCGGATCGACCTCGACGCGAAGGGCCTCGAGGTGCCCGACGGCATCAAGGCGGAGGTCAAGGGCAACCAGATCATCGTCTCGACCCCGGAGGAGCCGGGCGAGTTCACGATCCCGTATCGCATCAAGGATGCCCGCGGCGCGACCGCGATGGGCGCGCTGCTGGTGCTCGTGCAGGATGACGTCCCCCTGCAGCCGCCGCTTGCCCGCGACGACCGCGTCACCGCGCCGCAGGTCGGCGAAGAGTCGACGGTCGACGTGCTCGTGCTCGACAACGACGTCGACCCCGACGGCGTCGCCGCCGAGCTGCAGGTCTCGCTCGTCGGCACGACCACGGCGAAGGTGCTGCCCGAGGGCGTCGTCCGCGTCACCGTGGCCGAGGAATCCCAGATCATCACCTACACGGTGACCGATGTCGACGGCCTGACGGCGAGCGCGTTCGTGCTCGTCCCGGGCTCGAAGGACCTGCGGCCGGTGCTGAAGTCGGCCGGCGAGGTCATCGTGAAGAGCGGCGAGACGATCGAGCTGCGGCTCGCCGACTACGTCACCGTCGCGGGCGGCCGCAAGGCCGTCATCACCGAGGCGGCGAAGGCGACGGCGAACCACTCGAACGGCGCCTCGCTCGTGAAGGACCAGTCCACGCTCGCGTACACCTCCGCCGAGGGATACTTCGGCAAGGACGCGATCACCTTCGAGGTCACCGACGGCACGGGCCCGGACGACCCGGAGGGGCGCAAGGCCGTCCTCACGATCCCCGTCACGGTGCTGCCGCCCGACAACCAGTCGCCCACCTTCGCCGACAGCACGGTCGACGTCGCACCCGGCGAGGAGGCCACCGAGCTCGACCTGCGCGCATCGACGACCGACCCCGACGACGGCGACGTCAAGCGGATGAGCTACCGCCTCGTGAGCGGCGCGCCCAGTGGCTTCGACGTGTCGATCGACGGCGGCACGCTGCGCGCGTCGGCCGCGGCATCCACCCCCAAGGGAAGCGTCGCGACCGTGACCGTCGAGCTCAGCGATGGCGAGTCGGAGCCCGTGCGCGGCACGGTCGACGTGCGCGTCTCGGCCTCGATCCGCCCGCTCGCCGCGGCGAACGACGACGTGATCGCCGAGGCGCACCAGGGCAAGGACACCACTGTGCCCGTGCTCGCGAATGACTACAACCCGTTCCCCGACACCCCGCTCGAGATCCTGCTCGCCGAGGTCGAGGCGGGGGAGGGCAAGGCCAAGGTCGTCGGCGACAAGGTCGTTGTCACCCCCGGCCCCGACTACTTCGGCACCATGGTGGTGCGCTACCGCGTCGCCGACGCGACCGCCGACAACGACCGAGAGGTCGACGGCCGGATCCGCCTCACTGTGCAGGGTCGCCCCGACACCCCCGGCATCCCGACCGTGACCAGCGTGCAGGACCGGCTCGTCGTGATGTCGTGGACCCCGCCGTCGAACAACGGCGCCGAGATCACCCACTACGAGGTCTCGTCGCTGACTCCCGCGGGCTACGAGAAGACCTGCGCGTCGACGACCTGCACCCTGGACGGACTCACGAACAACGTCGAGTACACCTTCCAGGTGGTCGCGGTGAACCGCGTCGGCTCGTCCGACCCGTCGCTGCCCTCGGCCGTGGCGCGCCCCGACGCGCGCCCCGACACCCCGCAGCCGCCGACGCTCGCCTTCGGCGACGCGGCGCTCGACGTGGCCTGGGTCACGCCGCCGACCCCCGGCTCACCGGTCGAGTCGTTCACGCTCGAGATCTCGCCCGCGCCCCCGGGCGGCTCGATCCAGAAGACCGGCGTGACCGGCAACAGCTATCGCTGGACGGGGCTCGAGAACGGCGTCGCGTACCAGGTGCGCGTCCGGGCGCACAACCGCGCCCCCGAGCCCTCGAGCTGGAGCGGCTACTCGTCGACGATGATCCCGGCGGCGCCGCCGGAGGGCCCGGCCGCTCCCTCGACCGCACGCCTCGATCCCGTCGGCGCGCAGGCGCAGATGCAGGTGACCTGGACCGAGCCGCACACCAACGGCGACGCGATCTCGAAGTACACGCTCTATGTCATGCGCGGCGGCGCCATCGTGCGCACGATCGACAACATCCCCGGGAGCACGCGCGCGCAGGCCGTCGTGATCGATGCCTCGACCACCGACTACACCTTCAGCGTCGCGGCGACCAACAAGGCCGGCACCGGCTCGACGAGCCCGCCGTCGGCGCCGCGCCGCGCCTTCACCAAGCCGGGCACGCCCGCAACCATCGCGGCGACCGAGGGCAACAACACCGTCGGCGTCAGCTTCGGGGCGGCCGCCGGCAACGGCGCCAACGCGGGCGAGCTCCGCTACGAGTACAGCGTCAAGGGCGGCGCATGGCGCTCCGATTGGGTCGCGCTGAACGGCACGAGCGGCACGATCGGCAACGGCCAGGTCAACAACAACAACAGCTACACGATCCGCGTGCGCGCCTACACCGAGATGGACGGCGTGCGCTATAACGGCGACCCGTCGCCCGAGTCGAACTCGGTCGCGCCGTACGGCCCGATCGCGCAGCCGAGCGTGACCGCCACGCAGTCCGGCACCACCGTCAAGTTCGCCTGGACGGCGCCGCCGCGCAACGGCCGAGACCTCACCGTGAAGTACAGCATCAACGGCGGCGCCCTCCAGTCGGGTGGGCTCACCGGCACGGCTCAGGCGGGCAACGGCTACAGCCAGAGCCACAGCATCCGCGTGGTCGTGACGGATGCCGCGGGCCAGACCAGCGAGCGCAGCGCCAGCGCGAGCACGGTGGCGCCGCCGCCGGCGACCGCGGTCGGGGCAAAGGGCGACTCGGGCTACTGGCCGGGCTACTGCACCGCGTCTGCCTGCGCGCACGGGGCCGTCACCGTGGCGAACTTCCCCGCGGGCAACTACACCGTCACGTGCAACGCGAGCGGCCCCAACGGCGGCACGTGGGGCACCTCGACGGTCTGGCTGCCGACGAACGGCACCGTCCAGCTGGGGTGCTACTTCGGCGACCCGGGCCAGCAGTTCTGGGTCACGATCTCGGGCTGGGGCACCTCGCAGAAGATGACCTGGTATTAGCGCCGCACCCCATACCGGCGCGAACACGATGCACGAACACGAACGAAAGAGAACTTCGCTGAAATGACGATGACCCAAGAGCAGGCCACCTGGTTCGCCGACACCTTCGGCCGGCTCGTCGACAACGTCGGCCAGGCGGTGCTCGGCAAGCCCGAGGTGATCCGTCTCGTGCTCGCGAGCCTGCTCGCCGAGGGACACGTGCTCCTTGAGGACGCCCCGGGCACCGGCAAGACCAGCCTCGCAAAGGCGCTCGCGGCGACCGTGCAGGGCACGAACTCGCGCATCCAGTTCACGCCCGACCTGCTGCCGTCAGACGTCACCGGTGTGACCATCTACGACCAGGCGACGCACAAGTTCGAGTTTCACCGCGGGCCCGTGTTCGCGTCGATCGTGCTGGCCGACGAGATCAACCGGGCGAGCCCGAAGACCCAGTCGGCACTGCTGGAGGTCATGGAGGAGTCGCGCGTCACGATCGACGGCACCCCGCACGAGGTCGGCCGCCCGTTCATGGTGATCGCCACGCAGAACCCGATCGAGCAGGCGGGCACCTACAAGCTGCCCGAGGCGCAGCTCGACCGCTTCCTGCTGAAGACCTCGATCGGCTACCCCGACCTCGAGTCGGCCGAGCGCATCCTCGCGGGCTCGGCCGAGCGCAACCCGGCGGCGCGCCTCAGCCCGGTCATCACGGGGCAGGCCGTGGCCGACATGGCCGACCTCGCCGCGACCGTGCACACCGATCCGGCGGTGCTGCGCTACGTCGCCGAGCTCGGCCAGAACACCCGCGCGAGCGCCGACGTGCGCCTCGGCGTCTCGGTGCGCGGCAGCCTCGCCATGATGCGCATCGCCAAGGTCTGGGCCGCATCCCAGGGTCGCCGCTTCGTGACCCCCGACGACATCGTGCAACTTGCGCAGCCGGTCTGGGCGCACCGCATCGTGCTCGACCCCGAGGCCGAGTTCGCCGGCACGACCCCGGAGACGGTGGTCGCACGCGTGCTCGAAGACACCACCGCGCCCCAGCAGCGCCTCTCTGCCTAGCATGTCGGCGGCCCTCACGGTCACCCGGCTCCCCGCCGTCGCGTGGCTGCTCGACACGGCGTGGCCGGCGACCGCCCCGGCGCGCGCGGCCTGCGGGCGCGTGCTCTCGGTGGTGCGCCCGCTCGGCTGGGCGGTCATCGTCAGCACGGTCCTCGCGTGGCTGTTCAGCGCCACGCTGGGCTGGGCCGAGCTGCGCACCATCGCCTGGTGCGGCACCGCCCTGATCGTGATCTGCGCGTTCTTCCTCATCGGCCGCACCGAGTACCGGGCGAAGCTCGAGATGGCGCAGCGCCGGATCGTGGTCGGGGAGCGCGCCTTCGGTCGCATCTCGCTGGCGAACCCGAGCAGGCGCGCCATCCTCCCGGCCCGCGTGCTCCTGCCAGTCGGGGCCGGCAGCGCCTCGTTCGCCGTGCCGCGCCTGGGCGCGGACGCGCAGCACGAAGACCTGTTCACCGTGCCCACGGCCCGCCGCGCCATTCTCACCGTCGGCCCGCTGAGCGCGCTGCGCGGCGACCCGCTCGGCCTGTTCGAGCGCGTGCACACGTGGACCGACCCCGTCGATCTCTATGTGCACCCCCGCACCGTGCTGCTCGACGGCGCGACCGCGGGCTACATGCGCGACATCGAGGGGCTGCCCACCCGCGACCTCTCGAGCGACGACGTCTCGTTTCACGCCATGCGCGAGTACGTGCCGGGCGACGACATGCGACACATCCACTGGCGCTCGACCGCCCGCACCGGCACGGTCATGGTGCGCCAGTTCGAAGAGACCCGCCGCTCGCACACGGTGATCGCGCTCACGCGCAGCTCGGCCGAGTTCGCGACCGAGGACGAATTCGAGCTCGCCGTCTCGGTGGCCGGCTCGCTCGGCCTCCAGGCGCTGCGCGACGCGCGAAACCTCACCGTCATGGTGCAGGAGCGCACGATCACCGCCGGCACGGCCAAGCAGTTTCTCGACACCCTCAGCGGCCTCGAGCACAGTCGCCCCCGGCAGGGCGGCGTCGTTGAGCTGGCGGCCGAGGTCGGTCGCTCCGCGAAGACCGCGAGCGTCGTCGTGCTCGTGTGCGGCTCGAGCGTGAGTGCGCAGCAGCTTCGGGATGCCACGCGCCTGCTGCCGTTCGGCGCCCGCAACATCGCCGTGGTCTGTGAGCCCGGCGCGACGCCCGCCCTGCGCATGCTGGGGGAGGCCAGCGTCTTGACGATCGGCGAGCTCGGCGAGCTGCGCGGCGCGCTGCGGCGGGTGCTGTCGTGAGCGCCGCGACGCCCGAAGCGGGCATGGACTCGTCGGCCGCGCGCTTCTCTTCGCGCTGGCTGTTCGACCTCGCGGCCGTCGCCGCGCTGCTCCTGGTGGGCGTCTCGGCCTGGGCGCCGTCGTTCATGGGTGCGGGCGCCTGGATCGCCGGCGGCGGAGCGGTGCTCGTCGGGCTCACGATCGCCGCACTCGGCGCCCGCTTCCGGCTTGGCATGCTCGCCGTGGCCGGCGTGAGCGTGCTGGCCTACTTCGTGTTCGGCGGCGTGCTCGCGCTGCGGCCGATGTCGCTGTTCGGCGTGATCCCGAGCCTCGACACGCTCCGTGAGCTCGCGCTCGGGGTGGTGTTCTCGTGGAAGCAGCTGCTGACCTCGCAGGCTCCGCTGCCCGGCGAGGACCCGCTCGTCGTGCTGCCGTTCCTCACCGCGCTCGTCGCCGCCGTCCTGGCGGGAAGCTTCGCGCTGCGCCTCGCCCGCGGCTATGCCTGGGCGATTCTGCCCGCGCTCGCGCTTCTCGTGGTCGCCATCGCGTTCGGTGTGCCGCGCGCGACGTTCCCGATCGCGCAGGGGGTCGTCTTCACCGGCGTCGCCGTGGCGTGGCTCGCGTATCGCGGCGCGCTCCTGCGCAGCTCGGCGCGCGGCAGCGCGGTCGCCGAGTCGCAGGGTGAGAACACCCTCGCCCGCAGCGCGACGGTACGCCGTCTCGGCTTCGCCGCCGGCGTCCTGGTCGTGGCGCTGGCCGCCGGCGGCGCGAGTGCCGCGGTGACGAGCATGGCATCGCCGCGGTACGTGCTGCGCGACGTCGTGATCCCACCGTTCGATGTGCGGGAGTATCCGAGCCCCCTGCAGGCGTTCCGCGGCTACATCCGCGACGCGAAGGACCGCGTGCTGTTCACGGTCGACGGGCTGCCGGAGGGCGCGCGCGTGCGGCTGGCGACGATGGACGCATACGACGGCGTCGTCTACAACGTCTCGGGCAACGGCGCCGGCGGCTCTGGCTCGTTCCTGCGCGTGGGCGAGCGCATCGCCCCGGGCGGCGCGGCAGGCGTCGCCGGCGAAGACGCCACGATGACATTCACGATGGGCGAGCTCGGCGGCGTCTGGGTGCCCGGCGTGGGATACCCGACCCGCATGAGCTTCGAAGGCGAGCGCGGCGAAGACCTCGCCCGCTCGCTGCACTACAACCCGGGCTCGGGGGTCGCCGTGGTGACCCGTGGGCTCCGCGAGGGCGACAGCTACGAGATCGACACCGTCGTGCCCGCGGCGCCGAGCGACGCCGCACTGGCCGACGCGCTCTTCGGCAGCGTGAAGATGCCCAAGCAGAAGGGGATTCCGCAGACCGCGGCATCCGCCGCCGGTGATTTCACGGCCGAGGCGGAGACGGCGATCGGGCAGGCCCGTGCGCTTGAGAGCGCGCTTGCGACTGGCGGCTTCTTCAGCCACGGCCTCGAGGGCGAGCCCCGCTCGCGGGCCGGCCACGGCGCCGAGCGCCTCGACGCGCTGCTTGGCGCCGACCAGATGGTGGGAGACGACGAGCAGTACGCGACGGCGATGGCGGTGATGGCCTCGCAGCTGGGCATGCCCGCGCGTGTGGTGATGGGGTTCTACCCCGACGCCAAGTCGGCCGGCGAGCGCTTCACCGCCACGGGCGACACGCTGCACGTCTGGGTCGAGGTCGCGTTCGACGAGCTCGGCTGGGTCGTGTTCGACCCGACGCCGCCCGAAGACCAGGTGCCGACCGACGAAGACACGAAGCCGCGCACCGACCCCAAGCCGCAGGTGATCCAGCCGCCGCCGCCCCCGCAGGAGCCGGTGCAGCTGCCGCCGGAGATCCCCGCCGACGACGGCGAGAGCGAGGACGACGCGCTCGGCGTCGCCTGGCTCGGCACGGTGCTGTGGATCGTGGGCGGAAGCCTCGCGACCCTGCTGGTGCTCGCCGCGCCGTTCCTGGCGATCCTGCTGCTCAAGCTCGGTCGCCGAAAGCGCCGCCGCGCCCGAGCGCGCACCGCGGATCAGATCAGCGGCGGCTGGGACGAGTTCGTCGACCGCGCGGTCGACCTCGGGGCACCGGTGCCCCCGCGCGGCACGCGCCGCGCCGGCGCCCTGGCGGTGTGTGCGCACTTCGCGGCGACCGATGCGCGTGCCGATGCCGGCCTCGCCGATGCCCGCGCCGCCGATGTGCGCGCCGCCGATGCGCAGGCGGCGGCCGCCGAGAGCGATGCCCGCCAGATCGGCGGCGCGGCGCTGGTGCTTGCCGATCGCGCCGACGCCCAGGTCTTCGGCCCGGGCGAGCCGAGCGAGAGCGATGTCGACGAGTTCTGGCGCGATGTCGATGCGAGCGCGAGCGAGCTCGCCTCCGGTCAGAGCACATGGCGCATGCTGCGCGCGCGGGTCAGCCTGCGCTCGCTGCGCCGGAAGGAGCGAAAGTGAGCGCTGTGCACGGGATGCCTGAGATCGTCCCACCCCCGAAGCCCCCCGCGGCTGGCGTCGCCGGCGGCCAGGCCGCCCGGGCGCCGGAGCCTCCCGCGGCGTTCGGCCGCCGTGTCGTCGCCTACCTGATCGACGGCGCCATCGCCCTGCTCGTGGCCTCGGTGACCATCGTCGGCGCGATCATGCTCTGGCTGTCGGTGCTGGGCGCGCTGCTCGACGGCGCGGCCGGCGGCTCCAGCCAGGCGCTGCCGGCGGCGTCGCTGCCCGCCCTCATCCTCGTGATCGCCGGCGCGGTGCTCGGCGCTGCCTGGTCGATCGTGTGGGTGGCGATGCAGGGTGGCCGCGGCTCGATCGGCATGCGTCTCATGGGCATCCGCCTCGTGCGCGCGGGGCTCGGCACCAGGCTCGGATTCTGGCGGGCGCTGGGGCGCGCCGTCGTGTTCAGCGTGCTGGCCGGCGTCGTCGTCGGATATGTCACGCCGCTGTTCGACCGCAGCGGCCGCCGGCAGGGCTGGCACGATCTGCTGGTGGGCGCGATCATGGTCGACGCCCTCGCGTTCGATGAGGCGGTCGCGCAGGCCGCCGCGCAGGCCGCAGCGCCGCCGCCCGCGCCGGTGCCCGCTGCGATCGAAGAGATCGACCGCGACCGCCCCTTCGGGTTTCCGGGGGCCCGGCCCACCGTGCCCCCCGTGCCCGGGGCGCGCGGCGTCGGTGCCGGCGTCGCGCCGGCTGGCGCGTCGCTCCCGCCCGCGCCGCTCCCGCCGGGACCCTTCTCGCCCGCGCCGCTCATCGGCGACGTGCCCGCGCACCTCGCGCCGCGCGTCGGGGCGCCCGCGCCGACGCCTCCGCTTGGGCCTGCGCCCGCACCCGCACCCGCGGCGACGCCGGGCTTCGTCGCAGCGGCGCCGTCGGTCGCGCCGCCCGCCGCGTCGCAGCTCGAGCTGCGCTGGGACGATGGCACGGTGGTGACGATCCCGCATGGGGCCGTCATCGGCCGCGACCCCGTGGCATCCACCGACGCCGTGCGCGTCTCGTCGAAGCTCGCGGGCGCGACCTCGATCGCGGTGCCCGATGACTCGTTCTCGCTGTCGAAGACGCACTTCGGCGCCGGCGTGGACGCCGACGGCGCGTGGATCGTCGACCTGCACTCGACGAACGGCATGATCCTGCATCGCGAGGGCGTGCCGGCGCGCCCGCTGACGCCCGGCGCGCTCACCGCGATCCTCGCGGGCGATGTCGTCGTGATCGGCGACCGTCGGGTGACGTTCGCGCTGGTGGTGCGATGACGGACGCTCAGATGCTCTCCGCCCCGATCGTCGTGTCGGCGGGCGCGGCGACCGACGTCGGGCTGCGCCGCCGGATCAACGAAGACTCGATGCTCGCGCAGCATCCGGTCTTTCTCGTCGCCGACGGCATGGGCGGCCACGAGGCGGGCGAGGTCGCAAGCGCCGCCGCCCTCGCTGCCTTCCAGCCGCTGGTGGGCCTGCCGAGCGCGCGCGTCGAAGACGTGGTCGGCGTGATCGACCTCGCGCGGCACAGCGTCGACGCGCTTGCCGGCGGTCCGAGCGGCGGCGCCGGGACCACGCTCACCGGGGTCGTCGTCTCGCAGCACGGCGGCGACGGCTACTGGCTCGTCGTGAATCTCGGCGATTCGCGCACCTATCGGCTGGCGGGAGGTGCGCTCGAGCAGATCAGCGTCGACCACTCCGTCGTCCAGGAGCTTGTCGACGCCGGGGAGCTGACCCCGGAGGAGGCGGCCACCGCGGCCGACCGCAACGTCATCACGCGTGCGCTCGGCGCCGGCAGCGATGAAGACGCCGACTTCTGGATGCTGCCCGCCGCGCAGGGCGATCGCATGCTCATCTGCTCGGACGGGCTCTCGGGCGAGGTGGATGCGGCGACCATCCGCGAGATCCTGTCGACGCTGCCCGACCCGCAGGCGGCCGCGGAGCGGCTCGTGCTGCAGGCGCTCGCCAACGGCGGGCGCGACAACGTCACGGCCGTGGTGGTCGACGCGCTCGCCGTGGTTCAGCACGACCCGATGGATACACTTCCCAGAGCGAGCGACCGTGACGCGGGCCGTGGGTCTGACGACGAGCTCGACGCAGACACCGTGCCGCGCAAGACCCCACGATCCCGGCCCGAGCGAGGAGACCGACGATGAGCGAGTACACCCCGGGGCCCTGGTTCGCGGCCGTGGCGCCAGGCGGCGCCGTCGTGCTGCCTTCGACCGCGGGAGCCGAACACGCCCGCGCCTCGTGGGCCGCGGTGCGCGCTGGCGGTGGGCTCGGCAGCGTCCTCGAGACGCTGACGGGCGCGTTCGGCACGAGCCTCGCCGCGCTCCCGCCCTTCGCGGTTGTCATGCGCGAAGGCGACGAGCTTCGCATCGCCGTGCGCGGCCCGCTCACGGTGCGCGCCGCGGGCGTGAGCGTGCACGGCGCCGGCGTCACCACGTGGAACGAGCAGCTCGTGCGCGGTGGCGGCGCCGTGACGATCGACACGGAGGATGCCGCGGACGACGCCGCGGGCACGCTGCCGTTCGCTGACGGCATCGTGATGGTCGCGCGCCTCGTCGTGGACGTCGTGGATGCACAGGGCGCGGCCGCGTCGATCGGGCAGGGCGCGCCCGCGCCGGCGCGCACGACGGCGGCGGAACCCGAACGCGCGACGGCACCCGAGCCCGAGCCCGAAGCAGAGCCGGCACTCGAAGCAGCGCAGGAAGCCGCGGCGACCCGTGAACCCGACGCGGCTCCCGACCCCGAGGCCGCCCGCGAACCCGAGACAGCCCCCGAACCCAAGGCCGGGCCGGCCCCCGAATCGAGGATGCCGCCGCATTCGGAGCCTGAAGCACAGCCCGAGCCCGCACCGGAGGCGGAGCCCGAACCCGAGCCGGAGCCCGACTCGGAGCCGCTTGCCCCCGAGCCCGCCGCGGATCCCACACCGATCGCGGTCGAGGCACTCGGCCCTGACGACGACGAATGGGGCGCGACCGTCGTGAAGGCGGCCACCGATCCGGCGTTCCGTCGGCCGAGCGCAGCTGGAGCCGCGGCGGCGAACCTCGCAGGGTTTCCGCCGCCGACCGGGGCGCCCGTGGCCACCGCGCCCGGCCTGATCTCGGCCGTGCCCGGCGGCACGGGCCATCGCCCCGGCGACCACGACGGCCAGACCATCTCCGTGGCGCAGTCACGCGCCATGCGCGCGGCCGGTCAGCTCCCGCCGCAGCCCGGCACGGCGACGCCACCGCCGCCCGCACCCGCTCCGCCGGCATCGACCGCGCGCATCGTGCTCTCGACCGGCCGCACGGTGCAGCTCGATCGCACCGTCGTGATCGGGCGCCGCCCGAGCTCGACCCGCACGACCGGCGGCATGCTTCCGCACCTGATCACGGTCGACAGCCCAGAGCAGGACATCTCGCGCAGCCACGTCGAGATTCGCCTCGAGGGGGATGCGGTGGTCGTGGCCGACCTGCACACCACCAACGGCACCATGCTGCGCCGCGCGGGCAGCGAGCCCACCCAGCTGCACCCCGGCGAGGCGACCGTCGTCGTCTCGGGCGATGTGCTCGAGCTGGGCGACGGCGTGAGCGTGACGTTCGAGGGCATCGCGTGAGCGCACGCGCTGCCTCCACTCCGCCCGAGATCCCCGGGTTCACGCCGGTCGAGCTGCTCGGCACCGGCGGATTCGCCGATGTCTTCCTCTACGAGCAGCACGTGCCGCGCCGCCGCGTCGCGGTGAAGGTGCTCCTGGCCGAGGGCCTCGCCGCGGGCTCGGCGGAGGCGTTCGCCGCCGAGGCCGACATCATGGCGCAGCTGTCGACGCACCCCTCGATCGTCACGATCTACCAGGCTGGGGTCGCTGCCGACGGGCGCCCGTTCCTCGTCATGGAGTACTGCCCGAAGCCCAACCTGCAGGTGCGCTACCGCGCCGAGCGATTCTCTGTCGCGGAGGCGCTGCGCGTGGGCGTGCAGGTCTCTGCGGCGGTCGAGACCGCGCACCGGGCCGGGATCCTGCATCGTGACATCAAGCCCGCGAACATCCTCGTCACGGAATACAGCCGCCCGGCCCTGGCCGACTTCGGCATCGCGGCGACGACGTCGTCGGACGCGCAGAGCGAGGGCATGTCGATTCCCTGGTCGCCTCCCGAGTCGTTCGCCGAGCCGCCGCGAGGCGATGTCACGAGCGACGTCTGGGCGCTCGGTGCCACGGTGTACACGCTGCTCGCGGGCCGCTCGCCGTTCGAGCAGCCCGGGGCCTCCAACAGCGGCGCCGACCTGATCGCGCGCATCGAGGCGGCGGCGCTCGCGCCCACCGGTCGCGCTGACGTGCCCGAGAGTCTCGAGCGCGTGCTCGCCCGCGCCATGTCCAAGAGCCCGGCCTCGCGTTATGCGAGCGCGATCGACCTCGCGCGCGCCCTGCAGCGCGTGCAGATCGAGCTTCGCCAGTCGGTGACGCCGATCGACGTCGTCGACGACGTCGGCCCGGCGGCCCCCGCCCCGGCGGCCGAGGACGACGACGAGTCGACCCGGATTCGCAGCGTCGTCTCGATCGACCCCGGTAGCGCCGCGTCGCCGGCGGTGACCGGCGTGCCGCGCGGGGTGGGCGAGCCGGCAGCAGCAGGCCTCGAGCACACGGTGATCCGCAGCAGCAGCTCGCTGCCGCGCTGGGGCGCAGCGCAGCCCACGCCGCCCGCACCGGCCGACGACGACGCCACGCGAATGCGCGCCCCCGTGGCGGTGTCGCCGGATGCCGCCGCAGCCGCGGGCGCCGGTGCGCCGATCGACTCCGCGCGCGCCGGCGCCGCGGCCCCCGGCGCGACGCCGCGCGGGCGGCGCCGCGGTGCCGTCATCGGGTGGAGCATCGGCGGCTCGCTGGCCGCGGCCGCGCTCATCGCCGGCGGCGTGATCGCGGTGACCTCGGGCGCCCTGACCCCCGGCGAGCGCGAGCCGGAGGCGGGCGAGACGCCGGATTCCGTGCCGGTCGACGTCGTCGTTCCCGGGGCCGGCGTGCCCAGGGTCACCGAGCTTGCCGCGACGGCCACCGAGGAGGGCATCCGCTTCACCTGGGCGAACCCCGACCCGCAGCCCGGCGACGCCTATCTCTGGGGCCTCGTCCGGCCCGGCGAAGAGACCGAGTACTCGGTGATCGAGCAGCCCGAGGTCGTGGTGGTTCCCGAGGGCGCCGGGCCGAGCTGCATCGAGGTGATCCTGCGCCGCGACGACGGTCGCTCGGCCGCCGACGGTGCGACGGTCTGCGGGCCGTAGCCCGCGACCGTCGCGCCCCGAGTGCTACGCGGCGGGCGCGGCGCCGGCCGGTGCTCCGATGTCGTCGGCTGGCTTGCGCACGAGGAACGCCCCGACGATCGTCAGCAGCGAGAGCACGGCGCCGATCATGAAGGCGCCGCGCACACCGGCCGCCTGAGCCGCGACGGGCGCGGCGCCGCCGGCCAGGGCGTCGTTCGCGATCGCCGACATGAGGGTGACGAACAGGGCGATGCCCGCGGCGCCTGCCACCTGCTGCACGGTGCCGACGATCGCACTGCCGTAGGAATAGAAGCGCGGCTCGAGCGAGCCGAGCGACGCCGTGAACAGCGGGGTGAACGAGAGCGCGAGGCCCAGCGAGAGCACGATCTGCAGCACCATGACGAAGTAGGGCGAGGTCGTCTCGGTGAGCGTCGTGAACGTCCACAGCACCGCGCTCGAGATGACCGCACCCGGAACGAGCAGCACGCGCGGACCGCGGGCGTCGTAGATGCGGCCGACGATCGGGCCGAGCAGGCCCATCACGAGCGCGCCGGGCAGCACGATCAGGCCCGACTCGAGCGCCGAGAGGCCCAGCACGTGCTGCAGGTACAGCGGGGTCAGGATGATCGAGCCGAAGAACGCCGCGGTCAGCACCGTCATCTGCGTCATCGAGAGCGTGAAGTTGCGCGAGCGGAACACGCGCAGGTCGAGCAGCGCGCGGTCCTCGCGCTGCAGGCGCAGCTGGCGCAGGATGAAGATCGTCAGCGACAGCGCGCCGACGGCGAGCGCGACCCACATGGTGGTGGCGGCCATCGCCTGGGCGGCGACCTCGGCGGGGGAGGTGCCGTGCCCGCCCGCGCCGATCTGGCTGAGGCCGAACACGAGTCCGCCGAAGCCGAGCGCCGACAGGAGCACCGAGAGCAGGTCGACCCGGGCGGGGCTCGGCTCGTTGACGTTCAGCATCCACTTCATGCCGACCAGGAGCATCACGAGCGCGATCGGGAGCACCACGATGAACATCCAGCGCCAGTTCAGCGTGCTCAGGATGAGCCCCGAGAGCGAGGGGCCGATCGCCGGGGCGAGCGACATCACGATCGACACGCGGCCCATCATGCGGCCGCGGGCCTGCGGCGCGACCAGGGTCATGATGGTCGTCATCAGCAGCGGCATCATGATCGCCGTGCCGGATGCCTGGATCACGCGGGCCACGAGCAGCACCTCGAAGCCAGGAGCCGCCGCGGCGGTGAGGGTGCCGAGCGAGAAGAGCGACATCGCCGAGATGAAGATCGCACGCGTCGTGAAGCGCTGCAGCAGGAATCCGGTGATGGGGATGACGACGGCCATGGTCAGCATGAAGCCGGTGGTGAGCCACTGCGCGGCCACCGCGGTGATGCGCAGGTCGTCCATCAGGTGCGGGATGGCGACGCCCATGATCGTCTCGTTCAGGATCACGACGAACGCCGCGCCGAGCAGCAGCCAGATCACGCGGGTGTCACGCGCGGCGTACTCGGGCATGACGACACCCCCGTCGGCATCCGCGCGGGCGCTGTCGCCAGGGATGCTGATCGTGTTCGTGGCGGGACGGGGAGAGTCAGGCAAGGGATTCCTCTCGGACGGTCGAGGCGTCGACGGGCATGGGGCGAACGGGCCGGGGGTGCCGGGGCCGTCGCGGGCTCGAGTGTTCGGCGGGGCGCCGGTCGCGGGGCGCCGGGTCAGCCACAGGAGGGGACAACCGTGGGAGCCAACCAGCTATTCCACCACCGTGCAGGTGTGCGTGGGCTGTGAATTCGGGATGCCGCGGCGCGGGCGTCCGCGCACGGGGACGCCGTGCGCGCAAACAGCAGTGCGTGCCGCCGAAGCGGCACGCACACGCTCAGAGGCGGGTCGAGCTCAGTCGTCGCTCTCGGGAACGAAGGGCTCGTCCCAGTGCACGGAGCCGATCGCCTCGGTGGGCTTCGGGTGGGGGAGCACGCCCCCGAGCAGCTTCTCTTCGGGCGCCTGAATCTCTTCCTCGGTCAGCTCGTGGAGCTTCTTGAGCTCGACGTCTTCCGGAAAGGCGGAGTTCGGAGTGCTGGTCATGCCCCAACGATACCGGGTCTTGGCGGATGACTTGGCACGCGACGGGTGGGAACATGCGTGTATGACAACGGCGAAGCGATGGTTCTCAGACGTGAAGTGGCGCCTGCTCGTCTCGCTCGCGCTCGGCGTCGCCGCGGGAGTGGTCGTGGGGCAGTGGCTGAGCGTCGCCGCGGGGCTGATCGTCGGGTGGAGCGTCGCGGCGCTGATCGAGGTGGTCGGGGTGCTCGCCTTCCTCTGGCCGATGGACGGGGCCCGCACGCGCGAGCACGCCACCGGCGAGTACCCGGGGCGCCAGATCTCGCGCGCGGTCTCGATGATCGGCGCCATCGCGAGCCTCGGCGCCGTCGGCGTGGTGCTGCTGCAGTCGCGATCGGCGCACGACGCGCAGGTGCTCATCCTGGGCGGCATCGGGGTGCTCGGCGTCGCCGCGTCGTGGCTGCTGATCCAGACGAACTACATGCTCCGCTATGCCAGCGCGTTCTATGGCGATCCCGTCGGCGGCATCGACTTTCACGGGGGCCCGGACTACGCCCCGATGTACACCGACTTCATCTACTTCTCGGTGGGCCTCGGCATGACGTTCCAGGTCGCCGACACCGATCTGACGAGCAACGAGATGCGGCGGATCGCGATCGGGCAGACCATGCTCGGCTGGCTGTTCTCGACCGTGATCATCGCCACCGTGATCAACCTCGTGGTGGGGATGGCCTCGCTGGCCTGAGGGTGCGCGGCCGTGGCTAGGCTGTGGCCATGAGCATGGGGCGTGCCGGCGTGGGCAGACAGCGGGCGGTGGATGCCGCGACCCAGCGTGAGCTCAACGCCCAGGCGCCCGCGATCCCGAACCTCGGCCCGCGCATCATGCGCCTGTTCCGCCCCTATCGGGGCAGGATCGCGTGGATGGTCGTGCTCGTCATCGTCGGCGCGAGCGTCGCGGTGGTGCCCGCGCTGATTATCCAGCGCATCTTCGATGACGCGCTGTTCCCGAAGGGGGCGCCGCCCGACCTGGTGCTGCTCGCGCAGCTGGTCGGATTCATGATCGCGCTGTACATCGCCAACGCGGCCCTGTCGGTGCTGCAGACGTGGCTGACCTCCAGCGTCGGCAACAGCGTGACGGGCGACCTGCGGGTCGAGCTGTTCGAGCACCTGCAGCGGATGGACCTGAGCTTCTTCACCCGCACCAAGACCGGGGTGATCCAATCCAGGCTGCAGAACGACGTCGGCGGCGTCGCCGGGGTGCTCACGAACACGATCACCAGCATCCTGGGCAACATCGTCACGGTGATCGCCTCGCTCACCGCGATGCTGATCATCGACTGGCGGCTCACCATCATCGCCGTGATCGTCATGCCCGGCCTCGTCGTCGTGCAGCGGCGCGTCGGGCAGGTGCGAGCCCGCATCGCCGGGCAGACACAGGCCTCACTGTCAGAGCTCACCGCCATCACGCACGAGACGCTGAGCGTCTCGGGCATCCTGCTGTCGAAGGCGTTCAACCGGCAGCGCACCGAGATCGACCGCTACCGCGACGAGAACCGCAATCAGGTGCGGCTGCAGGTGCGCCAGGCCATGAGCGGCCAGCGCTTCTTCGGCGTCGTGCAGGTGATCATGTCGAGCGTGCCGGCCGTCATCTACCTGGTCGCGGGGCTGCTGATCACGGGCGGCGGCGAGGTCATCACCGCCGGCACCATCGTGGCCTTCACCACAGTGCAGGCGCGCCTGCTCGGCCCTCTGATGGGGCTCATGCGCGTCGCGCTCGATCTGCAGACCTCCAAGGCCGTGTTCGCCCGCATCTTCGAGTACCTCGACCTGGTGCCCGCGATCGCCGACCGCCCCGGCGCGATCACCGTGGCGCAGGCGCCCGGCCCGCGTGGTGGGCTGCGCTTCGACGACGTCGTCTTCCGCTACCCGGATGCGCCGGCCGACTCGCGCCCCACGCTCGATCACGTCTCGTTCACGGTCGAGCCGGGCCAGCACGTCGCGTTCGTGGGGCCGAGCGGGGCGGGCAAGACCACGATCCTGTATCTCGCGCCGCGGCTGTACGAGGTCGGCGGCGGTCGGGTGCTGTTCGCCGGCGCCGACGTGCGGGATCTGACCCAGGCATCCATCATCGAGCACGTCGGCATCGTCAGCCAGGAGACCTACCTGTTTCACGCCACGATCGCCGAGAACCTGCGCTACGCCAAGCCGAGCGCGAGCGATGCCGAGCTGGTCGCGGCGTGCCGGGCGGCGCACATCCACGACGTGATCATGAGCTTCGAGCACGGCTACGACACGGTCGTCGGCGAGCGCGGCTACCGGCTCTCGGGCGGCGAGAAGCAGCGCATCGCCATCGCGCGGGTGCTGCTGAAGGACCCGCCGATGCTGCTGCTCGACGAGGCCACGAGTGCGCTCGACACGGTCTCGGAGCGCATCGTCCAGGAGGCGCTGGATGCCGCGGCCGCCGGGCGCACGACCCTCTCGATCGCGCACCGACTCTCGACGGTCATCGGAGCGGACGTGATCCACGTCGTCTCGGAGGGGCAGATCGTCGAGTCGGGCACGCACGCGTCGCTGCTCGCGCACGGCGGGCTGTATGCCGCCCTCGCACAGCAGCAGCTCGACGCGACGCGCGGGCTGCGGGCGGGCGACGCGGGCTGAGGCGGGGCGGCGGTCCGAGCCGCCGGGCTGCGCTGCTGCTGCGCCGCGCTGGTGCTGGTGCCGCAGGGCGCGGCGCCGCGTCAGCGCGGTGTGAGCGCGGTCACGGCGTCGGCGACGGCATCGGCGACGGCATCGAGGGGCTGCGCGAGGTCGTGGGGCAGCGTGAAGCGCACCGAGGTCTGCGCGACCTCCTTGGCGATGCCGAGGGCGATGAGCACGTGGGATGCCTCGTCGCTCCCGGCCGCGCACGCCGAGCCGCTCGATGAGACGATGCCCCGCCGTTCGAGCTCGAGCAGCACGGCCTCGCCGCTCGTTCCCGCGAAGGTGAAGCTCGCGGTCGCCGGCAGCCGCCGGGTGCGGTGCCCGGTGAGCTCGGCGCTCGGCACGCGGGCGAGCACCATGTCGATGAAGCGGTCGCGCAGCGCGGTCAGGCGTGCGGCGGCCTCGGGGCGCTCCGCCTCGGCCAGGGTCAGCGCGGTCGCCAGGGCGACCGCGCCGGCGACGTTCTCGGTGCCCGAGCGGCGCTCGCGCTCCTGCCCGCCGCCGTGCAGGAGGGGCTCGAGCGGCACGCGGCCGCGCACGGCGAGCACCCCGGTGCCCTTGGGCGCGCCGAACTTGTGCCCCGCGATCGAGAGGGCATCGACGCCGAGCGCGGCGGCGTCGAGCGGCAGCCAGCCGGCCGCCTGCACGGCGTCGGTGTGAAACGGGATGCCGCGGGCCCGGGCCAGCGCGGCGAGGGCCGCGATGTCCTGCACGGTGCCGATCTCGTTGTTCGCGTACCCGATGCTCACGAGCGCGGTGTCGTCGCGCAGGGCGGCGGCCGCGGCATCCAGATCGACCAGGCCCGTGCGGTCGACGGGCAGGGAGGTGACCTCGACGCCGTGCACGCGGGTGAGGAAGGCCGCCGACTCGAGGATGGCCTCGTGCTCGATGGGGGTGGTGACCAGGTGGCGCTTGCCGCGCTGCAGCACGGCGGCGAGGGTGATGCCCTTGATGGCGAGGTTGTCTGCCTCGGTGCCGCCGGAGGTGAAGATCACGTCGCTCGCGCGCATGCCGAGCACGCGCGCGACCTGCGAGCGCGCCGCGGCGAGGGCCGCCGCCGCGCGCTCGCCCACCTCGTGGTGGCTCGACGGGTTGCCGAACTCGCCGGTGAGGAACGGCCACATCGCCTCGAGCGCCTCGCGGCGGACGGGGGTGGTGGCGGCGTTGTCGAGGTACATGGTCGTGGTGCTGGTGCTGGTGCTGGTGCTGGTGCTGGTGCTGGTGCCGGCTACGCGATGCGGATGTCGAGCCCGAGGTCGAGGGCGCGCGCCGAGTGCGTGAGCGCGCCCACCGAGATCACGTCGACCCCGGTCTCGGCGATCGCCCGGATGCTCTCGAGCGTGACGCCGCCGCTGGCCTCGACGATCGCGCGATCGCCCACCTGCGCGACGCCCGCACGGAGGTCGTCGAGTGAGAAGTTGTCGAGCATGATCGTGCCGATGCGCGCGGCGAGCACGGGCTCGATCTGGTCGAGGCGGTCGACCTCGACCTCGACGTGCGTGGTGTGCGGCAGCTTCGCGATGGCGCCGCGCAGCGCGTCGGTGACCGAGAGCCCGCCGCGGGTGAGCACGGCGAGATGGTTGTCTTTGGCCATCACGGCGTCCGAGAGCGAGAACCGGTGGTTGCGCCCGCCGCCGCTGACCACGGCGTGGCGCTCGAACGCGCGCAGTCCCGGCGTGGTCTTGCGGGTGTCGGCGATGCGCACCTTCGTGTGCGCGACCTCGGCGACGTAGCGGGCCGTGAGGGTCGCGATGCCGCTCATGCGCTGCACGAAGTTCAGGCCGATGCGCTCGGCGGTCAGCAGCGCGCGCGCCGGCCCCCGCACGGTCGCGAGCGTCGCGCCCCGCTCGAACGCGTCGCCGTCGGCCACGAGCAGCTCGACCTCGAGGGTGGGGTCGCAGAGGTGGAACGCGGCTGCGAAGACCGCGCCGCCGCTGAAGACGCCCGGCTCGCGGGCCTCCAGGGTCGCCTCGGCCACGGCGTCGGCCGGGATCAGGCTCTCGCTGGTGAGGTCGCCCCAGGGCGCGTCCTCGTCGAGCGCGGCGCGCACGACCCTGTCGATGGTGGCGGTGGTCAGCATGCTGCGTTCTCCAGGGTTCGCGACGCGAGCGGCGCGTCGGGCTGCGGCTGGTCGGAGCGCCAGTGCGCCCCGAGGGAGTCGGTGCGGGCGAGGGCGGCGTCCACGAGCGCGGTGGCCACGAGCAGGAGGTTCTCGTCCTCCAGCTCGCGCTCGGTGCGTGGCCGGCGGGGCTGCGCCCCCCAGGCGGCGAGGGTGGATGCCGCGTGCCCGAGCCCGCGCGCATCGCGCACGAGTCCGGCGTCGGCCCACATGAGTCGCTGCAGCGCGGCGCGGGTGAACGGCGGGGCGTCCGGGCTCGGCGCGGCCGGGGCCGGACGCGCCGCCGCATCGGCGGTCAGCCGCGGCGCCCAGGCGCCGGAGGCGTGGTCGGGCCCGATGCTCGCGGCCGCGCGGGTGCCGAAGACGGCGCCCTCGAGCAGCGAGTTGGAGGCGAGGCGATTCGCGCCGTGCACGCCCGTGCGCGCGACCTCGCCGACGGCGTACAGCCCCGGCACGCTCGTGCGCCCGTGCAGGTCGGTGACGACGCCGCCCATCGCGAAGTGCGCGGCCGGGGTGACGGGCACGGTGTCCCAGTCCATGCCGCGGTCGGTGAGGGCCGCGGTGATCGACGGGAAGCGGCGGGCGAGAAACTCGCGGCCCAGGGCCGAGGCATCCAGCAGCACGGGCACATCGCCCTGCGCGGTCATCTCGGCGGCGATCGCGCGCGCCACCACGTCGCGGGGGGCGAGCTCGCCGTCGGGGTGCGCGCCGAAGGCGAAGCGCTCGCCGCGGGCGTTGCGCAGCGTCGCGCCCTCGCCGCGGACGGCCTCCGAGACCAGGAACGGCTCATCGTGGGCGAGCACGGTGGGGTGGAACTGGTAGAACTCGAGGTCGGCGACCACCGCGCCCGCGCGGATGGCGGCCGCGACGCCGTCGCCTGTCGCGACCCGAGGGTTGGTGCTGTGGGCGTAGAGCTCGCCCGCGCCGCCCGTGGCCAGCACCACGGCATCGGCGGGGATCGTGCGCGTCGCCGCGTCATCGACCAGGAGCGTGACGCCCGCGACCCGACCCGCGCGCAGCACGAGGTCGGTGAGGAACGCGTGCTCGAGCACCGCCACGCCCGCGGTGCGCAGCTTCGCGACGAGCGCGCGCTCGATCACCGAGCCGGTGGCGTCGCCGCCGGCGTGCAGCACGCGCGGGTACGAGTGGGCGGCCTCCAGGCCCTTCGCCAGCTCGCCGTCCGCCCCGCGGTCGAAGGCCACACCCGCCTCGATGAGCTCGCGGATGCGCGCCGGCCCCTCGCCGCACAGCACCCGCACGGCCTCCTCGTCGGCCAGCCCGCCGCCGGCGGTGAGCGTGTCGCGCACGTGGTCCTCGACCCGGTCGTCGGCGAACATGACGCCGGCGATGCCGCCCTGCGCGAAGCGCGTGTTGGCCTGCTCGAGCACGTCCTTGGTGACGAGGGTGACCTGGTGACCGGCATCCACGGCGCGCAGCGCGGTCGTCAGCCCGGCGATGCCGCTGCCGACCACCACGACGCGGGCCGCGGTGCCGAGTGGGGCCTCGGTCATGAGGCGACGGTTCCGCCACCGCCCGCGGCCGGCGGACGAGCGGCGAGCATGCGCTCGAGCGCGACGCGCGCGGCGTCGGCGTCGCGCTCGGGCACCGTGATGCGGTTGACGATGCGCGCCGCGTCCGGGCCGGTCGAGGCGGGGTCGGCGAGCGACTCGAGCACCCAGGCGAGGTAGCCGGGGTGGATGCGATACATGGTCGAGCACGGGCACACGACGTCGTCGAGGCAGAAGATGGTGTGCTCGGGGTGCTGGGCGGCGAGGCGCTGCACGAGGTTGATCTCGGTGCCGATCGCGAAGGTCGAGCCGGCCGGGGCCGCGGCGATCGCCTTGCTGATGTAGTCGGTCGAGCCGTACTCGTCGGCCGCGTCGACCACGGGCATGGGGCACTCGGGGTGCACGATCACGCGCACGCCAGGGTGCTCGGCGCGGGCGCGCTCGATCTGCTCGACGGTGAAGCGCTTGTGCACCGAGCAGAAGCCGTGCCAGAGGATCACGCGGCTGTCGTCCAGCGACTGGGCGTCGTTGCCGCCGAGGGGGCGGTTCGGGTTCCACATCGGCATCTGCTCGAGCGGCACGCCCATCGCCTTGGCGGTGTTGCGGCCGAGGTGCTGGTCGGGGAAGAACAGCACGCGCTGCCCGCGCTCGAACGCCCACTCGAGCACCGTCTCGGCGTTGGAGGAGGTGCAGACGATGCCGCCGTTGCGGCCGCAGAACGCCTTCAGCGCCGCCGACGAGTTCATGTAGGTGACCGGGATGACCGGGACCCTGCCGTCGGGGCCGGGCGCGTCGAGCGGGCCGAACTGCGCCTCGAGCTCCTCCCAGCACTCCTCGACCTGGTCGATGTTGGCCATGTCGGCCATCGAGCAGCCGGCCGCGAGGTTCGGGAGGATCACGGCCTGCTCGGGCTGCGAGAGCAGATCGGCGGTCTCTGCCATGAAGTGCACGCCGCAGAACACGATCGCGTCGGCGTTCGGGTGCGACTTCGCGGCGTTCGCGAGCTGGAACGAGTCGCCCACGTAGTCGGCGTACTGCACGACCTCGGCGCGCTGGTAGAAGTGCCCGAGGATCACGAGCCGGTCGCCCATCGCCTCCTTCGCGGCGCGGATGCGGCGGTCGAGCTCCTCGGGGGAGGCCTCCCGGTACTCGGCGGGAAGGGTGCCCTGGCGGGGCGCGCCGGCCGGGATCACGTCGCCCATCGACGACCCGGGCCCGTAGCCCGGGCGCGAGTCGAAGTCCCACGGCGGCGCCGCGAGGTCGGTGTTGCACGTCGAGTCGTTCGACTTGCCGGTCGTGATCAGTCGGATGCGCTGATCGACCGATGCGGGGTTGGGCTCAAGAAGCGTCATGATTCGCTCGATTCGGTGAGGCGTGCTGGTGTCGCGGATTGGGTGAGCGCGCGGGCGAGGGGGCCCCGATCCGCGAGCTCGACTTCGTGGTTGTACTGGTACAGCCGCGCGGGGCGATGATTTCCCGTGCGGTAGCGGTCGGTGGGCACGACGGAGCCGGAGCCCTCCACCTGGCGGCGGAAGTTGGCCGGGTCGAGGCGCCGCTCGAGGATCGACTCGTACACCTCGCGCAGCTCGGCGAGGGTGAACTCGTCACCGACCAGGCCGTGCGCGATGCGGCTGTAGCCGACCTTCGTGCGCAGGCGCCAGAGGGCGTAGTCGACGATCTGGTTGTGATCGAAGGCGAGGGCGGGCAGCGCGGTCGCGTCGAACCAGGCGACGTTCTCGCCCACGAGCGCGGCGGCGGCCTGGTCGCGGCGCAGCAGCGCCCAGTAGATGATCGAGACGACGCGGCTGGGCGAGCGCTGCACATCGCCGAAGGCGTACAGCTGCTCGAGAAAGCTCGGGGCGAGGCCGGTGGTCTCGGCGAGGGTTCGGGATGCCGCCGCATCCAGCCCCTCGGCGGTGCCGAGCCACCCGCCCGGCAGTGCCCACTGGCCCTGGTGCGGGTCGCGCGTGCGCCGCACCAGGGGAATGGCGACGCGGTCGCGCGCTCCGGGGGTCTCGGCCGGGCGGAGCGTGAAGATCACGGTGGAGACGGCGACGCGGATCTGGTCCTCGGGGCCGGGGGTCGGGGGTGCAGCGATCGGTGCCGGCGCCGGCCCCGGGGGAGCCGCGGGTGCTGCCGCCTGGGCCGAGATGACCGCCTCGGGGGCGGGCACGCCGAGCCGCGGCGGGCTGCCTGCCTGCCGCGTGCGCTCCGGGGTGTCGGTTTGAGTCATAGTGACCATTACTCCACGCACGATCTTAGTGTCGCGATGACTCGAACCGCAAGCACGTGTCGCGGGCCCCGTACCCGCTAGGCTTGGCGTGCACGAACGAACGTCATAATTGAAGACGGCCACACGATTCCCGCGGGAGAGCCCCGGCAGGCGCGCAGCGCCAGACCGGGCACCGAAGGAGCAAGCCTCCCCGCCAATCTCTCAGGTATGCGCACCGCGCGAATCCGGCCACTCTGAAAAGCGATCTGCCGGCGCACCCGCGCCCCGCAGCTCCGCCGACGGTGAAAGCGCACGCGGCCGCCCGCGCGCGCGAAGCTCTCAGGCCCATGACAGAGGGGGAGTTCCCGACGACATCCGTCGTCGGCACCGTGCCGAGCGTCGCTCTCGGCTGATCGGAGAACTCATGACCACCGCATCCCCGTCCGCGAGCGGCGCCGCCGCGCCAGAGCCGCGCTTCACGCCGCTGCGCGGCATCCACGAGGCGCTCGGCGCCACGTTCACCGACTTCGGCGGCTGGCAGATGCCGGTGCGCTACGGCTCCGACCTCGCCGAGCACCGCGCGGTGCGCGAGGCGGCCGGCATGTTCGACATCTCGCACATGGCCGAGTTTCTCGTCACCGGCCACGGCGCGGGCGCCTTCCTCGACTACGCGCTCGCCGGCACGCTCTCGACCCTTGCCGTCGGCCGGGCCAAGTACTCGCTGCTGCTCGCCGACGACGGCGGCATCATCGACGACGTCATCGTGTACTGCCTCGGGCCCGAGTGGTACCTCGTGATCGCCAACGCGGGCAACCGCGACGCCGTGGCGGCGGCCTTCGCCGAGCGGGTCACGCGGGCGCCCATCGCCGCAGCGTTCGGCGCCGAGCCGCTCGAGGGCACGATGTTCCTCGGCGGGATCGTCGGTGGCGACCTCGCCCGGGTGGAGGACGTGAGCGACGCGTGCGCGCTGATCGCCGTGCAGGGCCCCCGCGCACGCGAGATCATCGCGGCGGCCGAGGGGCTGGATGCCTCGGCCCTCGACGGGCTCGGCTACTACGCGGCCGCGCAGAGCACGTTCGACGGCGAGCCGCTGCTGCTCGCCCGCACCGGGTACACCGGCGAAGACGGCTACGAGCTGCTCGTCCCGAACGCGCGCGCCGCGCAGCTGTGGGAGGCGCTCGCCGTCGCAGGCGAGCCGCTGGGCATGCTGCCCGCCGGCCTCGCCTCGCGCGACACGCTCCGCCTCGAGGCGGGGATGCCGCTGTACGGGCACGAGCTCTCGCGCGACGTGCTGCCGGCCCAGGCCGGCCTTGGCCGGGTCGTGGCGCAGGGCGAGGGCGAGTTCGTGGGCCGCGAGGCCCTGCTGGCCGCGGCATCCGACGCCTCGCGCCCCGTGCTCGTCGGCCTCGTCGCCGAGGGCCGCCGCGCCGGGCGCGCCGGCTACGCCGTGTTTGACGGCGAGACCCAGGTGGGAGAGGTCACGAGCGGGGCGCTCAGCCCGACGCTGGGGCATCCCATCGCCATGGCCTTCGTGCCGCCTGCGCTCGCGGGCGAAGGCACCGTCCTGTCCATCGACGTTCGCGGCACCAAGGTGCCCGCCACCGTCACCGCACTGCCCTTTTACCGGAGGAAGAAATGACCGATCTCAACGCGCTGCACTTCACCCCTGAGCACGAGTGGATCTCGATCGACGGTGACGTCGCCACCATCGGCATCACCGACTACGCCGCCGAGCAGCTGGGCGACGTCGTGTTCGTCGAGCTGCCCGACATCGACTCGGGCGTGACCGCCGGCCAGGTCGTCGGCGAGATCGAGTCGACGAAGTCGGTCGGCGAGCTGTTCGCCCCGATGGACGGCGACATCGTCGGCGTGAACGAGGCCGTGGTCGACGACCCGAGCCTGGTCAACAGTGCGCCGTTCGAGGCCGGCTGGCTGATCAAGGTGCGCGTCGCCACGGGCGAGCTGCCCGCGGGCCTGCTCGACCGCGCCGCCTACGTCGCGCTCACCGGCGGCGCCCAGTGACCGGGGCCGCAGCGCACGGCACCACCGCGTCCAGCACGGCCGCATCCAGCGCCGCCGCGCACGAGGCCTTCGCACGTCGCCACATCGGCACCGATGGCCCCGCGCGGCAGCGCATGCTCGACGTGCTCGGCTACGACAGCGTCGAGGCCCTCGTGCAGCGGGCCGTGCCGGCCTCGATCCACGTGCAGCCCCGCACGACCAGCGACATCCCGGACGCCGCGACCGAGCGCGAGGCGATCGCCGAGCTTCGCGCGCTCGCCGCCCAGAACTCGCTGCACCGGCCGATGATCGGGCTCGGCTACTCCGACACGATCACGCCGGCGGTCATCCAGCGCAACGTGCTCGAGAACCCCTCTTGGTACACGGCCTACACCCCGTACCAGCCCGAGATCTCGCAGGGGCGGCTCGAGGCCCTCATCAACTTCCAGACGATGGTCGCCGAGCTCACCGGCCTCGACACCGCCGGCGCCTCGATGCTCGACGAGGGCACCGCTGTCGTCGAGGGGATGCTGCTGGCCCGCCGCGCCTCCAAGTCGAAGAGCAGCGTGTTCCTGGTCGACACCGATGCGCTCCCGCAGACGCGCGCGCTGCTCGCGCACCGCGCCGAGGCGCTGGGCATCGAGCTGCGCGACACCGACTTCGCCGACGCCGCGCTCGCCGAGGACGAGCACGATATCTTCGGCGCACTCATCCAGTACCCGGGCGCGTCCGGTCGGGTCTGGGACCCGAGCGCGGCCATCGCCGCGGTCAAGGCGCGCGGCGGGCTCGTCGTCGTCGCCGCAGACCTGCTCGCCCTCACGCTTCTCACCTCGCCCGGCGAGCTCGGCGCCGACATCGCGGCGGGCACCACGCAGCGGTTCGGCGTGCCGCTCGGCTTCGGCGGCCCGCACGCTGGCTACCTCTCGGTGCGCGCCGGCCTCGAGCGCCAGCTGCCAGGCCGGCTGGTCGGCGTCTCGCAGGACGCCGTCGGCGCACCCGCGTATCGGCTTGCGCTGCAGACCCGCGAGCAGCACATCCGCCGCGAGAAGGCGACTTCGAACATCTGCACCGCGCAGGTGCTGCTGGCCGTGATGGCCTCGATGTACGCGGTCTACCACGGGCCCGAGGGCCTGCGGGCGATCGCCCGCGACGTCTCCGCGAAGGCGCACGCCCTGGCCGCGGCGCTTCGCGAGGGCGGGCTGCGCGTTGCCCACGACAGCTTCTTCGACACGCTGCGCGTGGTCACCGATGGCGCCGCGGCGCAGGTGGTGGAGCGGGCGCGGGAGCGAGGCATCCACCTGCTGCACGTGGATGCCTCGGTCGTCGGTGTCTCGGTCGACGAGACGACCACCGCCGCCGAGCTCGCCGACGTGGCGTGGGCGTTCGGGGTGGAGGGCCCGCGCGAGCTCTCGCTCGCGGGCGTCGCCCCGATCGCGGCGGTGCCGGGCGCGCTCGTGCGCACGAGCGACTTCCTCACGCACGAGGTGTTCCGCACGCATCACAGCGAGACGGCGATGATGCGGTACCTGAAGCTGCTCGCCGACCGCGACTACGCGCTCGATCGCGGCATGATCCCGCTCGGCTCCTGCACGATGAAGCTCAACGCGGCAACCGAGATGCAGGCGATCACGTGGCCCGAGTTCGCGGGCCTGCACCCGTTCGCGCCGCAGCGCGATGCACTCGGCTCCCTCGCCCTGATCGAGCAGCTCGAGACGTGGCTCGCGGAGGTCACCGGCTACGACGCCGTCTCGCTGCAGCCCAACGCCGGCTCGCAGGGCGAGCTGGCGGGGCTCCTCGCGATCCGCGGCTATCACCGCGAGAACGGCGACCTGGGGCGCACGGTGTGCCTGATCCCGTCGTCGGCGCACGGCACGAACGCGGCCTCCGCGGTGCTGGCCGGCATGAAGGTCGTCGTCGTGGCGTGCGACGAGGGCGGCAACGTCGACCTCGACGACCTGCGCGCCAAGATCGCGCAGCACGCCGACGCGCTCTCGGCGCTGATGATCACCTACCCGTCGACCCACGGCGTGTACGAGCACGACGTGCTCGAGATCACGCAGGCCGTGCACGACGCCGGCGGGCAGGTGTACGTCGACGGCGCCAACCTGAACGCGCTGCTGGGCTTCGCGCGCTTCGGCGACCTGGGGGGCGATGTCTCGCACCTGAACCTGCACAAGACGTTCGCGATTCCGCACGGCGGCGGGGGTCCCGGCGTCGGGCCGGTCGCGGCCAAGGCGCATCTGGCGAAGTTCCTGCCGGGGCATCCGTTCATGCAGCGCCCCGACCACGGCGGCTTCGTGCACGAGGGCGGCCCGATCTCGGCCGCGCCGTACGGCAGCGCCGGCATCCTGCCGATCTCGTGGGCGTACGTGCGCATGATGGGCGCCGATGGCCTGCGCGAGGCGACCGGCGCGGCGGTGCTGGCGGCGAACTACATCGCGGCGCGGCTGCGCGAGCACTATCCGGTGCTCTACACGGGCGACGGCGGGCTGGTCGCGCACGAGTGCATCCTCGATCTGCGTCCGCTTCGGGATGCCACGGGCATCACCGTCGACGATGTGGCCAAGCGCCTGGTCGACTACGGCTTCCACGCGCCGACCATGTCGTTCCCGGTCGCGGGCACGCTCATGGTCGAGCCGACCGAGAGCGAGGACATCGCAGAGATCGACCGCTTCATCGACGCGATGATCGCGATCAAGGCCGAGGCCGACGCGGTCGCGGCCGGCGTGTGGCCCGCCGACGACAACCCGCTCGTGGGGGCCCCCCACACCGCGGAGGCCGTCGTCGTGGGGGAGTGGAGCCACCCGTACTCGCGCGAGATCGCCGTGTACCCGGTGTCGGGGCAGGTGCGCACGAAGTACTGGCCGCCGGTACGCCGGATCGACAACGCCTACGGCGACCGCAACCTGATGTGCGCGTGCCCGCCCGCGGAGGCGTTCGCGTAGGCCGCGTGCGCTGATCCAGGCCCCGCCCCGAACCTGCACCGAAACACACCGCCGACTTCGAGACACGCGAGGTGCCGCTGTGTCTCAACGTGGGCACCGTGTTTCGGCGGGGGTGACGACGGTGACGGCGACGACGGCGACGACGGCGGCGACGGTGACGGCGATGCCAACGCCGCTCGCCGTCAGCCGCGACGTTCTCCGGCTGCGAACGACCGCGGGTGCAGGCGAAGTGTCTTCAGCATGACGCGTTGCGGGGGAGCGATCAGCGGCACGCCCGCGGCGTACAGCGCATCGCCGAGTGCGGACGCCCGCATCGTCATCTGCCAATCCCATCGGGTGACCGTGAGCCCACGTCGGCGGAGTCGGCCCTCCCGTTGCTTCTCAGCGATGATGCGCTCGCGAGCCTGGTCGAGCTGCTCGGCGAGGTATTTGTCGTAGCCGTCGGACTCGCCCACGGCATGCGCGTCGGGCCAGAGGAAATCGACGCGGTCGAGGTATCCACCATCGCGAAACTCGACCTGCAACTCAGGAGTCGGGAATCCGAGCCAGCCGATGACGGCGCGACTCACGGACTCGCCGGGCGACTCGCTGCGGGCGTCTCCGTGTGCGCACGCCCATGCAACGAACCTGTGGCCGCGCCTGGACCGCTGCGCCGCTGCGAGTTCGGAGAGCTCGGCAACGGGCACGCCTGTGGCGAGCGCCGCATCGACGACCGCGAGCCCGAAGGCAGGTGGCAGGACCCGCGCAAGATCGATGGTGGTGTCGGCGATGCTGGTGGCGAAGTGCTCGCCGACTCTGACGAACTCGCGCGAGTCGAGACTTGTATGCACGGCAACGTCGCCGTACCGAACCGATCGGGCGCGCCTCGGATCAAAGACATGGATGTCACGGGGTTCTCCGAACGTGGGCAGACCGAGGAGTGCGGCGGCGGACTCGTGAGAAAAGACCGCCTCCGGATTGACGAGCGCGTAGGCGTGCACTCGCGCGAGGTAGCGCTGCCATGGCTTGAGCGTGGCCCATTCTGCCGAGAGTGCATAAATCGTGGGCCGCACGCGGATGTACCCGGGGTCGCGCCACATCTGGTACCCGCCGATGCGCTCATCGGCGGCCCGGAAGAGGTCAAGCGGCCGGGGAGGCGCGAGGGCCTTGAGCGGTGCCATGAGCGAGGTTCTCGCACGTTGCGGCGAGCCGGTTCGCGGGCGCGCACCGTGAGGGCAGTCCTCAAGCACGGGATGCCTGTGCACGACGAGTCACATCGGGGAAGTGCACCGCCCCCGGCTCGCTGAGACACAGTCCTGACTTCGAGACACAGTGGTGGCCCGTGTGTCTCGAAGGGGGTGGTGTGTTTCGGTCGAGGAGTGGGTGGCGGGGCAGGCGGCTACGCCGCCGACGCACCGAAGATCGAGGGCCAGAGCGCCGCCGCAAGCGGGTAGCCGACGAAGGCGACCACGTCGAGCAGCGTGTGCGCGATCACGAGCGGCATGACCCGGCCCCAGCGCTGGTAGCACCACCCGAACACGAGCCCCATGACGAAGTTGCCGAACACCGCGCCCAGCCCCTGGTACGAGTGGTAGGCGCCTCGAAGGGCCGCGACCGAGACGATGATCGACCACGTTCCCCAGCCGATCCGGCGCAGTCGATCGAACAGGTAGCCGAGCAGGACGACCTCCTCATAGAGGGCGGCGCGGATCGCGCTCAGCACGAGCAGGGGGACCGTCCACCACGCGGCATCCACCGGCGAGGCGACGACGTTGACCGTGAAGCCGAGCTCGCGGCCCAGCACGTACAGCGCGAGCCCGGGCGCCCCGATGGCGACGAGCAGCAGCGCGCCCCGCCAGAGGTCGCCGCCGAAGCGGGTGAAGTCGAGGCCGATCCGGCGCAGGGCGTTGCCGCCGGTCGTCCAGAGCAGATAGATGACGAGCGCGACCACGGCGAGATCGAAGACGATGTCGAGCAGCCGATAGACCGCGTCCCAGATCGCGGCGGCGTCACGCGACGGGTTCAGCTGCGCGCTCTGCTGCCCGAGGGGAACCTCGGAGAGCGCGCGGCGAAGCAATGCGAGCAGAGAATAGATCGCAGATTGCCCAAGCGAAAGCGCGAGGATGATGCAGATCTCCCAGATCAGCCGTGCGCGTGAGGGTGAAATGTCAGATTCCGAACAACGCGTGGGGGCATTCGAGTCGGTCACGTTGTCAGAATGCCACAGTCTGCGCAATTGAGTTAAGGGTGTGTAACGTTTGTGCGTTCTTTTTGCCGTCCGTTGTGAACATGTTTATCGTTTTGGTATCCGTGTCCGCGCTTTTATCATGCGCGGGCACTTCACCCCTTGCACAGGAGGAAATGTGTCAAACCCCGCATGGCGCAAGCGCGCCTTGGTGGTTGCTTCTGGCGTGGCCGTGGGCGCACTTGCGCTCGCCGGCTGCACGCCCAGTGCTCCCGCCCCGGATGAGTCGAGCGCAGACGCGTCGGTCATCGTCGCTGAGGTCAACGAGCTCACCAGCTTCAACCCGAACACCAGCCAGGCGAACCTCGACATCAACTCGAAGATCGCCTACCTGACCAAGTCGGGCTTCTTCTACATCGATGACGAGATGGGCCTTGTTCCCGACGAGTCGTTCGGCACCATGGAGAAGATCAGCGATGATCCTCTCACCGTCGAGTACACCCTCAACGAGGGCCTCGAGTGGTCGGACGGCGACCCCATCGACAGCGACGACATGCTCTTCGCATGGGCCGCGGTCTCGGGCTACTTCGATGACTACACGCTCGACGAGGAGAGCGGCAAGATCGTCTCGGGCACCCAGTACTTCGACGTCGCCGGCAGCACCGCCGGTGTGAACACGACCGAGGTTCCCGTTGTCAGCGACGACAAGCTCAAGGTCACCCTCACCTACGGCACGCCGTACGTGGACTGGAACCTGCTGAACCTCATCGACCAGCCCGTGCACGTGATGGCCGAGAAGGCAGGCGTCACGGTCGAGGAGCTCATCACCGCGATCACGACCACCCCGAAGGGCGACCCGGCAGCGCCGGTCACGCCGAACCCGACCATCAAGGCCGTGGCTGACTTCTGGAACACGGGCTTCGACGTGACGTCGCTCCCCGCCGACGAGTCGCTCTACCTCTCGAGCGGTCCCTTCATCGTCGACGCGTGGGCTCCCACGCAGTCGGTGACGCTGAAGCTCAACGACAGCTACAAGGGCGACCTGAAGCCCTCGTACAACGAGATGGTCATCCGCTTCATCGCCGACTCGAACGCACAGGTCACCGCGCTCCAGAACGGCGAGGTTGACGTGATCAACCCGCAGGCCAGCGAGGCCACCCTCGACACCCTCAACGGCCTCACCGGCATCGAGGTGCTCCAGGGCGCGCAGCTCGCGTACGACCACGTCGACCTGAAGTTCGACGGTGTCTTCGCCGACGCGAACGTCCGCGAGGCGTTCCTCAAGACGATCCCGCGCGAGCGCATCCTCGCCTCGCTGATCACCCCGATCAACCCCGACGCCGAGGTGCTCAACTCGCAGATCTTCGTCACCTCGGAGGGCGAGGTCTACCGCGAGTCGGCCGCGCAGAACACGTCGGACCGCTTCGCCGAGGTCGACATCGAGGGCGCGAAGGCGCTCCTGAACGGTGCGACCCCGACCGTGCGCGTGCTCTACAGCAGCGTCAACACGAACCGCGTCGCCGCGTTCGAGGCCATCCAGGCTTCGGCAGCCGAGGCCGGCTTCATCATCGAGAACGTCGGTCGCGAGGACTGGGGCGCCCAGCTCGGCAGCGACATCTACGACGCGGCCATCTTCGGCTGGATCTCGCCCGGTGTCGGCAACGCCGCACTTCCGCAGATCTTCGCTGCAGGCGGCGGCGGTAACTACAACGGCTACTCCAACGCCCGCGTGACCGAGCTCGCGAACGCCTCGCAGTTCGAGACCGACGAGGACGCCCTCAACAAGATCAAGTTCGAGATCGACCGCCTGACGTTCGAGGACGGCTATGGTCTGCCCCTGTTCCAGAGCCCGGGCCTCATCGCCCACACGGACCGCGTCCAGGGCATCACCTACATGGCAAACCAGACCGGACCGATCTGGAACTTCTGGGAGTGGACTGTCGGCGAGTAATCTCGGCTGACAGACGCACAGCGTGGGGCGTCGGGGAGCAATTCCCCGTCGCCCCATCACTGTGAGAACCACACGTCAGGTGCCAGGATGCCCCGCCCGCGCGACGCTCGGAAGACCCCGAGCGGCGGGCGGGCACCTGGTACCGTGAAACCCATGAATAGGCGTCCCCTTGCTTAGTTACGTCTTGCGACGCATCGGCGTGTCGATCCTCATCCTGATCGCCGCCTCACTTCTTATGTACGTCCTTGTGGCCTGGGCCAGAGACCCGCTGCAAGACCTCTACGCGAGCAGCAGTCCCAACAAGGACAACCTGATCGCGCAGCGCATCCAATGGCTGAACCTCGACCAGCCCGTGCTCCTTCGCTGGCTGAACTGGCTCGGCGGCGCGGTGCAGTGCGTCATCCCCGGCGGTGGCTGCGACCTCGGCGTCACCATCACCAACCAGCCCGTCACGATCCTCCTCGGCCGCGCCATTGGCGCGACGCTCCAGCTCGTCACCGCAGCGACCGTGCTCGCCATCGTCCTCGGTGTCACCATCGGCATCGTCTCGGCGCTTCGCCAGTACAGCGCGATCGACTACACCTTCACCTTCGCGAGCTTCTTCCTCTACTCGCTGCCGTCCTTCCTCATGGGCGTGCTGCTCAAGGTGTTCATCGCCCTCGGCTTCAACGACTTCCTCGCCGACCCCACCATCACGTGGCCCTGGATCATCGCGCTCTCGCTCATCTCGGGCCTCTTCTGGCAGGCGATTCTCGGCGGCGGCCGCAACAAGCGCCTCGTGGTGTTCGCCGCATCGCTGCTCACCACCGGCGTCATGCTCTGGGGCATCTCGGCCACACACTGGCTGCTCGACCCCTCGCTGGGTCCGATCCTCGCCCCGCTGCTCATCGCCGGCGTCGGCGCCGGCATGGTCGTGCTCGTCGCGGGCACGCACAGCAAGACGGCCTGGCGCACCGGCGCGGTGGTGGCCGCGGTCGTCATCGTGCTCTACTTCGTCTCGCTCCCGTTCCTGCGCGGCTGGGGCCTGGCGGGCATCATCGGACTGTTCGTCGTCGGCATCGCGGCGGGCATCGCCGCGGGACTGCTCCTCGGTCAGCACGACAAGGGGCAGGCCGCGCGCATCGGCGCTCTCGCCGCGGCGCTCGGCGTCGCCGTGATCGTCCTCGATCAGTACATGCGCACGTGGAACTCGTACGTGACCAACCCGCGCATCAACGGACGTCCGATCGCGACCGTGGGCTCGGCGACCCCCACGCTCAAGGGCGACTTCTGGATCCACAGCACCGACACCTTCACCCACCTGCTGCTGCCGACGATCAGCCTCATGCTGATCTCGTTTGCGGGATACACCCGCTATGCCCGCGGCGGCATGCTCGAGGTGCTCAACCAGGACTACATCCGCACCGCGCGCGCCAAGGGCCTGCCCGAGCGCACCGTGGTCGTGCGACACGCGTTCCGCAACTCGCTGATCCCGATCACGACGATCGTCGCGGCCGACGTGGGAGGCCTGATCGGCGGTGCGATCATCACCGAGCGGATCTTCGCCTTCAGCGGCATGGGCGCGCTGTTCAACAGCGGCCTCCAGGCCGGTGATCCGAACCCCGTGATGGCGTACTTCATCGTGATCGCGATCTTCGCCATCACCTTCAACTTCCTCGCGGACCTCGCCTACTCGGCGCTCGATCCGAGAGTCAGGGCAAAATAATGACAATTCCTCTCGATCCCGATTTCGAGCCCCCCGCAGCGCCGGCCTCCGAAGACGACGGCGTCGCCGTCGAGAAGGCGGGCGCGCAGGGCATCAGCCAGGGCAGGCTCATCCTGCGGCGCTTTCTCAAGCACAAGCCCGCGCTGATCAGCATCGTGCTGCTCGTGCTGATCATCGGCCTGGCAGTCTCGGCCACCGGCATCGGCAGCATCCCCGGCTGGTGGAAGTGGAACTACACGCAGCTGCTCGACCCCTACAACAACGGCAAGCCCACACTCTCGCTCGTGCCCAAGTGGCTCGGTGGCGAGGGCATCATGCTGGGGGAGCACCCATTCGGCCAGAACGGCGTCGGCAAGGACTACTTCGCGATGGTCATGCGCGGCACGATGAACTCGGCCTACATCATGTTCATCATCGGCTTCATTGCGGCGTTCATCGGCGTCGTGATCGGCGCGATCTCGGGCTACTACCGCGGCTGGGTGGATGCCGTGCTGATGCGCATCACCGACGTCGTCATCGTCATCCCGGTCATCGTGCTCGGCGCGGTCGTCGGTGTTGCGGCCGGCGGCCTCGGCCCGCTGTTCCTCGCCGTCCTCCTCGGCTTCGTGGCGTGGACGGGCGTGGCGCGACTGGTGCGCGCCGAGTTCCTCTCGCTGCGTGAGCGCGAGTTCGTCGAGGCCGCGCGCGTGGCCGGCGCGTCGGATGCGCGCATCATCTTCAAGCACATCCTGCCGAACGCGATGGGCGTCGTGATCGTCGCGACCACGCTGCTGATCGCAGCCGCGATCATCCTCGAGACGTCGCTGAGCTTCCTCGGCTACGGCGTCCAGTCGCCCGACGTGTCGCTCGGCAAGCTGATCAGCGACAACGAGGCGGCCTTCGCCACCAAGCCGTGGCTGTTCTGGTGGCCCGCGGTCTTCATCGTCGTGCTCTCGCTGCTGGTCAACTTCATCGGCGACGGCCTGCGCGACGCGTTCGACCCGCGCCAGAAGCGCGTGCGCATCAAGAAGGTCAAGGAGCTGCCCGCCGACCTCGTCGTCGGCAGCTCGATCGGCACGCGCGCCGCGGTGCCTGAGGGCGCGGGTCGAGGCGGGGGCTCCGCCGTCGGCCGACGCCAGCGGCCGATGGACGGCGAGAACGACGAGAACGGCGACAACGACGGGAGTCAGGCATGAGCGCGGCTCACGAGCGCAGTGAGGCCGGCGGCCCGCTGCTGCAGGTCAACGATCTTTCGGTCGATTTCGCGGTGGACGGCTTCTGGGTTCCCGCGGCCAAGAAGCTCAACTACGAGGTGCAGGGCGGCAAGGCCCTCGCGATCGTCGGCGAGTCGGGTTCGGGAAAGAGCGCGAGCTCGATGGCGATCCTCGACCTCCTGCCGAGCAACGCCCGCATCCGCGGCAGCGTGAAGCTCGCGGGGCGCGAGCTTCGCGGGCTCCGGCCGGACGAGATGCGCAAGGTGCGCGGCGCCGATATCGCGGTGATCTTCCAGGAGCCCATGACGGCGCTCAACCCCGTCTACACCGTGGGATTCCAGATCATCGAGACGCTGCGCATCCACTTCGGCATCACGCCGAGCGCCGCGCGCGAGCGCGCCCTCGAGCTGCTCGAGATGGTCGAGCTGCCCGATCCGCTCAAGGCGTTCAACTCGTACCCGCACCAGCTCTCGGGCGGTCAGCGGCAGCGCGCGATGATCGCGCAGTCGATCTCGTGCGACCCGAAGCTGCTGATCGCCGACGAGCCGACCACGGCGCTCGACGTCACCGTGCAGGCCGAGATCCTCGACCTGATGCGCGATCTGCGGCACCGCCTGAACAGCGCGATCCTGCTGATCACCCACGACATGGGCGTGGTCGCCGACCTCGCCGACGACATCGTCGTGATGCGCCAGGGCGAGATCGTCGAGCGCGGCACCGTGGCCGGCGTGTTCGCCAATCCGACGCATCCCTACACGCAGCAGCTGCTCGGCGCGGTGCCCCGCATCGGCGTCAGCGACGGCGAGAAGATCGACACCACCGCCGGCCTGCTCGCCGACACCACCGCGATCGAGCTCGCGGCCCGCGCCGCCGCCGAGGACGAGGCGCGCCGCGCGACGCTCGGCGACCCGGTGCTCGCGTTCGAGCAGGTCGCGATCGAGTACCCCAAGCGCGGCCGTGTGCCCGCGTTCCGGGCGGTGGATGACGCGAACTTCGCGATCTACCCCGGCGAGGTCGTCGGCCTGGTCGGCGAGTCCGGTTCGGGCAAGACCACGGTCGGGCGCGCGGCGATCGGCCTCATCCCGATCGCCGAGGGCACCGCCCGGGTCGTGGGGCACGACATCTCGCACGCGAACCGCCAGCTGCTGCGCAAGGTGCACAAGGACGTCGGCATCGTCTTCCAGGACCCGTCGTCGTCGCTGAACCCGCGACTGCCGATCGGGCAGAGCATCGGCGAGCCCATGCTGCTCAGCGGCGTGGCGAAGGGGCGTGCATTGGATGCCCGCGTCGAGGAGCTCCTCGACGCGGTCGAGCTGCCGCGCGCCTACCGCAACCGCTACCCGCATGAGCTCTCGGGCGGGCAGAAGCAGCGCGTCGGCATCGCCCGCGCGCTCTCGCTCAAGCCCAAGCTGCTCATCGCGGACGAGCCCACCTCGGCGCTCGACGTGTCGGTGCAGGCGACGGTGCTGGAGCTCATGCGCCGGCTGCAGGCCGAGATGGGCTTTGCGTGCCTGTTCATCAGCCACGACCTCGCGGTCGTCGACACCCTCTCCGACCGCATCATCGTGATGCAGCACGGCAAGATCGTCGAGCAGGGCGCCACCGGGCAGCTGCTGCGCAACCCGCAGGACCCGTACACGCAGCGGCTCATCGCCGCCGTGCCCGTGCCGGACCCGGCCGAGCAGCGGCTGCGCCGCGAGGCGCGGCACGCGCTGCTGGCCGCCGACAAGGCCGCCGAGCAGTAGCTCGAGCGAACGCAGAGAGGCCGCGCCGCATGGCGCGGCCTCTCTGCGTTTCACGCCGGCGTGCCGGCGAGGCGTCACTGGGTCGCGGCAAGCGCCCACACGGTCGCGGTGACCAGGGCGATGGTTACGGCGATCACCGGCACATCGGGCCTGCGATGCACGGGCGTCTGCTCGGCGACGCCGACGGGGATGCTGCCGGCCCTCAGGCCCGCTTCCCAGTGCTCGCGCACGACCGCGGCGGCGTCGCCCGAATCGGTGCCGATCATGTCGCTCGGCCGCACGTCGCCATCCACCAGCCGCGCCTCGCGGTTCACCTCGTTGCGGCTCACCCGCATGCTGGTGAGGCGTCCGGGCGCGGGCGCCGACCAGGCGACGAAGCGTCGGCCCGGGGTGTGCAGCGTCAGCGCGTAGCGGGTCTCGATGTGCACGAGCGCGGCCCAGGGGATCTGCACGCTGTGGGTGACGTTTCGCAGGCGCACGCCGTCTGCCGAGACGCCGACGTACGGTCGCCACAGCGCCGACCACGCCAGGAACGCGATGAGCGCGCCCGCCGGGTACGCCCACGCGAGGCGCGGGTCGCCCGACCACAGCACCGAGCCGACGATGAGCGCCGCGAGGGCCCACGTCAGCACGGCCATGCGCCGGTTGAAGCGCGAGTGGACGGGGTATGCGGGGGCGGGCGTCACCGACCCATTCTCGCAGGGGAGGGGCGCCCGGCTCCCAGGCGACGCACGGGTGGGAGCCGAACCGTGCGATAAGATGCAACGCGGACTTTTGACAGACGATCGCCATGATGCGCGTCGCCGGGTTCCGCAGCATCCAATCAACTTCTCTAAGGACCCTTATGGCGCGCGCCCTCCGTTCAGACCTTCGCAATGTGGCAATCGTGGCTCACGTCGACCACGGCAAGACCACGCTCGTCGAGGCGATGCTGCGCCAGACCGGATCGTTCGGCGAGCACGCGCACGTCGAGGACCGCTCGATGGACTCGGGTGACCTCGAGCGCGAGAAGGGCATCACGATCCTCGCGAAGAACACCTCGATCACCTACGAGGGCGCCCACGCGACCGAGGGTCCCATCACCATCAATGTGATCGACACCCCTGGGCACGCCGACTTCGGCGGCGAGGTCGAGCGCGGCCTGTCGATGGTCGATGGCGTCGTGCTGCTCGTCGACTCGAGCGAGGGCCCGCTTCCGCAGACCCGCTTCGTGCTGCGCAAGGCGCTCGAGGCGAAGCTGCCGGTGATCCTCCTCGTCAACAAGACCGACCGCCCCGACGCGCGCATCGCCGAGGTCGAGGCGGAGGCACAGGACCTCCTGCTGGGCCTGGCGAGCGACCTCGTCGACGATGTGCCCGACCTCGACGTCGACGCGCTGCTCGACGTGCCGGTCGTGTACGCCTCGGGGCGCAACGGCGCCGCGAGCCGCAACCGTCCCGCCAACGGCGAGCTGCCCGACAACGACAACCTCGAGCCGCTGTTCGAGGCGATCCTCGAGCACGTGCCGGCGCCCGCCTACGACGACGAGCACCCCCTGCAGGCCTGGGTCACGAACCTCGACTCGAGCCCGTTCCTCGGCCGCCTCGCCCTGCTGCGCGTGTTCAACGGCACGCTGCAGAAGGGCCAGACCGTGGCCTGGGTGCGCGCCGACGGCGAGACCCACACCGCCCGCATCACCGAGCTGCTGAAGACCCGCGCCCTCGAGCGCTACCCCGCCGAGAGCGCCGGCCCCGGCGACATCGTCGCGATCGCCGGCTTCGACGACATCACCATCGGCGAGACGATCGCAGACCCGAGCGATGTGCGCCCGCTCCCGCAGATCCACATCGACGACCCCGCGATCTCGATGACCATCGGCACCAACACCTCGCCGCTGGTCGGCAAGGTCAAGGGCCACAAGCTCACGGCGCGCATGGTCAAGGACCGCCTCGACCGCGAGCTGGTCGGCAACGTCTCGCTCAAGGTCGTCGAGATCGGACGCCCCGACACCTGGGAGGTGCAGGGCCGCGGCGAGCTCGCGCTCGCGATCCTCGTCGAGAACATGCGTCGCGAGGGCTTCGAGCTCACGGTCGGCAAGCCGCAGGTGGTCACGCGCACCGTCGACGGCAAGGTGCACGAGCCGTTCGAGCACCTCACGATCGACGCCCCCGAGGAGTACCTCGGCGCGATCACGCAGCTGCTCGCGAACCGCAAGGGCCGCATGGAGGGCATGACGAACCACGGCACCGGCTGGGTGCGGATGGAGTTCATCGTTCCCTCGCGCGGCCTGATCGGCTTCCGCACCGAGTTCATGACCACCACCCGCGGCACCGGCATCGCCAACGCCATCTCGCACGGCTACGAGCCGTGGGCGGGCAACATCATCACGCGCCAGAACGGCTCGATCGTGGCCGACCGCGCCGGCGTGGCCACGCCGTTCGCGATGATCGGCCTGCAGGAGCGCATGACGTTCTTCGTGCAGCCCACGCAGGAGGTCTACGAGGGCATGGTCATCGGCGAGAACTCGCGCGCCGACGACATGGACGTGAACGTCACCAAGGAGAAGAAGCTCACCAACATGCGTGCGGCCAGCTCCGACTCGTTCGAGTCGATGACCCCGCCGCGCATCCTCTCGCTCGAGGAGTGCCTCGAGTTCGCTCGCGAGGACGAGTGCGTCGAGGTCACCCCGGAGACCGTCCGCATCCGCAAGGTGAACCTGGATGCCACGGAGCGCGCTCGCGCCACCGCACGCCTGAAGCGCCAAGACAGCAAGTAGCATGGCCGCCTCCGTCGCAACCCGCGTGGGCACGATCGTGCTCGCGCTGGTCGCGGGGGCGATCTTCGGGAGCGTCGGCACGGTCGCGCACGGCTTCACCGTCGTGCTGGGGCCGGTCACGCTCCCGATCGGGCTTGCGCTCGCGCTGATCGGCGCGGGGGCGCTCCTGCTCGGCATCCGCGCGATCGCCGACCGCTGGAGCACCCTCGCCGCAGGCATCGGGCTCTTCGTCGTGGTGGCGAGCTTCGCCGGCGCGGGCCCCGGGGGCTCGGTGCTCGTGCCGAACACGTGGATGGGCGTGGTGTGGACGTTCGCGGCACCGCTGCTCACGGCGATCGTCGTCGCATGGCCCGATCTGCGCGGTGCTCGCGCACGCGCCAAGTCGAACTAGACTGGGAGCCCCGCAGCTGTGAAGGGACTGACTCCGCCGTGACTTATGTGATCGCTCTCCCGTGCGTCGATCTGAAGGATCGCGCATGCGTCGACGAGTGCCCGGTCGACTGCATCTACGAGGGTGACCGGATGCTCTACATCCACCCCGACGAGTGCGTCGACTGCGGCGCGTGCGAGCCCGTCTGCCCCGTGGAGGCGATCTACTACGAGGACGATCTGCCGGAGGAGTGGGCCGACTACTACAAGGCCAACGTCGAGTTCTTCGACGACATCGGCTCGCCCGGCGGCGCGGCCAAGACCGGCGTGATCCACAAGGATCACCCCGTCGTCTCCGTCCTGCCGCAGCAGGAGCACTAGCCGCATGGCGCTGCAGGAGCTTCCCGACTACCCCTGGGGGCTCGTCGAGCCGTATGCCGAGCGTGCGCGAGCGCACGAGGGCGGCCTCGTCGACCTCTCGATCGGCTCGCCGGTCGACCCCACGCCCGGGCTCATCCGCGACGCGCTCGCCGGTGCGACCGATGCGCACGCCTATCCCACGGTCGCGGGCTCGCCGCCGCTGCAGCAGGCGATTGCGCAGTGGTTCGAGCGCCGGCGGGGCGTCGCGGGGCTGACCGCCGCCAACGTGCTGCCGACCGTCGGCTCGAAGGAGCTGGTTGCGCTGCTGCCGCTGCTGCTCGGCCTTGGCGAGGGCGATGCGGTCGTGCACCCGGTCGCCGCCTACCCGAGCTACGACATCGGCGCCCGCGTCGCCGGCGCGACGCCGGTCGCCTCCGATGATCCCGCCGAATGGCCCGAGAACACGCGCCTGGTCTGGCTGAACTCGCCGGGCAACCCCGATGGGCGGGTGCTGGATGTCGCGGCCCTCGCGGCCGCAGTCGCGCGCGCTCGCGAGCTCGGCGCCGTCGTCGCGTCCGACGAGTGCTACGCCGAGCTCGGCTGGGACGGCCAGTGGGCCACCGAGGCCATCCCGTGCGTCCTCGACGAGCGGGTGACCGGGGGAGACCTGCGCGGCGTGCTGTCGGTCTACTCGCTGAGCAAGCAGTCGAATCTCGCCGGCTATCGCGCCGCCTTCATCGGCGGCGACCCGGCGCTCATCTCGAAGCTGCTGAACACGCGCAAGCACCTGGGGCTCATGCTCCCCGCGCCCGTCGCGGAGGCGATGATCGTCGCGCTCGGCGACGACGCGCACGTGCGCGAGCAGAAGGAGCGCTACCGCGCGCGCCGCGACCGGCTGCGGCCGGCGCTCGAGGCCGCCGGGTTCCGCATCGACCACAGCGAGGCTGGCCTGTACCTGTGGGCGACCGAGGGGCGCGACGCCTGGGAGTCGATGCAGCGCCTCGCCGAGCTCGGCATCCTCGCCGGGCCGGGCGTCTTCTACGGCGACGCGTCGCCGCAGCACGTGCGCTTCTCGCTCACCGCGAGCGACGAGCGCATCGAGCAGGCGGCGCAGCGGCTCGAAGCATCCATCGCCTGAGCGCCGAGTCTTTGGCGCTTCGCTCCACAGGATTCGTAATGTCGTTGGGTGAATCGTCAGTGTCGCTGAGAGTCGATTAGGCTGTACGTGCTGTGGCCATGCGCCGTGGCACGCCCCCGCCTTCAAACCAGAAGGCGCACGTCACAGATCTGCCAGGAGGCACCGTGAGCGACGCTGGAATTCAGGCCCCAGGCGACAAGGCCACCCTGCATTACCCAGGCGGCACCGCCGAGTTCCCAATTCTGCGTGGCACGGAGGGCGCATCAGCCATCGACATGGCGACGCTGACTCGCCAGACCGGGCTCACCAGCCTCGACTACGGGTTCGTGAACACCGCGTCGACGAAGTCCGCGATCACCTACATCGACGGCGATGAGGGCATCCTGCGCTACCGCGGCTACCCGATCGAGCAGCTCGCGACCAGCAGCACCTACCTCGAGGTGGCCTGGCTGCTGCTCTACGGCGAGCTGCCCACGCCGAGCGAGCTGGCCGAGTTCGACGAGCGCGTGCGCCGTCACACCCTGCTGCACGAAGACCTCAAGCACTTCTTCTCGGCGCTGCCGCACACCGCGCACCCGATGTCGGTGCTCTCGTCGGCCGTGTCGGCGCTCTCGACCTACTACGAGAACGAGTCCGACCCGAACAACCCCGAGCACGTCGAGCTGAACACGGTTCGCATGCTGGCGAAGCTGCCGGTGATCGCCGCGTACGCGCACAAGAAGAGCGTCGGCCAGGCGTTCCTCTACCCCGACAACTCGCTGAGCTTCGTCGACAACTTCCTCAAGCTCAACTTCGGCAACAACGCCGAGCCCTACGAGGTGAACCCGGTCATGTCGCGCGCCCTCGAGCGCCTGCTGATCCTGCACGAGGACCACGAGCAGAACGCCTCGACCTCGACCGTGCGCCTGGTCGGCTCGACCGGCTCCAACCAGTTCTCGTCGATCTCGGCCGGCATCAGCGCCCTCTACGGCCCGCTGCACGGCGGCGCCAACGAGGCGGTGCTCGACATGCTCGGCCGCATCCGCGACTCGGGCGAGAGCGTGCAGCGCTTCGTCGAGCGCGTCAAGAACAAGGAAGACGGCGTGAAGCTCATGGGCTTCGGGCACCGCGTCTACAAGAACTACGACCCGCGCGCCAAGCTCGTCAAGGAATCGGCCGACGAGGTGCTCGAGGCCCTCGGCGTCAGCGACCCGCTGCTCGACCTCGCCAAGGAGCTCGAGCAGATCGCGCTCGAGGACGACTACTTCAAGGAGCGTCGCCTCTACCCGAACGTCGACTTCTACACCGGCGTCATCTACAAGGCGATGGGCTTCCCGACCCGCATGTTCACCGTGCTGTTCGCCATCGGCCGCCTGCCCGGCTGGCTGGCGCACTGGCGCGAGCTCAACATGGACCCGCAGACCAAGATCGGTCGCCCGCAGCAGCTGTACACCGGCTCGACCGAGCGGCCGTACCCCGCGCGCTGAGCGACGCGACGGCATTCCACGACAGCCCGCACCGGCCCCGGCCGTGCGGGCTGTCGTGCTGTTCGGGCGCTCGCGGCGCGGTCGCGGGCGCGTCCGCGGGTGGATGCTACCGGTCGGCGCCCTGCGGCTGCCCGGCGCGGCCGAACCGGGCGTTCGCGAGCGCCGCGATCAGCGCGGCCGCGGCGAGCAGGGCGATCCACGCGCCCGCGCCCCACGACGGCAGCGCGATCGTGAGGCCGCCCGCGAGCAGCAGCGCCACCAGGATCGCATCGGACTGCCAGAGGGCGATGACCATCACCGAGGCGTCGCCCATCGGCGTGGGCACGGGCATCATGAGCTCGATCGGGAGGGGGCCCTTCGCGGCATCCATCGCCCGCACGAGCACGAGGCACGCGATCGCCGCGACGACCCACCAGGTGGCCGAGCCGGCGCCGAGCAGGAGCGCGCCCAGGCCGCCGAGGACGATGGCGGCGACGAGGGGCAGCAGCGCGTGCATCGCGGCGTCGGCCCTGGCCGAGACGCCCAGCAGCGGCGGGCGCCCCGCGGCATCGGCGGCGTGCCGGAGCCCGTCGCAGAACGGCCCGAGCGCGAGGAAGGCGAGCAGCGCGCCGGCGAGCGCGGGAGCGGTGGCGTCGGCGCTGCGTGCCGCGATGCCGAGCAGGCCCCCGGCGACGGTCAAGGCGACGGCGCCGACGGCGATGCGGGCGGGGCGGCGCAGCGCGACCAGGCCGTCGCGCGCGAGATACGCGAGCGGGAGGACGCGGGGGAGGGCGAGGTGGATGCCGCGGCCCCGCGTGCCCGGCGTGCCGAACGCCGCGAGCGTGGCCGCGGCGTCGCCCGTGCGCGCCAGGGTGAGCGCGGCCTGCCAGCGGCTGGCCTGCCACAGCGCGGTCGCGGGGGAGATGCGATCGAGCAGCGACGGCGCCGCGGCGAGGGTCAGCGCGGCGGCGGCCGCCAACGCGATGAGCGCGACAGGCCCGGCGACGTCCGGTGCGAGCGGGCCCGGAGCGGCGCCGGTGGCGCTCGCGGCCGGTGGCCAGAGCGCCCCGAGCCAGCCCCACGGGGTGTAGGGCAGCACGGCGGGCGCGGCGGCACTGACGGCCACGAGGAGGGCGATGCCCGTGGCACCCAGGCGCACGGTGTTGGGGCGCAGCGACTGGCCGGCGAGCCACGCGACGACCGCGAGCACCGCGAACAGCGCCGCGGCGCCGAAGAAGCGCCACACCGACACGGCCGGCACGCCGCCGCCGAGCGCGAGCGCGATGCAGACGATCCCGGCGATCGCGGTGAGGGCGAGCGCCGTCGTGCCGCCGCCGCGCACGAACGTCGCACGCAGCGTCGTGCGGCCGCGCAGCTCCAGTGAGGTCAGCACCCAGGCGTGGAACGGGTCTGCGAGCACCGGGCCGCGCGTGCGGCCCGCGAGCATGGCGGCGCCGAGGAGGGCGCCGCCGCCGAGCGAGAGGAGCGTCGCCGAGGCGGGGTCGAACAGCGTGGCGCGGGCCGGGGCGCTCATGAGCCCGAGCACGATGGCGCGCACGATCGGGACGCCGACGATCGCGGCCACCAGCACGCCGACATAGACGCCGTACGCGATCTCTGACGGCGCCGGGCGCCCGTCGCGCTCGCGTCGCACATCGCGGGCGTCGCGCAGGCGTTCGCGTGCGGTGCGGGTCACGGCATCGTCCTCAGCGCGCCGCGGGGTCGTTCGGCTCGCTCGGGTCGGTCGGCTCGTGCACGGTGATCGAGTGGTCGGCGAGCCGGTCGATGAGATCGGGGCTGTGGCTCGCGAACACGAGTGCGGCGCCGCGCTCGATGCGCTCGCGCAGCACCTGCGCGACGAGCGCCCGGCGCCCCTCGTCGAGGCGCTGTTCGGGCTCGTCGAGCACGAGCAGCTCCGCGGGGCGGGCGAGGGTCAGGGCCAGCGTGAACAGCTGCAGCTGGCCGGACGAGAGCTCGTGGCCGAAGCGCCGGCCGAGGTGGGCGATGCCCAGCGCCTCGAGGAGTCCATCGGCCGCGGCATCCACGTGCGGGGTGCCCCAGCTGGCGCCGATGAAGCGCAGCTGCTCACGGACGGTGAGCTCGCGGGCGATCGGGGGCGGTCCGAGCAGCGCAGCGAGGCGGCGGCGCAAGGCCGTCGAGCGGACGTCGACGGGCTCGCCGAACACCCGCGCGCTGCCCGTGCTGGCGCGCTGCGCGCCCGCGAGCACCCGAAGCAGCGTGGTCTTGCCGGAGCCGTTGCGCCCACGGACCGCGACGGCGTGGCCGCGCTCGACGCGCAGCGACGTCGGCGCGAGCAGCGCCTGCCCATCGATCGAGACCGAGACGGCGTCGAGCTGCGCCGCGGGGGCGCTCAAGAGGCCGGGCCGTCGGCCGCGCGAGTCTGGTCTGCCTTGGCCTTGGCCTTCGCTTTCGCCTTCGCCTTCGCCTTGGTCTTCGCCTTCGAGCGGCCACCGGTGTCGGCGTCGGTGCCGCCCAGCGCGCCTGGAGCATTCGCCGCCTGCGCGCGCAGCAGCTCGCCGACGAAGTCGGGCACCCGGGTGCTGGCCTCGCGCGGCGGGCGCTCGTAGCCGCGCGCTTCCGGGCGGGGCGGAATCACGATCTGCTCGCGCTCGACGATCTCGTACGGGATCTGCGAGAGCATGTGCGCCATCATGTTGATGCGCGAGCGGCGCTTGTCGTCGCTGTCGACCTCCCACCACCGCGCCTCGGGAATGTCGGTGTGCACGAACATGGTGTCCTTCGCGCGGGAGTAGTCCTCCCACTTCGTGATCGCCTGCACGTCGTTCGGGCTCAGCTTCCAGCGTCGCATCGGGTCGTTCAGGCGGTCGTGGAAGCGGCGCTCCTGCTCGATGTCCGACACCGAGAACCAGTACTTGAGCAGGATGATGCCGTCTTCGACGAGCATCCGCTCGAAGATCGGCGCCTGCCGGAGGAAGCGCTGGTACTCGGCATTCGACGAGTAGCCCATCACGTGCTCGACGCCCGCCCGGTTGTACCAGGAGCGGTCCATGAGCACGATCTCGCCGCCGGCGGGCAGGTGCGGCACGTAGCGCTGGAAGTACCAGCGCGTCTTGTCGCGCGCGCTCGGCGTGGGCAGTGCCACGACCCGCGAGACGCGGGGGTTGAGGTACTCGGCGACGCGCTTGATGGTCGATCCCTTGCCCGCGGCATCCCGACCCTCGAAGATCACCACGATGCGGGCGCCGGATGCCTGCACCCACGCCTGCATGTCGACAAGCTGCGCCTGCAGGGCCTTGAGCTCGCGCTTGTACAGCTCCTTGGGCATGCGCTTCTGGGTGCTCATGGGACTCCTTCGCGGTGGATGGCTTGGCTGTCGCAGGTCGTGGCCCCGGGGGCGGCCTAGGTGTGCAGCATCTTGTTGAGCGTCACGCCCGCGCCGGTGCGGGTGATCGCCTCGACCGCGCCCGAGAGCGAGTTTCGGCGAAACAGCAGGCCCGGCACCCCCGAGAGCTCGGTGGCCTTGACCACCCGCGGGGCGCCGTCGGCGCTGCGCGGCTCCTCGGGGAGCACGATCTTGGTGCCGGCGGTGACGTAGAGCCCGGCCTCGACGACGCTGTCGTCGCCGATCGAGATGCCCACGCCCGAGTTCGCCCCGAGCAGCACGCGCGCCCCGATCGTGACGCGGTGCGTGCCGCCACCCGCGAGGGTGCCCATGATGGAGGCGCCGCCGCCGATGTCGGTGCCATCGCCGACGACGACGCCCTGCGAGATGCGACCCTCGACCATGCTGTGGCCGAGCGTGCCGGCGTTGTAGTTCACGAATCCCTCGTGCATGACCGTGGTGCCGGGCGAGAGATAGGCGCCCAGCCGCACCCGCGAGGCGTCGGCGATGCGCACGCCCGGGGGCGTCACGTAGTCGATGAGGCGGGGGAAGCGGTCGACGCTGTGCGCGTGGATGCCCGCGCGGACCAGGTGCGGGCGCAGCCGGGTGAAGTCGTCGGGATGCATCGGCCCGGCGTTCGTCCACACCACCGAGGGAAGGTGGGCGAAGATGCCGTCGAGGTTGATCTCGCCCGGACGCACCAGGCGGTGCGAGAGCAGGTGCAGGCGCAGGTACGCGTCGGGGGTGCTGCTGGGCGCCTCGCCGAGCTCGATCTCGACGATCACGCCCTCGAGGGTGACCGCGCGGCGCGGGTCGGGGCCCGCGAGCTCATCGAGCTCGGCAGGAAGGATCCACGGATCGCGGCCCGCGGGCAGCGCGCCGAGCGCGACGTGCGAGAACCAGGTGTCGAGCTCGACGCCGGCCGCGGTGGTGGTGGCAAGTCCTGAGCCCCAGGCCTGGGTGTGCGCGGTCATGATTCCACGTTAGCGAATCACGACCCGATCCCGATGCGGCGGCGCCCGCTCGCTAGGATCGGCAGCATGTCCCAGCCCCTGGATCTGTCTGCCTCCGCCCTCGACATCACGCGCTGGATCTGCGACGTGCCGAGCGTGTCCGGCGAGGAGGAGGCGCTCGCCGACGCGATCGTCGCGGCGCTGGCGGGGGCACCCCATCTCGAGCTGCACCGCGAGGGCAACACGATCGTGGCGCGCACGAGCCTCGGTCGAACGCAGCGGGTGGTCATCGCCGGACACATCGACACGGTGCCGATCAACGGCAACGTGCCCACGCGCGACGTCGAGATCGACGGCGAGGCCTACCTGTGGGGCCGCGGCACCGTCGACATGAAGGCGGGCACGGCGGTGCAGCTCAAGCTCGCGGCCGAGCTGCGCGAGCCGGCGGTCGACATCACCTGGATCTGGTACGACAACGAGGAGGTCGACGCCGAGCGCAACGGCCTCACGCGGCTCGCGCGCACGCGCCCGGAGCTGTTCGCCGGCGACTTCGCGATCCTCGGCGAGCCCTCGAACGGCACCGTCGAGGGAGGCTGCAACGGCTACCTGCGCGTGATGGTGCGCACGCACGGGGTGCGCTCGCACTCCGCGCGCGCGTGGATCGGCGAGAACGCCATCCACCGGCTCGCGCCCGTGCTGGAGCGGCTCGCGCGCTATACGCCCAGCCAGATCGAGGTCGAGGGGCTCGTGTATCGCGAGGGGCTGAACGCCGTGCGCATCAGCGGCGGCGTCGCCAGCAATGTCATTCCCGACCTCTGCGAGGTCGAGGTCAACTACCGCTTCGCGCCGAGCCGCACGCTCGAGGAGGCGGCCGCCCACGTGCGCGAGGTGTTCGAGGGGTTCGAGGTCGAGGTCATCGATGCGGCGGCGGGCGCACGCCCCGGGCTGGACGCGCCGATCGCCCGGCGCTTCGTCGAGGCCGTGGGCGGCGTGCCGCAGCCGAAGTACGGCTGGACGGATGTCGCGCGGTTCTCGGCGATGGGGATCCCCGCGGTGAACTACGGGCCCGGCGACCCCCACCTCGCCCATCACGACGAGGAGCGCGTGCCCGTGGCGCAGATCGACGACGTCGAACGCGGGCTGCGCTCGTGGCTGATGGGCGCATGAGCCGCGCCCTTGCGGGTCGGCGGGCGCCCGGAATCTCCGGCGTGACCTGGGCTCGGTTCGCTCCGTGGCGCAAGACCAGGGATAATGGACCTATCATTCGCGACGAAAGGGAGCCATAAATGGCAGCCATGAAGCCGAGGACCGGCGACGGACCAATGGAGGCCGTGAAGGAAGGTCGACTCATCATCGTGCGGGTTCCGCTCGAGGGAGGCGGTCGCCTTGTCGTTTCTGTGAACGACGCCGAAGCCAAGGAACTTCACGACGTGCTTGCGGGGGCGCTCAACCCTGCTTAGCCTGTGACTTCAAGCACGAGGGGCTGATTGCCGCGCAAGCGGCAATCAGCCCCTCAGTCGTTCAGAGCCGCCGCAGCGCAGTGCGACGGGGCCGAGGCGCCCGGCCTACGCCGTGACCTTGGTCAGCTGCAGCAGGCCGTCGCCGACGATCGAGAGGGCGGCGATGACGGCGGGCGACTGCTGGGTCTCTTGGATGAGCGAGCGCAGGGCGCGAGTGACGTCGTCGCGCTGCACAGGATCGGCGACGCGGCCGTCGTGCAGGGCGCGGGGGACGAGCACGGTGCCGCCGGCCCGGGCGAGGCGCAGGCCGTGCTCGACGTACTCGATCACGTTCTCGGGATCGGCATCGATGAGCACGAGGTCGTACGAGGCCTCGTTCATGCGCGGCAGCACGCTGGCGGCGCGGCCGGTGATGAAGCGGGTGCGGGCGGCCGGGATGCGGGCGTCGTGGAACGCCTGTCGGGCCAGGGCGAGGTGCTCGGGCTCGCTGTCGATCGTGGTGAGCACCGCGTTCGGGGCGCCGTGCAGCAGCCAGAGGCCCGAGACGCCGGCGCCGGTGCCGATCTCGACGATGCTGCGGGCGCCGGCGGCGGCGGCGAGCACCGCGATCTGCGAGCCGACGGAGGCGGCGATGGGATCGGCGCCGAGTTCGAGGGCGTGCTGGCGCGCACGCGCGATGTGCTCCGGTTCAACGACCGACTCCTGCGCGAACTTCCAAATTGCGGCGTGCTCCGAGACCATGGGATCCTCCGTGCCCAAGGTTAGCGGGCGCGGGCGATTCGGCGTGCAGGCGTGCCGGTGTTCGACCGTCGCGCCGCCGACCCGCTGCGTGGCGCCCGCGCTCAGGAGCGGCGGCTAAGCTTCATGCCATGTCGTTTGGCCTGAGCTTCGAGAAGATCATTCTGATCGCAGTGATCGCCGCACTCATCATCGGGCCCGACAAGCTCCCGCAGTACGCGGCGAGCTTCGCGCAGCTGCTGAACAAGGGGCGCGATCTGCTCAAGGGCGCCCGGGTGCGCATGCGCGACGAGATCGGTCCCGAGTTCGATGACGTCGACTGGCGCAAGCTCGACCCGCGGCAGTACGACCCGCGCCGCATCGTGCGCGAGGCACTGCTCGACGACGATCCCGGCGTGGCCTCCAGGCCGAGCCCGGCCGGCGCGTCCGTCGGCGCCGCGGGCGCGAGCATCGCCGCGGCCGCTGGTCTGGCCGTTCGGGATGCCCCGGCCCCCCGTGTCGCCTTCTCGGCGGCGAACCCGCCGCCGTTCGACTCCGAGGCCACCTAGCCGCTCGGCGCGTGCCGCGGCCGCTCGGCGCGTGCCGCGGCCGCTCAGCGCGTGCTGAGCGGGAGCTTCCTGCCCACCCGCGACGGCCCGCTGGTCAGCAGCGCGTCGGCCAGCGCGGCGATCGCCTGGGCGGCTGGATCGTCGGGCCGGGCGAGCACCACCGGCACGCCGTCGTCGCCGCCCTCGCGCAGGCCCGTGCTCAGGGGCACGGAGCCGAGCAGCGGCACCGGCGCCTCCTCGGTGCCGAGCGCGGCTGCGACCGCGACGCCCCCGCCCTCGCCGAACAGCGAGAGCACCGTGCCGTCGGGCAGGCTGAGCGGGCCCATGTTCTCGACCACGCCGATCACGCGCTGCCCGGTCTGGCGGGCGGCGACGCCGCTGCGCACGGCCACCTCGGCGGCCGCGGCCTGCGGGGTCGTCACGACCAGCACCTCGGCGTGGGGCAGGGTCTGGCCCACCGAGATCGCCATGTCGCCGGTGCCCGGCGGCATGTCGATCAGGAGGATGTCGAGGTCGCCGAAGAACACCTCGTTCAAGAACTGGCTGAGGGTGCGGTGCAGCATCGGGCCGCGCCACACGACGGCGCCCGAGTCGCCCTCGCGCAGGAACATCCCGATCGAGATGACCTTCACGCCGTAGGCGACGGGCGGCAGGATGAGGTCGCCGACGCGGGTGGGCGAGGGCGGGCGGCCGTCGCGCACCAGCCCGAGCAGGCCGGGGATCGAGAAGCCGTGCACATCGGCGTCGATCACTCCGACGCGCACGCCGCGCTCGGCGAGCGCGACCGCGAGGTTCGCCGTGAGGGTCGACTTGCCCACGCCGCCCTTGCCGCTGGTCACCGCCAGCACGCGGGTGAGCGAGTCGGGGCCGAAGGGCATGACGCGCGCCGCGCGGCCGCCGCGCAGGCGCTCCGTGAGCGCGCGGCGCTGCTCAGGCGACATCACGCCGACCTCGATCGTCGCGGCGGTGACGCCGGGCACGGCGCGGACCGCGGCATCCACCCCCGCCTCGATCGCGTCGGCGGCGGGGCAGCCGACGATGGTGAGGCGGATGTCGACGTGCGCGTGGCCGTCGGCGTCGACGGCCACGTCGCCGACCATGTCGAGCTCGGTGATCGGCCGGCGGATCTCGGGGTCGATCACGGTGGCGAGGGCGCGGCGGATGTCGTCGGCGTTCGCGAGGGTCATGCGGTGCCTCCTCGGTTCTCGGGCTGGGCCGGGGTGTCGGCGCGCAGCGCGTCGCGCTCGTCGAGGCCCTCGAGCAGGGCGCGCAGCTCCTGGCGGAGCACGTCGCGCGTCGCGACGCCGTCGAGCGCCATGCGCAGGGCCACGATCTCTCGGGCGAGGTACTCGGTGTCGGCCAGGTTGCGCTCGGCGCGCTGACGGTCCTGCTCGATCTGCACCCGGTCGCGGTCATCCTGGCGGTTCTGCGCGAGCAGGATGAGCGGCGCGGCGTATGAGGCCTGCAGCGAGAGCATCAGCGTGAGAGCCGTGAAGCCGTTGGCCGCCGAGTCGAACCGAGCCTCGATCGGGGCGAGGGTGTTCCACAGGATCCACGCGGCGCAGAACGCGCTGAGCGCGAGCAGGAACGCGGGGGTGCCCATCTTGCGGGCGACCCACTCGGTGAACCGGCCGAACCGGTCGCGCGACTGGTGCGGGCCCCGGCCGCCGAGGAGCACGCCCGTGCGCAGGCTCCGCGGCGCGTCGAACGTGGGCTGCCGAGGCGCGCGCGCCATCACGCGTGCCCGCCCGGGGCTCGGCCCATCGCGCGGACAGGGGCGCGGCCGGCGTCGCGCGCCGCGCCCGCATCGACGGGCGGATTCCCGGAGTGGTCGTCGTGCGAGCGCCAGTCTTCGGGCAGCAGGAAGTCGAGCACGTCGTCGACCGTCACGGCGCCGACGAGCCGGTTCGCGGTGTCGACCACCGGCACCGACACGAGGTTGTAGCTCGCGAGCATGCGCGCGACCTCCGCCGCCGTGGCGGTCGCGGGCACGGCATCCACGCTCTCGTCGATGATCGCGCCGAGGCGCTCGTGCGGGGGATACCGCAGCATGCGCTGGAAGTGGACGAGCCCGAGGAGGCGTCCCGTGGGCGTCTCGTAGGGCGGCAGCGTGATGAACACCGCCGCGGCGAGCGCGGGATGCAGCTCGTGGCGGCGGATCATCGCGAGCGCCTCGGCGACGGTCGAGTCGGCAGAGAGCACGATCGGCTCGGTCGTCATCAGGCCGCCCGCCGTGTCGGGGTGGTAGCGCAGGAGCATGCGCACGTCTTCGGCCTCGTGCGGGTCCATGAGGTCGAGCAGCTGCTCGAGGCGGCCCTCGGGGAGCTGGCCGAGCAGGTCGGCCGCGTCGTCGGGCTCCATCGCGTCGAGGATGTCGGCGGCGCGGTCGTCGTCGAGCTGCTCGAGGATGTGCACCTGGTCTTCCTCGGGCATCTCCTCGAGCGCGTCGGCGAGACGGTCGTCGGAGAGCTCGTCGGCGACCTCGAGCATGCGCACCTCGGGGAGGTCGAGCAGCGTGTTGGCGAGGTCGGCGGGCTTGAGCTCGGAGAAGCTCGCGATCAGGTGCTCGGCGGACTGCGCCTGCCCGGGCGCGTGCTGCTCGTAGACCTCGCCCCACGCGGCGAACGTGGTCGGGCCCTTCGAGAATCGGGATGCTCCGGTCTTGGGCCTGCGCAGGAACAGCTGGCTGACGGCCCATTCCCCGAGACGATCGTTCTCGATCGCGACGTCCTCGATCACCGCCGTGCCCGAGCCGTCCACGAAGTGCACGGTGCGACCGAGCAGCTCGGCGAGCACGCGTACCTCCTCGCCGCGCTGCTGAAAGCGGCGCACGTTGATCAGCCCGGTCGTGATGACCTGACCGTTGGTGATGCTCGTCACCCGGCCGATCGAGATGAACACCTGGCGACGGCCGGGGATCTCGAGCACCAGCCCGACCACGCGCGGGGGATGGCTCTTGCGGTACACGACGATCACGTCGCGCACCTTGCCGACGCGGTCACCGGCAGGGTCGAAGACGGTGCACCCCATCAGGCGCGCGACGAAGATCCTCTGCGTGCTCACGGTTCTAGGGTAGTCGCCCAGCCGTCGCCGCCGGCGTGCGGCACCCACGCGCGTCGGGCGGCACACCGAGGTGCGCCCGGGGGAGCGCACAGCCTCCGTGCAGTGCCGCCGTGGAAGAATGTGGCCATGAGCATGATGGGAAGCTCGCGGGTGCGCAGCCCGCTGGCGAACGCGCCGGTCGGCGAGACCGTTGCCAGCTTTTCGGACTACACCCGCGCGCAGAAGACCGTGAGCGCGTTGGTGGCCGGCGAGGTGCCCGCGCGCGACATCGCGATCGTCGGCACGGGGCTGCGCTCGATCGAGCGCGTGACCGGCCGGCTCGGCTGGGGCTCCGCCGCGCGCACCGGCGCGCTCAACGGTGCCCTGCTGGGCATCCTCTTCGCGGCGATCATCGTGCTGAGCATGCCCGACGCGCCCATGCAGCTGTTCGCGGGCGTGCTGTTCGTCGGCATCGCATTCGGCATGCTCATGAGCCTGATCAGCTACTCGTTCGTGCGCCGTCGCCGCGACTACGCGTCGGTCGTGCAGGTGGTCGCCGAGACGTTCGACGTCACGGTCGCGGCGGCGAGCCTGCACAAGGCTCGGCAGGTGCTCCAGCACCAGCACACCGGGGCCGGGGGCGCCGCGAGCGCCGCGGCCTCGAGCTCCGGCGCGGCCGAAACCGAGGCATCCGCCGCGCCCGGTGCCCGCCCGGCGGACGCCACTCGGCCCGCCGCCCCCACGACCCCCGCACCTGCCCGGGAGCCGGGCCGTGTCGCACCGACGCCCACGCCCGAGCCCGGATCCGGCGAGGCCGCCCCGCAGTCGCCGGCCGCGCCTGCCGGGCAGGAGCCGCCGCGCTACGGCGAGCGCCTGCCGCGCGCCGAGGCGGACGCCGGGCGCTAGGGGCTCCGGAGCGATCGGTTTCGAGGTCGCTAGGCGCCCAGGGCCGGGCGCTCGCGGCGCTGCACCCAGGCCTCGACCTCGTCCGCGGTGCGCGGGATCGCGGCCGAGAGGTTGACCGGGCCGTCGTCGGTCATCAGGATGTCGTCTTCGATGCGCACGCCGATGCCGCGGTACTCCTCGGGCACGGTCAGGTCGTCGACCTGGAAGTACAGCCCAGGCTCGATGGTGAAGATCATGCCGGGCTGGATCTCGCCGTCGTAGTACATCTCGCGCCGCGCCTGCGCGCAGTCGTGCACGTCGATGCCGAGGTGGTGGCTGGTGCCGTGCACCATGTAGCGGCGGTGCTGGCCGCCGCTGTCGGCGTCCAGCGCCTCCTGCGCCGTCACGGGCAGCAGGCCCCACTCGGCGGTGCGCGCGGCGATGACCTCCATCGCGGCCTCGTGCACGGCGCGGAACCGCACCCCCGGCTTCGCGACCGCGAACGCCGCGTCGGCGGCCTCCAGCACGGTGTCGTAGATCCGGCGCTGCATCGGGGTGAACGTGCCGCTCACCGGGAGCGTGCGCGTGATGTCGGCCGTGTAGAGGCTGTCGACCTCGACGCCGGCGTCGATGAGGATCAGATCACCCGGGGCGACGACGCCATCGTTGCGGGTCCAGTGCAGGTAGCACGCGTGCGGCCCGGAGGCGGCGATCGTCGAGTAGCCGACCTCGTTGCCGTCGGCGCGGGCGCGCGCGTGGAACACGCCCTCGACGACGCGCTCGCCGCGGCGGTGCGCGATGGCGCTCGGCAGCTCGGCGATGATGTCGTCGAAGCCACGGGCCGTGACATCCACCGCCAGGCGCATCTGGGCGATCTCGTACGCGTCTTTCACGAAGCGCAGCTCTGACACGAACTGGGTGAGCTCGGCATCGGCGCCGACGACCAGGTCTTCGGCATCGGCGCGGAACCCGTCGATGTGGGCGGTGGCCACGCCGAGCTCGGCCGCGACGCCGGCCAGCGCGGGCCGCGGGCCGATCCAGAACTCGCCGATGGAGGCATCGGAGTAGAACTCAGAGGTGTGCCGGTCGGCGCGCTCGCGGAAGTACAGCGTGATCTCGTGCCCCTGCTCGCTCGGCTCGAACACCAGCATGGAGCCCGGCTCTGCGTCGGAGGCCCAGCCCGTCAGGTGCGAGAAGGCGGAATGCGCGCGGAACGGGTAGTCGGTGTCGTTGCTGCGGACCATCGCGTCGCCGGCGGGGACGACCAGGCGCTTGCCCGGGAACGCGGCCGAGACGGCGGCGCGGCGCGCGGCCGCGTAGTCGGCCTGCTCGCGCCGGGGCGGCACGAGCTCGGGGCGCTCGGCCCAGCCCTCGGAGATCGTGCGCATGAAGCCGGCCGGGAACGGGGCCCGGCGGTTCGTGACGGTGACCTGGGTGGCGTCTGACTCGGAGGCGTTCATGCCCTCAAGTCTGCCATCACCGGCCGTCGCCCGCGCCGGATTCGAGCGCGGCCGCGGGTTCGAGCTGCACCACGAGCGGACGATGATCGCTGCCGCTCTGATCGAACGAGCGCAGCACGACCGAGCCGGTCGGCTGCCAGTCGGTCGAGTACATCACGTGGTCGATCGGCGCGCCCAGCAGCGCGGGGAAGCGCGTCGACCAGGTGCCGACGGCGCCGTTGCCGGTGTCGCCGGCGGCGTCCCGGCAGCGGCCGAGCTGGCCGTCGCCGACGCCGAACGAGGCCATGTGATCGACCGTCGCGTTGAAGTCGCCGGCCATGATCACGCTGGCGTCGGCGCACTGGTCGCCCAGCCAGCGCAGGTCGTCGCGCCACGTCTCCATGTAGCTCTCGCGCGGCGCGACAGCATGCACCGCCACGATGATCGGGCCGTCGCCGTCCACGGGCATGGCCACGGCGCTCGGCACGATCGTCGTGTTGCTCGAGCCGTCGGTCGACGACTGGATCACCGAGTAGTCGCCGAGCTCCGGCGAGATCAGGATCGTGGTGGTCCATGCGTCCGGGCCGAGCTTGACCTCGGGCGCCAGGTTCACGTGCAGCACCCACATCGGGCGGCCCATGTCGCGCATCGCGATGGCGATCGCCTCGCCCGCGTGCGCGTTGGTCTCGGGCAGCGAGAGGATGTCGGCGTCCATCGCCACCGCGGCGCTCGCGATGGTACCGGGCGGCGTCGACTCGCCGGCCGTGTTCCAGGTCATCACCCGCAGCGAGGTCTCGGTCTGGGGCGGGAGCGTGCCGGAGCCGATGCCGCGCGAGAACATGATCGCGCCGCCGGCCGCGCCGCCGATGAGCGCGACGGCGGCCATCGCCAGCGCGAACGCGCGAAGCGGGCGCGCGAGCGAGAGCAGGAGGAAGATCAGCGTCGCGACGAGCAGCAGGGCGACCAGGGGGCCGCGCAGCGCGACGATCTGGGCGAACGGGAAGGTGTGCTCGAGGCGGAAGAACTGCGGCCATGTCGTGACCGCCACAGCGATGGCGAAGAGCACCGTGATGAGGGCCCCCAGCAGTCGAAACACGACTTCGACATTAGGCGAGCCGCCTGAGAATCCCTGGAAAGCGGCTCGGATCGCGCCCGCGTTTCGCGCGTTCCGACGTTCCGGCCGGCGGCGCGCGGGCGAGGGGATACAGTCGAAGCACATGGATACGCAACAGGCGGGCGACGGGCCCCAGCACGGGCAGGTCGAGCCACCGCGCGACGTGACGCGCGGCGGCGGATCCGGCGCGCCCGACGGCACCGCGGATCTGCACATGCACTCCTCGCACTCGGACGGCACCGAGGCGCCCGCGGAGGTCGTCGCCGCCGCGCGGCGCGCGGGCATGCGAACGATGTCGCTCACCGACCACGACACGACGAGCGGCTGGGCCGAGGCCGCGCACGCGGCACGCACGCACGGCATGACGTTCGTGCCCGGCATCGAGCTCAGCGCCTCGCACGAGGGGCGAAGCGTGCACGTGCTCGGCTACCTGTTCGACCCCGAGCACGCCGGCCTGCGCCGCGCGACCGAGCGGATCCGCGACTCTCGCGTGGGTCGCGCCGAGACGATGGTGCGCAACATCGGCCGCGACTACGACTTCACCTGGGACGACGTGCTGGCGCAGACGTCCGACGGCGCGACCGTCGGCCGGCCCCACATCGCCGACGCCCTCGTCGCGCGCGGATACGCCGCCGATCGCTCGGCGGCGTTTGAAGAGATCCTGCATCCGCGTCGCGGCTACTTCGTCTCGCACTACGCGCCCGACCCCGCCACCGCGGTCTCGCTCATCGTCGAGGCCGGGGGAGTGGCGGTCATCGCGCACCCCGCCGGTCGGGGGCGGATGCTGCCGCCCGGGCTGCTGCACGAGCTCATCCGCCTCGGGCTCGGCGGCTTCGAGCTCGGCCACCGCGAGAACACCGACGAGGGCGCCCGCGCGCTGCGCCGCCTCGCCGAGGAGCACGACCTCATCGTCACCGGCTCGAGCGACTATCACGGCAGCGGCAAGCCCAACCGCCCCGGCGAGCACACCACCAGCGACGCGATGCTCGCCCGGATCATCGCCGCCGGAACCGGAAGCGCCCCCGTCCTCCCGTAGGAGACCGAGGGCGCATCCGTCGCGCTGAGCGGATCGCGGCTACGCGGTGTGCTTCGCGCCCTGCAGCGCCTGCGCCTTGAGCGCCTCGAACTCGCTGTCGGTGATGGTGCCGGCCTCGTGCAGGGCCTTCGCCTTGGCGATCTCGTCGGACGGGCTCGTGCCGGCGACGCTCTGGATGTACTGCTCCTGCGCGTCCTGCATCGCCTGCGCAGCCTCGGCGCTGCGACGCGACATGCCGCGGCCGCGGGCGATGAGGTACACGAGTGCCGTGAGGAACGGCACGAAGATCAGGAAGATCAGCCAGATCGCCTTGAACCAGCCGTTGAGCTTGTGGTCGCGGAAGATGTCTGACATGCACGCGAACAGCAGGAAGAGGTAGGCGACGAAGACGAACGCCGAGATGAACCACCAGATGATGTCAAAGAACGATCCCCAGAATCCCTGGTATTCGACAGCCATGCGCAGCATGTGAGAGCTCCTTCAATGGAAGAACACCGGGGGGATCCCGATGCAACGGGCACAGAACCGGGCACCGTCTTCCTGATTATGGCGCGAAAAAGGGCCCGACTCGCGCTCACTCGCGCGAATCGGGCCACAAATGCTGATCCGAGGGTCAGGCCTGGGGCGCGCCGGCACCACCGGTGCGCGGCCCGCGACGGCGGCGCCGGCGCGGGCCGGGCTTGCCGTCGTGGTGCTCGGCGCCGCGGCCGTCGTGGGCGCCGCCGCCCTCGGTGCGGGCGGCGGGTGCCTCGGCGGATGCTGCGGCCGCGGCATCCACCGACCCCTCGGCGCCGGTGCCGGCGCTCGCGCCGCTGCGGGTACGGCGGCGCTGACGGGTGCGGCCAGCGCCCTCGCCCTCGGCCTTCGGTGCGCGCTCGCCGCGCGGCTCCGCCGTGGATGCTGCGGCCTTCGGCGCGGTCGCGATGCGTCCCTTGGTTCCGGCCGGGATCTTCAGGTCGGTGTAGAGGTGCGGGCTCGACGAGTACGTCTCGACGGGCTCGGGCTGGCCGAACTCGAGGGCGCGGTTGATCAGCGCCCACTTGTGCAGGTCATCCCAGTCGACGAACGTGACCGCGGTGCCGGTGCGGCCGGCGCGGCCGGTGCGGCCGACGCGGTGCAGGTAGGCCTTCTCGTCCTCGGGGATGGTGTGGTTGATCACGTGCGTGACATCGTCGACGTCGATGCCGCGGGCGGCCACGTCGGTGGCGATCAGCACGTCTTTCTTGCCGGCCTTGAACGCGGCCATGGCGCGCTCGCGCTGGTCCTGGTTCAGGTCGCCGTGCACGGCTGCGGCGTTGAATCCGCGGTCGTTCAGCTCGTCGACCAGGCGCGCGGCGGCGCGCTTGGTGCGGGTGAAGATGACGGTCTTGCCACGGCCCTCGGCCTGGAGGATGCGCGCGACGACCTCGTCCTTGTCGAGCGAGTGCGCGCGGTAGACCAGGTGCTCGATGTTCGCCTGCGTGAGGCCCTCGTCGGGGTCGTTCGCGCGGATGTGGATCGGATTGGTCATGAAGCGGCGGGCCATCGCGACGATGGGGCCCGGCATCGTCGCCGAGAACAGCTGCGTGTGGCGGATCGCGGGCACCCGCTGGAAGATCTTCTCGATGTCGGGGAGGAAGCCGAGATCGAGCATCTTGTCGGCCTCGTCGAGGACGACCTCGGTCGCGTTCGAGAGGTCGAGCAGGCGCTGGCCCGCGAGGTCGATCAGGCGGCCCGGGGTGCCGACGACGATCTGCGCGCCGGCCTTGAGCTGCTCGATCTGGCCCTCGTACGCCTTGCCGCCGTAGATCGCGACCACGCTCGTCGCGCGGCCCTTGGTGAGCAGCTCGAGGTCTTCGAACACCTGCACGCACAGCTCGCGGGTGGGCACCACGATGAGCGCCTTGACGCCGGGCTCGGGGTTCGCGCCGAGGCGCTGCACCACGGGGATGCCGAAGCCGAAGGTCTTGCCGGTGCCGGTCTTGGCCTGGCCGATGATGTCCTGGCCGGGCAGGCCGAGGGGGATGGTCTGCTCCTGGATGGGGAACGCCGACTCGATGCCCTTGGAGGCGAGAGAGTCGACGATGTCCTGGTCAATACCGAGTTCAGCGAACGTCGTCACAGTGAGATTGCCTGTCTGGCGGCGATGGCCGCCGATGTAGGTGAGATCCACGCCACATCGATCCAGTCACAGGCGCGGGACCCCCGATCCAACGCCGGGGGTTCGCTCAAGGATACCGGAACCCGCCTCCGGGGCGTGCGGGGCGCGGGCGATTCCCTCGAACCGCGCGGTCTAGGCTGTGCACCATGGTGAAGTGGTTCTGGCAGCGCCCGCAGGTCGCGCGCGTGCTCTCGCTGCGCTCTCGTGATGCGGCATCCGACACCACCAGGATCGAGTTTGCGCAGCTCGCCCCAAGCATCGAGGTCTTCCTCGGCCAGGCCGCCTATCTGCAGCTCGGCTACTTCGAGACGCTGAGCCAGCTCATCTCGCTCACCCCCGCGCTCGAGCACAAGGAATCGCTCTCGCGCGCCGCCGGTGCCGCCTACATCAAGCACCGCGACCTCGTGGCGGTCATCCGCGAGCGGGGCGACGACCCGACCGCGATGATGCTGCCGTTTCGCGAGCAGCTCGACGCGTTCCGCCGTGCGACGCACGGCCGCCGCGTCGAGGAGACGATGCTCACCGTGCATATCACGGCGGGGATGCTGGACGACTTCTACCGCGCGCTCGCGCACAGCTACGGCGTCACCGGGCAGCGCGTCGCGCGCATCCTGAAGACCGATGACGATCGCGACGCGATCGTCGAGATCCTCGGCGCCAAGATCGCCGCCGACCCGGAGTGGTGCTCGCTGCTGTCGGTGTGGGGGCGTCGCCTCGTCGGCGACACGCTCCTGGTCGCACGCGCGGCGCTGAGCTCTGCCGGCGCGCTTGATCGTGACGACGAGGCGCTGGTCGAACCCGTGTTCACCGACCTGATGACCGGGCATACGCGTCGGATGGACGCGATGGGGCTCTCGGCGTAGCGACCCGAGCCGCGAGGCGCGGGCCGACTGCCGCCGGGCCGCGTGCCGCCGGGTCGCGCCGGCGTGCGCTCAGGCGACGCCGAGGCGGGCGGCCTCGGCCGCGTCGTGAGCCGCGCGCGTTCGAGCGAGCCACAGCGTCGTCGGGTAGGTGATCACGATGGGCGCGACGATCGAGGCGAGCCAGATCCAGGGGTTGTCCTCCGCGAAGCCCATCCACGTCATCGCCGCCCAGACGATCGCCGCGATCGCCGTCGCGATCGCGGGCACGAGCGCGACGCCGCGGCTGTGCCGATTCGGCGAGCCGTAGTGCATGCCGATTCCGGTGGCGACCGCGATCACGAGCGGCAGGAGGATAAGCATCTCAGACGACGAAGCCGATGCGGCGCGACTCTTCGGCGCCGAGCTCGATGTACGCGAGCGACGCGGTCGGGACGATCACGGTGTTGCCCTTCGAGTCGGTGAACGTCATGTGCGTGGTGCCCGCCTCCAGCGCCTTGACGACCGTGGCCTGGACGGCTTCGGCGGTGTCGGGCGTCTCGAAGTTCAGCTCGCGCGGGGTGTTGACAATGCCGATTCGGATCTCCACGGACGGTCCCTTTCGCTCTCGTGCGCCATCTGCGGCGGCACGAGGCCAGCCTACGACACCCCTCCGGTGTGACGCCCGCAGAACGCCCGCCCGCTGCACGCTGGTGGCGAACACCGGTGGCGGGCGTTGATGGCGAGCACCGGTGGTCGCCGCCGCGGCGATGCCGCCGGGCGATGTCGCAGGCAGCGGATAGCGTGAGACACGTGACGATGACCCAGCGTGATGCGCCCGTGCGGCAGCTCGAGATCGCCCTCGACGACTCGCAGCAGGCGGTCGTCGATCTGCCTGTCGCGGCGGGCGGCGTGGTGTTCGGTGCTCCCGGCACGGGCAAGACGACCACGCTCGTGGAGCGCGTCGCGCGGCTGCTCGAGGCGAACGCGCTGACCCCCGACGAGGTGCTGGTGGTCACGCCGTCTCGTGCGACCGCGACCGCGCTGCGCGATCGACTGGCGGTGCGGGTCGCCGCGGCGAGCAACGGCGCGCTGGCTCGCTCGCTCGGCTCGCTGGCGTTCCAGCTCGTGCGGGGGCGCGACGTGCAGCGCGGCGACCAGCCGCCGCAGCTGCTCACGGCCGGCGAGCAGGACGGCATCATCGCCGATCTGCTCGAGGGGCAGCAGCTCGACGTCGCCGAGGGGGCGGCAGATCCCTGGGCGGAGGCGGTGCCGCCCGCGGCGCGGCAGGTGCCGGCATTCCGCGGCGAGCTGCGAGGGTTCATGGCGCAGTGCCGCGAGCTCGGGCTCGGCGGCAAGCGGCTCGGGGCGCTCGGGGTCGCACGCGACGTCCCGGTCTGGCGGGCGGCCGGCCAGTTCATCCAGGAGTACGACCGCGTGCGCGACCAGCTGCGTGCGGGGCACTACGACTCGAGCGAGCTCCTTCGCGAGGCCGCGGCGATCGTGCGCGGGGCCGCCGCCGGCGAGGCGTCGGTGCTCGGTGCGGTCGGTCGGCTGCGCGTGCTGCTCGTGGACGATGCGCAGGAGCTCACGCTCGCGGGAGTGCAGCTGCTCACGGCCCTCGGCCGCCGGGGCGTCGCGGTGCTGGCGTTCGGCGACCCCGACATGAGCGCCGGCGCCTACCGGGGCGCCTCGCCGGAGCACCTCGATCGCCTGGGCCGCGCCGTGGGCGGCGAACGGCTCGTGCTCGACCTCGCGCATCGGGGCGACCGCGAGCTGCGCGGCGTCGTGCGGAGCGTGTCCGAGCGGATCGGCGTCAGCGGCAGCTTCCGACACCGGCTGGCGGCCCCCGCGCGGATCGGCGTGCCCGGCGCGGTGGAGGTGCACACGGTGTCGACGAGCACGCGCGAGGCCGACGTGATCGCCCGGCGCCTGCGCGAGCGGCACCTGCTCGACGGGGTTCCCTGGCGGGAGATGGCCGTGATCGCGCACGACACGCGGCAGGTCGCCGCGCTCGAGCAGGCGCTCGCCGGGCGCGAGGTGCCCACGGGCACACGCGGGGTTGCCCGGCTGCTGCGCGAGGACGACGCGGTCAGCGGCATCCTGCACTACCTTCGGGCCGCGCTCGCCGACGAGCCGCCATCGGCCGAGACGCTCACCGCGCTGCTGCTCGGCCCGCTCGGCGGCATGGACCCGATCACGCTGCGGCGCCTGCGCGCGTCGCTCCGGCGCGAGGAGCTCGCGGCCGGGGGCGAGCGCCCGGCCGCCGAGCTGCTGTGCGCCGCGCTCGCCGAGCCGGCGGGGCTGCTCGGAATCGACACCCCCGAAGCCCGACGGGCGTCGCGGCTCGCGGACGGGCTGCGGGAGGTGCGCCGGCTGGCGGAGGCCGGCGGCACCGTGCACGAGCTGCTCTGGGCGGCCTGGTCGGCGAGCAGGGTCGCCGCGGCCTGGCAGCGACAGGCCAGGGCCGGCGGCGCAAGCGGCGAGGAGGCGGGCGCGCGGCTCGACGCGCTCGTCGCGCTGTTCGCCGCGGCGAAGCTGCACGTCGAGCGCCAGTCGGTCGACCCGCCGGCCGCGTTCATCACGCGAGTGCTCGACTCCGATGTGCCCGACGACACGCTCGCCCCCACGGCGGTCGTCGACCGGGTGACCGTCATGACGCCGGCCACCGCGCTCGGGACCGAGTTCGACACGGTCGTCGTCGCGGGCCTGCAGGACGGCGTGTGGCCGAATCTCAAGGCCCGCGGTGCGCTGTTCGAGACCGACGCGCTCGCCGAGGCGCTGCGTGACGCGGGCGCGGACGATGCCGCCGGCATGACCTCCGGCGATCGCCGAGCGGTGATGCACGACGAGCTGCGCCTCCTCACGCGCGCCATCTCGCGCGCCGGCGCGCGGCTGATCGTCACGGCCGTCGACGGGGAGGACGCCTCGCCGAGCGTCTTCCTCGACCTGTTCACGGGTGGCCCCGGCGGCGTCGAGGCTCGCCGGGACGACGCGGCGGAGCATCCGCTCACCCTGCGCGGCGTGGTGGCCCAGCTGCGCCGCTCGCTGACCGCGGGCACCCGGGAGTGCGCCGCCGCCCGAGACGCGGCCGGGCAGCTCGCGCGGCTGGCCGCCGAGGGGGTCGCCGGCGCCGAGCCGCGCAGCTGGTACGGCGTGCTCGCGCCCACCGACACGGCGCCCCTTCGCGATCTGCACACCGAGCACGTGACGGTCTCGCCGTCGCGCCTCGACGCCTTCCGCACCTGCGAGGTCGACTGGGCGGTGCGCGAGCTGGGCGGCGAGAAGCGCAATGCGTCGACCGGCGTCGGCACGCTGATCCACTCGGCGATGGAGCTGATGACGGTGGGCAGGGCTGACGCGCCCGAAGCCCCGGGCGCCGATGCGCCGTGGGACGCGCAGACCCTCTGGGCAGCCGTCGCCGAGCGGTGGGACGAGCTCGACTTCGAGGCGGATTGGCTCTCGCGAAGCACGAAGGCGAACGCGCAGCGCATGGTGCAGCGCCTGCACGGCTACCTGCGGGGCTTCGCCGCCGCCGGCGGGACGCTCATCGGCGGGGAGCAGCGCTTCGAGTTCAGGATCCCGCTCGTGTCGCACGAGGGGGCGGCGGCCGGCGCCCACCGGGCGGACGATGACGCCGCGTCGCGGGCCGGCTACGCCTATGTGCGGGGGGTGATCGATCGTGTCGAGCGGCTTGCCGACGGCACGGTCGTCATCGTCGACCTCAAGACGGGCAAGAGCGAGAGCCGCAACGACGCGGGCGTCGCCGAGAATCTGCAGCTCGCGGCGTATCAGCTCGCCTATCTGAGCGAGGCCATCGACGGCACGGAGCAGACACAGCTTGGAGGCGCACAGTTGCTGCTGGTTCATCAGGCCAACCCGGCGACCATGTCGGTGGTCACGCCCGCACAGCCGGCGCTCGACGAGCAGCGGGCCGCGGAGTTCACCGCGCTGTTCGGCGAGCTCGCGCGGGGGATGGCGCGCAGCGAGTTCATCGCGCGCGTGGAGGAGCACTGCACCGACCCGCACACCTTCGGCGTGTGCATGATCCACACCGTGAAGGCGGTGAGCGCGCGATGAGCGAGGTGCAAGAGGCCCGCCGCGACGCGGCACCCCAGTCTCCGCGCGCGTGGCCTGCGGCCGAGCTGGCGGCATTCGTCGGTCTGCCGAGCCCGAGCCCGGAGCAGGTGCAGATCATCGAGGCGGGGCTTGATCCCGTGCTCGTCGTCGCCGGCGCGGGCAGCGGCAAGACCGAGACCATGGCGAACCGGGTCGTGTGGCTCCTTGCGAACGAGGTGGTCGAGCCGCAGCAGGTGCTCGGGCTGACCTTCACGCGCAAGGCGGCCGGTGAGCTCTCGCGTCGCATCATGCAGCGCATCACAGACTTCCGCTCGGCGAGCGCCGGCCACAGCCTGGATCTGCTGGATCGCCCGACGGTCTCGACCTACAACTCGTTCGCCGATCAGATCGCGCGCGAGAACGCGGTGCTGCTGGGCCGCGACCCCGACTCGGTGGTGCTCTCGGAGGCGGCGGCCTGGCAGATCGCACGCCGCGTCGTGCTGGGCTCGAAAGACGAGCGGCTCGCCGAGCTCGACCGCAGCCCGACCACGATCATCGCGGCAGTGCTGCGCATCGCCCGGGCCGCGGCAGACAACCTCGCCGATCTCGATGACGTGGCCCGGCTCGCGGAGGAGTTCCAGCGCATCCGCGAGCTGCCCAGCGAGCGCGGGCGGGCGACCCTCGCCCCCGTGCTCAAGGCCGCCGGCACGGTCGCGCCGCTGCACGTGCTGACCGATCTCGCGCGCCGATACGACGACGAGAAGCGCCGACGCGGCGTGATCGACTTCGCCGATCAGGTCGCCGACGCCGTCCGCGTTGTCGAGCGGTTCCCGCGCGTGCGCGCCGCGACCCGCGAGCGCTTCCGGGCCGTGCTGCTCGACGAGTACCAAGACACGTCCGTCGTGCAGACGCGGCTGCTCAGCACGTTGTTCGGAGGCACCGGTGTGATGGCGGTGGGCGACCCCCACCAGGCGATCTACGGCTGGCGGGGCGCGAGCGCCTCCAACCTGGAGGGCTTCCACCGCGACTTCGCGTCCGGCTGCGGGGGAGCCGACGGCGTCGATGCTGATGATGCCGGCGCCGATGTCGATGCCGGCGCCGTGCCGCGGCAGGCCCTGACGCTTTCGCTGAGCACCAGCTGGCGCAACGATGAGCGCGTCCTCGAAGTTGCGAACACGATCCTCGCCCCGCTGAACGCCGCGACGAGCGTGCCGCTGCCGGAGCTGCGCCCGCGCCCCGGCGCGGGCCGCGGCAGCGTGGAGGTCGAGTTTCTGGGCGACGCCGAGCAGGAGGCCGCGCACGTGGCCGAGTGGATGCGCCGGCGGCTGGGGCTCGCGGGCGACGCGGCCGCATCCGCGGGCGGCGAGTCGGCGAGGACCGCCGCGATCCTGTTCCGCACCAAGCGGACGATGGCCCGGTTCGCTGAGGCGCTCCGCGTCGCGGGTGTGCCGCACCGGGTGCTCGGCCTCGGCGGCCTGCTCACGCTGCCCGAGATCGTCGACGTGGTGTGCGCCTTGCGCGTGATGCACGACCCCGACGCCGGCTCGGCCCTGATCCGGCTGCTCGTCGGCCCGCGCTGGCGCATCGGCCTGCGCGACGTGCGTGCGCTTCGCGACATCGCGCGACGCCTCGCCGCGACCGGGCCCACCCTGCAGATGCCGGACGAGCAGCTGCAGGCCAGGCTCCGGGCCTCCACCGGCGGCGACGAGGCGTTCAGCCTGATCGACGCCCTTGACTTCGTGGCAGGCAAGCCGGCCGATCACGGGTGGCTCGCCGAGCTGAGCCCCGAGGCCCGCGTGCGGCTGGCCGAGGCAGGCGACACGTTCGCGCGCCTGCGACGGGCCGCAGCCTTGCCGATCGCTGAGCTGATCGGGCAGATCGAACGCGAGCTGCTGCTCGACATCGAGCTCGGCGCGAACGCGGCCGGCGGGGTGCGAGCCGGTGCCGCCACCGCGCAGCTGCGCGCCTTCGTCGACGAGATCTCGGCCTTCCTCGCGGCGGACGAGGACGGCACGCTCTCGAGCGTGCTCGCCTGGCTCGATCACGTCGCAGCGAGCGACGAGCTGCAGCGCGAGCGCTCGGAGGAACCCGACGAGGGCACGGTGCAGCTGCTGACGATTCACGCGGCCAAGGGCCTCGAGTGGGACGCCGTGGCGGTCGTGCGCCTGGTCGAGGATGAATTTCCGAGCAAGCCGAGCGGGAGCGGCTGGGTCTCGTTCGGCGAGCTGCCCTACGAGCAGCGTGGCGACAGCGCCGTGCTCCCGGTGCTGCCGTGGCGGACGGCGCAGACGCAGCAGGCCATGCGAGACGCGCTCGTCGCGTTCGAGGAGGCGAACAAGGAGCGCGCTTACGCGGAGGAGCGCAGGCTCGCCTACGTCGCGGTGACGCGCCCCAAGACCGCGCTCCTGCTCAGTGGCTCGAGCTGGGGCGGGCAGAAGCGGCCGCGGGTGCCCAGCCGCTACCTGGAGGCGCTGCGTGGTGCGGTGCCCGAGATGGTGCTTCCTGCGCCCGACGTCGAGCCCGAGCGCCCCGAGGCGACCGCGCCACGCACCATGACGTGGCCGGGCAATCCGCTGGAGGGGCGGGAGGACGCCGTGCTCGGCGCGGCGGCACTCGTCGGTGCGCGGATCGATGCGGCGGCGCAGCCCGGGGCGGTGGCGACACCGCTGCGAGCCGACATCGCTCTGCTGCTGGCCGAGCGCGATGCTCGGAAGGGGGCCGTCGCCGCACCGCCGGCGCGGGTGCCCGCATCGCGCTTCAAAGACTTCGTCACCGATCCGGCCGCGGTGATGGCCGAGATCGCGCGGCCCATGCCCGAGCGACCGTACCGCCAGACCCGGCTGGGCACGCTCTTCCACGCGTGGGTCGAGCGGCGTTCGGGCCTGGTCGGCTCGGCCGCGTCGCTCGATGCGACCCTGTGGGACAGCGACGAGGAGCAGGCGACGCGCGACGGGGGCGCGTTGGCGCACGCCGATGCCGACGACCTCGGTCGGCTGCGTGCGACCTTCGGGGCGTCGGAGTGGGCGCCCCTGCAGCCGCTCGAGGTCGAGACCGAGATCAACTTCGTGCTCGGCGCAGACATCGGCGATTCGACCGGGCACATCGTGATCTGCAAGATCGATGCCGCCTACCGACGCGAGGATCGCGGCGGTCGCATCGAGATCGTCGACTGGAAGACCGGCGTCGCCCCGACCTCGCAGCGCGAGATCGATGATCGGATGCTGCAGCTCGCCCTGTATCGGCTCGCCTACCACAAGGCGCGCGGGGTGCCGTTGGAGCAGATCGACGTCGTGCTCTATTACGTGGCCGACGATCGGATTCTGCGCAGCACGGACGTCGTCTCCGAGGCCGAGCTGGTGACGCAGTGGCGGCGCGCGATGGCGGCGGCCAGCGAGTTCTGACGCGCTACTCGGGCGTGCGCGCCCAGCGCCGGAATGCCGCCCGCGTCGCGCGCTTGGCGTCGTCGATCGCCGCCTGGTCTTCCGCTTCGCCGTCGGCACCCGGGCGCGCAGCCGCGCCGGTGGCCGGGGCGGCACGGTGCGCGGCGGCCGCGTGCACGGCGGCGATGTCGATCGGCGCAGTCGAGACCTCGTCCAGGTGCGCGGCACCAGGAATGGCCGCCGGAGCCGCGTCGGCGACGTGAGGCGAGTCATCGCCCTGAGCCGGATCGGCGGCCGGAAGCGCAGCGGCATCGATCGCCACCGCCGTTTCCGCGCCCGAAGCGGCGTCGGGGTCGGCACCGCCGCCGGAATCGGCATCCGCCCCCGCACCCGCATCCGCGTCGCCGCCCGCGGTCGGGTCGGGCTCGCCGCCGGCCATGCCCGCCTCTGCGCGCCGCAGCTCGTTCGCCTCGAACAGCGAGAGCATGTCGGGGTGGTAGGCGTCGGTCTGGAACGACGTCTCGGCGTCGCTCGCGACCGGGATCGGCACGTTGCTGAGCAGGTCTTCCACGGCCGCGACGTCGAGGTCTTCGCGCGCCGCGGTGAGCGGGGCCTGCTGATGCTCGAGGACCGCCGCGACCAGCCCATCGAGCAGTGCGACGGCGTCGTCGACGATGTCGGCGCGGTGCAGCTCGTGCCCGTGCACGAGCCACTTCGCGAACTCGAGCTCGGCGAGCAGGCGTGCCCGCGCGTGCAGGTTCGCGTCTGGGGTGCGATAGGCGCCCGCGGCATATCCCGCGTAGATGTCGGTGGATGCCTCGGGGGCCGACGCGATCCAGTGCAGATCGAGTGCGGGGTCGCCGACCGCGAGGCCGTGCCAGCCGAGCACGCCCGACACGCCGGGGCCGCTCTCGTGGTCCTCGATCAGAAACGACGACGCGTCGACGTGTCCGAGCACCACGACCGGCTTGAACGCCCACAGCGCGTCGTCGTCGACGGCGGCGCGCCACCGGCTCGCGAGCGCGGCCGGCAGGCGCCGCGTCGCGATGGCGCGATCGAGCAGGGTCGTGACGTCGGCGCGCGACTGCGCGCTGGTGCGGACCGTCAGCCCGCCGTCGCGCACCACCGAGGTCGGCAGGGCGTGGACGGCGGCGATGGCACGGCCGATCGATGGGGCGATGCCGTCGCCGGCAGGGATGTGCTGCGCGTCCACCTGGTAGCCGGGCAGAAAATCGACGACGAGCGCCCGGGCATCGCCGAGCCCCGCCTGGCCGAGCACGCTCGGGGCGCGGAAGCCGAGCCGCGAGCGCGCGCCCGCGGTCAGCGCGCGCAGCGCCATGGTCTCGGCGGCCAGCTCGCGCTCGGCCTCGGCGTCGCCTCCGACCGGCGCGGCGCGGACGACGACCTTGGTGCCATCCTGCAGCAGCACGACGGCCGAGTCGTAGCGGCCGTTCGCACCGTGCGACAGGCGTCCCGCGCCGATGACCATCGCGCCGGGCAGTGCCTTCGTCACCGACGCGGCTAGAGTGAACGGTGAGCGAGTCATGCCCTCTAGGGTAGGTCGGCGGCACAGCTGTCCTTCGTCGCCACGCCCGCGAGAGAGGTTGTCGATGACCACACAGCAGCGCCCCGACCAGACCACTTCCCGTGCGCCGCTGTCGCGCGTCGTGGGTGACCGCGCGGCCGAGCTTCGGGAAGAGCCCGAGCTCATCTCGCGGCTGGTCGCCGATCCGGCCACACGCGTGCTCGTGGTCAACAACGCGAGCATCCCGCTCGCCGCCGCGGCCACGCCCGCGCTGCACCTGGCGACCGTGGCCGAGACCGGGCTCGACGAGGCGGCGTTCACGGGCTACCTGGGCCGGGATGCCTCGGGCACCCACGTGCTGCTCGCGGCGGTCCGCGACCAAGCCGAGTTCGCCGGCCCCGGCGGATGGGGCGAGATGCGGCTCGTCGGCGGCGAGCTCTCGCCCGAGCACGCCGATCTCGGCGTCACCGGCGTCGCGCTCGCGCGCTGGCATCGGCTCGGCGGATTCTGCCCGGCGTGCGGCGCGGTGGCCGAGCTGCGGCAGGCGGGGTGGTCGCGCGAGTGCACCGGCTGTGGGCGCCAGCACTTCCCCCGCACCGATCCCGCCGTGATCGTCGCCATCACGGACGATCAGGACCGCATCCTGCTCGGGAACAACGCGCTGTGGCCGAAGAGCACGTACTCGCTGTTCGCCGGGTTCGTCGAGGCGGGGGAGTCGCTCGAGGGCGCCGTCGTGCGCGAGACCTTCGAGGAAGCCGGCATCACGGTCGTCGACATCGAGTACGCGGCATCGCAGGCGTGGCCCTACCCGCAATCGCTCATGGTCGGGTTCTTCGCCCGGGCGGCGAGCGCCGACGCGGCGCGCGCCGACGGCACCGAGATCCTCAGCGTGCGCTGGTTCAGCCGCGAAGACCTGAACGATGCGATGGCGGGGCGCGGCGACGTGCGGATCCCGGCGTCGGCGTCGGTCGCCCGCGCCCTCATCGACCAGTGGCACTCGGGCGGCTCGCGCCTGTGACGGCATCCCGCGAGCGCGCGCTCGCGGGTCTCGACCCGCAGCAGCGCGAGGCCGCGACGGCGCTGCGCGGCCCGGTGTGCGTGCTGGCCGGCGCCGGCACCGGCAAGACGCGCGTGATCACGCATCGCATCGCCTACGGCGTCGATACCGGCGCCTACACCCCGAGCCGGGTCATGGCGGTCACGTTCACCACGAAGGCGGCAGGCGAGCTTCGTGCGCGCCTCCGGGCACTCGGGATCGACGGCGTCGCCGCGCGAACCTTTCATGCCTCCGCGCTCTCGCAGCTGAACTACTTCTGGCCGATCGTGGCAGGCGACTCCGCGCCGCTCGTCGTCGACAACAAGGTGCGTCTGCTCGCGCACGCCGCCGACGAGGTGGGGGTGCGCCTCGACACCGCCGCGCTGCGCGACGTCGCCGCCGAGATCGAATGGCGCAAGACCACCATGCGCAGCATCGACGCGTACGCGGATGCCGGTCGCCCGCCGGTCGCCAGGCTCCCGATGGCGACGCTGCTCGATCTGCAGCGCGCCTACGAGAAGCTCAAGGATGAGCGTCGCTCGCTCGATTTCGAGGACGTGCTGCTCGCCTGCGCGGGGATGATCGAGGCCGAGCCGCGCGTCGCCGCCGCGGTGCACGAGCAGTATCGCCACTTCACGGTCGACGAGTTTCAGGATGTCTCGCCGCTGCAGGAGCGACTGCTCGAGCTGTGGCTCGGAGGACGCGGCGATCTGTGCGTCGTGGGCGATGCGAGCCAGACGATCTACAGCTTCGCCGGCGCCGATTCGCGCTACCTGCTCGACTTCGCCGCGACCCACCCGAACACCAGGCTGGTGCGCCTGGAGCGCAACTATCGCTCCACGGCGGCGGTGCTCGCCACCGCGAACGCGCTGATGCGCGGCCGCGCCGGCGCGCTGGAGCTCACGCCCGCGGCGCCCGAGACCCCTGAAGCCGGGGCGGGCGCCGGCGCGCAGCCCGAGACCGTCGTCATGGCCTACCCGAGCGACGCTGCCGAGGCCGCGGGGGTGGCGGGGCGCATCCAGCAGCAGATTCGTGCCGGGGTGCGTCCGCAAGACATCGCTGTGCTCTACCGCGCGCACGCGCAGTCGCTCGAGCTCGACGCGGCGCTCGCGGCGCTCGGGGTGCCGAGCACGGTGCTCGGCGGCAAGCGGTTCTTCGACATTCCGGAGGTGCGCCAGGCGGTCATGGCGCTGCGCGGCGCCGCCGTCGCGCCCTCGCAGGGCGACCTCGTGCGCGATGTGCGAGACGTGCTGCGCTCGCTGGGCATGAGCGACGAGCCGCCCGCCGCCGGGGGCGCGCTCCGCGACTCGTGGGAGGCGCGTGCCGCGCTGCTGCGCCTCGCGCAGGACGCCCCCGCGGGCACCACCCTCCGGGCGTTCACCGACGAGCTGCAGGCGCGGCAGCGCGACCACCACGAGCCCACCCGCCACACGGTCACGCTCTCCACGCTGCACGCCGCCAAGGGCCTCGAGTGGGCCCACGTGCACATGGTCGGGCTCACCGAGGGACAGCTGCCGATCTCGTACGCCGGCGCGCCCGCGCAGATCGACGAGGAGCGCCGGCTGGCCTACGTGGGCATCACGCGGGCACGCGCAACGCTCTCGCTGTCGTTCTCGCGCTTTGGCGGGCGCGGGCCTCGTGAGGGCTCCCGCTTTCTTCGAGAGATCGGCATCCGCACGACGGATGCGGGCGATGGCTCCGCCATTCGCGCCGAGCGTCCTGCGCGCGGACGCTGACCGAACGCCCCCACGCCCGGGCATCGCCCCGCGGCCCGGTGGCGTCGTGCACGAACCGGGCGACGAGCGTCGCCGCCTCGATCGCCACCAGCGCGCTCGGCTCGGGAGCCGTGCGCTCGAGCAGCTGGGTCGCGAGGACCGGCCACGCCGGGTCGAGCTCCGCCCGGTGCAGCTCGGCGCAGTGCAGGCATCCGGTGCGGCCGGGCACGATGAGCGGCCCCACACGCACCCCGCTCGTCGTCACGACCACGGGCAGCTGCGCGACGTCGGCCGACAGCAGGCCCGCGCTGATGCGCGGGTCGACGAGGTGATGCGCGACCGTGACCGCCAGCTCGGCGTCGAACGTCGTCGGGTCGGGCGCGGGCGCGGCGGATGCCGCGGCTCGCGCCCTGGCGGGGAGCTCGACCACCTCGATCCCGGCGTCGACGCACACGCCGCGCAGCGCCGCCAGCAGGCGCGCGTCTTCGGTCGGCCGAGCCGAGTGCAGCACGATGCGCGCGGGAGGGCGCGACTGGTCAGGGTCGATGCGCAGCAGCGCGGGGGCGAGGCGCGCGAGCAGCTCGCGAACGCGCGCCGGGTCGACGCCGAGGATGCCGGCCCACACCATCAGCGCGGATTCGGGCATGCCCGCGGCGAGCTCGTGGAGCAGCCGCAGCTGCCATGGCTCGACCGGGGAAAGCACCGCCGCCGCGTGCACCCCGAGCTGCAGGGCATCGGCCGAACGCCAGAGCGCGGGCAACGCGGGATCGAGGCGGAGGATGATCGTCATGCAGCGAGTCTGCGGCCCGCCGGTCGGGCGCGGTCGGCTATCCACAGCCAGTGCCCCCGGGCGGAGGCGCGCGTGCGCCTGTGGACGACGAGTGGGCGCGCCCGCCGCGCGCTACACGGTCGGCTCGGGGTGGGGCCCGTCGGGGCCACCGTCGCCGGTGTCGTCCGCACCAGCGCCGGGCTCCTCGACGCCGCCGTCGCCCTCGCGCGGGCGCTCATCCTCGCCCGCCAGGAGGCGCGCGATCGCGTCGTCGATCTCATCGGCGACGGGCGCGTCGCCACGAAGCCGCGCCTCCAGGCTCGCGATGATGCGGCTCGGGTCGTCGATGTCTTCCGAGCTCGGCATCAGGTCCGGGTAGTCCCAGAGCGTGTCGCGCGCCTCGACGCCCACGGCGTCCGTGATCGCGCGCCACATCGCCGCGGCCTCACGCAGGCGCCGGGGGCGCAGCTGGAGGCCGACGAGCGACGAGAAGGCCTGCTCGGCCGGTCCGCCCGCGGCGCGGCGCCGGCGCACGACCTCGGCGATCGCGTCCGACTTCGGCAGGCGCGCGGTCGCGTCGGCGGTCACCACGTCGACCCAGCCCTCGATCGTCGCGAGCATGCTCTCGAGGCGCGCGAGCGTCGCCTCCTGCGCCTCGGTGCGGCTGGGCAGCAGGGCGCCGCTCTCGAGCGCGGCGCGCAGCTCCTCGGGCTGCGAGGGATCGAAGCGGCTGGCGAGGTCCTCGAGGGCGTCGGTGTCGATCTGGATGCCGCGAGCGAACTCGGTGATCGACGAGATCACGTGCAGCCGGAGCCACTTCGCGTGCCGGAAGAGGCGCGCGTGGGCGAGCTCGCGCGCCGCGATGAACAGGGCGATCTGGTCGACCGGGATCTCGAGCCCGGCGCCGAAGTCGGCGAGGTTCTGGGGGAGCACCGCCGCGGTCCCGGTCGGCATCAGCGGGATGCCGACATCGCCGCCCGAGACGACCTCGCGCGAGAGCTGGCCGACGACGAAGCCGAGCTGCGTCGCGAAGAGCGAGCCGCCGAGGCCGCGCATCATGCGCCCGGCGCCCTGCGCCATGCCCTGCATCTCTTCGGGCAGCTGCTCCTGGAGCGAGGCGGTGAGCGCGTCGGCGATGCTCGTCGCGACCGGCTCGGCGACCTCCGCCCACACGGGCAGCGTCGCCTCGACCCACTCGGCGCGGCTCGCGACGATCGGGTCGCTCGCGAGCTCCGAGATGGTCGTGGCCTCGCCGAGCCAGAGCCCCGCGACGTTGAGCGCGGCGTCGAGCTCGGCGCGCTGCTCGTCGCTCACGCTCAGCCCGCCCTCGGAGGCGATGCGCAGCGCCTGCGTCTTGGTGAGCTCCCATGAGAAGCCCTCGCCGCTCGAGGAGAAGGCACGCTGCAGCTGCTGCATGAGCTCGCCCAGCATCGCGGGGTCGATGTTCATGCCCGAGAGCGCCGCGAGCTGCTCCGGGTCGATGCCAGGGATGCCCTGGAGGCCGGCCAGGGCGCCGGCATCCCCACTCAAGAGCTGCCGCAGGAGCTCCTGGATTCGTTCCTCAGGACTCTTGTCGTCGTCGTTCACGTCAGCCGCCTCCCAGGGTCTTGCCGCTCGTGCCCTCTACGCTAATGGCAGCGGCCTGCAGGATTGCTGCCAGACGGTCCCGCGCCTTAAGCCGATTGCGAACGGCGACCGCGCAGGGCGGGCCGACACACCGATTCGATGAACTGAAAGGCGGCGTCGTGGCGCTTCTCGACAACGGCAGCGACGCCCCACTGTTTCCGAACCCGGGCCCGGCGCGGCCCCCAGCGCGGCGCCGGCGGGGCATGCGACTCGGCAGCACCGCGATCGTCATCGCGCTGCTGGCGCTGCTGGCCATGTCGTTCCTGCCGTCGGGCTCCGTCATCCAGCAGCCCGGCCCGGTGTACGACACGCTCGGCACGGTGCCCACCAAAGACGGCGGGGAGCTTCCCCTGATCACGGTGGCCGGCGCCGAGACCTTCCCCACGGCGGGCACGCTCGACCTGACCACGGTGCAGGTGCGCGGCAACCGCGAGCACATGCCGAACTGGTTCGAGCTGGTGCTCTCGTGGTTCGACCCGTCGCGGGCGATCGTGCCGGTGGACGCCGTGTTCCCGCCCGAGCAGACGCTCGAGGAGCGCGAGGAGGCCAACGCGGTCGACATGATCAACTCGCAGCAGGAGGGCATCGCCGCGGCGCTGCTGGCCCTCGGCTACGACATCGGCACGCAGGTGCGCGTGGTGAGCATCGCGGATGCCTCACCCTCGGCCGGTCGTCTCGAGGTGGATGACGTGATCCGCGAGGTCGACGGCGAGGCGATCGACTCCAACGATCGCCTGCGCGAGCGCATCCAGGAGGGTGCGGGCGCGCCGCTGCGCCTCGTCGTCGATCGCGGCGGCGTGCAGCACGAGGTCGAGGTGACCCCGACCTGGGTCGTCGACGCGGCCTCGCCGGAGGGCAGCTGGCGCCTGGGCGTGGGGATCACGCACGACTACGACTTCCCGATCGACGTCACCATTCAGCTCGACAACGTCGGCGGACCGAGCGCCGGTCAGATGTTCGCGCTCGGCATCATCGACATGCTGACCCCGGGCGAGCTCAACGGGGGCGAGCAGGTCGCGGGCACGGGAACGATCCGCGCCGACGGCACGATCGGGCCGATCGGCGGCATCCGACAGAAGCTGTTCGGCGCGCGCGACGCGGGCGCCGAGTTCTTCCTCGCGCCGGTCACGAACTGCGCCGAGGTGGTCGGCCACGTGCCCGATGGCCTGCGGGTGATCGCCGTCGACAATCTCGACGCCTCGCTCGAGGCGCTGGCGGCGCTGCGCGGCGAGGGCGACATCGACGCGCTCGCGAGCTGCGAGACCGTGCTCGCACGCTGAGCAGAGCGCGCGGGCGCGCGGCCGAACGCTGAGGCTATCCACAGACAGCGCCCGCCTAAGATGGTCGAGTGACCACGACGACGACACCGCCCCGGCCGCAGCCTGAATCTCGCACCCGAAAGGTTCTGGCCATCTCGCTCGGGATTCTCGCGGCGCTCCTCGTTGCGTTCTTCTTCGCGGCCAACCTGCTCACCGACTTCCTCTGGTTCGACCAGCTCGGGTTCGAGGAGGTGCTGCTCACGCAGTGGATCGCGCGCATCGTGATGTTCCTGGTCGGGTTCGTCGCGATGGCGCTGCCGGTGTGGCTGTCGATCCAGCTGGCCTACCGCACGCGGCCCGTCTACGCGCGCCTCAGCTCGCAGCTGGGCCGCTACCAGGAGGCGATCGAGCCGCTGCGTCGCCTCGCGATGTGGGGCATCCCGGTGTTCTTCGGCTTCTTCGCCGGCTTCGCGGCCTCCTCGACGTGGGAGACGACGTGGCTGTGGTTCAACGGCGTCTCGACCGACGTGGTCGACCCCCAGTTCGGGCTCGACACCGGGTTCTACATGTTCGCCCTGCCGTTCTACAGCTCGGCACTCGGCTTCGCCTCGGCGGTGCTGATCGTCTGCCTGCTGGTGACGGCGGTCGTCGCATACCTCTACGGCGCAGTGCGCGCCGGTCAGCGCGAGCTGCGCATCTCGAAGTCGGCCCGGATCCAGCTCGCGATCATCGCCGGCCTCTACCTCGTCGTGCAGGCGGTGAGCCTGTGGCTCGACCGCTACCTGACCCTGGTGCAGACCGGCGAGAGCATGACCGGCGCCACGTACACCGGCGCGAACGCCGTGATTCCGGGCCAGGCGATCCTCGCCGCCATCGCCGCGATCGTCGCCATCCTGTTCTTCGTCACCGCCGTCATCGGCCGCTGGCGCTTCCCGCTCATCGGCACGGCGCTGCTCGTCATCTCGGCGGTCGTGGTCGGCGTCGGCTACCCCTACATCGTGCAGACCTTCCAGGTGCGCCCGAACGAGTTCGCCTACGAGCAGCAGTACATCCAGCGCAACATCGACGCGACGCGCGAGGCATACGGCGTGGCCGAGATGACGAAGGAGCCGTTCACGCCGGTCGTCGACACCAACGCGGGCACCCTGCGCAACGACGCCGAGACCACCGCCAACATCCGCATCATGGACCCGGCGATCATCCCGCCCACGGTGCGCCAGCAGCAGCAGGTGCGCCCGTACTACGCGTTCGCAGACACCCTCGACGTCGATCGCTACGAGCTCGACGGCGAGGTGCAGGACACCCTCGTCTCGGTCCGCGAGCTGAACCAGCGCGGCCTGAGCTCGGCCACCTGGCAGAACACCGCCGTCGTCTACACGCACGGCTACGGCCTCGTGGCCGCATACGGCAACCAGCGCTCGAGCGACGGCTACCCGCTGTACCTCGAGGGCAACATCCCCACGAGCGGCACGCTGAGCGACACTGGCAAGTTCGAGCCGCGTGTGTACTTCGGCGAGAACTCGCCGCTGTACTCCATCGTCGGCGCGCCCGAGGGCTCGACGCCGCTCGAGATGGACTACCCGCGCGGCGAGGAGGGGTCGAGCGAGACGAAGACCACCTTCGACGGCGACGGCGGCCCGCGCATCGGCAGCATGTTCCCGCGGCTGCTGTATTCGCTGAAGTTCCAGTCGACCGACATCCTGCTCTCCGAGTACGTCAACGACGAGTCGCAGATTCTCTACGACCGCGACCCGAAGCTGCGCGTGCAGAAGGCGGCGCCCTACCTCACGCTCGACAACGACCCGTACCCGAGCGTCGTCGACGGCCGCATCGTGTGGATCGTCGACGGATACACCACCTCGGCGTCGTACCCGTACTCGAACACCGTCAGCCTCCAGCGCGCGATCGCCGACTCGACGAACGTCACCCCCCGCATCGCGGTCGACAACATCAACTACATCCGCAACTCGGTGAAGGCCACCGTCGACGCGTACGACGGCTCGGTCACGCTGTACGCGTGGGATGAGAACGACCCGGTGCTCGAGGCCTGGCAGAAGGTCTATCCGACCACGCTCGAGCCGATCAGCGAGATGTCGGCAGACCTCATGAGCCACGTGCGCTACCCGACCGACCTGTTCAAGGTGCAGCGCTCGATCCTCGGCGAGTACCACGTCACCGACGCGCAGTCGTTCTACCAGAGCGACAACCGCTGGGTGACGCCGCCGGACCCGCAGATCAAGACCGAGCTGCAGCCGCCGTACTACCTGACCATGCAGATGCCGGGCCAGGAGACGCCGACGTTCTCGATGTTCAGCTCGTTCATCCCTGCCGCGAGCGGCACCGAAACGCGAAACGTGCTGACCGGCTACCTGGCCGTCGACTCCAACGCAGGCAGCACTGCCGGCGTGAAGAGCGAGGACTACGGCAAGCTGCGCATGCTGGCGCTGGACGCCGACCCCACCGTGCCCGGTCCCGGTCAGGTGCAGAACACGTTCAACTCTGACCAGAATGTCTCGTCGCAGATCAACCTGCTGAAGCAGGGCCAGACGCAGGTGCTCAACGGCAACCTGCTGACCCTGCCGGTCGGCGGCGGCCTGCTCTACGTGCAGCCCGTGTTCGTGCAGTCCTCGGGCGAGACCTCGTTCCCGGCGCTGCGCAAGGTGCTGGTCGCATTCGGCGAGAAGATCGCCTTCGAAGACACGCTCGACGAGGCGCTCGACTCGCTGTTCGGCGGCGACTCCGGGGCGAGCGCCGGCGACGGCGGGGTCAGCCCGGTCGCGCCGCCCACCGAGCCCGGCGAGACGCCGGCGCCCCAGCCCTCGCCCGGCCCGCCCGTCTCGGGCGACGCGATGTCGGTCGCCCTCGAGGAGGCGCGCGTGGCGATGGCCGACCGTGACGCCGCACTGAAGGCCGGCGACTTCGCCGCCTTCGGCGAGGCGGACGCCCGACTCACGAAGGCGGTCGAGAAGCTGCTGGCGCTGAACGGCGAGTAGCCGAGGCGCGACAACGCGAGAGGCGCGGGAGCCACGGTGTGTGTCCCGCGCCTCGCGCGTTCGCGGTGGGGCTGCCCGCCTGGTGCGGCCGCCGGGTGCGGCTGCATGGCTGCGGTTGCGCCGCCCGGCCTACTTCTGCTTCGCCTCCTGCCGCCGCACGATCTCGCCTATCCAGATCGGCGCGTACGGCGAGGTGCAGTTCGGGGGAGTGGGATAGTCCTTGAGCACGCCGAGCTTCTCGCCGATGTGCAGCGCCCGCGCGCGCAGTCCGGGCTGGGTGATGCCGATCTGTGCGAGGGTCGTGTTCATCTCCCACTGGAGTCGATCGGGGGCCTGCTGCATCTCGCCCTCGATGGTGTCGAGCAGGCCGTCCAGGTCGAGACCGTCTGGGCGCTTCACGACCCGGTCGGCCGTGAGCGCCCATCCGGCCGCGGCGACCGTGGGCTCGGCGTCGGCGCTCCAGCGCAGCCGCAGCGCCTCGGCGTGCGGCCCCTTCTTCACGACATAGTTCACGAGCCAGTCGATCACCTTGGGTGCGCGCGCCTCGCGCAGCATGGCGTCGAGCTCGTCGGCGCTGAATTCCTTGGGCCGGCACACCAGCAGCGCGAGCAGTCGCGTCGCCGTGTCGCCGGTGGCCCACAGCTCGACCGCAAGCTCGTGCTGTGTCTTCAGGCGCTTCGCGATCGCGCGCAGCGCCGCGAGGTTGACGCCGTGGTCATCGCCGTGACGCTCGTTGATCGCGCGCGCCTTGGGATTCTCGAGCGCCGCAAGCTCGGCGGTCAGTTCGGCGACGGTCGACATTCGGTGCTCCTCGGGCTGGGTGTGAAGCTGCGGGCAAGGATGCCGCGGGTGTCGCGGCATCCCGCTCTCACGATACTCAGCGAGCCTGGAGGCCCGCCGCGACCACGCGCGCCGTCGCCGTCGGGTCGGGGCGGTGCATGACCGACTCGGGCACGATGACGAGCCGCGCACCCGGGAGCGCGCCGGCCAGGCGATCCGAGGAGTCGATGAGAAACGGGAACGTCTGGGCCCCGCGCAGCACGGTGACCGGCACCGGCACGTCGAGCATCTCGGCCGACGGCCGCCGCATCCGCAGGGTGAGGAGGGTGTCGTACACCGTCGACTGCGCGAGCGGGGCGAGCGCGGCAAGCTGTCCCTGCTCGCGCGCCGCCGCGACCATGGCGGCGGGGATGCCGATGGCGTCGAGCTGGAAGCTCGCGATGGCCTCGACCGGCTGGCCGGCGTCGACGAGCCCCTGCAACCGCTCGGCGAGCTCCGGGCCGAATCCGGTGCCGTCGAAGTCGATCGGCGGCTCTGACAGGAACAGCGCGCCGGTCGGCACGCCGCGGGATGCCGCAGCCAGCGCGAGCACCGCACCCGAGGAGTGGCCCAGCACGGCGTCGGCGCCGCCGGCCGCGGCGATGACGGCCCCGAGGTCGGCGATCTCGTCGTCCGGCGTGGAGCCGGCGCGATCGCCGCTCGCGCCGCGCGCGCGGCGATCCCAGGTGACGGCGCGCAGCCCGGCCGCGACGAGTGCCTCGGCCAGCGGCGCCGCGTCGGCCGCCGTCGAGAGCGCGCCGTTCACGATCACGACGGTGCGCCCGTCGCCGGTTGCGGTGAACGAGAGCGCGGTGCCGTCAGCCGAGGTCGCGATGCTCATGCGGTCATCGTGGCACGTCGATCGCTCGGCGAACAGGGTGCCGGCCCTGCAGCTGCGCCGAGATCCGGCCGCCCAAGGCGATCGCGTGCGTCTCCAAGAGGTGCCAGGATGCGTAGCCGGCCGCGGCAGAGAGCGCCAGCACGACCACAATGTTCCAGCCCAGCAGCGCCGCCGAGGTGTTCAGCAAGCTGAACTCGTCGGCGGACCCAGAGAAGGCGTACGAGGCCCTCAGTGCAGAGGATCGCGCCGCGTTCGACAACTACTACCTCCCTGCCAAGGCCGAGGAGACGTACCAGCTCACCAAGCTGGACGCTGCGGGCAAGAAGGTGGGCGAGACGAAGACTTTCGCATCGGCGGACAAGGCGATGTCAGCCGTTGCCGCAGCGACGTCATGCTGGACGGGTCGCTCCAAGTACACGATGAGGGCCGCGCTGGGCAACGCCATCTGGGACACCTGGACCGAAGGATCGGCTCCTAGTCGTTCGAGTCGAAGATGCCCTCCCGCTGCTGCCGCGGGAGGGCATTTTTCTGCGCTCGGGCAGTCTTGCCCATGGCTTCCCGGCGGGGAAGGTTGCGCTTAGTTTGGAGCTTAGCTTCGATCTCGGAGGGTAAGGCAAAGGCCCCTGATCTGATGTAAAACACCAGATCAGGGGCCTTTTCTTTGTTGCGGGGGCAGGATTTGAACCTACGACCTCTGGGTTATGAGCCCAGCGAGCTACCGAGCTGCTCCACCCCGCGTCACAAGAGACAACACTACCACCAGAACGCGCAGGTGGCGAATCGGCGGCGAGCGGTCGGCCGCGGCACCCGCGAGACGGGCCCCATTGCGGGGGATGCCGCGCGCGGCGAGGATGACTGGCATGGCTGACGAGTCCGGACGGGCATCGGCGTGGCCGGGCAGCGGCGGCCGCGCCGAGACGCCGGACGAGCGATACGACCGCAATTGGGGCGAGCTGCTCCAGGAGCTGCGCGTGCTGCAGACCGGCACGCAGATTCTCACCGGGTTCCTGCTCGCGATCGCCTTTCAGAGCGGCTTCCCCGAGCTGAGCGAGGGCCAGCGCGCGATGTACCTGGTGCTGGTGGTGCTCTCGGGGATGAGCGCGGTCCTGGCGCTCGCCCCGGTGAGCCTGCACCGCTTCCTGTTCCGGCACCATGCCAAGGCGCAGCTGGTCGAGTTCGGGCACATCGTGCTGATCACGGCCCTCGCGACCGTGTCGCTGCTGCTGATCGGGGTGGTGGCCTTCGTGTTCGACGTCGTCGTGAGCGCCTCCGCCGCCTGGCTCGCGGGCGGCGCGCTGGGGGTGCTGATCGTGATCGCGTGGCTGGTCGTGCCGATCGTCGCGCGCCGCGACGGCGAGCGTCGGGGATCGCGGGAGGATGCAGCGTGACCGAATCGCACAGCATCCCGCCCCCGGCCTCGGTCGTCGTCGCCATCGCGCAGCTCGCCCCGACGAGCGATCGCGCGGCGAATCTCGCGCGCATCGGCGAGATGACGACGGATGCCGCGGCCCGTGGCGCCGACGTCATCGTGTTTCCCGAGTACGCGAGCTACTTCGTCTCGCCGCTCGACGCCTCGCTCGCGGCCAACGCCGAGGCGCTGCGCGCCGCGGACCCGGGGCCGTTCGCCACGGCGCTGACCGCGCTCGCCGCGGCGCACCGCATCGTGATCGTCGCGGGCATGCTCGAGTCGGCGGGCGATTCGCGCAAGGCGCGCAACACCGCGATCGCCGTCTCGGGCGCGGGGCTGCTCGCGAGCGCCCGCAAGCTCCATCTGTACGACGCCTTCGGGCAGCGCGAATCCGAGTGGGTCGAGCCGGGCGAGATCGCGGCGCCCGAGACCTTCGAGGTGGGCGGCATCCGCTTCGGGCTGCAGACCTGCTACGACCTGCGCTTTCCCGAGGTGTCGCGCCGCCTCGCCGATGCCGGGGCGCACGTCGCCCTCGTGCCCGCCGAGTGGGTGCGCGGTCCGCTCAAGGAGCACCACTGGCTGACACTCATCGCGGCCCGCGCGATCGAGAACACGATGTACGTCGCAGCGGCCGACCACCCGCCGCCCATCGGCGTCGGCCACAGCGTGATCGTCGACCCCGAGGGCGTCGCGATCGCCACCATCGGCACCGCGAGCGACGTGGCGCTGGCGCGGCTGCGGCTCGCCGAGCTCGAGCGGGTGCGCCGCGTGAATCCGGCGCTGGAGCTGCGCCGATTCTCGGTCGCCGAGCGGGGGAGCGCGGTTCCCGCGGCGCTCCCGAACGCTTCATCGCCGACCGATAGCGCGCTTTCAGCGTCGACATAAGAAACACACAGACTCATCCGCCAATCTGAAGAAGCTTGGAAGGAGCACACCATGAGCGACACACAGGGCCAGACCCCCGAAGCGACGCCAGAGCAGGGCGCGGGCGCAGAAGCGACACAGGATGCCGCGGCCCAGCCCACTCCGACCCCCGAGCCCGCCGCGCCCGCGGCCCCCGACGCGCAGGACGCGATCCCGACCGCGGTGATCCCGCCCGCACAGACGCCGGATGTCGCGCAGGGCTACGTCTACGGCACCCCCGCATACCCCCAGCCCGGCGCTGCCGCGCCCGCCGGCTCTGCACCGCAGCCCGGTCTGCACCACCCCCAGCAGGGCGTCCTGCCCCAGCAGGGCGTCCTGCCCCAGCAGGGCGTCCCGCAGCCCGGGATGCCGCGCCCCGGCCAGCACCCGTACGCCGGCGCCGGATACGCGGGCGCCCCGGTCGGTCAGCCCGCGGCACCGGGCGGCGCATTCGGCCCGGCGGGTCAGCCTCACGCCGCGGCCGCCACCGTGCCCGGCGCCCCCGCCGCGAGCAAGCCTGCGGGCATGGGCGCGAAGGTCGCGGGCATCCTCGTCGCGGCCGCGCTCGTCGGCGGCGGCGCGGGCGTCGGCGGCGCGGCGCTGTGGACCTCGATGAACGGCGGCGGTCAGGAGCGCGCGAGCGGCCCCGTCACCGCGATCGTGAACAACCCCGAGACCGCCACGCTCGCCACCGAGATCGCCGCGAAGGTCGTGCCCAGCGTCGTCACGCTCGACGTGTCCGGCCGCAGCCAGGCCGGCAGCGGCTCGGGTGTGATCCTCAGCTCGGACGGCTACGTGCTCACCAACACCCACGTCGTCACGCTCGACGGCGCCGAGGGGCAGCCCACGATCCGCGCGACGACCTCCGACGGCCGCATCTACACGGCCAAGGTGGTCGGCACCGATCCGCTGTACGACCTCGCCGTCGTCAAGCTCGTGGATGCCTCCGGCCTCACCCCGATCGAGTTCGCGAACTCGAGCAAGCTGAACGTCGGCGACCGTGCGGTCGCGGTGGGCGCGCCCCTCGGCCTCTCGAGCACCGTCACGGACGGCATCGTCAGCGCGCTCAACCGGAGCATCGAGATCGCCTCCTCGGCTGCCCCCGACACCGGCGCCTCGAGCGACCAGCGCCGCACCCCCAGCCCCGCACCCAGCCAGACGCCCGGTGACGGCGGCCAGGGCGACAGCACCCCGCAGCCCGACACGCCGTGGTTCTTCGACCTCCCCGGCCAGACGCCGCGGGCCGGCAGCGACACGATCAGCATCGCCGTGATCCAGACCGATGCGGCGATCAACCCGGGCAACTCGGGCGGCGCGCTCGTCAACGGCAAGGGCCAGCTCATCGGCATCAACGTCGCCATCGCCACGGCGAGCGGCACCGGCAGCGGCCAGGCCGGCAGCATTGGCGTCGGCTTCGCGATTCCGTCGAACGTGGCGGAGCGCGTGTCGGCCGAGATCATCGAGTCGGGTGCGGCGACGCACGGCCTGCTCGGCGCGACCGTGCGGGCCGCGAGCTCGGAGGCCGACGCGACCCTCGCGGGCGCGCTGATCAACGACGTCACCCCGGACGGGGCCGCGGCGAAGGCGGGGCTCGCGCCCGGCGACGTCGTGACCGAGTTCAACGGCGCGCCCATCACGAGCGCGGTCGATCTGACCGCGCAGGTTCGCGCGGCGGCCGGCGGCAGCACCGCCGAGCTGAGCTACGTGCGAGGCGGCGCCACGCACACCGTCGAGGTCACCCTCGGCACGCTCTGACACGCGCCGCACGGCGCGGACCGCAGCCCCGGATGCCTCGGCAGCCGGGGCTGCGCTTTCGTGCCCGATCCGGCGCGGCACGGCGCCGGGGTGCAGGGGAGCGGTTCTTCTGCGCTGATAGGCTCGCGGCGTGGCATCATTCTCATTCGGTGCGGGCAACATGGCGAAGCTGCTGAGCCTGCCGCTCTACGGAGTGGGCCGCCTTGCCACGATGGTGATCCCGCGGACCCGGAACGAGTGGGTCTTCGGATGCGGTGCCGGAATCGGCGATGGCGCGCTCGAGCTGTATGAGTATGCCCGTGCGCACAGCGACGCCCCGATGTGGTGGGCGGTGACGACGGCCCAGCAGGCGCGCGTCGCCGCGGCCCGGGGCATTCCCACGGTTCGCGCCCGCTCGCTGCGGGGCTTCTGGCGCACCGCGCGCGCCCGGGTGATCGTGCTCACGCACGGCTTCGGCGACGTCTCGCGCTACGCGATCACAGGCGCGATGGTCGTGCAGCTGTGGCACGGCATCCCGCTGAAGCGGCTCGGCCTCGACTCGCCCGAGACGATGCGGGTGGCGCTGCTGCCGCGGGTGAAGTCGCTGCACCGGCTCATCAGCACGATGTACCGCAGGGCGGCCAGCCGGATCTCGGTGCTCTCCGCGGCGTCCACCCTGGCGCAGGAGCGACTGCGCTCGGCGTTCGGCCTGCCCGAGGGGCGCGTCGTCGTCACGGGGGAGCCTCGCGTCGACGCGCTCTCGCGCGGCAGTGCACAGGAGCGGCACGCACACGGCCGCGCCTTGATCGCCGCGCGCATCGGGCCGCTGCCGAGCGACAGCCCGCGCTTCGTGCTGTACGCGCCCACCTGGCGCGACGGCGACCCAGACCCCGCGGCGCCGAGCCCGGCGCAGTGGGCCCGCATTCTCGAGATGCTGCGCGACTACGACGCGGTGATCCTGGTGCGCGCGCATCCCATGAGCGGGCGCGAGTACGCGCCCCGCACCGAGGGTGCCGCCGGCCGCGTGCGAAACCTCAGCTCAGGGCTCATCCACGACATCACCCCCGCGCTGCCGGGGATCGACGTGCTCGTGACCGACTATTCGTCGCTGGCCTTCGATGTGGGCCTGAACGAGACTCCCGTCGTCTACCTCGCGCCCGACGTGTCGCGGTACGGCGCGCGCCGCGGCTTCTACGGCAGCTACGAAGACATCGCCGGCGACGACTACGCCACCGATTGGGACGAGGCGATCGCGCAGCTCGCGGCGATCCTCGCCGATGACGTGACGCGGCGCGAGCGCACCGAGCGCTCGAAGGCGCTGAGCGCCCGCGTGCATGCGTACCGCGACGGCCGCAACACGGAGCGGGTCTACGACACGGTGGCCGCCGCCCTCGCCGCCGAGGACGCCGAGCGGGCCGCCGGGCGTGGGAGCGACACCCACACGAGGGCGATGTGACCGGCGCACCGCTGCGGGTGTCGACGGCTGAGTTTCGCGACGCGTCGGCTGACGGTGTGTGCGACGAGGTGCTGCGCCTACGCGGCGACGGACCTCCGCCCGCCTCGCTCCGGCTGCACGGCGCGCGCGTGAGCGTGACCGCGGTGCCCGTCGCCGATGGGCGGGGCTGGTCGGCCGACATCGCGCTCGCGGCGGCGCGGTGGGGCGGGCCCGTGCTGCCGCTGCCCTCCGGCAGCTATCAGCTCGACGCCGCCGGCGACGTTCCCGTGTCGACCCCGGCGCTCGCGCTCACGCTGCTGCGCGGCCTTCGCGTCGCGCTCGATGCGTCCGGCGTGCTGCGCATCAGCCCTCCCGTGAACCCGGTCTACGACTCGGGTGAGGCGCAGGACGCGCTCGAGCGCCGGTACGTGCAGCGCAGCGGTGAGCTCGAGAACGCGGTGTTCTTCGAGAGCTTCTATGGGCGCAACGCCTCGTGCAACCCGCTTGCGATCGACCGCGAGCTGGCGCGCGTGGCGCCGCAGGTGACCCGCTACTGGAGCGTGACCGATCGCTCGGTGCAGGTGCCGCCGGGTGCCATCGCCGTCGTCGAGGGCGGGCCGGAGTGGTGGCGGGCGCGGGGCGTGGCTCGGCTGCTGGTCGTCAACGACTGGCTGCGCCGGCGCTACCACCGGCGGCAGGGCCAGCGTGTGCTGCAGACCTGGCACGGGACGCCGCTGAAGCGCCTCGCGCTGCACCGCCCCGGCTTCGACCCGCGCCGCGCGGTCGCCGTGTGGCGCGAGAGCCGCCGCTGGGACGCGCTGCTCGCGCAGAACGAGTACGCGGCATCCATTCTTCGCCGCGCGTACGCGTTCATGCCCGCGTTCGCGCTGAAGGCGCGTCAGCTGTGGGTCGAGGGCTACCCGCGAAACGATGCGCTCGTGCGCGACGACGCCGGCGAGCGCGCCGCGACGCGCGCGCTGCTGGGCATCAACGAGGGCCAGCGCGTCGTGCTCTACGCGCCGACGTGGCGTGATGACCGCACCGAGATGGTCGAGTTCGCCGGTGCGCGCGAGCTCGCCACCGACCTCGGCGACGATGTCGTGGTGCTCGTTCGCGGGCACTCGCGCACCCTGCAGCCGGGTCGCGACGCCGACGGCACGCGCGTGATCGACGTCACCGGGTTTCCCGACACGACGCGCCTGCTGCTGGCCGCCGACGCCCTGGTCACCGACTACTCGTCGGTGATGTTCGACTTTAGCGCCACCGGCAAGCCGATGTACTTCCTGGTGCCCGATATCGAGCACTACCGCGGCGAGCTGCGTGGCTTCTACTTCGACCTCGAGACGCACGCGCCCGGCCCGGTGGTCCGCACGCGCGACGAGCTCCTCGAGGCTCTGCGCGACGAGGACGCGGTGCGTGAGCGGTACGCCGCGCGCTACGCCGCGTGGCGGGCGAAGTTCAACGGGCGCGACGACGGCCACGCGGCGGCCCGCGTCGTCGAACGCATCCTGCGGGCCGGATTCCTCGACTCCGCGTCGTGACGGCGGCGCCTCCCGGCGGTCTGCGGCGGCGGGGGCAGCTAGGGCAGGGGCGTGTTCCGAGTGCCGAGGCGCGAGGTGTCGACCGTCTCTTCGGCGCCGTGGGTGAGCCCGATCAGCAGCCCGGCTCCCCACGCGAGGTGCATGGTGGGGAGCACCGCGAGCGTCCACAGCCTGTCGCGGATGCCGCTGCCGCCCCCGCGGCCGAGCGCGACCGCGAGCAGCAGCACGGCATATGCAAGCAGCGGCACGTACAGCAGCGAGAGGGCGAGCGACCACCAGCCGGCGACGACGCCGGTCAGCTGAAGGATCGCCAGCACGATGCTCAGGGCGGTCACCACGACCAGCGCCGGCGGGGCGAAGAAGCGCAGCGAATTGCTCCGGCCGTAGCGGCGGATGAGCTCGCCGCGCCAGGTGCCGGTCGCGATGAACTGGCGGGCGAGCCGCATCCAGCTCTCGCGCGGCCAGTAGGTGACCGAGAGAGCCGGGTCGAACCACACGCGATAGCCCGCGCGGCGGATGCGCAGGTTCAGCTCCCAGTCCTCGCCCCGGCGGATCGACTCGTCGAACAGGCCGACCTCCTCGATCACCGCGCGGTGCATCACGCCGAGGTAGGCCGACTCCGCCTCGCCGGCGCGGGTGCCGCCGTGGTAGGCGCCGCCGCCGAGGCCGAAGGGCGAGTTGTACGCGCGCGCGACCGCGCGCTGGAACGGGGTGCGGCCCTGCGCATGCATGATGCCGCCGACGTTCGCCGCGCCGCTGGCCTGCAGCGCGGCGAGCGCTCGGCTGGTGTAGTCGGGGTCGAGCTCGGAATGCGCGTCGACCCGCACGATGATCGGCTTGCTCGAGGCGCGGATCGCGAGATTGAGCCCGGCCGGGATGTCGGCGGCCGGGTTGTGCACGAGGACGATGCGCGAGTCTGCGGCGGCCAGCTGATGGGCGAGCTCGTTCGTGCCATCCGTGGAGGGGCCGAGGGCCAGCACCACCTCGGTGGGGCCGTCGAATCGCTGCGCGAGCACGCTCGCCACGGCGCGCTGCAGGTAGCGACGCTCGTTCAGCACCGGCATGACGTACGACACGCCCTCGGCGGGGTTCGGGCGCGGAGCATCCCTGCCGCGGTCATCGTCTTGCACCTGTCGATCATGGCATGCGCCGGCTGTGTGTCGTCGGTGTGGCGCTCGGTAGGCTGGAAGGTGTGGGCATGATCTCAGACGGCAAGAAGGCGTACCGGCTGCTGCGCCGCGCGCTGCGTTCGCGGCGCGCGCATGGTGCGGTGATGGCGCAGCTGGCGACGCTCCCGCCGCTCGAGCCGGACCGCTACAAGGTGGCCGTGTATTTCGCCGATGGCGCGGTGAACATCTACCAGATGCGGCAGTGGTACAAGCCGCTCGCCGATCTGGCGAAGCGCTGGCCGGTCGTCGTGATCAGCCGGGTCTCGACCGGCGCGAAGCTCCTGCTGGAGGAGAGCGGCCTGCCGGTCGCGTACGCGCCCACCGTGCGCAATGTCGAGCGATTCATCGCCACGCAGGACATCCGCGTGGTGCTGTACGTCAACCAGAACACGCGAAACTTCCAGATGTTCCGCTACGGGCACCGCTGGCACACGTTCATCAATCACGGCGAGTCCGACAAGATGTACATGACGACGAACCAGTTCAAGGCCTATGACTATTCGCTGATCGCGGGCGACGCCGCGCGCGAGCGGCTGGGGCGGGCGCTGTGGAACTTCGACTTCGACAAGCGCGCGATCGCCATCGGTCGGCCCCAGGCCGACTACTACGCCGGGGTGCTGCCGTACACCCCGGACGAGCGCACGGTCGTGCTGTACGCCCCCACCTGGGAGGGGGATCGGCCCTCGGCGCACTACGGCTCGATCGCCACTCACGGCGAGGCCCTCGTCGGCGCGCTGCTGGCGACCGGGAAGCATCGCGTCATCTACCGTCCCCACCCTCGCAGCGGCGTCGTCGACAAGGCGTATGGGGCCGCGAATGCGCGGATCATCGCGGCGCTGGCCGCGGCGAATGCCGCCGACCCTGCGGCCCAGCACGTGTTCGACCAGGGCGCCGAGCTTGGCTGGCAGCTCTCGGCGGCCGACGTCGCGATCGTCGACATCTCGGCGATGGTCTACGACCGCCTGGCCGCGGGCAAGGCGCTGATGATCACTCGCCCGCTCGACCCCGCGGCCGCGATCGACACCCACGGATACCTCTCGGCGTGCGAGTGGCTGGACGCCGCGGAGGCGGGGAACATCGCGGCGTACTGCGTTCGACTGCTGGGCGACCCCGAGACGACGGCGCGCCTCGAGCACTGGGTGCGGCACTACTTCGGCGACACCACGCCGGGGGTGGCGACCGCGCGCTTCCACGGGGCGATCGAGCGGCTCATGGAGGAGTGGGACCTCTGGCACGGCTCGGCCATCGCCGCCGGCGAGGCCGACGCCGTCGAGGAGGAGGCCGAGCTCAGCGACGAGGAGGAGTGACGCGGCGCGCCGCGCGCCACACCCGGCTACTCGTCGCCCGCTCGCGCGTCGTCTGCCGGCGCGTCGTCTGACGCGCCTGCGTCTTCCGGCTCCGCCGGAATCGCGCTGAGCGAGATGGCGATCGACTCGCTCGGGGCGATGCCGAACAGGGCGTCGGCGGTGGCTGCCGCGGTGCCGGGCGGCAGCAGTGCGAAGTCGTCCTCCTCGAGGGGCTCGGCGGGCAGGCCGGCCCATTCGGTGGGCTCTTCTGGGCGTGCGCCGAACACTGCCATGCGGTCAGTCTCCTTCGCGGGGCTCGCGCGCCGGGGCGACGCGGCGAACAGCACCGCTGACCGCGCTGCCGACCTTGCCGCTCACGCCGCCGACGGCCTCGCTGACCCTGCCGCCCACGGCCTGCGCCGCGCCGCCGACGGTGCCGCCGATGCGCCGCAGGCGCGTCGCCGCGAGCGCCTCAAGGGGCCGCGAGCCGGGCGCCGGCTCCAGCTCCGGCGGCAGCGCCGCGGGCGCGACGTCGAACGCGATCCGCGCGGCGGTGAGCACGCGGCGGCCGAGCACGTGGTTGCCGGTGCCGCCGATCGCGGCGCCGATGCCGAACGGCAGGGCCTTGCCGAGCACCGAGGCTCCGCCTCGTACCGCGAACTGATGGATGAACGCCGACTTCAGCCGGTCGACCAGCGGGCCCACCGCGGCTCGGGGGAGCGTCTTGGTGATGAGGGTGCCCCAGTACTTGTCACGCGTGGCACCCTTGCCGAAGGCCTGCCCCGCGAGCTGCGCGACCAGGTCGGTGCCCTCCTTGCCGAGCATCAGGGTGAGCACGAGCGCGCGGGCGCGATCGGGATTCTCGATGGCGATCCCGTGCACCTCGGCGATCGATTGCGCGAACAGCGCCGTCGATTCGAGGAATCCGATCGTCTCGGCACCCGAGAGGGCCAGGGTCACGCCGGTGCCGATCCCGGGCACCACTGCCGTCGCGCCCACCGCGGCGCCGCCGGTGGTGACCGCCGTCAGGTAGCGCCGCTCGAGCATGCGGATGATCTCGGCGGGGCTCGCGTCCGGGTGGCGGAGACGGATGCTGCGCAGATGCGCGACCACGACCGGTCGCTGAATCGCCAGCACGCGATCGATGCCGCGGATCACTCGCGGGTGCTCCGGTGAGCCCATGGGCGGCAGCCCGCCCTGCCACGGCGCGTCCGCCGGGAGCGAGTGGATCTTGTGCACCTTGCTCATTTTCGTGATGCTAGGCGCGCCCGCTGAGTGGGAGCCGAGAGGCATGCCCCGCGCCGCGCGCGGCGTCAGACGAAGGTGTTGGCGCGCTCGAGGTCTTCGGCGAAGTCGACCTCCACCGCGTACAGGTCGCTGATGTCGAGCGGCGCGATGCGCAGCGAGTGCTCGGCGATCGCGAGCTCGAGGCCGCGCTCGAAGTAGTCCTGGTCGCCGACGCGGCGCAGCTGGGCGATGAAGGCGGCCTTCTCGCGCGAGGCGATGTAGTTGATGCCGACGGCCTCGCCGATGCCGCCGACGACGGTCTTCGAGAGCTCGTCGATGAAGCCCTCCGCCGTGACCGTGTACTTGACCTCTTCGTCGCTGACCGAGGCCGTGTTGACGGTGACGAACGACTCGTCACGCTCGACGAACTCGATCGCGCGGCCCAGTACGCGCGGGTCGAAGACGACGTCGCCGTTCATCCAGAGCACGCCGCCGCTGCCGCTCGCGAGCAGTGCCCGCAGCAGGCTCTTCGAGGTGTTGGTCTGGTCGTAGCGCTCGTTGTAGACGTAGTCGGCGTTCGGGAACGCCTCGACGATCGTCTCGGCCTTGTAGCCGACGACGGTCGTGATGCGGGCGCTGCGACCGAATGCCGCCTGCACGTTGTCGTGCTGCTGCTGCATGATGCTCCGGCCGTCCTGCAGCTCGGTCAGCGGCTTGGGCAGGGTGCGGCCGAGTCGGCTGCCCATGCCGGCGGCGAGAATCACGATTTGAAGAGTCAAGATACAGAGCTTCCTGGGTGTCGGTGTTTTCCACCGGTTGCAGTTGTTCACTGTCAGTTCAACGACAGGACACCCCGTTGTGCCTGAACCAGGCTAGCGATGCGTCCTGAGAACTCGCAGTATTCTGCGGCTCTGTTGTCGATTCGTGACACTGTGACGGCCTGCGACGCAAATCGGCCCCGAGTGTCGGGCCCCTCGCCGCGCCCCCTGGCCGGACTGCCGATCGTTGCTAGCGTAGAACGGTGCCTGTCTCCCCACCAGTGCCACAGGATCCAGACGCCGATTCGAAGGCTTCCGAGCCGAGATCAGTGAACGTGGATGCCTCGGCCCACCGTCCTGCCGACCCGGGCGCTGCGGCGCCTGCCAAGCCGAAGCCCACGCCCGCGAAGCCGAAGCCGTCACCGGCGAAGCCCGGTGCCAAGCGTCCGGCGCCCCGCGCGTCGACCGCGCGTCCGAAGCCCGCGGCCTCGGGAGCGTCCGCATCTGCGGTGTCCGCGAAGCCGGCTGCCACGGCGGCGACCGCCACGCCGCGGCCGACCGCGAAGAGCACCGGCGCCAAGAGCGCCGACGCCAAGAGCACAGCCGCGAAGAGCACAGCCGCGAAGAGCACAGCCGCGAAGAGCACAGCCGCGAAGAGTGCTGCCGCCAAGTCCACTGCCGCCAAGACCACTGCGGCGAAGAGTGCTGCCGCGAAGCGCGCTGCCGCGAAGGGGACGGCAGTCACGGGCGCGGCGGCCAAGCCCAAGGCCATGAGCACCACCACGTCGAAGGCCGCCGCGGTCAAGCGCGCCGCGGCGGCAAGCGCGGGTGCGGACGGCGCGGAGGCGGTGGGCGTCACAGCGGCGGAGGCGATGGACGCGATGGACGCGACGCTCGAACCCTCGACCAGCAGTCCGATCATCGCGACCTCGGCGCACGATGCCGCGCACGATGCCGCGCACGACAGCGCTGCCCAGTCGAACGCGGCAGCAACGCCGTCAGCAGGCGACACGACGTCGGCAACGCTGAGCGACGCGTCGGCGGCGGTCGAGGCAGAGCCAGTGGAAGCGGAGACCGTGGAAGCGGAGACAGCGCCCACGTCCGAGCCTGAAGCTGACGCCGAACCCGAACCCGAACCCGAACCCGAACCCGAACCCGAACCCGAAGTCGAAGCTGCGCCGGCACCCGAGCCGGAGCCCACGCCCGCGGCGGATCCCGAGCGCCCCGCGGCGCTCACGCTGCGCGGTGTGGCCAAGGCCTTCGGCGACACGAAGGCGGTCGCGGGGGTCGATCTCGAGGTGCCCGCTGGTTCGTTCTACGGCATCGTCGGCCCGAACGGCGCGGGCAAGACGACCACCCTCTCGATCATCGCGGGACTGCTGCGGCCCGACGCCGGCACCGTCCTGGTGCGGGGGATCGATGCGCTCGCCGAGCCGGAGCAGGCGAAGCGGCTGATGGGGATCCTGCCCGACCGGCTCCGCACGTTCGACCGGCTGACGGGCCGCCAGCTGCTGTATTCCTTCGGCGTGCTGCGGGGCATGAAGCCCGCGGTGGTTGAGTCCCGCACCGAGGATCTGGCCCGCGCCTTCGACCTGAGCGATTCGCTGCACCGGATGGTCGCTGACTTCTCGGTGGGCATGAAGAAGAAGCTGCTGCTCGCGGGCGCGATGATCCACTCGCCGCGACTGCTCGTGCTCGACGAGCCGTTCGAGTCAGTCGACCCCACCTCCTCGGCCGTGATCCTCGAGATTCTCGGCACGTACGTCGCACACGGCGGCACGGTCGTGCTCTCGAGCCACGGCATGGAGCTCGTCGAGCGGGTGTGCTCGCGCGTCGCGGTGATCGTGTCTGGTCGGGTGCTCGCCGAGGGCACGCTCGACGAGGTGCGCGGCGAGCTCACCCTCGAGGAGCGCTTCGTGGAGCTCTCGGGCGGGCTCAGCGACGTGGAGGGCCTCGAGTGGTTGCACACGTTCTCCGACTGAGGCTCGCCCTGCACCGCGGCGCGTTCCGCGGCGGCCGTCGACACGCGGTGTGGCAGGGCCTCGCGGGGATCGTCGCGCTCGCCGCCGTGGTCGCCGCGGCATGGGCGCTGCTCAGCCTGGCATCGGCCGAGGTCGATGTGGCCCAGACCGTCATCGTGCTCGCCGGCAGCGCCGTCACGCTCGCGTTCGCCGTGGCATCCCTCGCCGCCGGCACCGAAGACCCGCTCGATCCGCGCCGCTTCGCGCCGCTGGGGCTGCCCGTCGGTCCGCTGACCCGCGCCCTGACGCTCGCCGCGTTCATCACCGTGCCGGCGCTGATGCTGGCCGTGGCGGCCATCGCCTTCGTGATCACCTGGGCCGCCCACGACGTCTCGCCCGTGCTCGGCGCGCTCGCGGCGCTCGCGGGCCTCGTCACGAGCGTGCTGCTCGCCAAGATCTGCGAGGCGCTCAGCGCGCTCGTGCTGCGGCAGCGCCGCTCGCGCGAGCTGCTCGGGCTGTTCGTGATCGCGATCATCGTCGTGGTGGTGCCGGTGGGCGTGTTCCTCGCCTCGCTCGAGTGGGGCGGTCGGGTGCCGCCCGAGCTGCAGGGTGCGGTCGACGGGCTCGCGTTCACGCCGTTCGGCGCCGCCTGGGCGATCCCGGGGCAGGTCGCCGCGCAGAGCGCCGGCGTGTGGGTCAGCGCCGCCGTGGCGGCGGTGACGCTTGCCGCGCTCTGGTTCGGCTGGCGGGCGCTCGTGCGCCGCCTGCTCACGACGATCGAGCGGCCCGACGCCGGGCGCTCGCGATCGGGCCTGGGCTGGTTCGGGGTCGCACCCGGCACGCCCTTCGGCGCGGTCGCGGCGCGCAGCCTGATCTACTGGTGGCGCGACGGTCGCTACCTCGTCAACATCGTGATCATCCCGATCGCGGGCGCCGTCGTCATGGTGCCGCTGCTCGTTGCGGGTGTTCCCGCCACGGTGGTGGCCCTCGTCCCGGTGCCACTGATGGCCCTGTTCCTCGGCTGGCTCCCGCACAACGACGTCGCGTACGACTCCACGGCGATCTGGATGCACATCGCAAGCGGCACCTCCGGCATCGCCGACCGGCTCGGCCGCCTCGTGCCGATCACCCTGCTCGCGGTGCCGCTGATCGCGATCACGGCCCCGATCGCCATCGCGTACAACGGCAGCTGGGCGCTGCTGCCGGCGCTGTTCGGGGCGAGCGGATGCCTCTACCTCACCGGGCTCGGGCTCTCGAGCGTTTTCTCGGCCGTTGCCCCGTATCCGACGGCGAGGCCCGGCGACGGTCCGTTCCAGCAGCCGCAGTCCACCGTCGCGCGCGGCGTGCTCGTCCCGGCCGTCGTGCTGATCGGAGCGATCGTGCTGAGCCTGCCCGCCCTGTGGTGGGGCTGGCTGACGATCGACGTCGACCCGGGCTTCACTCACCTCGCCCTGTGGGGCGGCCTCGCGATCGGCCTGGGCGCCCTCGCCCTCGGCGTCGTCGCCGGAGGCACGCTCTTCGAGCGACTCGGCCTCGAGATCATGGAGTTCGCCGAGGCGTCGTGACCGGCGCGGCGGCGGGGCGCCGACCCCGCCGACTTCGAGCCCGACGGCCCGGCGGCTGCGGCATCCGACGTACACTGTCACGCATGAGCACACCTCTCGACAGCCCCGACCTCGGCGGAGTCGCCACGCTGGACCGCGAGCTTGAGGAGCTGCTGCGCGAAGAGCACGTCGAGCCGGGCGATCACGAGCGCTTCTCGCACTACGTGAAGAAGGACAAGATCCTCGAGTCGGCGCTCACCGGCAAGCCGGTCAAGGCGCTGTGCGGCAAGAAGTGGACGCCGGGCCGCGACCCCGAGAAGTTTCCGGTGTGCCCGCGCTGCAAAGAGATCTACGAGAGCCTGACCGGCAGCTGAGCCGCCGCGCTCACTGGACGTCGACGTAGACCGTCGGCAGCGCAGGATCGGAGCGGCTGAGGCCGAAGGCGCGGGCGGGCAGCTCGGCGCGGGCGGCGCGGTGGTGCTCGCGTGCGGCCAGCACGCCTCGCGCGCCCTCGAACCGCTCGTCGATGACCCCGTCGACGACGAGCGGCACCTGCAGGGGGCGGTCGCCCCGCTCGTCGCTCGCGTGCGCGACGGCCTCGAAGCCATCCGACACGGCGATGACCTCCGCCGAGGCGACGCCCTGGCGCAGCCGCCGGAACGCGGCCTTGCGCCCGCCCCGCGAGGCCTTGTCGGCCGACGCCTTGGCCACGCCGATCCACGCGCCGTCGTCGCCCTGCCGCGCGACGAGCTTGTAGACCATGCCGGCGGTCGGAGTGCCCGAGCCCGTGACCACAGAGGTGCCCACGCCGTACGCGTCGACGGGGGAGGCAGCCAGTGCGGCGATCGCGTGCTCGTCGAGGTCGCTCGTGACGGTGATGCGCGTTCCCGTCGCGCCGAGCGCGTCGAGCTGGGCGCGCACCCGGGCGGCCACCACGGGGAGGTCGCCCGAGTCGATGCGCACGCCGCCGAGTCCGGGGCCCGCGACGCGGATCGCGGTCTCGACGCCGCGCTCGATGTCGTACGTGTCGACCAGCAGCGTGGTGCCGATGCCCTGCGCGTCCAGCTGCGAGCGGAACGCCTCCGCCTCCGAGTCGTGCAGCAGCGTGTAGGCGTGCGCGGCGGTGCCCATGGTCGGGATGCCCCAGCTGCGGCCGGCCTCGAGGTTGCTGGTCGCGTCGAACCCGGCGATGAACGCCGCGCGCGCGGCGGCGACCGCCGAATGCTCGCCGGCGCGTCGCGAGCCCATCTCGGCCAGCGGGCGTGTGCCTGCGGCGAGGCTCATGCGCGCGGCCGCGGTCGCGACGGCCGAGTCGTGGTTGTAGATGCTCAGTGCGAGCGTTTCGAGCACGACCCCCTCGGCGAAGGATGCCTCCACCGAAAGGATGGGGGAGCCGGGGAAGTACAGCTCGCCCTCGCGGTAGCCGTGGATCGTGCCGCTGAAGCGGTAATCGGCGAGCCACGCGAGCGTTGCGGCATCCACGACCCGATTCGCGTCGAGCCAGGCGAGCTCGTCGTCACCGAAGCGGAACGCGCGAAGCTGCTCGAGGAGGCGCCCCGTGCCGGCGACGACGCCGAAGCGGCGGCCCCCGGAGAGCCGACGGGCGAACAGCTCGAACACGCACCGGCGGTGCGCGGTGCCGTCTCGCAGGCTCGCGGCGAGCATGGTCAGCTCGTAGCGATCGGTGCGAAGCGCGGTGCTGGCGAAGGGTGTCGAGGCCATGCGGTCAGCCTACTCAGGCACCCAGGGCGAGCGCGTAGGCTGGAGCCATCATGAACAACGCTCCGATCGGCATCTTCGATTCGGGTGTCGGCGGTCTGACCGTGGCCCGCGCCATCGGCGACCAGCTGCCCAACGAGTCGCTGGTGTACATCGCCGACACCGCGCACTCGCCGTACGGCCCCAAGCCGATCGCTGACGTGCGCCGCTTCGGCCTCGAGGTGCTCGACACGCTCGTGGATCAGGGCGTGAAGATGCTCGTGATCGCCTGCAACACCGCCTCGGCCGCGCTGCTTCGCGACGCCCGCGAGCGGTACTCCGTGCCCGTCGTCGAGGTGATCGGCCCCGCCGTGCGCACCGCGATGCACACGAGTCGCAACCGCCGCATCGGCGTCATCGGCACCGAGGGCACGATCGCCTCGCGCGCGTACCAGGACATGCTCGAGGTGGCCCCGGACGTCTCGGTGTTCGCGCAGGCCTGCCCCCGCTTCGTCGAGTTCGTCGAGGCCGGGATCACGGGCTCGAGCGAGCTGCTCAAGGTGGCCGAGGAGTACCTCGCGCCGCTGCGCGATGCCCGCGTCGACACCCTGGTGCTCGGCTGCACGCACTACCCGTTCCTCAAGGGCGCGATCAGCTACGTGATGGGGCCCGATGTGTCGCTCGTCTCGAGCGACAGCGAGACGGCGAAGGACGTGTATCGCCAGCTGATCAGCCGCGAGCTGCTCACCAGCTCGACGGCACCCGGCTCGACGAGCTACGAGGCGACCGGCACCTCGGCCGGCGAGTTCATCGCGCTCGCGAACCGGCTCATGGCCCGCGAGGTGCGCGACGTGCAGCTCGTGCAGACCGGGACCATCGACATCCTGTCGATGCCCTGAAGACCGAACCGACCCGCATCTCGATCAAGACGGAGCCCACACATGACTGAACTCACCCGCGCCGACGGCCGGACCGCCTCCCAGCTGCGCGAGGTCACCTTCGAGCGCGGCTGGAACGCGCACGCCGAAGGCTCGGCGCTCGTGAGCTTCGGCGGCACGCGGGTGCTGTGCACCGCGTCGTTCACGAACGGCGTGCCGCGCTGGCTCACCGGCAAGGGCAAGGGCTGGGTCACGGCCGAGTACGCGATGCTCCCGCGTGCCACCAACTCGCGCAACGATCGCGAGAGCGTCAAGGGCAAGATCGGCGGGCGCACCCACGAGATCTCACGCCTGATCGGTCGTTCGCTGCGCGCAGTCGTCGACATGAAGGCCCTGGGCGAGAACACCATCGTCATCGACTGCGACGTGCTGCAGGCCGATGGCGGCACCCGCACCGCGGCGATCACCGGCGCGTACGTCGCGCTCGCCGATGCGATCGAGTGGGGCCGCGCCAAGGGCTTCATCGCCAAGAAGGCCGTGCCGCTGTTCGACTCGGTCTCGGCGGTGTCGGTGGGCATCGTCGACGGCGAGCCGCTGCTCGACCTCGCTTACGTCGAAGACGTGCGCGCCGAGACCGACATGAACATCGTCGCGACCGGCCGCGGCCTGTTCGTCGAGGTCCAGGGCACCGCCGAGGGCGCGCCCTTCGATCGCCGCGAGCTCGACGGGCTGCTCGATCTCGGCCTCGCCGGCACCACCGCGCTGCGCGACCTGCAGCTCGCTGCGCTCGCGGCCGGGGCGGGCGGCGCAGACGCATGAGCGATGCCATGGATGCGGCGGCCGCCCACGAGATCGTGCTCGCCACGCACAACCCGCACAAGGTGGCCGAGTTTCACCAGATCATCGCGGCCGAGCACCCCGAGCTTCGGGTGATCGGATACGACGGGCCCGAGCCCGTCGAAGACGGCGTCACCTTCGCCGAGAACGCGCTGATCAAGGCCCGCGCCGCCGCGGCGCACACCGGCCTGCCCGCGCTCGCAGACGATTCGGGCATCTGCGTCGACGTGCTCGGCGGGTCGCCCGGAGTCTTCTCGGCGTACTGGGCCGGGCAGCGCAAGGACGCGCAGGCGAACCTCGAGCTGCTGCTCGATCAGCTGCGCGACGTGGCCGACCCGCATCGCGGCGCGACCTTCGTGTCGACGATCGCGCTGGTCGTTCCCGGCGCCGACGGCGCATCGGCGATCGAGCATGTCGTCGAGGGGCGGTGGCCCGGGCGCCTCGCGCACGCGGCCTCCGGCGAGGGCGGGTTCGGCTACGACCCGATCTTCGTGCCGGACGGGCAGGAGCCCGGGCAGGAGCGCTCGGTCGGCGAGTGGGATCCGGCCCGCAAGAACGCCGAGAGCCACCGCGCGCGGGCCTTCAACGTGCTCATGCCGCTGCTGGGCGGCCTGTAGCGCACGGCGCCGCGCGCGAAACGGAGAGGGCGGCAATGTCTCACGGTCACAGTCACGGGCACGATCACGGCGCCGGCATCCGTGGCGGCGGCAATCGGCGACTGCTCGCGATCTCGATCGGCATCACCTCGATCGTCCTGGTGGTGCAGATCGTGGGCGCGATCCTCACGGGATCGCTCGCGCTGCTCGCCGATGCCGGGCACATGTTCACCGATGTGGCGGCGCTCATCGTTGCGCTGATCGCCAGCTCGGTGGCGCTGCGCCCGGCGAACGAGCGCCGCACCTACGGCTATCAGCGCGCCGAGGTGTTCGGCGCGCTGATCAACGCGGTGATCCTGATCGTGCTCGCCGTCGTCGTCGGCATCGAGGGGGTGCGGCGGCTGGTCGAGCCGGCCGAGGCCGAGGTGCAGGGCGGGCTGATGCTCGTCGTGGCGGTCGTCGGCCTGCTCGCCAACGCCGTGGCGCTGTGGCTGCTCTCAGCCGCGCAGAAGCACAGCATGAACGTTCGCGGCGCCTACCTCGAGGTCATGGGCGACATGATCGGCTCAGCGGCGGTCATCGTCGCGGCCGTCGTGATCATCACGACGGGGTGGATGCCCGCCGACGCGATCGCCTCGCTCGCCATCGCGGTGTTCATCATCCCGCGCGCCTTCGGCCTGCTGCGCGAGGTGTTCTCGGTGCTCGCGCAGTCGGCCCCGCGCGACGTGCACGTGCGCGAGATTCGCGAGCACATCCTGCGCACCGACGGCGTCGTCGACGCCCACGACATCCACGTCTGGCAGCTCACGCGCGGGGCCCCGGTCTTCACCGCGCACGTGGTGGTCGAGCCCGGCATGCTCGCCCCGGGGCGAGCGGCGGCCCTGCTCGAGGACCTGCAGGCGTGCCTTGCCGGGCACTTCGACGTCGAGCACTCCACGTTCCAGCTCGAGCCCGCGGGCTTCACCGAGCCGGATCAGGCCCGGCACGCATAGCACCCGGCGGTGGCGCCCGGCGGCGGTCTGCGGTCATGGCTCGCGCACCACGTCCTCGGGCGCCGTGTCGGGGCGGAGCCCCCGCCAGCGCGCCTGGCGCAGGATGCCGCCGTCGGTCCACTCGGCGAACTCGACCTCGCCGACGAGGGTCGGCTGCACCCATTGGGCGATGGATGCCTCGGCCGCCGGCACCCCCACGAACGGGCTCGACGCCCGGCCCAGCGGCGCGAGCGCCGCACCCAGCGCCTTCAGGGCGGCGTCGGTGAAGCCCGTGCCCACGCGCCCGATGTACTCGAGGCCGGCTGGCCCCGGCACGCCGAGCAGAAGCGAGCCGATGCGGCCGGCGCGCTCGCCGCGGCCCGGGCTGATGCCGCCGATCACGGCGGCCTGCGTGTGGGTGAGCTTGAGCTTCAGCCAGTCGGCGCTGCGCTCGCCGGGGCGATAGCGCGAGCGCGGATCCTTCACCATCACGCCCTCGAGGCCGTGCTCGCGACTGGCGGCGAGCGTCGCATCGATGTCGTCGAACACGGGCGGCACGAGGATGCGCGGCGAGAGGCCGGGCCCGCCGGCGATCCCCTCGAGGCGCCGGCGCCGCGCCGCGAGCGGGAGCGCAGTGAGGTCTTCGCCGTCGACCTCGAGCACGTCGAAGAGGCACAGCCAGACCGGCACCGAGCCGGCCAGGCGCGCGATCTCGCGGTGCCCCGTGAGGTTCATGCGCTGCTGCAGGCGGCTGAAGCTCGGCCGCCCGCGTGCATCGAGCGCGACGATCTCGCCGTCGACGACGGCGGACGCGGCCGCAAGCCCAAGGTCCTCCGTGGCGAGCTCCGGGTAGCGCTGGGTGATGTCTCCGCCGGAGCGGCTGCGCAGTCGCAGTCGCCCGCCGTGCCAGTCACCGATGGCGCGGATGCCGTCCCACTTGAACTCGACCCATGGCACATCGCCCGCGCGCGCCAGCGAATGCGCCTCCCGCAGCGTCGCGGGGGTGGCGAGCATGGGGGAGGGCGGTCGCGCGCGTGGCGGAGCGGGCGTGTGCCTCGGCGCCCGCGGGGCCGCGGCATCCTGCTTCATGCGGTGCAGCAGCCAGAGCGACTTCTCGCCCTCGCCCTCGGTGCGGATCAGCGCCAGGCGCGCGCGGCCGAGCGGGCCGCCGGGTCGGCCCTCCGCGGTGAAGATGACCTCGTCGTCGCGCCACTTCTCGAGCAGGTACCGCCCGTCGTCCCAGATCGTGACGGTGCCCGCGCCGTACTCGCCGGGCGGGATCACCCCCTCGAACGAGCCGTACTCCATCGGGTGAGGCTCCGTCATCACCGCGAGGCTGTTGCGATCGCTCGTGGGCGGGATGCCCCGGGGCACCGCCCAGCTCACCAGCACGCCGTCGTGCTCGAGGCGAAGATCCCAGTGGAGCCTGCTCGCGTGATGCTCCTGCACGACGAAGCGCGGCTCGTCGTCCGCGGGCGCCACGGCGCCCAGCGCGTTCGACGGGACGGGCTCCGGGGTCGCGCCCGCCGTGCGCTTGGCGATGTAGCTGGCGAGCGGTCCGTGCGTCGACCCGCGCGCCCCGGCATGGAAGCCGAGCGCGGCCATCGGGTCGCCGAAGGCGGCGACCCGGGCCAGCACCTCGTCGAGCGAGAGCTGCCGCAGCGCCGGGTCGTCGAGCTCGTCCCAGGTGCGGGGCGCGGCCACCTGCGGCAGGGCGGTGCCGCGCAGCGAGTACGGTGCGATCGTCGTCTTGGCGGCGCTGTTCTGGCTCCAGTCGATGAGCACCCGACCCGTTCGCAGCGCGCGCTGCATGCTGCTGACGATGAGCGTGGGGTGGTCGGCCTCCAGCGTGCGGGCGAGCTCGTGGGCGAGCTCGGAGACCTGCGCGGAGGACTGCGCGCCCGGCAGCGCGGCGTACAGGTGCAGCCCCTTGCTGCCGCTGGTCACCGGTATCGCCTCGAGCCCGATGTCGCCGAGGATGGCGCGGACCAGCCGCGCCACCTCCGCGCACTCGCGCAGCCCGACGCCGGGGCCCGGATCGAGGTCGAGCACGAGGCGATCGGGGCTGCCCGCCTCGCCGCCCGCCGCGAATCGCCACTGGGGCACGTGCAGCTCGAGCGCCGCCCCCTGCGCGAGCCACACGAGCGTGGCCACGTCGTCGATCAGCGGGTACTCCTTGGCGCCGTCGCTGTGCATGATCGCCTGGCGGGGCACCCAGCTCGGCGCCCCGGGCCCCAGATCCTTCGCGAAGAATGCGGCGAGCGGATGCGCGGGTGTGCCCACCCCGTGCACCCAGCGCTTGCGGGTGGCTGGGCGCCCGGTCACGTGCGGGATCAGCAGCGGCGCGATGCGGGTGTAGTAGTCGATGACCTCGCCCTTGGTCGTCCCCGTCTCGGGATACATCACCTTGTCGAGGCTGCTCACGCGCAGCCGACGCCCGGCGATCGTGACGAGCTGATCGCCGTCGCTGTGTCCGGCGACCCTGGCCATGGGCCCATCTTGGGCCGTGGCATCCATTCGCACCAGGGGTTTTCTCGGACCAGGGGTGTTCGGCCCGGTGCCGCCGCGCCAGCGCGCACGCCCGCCCTAGCCGCCGCGCCCGCGGCGGTGTGTACTTGGGGCATGAGAGCGATCTGGAAGGGCTCGTTGACGTTCGGCCTCGTGAACGTGCCGGTGAAGCTGTACGCGGCCACAGAAGACCACGACGTGTCGCTGCATCAGGTGCACGACGCCGACGGCGGGCGGATCCGCTACCAGCGCACCTGCGAGATCTGCGGCGACGTGGTCGAGTTCCGGCACATCGACAAGGCGTTCGACGACGGGGAGCGCACCGTCGTGCTCACGTCGGACGATCTCGCGGCGCTTCCCGCCGAGCGCTCTCGCGAGATCGAGGTGGTCGAGTTCGTGCCCAGCGAGCAGGTCGACCCCATCACGTTCGACCGCGCGTACATGCTCGAGCCCGATTCGGGCTCGCCGAAGGCCTACGTGCTGCTGCGCGAGACGCTCGAGCAGACCGATCGCACCGCGATCGTGCGCTTCTCGCTGCGGCAGAAGACGCGTCTGGCGGCGCTGCGCGTGCGGGGCGACGTGCTGATGCTGCAGACGCTGCTGTGGGCGGACGAGGTGCGCGAGGCCGCGTTCCCCGCACTGGATGCGCCGGTGAAGATCTCGAGCAAGGAGCTGGAGCTCTCGGCGAGCCTCGTGGAGAGCTTCTCATCGGACTTCCGGCCCGACGAATACGTCGACGAGTATCAGCGCGAGCTGCGCACGCTCATCGAGGCGAAGCTCGAGCGCGGCGATGCCGTCGACACCGCGGCGACGTTCGGCGAGGCGGCCGAGGCGCCGAAGGGCGGCGAGGTCATCGACCTGATGGAGGCGCTCCGGGCCAGCGTGGAGCGCTCCCGTGCGGCGCGCGCCGCACGGGGCTAGCTGCCGGGGGCGCCCTCGGGCGTGTGGTCGTGCCCGTCCTCGCCCCGGCTGGGCGCGCGATCGAACACGTCGGCATCGAGCACGAGCGCGCGGGCCTCGGCGGAGTCGGTCACGACATCCTCGCCGGCGGCCGCTGCCTTCCTGGCCTTCGCCCGCTCGCGCAGGTAGTGCCAGAGCGTGACGAGGGCGCTGCCGCCGACCGCCGCGAGCAGGATCAGGTCGATGTACTTCGTCACGAGCTCGGCGATCCAGGGGATGAAGCCGATCGCGTAGCCGAACATGGTGAGGCCGAAGCCCCAGAGCACCGCGCCGATGAGGTTGTAGAGGCTGTAGCGCTTCCACGGCATGTGGCCGACGCCCGCCGCGACGGGCGCGAAGGTGCGCACGACCGGGACGAAGCGGGCCAGGATGATCGTGACGCCGCCGAAGCGCTCGAAGAACGCGTTGGTGCGCTCCACGTTCTTGACGCTGAACAGGCCCGACTCCTTGCGTTCGAAGATGGCGGGTCCGGCCTTGTGTCCGATGTAGTAGCCCACCTCGCCGCCGATGAACGCGGCGATGCCGATCAGGGCCGCGACCCACCAGACGCTGACGCCGAAGACCCCGTTGGGCGCGGCGGCGGTCGAGTGCGAGAGCAGCCCGGCGATCACGAGCAGCGTGTCGCCGGGAAGCAGGAAGCCGACGAGCAGGCCTGTCTCGGCGAACACGATGAAGCAGACGACCAGGAGCGCCCATGGGCCGGCCGTGGCGATGATGGCCGCCGGGTCGAGCCAAGGAATCAATGCGAGTTCATGCACGAGCGCGGGGTTCCCGTCGGTTGTTGGATGGAGGTCGCCGAGGGGCCGATCGACGGCCCGCCGGATCGGCGCACGAGTGAGAGTGTACTGGTGCAAGGTGTCACCCGGCTGATCGCCTGCGATACGCGCCGGGCGCGCGGCGCGCGGGCAGAATTGATTTGCGTCAAGGAGCGGAGACGGGCGGCTGGGTAGAGTCCAGAGCGAACGCCCCGACGACGTGGGCGAAGAGAGAGGAATCGCCATGACGAACGCAGCCGCCACCACCCACACCCTGCTTCGCGCCGAGGGATTCTCCTGCCCGTCGTGCGTCGGCAAGATCGAGAAGCAGCTCGGCCGCCTCGAGGGCGTCGAGAACGTGACGGTGCACTTCGCATCCGGGCGCGTCGAGGTCGATCACGATGCGACGCGGACGTCGGTCGATGAGCTGATCGCCGCCGTGGCGAAGGCGGGCTACGCCTCCAAGGCGTCGGCCTTCTGACACGCGGCGTCCCGCCCCTCGACCATCGCCTCCTCCTCGAAAGGTCCTCACCCGTGAACGCCTTGCGCTCGTGGCGCTCCAGCCCCTGGTTCATTCCGATCGTCTCGGGCCTGTGCATCGCCGCCGCGTTCGCGGTCGAGCACCTGTTCGGCGGTGCGGGGAACATCGTGGTGAGCCCGCGCTGGTGGATCGACGCGGGCGCGCACGCCCACGGCTCGGCCGACGACTTCACCCTGGCGAACGCGCTGATGCTCGCGGCGGCGATCATCGCCGGCTACGGCATCGTGGTGAAGGCCGTCCGGGCGGCGCTCGTGCGCTTCGTGAGCATCGATCTGCTCGTGTCGATCGCCGCCATCGGCGCGGTGCTGATCGGCAACTTCTGGGAGGCAGCCGCGGTGACCTTCCTGTTCGCGATCGGGCACACGCTCGAGGCCGGCACCATGAACAGGACCCGCGCGGCCCTGGTCGAGCTCGTCGCGGTGGCGCCGGACGTCGCCGTGGTGCTGCGCGATGGCGAGCAGCTCGAGGTCGCGGCGCACCAGGTGCGGATCGGCGAGATCGTGCTCGTGAAGAACGGCGCCAAGGTGCCCGTCGACGGGCGGGTCGTGGCGGGCTCGGGCGCGATCGACGAGGCGTCGATCACCGGCGAATCGATTCCCGTCGAGAAGACCGAATCCGATCATGTCTTCGCCGGCACGATCTCGCGCGCCGGATTCCTCCAGGTGGAGGCCACCGGCATCGGCGCCGACACGACGCTCGCCCGCATCATCCACCGCGTCGAGGAGGCGCAGGACGCGAAGGCGAAGACCCAGGCCTTCATCGACCGCTTCTCGAAGTGGTACACCCCGGCCGTCATGGTGCTCGCGCTGACCGCCGGCCTGATCACCGGCGACGTCGTGCTCGGACTGACGCTGCTGGTGATCGGCTGCCCGGGCGCCCTCGTGATCTCGATCCCCGTCGCCATCGTGGCCGGCATCGGCCGGGCCGCGCGCAACGGCATCCTGATCAAGGGCGGGGAGTTCCTCGAGACCTCCGCGAAGATCTCGGCGGTCGCCGTCGACAAGACGGGTACGCTCACCGAGGGGCGTCCCACCCTCACCGACATCGTCGTGCTCGATCAGCGCTTCGACCGCCGCGACGTGCTGCGCTGGGCCGCCGCGGCCGAGGCCGGGTCGGAGCATCCGCTCGCGAGGCCGATCCTCGACGTCGCGGCGCAAGAGGGGCTCGCGCCGCAGGGCGTGCCGGGCGTGGTCACCCCCGTCGTGGGGAAGGGGATCGTGGCCGAGGTCGAGGGCCGGCTCGTGCTGGTGGGCAACGCCCCGCTGCTGGAGGAGCACGGCATCGTGGACGACGCCGGGGCCGGCAGCGCGGCGGATGCGCTCGCCGCCGCCGGCAAGACGCCGATGATCGTCGCGGTCGATGCCGAGGTGCTCGGGGTGATCGGCGTCGCCGACACCGTGCGTGCGGATGCGGCCGAGATGATCCGGCGCCTGCACGCGAGCGGGGTGCGCAAGGTCGTGATGCTCACGGGCGACACGAGACTCGTCGCCGAGGCGATCGGCGCAGCGGTGGGGATCGACGAGATCCACGCCTCCCTGCTGCCCGAAGACAAGCTCGAGGCGGTCGCCCGCCTGCAACGCGACGGCCACACGGTCGCGATGGTGGGCGACGGGGTCAACGACGCCCCGGCGCTGGCGATCGCCGACATCGGCGTGGCCATGGGCGCCGCCGGATCGGCCGTGGCCGTCGAGACCGCCGACCTCGCGCTGATGGGCGACAACCTGCTCAAGCTGCCCGAGGCGATCGGACTCGCCAAGCGCACCGTTCGCGTGATGCGACAGAACATCGCGATCGCGCTCCTGACCGTCGCGGTGCTGCTCGTCGGGGTCTTCGCGGGCGGCGTCACCATGGCGGTCGGCATGCTCGTGCACGAGGGCTCGGTGCTCATCGTGATCCTGAACGCGATGCGGCTGCTGCGCAACGCGCCGGGCGCCACGCGTGCGGCGAAGGACGAGCGCGTGCCGGGGCGTCCGCTCGAGACCGCGACGCAAGGGTGAGCGAGCGCATGATCGAGCGACCCAACGGCTGGCCCGCGCTCACGATGCTGCCCAGCGATCGCGACGGCGATCTCTGCGTGGCCCGGGTGCCGCTGTTTCGCGGCCTCACGCCCGAGCAGCAGCGCGAGGTCGCCGGGTTTCTGCGCCCCGCCGAGGTGGATGCCGGCGAGCAGCTGTACTCGGCTGGCGCAGGCGTGGCGCAGCTCATGGTCGTGCACACGGGCCAGGTGAAGATCTCGCGCACGACGCTTTCAGGGCACGAGCAGGTGATCCGCGTGCTCGGACCCGGTGACTTCATCGGGGAATCGACGTTTCTGACGGGCTCGCGGCCCGATCACGCGGCGGAGGCGCTGGTGCCGACGCGGCTGTGCGTGTTCCGGCATGCCGAGCTCGGCCGCCTGCTCGAGAAGCATCCAAGCATCGGGCTGCGCATGCTGCAGGGTGTGAGCCGGCGCCTGGAGGAGACCGAGGCGCGGCTGGCATCGGTGATGACCGGGGACGTGCGCTCGCGGGTTGCGGACTACCTGCTCTCGCTTCCGGCCGTGCCGGCGCCTGATGCGCGCGCGGCGGGCGCCGTCGACGTGATCCTGCCGCTCGCGAAGAAGGACATCGCCTCGCTCGTCTCGACCACGCCCGAGTCGCTGAGCCGACAGCTGCGCAGGCTCACCGACGACGGCGTCATCGCGCAGCCGGCCCGGGACCGGATCCGCATCCTCGACGCGGCGGCGCTCGGCGCGCACTCGGCGGCGGAGGGGGCACGACACGGTGCGGAAGGTGGGACTTGAACCCACACGCTCGAAAGCACAGGAACCTAAATCCTGCGTGTCTGCCAATTTCACCACTCCCGCGGAAGCACTCAGTCTAACCGCCGGAGCGCCGGGCCTCGCCGGCGGTGCGGCTGCCCGCGCTCAGCGCTTCCTGGCGAAGAGGAAGTATGCGGCGGGCCCGATCCAGTTCACGAGGATCGCTGGCACCCACGCGAGCCGTGGGCCGCGGATCTCGTCGGCGGTGCGGTGCCCCAGGTCCCAGAACGCGAGGAACGCGAACACCACCTGCAGGGTGCCGGCGACGACAATGCCGATGCGACCCGGCACGCTGAGTTCGGAGAGCTGCTTCTTGTTCTTCGCCATGCGCTCATCCTGCCCCTTTCCGGCCGCGGGCGCGAGGAGCACCGCGTCGCGGGCGGAGCACACGACACGGGCCCGCCTTCCGAAGAAGACGGGCCCGGAGCATCCACCGTGCGCGACGCCGGTGTCGCGGCATGGGGACCGCGTCAGTGGCCGAGCAGCGCCTCGATCGGTCCGCGCGCGAAGTACAGCACGAAGCCGAGCGAGACGATCCACAGCAGCCAGTGCACCTGCTTGGCCCGGCCCGAAAGGGCGTTGATCAGGGCCCACGAGATGAAGCCCACGCCGATGCCGTTCGCGATCGAGTAGGTCAGCGGCATCGTGACGATCGTGAGGAACGCCGGCAGCGCGACGGCGAAGCTCGAGAACTCGATCTCCTTCACCTGCAGCATCATCATGGCGCCCACGACGACGAGGGCGGCGGCACCCGCCTCGATCGGCACGATCAGGGTGAGGGGGGTGAGGAACATCGAGAGGAAGAACAGCAGCCCGGTGACGATCGACGCGAGGCCCGTGCGGGCGCCCTCGCCGATGCCGGCGGCGCTGTCGACGAACACGGTCGCCGACGACGTGGAGGTCGCGCCGCCGACGATGGCGCCGGCGCCCTCGACGATGAACGCGGCGCGGATGCGCGGGAACTGCCCGTCGGGGGTGCCCAGGCCGGCGTTCTTCGACAGGCCGGTCATCGTGCCCATCGCGTCGAAGAAGTTCGTGAACACGAGGGTGAACACGAGCATGGTCGCGGCGAGGCCGCCGACGCGCGCGAACGAGCCGAACAGGTCGAACTGGCCGACCAGGCCGAAGTCGGGCACCGTGATGATCTCGGTGGGCAGCACGGGGATCGTCATGTGCCAGCCGCCCGGGTCTTGGTAGCTGGGGCCGAGCTGCATGATCGCCTGCACGATGATCGCGATGATCGTCGTGGCGACGATGCCGATCAGGATGCCGCCGGGCACCTTGCGCGCGACCAGGACGCCGATGAGCACGAGGCCGATCACGAAGATCAGCGTCGGGATGGAGGCGATCGAGCCGTCGATGCCGAGCTGCACCGGCGGGCCGCCCGGCGTGCGGTTGACGAATCCGGCATCGACGAACCCGATGAAGGCGATGAACAGACCGATGCCGACCGTGATCGCGGCCTTGAGCGAGGTGGGCACCGCGTTGAAGATCGCCGTGCGGGCGCCCGTGGCGCCCAGGATCACGATCACGATGCCGTTGATGATGACCAGGCCCATCGCCTCGGGCCACGTGACCTGGCCGACGACCGAGACCGCGAGGAACGAGTTGATGCCGAGCCCCGCGGCGATCGCGAACGGCAGGCGCGCGAACACGCCGAACAGGATCGTCATCAGGCCGGCGGTCAGGCCGGTCGCGGCGCTGACCTGCGCGGGGTCGAGGTATTCGCCGAGCACGTCGCTCGCGCCCTCGCCGCCGATGATCAGCGGGTTGAGGATGACGATGTAGGCCATGGTCACGAAGGTGACGAGCCCGCCGCGCACCTCTCGGCCGATGGTCGAGCCGCGCTTGGTGATCTCGAAGTAGCGGTCGAAGGCGGAGGCGGGCTTCGGCGCGCCGGCGCGCGTGCGCGCTGAGGAAGTGCTCTGAGACATGTGCTCTTTCTTGCGTGGATGTGGGGGAGCGTGACGCAGGCGGGCTCCGCGACGCGGGCCGCAGCCTGTGAGTTCGCTGTGACGACAATAGCAAGGCGCGGGGTGACCGTTCGGTCGGCCGCGGCGCACGGGGCCGGCGCACGGTGCTGTGGATAACTCCGGCCGCCCGGCCGCGGGATTTGTGAGGATGCTCCGGTGACTCCCGCCACCGCCGTCGTCTCCGTCGCCTCTGTCGCTTCTGTCGTTCCTGTCGCTTCGGTCGCCTCCCTCGCCGAGCGGGTGCGCGACCGCATCCGCGCCGAGGGCTTCGATCCGTCGGCCACCCCGGAGCGCGCCGCCGCGATCGCGCACGCCGAGGTGCGTCGGCACAACGACGATGCGCCCGCGCGGGGCATCCCGACCCTCGATGATGAGGCCGCGACCGTGCGCGACGTGCTCGCAACGATCGTGGGCTACGGCCCGCTGCAGCCGTACCTCGCCGACCCGACCGTGGAGGAGGTCTGGATCAATGCCCCGGATCAAGTGTTCTTCGCGCGCGGCGGCGTCTCGTACCGCGCGCCGCTCACCCTCACCGATGCGGCGGTGCGCGACGTGGTCGAGCGCATGCTGCAGAGCTCGGGGCGCCGGGTCGACCTCAGCCAGCCGTTCGTCGACGCGTCGCTGCCCGACGGCTCGCGCCTGCACGTCGTGATCCCCGACATCACGCGGCGGCACTGGTCGGTGAACATCCGGAGGTTTCTGCCCGCGATCCACGACCTCGACGGCCTCGTCGCGCGGGGGACGATGGATGCCGCGGCCGCCGATCTGCTCCGCAGCGCGGTTTGGGCGGGGCGAAGCATCGTAGTGTCGGGCGCCACCCACGCCGGCAAGACGACGCTGCTTGGGGCGCTGCTGGCGGCGTGTCCGCCGCAGGCGCGGATCGTGACGGTGGAGGAGACCTTCGAGCTGGCGGTGGACGCGCCAGACATCGTCTCGATGCAGGGGCGCCAGCCGAGCCTGGAGGGCACGGGCGAGGTGTCGCTGCGGCGCCTGATTCGTGAGGCGCTGCGGATGCGCCCCGACCGGCTCGTGGTCGGCGAGGTGCGCGACGCGGAGGCGCTCGATCTGCTGCTCGCGCTCAACACGGGTGTGCCCGGAGCGGCGACCGTGCACGCGAACTCGGCGCGCGACGCGCTCGTGCGGCTGTGCGCGCTGCCGCTGCTGGCCGGGCGCAACATCGACGCGAGCTTCGTGCAGCCGGCCGTCGCCAGGTCGGTGCACCTCGTCGTGCACTGCGCGATGAGCGCAGATGGGCGACGCCGCGTCGTGGAGATCGTCGCTCCGACCGGCCGAGTCGTCGACGGCGAGATCGTCGCCGAGACGCTGTATCGCGGCGACGTCGAGGCCGCCGCGTGACCGTGCTGCTCGGAGCCTGCTTCGCGGCCGGGCTGCTCCTGACATTCGCACCGTGGCTCTGGCGTCGCGGCTCGGGACGGGCGGACGCCCTCGCCGATGCCGTGGTCGCTGCGCGCACCAGGCTCGGCGCGGGCGGTGTCAGGCGGCTGCTCGACGATGCCGGTCTCCCGCACGTGCGAACCCGCGCGCTGGCCGCGGTCGCTGCTCTGCTCGCGCTCGGCGCCGCGGCGGCGGGGTGGCTCCTCGTCGGGGTGCCGGCGCTCGTCGCGCTCGCCGGGCTGCTTGCCGCGTGCGCGCCCGTGCTCTGGCTGCGCCGTCGGCGCACCGCCCGAATCGCCTCGCGCCGCAATCTCTGGCCCGACGTGCTCGACCACCTCATCGGGGCGGTGCGGGCGGGCATGTCGCTGCCCGATGCCGTCGCGAGCCTCGCCACGAGCGCCCCGGCCATGCTGCGTCCGGCATTTGCGGCGTTCGAACGAGACTTCGCGGCAACCGGCAGCTTCGCGTCGAGCGCGGCGCGTCTGAAGGGCGAGCTGGCCGATCCGGTCGCCGATCGCATCATCGAGACGCTTCGGATGGCCCGCGAGGTGGGCGGGACCGAACTGACGAGCGTCCTGCGCGCCCTTGCCGCATCGGTCCGCACCGAAGCGGCGCTGCGCGGCGAGGTGGAGGCGCGGCAGTCCTGGGTGCGCAACGCCGCGGTGCTCGGCGTGATCGCACCGTGGATCGTGCTCGCATTGCTCGTGATGCGTCCGGAGGGTGCTCGCGCGTACTCGAGCCCGGAGGGGGTGGCCTTGGTGCTCGGCGGCGCGTTCGTCTCGTTCGTCGCGTATCGGCTAATGGTGCGCATCGCCCGCCTGCCCGAGGCCAGGCGGTGGTTCGCATGATGACCGATCTCGCGCTGGCGGTGCTGCTGGGCGCAGGACTCGGCCTGGGCTGCTGGTCGCTGATGTCGCTGACCGCGCGCTGGGGCGCGCGATCGCTCGCGGAGCGCGTGGCGCCGTACGTACGTGACGTCGTGCCCGCCGTCGCCATGTCGGGCGCCTTCCCGGGGGCTGGCAGTGCCATCGTGCGAGCGTCGTGGCTGCAGGCGCGCGACCGCCTGGCAGGGCTGCTGGGCGGCGGCGCCGCGATCGAGCGTCGCCTCGTGCAGGCCGGTCGCGATGGTGGCGCCCTGCGCTTTCGGGGACGGCAGCTCGCCTGGGGGCTCGCCGGTGTGCTCGGCGGCGCTCTGTGCGTGATCGTGCTGGCGCTCGCGGGGGTGCTGACGCCCCCGGTGTTCGCGGTGCCGGTTCTGGCGGGCCTGTGCGCGATGCTCATGTGCTCGGCCACGCTCAGCGCCGCCGCGCGGCGCAGGGCGGCGCGCATCCATGAAGAGCTGCCCACCGTGCTTGAGTTTCTCAGCCTGTGCCTCGCTGCGGGCGAGGGGCTGCTCGACAGCCTGCGCCGCGTCGCCGGTGCCGGCACGGGTGACCTCCCGGCCGAGCTGCGCGTCGCGGTGGTCGCCGCAGGCACGGGCTCGAGCCTCACCGACGCGCTCGTGGAGGTGTCGGCGCGGCTGCAGCTGCCTGCCGTCGCCCGGACGATCGATCAGCTCGTGGCTGCGCTCGAGCGAGGTGCCCCGCTTGCCGCGGTGCTGCAGGCGCAGGCATCCGATGCGCGCGAGTCGCAGCGGCGCGCGCTCATCGAGCGGGCTGGAAGAAACGAGATCGGGATGCTGCTGCCCGTGGTCTTTCTCATCCTGCCGCTGAGCGTGCTGTTCGCGCTCTTTCCCGCCGGGCAGCTGCTGCAGGCGGGCATCGGGTGAGGGCGGCGCAGCCGGATCTTCAGGTGCACGACATCGCAATCGGGCCGATCGCCCAGAACGGAATGGACATGTTGAGGATGAAGACAGCGGGGACGGCGGCGAAGCCAGCGCCGGGGACCGCATCGCCGACGCCGGTCGCGCTCGCGGCGCATGCGCGGGGCGGGCGTCGTGCGGTGGCGACGACCGTGCGACGGACGCGCACGGCGTGGGGTGAGGTGCTGCGCAGCGAGGCGGGTGATGTGCCGGGCTGGGTGCTGGTCACGCTCATGACCGCCGGGCTTCCAACGCTAACCACATGAGGGGAAAACGCTAGACTGGAGGCACGACAAAGAGAAGCGCCCCCCGGTGGTCAGACCGGAGGGCGCGGCGACAGTGATTGGAGCACTGCCATGACCAACCGTACCCCGGTTAGCACGACCGACCTCACGGCCCTCGCGGCCTACTGCGACGGAGCCCTCGAAGGCGCGAACCCGCCGATCCCGGCTGACTCGATCCTCCGACTCGCGGCCCTGGTGCTCGCCGACTCGACCGGAGGAGCCCGCCTGTGACACCGCTCGACCTCGACCTCGGCCCTGAGCACGCGGCGATCTACCTGCGCATCAGCCAGGATCGCACCGGCGAGGCGCAGGGTGTCGAGCGCCAGGAGAAGGCGTGCCGCGACCTCGCGCGGCGTCTCGGACTCACCGTCACCCGCGTCTACGTCGACAACGACATCTCGGCGACGAGCGGGAAGCGGCGACCCGACTTCGAGCAGATGCTCCGCGACCGGCCCGAGTCGATCATCGCCTGGCATCAGGATCGCCTGCTGAGGCTCACGAGCGATCTGGAGAAGGTGATCACGCTCGGCGTGGACGTGCACTTCGTCACCGCGGGGATGCTCGACCTTGCTACGCCCGCGGGCCGGGCAGTAGCCCGCACCATCGCCGCCTGGAGCACGTACGAGGGTGAGCAGAAGGCCCTCCGACAGAAGGCGGCGAACA
>JAKPAC010000003.1 GCA_029779645.1 Actinomycetes bacterium | reverse complement strand
ACATCGCGCCAGGCCGAGTAGCGCACGGCCGAGTGCGCCACGAGCTCGGGCGTGGTCATCAGAATGCGCATGCGGTCACGGTGCCCCTCGCGCTCTTCGGGAGGCACCTCGTTGAACGCGCGCACGGCGATGTTGATCGCCTCGAGCATCGGCACATCGTCGAGCTCGGCGAGGCTCTCGCGAAACGAGCGGAGCAGCTCTTCGAAGTCGCCCCAGGGCACGTCGTTCTTCGACGAGAAGTAGCGGAAGAAGGTGCGGCGGCCGATGCCGGCGGCCTGCGCGATCTCGTCGATCGTCAGCTCCTCGAATCCGCGCGCGATGAACAGCGCCAAACCGATCCGAGCGAGTTCTTCCTTCGTCGTGGATTTGGCGCGACCGCGGCCCCGGCGCACCGGCGGCTCTGTCACGTTCTCCATCCCTCCATTCTCGGCGACATGCGTCAGCGCGGCGAATCCCCCGCGTCACGATCCGCACCGGTGCCCGCCAGGAAGTACGGCGAGAGCACCGACGCATGATCCTGCAGCAGGATGCCGCAGGCCTCCGAACGCGCGATCCTCCCGCTCTGCATGATGTGCGCCGTCGCGCCCACCCGCAGCGCCGCCTCGGCGAACTGCTCGACCAGCAGCACGCCCATCCCCTGCCTCGCCTGCTCGGCGAGCACGTCGAGCAGGCTGCGCGCGACGGTGGGCGCGAGGCCGAGCGAGAGCTCGTCGATGAGCAGCAGGGTCGGCCGCGTCGCGAGCGCCCGCGCGATCACCAGCATCTGCTGCTCGCCACCCGAGAGGCGGTCGGCCCGCACATCGCGCTTGCCCGCCAGCTGCGGAAACAGCTCGAACGCCGCCGCCAGCGCCGCGCGCGAACGGTCGACGACGGCGATGTTCTGCGCAACCGTGAGCCCCGCAAACACGCTGCGCCCCTGCTCGACGTACGCCAGGCCCTGCGCGGCACGCCGGTACACCGGCATCCCGTCGATGCGTCGCGAGCCGAACCGAATCGCACCGCCCGCGAGCGGCGCGAGCCCCATGACGCCGTCGAGCAGCGTGGTCTTACCGGCGCCGTTCGCGCCGAGCAACACCGTGATCTCGCCGCGCGGCACCGCGAGCGTGACGTCGCGGCAGATCGTCAGCCCGCCGCGCATCACCGAGACGCCCTCGAGCAAGAGCCCGTCGTTCATCACGCGATCTCCGTTCCCAGATACGCGGCGACGACGCGTGGATGCTCCAGCACCGCCGCCGTCGCACCGCCGGCGATCACCCGCCCGGCGTCGAGCACCGTCGCCCGGTTGGCCGCCGCGCGCACGAAGCGCATGTCGTGCTCGATGAGCAGCACCGCGCAGCCGAAGCGCGCGGGCAGGCGGCGCACGCGCTCGGCGAGCTCGATGCTCTGAGCGACGTCGAGTCCCGCCGCGGGCTCGTCGATCAGCAGCAGCGTCGGCGCCGAGACGAGCGCGCCGGCGATCTCGAGGATGCGCCGGGATCCGACATCCATCATGCGGATCGGCACCTCCCCGCCGGGCAGCCCGAAGAAGTCGCGCACGTCTGCGCGGAGCGCGGCGGCGTCGACGGCGCCCGGCCCCGCGCCGGATCCGGCCGCGGCCAGCCGCAGGTACTCGTCGACGGCCATCGCGTCGATGCCGCGCGGCTGCTGGAAGGTGCGGCGCACCCCGGCCCGCACGCGCGCCTGCACGCTCAGCCCGTCGAGGGTGCGCCCGGCGAGCGCGACACGGCCGTCGTATGCGGGAAGGAAGCCGGTGACCGCATCGACGAGCGTCGTCTTGCCGGCGCCGTTCGGACCGATGAGCGCGTGCACATCGCCCTGCCGCACGGTCAGCGAGACCGCGTCGAGGGCGCGCTGACCGCCGTAGGCGACCGTGAGCTCGGCGAGCTCGAGGCACGGGGGTGCTGCTGGCTCGGTGCTCGCGGCGGTGCCGGCCGCGTGCGCGGGGTCGGCGAGCGCAGCCCCGGCAGCACCGGCACCGGCGCCGACATCGGCGAGCACACCGGCACCGGCACCGGCACCGGGCGCAGCCCGAAGCGGCCCCATCTCGCACGAGCGCCGGATGCCTCGGAACGCGCGATCGTCGAGCTTCGCCCGCAGCTGCTCGGCCAGCCCGCTGTTGCCGCGGCGCAGCACGTCGAACGCGGCGAGCGCGAGCAGGGCGTTGGCGATGTCGGGCGGCAGGCCGATGCGGCGCAGCAGCTCAGGGATGAACACGGCGAACACCCCGGCCAGCACGGCGCCGCTGAACAGGCTCGCCCCGCACAGCACGGCGGTGGCCAGGTGCACCATCGAGGTCAGCGGCGTGAAGATCTGGGTGGTGAGCAGGCCGTACTGCCCGGCGAGCAGCCCGCCGGCGAGGCCCGCGATGAGCGCGCCGATCGCGACGGCGCTCGCCTTCGCCGCGCCCACCCGGACGCCGAGCGCTGCGGCTGCGCGCTCGCTCCCCCGCAGCGCCGACCAGGCGAGGCCGCGCCGGGTGCGGCCGAGCGCACCGAGCCCCAGCTGCACCGCGAGCAGCACCACCCAGCAGAGCGCAAAGAAGCCGAGCGGCTCGTCGAACGGCGCCTCGGGCGAGACGGCGGTGCCCGAGCCGACGCCCGGGAAGCTCCCCTGCCGCAGCACGAGGTCGAGCGCGGCGGCGAAGCCGAGCGTGACGACCGCGAACTCGATGCCGCGAATCCGCACGGTCGCGACCCCGAGCGCCAGGCCCGCCGCGCCGGCGACGAGGCCGCCGACGAGCACGAGCAGCACGTACGGGAGCGCGGGCCAGGTCAGCGACATCCACGAGACGACCCAGCCGCCGATCGCGGCGAACGACATCTGGCACAGGGTCACGAGCCCCGCTTGGCCGGCGACCAGCCCGACGCTGCGCGCCACGAGCGCGCTGATCGCGACGGTCGAGAGCAGAAAGACCCAGTAGTCGGGCAGCGTGACCGCGAGCGCCACGAGCACCGCCGCGAACCCGACGGCGACGGCCCAGCTCGCCCTAGCGCGCGTCATCCCACACCTTTCGGCGGCGCATCCAGATCAGCGCGATCGCGATGAGGAGGAACGGGAGCGCGCCGCGGTAGTTGGCGAGGCCCTCGATGCGGGCGGCGGCGCCCTCGATCGCGCCGATGGCGAGGCCGCCGGCGGCCGCGACCCAGATGTTGGCGAAGCCGCCCAGCAGCGCCGCGGCGAGCGCGGGGATCACGAGGAACGACATCGACTCGAAGGTCTGGTTGCGGGCGGGGGCGACGAGCAGCAGGGCCAGGGTCGAGACTGCGCCCGTGCCCGCCCACGCGCCGATGCTCAGTGCGCGGGCGTTGACGCGCAGCAGCTGCACGGTGACGGGGCGCTCCGACATCGCCTGCATGCGGATGCCGAGGTGCGTGTGCCGGAGCATGAGCGACACGCCCGCCGCGATGACGACGGCGAGCGCGAGGGCGACGACCGTGGTGAGCGCGATGCGCACGCCGGCGACGGTGAAGACTACGTCGGGCAGCAGGCTGGGCATCACCCGGGGCGAGTCGCCGAAGAGGCGGAACCCGGCGGTCAGGAGCACGATCAGCAGCACAACAGAGACGACCACTCGCTCGGTCGTGCCGGGCCCTCCGAACCACCGGGCGGTGACCCAGCCGACGAACCCGGCGATCACCGCGGCGGCCGCGATGCCCGCGAGCGCGGCCGGCGCCAGCGGCATGCCGGCACCGGCGAGCGCGTAGCAGAGGTAGGCCCCGAAGGCGCCGAGCGCCGCCTGGGCGAAGTTCACGACGCCGACCAGGCGGTGCAGCACGACGATGCAGACCGCGAGAATCGCATACGCGGTTCCCGAGGCGAGCCCGGCGATCACGCCATCGATCACGTCTACCTACAGCTCTCTTGGTCTTGCACGCGGTGGCCGGTCGCGGGTGCGGCGGCCGGCCACCGGCATCCCATTACGGAACGACGACCCAGTCGCCGACCGTCTGCCAGCCGTTCTCGGTGGCCTGCACCATGCGGCTCGCGCGGTTGGGGTTGTGTGCGGTGGCGTCGCCGAAGGTGAAGGGCATGCCGATCAGCGGGTTCTCGATCTCGTCAAGCGCGCGGAATGCGGCGAGCACCGACTCGTTCGTGATCTCGCCGTCGATGCTCTTGAGCACCTCGACGAGGATCTCGGCGCTGACGTAGCCGCCGATCGAGAGCGAGGTGCGCGGCACGTCTGCGGCGGTGAGGGTCGCGCGCCAGGCGTCGAGGGCCGGGTCGTCGCTCATGAAGGGCAGAAACTCGGAGTTGGCGTACATGCCGAGGGTGCCCTGCGCCTTGAGGGCGTCGTAGGCGGTCTCGCTGTAGGCCGACGTGAGGGTGAGCCAGTCTGCCGAGTCGAGCACGCCCTGCAGCTTGGCCGTGTTCATGAACGCGACGGCGGCGGGCTCGTTGGCGTTGAAGACGACCGCGTCGCAGCCGGCGTCGCGCACGGCCAGGATCGCGGGGGTCGGGTCGTCACCGAGCGCGACGGAGGTGTCGACGTGCGGCGCCTTGCTGCCGGTCTCTTCCTCCCAGCGTTTGATGACCTCGAGGTAGGGGTCGGTGAGTCCGGCCGAGTTGAGGATGACCGGGCAGACGTTCTCGCGGCCGAGGGTCTCGGATGCGAAGTACAGCAGGCTGGCGTATCCGGGCACCGTGCCGTTGTTGACGGGCGCGATGTTCTTGGCGGTGAAGCAGGCGGGCTCGACGCCGATGCCCGCGATCGAGACGACGTCGTGCTTCTCGTAGAAGGCGGCATTCGCGCTGCACTCGACGAGGCTCGCGGCGCCCACCATGGCGACGACGCCGTCCTCCTGCACGAGGCGGCGGGCCGCCTGGGCGGCCTGCGCGGGATCGGCGCCGTCGTCGACCGAGACGAGCTTGATCTGGCGGCCGTTGATGCCGCCCTCGGCATTCACGCGGTCGAACACGGCCTGCGCCGCGCCGGGCACCTCGGGGAAGGGCGCGGGGCCCGTGATCGAGCTGACCGAGCCGACGACGATCGGGGCGGTGGCGTCAGCGCCGGCGCCATCGGACGCGCCGTCGGGTGACGTCGAGGCGCAGCCTGCGAGCACGACGCCGCTGGCGATGGCGAGCGCGATGGCCGCGGTGCCGCGCTCGAACGTGCTGCGCTGGATGGTGCTGCGCGTGCGCGTGCTCCGGGTGAGATGGGGCTTCATGCTGTTTCGTTCTCCTGCGTTTCGTGCTGCATCGCTGCATCGTGCACCTGGCGCTTCTTGGGCCAGGTGGGGATCTGCACGCGCGGCAGAATCACGTTCCACACGCGCGTCTTGAGTGCGCCGCGGATGACCCCGGTGCCGTACGAGGCATCGTCGAGGGCGCGCAGCGCGAGGCTCTGCACCGGCCCGAGGCGGGTCGGTCGGATCAGGTGGTCGCGCACCGGCTCCCACGCCATGGCGGCGGCGAGGCCGCGGGCGGCGCGCGACTTGGGGGTGGCGAGCACCACGGCGAGGCCGACGGGCCACCAGTCGCGGCGCAGCAGGTGCCCCACCCAGAAGATGTCGGTCCACAGCGAGAGCGCGGTCTGCTCGATCGAGACGGCGACCGAGGTGTCGGGCCCGAGCAGGCGCCGCGTGCGGGCGAACGCATAGCCGGCGATCGCGCCGGCGATCAGCGGCTGGCCGAACGCGAGCGAGCCGAGCACCCCGATGCCCAGCAGCGAGGGGCGCGCGGGAATCAGGCGACGCGGATGCCGCCGCTCGAGCTCGGCGGCCGAGCCGCCGTACATCACCCGGCGGGCGACGAAGTCGCGCAGCGAGGTGCGCACCTCATGGTGGTTGATCACGTCCGGGGCGTAGCGCACCGTCCAGCCCGCCTCATCCATGCGCCACACGAGGTCGACGTCCTCGCCGACGCGCAGGCCCGGCTCGAAGGGTGGGTCGGATGTCGCGGCCCGGCGCATGATCACCGACGCGGTGGGCAGCCAGCCCACCGGCACGCCGTAGACGACGCGGCTAGGCACGGCGCCCATGTCGAGCTCGGAGCGGGTCTCTTCATACAGCTCGATCGACGAGGTGCCCTGCACGTCGGCGACCACGCGCGGCGCGACGGCCGCGACGAGCGGGTCGTCGAGCAGGGGGCGCAGGCGCGAGACCCAGTCGGCGGATGCCACGATGTCGGCGTCGACGAACGCCACGAACGGCGCGGTGCTCGCGTTGAAGCCGTCGGTGCGGGCCTCGCCGGGGCCACCGTTCTTGGGGCGCACGATCAGGCGCGCGCCGTGGGCGGCAGCCGCCTTCGCGATGCGCGCGGCATCCGCTGCGGGCGAGGCGTCGTCGACGACGATGACCGGCAGGCCCTCGGCGGCGAGCGAGGCGAGGCAGCGCTCGAGCGAGGCGGCGTGCTTGTAGACGGGCACGACGACGTCGACGTCGTCGACCGGGCCGCGTGCGATCGGCAGCGGGTCGGCGAGGCCGAGGTCGAGCAGGAAGATCGCGGCGGCGACCTCAGTCTTGGTGGCGGGGGTGAGGCCGGCGCGGCCGGCTTCGAACAGCTTCTGCGCGAATGGGCGCACCCTGCGCGGGAGCGTCGTGATCGTCCACGGCGAGCCGCCGATCGTGGTCTTACCGTCGCGGAACGCGACGCCGGGCGTCCACCCCAGCGGCGTGCCCTTGACGAAGGCGGTGCCGCGCTCGTCGGTCGTGGGCGGGGCCGGGAGCGCGGGCGGGGCGTTCTTGAGGGCCGGGTCTGGCGCGGTGCGCTGAGCCCTCGATGTGTTCTTGCGCGGCGATGCCATGATGCACCCTTTCAACCCGATGAGGAGCGCGAATCGCTCCATTGCGTGCGTGCCGCCGCGGCGGCGATCACGTGCGAGTTGATACTAACGGCACTGAGTGCCAATGAACGAAACTTGGGGCGTAATGGATGCTGCGGCCCCGCCTTGATCGCGTCCGGAAGACGTGAAAATCCG
>JAKPAC010000023.1 GCA_029779645.1 Actinomycetes bacterium | reverse complement strand
TGGCCGCGGTGGCGGTGCTGCTGCTGGTGATGCTGCTGCGTCGACCCGCCGATCCCGTCGTCACGGTGGCGCCCCTGCTCGACGATCTGGCGGATCGCCTGTCGGCGCGCGTCGACGGCATCGAGCGTTCGGTGCGCGCCGAGCTCACCGAGCAGTCCCGGCAGGATCGGGTCGAGCTCGGTCATGCGGTCGACCGTTCGGGCGTGCGCCTCGGACAGCAGGTCAGCGCCATCGCCACCGTGCAGAACCATCAGATCGACGGCTTCGCGCAGCAGCTGTCGCGCCTGACCGAGGCGAACGAGCAGCGCATGAGCCAGATGCGCGAGCGCCTGCTCGACGACCTGAGGGTGAACCGCGAGGAGCTGGCCGCCGGGCTGAAGCAGTTCGGCGAGACGCTGCAGCGCGCGCTGGGCGACCTCTCGACGGCGAACGAGGCGCGCATCGGCGAGGTGCGTGCCACGCTGGACGCGCGCCTGCAGGCGCTGCAGACCGAGAACGCCACGCGCCTCGACGAGATGCGCCGCACCGTCGACGAGAAGCTCCACGCCACGCTCGAGCAGCGACTGGGCGAGTCGTTCCGGCTGGTGTCCGAGCGGCTCGAGCAGGTGCATCGCGGTCTCGGCGAGATGCAGTCGCTGGCGTCGAGCGTGGGCGACCTCAAGCGCGTGCTGGGCAACGTGAAGACGCGCGGCGTCTGGGGCGAGGTGCAGCTGGCGGCGCTGCTCGAGCAGATGCTGGTGCCCGAGCAGTTCGCCGCCAACGTCGCCACCGTGCCGGGCTCGAACGACCGGGTCGAGTTCGCGATCCGTCTGCCAGGGCGCGACGCCGGGGCCCCGGTGTGGCTGCCGATCGACGCGAAGTTTCCCCGCGAGGACTACGAGCGGCTGATGGTGGCGCATGACCAGGCCGACGCCGCCGCGGCCGAGCTCGCATCGCGCCAGCTCGAACAGCGCCTCAAGGCCGAAGCGAAATCGATCCGCGACAAGTACCTCGCGCCGCCCCACACCACCGATTTCGCGCTGATGTTCCTGCCCGTTGAAGGGCTGTACGCGGAGGCGGTGCGCCGCCCAGGACTGATCGACGAGCTGCAGCGCGTGCACCGGGTCGTGATCGCCGGTCCGACCACGCTGTCGGCGATCCTGTCGAGCCTGCAGATGGGGTTCCGCACGCTGGCCGTGGAGCAGCGCTCCAGCGAGGTCTGGCAGCTGCTGGGCGCGGTCAAGACCGAGTTCGGCAAGTTCGGCGGTGTCCTGGCCAAGACCAAGGAGCAGCTCGACCGTGCATCGAGCACGCTCGGCACCTATGAAGTGCGCTC
>JAKPAC010000006.1 GCA_029779645.1 Actinomycetes bacterium | reverse complement strand
GTGGGCTGCACAGCGGGCGTCGAGGTGGGCGTCGAGGTGGGCGAGGCGCCGGGCGCTGGCGTGGACGGGGCGCGTGCGACTCCAGGGCCGGGGGCGTCGGCACGCGATTCCGGAGCGGGCGCAGCGGGCGGCGCGGCAGCGGGCGATGCCGGTGCCGCCGATGTCGACGCGGTCGTCGGAGCGCTCGTCGTTGCGGACGTGGCGGGCGCCGATGGTGCCGCAGGAGGCGCCATCGGCGCGGTCGTGTTGCCCGGCGCGCCCGGGGCCGCCGCAGGCTTCGGCGCGACCGGCTCGCGGCGCTGCGCGGTGCGATCGGGGTCGCCGACGATCGAGCCGGCCACCGTATACGTGGTGATGCCGAGCTCGGCCCGGAAGGCTTCGACGGACTGGGGGCGGTCTTCGGGCCGCACGGCCAGCGCGCGGTCGATCGCGGACAGGAACTGCCGCGAGAACCCGCTATTGGCGGCCGCCTCGGTGAGCGGCTTGAGCGGGTCGCGCATCATGCGCGACACCGCCGGTGTCGGGGCCTTGCCCATGATCGCGAAGTAGGCCACCGCCGCCAGTGCGTAGACGTCGGTCCAGGGGCCCTGGCGCACCGAGGGATCGTCGGCGTACTGCTCGATCGGGGCGTAGCCCGGCTTGAGGATGACCGTCAGGGCCTGCGTCATGTCGCCGATGACGCGACGCGCGGCGCCGAGGTCGAGCAGGATGGGGTTGCCCGTCTTCAGCACCAGGATGTTGTCGGGCGCGATGTCGCGATGGAAGCACTGCTGCGCATGCATGTGCTCGAGCGCGTCGAGCACGGGACCGAGGATCGCGCGCAGCCAGCGCTCGTTCGACATCTCGGGCCGTGCAGTGAGGTACTGCTTGAGCGTCTCGCCCTCGTAGTACGGCATCGCCATGTAGGCCGTGCCGTTCTCCTCCCAGAAGCGGAACACCTCGACCAGCGCCGGATGCTTGAACTGGGCCAGCATCCGCGCCTCGTTGATGAAGCTCTTGAGGCCGGCGTCGAACGTGGCCTGATGATCCGGCGAGCGGACCTTGACGGTGCGGCCGCCCGCGCGCGAGGCGAGCTGCGACGGCATGTATTCCTTGATGGCCACACGACGCTGCAGCGAGGTGTCCAGCGC
>JAKPAC010000046.1 GCA_029779645.1 Actinomycetes bacterium | reverse complement strand
GGCACCTGGCACAACGTCATCAACTCGGGGCTGGGCCCGTTGCGCCTCTACACGATCTACACCCCCGCAGAGCACGCCGACGGCACGGTGCACCGCACCAAGGCCGACGCCGACGCCGACTCGCACCACCACTGATCGGCTCACCTCTGAATGGCTGCGCTCGACCTGCACCCCGACCTGCACCGGCTGACGCCTGCTCAGCTGCGGGCCCGGCGCACGATGAAGTGGACCACCTACCCCGACGACGTGCTGCCGATGTGGGTCGCCGAGATGGATTACCCACTCGCCGCCCCGATCCGCCGCGCCCTGCAGGACGCGCTCGATCGGGAGATGACCGGCTATCAATCGCAGCTGGTGATGCGCGAATACGCCGAGGCGATGGTCGATTGGCAGGCCGCGCAAGCCCGCCTGGGTGGCTATGACTGGGCGGTCGACGTCGCCGATGTCTTCACCGTGCCCGATGTCATGAAAGGCGTCGACCTCGCGATCCGCTTCTTCAGCGCGCCCGAGGACCCGGTCGTCATCCCGATGCCGGTCTACATGCCGTTCTTCGACGTCGTCGCGCTGACCAGGCGGCCGCAGCTGCCGGTGCCGATGGCGTGGGACGGCGCACGGCATACCTTCGACCTGGCGGCGATCGACGCGGCGCTGGCCGCGGGCGGGCGCACCGTGCTCATCTCCAGCCCGCACAACCCGCTCGGGCGGGTCTTCACTCGCGCGGAACTCGCCGGGCTCGCCGAGGTCGTCGAGCGGCACGGCGCGCAGGTGATCTCCGACGAGATCCACGCGCCGCTGGTTTTCGACCGCCCGCACATCCCGTATGCCGCCGTGTCGCCGGCCGCTGCCGGACACTCCATCACCGTGCTGTCGGCGTCCAAGGCCTGGAACGTGCCGGGTCTCAAGGCCGCTCAGGTCATCACGTCGGCACCCGGCGACCGCGAGCGGTGGGCGGCGATCCCCTATTGGGAGAAGCTCGGCATGACGATCTTCGGCATGCAAGCGGGCATGGCGGCCTATCGGGAGGGTGGCGAGTGGCTCGCGGCGGTGCTCGAGACGCTCGCGGCGCACCGCACGCTCGTGGCCGACGCGGTCGCGAGTATGCCGGGCGTGCGCACCATCGCGAACGAGGGCACCTATCTGCAGTGGCTCGATTTCCGCGAGTTGGAGTTGGACGAAGAGCCCAACGAGTGGCTGCTGCGCGAGGCCAAGGTCGCGCTCAACCCGGGCGTGCCGTTTGGTGCCGCGCCGCACACCCACGCGCGGCTCAACTTCGGCACGACGACGACGTTGCTGGAGCAGGGCCTCGAGCAGATCGCTGCGGCGGTCAGCGCACGCTGCGCAGGTGGGTGAGCAGCAAGCCGACCGGGATGCTCACGGCCAGGAGGGCAAGCAGGGCCCGATAGGCGCCGCTGCTGAACCCCCGCGGCAGCGTGCGCGCCTGCAACCAGGCCAGGACCACGGCCGCGACGCAGCCGAGCCCACCGATGTCGACGATCCACGGCGAAACACGTGGCGCGGCGAGGGTGCCGGCGATGACGAGGGCGTTGGCGAGGTTCCACGTCACGAGTTGCTGCCAGCCCCGCCGCGCTGACCGGGCTTGAGCTGTGGGTGGGTCGGTCGGTCCGGCTGCGACAGCCGGGGCCAGCAGGCGCGCTCCGGCCATCGCGAGCTGGCCCACCCCACAGACCAGGACGAGGTATGCCGCGGCCCAACTCCCGCGCGTCAGTGCCAGCGGGCCGCTGACCGCCGCCACCAGGCCTCCGGCGACAACAGCGGCCGAGCCGAGCGCCGCCATCGCCGCGCCCGGCCGGTCGCCGGTCAGGGTCAGCGTCCGGGGCCGGGTCGGCATGAGGGGCAGGGTCACCCGTGCGCGTCGGTGGCGCCGGCGGCCAGCAACGCCTCGACCCGGACGAAGAGGATGTTGTTCTCCTTGTGGATGTGCTCGTGGATGTCCTTTTCCATGGCTTCCAACCCGGCCAGCATCGCGCGGTAGGAGCCGCAGGAGTCGGCGGGCACGGCATACCCGCCTGTAAGAGAACGCAGCCGGCGCAGCAGGCCACCCACGTGGTCGTGCTCTGCGCGCAGCGCCGCGAGGCCCGCTCGCAGATCATCGGCAAGCGCAGTGGTGAACCCAGCGGCACCGCTTTCCAGGCGCCGGATCATCGGGAAGACCCGTCGCTCCTCGGTCGCGAGGTGGGGGTCGAGATCGGCCACGATCGCCGCATAGGTGGAGCGCACTTCGGCGAGCTCGGGGTGCCGGTCACCGTGCACACCGTGCACCTTGTCGACGAGCGCCTGCAGCCGCGGCATCTCCTCCCAGAGGTAGGCGTGGTGGGTGTCGACGATGTCATGGGCGAAGCTCGAGAGCTCGCGGGCACCTCCGTCACCCGCAGCGCCGCCCGTCGCCGGGGCAGCCGAGCTGGCCGGGTCGCCCGGCAGATCGAGAGAACGCAGCAGGTCATCGACGTCCAGCTCGGCGTCACGAGCCGCCTCGGCCACGGTGCGATGACCGTTGCAGCAGTAGTCGATGCC
>JAKPAC010000022.1 GCA_029779645.1 Actinomycetes bacterium | reverse complement strand
TCGACCCACTCCTTCAACGCACCCCGGGAGATCCCGAGATCGACCGCGATGCCCTTGAGCGTCGCGCCAGGCGTCGATTCGTACAGGTCCACCGCCCGCCGCCGGAACTCGTCGGTGTAGTTCTTCCTTGCCATCCTTGGATTCTCGCTTCCCCAGCGTTCATGCTGGAATCAGCGTGTCCAAGATCAGGGGTCAAGCCCCCTACGCCCTCGCCGATGGCGTGGCGAGCATCGACGCCGACCCAGACATCACCGCCGTCGTGATCACCGGCGCCGGCGAGCACTTCTGCGCCGGCAACGACCTCGCCGACTTCGTGGCCCCGAAGGACGAGCGCGACCCGCAGAAAAAGAGCGGCGCTGCCGCACTGTTCGAGGCGCTCGACACCGCCCGCAAGCCGACGTTCGCGGCGATCGAGGGCTACGCCGTGGGCATCGGCGTCACCATGCTGCTGCATTGCGACGTCGTCTACGCCGGCAGCACCGCCAAGTTCCGCGTGCCGTTCGCCCCGCTCGGCGTCGCCCCCGAGGGCGGCTCGAGCCTGCTGATCCAGCAGGCAAGCGGCATCAAAAAGGCCAAAGAGATCCTGATGTTCGGCGATGTCTTCACCCCCGAGTACGCCGAGCACGCGGGCATCATCACCGCGGTCGTCGACTCGGGCACCGCCCTCGACTACGCGATCGAGCGCGCCCGGTTCCTGGCCACGCTGCCAAGCGACGCGGTGCACACCGCCAAGCGGCTCATCGACTCCCACAACACGGAGGCAATCACTGAACTGCTCCCCGTGGAGTTCGCCGAGTTCGGCCGCCTCCTCCAATCCGAACAAACCCAGGCCCATCTCAAGTCGATGATGGCGCAACGCTGAAAGTACGCACATGACACTCCCTGAAATCCTGCAGAAGCCGCTGACGCTCCCCGTCATCGCATCACCGCTGTTCCTCGCCTCCGGGCCCGAGCTCGTGCACGCCCAGTGCCAGGCGGGCGTCATCGGCGCCTTCCCCGCGCTGAACGCGCGCCCCGCGTCGCTCCTTTCGGACTGGCTCGATGAGCTGCAAGACAAGCTCGCCGGCAATCCGAATGCCGCACCCTTCGCGGTCAACCAGATCGTGCACCGCTCGAACGACCGCCTCGAGCAGGACATGCAGGTCATCGTCGACCACAAGGTGCCGATCGTGATCACCTCGCTCGGCGCGCGCCCCGAGATCAACGAGGCGGTGCACTCGTACGGCGGCATCGTGCTCCACGATGTGACGACGAACCGCTTCGCGCACAAGGCGATCGAGAAGGGCGCCGATGGCCTCATCGCCGTCGCCGCAGGTGCTGGCGGCCACGCCGGCGCACAGTCGCCCTTCGCGCTCATCCGCGAGATTCGCGCATGGTTCGACGGCCCGCTGGCGCTCTCGGGCGCGATCACCCACGGCCGCTCCATCCTCGCCGCCCAGGCCCTGGGCGCCGACTTCGCGTACATCGGCTCGGCGTTCCTCGCCACGAAGGAGTCGAACGCACCCGAGCCGCAGAAGCAGCTCATGCTCGAGTCGACCGCCGAAGACATCGTGTACTCCAACCTCTTCACGGGCGTGCACGGCAACTACCTGCGCGGTTCCATCGTGGCGAGCGGGCTCGACCCCGACAACCTTGGCCAGTCCAGCCCGGCGGCGATGAGCTTCGGCAGTGACCGCAAGGCGAAGGCGTGGCGCGACATCTGGGGTTCGGGGCAGGGCATCGCGATGCTCACCGAACAGGTGACCACCCAGGAGCTCGTCGATCGCCTCAAGGCCGAATACGATCTCGCCCGCGAAGAAGTGGTTCGTCTCCTCGCGCTGTAGCCACGGCATCCCGCATCGTTCGACCTCATGAAGAAAAGGTAGCGAAAGCATGGAAACTCGCAACGAAGCGATGTTGATCGATGGCACCTGGCGCCCCGCGTCAGACGGCGGCACGGTCGAGATCGAGAACCCGGCCAACCGCACGATCATCGCGACCGTCCCGAAGGCCACGCACGCGGATCTGCAGGAGGCGCTCGACGCCGCAGAGCGCGTGCGCGTGAGCTGGAGCGACACGAGCGCCTGGGAGCGCTCGACGATCCTGCGCCGAGCGGCCGAGATCATCCGCGAGCGGGTCGACTCGATCGCCCAGCTGCTGACGATCGAGCAGGGGAAGCCGCTGCCGCAGGCGCGCGGAGAGGTGCACTCCGCTGCCGACCAGTTCGACTGGTACGCCGATGAGGCGCGGCGCATCTACGGTCGCACGATCGAGGGGCCCAACCAGCTCGTGCGCACCGAGGTGCGCCAGGAGGCCATCGGCCCGGTCGCCGCCTTCACCCCCTGGAACTTCCCCGTGATGCTGGCCGCACGCAAGCTCGCGCCGGCGCTGGCCGCCGGTTGCCCCGTGATCCTCAAGCCCGCGGAGGAGGCGCCCTCGGCCTGCCTCGCCATGGTGCGCGCGGTGCACGATGCGGGTGTCCCCGCAGGCGTGCTCGCCGCGGTCACCGGCGACCCGGCGTTCGTGAGCGCGACGCTGCTGGATTCTCCCGTGATCCGCAAGGTCTCGCTGACGGGCTCCGTCCGCGTCGGCCAGATCGTGATGGGGCTGGCGGCGAAACACATGGCCGCGGTGTCGTTCGAACTCGGCGGCCACGCCCCCGTGATCGTGTGCGATGACGTCGACGTCAAGGCCGTCGCGGCCCAGGCAGCACGGACGAAGTACCAAAACAGCGGTCAGATCTGCGTCTCGCCGACGCGCTTTCTCGTGGCACGTTCCATCCTCGACGAGTTCGAAGCCGAGTTCACGCGCGCAAGCGCCGCCCTCGCCCTCGGCGATGGCATGGATGCCGGCAGCGAGCTTGGTCCTCTGTGCAGCGCGCGCCGGCACGACGACTTCGCCGCGCTGGTCGAAGATGCGCTCGCCCGCGGCGCCGTCGCGACCACGGGCGGCACCTCGCTGCGCGAGGAACTCGGCGGGCACTTCTACGCGCCCACCGTGCTGCGCGACATCCCGAAGGATGCCCGTGTGCTCCAGGAGGAGCCGTTCGGCCCGCTCGCGCTGATCGTGGCTTACGACGAGCTGGAGGAAGCCGTCGAGATCGCGAACAACACCAACCTCGGGCTCGCCGGCTACCTGTTCACCGACGACATCAGCCGCGCGCAGCTGCTGAGCGAGAAGCTGCGCGTCGGGATGGTTGGCGTGAACACCTTCGCCATCGCAAACGCCGCCTCACCGTTCTCGGGTGTGGGGCTGAGCGGCATGGGCGCCGAAAGCGGCGTCGAGGGCATCCAGATGTACCTTCGCCCCAAGACGGTCATGACCGGGATCTCGGATTCACTGCGCTGATCTGACACATCGACGTATGGCGTGGGCGAGCGCGGGAGACCGCGATATCTCGTCGGCGCCATATTCGGTTTTCGGACCACTTCTCGCCATACGATAGCGCCATGCGCGCAGTCCAATACGTGAAGATCGGGGCTCACCCCGAGGTCGTGACCGTCGAGAAGCCCGAGCCGGGACCCGGGCAGGTTCGCCTCCGGGTGACCGCCGCGGGACTCTGTCACTCCGACGAGTTCGTGATGAGCCTGCCGGAAGACCGGTACGGCTACCCGCTGCCGATGACCCTCGGCCACGAAGGCGCCGGGATCGTCGACGCGCTGGGCGCCGGCGTCACGGGTGTGACGATCGGCGAGTCGGTGGCCGTGTATGGCCCCTGGGGCTGCGGCCTGTGCCACGCGTGCGCGCAGGGCAAGGAGAACTACTGCAACCGCGCCGCAGAGCTCGGCATCTTTCCGCCCGGGCTCGGTGCGCACGGCGCGCTTGCCGAGTACATGATCGTGGATGACGTGCGCCATCTCGTGCCGCTCGGCGACCTTGACCCGGTTGAGGCGGTATCGCTCACCGATGCCGGCCTCACCCCGTACCACGCGATCAGATCCAGCATGGCGGCGCTGCGGCCCGGCGCGACGGCCGTCGTGATCGGCGCCGGGGGGCTTGGCCACATGGGCATTCAGCTGCTGCGTGCCCTTACCGGCGTGACGATCATCGCCCTCGACATCGACCAAGACAAACTGCGCCTCGCGACCGAGGTCGGCGCCCACCACGTCGCCCCCTCCGGCCCCGACGCCCCGCAGTTCATCCGCCAGCTCACCGGGGGCGACGGCGCCGATGCGGTGTTCGACTTTGTCGGCATCCAGGCCACCGTCGAGATCGCGCGCCAGTCGATCGCGCGCGACGGCATCATCCAGATCGTGGGCATCGGCGGCGGGATCCTGCCCGCCGGCTTCTTCTCCCTGCCGTTCGGCGCCTCGGTGCGCACGCCGTACTGGGGCTCGCGCTCAGAGCTGATGGAGGTGTTCGAGCTCGCCCGTACCGGCAAGATCAAGGTGCACGTCGAGCGTTTCTCGCTCGAGCAGGCCCCCGAGGCCTACGAGCGCCTGCACGCCGGCAGCATCCTCGGCCGGGCGGTCGTCGTCCCGTAGCGCGTGCGGTGCCGGGGCTCAGCCCCAGCCTTCACACGCGATGCCGTCGCCGTCACCGTCGCCGCGGTTGCCTGTGCCGAACGCGAACCACTCGTACTGCTCGGCCTGCGCGGGGTCGGAGCGGGCGAATGGCCCGGTCGGGTGCCCGACGGTGTTCTGCTTCAGCTTGGTGCACGACGAGTACTGCTCCCACCACCGCTCAGCCCCGGGCACGGCCGGCGGCGCGGGCGGTGCCGGCGTCTCGGCCGGGAGGGATCGATCCGCCGCATCCCCGGCGCACGCGGTCGTCACGACCGTGCGATTCGGGCCCTGCGTGGCGCGCTGCGCCGCGCGGTAGGCCTCCTCGCGCGGGTGCGCCGGGTAGCCGTCGCGCGAGTCGTAACGGGCAATCGCGAGCCCGGCCTCGATCTGCATCAGGCCGATGTCGACCCCGGCCTCGGTGCTGATCGAGCGCAGCAGGCGCCCGTAGCGATCTGTGTCATCGTGCCCCGCCGGCAGCTCGAGGCTGATGGCCGCGCCCTTCGCGAGAGCCCGACCGAGGGCGGTGGATGCCTCGTCGTAACCGCATTCGCCGCGTTCCGGCGTATCGATCCCGATGATGCGCACGGTACCGGCAGCGGTTTCGACCGTATCGCCGTCGATCACCGCGACGAAGGTGCTCGCCTGCACGTCCCCGGCGGGCGTCCACGGCCGCGCGTCGCCATCGTTCGAGCCGCCGGGCGGTGCGGTCGTCGCGGGCGCCGAAGCGGCTGCGCCGGGAACCTCGGCGACGCCGCGCTGCACGGTGGCGCACCCCACCGTGCCACCGAGCAGCATCAGCGCAAGGGCGAGCGTGGCCACCGGGCGGATGCGCGCGCTCACGCGGCTGGCTCCTGCGAAGCGGTGCCCTCCGGCACGTCCGCCTCCGCGCGTGAGAGCGCGAAGACGCCGAGCACGGCGACGGCACCCGCGATGATGAACGCGATCATGGCGATCGGCGGCGCGTTGCTGGCCTCGGCGAGGATCGTGATGCTGAAGATCACCGCCACAGCGGGGTCGATCACGGTGAGCCCGGCGACCACGACCTCGGCCCGGTTGCTCGCGTGCGCGAGTTGCACGAAGTAGATCGACAGACCACCGGCGACGGCGATGCCGAGCACGCACAGGATGGTGAGCACGTTCGCGAGGTCGAGGGTGAACGCTCCGGATGTGAGGATCGCCTGCACCCGCAGGATGACCGTCTTGCCGAGTGTGACAACGAAGCCCGAGTAGACGCCGCCGAGCACGACCCACATGATCGCCGGGACGGTGCGCCTGCGGCTGAGCAGAAAGATCGCCGCGGTCGAAAGCAGCACCGCCACCAGCACCACGAGCACGGCGCCAAGCTGCTGACCGGTGATGGCATGCTGCGTGCTGACGATGGCGGCGACGGTCACGAAGCTCGCCACGCCGAGCACGCAGATCGTGATCGCCCGCACCACCGCGGCCGCGGGCTTCTGTTTCGCCGCCACCGAGGTGATGAGCACCGTGAACACGAGCGCCGTCACGCCGATCGGCTGGACCACCATCAGGGGCGCGAAGGTGAGGCTCGCGAGTTGGAACAGGATCGACAGTCCGAGCAGAAGCCCGCCGATCAGCCAGAATCTGTTGCGCACCAGGTGCCAGAACTGGGCGACGACGCCCTTGGGCATCGCGCCCGCGGTCATGGTGCGCACGCCGCGGCTCTGCAGAATGTTGCCTACCGAGAGCACCACAGCGGAGGCGAGGGCGAGCGCGACCCCGAGGATCGGAATCGATTCAGGTTGCATCAGTGCCGTTCACTTTCGAGGTAGAGCTTGACGCTGATCTCGTAGGCGTCGAGTTCTTCGAGCACGTAGCGCAGCGCGCTGCTGCTGTGCCAGCCGGAGCGCCCAAGCTGGTGCAGGTGGGTGCGCATGATCGTGATGAGCGCCAGCTCAAAGCTCAGCGCATCGGCGCGCGAGAGCTCGTCATCCGCGTCGAGGGGCATCGTGATCCACGATCGTGAGCGTGCGTGCAGCTCGGGTTCGAAGGGGGTGTTGTCGGGGCGCGAGACGTCGCCTTCCGCCAAGGCCGCCTGCACGGCCGCCTGCAGCTTCTCGCCGATCTCGCGGATCTCGGCGTGCGGCGGCCCCTTGTCTGCCTTCGTGCCAAGCCCGAGCAGCCGCACGAGCAGTGGCAGCGTGAGCCCCTGGAGCAGGAGGCTGCCCGTCGCCACCAGGAAGGCGATGAAGATCAACAGACTGCGCTCGGGGGTGTCCTCTGGCAGGGTTTGCGCTGCCGCGAGCGTGACCGCGCCGCGCATCCCGGCCCAGACGATCACCGTGTTGTGCTTCCAGGTCAGGGGCGACGAGTCGAAGTAGTCGATGTCTGCGTGCACGCGACCGAGCCGCCGCGGGCTGCGCTGGATCCGGCCCCGAAGCCGTGCACGGAGCTTTCGCTGCATGCGCACGTTGTGGATGCGCATCATCGGCATCACATACAGTCCGCGCACAATGATCACGACGCCGAAGGCGAGGGTGGCGAGCAGCACGCCGCGCCCGACCCCCTCGTGATGGGCGATGTTGTCGGCGAGGATATCGGTGAGTTGGAGCCCCATGAACAGGAAGATCGCGCCCTCGAGCACGAACTCGATGGTCGCCCAGTTGAGCTTGTCTGACGCGCGTTGCTCGGGCGTGAGCCAGCGCAGCGCGCCCTGCCCGCAGACAAGCCCGGCGATCACCGCGGCGACGAGGCCGGAGCCACCGAGCTCGTCAGCGGGCACATACGCGAGGTAGGGCACCGTGAACCCGATGGCCGTGTTGCCGACGGCGCTGCTGGTGCGTGCGCGGAGCCAGAGGGCGATGGCACCGACCACTGCGCCGATCACCACGGCGACCACGACCGACCAGACGAACGCGCCGACCGCGGCACCGAGCGAGAAGCCCGAGGCCGCGGCGACGATCGCCGTGCGCAGGATCACGAGCGCCGACGCGTCGTTGACGAGGCTCTCGCCCTCCAGCACGGTCACGACCCGATTGGGCAAGCCCAGCGAGCGCGCCATGGAGGTTGCCACCGCATCGGTCGGGCTGAGGATCGCGCCGAGGGCCACCGCGAAGGGAAAGCCGAGGCCCGGAACCATCCAGAAGAACACGAGCCCGAGCACGAGCGAGCTGATCACCACAAGCACGACCGAAAGCCCGCCGATCGCGCCGAAATCTCGTCGGAACTCGATCGCCGGGGCAGAGACCGCCGCGGAGTACAGCAGCGGCGGCAGCACCCCGATCAGCATGTGCCTCCTCCCCGCGGGTGCGGTGTGTTCATTCCAGGATCGAGGTGCGCGCCTGTGCGGCCAAATCCGAGGCACGCATCCGGCACCGAAGCCGTGCGATCAGGCGTTGGCGGGCACGTGGTGATGGGAGGCCTCGTGGTGACGCCCGATGGTCTCGACGTTGCGCAGGAACAGGATGATCCACGTGAAGATCAGCAGCGCCGACACCAGCTCGACTGCGGTGAGGTTGTAGATCCCGAACGCGAACAGCAGGGCAAGCAGGCTGACGCCGCCACGAACGAGAAGCCCAGCGCCACGAACAGCCGCGGCATCGTGGGGATCAGCGTGGGCAGGCCGAACACCAGCGCCGCGAACGCGACGGTCATTCCCGTGGCAACCGTGTTGTGGATCAGGAGGAAATCGCTCACGGGGAACACGCCCACGCAGCCGAGCAGGATGCCGAGCAACACGAACAGGGTGCGCACCGTGATGCGGTGGCGGCGATCGCGCGGGGTCTGATCGGGCAGGCTCGCCGTGCCCAGCCGTGCGATCGTGGTGATGATCACGCCGGAGAGGATCAGCGTGATGTTGAACGCGAGCGCCGAGATGTCGTGTGTGATGCCGAGGGCCGAGAGGTTGAGCTTCCACCATTGCGGGTCGGCCGAGCTCAGCATTGCCGCAACCATCCCGACGACGAGGAAGACGGCAAGCACGAGCGAGAGCTGCCGCGGCGAGATCGCCGACGCGCTGATCGACGAGACGTAGGCGCTCAGCGCGGTCGCGCCGGCGGTGAGCAGGATCGCCGGCGTCGTGAACACGATGGCGCCGGTGAAGCTGTGCGCCATGATGGTCGCGATGCCGATCCACGCCAGGAGCGCGATGGCGCCGTGCGCGAGCGAGAGCGCAACAAAATCGAACCAGTGGATGCCCGGAATCTCGCTGTCGGCGGAGCGCAGGCGCAGATTGCGATGGGCGATGAGGCGGGTGGCACCGAATGCGACCGCCGAGGCGACGGCAGCAACGAGCCCGGTGAAGTCGCCGAGTGAATCACGGCCGTCGATCGGGAGCTGGCGGCCCCAGTACATGATGGTCGCGGCAACCGCGCCCAGCGCGAAGGCGATCACGGCGATCAGGAGGGCGAGCGACTCATGGTCGACGGGTCGCAGCACTGGGCCCAGCTTTGATGAGAGCGCCGTCGGGACGGCGCTCACGTGTGTGTGGGTGTGCGCGTGCGTGGCGGCAGGCTGTGCCGCGTGCACCGGCGGTGCGGCGGGGGAAGATCCGTGGTCAGGCAACGATCTGATCCTCTCAATGTCACCGGTCCGGCGCCGGGCACCTCGTTCGCACACGTCACAGCGAGTATAGTGCGACGGGAGCTCCCGCCCGCCGAGCCGGGCCGCTGGATGCGACCGCGCATACAGCTCGCAACACCGCAGTTCGAAGGAGAACGATGGTCGACTCTGACGCCACCCGCGTGACCCCTGGCGCAAAGCGCCCGTTGCTCAGCGGCAAGGCGATCATCGCGATCGTCATCGCGGTCGTCTCGCTGGCATTCGTGTTCTCGAACACCGCGGAGGCGTCGCTGCACTTTCTCGGCCTAAGCTTCACCATGCCCGCGTGGGGGTGGTTTCTCGCCGTGCTCATCGCCGGCGTCGTGATCGGCTCGCTCTTCCCGTGGCTCCGGCCGCGCCGCCGTCGCGATCGCCGCTGACCGGCGACACCGACTCAGAACGCCCCGATGCCCTTGCCGATGACGCTCGTGCCGAGGATGGCGAAGACGACGGTCATGATCGTCGCGTTGTTCGCCGCGAGCCAGGCGCGGATGCTCGCCAGCGCCGGTGCAGCCTTCTGTGGCGCGATCATCGCGAACAGCACCGGGGCCGCGACGGTGAGCGCCGCGACGACCGTGAAACAGACGATCGCGATGATGATGCCGCCGATGTCGAGCCCTGCCCGACCGATGACCGATCCGGCGGCAGCGGCAACCAGGAGGTTCTTCGGGTTGACCGCCGCGAGCGCGAACGCGAGGGCGAGCGCCGTGAGCGCCCCCATCGAGTCGATCTTCGACATCCAGGCAGGCAGTTGCGCTTCGACCCCCGGTGCGGGGCGGGAGCGCCATTGCCGAATGCCGAGGAGCAGGAGCCCGATCCCGAGCACCAGCTGAATCACCCCGAGGACCGGCTGTGCACCCCCGGACGTGTCCGGCTCGGGGATCACCCCGGCGAGGAGCGTGATCACGCTTGTGGCAACGAGGACACCGACGAGCCATCCGCCAAGAAACGCGAGGCCCAGCCGCCTGGGACGCGAGGACATCAGCATCAGGATCACCGCGATGATCGGGATCGGGCTGATCGCGATCGCGACGGCGTTGGGGAGGATGCTCCCCAGGACTTCATTCATGTGCTGGCTCCTCGGCGGCCTGAACAGGGATGCGCGCTGGCTCAGCCGCGGAGCAGCTGCTGCTTGGCCAGCGTGAACTCTTCGGCAGACAAGAGCCCCTGCGCATGCAGTTCACCGAGCTGCTGCAGACGCGCGACAACGTCATCGGCGGGCGCAGCGGCCGGCGCCGGTGGCACCGGGACGGCCTGCTGTGCGGCCTGTGCGGCAGCCTGCTGTTGCGCGGCAGCCTGCTGCTCGAGCGCACGGTTGTGCTGGTGCGATGCCACGGCGCCGCTTACGGCCGTCGCGGTGCCGGCGACAACCGCGGTGCGTGCAGCCATACCCAGCAGTCCGGGTCGTCCAACTCGCCTCAGAATAGGCATCTCATGCTCCTTCTTGCTCGGTGGCCGCTGCGATCGCGACCAGTTCCTCCACCAACGGTGCAGAGACGCGCTCCGTCCGCACGACTCGACCCGACGCGTCGGCGAGGCGTGATGCGAGCGTGGTCGCCCACCGCATCTCGATCGCGGCGATCGCGACGCCAAAGCCCGGGGCTACATCGGCGATCGACTCGGCGATGTCGTCGTCGCCGATCAGCCCCTCGATCTCCAGCTCCATGCCGATTCCGGACGTCGCCGTCGCCGCGTGCTCCCGAAGCTCAGTGACCTGCACGGTGCCGTCGGCGCTGCGCGTGACGACCACCAGGTCGACCACCCGCACCGTCCCGGATGCCGAGAGCTCAACGAGGGCGTCGAGCACGCCGGGCGAGAGCCCATCGCCCTCGAACTCGACGACGTAGACGTCGATGGGCCCGTAGGTGAAGTGGTGTTCGGTCTGTGCGCTCATGATGCCTCAATCGTCGGGAAGTGCCATGTGCCGTCCAGCACCTCGGGGTGCGGACGGTAGAGCCGGACCAGGTAGTTCCAGCCCTCCATAATGGGCAGCGTGTTGGGCACGCTCGGATCCCCACCGAATCGCACGGTGATGGTTCCGTCCGGATTGCGCACGCCGGTGATGTTGTTGACGCTGTACATGCCGGCGTCATTCGGGGCGAAGTACCCGTCGGCGTTATAGAGCGAGATCGACCAGAACCCGTCCACCGGCACGTCGCCGACGGTCAGCTCGTACGCGCCGACCGGGAGCCCCGGGTTGACGTTGATGTAGAACGCCTCGCTCTCGGGGAGTCCACCCCAGCCGGCGGCGGCACCCAGCAGGTGACGGATCGGGTCCACATCCGCCTTCGCCCCGAAGCACCGCTCGAGACCGCCGAGCCCCTTCGCCAGCTCGAGGATCGCACCCCGCGTGAGCGCGAATGACGCCTCGTCATACGCCGGCGGCGCGAACTCTCGCCCGGCGACCGACGAGACCGTGAACTGACGCTGCAGCGCGTTCACGACCGCGACGTCGGCTGGGTCCTCCGGGTCCACGAGCACTCGCGCGGCGGCGAGCACGAAGTCGCTGCCAAGCTGATCGGCGCGCAGTTCATACGTTCCACCTGCATGCAGCACCAGATTGATGTAGTGATCTTCGTTGACGAACATCACGGAGATGTACCGCTCACCGGCATCCGGGATCGTGATCCTCGCACCTTGCGAGACGTCGATGATCGCCGCACTGTACAGCGTGTCTCGGTTCATCCGGATGATGGTCTGCTGATCCAGCGGGGTTGGCGTGCCGAAGTGGTTCCAGATGTTCGAGCCGCCGGCGGACGCCGCGATGCCCGCGAACATGCGGGCACTTTCGACGCGCACGTAGTTCTCGTACGTGACCTGAACGGGGTGGTCTGCCATGAAGCGCCTTTCTGCCACGATACGTTCATCTTGCAGGCCCGGGGCCGGTATCCGCACCATCAACACAGGAAGACTTCGGCGGCGGGTGCCGAGCGCACGGAGCACGTGCGATGGAATCGATGCGATATGCGCATGAAAGGCAGCGGCAAACCATGACCACCCTCACGATCGGCACGACCATCGGCGCCCCCGCGGTGCGGGCCGAACTCGATCCGAGGCGCTTCAACAGGCACACGTTCTGGGTCGGCCAGAGCGGCAGCGGCAAGACGTACGCCCTGGGCGTCGTCCTGGAACAGCTGCTGCTAAACACCGAACTGCCCATGCTGATCCTCGATCCAAACGGGGATTTCATCCGCATGCGTGAGACGAGGCCGGGTGCCGACCGTGCCGATGCAGACCGCATCGCCGCCGCCGACATCCGCGTGTTTCGCTCGGGCAGCGCCGCAGGCGAACGGCTGCACGTGCGATACACCGACCTCGCGGCGGCGTCCAAGGCCGCCGTGCTGCAGATGGATCCCATCGCCGACGGCGAGGAATACAACGTACTGCTGCATGGCGAAGCGGATGCCGACACCTTCGATGCGCAGGAGACATCGACGCGGCTGCGCAATTCGGGCGACCCCAGCCAGATCAAGCTCGCCAACCGCATGGAGAACCTGCAGGTCATGGAGTGGGATCTCTGGTCGCACGGCGCCGCCTCGGTCGTCGACACCATCGAGGAGCGGCCCCGGGCCACGGTGCTGGACCTCGGAGGGTTCGCGCACCCGGTCGAGCCGAAGGTCGCCGCCCTCGCCGTACTCGAACAGCTCTGGGCGCGCCGCGAGGAGCGCCGCCCCATCCTGATCGTCATCGACGAAGCGCACAACCTGTGTCCCCCGCACCCGCAGACTGCCGTCGAACGCGCGCTCGTCGCGCAACTGATCCAGATCGCCGCGGAGGGGCGGAAGTTCGGGCTGTGGCTGCTGCTGTCGACGCAGCGGCCGACGAAGATCCACCCCAACGTCCTCTCGCAATGCGACAACCTCGCGCTGATGAGGATGAACGCGCCACGGGATCTCACCGAGCTTGCCGAGGTGTTCGGATTCGCCTCGGAGGCGGATATCCGCCGCAGCGCAAGCTTCACGCAGGGCCAGGCGCTGTTTGCCGGGGGCTTCATCGCCGCGCCGACCTTCGTGCAGATAGGTGATCGCATCACCCAGGAAGCCGGCGGCGATGTCCAGGTTCCGCTGCGCGACGCTGCCGAGAACTGGCGGCGGTCGGAGCCGTGATCTGTGGCGGAGACGAGGGGATTTGAACCCCTGGTCCCCGTGAGGGGACTCCACCTTAGCAGGGTGGTGCACTAGGCCGGACTATGCGACGTCTCCAGGCGTCCTCGCGGACGCACGTAGCAATCATAGCCGCATCGCGACCGTGTGCCGAACCACCTCGGGCGCACACGCGCGTCGCGGCCCGGACGGCCGGTGGCGCTAGCCGCGTCCGCGGAGGTTGCCGTTTGAGCAGGTGATCTGCGCCGCAGTCGTGCCCGAGATGCTCGAAGGCAGCTGCACGGCGCCGCTCGCGGGCGCTTCCGGGGCGCCCGGCTCGGGCGTCGTACCGGGATCACCGCTGGCGCCGGGTTCGGGCACCGCTCCGGGCTCACCGGGCGCGGTGCTCGGCTCGACCACCACGACGCCGGCGCCGGCGCTGGCGGTGTTGGTCAGCTCGATCGGCGCGTTCTCGGCAAGCGCGGCGAACAGCACATCGGCGGCCTTGGTGTTCGGCCGCACGCGGTTGGGATCGCTCGGGTCTGGGGAGGTGGGGTATTGCAGAAAGACGATCTCGTCGAAGGGCACGTTCTTCACCGCGAGCGCGATCTGCATCATGAGCACCGGGTTCGCGAGGCTCTTGCTGGGGGTCACGCTCTCGAGCGCAACGTTCGCCAGCTCATACAGGGTCTTCGGGTCGGAGAGCACACCGTCGCCGACGAGCTTGCGCGCCAGCGACGACATGAACTGCTGCTGGTTGCTGATGCGCCCGAGATCGCCTCCGTCGCCCACACCGTGGCGCGTGCGCAGAAACTGCAGCGCGGTCAGGCCCGAGAGCTCGTGGTCGCCGGCGGCGAGATCGAGCCCCGTGTACCGGTCGCGGATCCCGCCGACGATGCACACCGGCACGCCGCCGATCGCGTTCGACACCTCGATGACCCCGCCCCACGTGATCGAGGCCGCGAATTGGATCGGCTGTCCGGTGAGCTCCGACACGGTCAGCGCCGTGCACGCGAGTCCGCCGTACGCGTACGTGGTGTTGAGCATCTGCCCCGACATAGCCGAGTGCACCCGGCCCTTCTCATCGGTGCACGAGGGGATCCGCACGATCATGTCGCGCGGAAAGCTGATCACCGTGACCCGGCGAGGCTCCTCCGAGATGTGCAGCAGCATCGTCACATCGTTGAGCTCGCCGCCCGAGTCCGGGCCCGTGCAGCGCTCGCCGAAGTATGCGGCGTACTCGGGCTCGCACTTGTCGGTGCCGGTGAGCAGCAGGTTGACGCCACCCTCGATCTCGCCGATGTTCGGCGGCAGTGGGGCGTCCTGCGGGATCTCGACTGCCTCAGAGGCGAAGCTGTGGGCGAGGTCCCAGGCCGCGAACCCGGCGACGCTGACCCCGCTGACCAACACGACGGCAAGCGCCATCGCGAAGAACTTGCCGATCTGGGCGAGCGGATGCGGCGAGCGCAGCTGCCCGTGCCGGGCGACCGTGTGCCGGCGACGGCGTGGCGAGGGGGGCGTGGCCTGGCTCATCCGTCTCCTTTCGCGCACTGCTCTCGTGCATCACCACGGCGTCCACGACGCGGAAAACACCGTCGCGGAACACGACGGTGGGAGCGGAGGGTGTGGGATTCGAACCCACGGGACATTTCTGCCCACTGGTTTTCAAGACCAGGTCCATCGGCCGCTCGGACAACCCTCCCGGTACGCCGAGTGTATCGGCTGGCACGCGCGGCCCCGTGCAGGGGCGTCGCGAACCGCGAGATTCGCTAGCGGCCGCGCGCCAGTTCGCGCAGCACCCGGGACGCGCCGCCGTCGCCCACCGTTGCGGTGACGTGGGTCGCGGCATCCAGCACCTCACGGGGGCTCTGCCCCATCGCGTACGCGCGACCGCCACCGTTGCGCGCCCACGCGAACATCTCGAGGTCGTTGCGGCCATCGCCGATCACCAGCACATCGGCCGGCGCGAAGCCGAGCCACGTGCGCACCTGCTCGAGCGCCGTGCCCTTGTTGACGCCGTCCGGGGCGATGTCGAGCCACGACGAGAAGCCGACCGAGTACGAGACCTGGTGCAGGCCGATGCCCTCGACGAGGCGCAGAAACTCGCCGTTGTCGTGTCGCGGCGAGACCACCACGACGCGGCTCACGGCGACCTCCATCATCGCCTCGAGCGGCACCTGCTGCGCCCGGCCGAGCTCCCATTCGGGGATGTCGGCGGTGTACATCCGGCGCCCGTCTGGCCGCTCGACCATGTAGCGCGCGTCCGGCAGGTGCTCGCGCAGCAGCGTGAGCACGGCCGCGGGCTCGAAGGTCTCGACCTGGTACGGCGCGTAGCCCGACGCATCCGCCGGGTCACGACGCAGCACGACCGCACCGTTCGAGGCGACGACGTACTCGGGCTCGAGGCCCAGCTCGCGCATGATGCGCTCCACGGTGTTCCAGCTGCGACCCGTCGCCAGCATGAGCGTGTGCCCGGCGGCCTCGGCCCCGCGGATCGCCTCGACGATGCCCTCGCTCAGCGACTCGTCCTCGTGCAGCAGGGTGCCGTCGATATCGAGCGCGACGAGCACCGGGCGGGTGGATGCCGCGACCTCCGCGTACGCGGCGCCGTGCGATGCGTGCCCGCGCGCTTGGGTCATCGCGGCCTCGGCGGGCGTCGCCTGCGTCTCGCTCACGAGCGGGGCTCCAGCACGTCGAGGCCGCCGAGGTAGGGGCGAAGCGCCTCCGGGACGAGCACCGAGCCGTCGGCACGCTGGTGCGTCTCGAGCAGCGCGACGATCCAGCGCGTGGTGGCGAGCGTGCCGTTCAGGGTCGCGACGGGGGCGGTCCGGCCGCCATCGGGCCGGTAGCGCACATCGAGTCGACGGGCCTGGTAGGTGGTACAGTTGCTCGTGCTGGTGAGCTCGCGGTATGCGCCCTGCGTGGGCACCCACGCCTCGATGTCGTACTTGCGCGCCGCGCTCGAGCCGAGGTCGCCGGCGGCGGTGTCGATCACGCGATAGCTCAGCCCGAGGCTTCGCAGCATGTCCTCCTGCAGCGCGACCAGACGCAGGTGCTCGGCCTGCGCGTCTTCGGGCGTCGTGTAGACGAACATCTCGAGCTTGTTGAACTGGTGCACGCGGATGATGCCGCGCGTGTCTTTGCCGTACGAGCCGGCCTCGCGCCGGTAGCAGGTCGACCAACCGGCGTAGCGCAGCGCGCCCCGCTCGAAATCGAGGATCTCGCCCATGTGGTAGCCGGCCAGCGGCACCTCGCTGGTGCCGACGAGGAAGAGATCGTCCTCGGGCAGGTGGTAGACCTCGGCCGCGTGCTCGCCGAGAAACCCGGTGCCACGCATGACCTCGGGGCGCACCAGCGTCGGCGGGATCAGCGGCACGAAGTCGTGCTGCAGGGCCCGGTCGAGCGCCATGTTCATCAGCGCCAACTCGAGGCGGGCGCCGATGCCGCGCAGGAAGTAGAAGCGCGAGCCCGACACCTTCGTGCCGCGCTCCATGTCGATCGCGCCGAGCAGTTCGCCGAGGGCGAGGTGGTCGCGCGGCTCGAAATCGAAGCTGGGCGTCTCGCCCACGTGCCGCAGCACGACGTAGTCCTGCTCACCGCCCGCGGGCACCCCATCGATGATGATGTTCTCGATGCGCGACATCGCGGCATCGGCGGCGGTCTCGGCCGCGGTCACCGCGTGCTGCGCGGCTTTCACCCGCTCGGCGAGCTCCTTCGCCTGCGCGACCAGTGCCGCCTTCTCTGCCTTGGGCGCCTGGGCGACCTGCTTGCCGAAGGCGTTCTGTTCGGCGCGGAGCACCTCAAAGGCCGTGATCGCGGCGCGGCGATCGGCATCCGCCGCCAGTGCGGCATCCACGGTCTCGGGTGCGGCACCTCGGGCGGCCTGTGAGCGCTTGACGAGGTCTGGGTTTTCGCGGAGCAAGGCGGGATCGATCACTCTCTGAGTCTAGAGTCGAGGCATGGCCCTCGTGCGCGGGAATGCCGAGAACACTGCGGCATTGATCTACAACCCCACCAAGGTGGACGCCCCCGTGCTTCGCGCGCTGGTGTCGCGGGTCGCCGAGGAGGCGGGCTGGTCGACGCCGCGGTACTACGAGACGACCGTCGATGATCTCGGTGACGGCGTCACGCGGCAGGCGCTGGATGCCGGCGCCTCGGCCGTGCTCGTCGCCGGCGGCGACGGCACCGTGCGGGCGGTCGCCCACTCGATGACCGGCAGCGGTGTGCCCCTGGGCATCGTGCCCAGCGGCACCGGCAACCTCCTCGCGCGCAATCTGCACCTCCCCCTCGACGAACCCGAGACGATGGTGCGCGCGGCGTTCGGTGCGCACCACCACCCCATCGACGTCGGCATCGCAGACCTCACCCGCCCCGGAGGCGCCAGGGAATCGCACGCGTTCGTCGTGATGGCGGGCATCGGCCTCGATGCGGCGATGATCGCGAACACCAAGAGCCAGCTGAAAAAGTCGGTGGGCTGGGTGGCCTACCTCGACGGCGCGGCCCGCTCGCTGCCTTCGGCGAAGCCGTTCCGCGTCGTGTATCAGCTCGACGACAAGCGCCTGCACAACGCGAAGGTGCAATCGGTGCTGTTCGCCAATTGCGGCTCACTGCCGGCGGGCATCGAGCTCATCCCCGAGGCATCCATCGACGACGGCAAGCTCGATGTCGCCGTGATCCAGCCGCGCGGCGCGTTCGGCTGGCTCGCGGTGTGGCGCAAGGTGTGGTGGGAGAACAGCGTGCTGCGGCGCACCGAGGCCGGCCGCCGCCTGCTCGCCCTGCAACCGCGCAACAGCTCGATCCGCTTCTTCGTGGGCGAATCGTTCGACGCGGCCGCGGTGCCCGCGCAGCCCGTGCAGATCGACGGAGACGAGTTCGGGGAGGCGCTGCGCATGCGCTGCCGGCTCGAGGCCGGCGGCCTGCTCGTCGCGATTCCCGAGGGGCACGACACGAGCACGCTCTAAGCGGCATTCTCAAGCAGAATGGGTGCATCCGCTGTATCCCCCTGGAGAGGCCGCCAATGACGACGACTGAGACTTCCACCACCGCCGCGCCCCTCGCGCTCTCGGTGCTCGATCTGGTGCCCGTGCGCACCGGGCAGAGCAGCGGGCAGGCGATCGCGGCGTCCATGGCGCTTGCGCAGCGCGCGGACGCGCTGGGCTACACCCGCTACTGGTTCGCCGAGCACCACAACATGCCTTCCGTCGCATCGACCACACCGCCGGTGCTGGTCGCCGCGGCGAGCGCGCGGACGCAGCGCATCCGCGTCGGCTCGGGTGGCGTGATGCTGCCCAACCACTCGCCGCTCGTGGTTGCCGAGCAGTTCGCCGCGCTCGAGGCCCTCGCGCCGGGGCGCGTGGACCTCGGCATCGGCCGGGCGCCCGGGAGCGACCCCGTCATCACCCAGCTGTTGCGCATGAGCGGCACGACCAGCGACGTCGAGCGCTTCCCCGGGCACATCAGCGACATCCTGAGCCTCGTCTCGCCCGAGGGGGCGACCGTGCGATTCTCGACCGGCGGCGAGTATGGCGTGCACGCAACGCCCGCCGCGATCGGCGCCCCCGAGGTGTGGCTGCTCGGCTCGAGCGACTACTCGGCGCAGCTTGCCGCGCACCTGGGGCTGCCGTACGTGTTCGCCAATCACTTCTCCGGCGATGGGCTCGAGCGCGCGCTCGAGCTGTACCGCACCGGCTTCGTGGCGAGCGAGTACCTCGACGCACCGAAGACCTTCCTCACCGTCAACACGGTCGCCGCGCCCACGGAGGAGGAGGCCCTCGCCCGCGCGCTCCCGCAGCTGCGCGCCATGGTGCGGCTGCGCACGAACCAGCCCTCGATGCCGCTCGAGACGATCGAGCAGGCACAGGCGGCCCACGCCGGCGCCGACGCCGCCACCGATGAGTTGCACGCCCGCATGCGCGCGCGCTGGCTGGTGGGCGACGCGGCGCACGTGGCCACCGAGCTGCGCGCGTTCGCCGCGCGCTCCGGGGTCGACGAGGTGATGGTGTCGCCCGTGTCGGGCAGCTTCGCGCATGAGGCGCTGGATGCCGCGCCCGGTCGCGTGCAGACCCTCGAGCTGCTGGCGGCCGAGATCGGGGCCGCCGTCGCGGGCTGAGGCGCGCCTCAGCCTTCGCTGGGCTTCGGCCCGCCCTCGATCAGCTCGGCGAGCCACTCGCGCGCCTCGACGAACACCTCGTCGGAGTAGCGCTGCTCGTACGACACGATCGTGCGGTCGGCGCGCGGGTACGAGCCCAGGAACGTCACGTTCGGGCTGAAACGGCGAAGCCCCAGCAGCGCGTCCGCCATGCGTTCGTCACGCACGTGCCCGTCTGCGTCGATCACGAAGCGGTAGCGACCCAGCGCGTCTCCGATGGGGCGCGACTCGATGAGCGAGAGGTTGATGCCGCGGGTCGAGAACTGCTCGAGCAGCGCGAGCAGTGCGCCCGAGCCGTCTTCGGGCAGCTCGGCGATCAGCGAGGTCTTGTCGGCCCCGGTGGGCTCCGGCGAGGGCACCGTGCGGCTGACCAGCACGAAGCGGGTGACCGCGTTGGGGTTGTCACCGATCTCGCGGCCGAGCACCTCGAGGTCGTAGTGCTCGACGATCCCGGGGGGCGCGACGGCCGCATCGGCATCGCTCGTGCCATCGAGCAGACTCGCTGCGCTCGCGACGTTGCTCAGCGCCGGGACGTAGACGTGCTCGGGGCGCGCCTCGTTCAGCCAGCGCGTGGACTGCGCGTAGGCGACCGGGTGCGCGTTGATCACCCGCACATCCTCAAGCCTGGTGCCGGGGCGCGCCACCAGCACGAAGTTCACGGGCACGAGGTATTCGCCGATGATGCGCAGGCCGGGCAGGACCGCGAGCGCGTCCTGCGCGATCGAGACGCCGCCCTCCGTCGAGTTCTCGATCGCGATCATCGCGGCGTTCGAGCGCCCCTCGAGCACGTCATCGAGCGCCTGGCTGACCGTGTGCACCGAGCGCCACACCTGACCGCGAGCCTCCGGGACCTGGGCCAGCGCGGCCTCCGTAAAGGTTCCGGCGGGGCCGAGATAGCTGTACGTGCGGCGTTCGGGTGACTCGGAATGCATGGGCTCGAGCCTAGCGGGGCGCACACGACTCCCGCGCCGTCGCTCGCGGCCAACACTGCGACAATGGAGCAATGAGCACGCGCGCAGGACTCCCGGCCGAGGCATCCGATCTCATCGATGTCGACGCCCTGATCGACGCCTATTACGACCGCAAGCCGGATGCCACGATCCCGGCGCAGCGAGTCGTGTTCGGTACGAGCGGGCACCGCGGCTCGTCGCTGCGGTCAAGCTTCAACGAGGAGCACATCCTGGCGACCACCCAGGCGATCGTCGACTATCGCCGGGCGCAGGGCCTGGAAGGGCCGGTGTTCCTCGGCCGCGACACGCACGCGCTCAGCCGACCCGCCGAGCGCACGGCGATCGAGGTGCTCGTGGGCAACGGCGTCGAGGTCCTCGCCGACACGCGCGACTCGTGGGTGCCGACGCCGGCGCTCAGCCACGCGATCCTCGCCCACAACCGCGATCGCGATGCGGCCGACGCGGGTCGCGCCGACGGCATCATCATCACCCCGAGCCATAACCCGCCGGCCGACGGCGGCTTCAAATACAACCCTCCGCACGGCGGGCCTGCCGACACCGATGCGACCGCGTGGATCGCCGATCGCGCAAACGCGCTCATCGCGGCCGGGCTCGGGAGCGTCAGGCGCACCCGCTTCGCCGACATCCCCGAAGACGCCATCGGCCGCTACGACTTCCGCGAGGCATACGTCGCAGACCTCGGGTCGATCATCGACATGGAGGCCATCGCGCGCGCGGGCGTGCGCATCGGCGCCGACCCGATGGGCGGCGCATCCGTCGAGTATTGGGCGCTGATCGCGCAGCGCTACGGGCTCGACCTCACCGTCGTGAACCCGGACGTCGACCCGACCTGGCGGTTCATGACCCTCGACTGGGACGAGAAGATCCGCATGGATCCCTCCTCCCCCGCGGCGATGGCCGCACTGGTGGCTCGCCGCACTGATTTCGACCTGCTCACCGGCAACGACGCCGACGCCGACCGGCACGGCATCGTGACACCCGACGCGGGGCTCATGAACCCCAACCACTTCCTCGCCGTCGCGATCGACTACCTGTGCGCGCACCGTCCCGGCTGGCGCCCCGACGCCGTGATCGGCAAGACGCTCGTCTCCTCCATGCTGATCGACCGCGTCGCCGCGGCCCTCGGCCGCCCGCTGCTGGAGGTGCCGGTCGGCTTCAAATGGTTCGTGCCGGGCCTGCTCGACGGCAGCGTCGCGTTCGGCGGCGAGGAGTCGGCGGGCGCCTCCTTCGTCCGCTTCGACGGCACCGTGTGGTCCACCGACAAAGACGGCCTGCTGCTGTGTCTGCTGGCCGCCGAGATCCTCGCGGTCACCGGCAAGACCCCCTCGCAGCGCTACGCGGAGCTTGAGGCCGAGTTCGGCGCGTCGGCATACGAGCGGGTGGATGCCCCGGCCACGGCCGAGCAGAAGGCCACCCTCGCGCGGCTCTCCCCCGCCTCGGTGACGGCCACCGAGCTCGCGGGCGAGGCGATCACGGCCAAGCTGATCGCCGCGCCCGGCAATGGTGCGGCGATCGGCGGCCTCAAGGTCACGACGCAGCACGCCTGGTTCGCGGCGCGCCCGTCCGGCACCGAGGACGTCTACAAGCTCTACGCCGAGTCGCTGCTCGGCCCGGAACACCTGCGCGCGGTGCAGCGCGAGGCGCAGGCGGTCATCACCGCCGCCCTCGGGGGGCGTTAGCCGCGCGGCGGCGGCGCGGCATCCCGCGTGGGGCCCGCCGCAGCCTCACCGAACGCCGCCCGTGCGAGCGCGGCGCCCGCGCGTCGCAGCCAACGCGCCGGGTCGGCCAGCGCGGCCTCGGGGCCGCCGGCAAGCGCGGTGAGCGATTCGGCGTGCGCGAATCCGCCGAGGTCGGCCGCCGCGGCGATGCGCCCGGCGACCAGCGCCGCGGGCACGTGCGCCTCGGCGGCCAGCGCCGCGACGAGCGCGGGCACCTTGCCGGTCGCGGACTGCGCGTCGAACGATCCCTCCCCGGTGATGACGATGGATGCCCCGGCCACCGCCTCGGCCAGCCCCAGCAGCTCTGCCACCGCCGGCGCACCTGGCCGCAGCGCGGCGCCCCAGGCCAGCAGCCCGTAGCCGGTCCCACCCGCGGCCCCTGCCCCCGGGCTCGCCGGGTCGGCCGCCGCGGCGGCGGCGCCGCGAGCACCGCCGAGCACTGCCGCGAGGCGCACGAGCCCCGCATCGAGCGTGGCGACATCGACCGCGGTCGCACCCTTTTGCGGGGCGAAGATCGCCGCGGCCCCGTCCGGGCCGAACAGCGGATTGGGCACATCGCTGAGCACGAGGACCCCGCCGCGCGGCAGCGCTGCCAGGCCCGAAAGATCGGCGGCCGCGAGTGCGCCGAGGCCACGGCCACCGGGGCGGATCGGCCGGCCCGTGGCATCCGTGAATCTGGCGCCGAGCGCGGTGAGCATGCCGACGCCACCATCGGTCGAGGCGCTCGAGCCGAGGCCGACCACCACGCGGGTGGCCCCGTGCCGCAGCGCCGCAGCGATGGCCTCGCCGAGCCCGAAGGTGTCGGCGTCGAGGGGGCGCAGCCGGCCGCGCAGCTGCTCGATGCCCGAGGTGTTCGCGAGTTCGACCACCGCGGTGCCGCCGGGCACCCAGAGCCAGGAGGCCTGCACCTCGCTCCCCGCGGGCCCGCGCACCGCGACCGGCATGCGCCTGGCCGCCGGCACCGCCCGCGCCACCGCGTCGAGGGTGCCCTCGCCCCCGTCAGCCATCGGCATGCAGACGACCAGGTCGCCCGGGCGCGCAGCGCGCCATCCTTCGCGCAGCGCATCCGCGGCCGCGGCCGCACCGATCGAGCCCTTGAAGGAGTCCGTCGCGATCACGACTGTCCGCTCGCCCACCTCGCGCTCCCTCCCGCCCGGCATCCCCGAATGTTCGCCAGCAACACATCGTCCCAGGCCATGATCCGCGTGTAACGTCGATCTCGTGCAGCCAACCAGCCAAGTCCAGTTTGATGCCTCCGAGATCAATGGCGTGCCTCCGATGGAGCAGGTGCGCGACGATGTCTGGGCGATCGCCATGCCGATGCCCGGCGGGCACATCCCCTACTCGTTCGTCTACCTCTTCCGCGACGCGCAGGGCGGACTGCACGTCGTTGATGCGGGCTGGGACTCAGACGAGAACTGGCAGCGCTTCGTCGACGCGGTCGCCTCGATCGGCGGCGAGGTGAGCGATCTGCGCACGATCGTGGTGACGCACATGCACCCCGACCACATCGGCATGGCCGAGCGCCTGCGCGCCGCGACCGGCGCCCCCCTGGTGATGCACCGGGAGGAGGAGCACGCGCTCGACGGCACGAACTGGGCGCGCGAGGCGCTGGCTGTGCACCTGGACGGCTGGGGCGTGCCCGATGACCGCCTGCCCGAGCTGCGGCAGGTGATGGAGCGCGAGACCTCCAGCGGCGGTGCCGTGAAGATCGACCGCCTGCTCGAAGACGGCGAGCGCATCGAGTGGCCCGGCTTCTCGCTCGAGGTGATGTGGACCCCGGGGCACACCGGTGGGCACTTCTGCCTCCGCGACGACGAGCGCGGCCTGATCATCACCGGCGATCACGTGCTGCCCACCATGCACGCGGGTCTCGGCCTCGGCGCACCCACCGAGACCAACGCGCTCGCCGATTACCTGGCCGCGCTGCGCCGCGTCGCAGCCCACGACGAGCACGAGGTGCTTCCCGGCCACGGGTACCGCTTCACCGGCATCGCGGGCCGCGCCGGGGAATCGGCCGAGCACCACCTGCGCCGCACGCGCCAGATCTCGGCCGTGCTCGCCGAGAACCCCGAGCTCTCGGTCTGGGAGACGGCCTCACGGCTGACCTGGACCGCCGGCTGGGAGAACCTTGCCAACTTCTTCCTGTACTCGGCGCTGCTGCAGACCTCGATGCACCGCCAGTACCTGGCCCAGGGCGGCCAGATCTAGCAGCGCGCTCCCGCGGCCGCGGCCCCGAGCTGGGTCGGCGTCGCGGCCGCGCAGCGTCAGGCTTGCGGCGCGTCGGCCGCCGCGAGCAGCTGCTCGATGGCCTCGGGCCCGGCAGCATCGCCCGCGAGCATGCCGATCCGGCCGATCGGGAACGCGCTGAGCATCTTCTGCATGTCCATGCCGCCCATGGCGTCAGCCTCCGCGCCGCCGAAGGCCGCCAACACCGGCGCCATCATCCCCTGGAGCATTGGGCCCGCGACGGGGTGCGCGAACACCTCGCCGAGCGAGGACTCGCGTGTGAGCGGCAGCAGCACCGCATCACCCTCGATGCGGATGGTGGTCATCGAGCGGATGTCGCGACTCGAGGCAGCGACCTCGATGGTGTAGTCGCCTCCCTCGACGACCCAGCGGTCTGCGTTGATGTGCCAATAGGCCAGATCGGCGCGGCGCACGGTCAGCTCCACCTCGCGCGTCTGTCCCGGCGCGAGCTCCACGACCGCGAAGGCCTTCAGCTCGCGATCCGGGCGCTGCACGGATGCCGAAACGAGACCGGTGTACACCTGCACCACCTCGCGGCCGGCCCGCTCGCCCGTGTTGGTGACCGCGACGCGCACGGTGACGTCGCCGTCGGCGCCGAGGGAGGCCGAGGCATCCCCGTACGAGAAATCCGTGTAGGAGAGCCCGTGCCCGAAGGGGAATGCGACATCGATGCGGCGCGCGTCGTACCAGCGGTACCCCACGAACAGCCCCTCGCCGTAGCGAACGTGGCCCTGTTCGCCGGGGAAGTTCAGGTACGCCGGGCTGTCTTCGAGCCGGAGCGGGATCGTCTCGGTGAGCTTGCCGGAGGGGTTCACCTCGCCGTAGAGCACATCGGCGGTCGCGCCGCCCCCGGCCTGGCCGAGCAGCCATGCCTCTACGATCGCGGGGACCCGCTGGGCGAACGGCAGCGCCACCACCCCACCGTTGGAGAGCACGACCACGGTGCGCGGGTTGGCCTCGAGCACCGCGTCGATTAGTTCGAGCTGCGCGACCGGCAGGTCGATGTTGTCGCGGTCGAACCCCTCCGATTCGAGGGCCGCCGGGAGCCCCGCGAACACCACGGCGACATCGCTCCCCGCCGCCAGGGCAACGGCCTCGGCCCGCAGCGCCGCCGCGTCACCGCTGCCGTCGTTCGTGAATCCCTGGGCGAACCTCACCTGCTCGCCACCGCGCGCCACGAGCTCGTCGAACGCGTTGTCGAGCCGCGTCGGGCTGATCAGCGAGCTGCCGGCGCCCTGATAGCGGGGCGCCGTCGCGAACGCGCCGATCACGGCAACCCGCTGCGAGGGCTGCAGCGGCAGCACCCGATCATCGTTCTTCAGCAGCACGATCGACTTTCCGGCGGCCTCACGGGCAAGCGCATGGTGCGCGTCGACATCGAGCGGGCCGGCCACGCGCGGGGCCGCGGCAGCCTGCAGGGCACGCGCGGCGATGCGTGTTGCCGAGGCATCCACGAGCGACTCGTCGAGCGAGCCGTCGCGCACCGCCGCGACGATCTGGGCGTCGGTGCGCCCGCCGCTCGCGGGCATCTCAAGATCCATGCCCGCGGCGATCGCGGCGACACGATCGTTCACAGCCCCCCAGTCCGAGACGACAAAGCCGGTGAAGCCCCACTCCTCGCGCAGCACGCGCGTGAGCAGGAACGGATCCTCCGACGCGAAGACGCCGTTGATGCGGTTGTACGAGCACATCACGGTTGCCGGCTGGGCGTCTTCGACCACGCGCTGAAAGCTGCGCAGGTAGATCTCGCGCAGCGGCCGCGGGTCGATATCGCTCGATGCGCGCATCCGGTCGTGCTCCTGGTTGTTGGCCGCGAAATGCTTCACCGACGTGCCGACACCCACGCTCTGCGTGCCGCCCACGAGCGCCGCACCCATCACCCCCGAGGCGATCGGGTCCTCGGAGAAGTACTCGAAGTTGCGCCCGCACAGCGGCGAGCGCTTGATGTTGACGCCGGGGCCGAGAATCACGGCGACGTTCTCGATCGCCGATTCGACACCGAGCGCGGCGCCCACCCGGTGCGCGAGGTCGACGTCCCACGACGATCCGAGCCCGACGGCGGGCGGAAAGCAGGTGGCCGGCACGCTATCGCCGATGCCGAGATGGTCGAAGTTTGCGCGCTGCTTGCGCAACCCATGCGGGCCATCGGTGAGCATCATGGACGGCACCCCGACCCGCTCCACCGCCTTCGTGGTCCAAAACGTGGCACCGCTCGTGAGCGAGGCCTTCTCCTGAATGGTCATCTTGGCAACGAGCTTCGCTGCCGCGGCGGTGCTGCGCGTCATGGTCACTGCTTTCTTCGAGGGGTGCCGGCTGCGGCTGAAGCGCCGTCTGCGGCAGGTTGGTCGGTCGGTATCGGCTCGGCCTCCACCTGCGCACGGCGCAGAAACCACACGGGCCGACCGGAGTCGGCCCGAAGCAGCGGCCAGAACGCCCACCACATCAGGAGCGCGCCCACCACCCCTGCAACGATGCCGAAGAACGCGTCGGAGAGCCAATGCGCGTTGATCAGTGTGCGCTGCCACATCATCCCGAGCACGAGCAGCACGGCGACCACCCACCACACGGCGCGCAGCGCCCGGTGCGCGGGCGGGATGAGCGCGGCGACGGCGATCGCGAGGGCGCCGGCGGTGACCGCGTGCCCCGAAGGGAACGAGCCGTGGTCGACCGTGAACAACGGCCCGGCCAGGCCCGCGGCCTCGTCGAACGCCGGCCGTGGACGGTTCACCAGGTTCTTCGTCACCTGTGAGAGCACCAGCGGGCAAAGCAGGAGCGCGGCGAGGAAGAACAACGCCGAGCGCCAGCGACCGAACAGCACCAGCACCAGTGGGATGACGATGATCGTGAGGATCGCGCCCGGAATCTGACCGAGGTCCTGGAAGAACATCGCGACCGGGCCCCGGTACAGCGTGTCGTCCGGGCCCTGCCCGATGATGCCCCGCCACCAGGCATCGAGGCCCTGGGTGAAGGGTGCGATCTGCCCGCCCAGCGCGCCGACCATGAGCCCGATACCCGAGAGCGCGGCAAAGGTACCTCGACGGGAGATCGGAACGCGGTCCGGCATGATCGCGTTCAGCGGGCCCTGGGCGAAGTTGTATGCCACCTGCACAAGAATCCAGCCGATCGCGATGCCGACGATGCTGTTCGCGAATGCGAGGCCGACAAGCGAAAGCCCGCCCGCCAGCGAGCCGAGAAACATCCAGGGTGCACGGCGGCCGAACCGCGAGCGGGTGCGGTCTGAAATCTGGCCGGCGATCGGTTGGGCGAGCATCGCGGCGAACGCGCTGATCGTCATCACGACCGCGAGATTGGCAACCTTGCGGACGGGGTCCGGATCAAGCAGGGTGATCTGCTGCGGCAACAGGATCCCTGGCACCGCGCCCCAGATCAGGAAGATCGCGAGGTTGCCGGGGATGATCCACCACAGCAGTCGCCGCACGCCCTTGATCGGCGGGGGTGGATCCTGCGCCCCGCTCGCGTCTTCGATGAAGGCGATGCTCCCCGGCGGATGCGCGGGGTCCGCGGGTGGCAGAGCGTCCGAAGGTGTCGACATGGCATGCCCTCTCGATGGAGGCATTCCCCGTTGAATGTGACGAAACAGTATGACAGTCGGGGGCGAACGGCAAGAGCCTTCTCGGCATAGAGTCGAGGCGTGACACGAAGAGGTTCATACGCAAAAGGCGTACTCAAGCGCGAAGAGATCCTGCTCACCGCGCTTGATGTGATCGCCCGCCATGGGTACCGGCGCGCATCGGTACGCGACCTGGCCGAGGCGGTCGGGCTCAGCCAGGCGGGCCTGCTGCACTACTTCGACAGCAAGGAGGAGCTGTTCACCTCCGTGCTGCGCAAGCGTGACGAGGTCAACCTCGCGACGGTCTTCCGCGACGGCGACGAGCTGCCCGACCCGGCGCAGCTGCTGGAGAACTACGTCGAGCTGATCCGACACCGCAGCGAGGTGCCGGGCCTCGTGCAGCTGCACGCGGCGCTCGCGGCCGAGTCGGCCGACCCGAGCCACCCCTCCCACGAGTACTTTGCGCAGCGCCTGGTCTTCTTGCGAGACACCTTCACCGGAGCCTTCACGGCGCTCCAGGCGCGCGGCGCGTTCGCTCCGGGGGTGGATGCCGCGGCCTTCGCCGTGACGCTCGTCGCCCTCGTCGATGGGCTCCAGGTGCAGTGGATGCACGACCCCGGCATCGATATGCCGGGGCAGCTGGAGCACCTGCTGGCGCTGGTCATGGTGCCGGGCTCGGAGCGAGCGACCCCACCGGCGGAGCCGCTGGCCGAGGCGCTATGACAGTGCGGGAATGACCGTGCTCGCGAACAGGTCCATGCCCGAGCGGTCGTAGGCCGCCTCCGGGAAGTAGTGGATGGCGTAGTCGAGCCCGCGCGCTCGCATGTCGTGCAGCCGTTCGATGATCTGCTCCGGGGTGCCCACGCACAGCGCGCGCTCGGAACGGTAATCGTGCATGAAGCGCGCCACCGTGCGCGCATCGAGGTACGGGGTGACGCGCGCCTCGAGCGCGGCGAGGCGGTCCTCGACCTCTGCCTCCGTCTCGGCGATGACCGTGTTGTAGTTGCTCGAGCGCACGATCGCGTCGAAGTCGGTGCCGACATCGAGCGTGTGCGCGCGCAGCAGCTGGCTCTTGTGGTCGAACTCCTCGGGGAAGCCCGAGAAGTTGGTGTACTGCGCGTACTTCGCCGCGATCCGCAGTGTCACCTTCTCGCCACCGCCGGCGATCCACGTGGGGATGCCACCCTCCTGCAGCGGCAACGGGCGCACCACCGCGCCATCGACCTGATAGTGCGTGCCGTCGAAGGTGGCGCTGCCCGTGCGCCAGGCCTGCTGCATGATCTGCACGCCCTCGTCGAGGCGGGCGAGGCGCTCGCCGGCAGAGGGGAAGCCGTAGCCGTAGGCGCGCCACTCGTGCTCGTACCAGCCCGCGCCGATGCCCATCTCGACCCGCCCACCCGAGATCACGTCGACGGTGGCTGCCACCTTCGCCAGGTAGGCGGGGTTGCGGTAGCTCATGCACGTGCACATCTGCCCGAGCCGCACGCGGGAGGTGGTGGCGGCGTACGCTGCCATCAGCGTCCACGCCTCGTGCGTGGCCTCCTTGCTCACCGCGGGCACCGTGTGGAAGTGGTCGTAGACCCACAACGATTCCCAGGGCCCCGCATCCACGTGCTGCGCGAGGTCGTGCATCGTCTGCCACTGCTGCGCCGGCGCGATGCCGACCAGATCGTGACGCCAGCCCTGTGGGATGAAGGTTCCGAATCGCATGGCCACAGCCTAGGGGACGCGCCGGTTCAAATGCGGGTGAGGTGTGCCCACGGCATCCGGCGCGCCATCACGGCGATCGCCTCGGGGTTGTCGTCGATGAGCACGGCGTTGCGCCCCAGCGCGTGGGCGACCGCGCCGGTGGTGCCGCTGCCCGCAAAGAAATCCAGCACGGTGTCGCCGGGGCGGGAGGAGGCCTGGATGATCCGGCGCAGGATGCCGGCGGGCTTCTGCGTGGGATACCCGGTCTTCTCCCGGCCCGAGGTCGGCACGATGGTGTGCCACCACACGTCGGTGGGCAGCTTGCCCCGCGCGGCCTTTTCGGGTGTGACCAGCCCCGGCGCCATGTACGGCTCACGGTCGACGGCCGCCGAATCGAAGTGGTACGCGTCAGGATCCTTCACGTAGACGAGGATCGTGTCGTGCTTGGTCGGCCAGCGCTTGTTCGTCTTGCCGCCGAAATCGTAGGCCCAGATCAGCTCGTTGAGGAAGCACTCGCGCCCGAACAGCGCGTCGAGCATCACCTTGGCATAGTGCGCCTCGCGGTAATCGAGGTGCAGGTACAGCGTGCCGTCGCCACGCAGCAGCCGCCAGGCCTCGGCCAGGCGTGGCTCGAGAAAGCCCCAGTAGTCATCGAACTGGTCGTCGTATGCGCGCAGCTCGCCGCGGATGCGCTCATAGCTCAGCCCGTGAAAGCCGCGGCGCACTCGCGGGTTGTCGAGCGGTTCTGCGGGTTCTGCGGGCTGCGCGTCATCGCCCGCCGCCGGCCGACGCGCCAGTTCGACCTGCTTGCGCTGCGCGCGCCCCGTGTTGAACGGCGGGTCGAGGTAGATCAGCTGGAACGAGGCATCCTCGAACGCGGCAAGCGCCGCGAGGTTGTCGGCTTCGATGATGGTGACGGATGCCTCGGGCGCGGTGTCGTCCGTCACGGCACGCGATGCAGCCACGCGTCGGTCTCGAACTTGCTCGCGACCAGTTCGCGCGCCTCGGCATATTCCTCTTCGGTGATATGCCCCGGCGTCGCGCCGTAGAGCGTCGTGAACGTCCGGGCGAACGACTCGATGATCGCCGCCCGCGACAGGCCGGTCTGCGAGCGGAGCGGGTCCACGCGCTTTGCCGCCGAGACGGTGCCCTTGTCGCTGAGCTTCTCGCGGCCGATGCGCAGCACCTGCGCCATCACGTCACCGTCCATGTCGTAGCTGAGGGTCGCGTGGTGTAGCACCCCGCCGTTGGCGAGGCGCTTCTGCGCGGCGCCGCCGATCTTGCCGCTCGGGCTCGCGATGTCATTGAGCGGTTGGTACACCGCGTCGATGCCCACCGCGCGCAGTGCCTGCAGCGCCCAATCGTCGAGAAACGCGTAGGAATCGGCGAAGGTCATCCCCGCCACCAACTCGCCCGGCGCATACAACGAGTACGTGATGATGGCGTCCTTCGCCATCATCATCGCGCCACCGCCCGAGATGCGGCGCACCACCTTGAACCCGTGGCGCCCGGCCTGTTCCTCGTCGACCTCGTTCCGGAAGGACTGGAACGAGCCGATCACGACGGCCGACTCGTTCCATTCCCATAGGCGCATGGTGGGCGCGCGCCGCCCATCGCCCACCCGCTGGGTGAGCACCTCGTCGAGCGCGAGGTTCATCGCGGGCGACACAGCGGGCTCGTGCACGATCTGCCACTCGAAATCGCGCCACCCCGGGGCCGTGATCATCGCGCGGCGCACAGCCGTCGCCACCGACTCAGGGGTGAAGCCCAGCAGCACCGCGCCCTCTGGGAGGGACGCGCGAATCGCGGTGGCGATGGTGGGTACATCGGATTCCACGGGCAGCCCGTTCACCGCCCCCACAATCGACTCCAGCGCATCGTCCGGCTCTAGGAAGAAATCGCCAGAGAGGTGAAAGCCGGCAATGCGACCGTCGCGCTGGTCGAAGTCGACCACGACGAGCTTGCCGCCGGGGACCTTATATTCGCCGTGCATGCCCTCAGCCTAACGAAGCCGCGCGGGCTCGGCGCGGAGGTCGAGCCCGGCGGGACTTTCGGCACTCGCCGGAAGGTCGATCCGCACCGATCCGACACCGATGGTGGCCTTGCGCGAGTGCGCCCAGCTCCCGTCCACGGCGATCGCCGTGACGACGTAGCGCCCCGCCGGCGGCAGTGGCAGCTCGAACGCACCGTGCGCATCACAGCGCACCGCCCCCGCGAAGTCGTTGCCGGCGCGGTGAAAGCTCACGGTGGCGTGCGCTGCGGGCCCCTCCGGCCCCCGAACGGTGCCGGAGACCGTGAATTGCCGTTCCAGCTCGGCGTCCCACCGAACACCATCCCCACCGTGCTCACCGTCGTGCTCGCCACCATGCTCGCCGCGGTGCTCGCCGTCATCCGCCACGTCGAGCACCGCGGTGTGTGGCGCCCAGCCGACCGCGGCTGCGACAGCGACGTATCTGCCCGGGCCCGGCAGCATGGCCAGGTACTGGCCCTGCCCGTCAACCCGCGCCCAATCCACCGGCGCGCCATCCGTTCGCATGAAGGTGACGATCGCAGGGGCCGAGACCTCACCCCCGCCGCACACGGTGACCTGCCCGCGCACCACGATCTGGGGGATCCCATCGGCACCGGGTGCCGACACCTGCGCGCGTATGCCGCGAGGCACGAACACCCCGATGAACGTGGCGAGCGCCGCGCTGGCGGCGGCAAGCCCGAAGCACAGGTGCAGCCCGAACATCGACAGAAACTCGCTCCCCCCGTTGGGGGCACCCATCACGCCGATGAGAAAGCCGATCAGCGCACTGCTGAACGCCGTGCCGAGCGAGCGGACGAGCGCGTTCACGCCGTTGGCGGCCGACGTCGCCGTGTTCGGCACCGACGCCATGATCAGGGTCGGCATGGCCGAGAACGCGAACGAGACACCGACGCTGATGACGGCAGAGACGACGATCACCCCGAGCACCGTCGAGTCGAACACGATGCGCAGCACGAAGCCGGCGGCGAGGATTGCGTTGCCGAGGATCAGCACCGGCCTGCCGCCGAGGCGGTCGAGGAGCCACCCCGACACGGGCGCCAGCGCCACCATGACGATGCCCGACGGCAGCATCACCAGCCCGGTCTCGACCATCGTGAGGCCGAATTTGTGCCCAGACGCCACGGGCGCGAGCAGCTGCTGCGTAGTCAACAGCATGTTCGCGAACATCGCGATGCCCGTGAACACCGAGGCGATGTTGGTGAGGAGCACGGGGCGCGTCATCGCGATGCGCAGATCGACCATCGGCTGTCGGTGTCGCAGCTGCATCGGGACCCAGCCCGCGAGCCCGACGAGGGTGATCACGGCGAGGGCGAGCAGCACCACCGGCGGCCAATCCGCGAACTTCGACAGCAGCAGCAGCGCCGCCGTGAGCACGATCGACAGCAGCAGCGCGCCGCTGAGGTCGAACCGGCCCCCCGTGCGCAGGGGCGACTCGGTGACGAACGCGAGGATGAGTCCGCCGAGCAGCGCCGCCGCGATGACCGATGCCCAAAACACCGAGTGCCATCCGAAGGCGTCCGAAAGCACCCCCGACAGCGGCAGCCCGAGCGCCGAGCCGATGCCGAGGGTCGCACTCATCAGCGCCACCGCCGAGTTCGCACGCTCCGCCGGGAGCTTGTCGCGCAGGAGGCTGATTCCGACCGGGATCAGCGCCGCCGAGGCGCCCTGCACGGCGCGCCCCACGAGCACCATCGCAAAGTCCGCGCTGAGCGCGACGATCGCGGAGCCGATGCCCATCAGCGCGAGCGAGAGCAGCAGCATCCGCCGCTTGCCGTACATATCGGCCATGCGCGAGACGATCGGCGTTGCGATCGTGCTGCTCAGCAGCGTCGCCGTGATGATCCAGGAGGCGTCGTTCGCGCTGATGTTCAGGATCGCGGGCATGCTCGGCAGGATCGGCAGCGGGAGCGTGAACTGCAGCGAACCAGACATGCCGGCCAACGAGAGCACGACGATGGTCACCCATGAGGGCACGTGGATGCTTCGCACCTGACCTCGCCTTCGCGGTCGCGTCGTTCGCGAAGGCGTCGGATGGACGCGGTCGCGTCTCGCCAGCTAACCCTCGATCATTCGTTTTTGTCAACCACTACTCGGTTTTCGTGCAACGAAAGTCGCGGTCTCCAGCGGCATGGACGTAGGATGGGAGCGAGCTCAGCGCTCATCGTTTTCGTAGTCAATGTCGACGTCCCCCGGAGCCTTACATGATCGCGACCCACGAAGTGGTTGACCGCGCTGCACGCAAGGCCGGACGGGTGCCCGAAATCGAGCGCATCACGCCCCGCGTCTGGGCGGTGCCGGTGACCTGCGACCTGCCGGTTCGCTACACCTTCGCCTATCTCGTGATCGGCGATGACGAGCGCTTCATCGTGATCGATCCGGGCGCCGAGACCCCCGAGGGCCGCGAGCAGCTGCTGCGCGGCGTCGCGGCGGCCGGGCTCGAGCTTCGAAACCTCGCCGGCGTGATCGCGACCCACTGGCACTGGGACCACATGGAAGCCGCCGAGCGCCTGGTGGTCGAGACCGGCGCCTGGTTCGGGCTGCACCCGCTCGAGCACTGGCCCGTCGCCGGCACGCCCGAGCTCGAAGCGCGCATCCAGGCCTACACCGACTGGCTCGCCGACAGCGGCGCACCGGCCGAGGTGGTCGCCGAACTCGGCGACCGCAAGCGCCGCCGCGGGCACCTGTTCGAGACCGCACTCGCCACGCTCCCACTTGAAGACGGGATGCGACTCCCGCTCCCCGGCCGCACCCTTCGCGTCATCGTGACCCCGGGGCACACCGCGGGCAGCGTCTGCATCGTCGACGAAGACGAAGCGGTGCTGTTCACCGGCGACCACGTCCTGCCCACCATCCACCCGAACATCGGTGCGTTCGAAGACCGCCCAGACGAAGACACCGTCGGGGGGTACCTGGCGTCCCTGCAGAAGATCGCGCGCTGGAGCGACTTCCAGATCTGCCCCGGGCATGAGTACCACTTCCGGGGCCTGGAAGCGCGCACCGAGCAGCTGCGAGCGCGGCTTGCGCGGCGCCTGGGCGAAGTCGCCGCGGTCCGCGCCGCGCACCCGGGCGCAAGCCCGTGGGAGCTCACGAGCCTGATGCCGTGGCGCCGCGGATGGGAAGGGCTCACCAACCCGGACCGGGAGGATGCGCTGGCAGCGACGCGAGCGCACCTGAACCACCTCGACCAACTGAACACATCAGGCACCACCAGCTTCGCGATTTAGCGGAACCCACAACAGAAGGAGAACCTCCATGAGGGAAGCAGTCATCGTCTCGACCGCCCGCACGCCGATCGGCCGCGCCGGTCGTGGCGCGTTCAACGACACTGACGGCCAGGAGCTCATTGGCCACGCCATCAAGCACGCCGTCGAGCGTTCGGGTGTCGACCCGGCAGAGGTCGAAGACGTCCTCATCGGCAACGCGATCCAGAAGGGCACCACCGGCGGCAACATCGCCCGCCAGGGTCTGCTGCGCGCGGGCCTGCCCACCTCGGTCCCCGGCATGTCGATCGACCGCATGTGCTCGTCGGGCCTGATGGGCATCGCGACCGCGGCCAAGGAGATCATCACCGATGGCTTCCAGGTCACCGTCGGTGGCGGCGTCGAGAGCGTCTCGCTCATGCCCTCGTCGAAGGGTGAGCGCGCCCGCAACGCGTGGCTCGAGGAGAACATCGCCGGCATCTACATGCCGATGATCAACACCGCCGAGATCGTCGCCGAGCGCTACGGCGTGTCGCGCGAGGCGCAGGACGAGTACTCGTTCCTCTCGCAGCAGCGCACCGCGGCCGCGCAGGCCGCCGGCAAGTTCGACGACGAGATCGTCCCGCTCGCCTCGCGCAAGAAGCTGGTCGACCGCGAGACCGGCGAGGTCAGCTACGAGGATGTCCTCCTCACCAAGGACGAGGGCAACCGCCCCGGCACCAAGCTCGAGGACCTCGCGGGCCTGAAGGCCGTGCTGCCGGACGGCACCTCCTCGGTCACCTCGACCATCACCGCGGGCAACGCCTCGCAGCTCTCGGACGGCGCCTCGGCGTCGGTGCTCATGGAGGCGGGCGAAGCCTCGCGTCGCGGCATCCAGCCCCTCGGCATCTACCGCGGCATGGCCGTTGCGGGTGTCGACGCTGACGAGATGGGCATCGGCCCGGTCGTCGCCGTGCCGAAGCTGCTGAAGCTGCACGGCCTGACCGTCGACGACATCGGCCTGTGGGAGTTCAACGAGGCCTTCGCCTCGCAGACCGTCTACTCGCGCGACAAGCTCGGCATCGACCCCGAGCGCTTCAACGTCAACGGTGGCGCCATCTCGATCGGTCACCCCTTCGGCATGACCGGCGCCCGCCAGGTCGGCCACGCCCTGATCGAGGGCAAGCGTCGCGGCGTCAAGTACGTCGTCATCACCATGTGCGTCGGCGGCGGCATGGGCGCAGCCGGCCTCTTCGAGGTCGCGCTCTAGTCAGCACCCGTCACGTGCGATTCGGGCCCCGCACCTTCTCTGTCGAGAGGGTGCGGGGCCCCTTCGTTTCCACAGGCAATATTCGGGATGCCGCGGCCCGCCGCGATATTGTGGAACCCGTGCCACACCATCCCTCGGTGACGTTTGCGGCACATCTCAGAGCATGACGAAGGAGTCGATTGTGAAATTGCGCTGGCCCATCAAAGAGAGCTTCCAAGGCTACGTCCGCGGCGCGGCCGGGACCATCGAGGTCTCGGATGACGTGACGCATGAGGGCGTCGACTTCGTCTTCCCCTCGACCGAGATCACGGATCAGACCTGGAGCTTCTCCGGCCATGTCGACATGAACGCGCACGGCGGCTTCCTCGCCGTGATCATCGCCGACCCCATCATCGCCTGGGAGGGCGAGACCGGCGTGATCAGCGTCCGCACCGGCCACGAGGCCGACGATCTGCGCCTCGATCTCGCCGAGATCACCCGCGTCCCCGGCAGCGAGCCCCTGCAGGCCACCGCAAAGCTGACCTTCGACGGCTCGCGCCTGCTGGGCGATGTGTATCGCCCGAACCAGGAGATCGACCCGATGCAGTTCACCGACTGATCGGGCATCCAAACAAAAAGCATCCCGGCGCCATTGGGGCCGGGATGCTTTTGTGTCTGCGCAGGGGACGGACTAGATCTCGCTCAGCGAGCGCCCCACGCCGGCACCGGCGCGGCGCGAGAAGCCCTCGCGGATCTCGAACAGCTCGGGGCGCAGCTCATCAAGCGAGGCCACACCCATGCCCATCATCGCCGAGTCGATGCCCGAGCGCATGATGTCGAGCACGTTGCCGACGCCGGCCTCGCCGTTGGCCGCGAGACCCCAGAGGTAGGCACGGCCGATCATCACGGCGCGCGCACCAAGGGCGACGGCCTTCACCACATCGGAACCGCGCCGGATGCCGCCATCGAGCAGCACCTCGACTTGGTCGCCGACGGCGGCGGCGATCGGGGGCAGCAGGCGGATGGCTGCGGGGGTGCCGTCCAGGTTATTTCCGCCGTGATTCGAGACCGAGATGGCGTACACGCCCGCGTCGACCGCGCGCTTGGCGTCGTCGACGCGGCTGACGCCCTTGAGCATGAACGGGGTGCCGCTGATCTGCGCCCACTGCTCGCGCATCCAGGCCACATCCTCCCAGCTCGGCGGCGGGGTCGTCATCCACTCGTAATAGGCGCCGAAGAACGTCGGGCCCTTCTTCGCCCCGGGTGCGGCGAGGTTCGGCGCGGTGAGGTCGGGAATGTTGAACGTGCGGGCGAAGCTCCACAGCCAGCCCGGCCGAAGGATGACCTGCGGGCCGAGCTTGAGCGCGGCGCTGAAGTTCACCTTCTCGGGGATCTCGGGGCTCCCCCAGTCGCGGCCCATCGAGAACGACCAGTCGAGGGTCGCCATCAGGCCCTTGACGCCGGCTGCGTGGGCGCGCTGCATGCGCTGCACCATGGTGTCGCGGTCGCCCGTCCAATACATCTGGAAGATCGTGTTGGGGTTGGCCGCGGTGACCTCCTCGACGGACTTCGACGCGAAGTTCGACAGGCCCATGAGCGTGCCGCGCGAGCCGGCCGCGCGGGCGACGGCAACCTCACCCTCGGGGTTGACCGCCTGCACGCCCGTGGGAGAGATGATCACCGGGAGCGAGATGTCCTGCCCCAGCACCCGCGTCGCCATCGAGCGGTCGGGCTTGTGGCCGGCCACGAGGGGCGAGAACTCGATCTCCTTGAACGCCGCCTCGTTGTCTTCGATGGTCTGCCCACGTTCGGAGCCGGCGACGAGCGCCGCGTAGACGGGGGCCGGGAGGCGCTTCTTGGCGCGTCGCTGAGCTACCGCGACGCTCTCGAACCAGGGGTTCTGCTTCCAAGGGTTCAACTTCATGGGGTCGCTCTTCTCAGATCGTGTGCGCCAGGACGGTGCAGGCTGCCCGGGGGCATCGATGAAGATTCGGATGTGGCTCGCGGCCGCATCGCAGGGTGCAGCGCAACGTCGCGCGTGCGCCCTGCGTCGATCATAATGGCACTCAGCGCCAAAAAGAAAGCGTCGCCGTGACTTATTGCGTCCGCCTTCTGTGCCGCCCAGATGCCCGTTGGTATATTGACAGCCATTATGTCTGCCCAGGTTTCCGCCGATCAGCGCCCGGCCCTTGCGCCAGGACGGCCCGTCGTGACCTCGCACGCAGACATCGAACGGGCGGCGTTTCGCCTCTTCAGCGAGCACGGCTTTGAGGGCACCACCCTCGAGGCGATCGCTCGCGAGGTCGGCGTCGGCCGACGCACGCTGTTTCGCTACTTCGAATCGAAAAACGACATCCCGTGGGGCCAGTTCGACAGCACGTTGGACCATTTCCGCGAGATCCTCGCGGCCACGCCCACGGACCTCCCCGTCGCCGATGCCCTCCACCTCGGCGTCTGCCGCTTCAACGAGTTCGACATCGATGCCGACCCACCGCACATCGAGCGCATGCGGCTCGTGCTCGAGACGCCGGCGCTCCAGGCGCATTCCGTGCTCCGCTACGCGGCGTGGCGACGCGTCGTCGCCGAGTTCGTGGCCGAGCGCACCGCACTCGCCCCCGACGACGCCCTCCCGGCGCTGATCGCGCAGGCCAGCCTGAGCATGAGCCTCGCCGCCTATGACGCCTGGCTGAAGGACCCCGAGGCCTCACTGCCCGAGCTCATCGCGAACCAACTCGTGCTGTTGCGCGGCTTTCTCGCAGCCGAGTAGCCAGCCGCGCGCCGCGCGATGCCGCGCGCGGGAGATGCCGGCGGCATCCGAAGCGCTCTCGCGTTGCGCGGGACGCAGTGCGCCCGCCGCAGCTCTCGCTACGACGGGCGCACGGGTGTACCGAGAGGTGTCAGCCGACGGGCACCGCCGCGCGGGACTGCTCCCATTCCTTGAGGTTGAAGCCCGGTGCCGCAGCATCGGCGGGCCGCAGCGAGGCGTCACCGGCGAGGATCCGGCGCGCGATCATGTGCTCGCCGGGGCGGTTGACCGTCTCGACCGCGAGCAGCGTGTCGCCCTTGAAGCACAGGACGATCATCTGGTTCGCCTCCGGCACCTCGAGTTCGACCGTGCTGTCGTAGCCGACCGACATGCCGGCGATCTGCAGCTTGAGGTCTCCCTGGTCCGACCAGAACCACGGCAGCGCGATGTAGTCGGCACCGCTTCCCATCAGCCGTGCGGCGAGGGCGCGGGCCTGGTCGGCGGCGTTCTGCACGGACTCGAGGCGCGTGGGCGCGGAATCCAGCTGCACGCATGGGAAGTTCACGGCGTCGCCGACGGCGGAGATGTTCGGGTCACTGGTCTGCAGCAACGCATCGACAACGATGCCGTTGGCGACTTCAAGGCCCGCGGCCTCCGCAAGTTCGGTGTTCGCGATGACACCGATGCCGTAGACGACGAGGTCGGCCGGGAGCGTGCGTCCGTCCGACGTGATCACTCGGCGAACCTCGCCGTCCTCGCCCTCGATCCGCTCGATCCCCGAACCGAAATCGAGCGTGACGCCCCAGCTCTCGTGCGCGGCCCGGAAGCGCTCAGAGGTCACGGTCGTCAGCGCGCGCGCCATGGGACGGTCGGCGAGCTCGAGCACATGCACCTTGGCACCGAGCTTGGCGGCCACGGAGGCGAACTCGAGGCCGATGAATCCCGCTCCGACGACAACGACGTTCTGGGCCGTGCGCACACGCTCCGCCACGGCGTCAGCGTCGGCCTTCGTTTTCATGCCGAACACGCCCGCGAGGTCTGCACCGGCCACCGGCAACTCACGGTTGCGCGCGCCAGTGGCGAGCACAAGGTGGTCATAGGCCAGGGCAGTGCCGTCTTCGAGCAGCACTCGGCGTCCCGCACGGTCGATCTCGACCGCGTGGCCGTCGAGCACCTCGACGTCTTGGCTCGCGTACCACTTCTCGTTGCGGTGGAGCAGGTGCGAGGCGGTGAGCGTGCCGAGCAGGTAGCCCTTGGAAAGCGGCGGGCGCTGATAGGGCAGCAAGCCGGGTTCATTGTTGACCACGGTGACTTTGCCGGTGAAGCCCTGCTGCCGCAGCGACGCGGCAGTCTGGTAGCCGGCCTGGCCACCTCCAATGATGACGACGGTGTTCATTGCCATGTTTTCCTCATGTCTTCGCCCGGCGACAGCATGCCGCACGAGATGTTTCGTTCATGAATTGTTCGAGCCCAGATCGGTGTGATCGCCCGCGCGAAGCTCCTCGCCACCGAGTGCGCGTCGCGCTCACCGCGGTGGCACCTGGGGTGGGCGCGCCGCCCTGTGGCGATTGCGTTCGAGAACCAGGTACCGGGTGGGGCCTGGAGCCTTCAGCGTGCGCATCGCGTGTCCTCCTTGACCGCACCAGCCGCCGCGCTTTCACGGAAAGCATATCGCGTTCGGTTTCTGCGCGGCACTCGAGAACCCAATTCTCATAAGAGTGACAGGTGCGGCGTGCCGCCATCAGCGCACAGCACGCCGCACTCGTCGGGGTCTCCAGAGCTACGCGTCGTAGCGGCTCGGGATGATGACGGTCATGCTGTCGTAGCCCTTCGCGAAGTTGTTGTACGCGCGCACGGGCTCACCCACGACCTTGATCTCGGGGAAGCGCTTGAGAATCTCCTCCCAGGTCAGCCGCAGCTGCAGCTCCGCGAGGCGGTTGCCCAAGCAGCGGTGGATGCCGAAGCCGAACGAGAGGTGCTGACGCGGGTTCTTCCGGTCGATCTTGTAGTCGTTGGGGCTCTCGAGCTTCGAGTCGTCGCGGTTGCCCGAGACGTACCACAGCGCGATGGTGTCGCCCTTCTTGATGAGCTTGCCGCCCACCTCGACATCCTCGTTCGCCTTGCGCATCATGTGCGTGAGCGGCGTCTGCCAACGGATCGTCTCCGCGACCATGTTCGGGATCAGCTTCGGGTTCTCCCGCAGCTTCGCGTACTCCTCCGGGAACCGGTCCATCGCATACACCGAACCGGTCAGCGTGTTGCGCGTGGTGTCGTTGCCACCCACGAGCAGCACGATCGAGTCGCCGAGGATCTCGGGGAGGGTGAAGTCCTTCGACTGCGGGCTGTGCGCCATCAGCGACATGAAGTCCTGCCCGGGCTCTGCGGCACCGCGCTCCTCGTACATCTGCAACACGGCCGCGAAGAAGGCCTGACGTGCCTGATCCGCCGCTTCGGGCGTCTCGACGACCTCGCCCGGTCCGGGAGTTGCCGTCATGACGTCCGACCAGAACGTCAGCTCTCGACGACGCTCCTGCGGGTAGTTGAACAGCGTCGCCAGCGTCATCGCCGTGAGCTCCATCGACACCTTGTCGACCCAGTCGAACTCCTCACCAATCGGCAGCCCGTCCAGGATCCCGGCGATCCGCTCGCGAATGAGCGGCTCGAGATCGTGCAGGTTCGCGGGCGACACGCTCTCCGAGACGGCCCCGCGGTGCAGGCCGTGCTGCGGCGGGTCCATGCTCAGCAGGGACTGGATGCCGCGGGCACGGTCAGCCTCGATCTGCTCGGGCGTGCGCGTGTCTTCCTCTGGGGTGTAGGCGGTCGATCGGCGGTCGGGGCGGTTGGCGCCGATCGTGATGCCGGCCTCGTTCGAGAACGTCACCGAGTCGGTGTCGATCCGAACGATGTCGTCCCACTTCGTGATCGACCAGTAGTCGCCGTATTCGCTGTCCTCGGTCGAGGTGAAGTGCACCGGATCCTCGGCGCGAAGGCGCTCGAACTTCCAGTACATCGACTCGTTCGGAAACGAGTCGATCGCGGCCGGGTCGATCTTCTCGAGCGGCAACGCGTAGATGCGCGCGCGGTCCTCGAGCTGCTTCGCCGTCGGCTCCGCCCGAAAGATTTCGGGGGTGTTGTCACGCGCAACCGCAGGGTGAACAGTAGTCATGATGCGTCCTTCCAGAATCGTGCTTCGTTACGGGTAGGGATGAGGCGCGTCGCCGATCAGGTGCCGGCGACCTGGACGACGAGACCGTCGATCTTCTCGCTCACCTGGATCTGGCAGCACAGGCGGCTGTTCGACTCAACACCGAAGGTGCCATCGAGCATGGCCTCCTCCATCTCGGTACGCGCACCCGTCGCCGCAAGCCACTCCGGCTCGACATACACGTGGCACGTCGCGCACGACGCAACACCACCACAGTCACCATCGATACCGGGAACCGCATTATTCACGGCCTCCTGCATCAGAAACTCGCCGTCTTCAGCGTCGATGGTCTGCGCCGAGCCATCCTCGAGGTTGAACGTGATCTTTGCCACGTGGACTCCTTCGTCTCAAAAGTCGCGGCCTCTGCGCCGCGACTTAGAATTGCATTCTAATAATGACATAGGTGTGGCGTGTTGTCATCCACTGACAACACGCCACACAGTGGCCGTGTTCCGTACGGGTGCACGGAACACGGCCCTCTCGCCGCTACGCGTCGTAGCGGCTCGGGATCACGACCGTCATGCTGTCGTAGCCCTTCGCGAAGTTGTTGAGGCCGCGTACGGGCTCACCAACGACCTTGATCTCGGGGAAGCGCTTGAGGATCTCTTCCCAGGTGAGCCGCAGCTGCAGCTCCGCCAAGCGGTTGCCGAGGCAGCGGTGCACACCGAAGCCGAACGAGAGGTGCTGACGCGGGTTCTTCCGGTCGATCTTGTACTCGTTGGGGCTCTCGAGCTTCGAGTCGTCGCGGTTGCCCGAGACGTACCACAGCGCGATCAGGTCGCCCTTCTTGATCAGCTGGCCGCCCACCTCGACATCCTCGTTCGCCTTGCGCATCATGTGCGTCAGCGGCGTCTGCCAACGGATCGTCTCCGAGACCATGTTCGGGATCAGCTTCGGGTTCTCCCGCAGCTTCGCCTGCTCCTCGGGGAAGCGGTCCATCGCGTACACCGAACCGGTCAGCGTGTTGCGCGTGGTGTCGTTGCCACCCACCAGCAGCACGATCGCGTCACCGAGGATCTCGGGGAGCGTGAAGTCCTTCGACTGCGGGCTGTGCGCCATCAGCGACATGAAGTCCTGCGCGGGCTCGGCCGCGCCGCGCTCCTGGAACATCTGGGCGACGGCCGCGTAGAACTGCTGCGTCGCAGCGTTGCGCTCTTCCTCGGTCTTCACGATCTCGCTCGGCCCGGGGGTCACGGTCATGCAGTCCGACCAGAACGTCAGCTCGCGCCGGCGCTCCTGCGGGTAGTTGAACAGCGTCGCCAGCGTCATCGCAGTGAGCTCCATCGACACCTTGTCGACCCAGTCGAACTCCTCGCCGATCGGGAGCCCGTCCAGGATCCCCGCGATCCGCTCGCGAATGAGCGGCTCGAAGTCGGCGAGGTTCGCGGGCGAGACGCTCTCCGACACCGCACCGCGGTGCAGGCCGTGCTTGGGCGGGTCCATGCTCAGCAGCGACTGGATGCCCTTCTTCTTGTCTTCTTCGATCTGCTCGGGCGTGCGGGTATCGGCCACGCCATCGACCTGGTACCCCTCGTAGTGGCGGTCCTTGCGCTGCGAGGCGATCGAGATGCCGGCCTCGTTCGAGAACGTCACCGAGTCGGTGTCGATCCGAACGATGTCGTCCCACTTCGTGATCGACCAGTACGCACCGTAGTTGCTGTCTTCGTCCGCCGTGTAGTGCACGGGCTGCTCGGCGCGCAGGCGCTCGAACTTCCAGAACATCGACTCGTCCGGGTATGCGGTCAGCTCGGCAGGGTCGATCTTGTCGAGCGGCATCGCGTACACACGCTCGCGGTCAGCAAGTTGCTGCGCGGTCGGGGTCGCGCCGAAGATTTCGGGCGTGTTGTTCACGGCGCCTGGGCTCAAAATAGTCATTGCAGCGTCCTCCTTGACGTGAGAGTGACTGCGGGCGCGTCTTCCCACCCGCTCGGCAAGCGCGGGACCGCGCCGCTAGATCTTAGAACTTCATTCTGATAATGGCATTCGCCGGGGTCACAGCCGCCATGCTTGAAGGAAGGATACGAGCTCTTGCGTTCGAACGCGCATCTGACTGTAGAAGAGACACAACGCGCCACGCGCAAACACGGTCCACGAGCCGGCGGCCCGCGAAACGAAGCCGCTTAGAAGCGGCTCGGGATCACGACGGTCATCCGGTCATAGCCCTTCGCGAAGTTGTTGTATCCACGCACAGGCTCACCCACCACCTTGATCTCGGGGAAGCGCTTCAGGATCTCCTCCCACGTCAGCCGCAGCTGCAGCTCGGCCAAGCGGTTGCCGAGGCAACGGTGGATGCCGAAGCCGAACGAGATGTGCTTGCGCGGATTCTTCCGGTCGACGATGTACTCGTTGGGCCGGTCGATCGCCGTCTCGTCTCGGTTCCCCGAGACGTACCAGAGCGCGATCTTCTCGCCCTTCTTGATGAGCGCTCCACCGATCTCCACGTCCTCGTTCGCCTTGCGCATCATGTGCGTCAGCGGCGTCTGCCAGCGGATCGTCTCCGACACCATGCTCGGAATCAGCGCGGGGTTGGCGCGGAGCTTCGCGTTCTCCTCGGGGAATCGGTCAAGCGCGTAGACCGAGCCGGTGAGCGTGTTGCGCGTGGTGTCGTTGCCGCCCACGAGCAGCACGATCGCATCGCCGTAGATCTCGGCACTGGCGAAATCCTTCACGTGCGGGCTGTGCGCCATCAGCGACATGAAATCGATCGCGGGCGGGGCGGCGGCGCGTTCCTTGAACATCGTGGTGATCGCGCCGTAGAAGTCCTGGATCGCCGCCATCCGCTCTTCCTGCGTCTCGACGACCTCCCCCGGCCCGGGCGTGACATTCATACAGTCCGACCAGAACGTCAGCTCGCGACGACGCTCCTGCGGGTAGTTGAACAGCGTCGCCAGCGTCATCGCCGTGAGCTCCATCGACACCTTGTCGACCCAGTCGAACTCCTCACCAATCGGGAGCCCATCCAGGATCCCCGCGATCCGCTCGCGAATGAGCGGCTCGAGATCGTGCAGGTTCGCGGGCGACACGCTCTCCGAGACCGCGCCGCGGTGCAGTCCGTGCTTGGGCGGGTCCATGCTCAACAGCGATTGAATCCCCCGGTTCTTCGCCTCCTCGATCTGCTCGGGTGTGCGCTTCGAACCGTCGGGCGCGATCTCGGACGGCTGCGAGTCGGGCCGGTTCGCAGCGATCGTGATGCCGGCCTCGTTGGAGAATGTCACCGAATCGGTATCGACGCGGACGATGTCCTCCCACCTGGTGATCGACCAGTAGTCGCCGTAGCCGTCGGCGCTGTCCTTGGTGAAGTGGACCGGCTGTTCGGCGCGCAGGCGCTCGAACTTCCACCACATCTCCTCGTTCTGATACGAGGCTCGTTCCGCGGGGTCGAGCTTGTCCAGCGGCATCGCATAGATGCGCTCCCGCGCGGCGCGCTGCCGCTCGGTGAGCTCGGGTCGCAGCACCTCGGCCGTCTTCGCCCGGTCCGACAACATACTCATTCCATGTCCTCCTTGACATTGGGGGGCCACACTGGCGTGCGGCACACAACGGCGTGGCGTGCGGCCCCGGTGTCCGCACCCCACGCCCCGGGGCTA
>JAKPAC010000011.1 GCA_029779645.1 Actinomycetes bacterium | reverse complement strand
GACAGAGGTACACGAAACATAACGCACCTCGGCCCTGCGCGACGCGGCAAATCCGCCGTGTCCGCACCTGCGCGCGCCAAAGCCACAGCGGTAGCCATGATCGGCGGACAGCACACGCAAGCTCGATGCGGTAGCCCACCTGCGCGACGCACGTTGCCGTCCGAGTCGGGGCGACCACCGGGCCGCAGCACCTGAGGATAGCTGCGCCCCTGGAGGGACTCGAACCCCCAACCTTCTCCTTAGGACGGAGCAGCTCTTCCATTGAGCTACAGAGGCTAGGCCTCGAGTCTACCGAGGCGGAGGCATCCACTCGCCTTAGACCTCGGGTGTCGCGGAGTCGCTACGGAGAACGCGGACCGGCGCGGCGGGCCGCGCGATCCAACGCCATAGGGTGGACGGACACGACGCAAGGGAGCGGGCGATGAAGGCTGCACGGTATTACGGCAAGGAAGACATCCGGATCGAGCAGATCGCCGAGCCGGAGCTGCGGCCCGGCACCGTCAAGATCGCGCCGGCGTTCAACGGGATCTGCGGGAGCGACCTGCACCTGTTCCACAACGGCCCCATGGGTCGCCCGACCGCCGACACCCCACACCCGCTGTCGGGCGAGACGCTGCCGGTGGTGCTCGGGCACGAGTTCTCGGGCGTCATCGAGGCGATCGGCGGGGGCGTCGAGGGGCTGCGCGTCGGCGACTCGGTCGTGGTCGAGCCCCTGATGGTCGACGGCACCTGCCCGGCGTGCAAGGTAGGCAAGTACAACCTGTGCGAGCAGATGGGATTCATCGGCATCGCGGGAGGCGGCGGCGGGCTCAGCGAGCACATCGTCGTCGAGCAGCGCTGGGTGCACCCCGTTGGCGACCTGCCGCTCGACCAGGCCGCGCTCATCGAGCCGCTCGCCGTCGCCGTGCACGCCGTGCGGCACGCACGCGCCCGCGAAGGGCAGGTCGCCGTGGTCGGCGGCGCCGGCCCCATCGGCCTGCTCGTCGCCGCCGCGCTCAAGGCGAAGGGCGTGACGACGATCGTCAGCGAGGTGTCGGGCACCCGGCGCGCGATGGCGCTGTCTTCGGGCGTCGCCGATGCTGTCGTCGACCCCACGAGCGAAGACCTCGCTGCCGTGGTCGCCGAGCACACGGGCGGGGCCGGTGCCGAGCTCGCGTTCGATGCCGCGGGCGTCGGCGCGGTCGTGCATCAGCTGCTGCAGGTGCTGGGCGCCGGCGGTCGCCTTGAGGTCGTCGCGATCCACACCACGCCCGTCGAGCTCAACCTCACCGGCCAGCTCATCATGGGCGACCACGAGATCGGCGGCTCGATCGGCTACGCGAGCAACCACCCCGAGGCGATCGAGCTCGCCCGCAGCGGCAAGGTGAACCTCGCGCCGTTCATCACCTCCCGCATCGTGGTTGACGACATCGTGACGCAGGGGTTCGAGCGGCTCATCTCGAACAAAGACAGCGAGGTGAAGATCCTGGTGTCGATGCGCTGACCCCGAACCGCGCGCTCACTGAAAATCGCGCGAGCGGTGGCGCACCCCCACCCTGAGGTCTTCGAACCGGTCGGCGAGGATGTTCGTCACGCCCTCGACCGAGCGCTCCAGCATCCCGCGCACGATCAGGGCGGGCGCGTTGCGCACGACCGCGCGGTAGCGGTTCCAGACCCCCACCGAGCAGATCACGTTGACGAGCCCGTGCTCGTCTTCGAGGTTGAGAAACGTGACCCCGGATGCCGTGGCCGGCCGCTGCCGGTGCGTCACGAGCCCCGCCACCTCGACGCGACGCCCCGTCTCGTGCCCCCGCAGCGCCTCCGAGGGCAGCACACCTCGCGCATCCAACGAGGCACGGAAGTGCGTCATCGGGTGATCGGTGGTGGAGATGCCCGTGGCCCACAGATCGGCGGCGAGCACCTCGAAGCTCGTCGGGTCGGTGAACAGCGGCGGCTGCACCGAGACCATCGAATCGGGGAGGAACTCGATGCGATCCTGCGCGGCCGAGCCCGCCAGCCAGATGCCCTCGCGCCGGCTCACCCCCAGGCTCTCGAAGGCGCCAGCCGTGGCGAGGGCCTCGAGCTGCGCCGCGTTGACGCCGGTGCGCCGCGAGAGGTCGCGAAGGTCGGCGAACGCGCCCCCGCGCCCCCGCTCGGCGACGATCCGCTCGGCGACCGCGGTGCCGATCCCCTTCACGCCCGCGAGGCCGAGGCGCACGGCGAAGCCGCCGTCGCGGCGATGGGCCGCCGACTCGTCGGGAGCGGCCGGGTCGAACTCGCCGACGGGTGACTGCGTGCGGTGGGTGCAGGCATCCATGCCCGTGGGGTCGCCGGCCGCCAGCGTCTCCATCTCGGCGTGCGCCCCGGAGGCGTGCAGATCGGGGCGCAGCACCTGCACCCCGTGCCGCCGCGCGTCGGCGGTGAGCGAGGCCGGCGAATAGAAGCCCATCGGCTGCGCGCGCAGCAGCCCGGCGAGAAAGACGCCCGGGTAATGCAGCTTGATCCACGACGAGGCATAGACCAGCAGCGCGAACGAGAGCGAGTGCGACTCGGCGAAGCCGAAGTTGGCGAACGCCTGGATCTTCGCGTAGATCGCGTCGGCCGCGGCCCCGTGCAAGCCGTTCGAGGCCATGCCCGCATAGAGCTTCTCGCGCAGCGACTCGATGCGCTCGACCCCGCGCTTCGACCCCATCGCCCGGCGCAGCAGGTCGGCGTCTTCGCCCGTGCAGTCGCCGACGGCCATCGCCATCTGCATCAGCTGCTCCTGAAACACGGGGATGCCGAGGGTGCGCTCCAGCACCGGCTTGAGCTTGGGGTGCGCGTACGTCACGGGCTCGTGCCCCAGCTTGCGTCGCACGAACGGGTGCACGGCGCCGCCCTGAATCGGCCCGGGACGGATCAACGCGATCTGGATCACCAGGTCGTAGAACCGCCGCGGCTGCAGGCGCGGCAGCAGCCCCATCTGCGCGCGCGACTCGACCTGGAACACCCCGATCGAATCGGCCCGGCACAGCATGTCGTACACCCCCTTCTCCTCCTTCGGGATCGTCGAGAGCTCCCACACCTCCCCCGTGGCGCCGCGGATCAGATCGAAGCAGTGCTGCAGGGCCGACAGCATCCCGAGTCCCAGCAGATCGAACTTGACGAGCCCCATCCACGCGGCGTCGTCCTTATCCCACTGGATCACCGTGCGGTTCTCCATGCGGGCGTGCTCGATCGGCACCACCTCCCCCACCGGGCGGTCGGTGAGCACCATGCCGCCCGAGTGGATGCCGAGGTGGCGCGGCGCCTTCAGCAGCTCGCTCGCGAACTCGATCACCTGCTCGGGGATGTCGTGCTCGGGCGTGGCGCCGAGCGTCGCACCCCAGCCCTCGATCTGCTTCGACCACGCATCCTGCTGCCCGGGCGAATGCCCGAGCGCCCGCGCCATGTCGCGGATCGCATTCTTGGGCCGGTACTGGATCACGTTCGCGACCTGCGCGGCGCGCTCGCGCCCGTACTCGCCGTAGACCCACTGGATGATCTCTTCGCGGCGATCCGAGTCGAAGTCGACGTCGATGTCGGGCTCCTCGTCGCGCAGTGAGGAGAGAAAGCGCTCGAAGGGCAGGTCGTAGGCGATCGAGTCGACGGCGGTGATGTCGAGCAGATAGCAGACGGCGCTGTTGGCGGCAGAGCCGCGCCCCTGGCACAGGATGCCTCGGCGGCGCGCCTCCCGCACGATGGCGTGCACGATCAGGAAGTAGCCGGGAAAGTCCTTCATCTCGATGACGGCGAGCTCTTTCTCGATGCGCGCCCGGTCGGCTGCCGTGGCATCCGGATACTTGCGCGGCACCGCCGCCCACACCAGCTGCCGCAGCCACGACATGGGCGTGTGCCCCTCGGGAATGTGCTGCCTCGGCAGCGCGGGCTTGGCCTGCCGGAGCGGGAACGCCAGCTCGTCGGCGAGCGTGACCGTGCGCGCGACGGCACCCGGGTAGCGCGCGAACCGCGCCTGCATCTCTGCGCCCGAGCGCAGGTGCGCCGCCGCGTGCGAGGGCAGCCAGCCGTCGAGCTCGTCGAGGCTGCGGTTGGCCCGCACCGCCGCGATCGCCGCGGCGAGCAGCTGCTTCTTGGGCACCGCGTAATGCACGTTGTTGCTGGCGATCAGCGGCAGCCCCCGCTCGGCCGCGAGCCCGGCGAGCGCATCGTTGAGCTGCGTGTCGAGCGGGCCTCCGTGGTCGATGAGCTCGACGTGCACCGCATCGCGGCCGAACAGCGCGGTCAGCCGGTCGAGCTCGCGCGCGGCCGCCTCGACACCGGATGCCCCGCCCCGGCCGAGTGCCCGGCGCACGGCGCCCTTGCGGCATCCCGTCAGCACCGCCCACTCGCCGCCCGCCGCCGCGGCGAGCGCCTCGAGCTCGTAGACCGGCCGCCCCTTCTCGGCCCCCTGCAGCTGCGCGTGCGTGATCGCGCCGGCGAGCCGGTGATAGCCCGGCTCGCCCCGGCTCAGCACGAGCAGGTGCGTGCCCACCGGATCGGCCTCGCCCTTCTGCGGCGCGGGCAGCTCGAGCGAGAGCTCGGCCCCGAACACGGTCTTCAGCTGCAGCGACTCGGCTGCCTCGGCGAAGCGCACGATGCCGTAGAAGCCGTCGTGATCGGTGATCGCGAGCGCGTGCAGGCCGAGGCGCTCGGCCTCCTCGGCGAGCGCCTCGGGCGAGGAGGCGCCGTCGAGGAACGAGAAGGAGGAGTGCGCGTGCAGCTCGGCGTAGGGCACGACGTCGCGGGGGCGCTCGATGCCTGCCGGCGGAACGTACGGGCCACGCTTGCGCGACCAGGCGGGGCTGTCGCCGCCGTCGCCCGTGCTGCCGTCGCCGTCATCGGCCCCGGCGGGCCGCGTCGCCCCGAACGTGCCGGGCGCGCCGAACAGGCCGGACGCCCCGGCGTTCCGGGTGTTCCCGGCGGCCCCGGCATTCCCGGTGTGCCGACTGTTCCCGGCGTCCCGGGTGTCCCCGGCTTCCCCGGCCTCCCCGGCGCCCCCGACCGCCGTTCCGGTCACCCGTCTGCCGTCGCGGCTGGGGGTGTCGCTGAGCAGCCGCTCCATCTCAGCCCACGGCATCGACGGGTTATGAAACCCCATGCTCGACCTCCTCAGTCATAGCGCGCCTCCGCCCGCCACTCGTCGGCCTCCCAGATGAGCAGCCAGGCGATGTGCTCGGCGTCGACGAACTGAAAGCGATACGCGTGCCGGCTGCGCAGGGCGTCCCACCCCCGCTCGATCACGGGCCACGGCCCGGCCCACGCGTCGACGCCGAGGCGCCGCCCACCCTCGATGAGCGTCGCCGGCTCGGCGGTGAGCGCGCCCCGCTCGTCGACGGCCACGACGCCCCCGGCCCGGCCCAGCACCTCGACCTCGTAGGGCTCGACGAACACGGTCGCGGGCAGCGGCTCGGGCAGCGTTCCCGGCCAGGGCCGGCCGCGCTCCTTGGCGAGCACCGTGCGGTCGCCCCACGGCACCAGCACCTGCCGCTCGGCGAGCCAGCGCCCGCCGCCGATCGCCGGGGTCAGCACGCCCCGGTGCCCGAGCATCGCCTGCACCCGCGAGAGCGCGTGGTGCACCTTCTCTTCGGGGCCCCCGCCGAAGATCGCCGGGCGCTGCGTGGATGCCTCGGCCACCGCCGCTGGCTCGATCCGCACGTGCGCGATGCCGCTGCGCAGCGCGCCCTGCCCCTGCGCCTCGCTCAGCTGCCAGCGCACCCGGTCGACCACGGCCGCCGCGTCGAACGATGCAGGGTGCAGCCACACCCGCTCCGAGCGCTCCCCGCGCTCGGCGGTGAGCTCGACCCGCAGCTCGGTGCACACGAGCTGCTCAGCACCGAGCCGCGCGATGAACGCGTCGGCCGCCATGCGCATGCCGAACGCGACCTGTTCGACGATCTCGAGCGGCGGCTCGAACGCCACCTCGCGGTGCAGCTCGGGCGGCGGCACCCGCGCCTCGACCGCGCGCGAATCGTGCCCGGCAGCGAGATCGTGCAGCCGGATGCCCTGGGTGCCGAAGCGGTCGCGGACGCGCTCGGCATCCAGGCGCGCGAAGTCGCCGAGGCTGTGCACGCCGAGCCGCGAGAGCAGCTCGACCAGCTCGTGCGCGGTGGCGAAGCCCGCATCGGTGAGCACCCCGGCGGGCAGCGGGGCGAGAAACTCGGCCGATGCCCCGGCCTGCACGATCGCGACCTGCGAGCCGGGCGCGATCGGGGCACCCCGGCGGGCAGCCTGCTCGGCGGTGAAGGGCCCGTCGGCGACGCCCGCGCGCACACCCTCGATGCCCTGCGCCGCGAGCGCATCGATCAGCTCCTGCGCGGCGGCGGCCTCGCCCCCGTAGTAGCGGGCCGCGCCGCGCGCACGCAGCGCGCACACCCCCGGCCGGAGGATCTGCACCCCCGGCACGCGATCCTCGATCACCGAGACCACGGGGGCGAAGACCCGGTGGTCTCGCGCGGGGTCGGCTGCCACCACCCGCAGCTGCGGGCACCGGGCCTGCGCGTCGCGGCGGCGCTGCCCGCGCCGCACCCCCTCGGCGCGCGCCGCGGGCGAGCAGGCCACGACCGCGTTGTTCGCGATGAGAGCGATCGGCGGCGCCAGCGAGCGCACCCCGCTGGCGGGGTCAGTGCTGGCAGGGTCGGTGCTGGCAGGGCCGGTGCCGCTTCCTCCGGCGTTCGCCGGCGCACTCGCATCCACACGCTCCCCCGCGGTCTGCACCGCCGCCGCGCCCGTCTTGGGCCGGGCATGCTCGCGCAGCAGCGCGGTGATCGGCCAATCGGGAAACCACAGCACGAGGCTGCGCACGGGCTTCGGCACCATCAGCCCACCGCCCTCGCCGGGCGCCCGTCGAGCCCCAGCCGCCCGGCGCCGATCGGCTGGGGCGCGCGCACCCCGGCCTCGCGCCCGACACGCCCACCGCGCGCGTCGACAGCACCGCGCGCCTCGGAAGCCGCGGGCGCCACCGCGACCGTGCCATCGGGCGCCGGCAGCATGAGGCGCGCCTTGCGCGGCACCGGCCACCGCCGGCTCGAGGCCGTGACCGTGACCGTGCGCCCCGCCAGGTAGCCGACGCCACTGCCGACCCCGGCCCACTCCCCCTCGCTCAGGCGCAGCGTCGCCTCGGCCTGCGGCCACGGCCCCTGCACCAGGAGCACGGCGCCGCGGTCGCGCAGCCGTGCCGCCAGTCGCGACACCTCGGCCCCCATGGCCCGGCCGCTCGGCCGGATCGCGACCACGGGCAGCACCTCGGCCAGCATCGCCGCCACCCCGAGCGTGCGGGCGCCCGGGTCGGGCACCAGCACCAGGTGATCCAGCGCAACGCCGAGGCCCTCGGCGGCTTCGGCCCCCAGCTCGGGCATGCCGATCGCCCCGCACCAGATGCCCTCCTGCGAGGGGCGAGCCATCAGCGCGAGCAGCAGCGAGAGCGAGGGGTCGAGCGAATACGCCGACCCCGGTCGCAACCCGCCACCCGGCAGCAGCGCCGCGAGCGCGGGGTGCGTGGGCAGCACCGGCACATCGAGCCGACGCCCCTGCACCTGCTCGAGCTTGGCGCGAAGCGCCGCTATCTCGCTCCGCGCAACGTTGGTCTGCACGATTGCCCTCACTCTCTCAGGCTAGAACAAACGTTCTATAGATGCCAGCGGTGAGGCGAGCGTATTCGCAGCCACAGACATTCCAGCGCGCGATTCCGTGAGCTATCTTCGAAACTCGCCCGTCGACCGCGGCGCACCTCCCCGAGCCCGCGCCCGCGCCATCCGGGCCCGCGCAGGGCTCCCGATAGCCTGGACGGGGAGCGGAACCCCCCCGCCACACCAAGGAAGCCTTCACCGTGCAGCAGAAGTCCCGCCGGACGATCCTCACCGCCCTCGTCTTCCCCGCCGCCCTCAGCGTGGCGACCCTCGTCGCCACGCTCGCGCTCATCCCGCAGGCGCCGAGCGAGATCGTGATGCAGTGGTCGGGCGGCGAGCCCTCGCGCTACGGACACCCCGCCGAGCTGCTGTTCGTGCCGGTCATCGCCGTCGCCATCAGCGCCATCATGTGGGCGGCGCTCGGCTCGGCGCCGCCCAACAGTCAGCGCTTCGCGGTGATCCTGGGCAACGCGCTGAACGCCGGCCTGAACGCCACCGCGCTCATCATGCTGCTCACCCAGCTCGCGCCGAACCCCGGCGCGGGCCTCTCGGGGACCCTCCTCGCGCTCATCCCCGCCGTCGTCGTCGGCCTCATCACGTTCCTGCTCGTCCGCACGCAGGCGCAGTAGCGCGCACGGAGCCCGCTACGCCACAGCTGACACCCCGCGGCTACGCCACGAGCGACAGGTACGGCTCCCACTGCGGCTCGGCGTGCTCCGTGCCGCGCACCGTCCACGCCATGCCGTGCGGCCTGTCGGGGCGCACCCGCAGCTCCCAGCGCATCTCGCCCGGCGTGCGGTCGCCCTTGGCGTTGTTGCAGCGCAGGCAACAGGCCACGAGGTTCTCCCAGGCATCCCGCCCGCCACGTGAGCGCGGCACCACGTGGTCGATCGTCGCGGCCGCCTTGCCGCAGTACGCGCAGCGATGCCCGTCGCGCCGCAGCACCCCGCGGCGCGAGACCGGCACGCGCCGGCCGTTCGGCACCCGCACGTACCGCGTCAGCAGGATGACCGCCGGCCGATCGTAGTCGGCGTGCTGGGCCCGAACCGGCTCGCCCTCCACCCGCTCGATCACGGTCGCCTTGTCGTTGAGCACGAGCACCAGGGCCCGCTTGAACGAGACGATCGCCAGTGGCTCGTATCCCGCGTTGAGGACGAGTGTGCGCATGTGCCTTCTCCTTCGAACGGCCGGGACGGCTTCCCGGTCATCGATGCTCCGACGCGGCGGCACTGCGAGGGGTCACGCGCACGAAAAAAGGCGCCGTCTCAGAGACGGCGCCTTGGCGCCACGGGATGCCCGTGGTTCGCGTGCGAGACATGCCCCCAGGCGCACGGGCCCGACGCACCCTTGGTTGGAGTGCGCCACCGGTTCGCGTGCTCGCCCATCGGCATCCCTTCACTGTGTCCTGCGTCGATAGTCAGGGTAGCCCACGGCACCGACCATGGCGCCAACATTCGGGATCACGATCGTGTCGCGCCGGAGGACAGCACGAGACGCGCCACCCCGCAACGCCGCAGGCGCGGCCTCCCGAGGGACGACCGCGCCTGCAAGAGCGTGAGTGGATGCGACTCAGCCGGCGTTCGCGTTCAGCCAGGCCCACGGGTCGACGAGGCCGCCGTTGATGCGCACCTCGAAGTGCAGGTGGTTCGCGGTCGAGCTGCCGGTGCTGCCGACGAGGCCGATCAGCTGGCCGGCCGAGACCGTCTGCCCCTGCACGACCTGACGGCTGCCGTAGGTCATGTGCCCGTAGAGCGTCGAGACGCGCTGCCCGTTGATCACGTGGTCGATGACCACGGCGACGCCATAGCCGCTGTAGCCCTCGGACGAGACGCGCACGACGCCGTCTGCCGCCGCGAACAGCGGGGTGCCGCCGGGCGCGAGCAGGTCGACGCCCTGGTGGTAGCCCGAGTCGCCGAGCCCGCGGCCCAGGCGGAAGCCCGAGATGGGCCAGCGCACCGCGCCGGTGCCGGGGGCGACCATGTTGAGGTCGATCGACGACGCCATGCCCACGCGGTTCTGCGCGAGACGCTTCGCGAGCGCATCGGCCGCCTTCTTCTTGGCGATCTCGTCGGGCGTGGTCGCAGAGTACGACTCGCGCGCGAGCTCGGCGGGCGTCTCGACGGCGGATGCCACGACCAGCGACTGCGCGCCGCTCTGGGCGACCTGCTGCAGCGTGACGGACTCATCCTCGGTCGGCATGCTCGCGAAGGCCGGCAGCGCCACGGTGGCGACGAGCCCCGGGACAATGAACGCCATGATCGCGAGACTGCGCGCCTGCTTGCCGCGCGTTGCCGCCGAAACCTTGGGCTTCGAGGCGGCTCGCTCGGCCTTGCGAAGGCGGCGAGCGTCGCGGGAGCGAGAGATCAAAGTGGTTGAAGGCACGCCTTCAGTGTGTTGTGCGTCAGTTTCGGGTACGTCCGCACGCGGTGTTTCAAGAGCCAAACCAGTCCTCCGGCGCCCCTACACCTTTTGGGTGATGGCCCGTCACGTCTGCTGGCTTCGACCGCAGCGGGTGACGGGCCTCAGAGGCATTCGCGGCGGGGTCCGTCGGCTGGCTTTGGCCTGTGGACTCGTCGAGACTACCGGAAGGTAACGGTTAAGTCACTCCGAGACACCCGATTGCCGGATGCCTCGGCCCGCTCGCCGCGCCTCAGCCGGCGTCGCGCTCGTCGACGAGGAAGATGTGCGAGGCGATCTCGACGGGCAGCTCCAGGCTCTGCTCGGCGCCGTCGATCTGCGCGAGCACGTAGCCCTCGTTGAAGCGAAAATCCCCGGTCGCGCCGGGCACGACGCCCGCGTCCTTGAGCTGGGTGAGCAGCTCGGGGTCGACCTGCGCGGGCTCGGCGAGGCGGCGCACGGTGCCGCGCACGGGCTGCTCCGACTCGTGCATCAGCCGCACGAGCCCGACGACGCCCTTGGCGAACACGGCGCTCTCGTGGTCGCCGAGCTGGTCGAGGCCGGGGATCGGGTTGCCGTACGGCGACTCGGTGGGGTGGTTCAGCAGCTCGACCAGGCGCCGCTCGACCTGCTCGCTCATCACGTGCTCCCAGCGGCAGGCCTCCTCGTGCACGAAGGCCCAGTCGAGGCCGATCACATCGCTGAGCAGGCGCTCGGCGAGGCGGTGCTTGCGCATCACGTCGATCGCCTTCTGGCGGCCGTCATCGGTGAGCTGGAGCGTGCGGTCGTCGGCGACGACGACGAGCCCGTCGCGCTCCATCCGACCCACGGTCTGCGACACGGTCGGGCCGGAGTGGCCGAGCCGCTCCGAGATGCGCGCGCGCAGGGGAACGATCTGCTCCTCCTCGAGCTCGAGGATGGTGCGCAGATACATCTCGGTCGTGTCGATCAGATCGGTCATGTGTCTGCCTCATTCAGCTGTGGTCGCCCGCGTTTTCTCGCACGAGCCTACCAATCGGGCGACATAGGGGCAGGAGGCATCCGCCCCGCGCAATACAATTGTGCGCATGTCTCACGTCACCATCCCCCGCGAACTCCTGCCCCTCGACGGCCGCTTCGGCTGCGGCCCCTCGAAGGTGCGTGCAGAGCAACTCGCGTACCTGGCCGGCCCCGGCGCCGAGATCCTCGGCACCTCGCACCGCCAGGCGCCCGTCAAGAACCTCGTCGGCGCCGTCCGCACGGGCCTCGGCGAGCTCTTCCGCGCGCCCGAGGGCTACGAGGTCATCATCGGCAACGGTGGCGCGACCGCGTTCTGGGATGCCGCGGCCTTCGGCCTGATCGAGCGTCGTAGCCAGAACCTCGTGTTCGGCGAGTTCGGCGGCAAGTTCGCGGCCGCGGCGAAGACCCCGTGGCTCGAGGCGCCCGACGTGCGTCAGGCCGACGCCGGCTCGCTGGCGACCGCCGAGGCGATCGAGGGCGTCGACGTGTACGCCTGGGCGCACAACGAGACCTCGACCGGCGTCGTCGCCCCGGTCACCCGCGTGCACGGCGACGAGGGCGCGCTGACGGTGATCGACGCGACCAGCGCCGCCGGCGGCATCGACTTCTCGCTCGGCGAGGCAGACGTCTACTACTTCGCCCCGCAGAAGAACTTCGGCTCGGACGGCGGCCTGTGGTTCGCCATGGTCTCGCCCGCCGCGGTCGAGCGCATCGAGCGCATCGCCGCCTCGGGCCGGTACATCCCCGACTTCCTCAGCCTCAAGGGCGCGCTCGACAACTCGCGCCTCAACCAGACGCTGAACACCCCGGCCCTCTCGACGCTGCTGCTCATGCAGAGCCAGATCGACTGGATCAACGGCAACGGCGGCCTGAAGTGGGCCGGCGAGCGCACCGAGACCTCGTCGTCGGCGCTCTACGCGTGGGCCGAGGCATCCAGCTTCGCGACGCCGTTCGTGGCCAACCCCGCGCACCGCTCGTCGGTCGTGGCGACCATCGACTTCAACGACGATGTGGATGCCGCAGCCGTCGCGAAGACGCTGCGCGCCAACGGCATCGTCGACACCGAGCCCTACCGAAAGCTGGGCCGCAACCAGCTGCGCATCGCGACCTTCGTGTCGATCGAGCCGGCCGACGTGGTCGCGCTGATCGGCGCCATCGAGTACGTGGTCGACTCGCTCTGATCCGCGAGTGAGACGAGCAAGGGCCGCGCGAATCGCGCGGCCCTTGCTCGTTGTCGGGCGCCGTGCGGCGCCCGACGCTCAGTAGCTCCGGTCGATGCCCTCGGGGTCGTCGGCGTCGTCGAGGTCGTCGCCGTCCGAGTCGTCTTCGTCGTCGTCGTCCGAGTCGTCTTCGTCGTCGTCCGAGTCGTCGTCCTCGTCATCGTCGTCCGAGTCGTCGTCATCGTCGTCGTCATCGTCGTCCGAGTCATCCTCGTCGTCGGAGTCCGAATCGTCCTCGTCGATGTCGACGCCGTCGAGGTCGCCCGAGTGCAGCGTCGCCGAGCCGTCGGTCTCGAAGTCGTCCTCGTCGATGTCGTCGAGCTCGTCGAGCTCATCGAGGTGCTCGCCGCCGTCCGACTCCTCGTCGGCCTCCTCGCCCGGCTCGCCCGCGGCTTCGCGCTCGGCCTCCGCTGCGGCCTGCGCTGCCTGGTACTCGGCGAGGCGCACGGCCCACGGCACCCACTCGGGGGCCAGCAGCGCGCCGTCGGCGGGCATCAGCTCGGCCTCGAGCACGGTCGGCTCGGCGCCGTCGACGCGCGCGAGCGTGACGGTCCACAGCCAGCCCGGGTATCCGAGCATCCGATTCTCGAAGCGCAGCGAGAGCAGGTGCTCGCCCTCGACGACGTACCCGGCGATGTCGCCGATGGTCGCCTCCGGGGTGATCTCGAGCAGCGCCGCACGCGCGAGGTCGTGCGACTCGAGCAGGCGCGCGTCCGGCACGAGCTCGGCGGCGGGCTCGGCCGCGGGTGCAGGCGTCTGCTCCGCCCCGGCCTGGGGTGCGGTCTCGTCGTGCACGTGCTCGGCGTCAGACATCCAGCTCGTCCGCGACCTTGCGCAACACGGTTGCGACCTTCCGGGTGTGCGAGGCCGAGGGGTACCGGCCGTGACGCAGGTCGCCGCCGAGCCCGTCGAGCAGCTTCACCAGGTCTTCGATGATGATCGCCATGTCGTCGGCGGGCTTGCGCTTCTGCCGCGCGAGGCTGGGCGGCGCGTCGAGCACGCGCACCGAGAGCGCCTGCAGCCCACGCTTGCCGTCGGCGACGCCGAACTCGAGGCGGGTGCCGGCCTTGGGTGCCGGGGCGCCCGCGGGCAGCGCGGAGGCATGCAGGAAGACGTCCTGGCCGTCATCGGAGGCGATGAAGCCGAACCCCTTCTCCTCGTCGTAGAACCTGACCTTGCCGGTGGGCATTGCGAACCTCGATAGTTGTCGTGCTCCCGCGAGGGAGAGTGTGCGTGCTCCCGCTCGGGAGATGACGAAATGAGGAGACCAGATGGGTCTTCCAGCTTCCCAGCTTAGGCCACTGGCCGGAGGCGCCCTAGGGCCCGAGTAGGCTGGCTCGAATGAGCACGCCAACTCCCACCAACGAACCGCAGCCCGGCCCGATCGACCGCCTGCTCTCCTACGTCTCGCTGGGCCTCGTCGCGGTGTCGATCATCTCGATGTTCGTCGTGCTCATCGCCCGCTGGCTCAACCCCGCGACCGACTTCGACGCCTTCGGCTGGCAGCTCGCGGCGAACATCCCCGTGTTCGGCCTGCCCATCGCGTTCGTGCTGATCATCATCCTGCTGATCCTGAACTTCGCGCGAAAGTCGCGGGCCCGCAAGCGCGGCTGAGCCCGCCCCGCCACCTCAGCCCAGCGCCCCAGCCCAGCGCCTCAGCCCAGCGCCGAGCGGTAGCGCAGAAACACGAAGCCGTCTTCGTCGCTGAGCGCGTGCACGAGCCGCATCTGGCGGCCCCGCTCGGGCGCGCCCTGCACGATGCGCGGCACTTCGCCGCCCACCAGCAGCGGGCTGAGGGTGAGGCACACCTCGTCGACGAGCTCGGCCTCGGCCAGCTCGCCGAACAGGTGCGGCCCGCCCTCGCACAGCACCTGGGCGAGGCCCAGCTCGGCCAGCTGCGCGAGCGCATCGGCCAGGTCGACGGCGGCGTCGCCGCACACGAGCACGTCGGCGACGGCGGCGAGCGCCGCGCGGCGCTCCGCGGGCGCGGCGGCGCAGGTCACGACGATGGGCCGCGTGGTCGCCTCGGCGAAGAACGGATGCTCCGCCCCCACGTCCAGGCTTCGCGAGACCATGGCCAGCCGCGGCTGCGCCGGCAGCCCGTGCGACTCGCGCCACGAGGCATCCACGGTCTCGAGGCGCAGCCCGCCATAGCCCTCGGCGCGCACGGTGCCGGCAGCCACGAGCACGATGTCGCACATCGAGCGCAGCACCTGCATGAGCCGGCGATCGCCCTCGCCGCCGAGCGCGCCGCTGAGGCCGCCGAGCGTGACCGCGCCGTCGATGCTCGAGACGAAGTTCATGCGCACCCGCGGGATCTCGCGATCCGGGAGGGCGTATGCGATGCGCAGCTCGTCTCGATTCGGCATCAGTCGTTCCCCTCCGGGCGCATGTTGTGCAGCAGGTACTGCGGCTCGCGCCAGCCGAGGATCGCCTCGACCATGCGCAGGGCGTCGACGGTCTCGACGACGTTGTGGGCACGCACAATGCGGGCGCCGTGCAGCACGCAGTAGACGGCGGCGGCGAGCGAGCCGGCGACCCGCTCGTGCCGCTCGCGGCCCAGCGATTCGCCGATGAAGTCCTTGTTCGACAGCGCGACCAGCAGCGGGTAGCCGATGGCGGCGATGTCGTCGAGGTGCCGGGTGATCTCGAGCGTCTGCAGGGTGTTCTTGTTGAGGTCGTGCCCCGGGTCGATGATGATGCGCTCGGCGGCGATCCCGCGCTCGAGGGCGAGCTCGGCCCGCTGGCGCAGGAAGGCCCCGACCTCGGCGGTCACGTCGTCGTAGTGGGGCAGCGGATGCTGCGTGCGCGGCGTCGCCAGGCTGTGGGCGATGACGATGCGGGCGTCGCTGTCGGCCACCTCGTCGGCCATGCGCGCGTCGCGCAGCCCGGTGGTGTCGTTGATGATCGCGGCACCCGCGTCGATCGCGGCGCGGGCGACCTCGGGGTGGAAGGTGTCGACGCTCACGGCGCCCAGCGGCGCGAGCTCGCGCACCACCGGCACCACGAGGGCGATCTCCTCCTCGATCGGCACCGCGGGGCCGGGGGCGAACTTCACGCCGCCGACGTCGACGATCATCGCGCCCGCCTCGAACGCGGCGGCGCCGGCCGCCACCGCGGCATCCAATGCATACGTTCTGCCCTTGTCATAGAACGAGTCGGGCGTGCGGTTCACGATCGCCATCACGGCGAGGGAGCGCGAGAAATCGGTCTGCATTCCCCTCATCTTGCCAGGAGTCGCTCGAGCGGCGTCGAGGGGTCGCGCAATGCGGCGAGATCGACCGTCTCGCCCGAGCTGATGAGCTCCTGCACCTGCTCGTTGACGTCCCACACGTTCACGTTCATGCCGCCGACGACCCGGCCGTGATCCACCCAGAACGCGATGAACTCGCGACGATCGATGTCGCCGCGGATCACGAGCTTCGCCTCGGCCATGAGCGAGGGGTACCCCGAGAGCTCCATGCCGAGATCGAACTGGTCGGTGTAGAAGTACGGGATCTGCGCGAAGCGCGCCGGGAGCCCGAGCATCGATCTGGCGGCGACGGGGCCCGCGTTCAGCGCGTTGGCCCAGTGCTCGCTGCGCTGGTGGCGGCCGACCACCGGGTGGAAGGCGCTCGCCACGTCACCCGCGGCGAACACGTCGGGTGCGCTGGTGCGCAGCGCCGCGTCGACCAGGATGCCGTTGCCCTCGGCGAGCTGCGCGTCACGCGCGAGCTCCATGGCCGGGACCGCGCCCACGCCGATCAGCACGACGTCGGCGGGCACCGTCTCGCCGTCGACGACGACGCCGGTGACGTGGCCGTCGCGGCCCACGATGCGCTCGACGTTCACCTGCGTGCGCAGGTCGACGCCGTTGGCCTCGTGCAGCCTGCGGAACATCGTGCCCATCTCGGGGCCGACGGCCACCGCGAGCGGCACCGCCTCGCGCTCGAGGATCGTGACGCTGTTGCCGAGACCGCGGGCGGTCGCGCCCACCTCCATGCCGATCCAGCCCGAGCCGATCAGCACGAGCGAGCGGCCGCCGCCGCCCAGCTCGCGCCGCAGCGCGTCCGCCTCGTCGAGCGTGCGCAGCGTGTACACCCCGTCGAGCTCGGCGCCCTCGATGGGCAGCGTGCGCGAGACGGCGCCGGTGGCGAGCAGCAGCTTGTCGTAGCGGAGCGTCTCGGGTGCTCCCCCGCCCCCGCCTCCGTCGCCTCCGTCGCTCCCCGCGCCGCCGAGCGTGACCGTGTGCGCCGCGGGGTCGAGGCGGGCGGCGGTGGTCGCGGTGCGCAGGTCGATCCCCTGCTCGGCGTACCACTGCGCCGGGTGCACGATCACCTCGTCGAGCCCCTCCTTGCCCGCGAGGTACCCCTTCGAGAGCGGGGGTCGCTGGTACGGCGCATGCCGCTCGCGGGTGACGACGGTCATCTCGCCCTCGAACCCCTCGGTGCGAAGCGTCTCGGCGGCGGATGCTGCCGCCAGCCCACCGCCCACGATCACGAAATGCGACATGTCGTACTCCCCTCAGCGTGCTCCTGCGTGCGTGCCCCGACACTATGGCGGGCGTGCGCGCGGTGTCTACGGGTTGACGGGCAGGGGGCGCCCAGGTACCTCGGGGTGGCGCGCGGGGGCGGCGCGGGGGCCGGGATGCCTCGGATTCGGGCCTCCACGGGCCCCGGCATCCCCGCCCGCGCGTGTGCTTCGAGGCCTCTTCACGCGCGCTGTGCGCGTTTTGCCATGCGCTGACGCAATAATGAACACATGAATGCCCCTCGCATCCTCATCGTCGACGACGAGCCCAACATCCGCGACCTCCTCATCACGAGTCTTCGCTTCGCCGGGTTTCAGGTGCGCGCCGTCACCAACGGCGCGCAGACCATCTCGGCCGTGCTCGAAGAAGAGCCCGATCTGATCGTGCTCGACGTGATGCTGCCCGACATGAACGGCTTCAGCGTCACCAAGCGGCTGCGCGGCGCCGGCTACACGGCCCCCATCCTCTTTCTCACCGCGAAGGACGACACCGAAGACAAGATCGCGGGCCTGAACGCGGGCGGCGACGACTACGTCACCAAGCCGTTCAGCCTCGACGAGATCGTCGCGCGCATCCAGGCGATCCTGCGCCGCACGATGCAGGCCGACGAAGACGCGATCATCCGCGCCGGCGAGATCACCATGGATCAAGACACCCACGACGTGCTCGTGGGCGACGTCGCGGTCGACCTCAGCCCCACCGAGTTCAAGCTGCTGCGCTACCTCATGCTCAACCCGAACCGCGTGCTCTCGAAGGCGCAGATCCTCGACCACGTCTGGGAGTACGACTTCAACGGCGATGCGGGCATCGTCGAGAGCTACATCTCGTACCTGCGCCGCAAGCTCGACCCGCACTCGAGCGAGCCGCTCATCCAGACCAAGCGCGGCTTCGGCTACATGCTGAAGGTCGGCAAGACGGCGTAGCCGGGCGCGCGGCGTCGCATCCGGCGCCCCGGCGCATCCGGTGCATCCGTCGCACCCGGCGCATCCACCGTCGCGACGCGGCCGCACCCGCACCGTGACGGCCCCGCAGAAAGGCAGCACAGTGGCCACGCAAGACGGCGTCACCCGCTGGTGGCGGAGCATCTCGCTCCGCGCCAAGGTAACGGGCGTCACCGTGATGGTGCTCATGGTCGGCCTCGTCGCCGCGGGCGTGGGCACCGGGCTGTTTCTGCGCAACGCGCTGATCGCGACGCAGGACGCGCAGCTGAGCGACCGCGCCGGCAGCGACCTGCTCGCGGGGCTCATCCAGGTCGACGAGACCGACACCGGCATCACGATCTCTCTGAGCCCGGCAGCCGCCGGCAGCGACTACTCGGTGGCGATCTACTTCGGCGACGGCACCCCCGTGCCGAGCGCACCCTCGACGCGCCCCGGGCCCACCTTCCCGCAGTCGTTCAGCCTCGAGCGGGCGACGATCCTCGGCACCGCGCCGTTCGATCTGAAGAACGAGGAGACCGGGGCGCGCTACCGCGCCAGCGCCGGCACCTTCGAGATCCCGGGCGTGCCGCAGTACCTCACCCAGGTGGTCGCGCTGCCGCTGGCGCCCATCGACCGCATCGTCGCCCAGTTCTCGGGCATCTTCAGCGCGCTGGCGCTCGTGATCATCGCGATCGGCGCGCTCGGCACCCGCTGGCTGGTCACCCAGGCGTTCCGCCGCCTGGGCCAGGTCGAAGACACAGCCATGAGCATCGCCGGCGGCGACTTCAGCCAGCGCCTCACCGACATCGAGCCCGGCACCGAGGTGGGCCGGCTCAAGCTCGCCATCAACACCATGCTCAACCGGGTCGACGCGTCGCTTCGGCAGCGGGATGCCGCGGTCCAGCGCATGCGCCGCTTCATCGGCGACGCCAGCCACGAGCTGCGCACGCCGCTGGTCACGGTGCGCGGCTACGCCGAGCTGTACCGCATCGGCGCCATCCAGGGCGAGGAGGACACCGCCCAGGCCATGGAGCGCATCGAGAAGGAGGCCATGCGGATGGGGGTCCTCGTCGAGGACCTGCTCGCCCTGGCCCGTCTCGACGAGGAGCGCGAGATCCTCTTCACCCCCATCGACCTGCGTCCGCTCGCCCGCGACGCCGCCATGGACGCGCGGGCCGCCGAGCCGAGCCGCACGATCACCGTCGTCGACACGACGATCGTCGAAGCGGCGCCGCCCGCCCCCGGTGCCGAGGCGGAGCAGGGCGAGGGCGCGCAGGCGCCGGGCATCGTGCGCGCGCCCGACGGCAAGGGCGGGGCCAAGCATCCGCCCACCGGCGCGATCGCGTTCGCGGGCGCCACGCTCTCGCGCCTGCGCCGCCGGCCGCGCGCCGTGCCGCCCAGCACCGCCAACGCGCCGGGTGCCGAGGCCGTGGGCATCCTGCCCGGCGCCGCCGAGGCCGTGCCCGCCGAGGGTGCGCTCGTGGGCGGAGCTGAGGCATCCACCGCGGCGGCGCCGATCGTGATGGGCGACGAGAACCGCGTGCGCCAGGTGGTCGCGAACCTGATCGGCAACGCGCGCCGCTTCACGACCGACGGCTCGCCGATCGAGATTCTCATCGGGGTGGATGCCGAGACCCAGACCGGCTGGATCGCCATCAGCGACCACGGCGAGGGCGTGCCCGAGCCGATCCGCGAGCACATCTTCGAGCGCTTCTGGCGCGCCGACACCTCGCGGGCGCGAGAGACCGGCGGCAGCGGGCTGGGGCTTGCGATCGTGGCCTCGATCGTCAAGGCGCTGCACGGCACGGTCGTGGTCGAGGAGACCCCTGGCGGCGGCGCGACCTTCAAGGTGTCGCTGCCGCTCGCGTCGCGCACCGGACTGCCCGGCGGCGCGCTCGGACCGATGCCGGACGCCGGGATCGCCGCGGGCTGAGCCGCGCCGCGGGTGCGCCGGGTGTGCCGGATGCGCCGGATGCGCGTCAGGTGGCCGCGGGCTGACCGCTCGGCGAGTGCGCTCGGCGCTCCGGATGCGCCGGGTGCGCGTCAGGCGGCCGCGGGCTGACCGCTCGGCGAGCGCGCCGGGTGCGCCTCGGGCGGCCGCGGGCTGAACCGCGCGGCGGGTGCGCCGCGCGCGCATCGGGCAGCGCGCACCTCGGGGGGCGGGTGTTACCGGGCGCGCCTCGGGCGGCCGCATGCCTCGGGCAACCTCCGCCTCGGGTCGCTGTGCGCCTCTCTGCTACGCGCCCGGGTAGCCTGCGCCTCGGGCGGCGGCGTGCCCGGGGCAGCCGCGTACCTCCGGGCGGCTGCACGTCGCGCGGCGCACTCTCCCTGCACAGGCCGCCCTCGCGCGCCATACGCCGTCGGCGCTTGACGCACCCCGCTGCTGTGCCGCCCCGGAGCGTAGCGTCAGTGCACCGGTCGCGCGGCGCACCGCCTCCGGCTGCCGCGCACCGTCGAGGCCGGCCCATGGGCAGCCGCACCGACCACACCCGCACCACCGAGAGCAAGGAGCATCCATGGCCGTCTTTCAGGTTGACAGCGACGCGGTTCTGGCGAGTACAGCGGCGATCCGCGGCACGATCGATCGGCTGCAGTCCGAGTCGGCGGCGATGCTCGCGCAGCTCACCCAGCTGCAGTCGTCGTGGACGGGCAGCGCCGCGACGGCGTTTCACGGGGTGATCGAGCAGTGGCGGGGCACCCAGCGTGCGGTCGAGGAGTCCCTCGGCCACATCAACCAGTCGCTCGCGGCGGCGGGCCGTCAGTACGCCGACACGGAGCAGTACACGGCCGGGCTCTTCCGCTGAGCCCGGGCGTGCCGACCCGTACCCCTGGCCGGCCGCGCATGTCCCGCTCCGCGCACACCGGCGGCGCGTGTCCCGCTCCGCGCACGCCGCGCATGCCCCGGTCCGCGCACACCCCACCCCGAGGCCGCGATACCCCACCCCGCCTCGCCCCAAGGCCGCGGCATCCCTACCCCGCCCCACGAAACACACCGCCCCCTCCGAAACACACGAGCTGCCACTGTGTCTCGGAGGGGGCACTGTGTCTCGGCACTGCGTTCACCGTACGGCCCCGCGAAACGCACCACCTGTCCCGAAGCCCACGGCCCGACCATGCACGGGAGGACCCGCGCTGCGTCTCACCGCGCAGCACCCCCGCCCCGCCTCTCCTCGAGGCCGCGGCATCCCTACCCGGCCCCACGAAACACACCGCCCCCTCCGAAACACACGAGCTGCCACTGTGTCTCGGAGGGGGCACTGTGTCTCGGCACTGCGTTCACCGTACGGCCCCGCGAAACGCACCACCTGTCCCGAAGCGCACGGCCCGACCATGCACGGACCCACGCTGCGTCTCACCGCGCAGCACCCCCACCCCGCCTCGCCCCAAGGCCGCTGCATCCCTACCCCGCCCCACGAAACACACCGCCCCCTCCGAAACACTGAGGTTGCCCCCGGAGTCCGGACATTGACCAGGCGGGATCCGTGTGTTTGCGGGCCTGTCGGGGAGGATGTCCTTGATGGGCACGAGCAAGAGAAAGACATACACGCCGGAGTATCGCCGTGAGGCTGCGCGTCTGGTGATCGACACGGGCCGGACCGTCGCGGCGGTAGCGCGCGAGATCGGCGTCGGTGAGCAACTGTTGGGCCGGTGGGTGCAC
>JAKPAC010000040.1 GCA_029779645.1 Actinomycetes bacterium | reverse complement strand
GAGGAGCTGCCGACCTACCTCGCGATCGGCGTCGCCCTCCTGCTGCTGGCGATCGAGAGCGTGCACCGCATCCGGCGGCGCCGGGCGGCCGGGCCGCCCGCGTAGGGCGCAGGCCGGCGACAGCGCGGCCACGCCAGCGCTACCGCGCCCCGCAGACGACAAAACCCCCGGAGCATCCGCAGGATTCCGGGGGTGTGGTAGCAGGAGCGGGGCTTGAACCCGCGACCTCACGATTATGAGTCGTGCGCTCTGACCAGCTGAGCTACCCTGCCACGAGGCATCCAATTGACATGCATTGGATGCGACGAGCCCCGAAACAGGATTGAACTGTTGACCTCTTCCTTACCAAGGAAGTGCTCTACCACTGAGCTACCGGAGCGAAGTGTGAAGCGAAGCGCTTCAGACAACTAGATGAGAATACCATCGACTGGCCCTAGTCATGAAACTGAGGGTCAGCCCTGCCAACCTCCAGCGTGTTTCTGCAGCCACGGGAGCGGGTCGATCGCCTCTGTGCCGTTCACGAGCAGCTCGAAGTGCAGGTGTGCACCGAACGAGCGCCCGGTGTTGCCGACCTTGCCGATCGGGTCGCCGACCTTGACCTGCTGGCCGTCGACGACCTGGAGCGAGCCGACCTGCATGTGCGCGTAGTGGCTCGAGATGCGCTGCCCGTCGATGACGTGATCGACGTAGACGTGCACGCCGTACCCGCCGCCCGCGGGGCCCAGGCGCACCGTGCCGTCGGCGACGGCCTGGATCTGCGCGCCGGAGCCCGGGGTGAAGTCGATGCCCTGGTGCATCCGGCCCGAGCGCATGCCGTAGCCGTAGCTCATGCCGACGCCGACCGCGAACGGCCACTGGATGGCCGAGTTCGCGTCGTTGACGAACAGCGACGACATCTTGATTCCCGACTCGATCGCGATCTGCTCGAACGTCGTCAGGGCGTAGTTCTGCTCGCGGTCGAGCTCGACCACCTGGCCTTCGGCCGGGGCGACGAACGCCTGAATCTCTTCCGGCTTGATGACTTCCTGCACGGGCTCAGGCGCGATCGTGGTCACCGCGATCGAGTCGCTCGCGGCCGCAACGGCCTCTGCCGGCGCGGTGACCGAGACGGCCATCAGCGCGACGATGCTCATCACACCCGCCGAGAAGGCCGAGGCCGCAAGGCTCCGCTTGGTCCGCGCCGCCTTGCCGCGCACCGGCTTCGCCTGCGCCGAAGCCGCGCGACCGGGGCCCGTCGACCCAGCATCGGCCTGCGCGGGGTGCGGAGCCACGTATCGCTGCGGCATGCCGACGGGCAGCGTGCTCGCGCCGGTGAAGCGGAAGGCACCGGTGTCGGCGCTCGCGCGGGGCGGGGCGGATGCCGCGGGCTCGGGCTCGGGCTCCACCTCACGTTCTGCCTCGCGCACTGTTTCGGGCTCGACGACAGCCTCGGGCGCGGCCTCGGCGCCGGGCTCCGCCACGGGCTCGGATGCCTCGGCCTCAGCGTCGATCGCTCCCCCGAGCTCAGCGTCGGGCGCGACTTCGGCTTCGGCTTCGGCTTCGGCTTCGGCTTCGGCTTCGGCTTCGATCTCAGCTTCGGCCCGGACCGCGAGTTCGTCGTCGACCTCGGCTTCGACCTCGACCTCGACCTCGACCAGGACGATCGCCTCCGGCCCGGCCGCGGGAACACGCTCCTGCGTCTGCGCGGCGAGCAGCTCGCGGCGCTCGCGGCGAGTCAGCGGGTGCGCCACGGCGACCACCTCGGCCGCGACGACAGGCTCGCCATGGCCGTCGATCGCGGCAGGTTCGAGAGGGGTCGCCGACACAGCTTTCGCTCGGCTGGAGCGGCGCGTAGGCACAGCATCAGCCAGGGGTGTGTCAAAGGGCAACGAGCAGACTCTCGATTCGGGTCGCACCGAGCAACGCGCAGGGCAATGCACTGAACAACGGGATGAATTCAGGGATGAGACCACAATTCCGTCGGGACAGAAATATGGTTACGAATAGATAAACCTTAGCGAGGCGACCCTGGGAACACCATGTAGACGTCCCGACATGTGAAAACTCTCACGCTCGCATCAGGCCTGCTCGATGCGGCGAAGCAGCTCGTCGAATGCCGCCGGCGCGGCCGCCACGGTGAGCTCGCGACCCGCCGCGTTGCCGGCGCGGCCGCCGACCTTGCCGCCCGCCTCGCGCACGAGCAGCGCCCCCGCGGCGTGGTCCCAGGGCCAGAGGCCCTGCTCGAAGTAGGCATCCAGGCGGCCAGCGGCGACGAAGGCGAGATCGAGCGACGCGGCGCCGATCCTTCGGATGTCGCGGGCGATCGGCATCACGCGCGCGAGCGTGGCGAACTGCTCGGCATGCCGCGCCGGGTCATACGCGAAGCCCGTGGCGACGAGGAGCCCCGCGGGCGATTCGGTGTTGACGCGCAGGCGCCGCTCGCCGAGCCAGGCGCCGCCGCCCCGGGCGGCGGTGAACAGCTCGCCCGCGGCGGGGTTGCACACCGCGGCGGCGAGCTCGGTCCACTGCTGCGGCTCCGGATCGCCCTCGACCGCGGCGATGCTCACCGCATACGCGGGGATGCCGTACGCGTAGTTCACGGTGCCGTCGATCGGGTCGACGACCCAGGTGACGCCCGAGGTGCCCCGCTCGGCGCCCGACTCCTCGCCGAGAAATCCGTCGTTCGGACGCGCATCGGCGAGCAGGCCGCGGATCAGCAGCTCGACCTCGCGGTCGGCATGCGTGACGATGTCGGCCACCGCGGACTTCGTCGCGGCGATCTGCACGCCCTCGGCGCGACGCGTGCGCGCCAGCTCGCCGGCACGCACGGCGATCGACGCCGCCAGCTCGGTCAGGTCTCGTTCAGCGGTCATGCCTCGACGATACCTTCGGCACCCGCACCGACGGCCCGGGCGGGCCCTCGGACGGCTCCCGCCTGGCGGCGAGGGTCGCTCGATCGTGTGCTCCGGTTCGCCGTCGGTCGACGCGCCCGAGCCGTGCGCCTACGCGGGCGGCACGACCGGCGGCACCTGCGGCGCGGCGGGCGGGGCAGGCGGGGCTGGCGGCCCCACAGGCGCGGGCGGCGCACCAGGAGCGACTGACGCCCCCGGGCCCTCAGGCGCCTCGGGCTGCGCCGCCTGCTCCGGCTGCTCCGGGTGCAGCACCCCGCCCGGCTCGGGCGCAGGCTCGACGGGCGCAGGCTCGACGGGCGCGCCCGTCGGGGCCGGGTACGTCGGATACCCCGTGTAGTACGCGTTGTAGTCGGGCGAGCCGTCGGGCAGCACCGGCAGCGGCGTCATGCCGTCGACGTACGTCGGCCACGCCGGCTGGACGGGCTGCATCGGCTGGGCCGGCGCGCCCTGCCCCGCCGCGGTGAGCGCGTACGGATCCTGGGGCGCGTATTGCTGCGCGTACGGCTGCACCGCCTGCTGTGCGCCGTAGCCCGGCGCATACCGGGGGTCGTACGCGACCGGCGGCGCGGCCTGCGCTCGCTTGCGGGGTGCGTAGATCCCGTTCAGCAGGGGGATGAGCGCCGAGCCCAGCGCGGCGAGGATGGTCACCGCCACGACCGAGCGCCAGTAGAAGTCGTAGAAGTACAGGTGCGACAGCAGCAGCGGCAGCACGAGCATCACGGCGAGGCCCCACACGAGGGCGGTGGTCACGGCCGCGAGGCTTCGTGTGAACGGCGTGACGTAGCGCTCGGCCGCGCGCAGGAAGATGCGCGTGTGCAGCAGCGCGAGGCGAACCACCACGGCGATGCCGATGAGCTCGGCGACGCGGGTGGCGACGTTGTCGGTCGGGCTCTGCCATGAGATCTGCTCGCCGATGGCGGAGTGCCATGGCATCCAGATCTTCACCGCGCCGGCGAGAAGCAGAAACACCCACGAGATCATGCTCGCGAGCGAGTACCACTGCGGGCGGCGATCGACCGCGCGCGCGTCGAACAGCGCCACGCCCGCGAACGCCGCGAACAGCGCCACCGTGAGCAGCGCGCGCGTGATGATGCCGTTCTGCCCGCCGAACATCACCCACACCGCGCACAGCAGCGCCGCGACGATGAGCGAGCCGATGGCGACGCGGATGGCGATCGTGCTCAGCTGCAGCTTGCCCGCCGCGACCTCGCCTGCCTGAGCTCCGCCGGCCGCGGGAGCACCGGAAGCAGCGGAATCCGGTGCCGAAAACTGGGGGTTGGACATGATCGTCCTCTCGATTCGTTGCGGACGCCTGGTTCGTCCCACGTCTTTCATCCTGACACGAACGATTCGACGGGCGAATGCCCCGGCGGAGTGTCACCGACGTTGGCGTGGATGCGGCGTGCCTGTGGAGGGCGAGTGCGCAGCGCCGTCCGAATCAGCCGGCCGCCCCGGGGTCGCCCACCCGAAACACGCCGCGCGCACCCTTCTCGGCATCGCTCATCCGGTGCGTGACGAAGGGGTAGTTTCCGGCTTCCGGGAAGACCAGCTCGACGAACCCGCCCTGCGCGGGCTGCAGCCCGAGCGCCTGCGAGCCCCCAGGATCGTCCGGCAGCAGCCGGTACGCGCCCTCGAGATACACCGTGTCGAACTGGCCGCCGATCACGTGGAACGACGAGGGCCGGTTGGGCCCGGCATCGAGCACCCACACCCGGACGCGCTCTCCGGCGGTCGCGGTCAGCGGCTGGTGGAGGTACTGGTCGGCGTAGCCGTTGAACGCCACGAGGTCGGGGCGCTCCTCGGCGATCTTCTCGGCGTTCGCGACATCGCCCTGCGCGCCGAGGTAGAGCTCGCCCTGCACCAGCACGTACTCGGCGGCGACGGGCGCAAGGCCCGGCGGGTCGATGATCACGGCGCCGAACATGCCGTTCGCGATGTGCATCGACATCGGCATGGTGGAGCAGTGGTACATCCAGATGCCGGCGCGCGTCGCGGTGAAGCGATAGACGAGCGACTCGCCGGGTGCGATCGTGCGCATCGGCTCATCAGGCGCGAGCGCCCCGGCGTGGAAGTCGATCGAGTGCCCGATCGTGCCGTCGTTGATCAGCGTGATCTCGAACACGTCGCCGATCTTGCCGCGCAGGGTCGGGCCGGGCGCCGAGCCGCCGAACGTCCAGCGCGCCTGCGTGATCCCGGGCGCGACCTCCTCGACGCTCTCCTCGGCGCGAAGCGTGATGGCGTGCACCGTGCCCTCGGGCGCGGGCGCCAGCAGCGCGGGCCAGGCGGTGAAGCCCGCGGCGGGCTCGCGATGCCAGTCGATGTCGGCCGCGGCATCCCCCGCACCGGCCGCCTCGTGACCGCCGGCGTGCTTGCCTGCGGTGCCGGCGCCGCCGGTGGATGCCTCGCCCCCGCCGTCCGGCGCGCCTGTGACCACGACCGAGAGCTCCATGCCCATCTGCCGGTGCCCGGCGACCGTGCACCAGCCGGCCATATCGGCGCCGATCACGCCGACATCGATCGTCTCGGATTCGCCGGGCGCGAGTCGCTGCGTGCGGGCGCCGTTCTCGAAGGTGAGGTCGTGCACATCGGTGCCGGTGTTCTCGAACGTGACCTCGAGCCGATTGCCGTATGGCACCTCGATGACGTCAGTGTCGAAGCGCATCCCGGTCACCTGCACGGTGACGCGCGTGACCTGCCCGCTGGCCGCCACGCCCTCGCCGGGCGACACGGCCGAGATGCCCGCAGCAACGGGATCGGCCGCGACGCCGCCCGCGACGCACAGCGCGAGCACCGTGAATGCGGCCGTGACCCCGCCGGCCCTGCGGGGCGTCGCCCGCGGCGGCTCGGCGCGCCGCGCGGCGATGCGCTCCGCCCGACCGGCCGCGCCGGCCGCGAGCTCCTCGCGCAGCATGCGGCGCGAGGCGACGATCGCCCGAATCGCGAGCACCACGAACGCCGTCACGACGCCCGCGGCGAGCGCCGCCAGCAGCACCCGCACGATGCTCGGCATCGGCAGCACGTACAGCGCGATCGCGCCGTTGAACGCGAACACCCGGAACGCCGCGCCCCGGTCGAGCACCGCGGCGGCGGCGGCCGACGACGACGGGCTGCCGATGATCACCACGGGCACCAGGTGACTGAGCGCGCCCATCACCAGCTGCATCACGAATCCGGCCCCGAGCGGGCCGAGCACGAGGAGCGTGTCGTCTTTGAGGCTCCCCCAGTCTTCGGCGAGCAGCGCGGTCGCCCCCAGCGCCACCGCCGAGAGCAGCGCCCAGACGAAGGCCGCCGCGAGGCTCCACGCCGCGAAGCTCCGCGGCGGGGCCGTGCGCGCCTCGCGCCACGCCTCGACCGCGAGCCGCACGGCACCGACGAGCCACAAGACCAGGCCGAGCGCGAGCACCGCCGGGATCCCGAGCAGCGGGCCGGCGGCCGCGACGGCGAGGCCCACCAGCAGCACCGGGAGCGCGAAACGCACCGAGGCCCCGGCCCCCGCGCTGAGCTGGGTGCGCAGCACGGTCGGCCACAGCAGCGAGAGGATGCCGAGCGCGGTGAGGCCGATCCAGCCGAACACGCCCAGCACGAGGTGGCTCATGGCCAGCCGCTCCACCAGCGCGGGGTCGACGGCGAGCACCATCGCGATCGCTGCGGCGATGCCGGCGAGGAAGACGATCGACGCCGCCACCGCGTACCAGACCATGGGCGCGAATCGCGTGGGCAGGGCGCCGCGAATCTGCAGCATGAGGATGACGGCGTGCGCGACGATCGCGCATCCGACCAGCAGCGCGCCCGCGAGGGTGAGCAGGAGCCCGGAGCCCAGCATCCCGGCGATCACGAGGCTCACGCCGACGGTGTGAAGCGCGAGCCGGATGCCCAGGCCGATGCGGCCGCTCGGCCCCGTTCGACGCAGGACCGTGTCGGCGAAGTGCTGCGACCAGACGAGGATCGCCGCGGTCGCCGCGCCGAGGAGCGGCACGTGCACCATGAGCCAGAGGGGCTGCGCGACGAAGCGGTGGATGATCGTCGCGACGATCGCGAGCGCGACCCACAGCAGGACGAGCGAGTTGGTGAGCAGATACCAGTTACGGCGCGACACGTGCGGCCCCTCTCGTCGCTCTCGCCTTTCGGCCCCGCAGGCCCGCCGCCGCGGCGGTGACGGCGAACAGCAGCATCGCGACGGCCGAGGTGGCGCCGCCGATCTGGAGCGCGGGCAGCGACCCCCAGGCATCCCCGCCGACGACGCGCAGCAGCAGGCCGAGCTGCAGCAGGGCCATCGGCGCGTACAGGGCCGGGTGATAGGGGATGCGCACCCGCAGCACGGCCGGGAGGATCAGCGGCGCGTGCGCCATGATCATCGTGATCACGAAGCCGAGAAAGACGGCGTGCGTCGTCGCGTCGAACAGCGGCCCGTCGGTGCGCGAGCCGCCGAGCAGCCAGCCGACCCCCGCGACGACCAGCCAGGCGTAGCCGGTGAACAGGCAGATGGCGACGTATCTCGGCAGGCCGTGCTGGCGCACCGTTGCCCGCACGATGTCGTGGCGCAGCAGCCACACCACGATCGCGAGCAGCAGCGCGCCGGCGACGGGCACCGCGATGCTCGGCATGACGAGGCCGAGCAGGGTGGCGGCGGCGAGCGCCAGCGAGAGCGCGAACAGCGCACGCTCGGCCGCGAGGCCCGGCGCGGCCACGCGCGCGAGCTCGAGTCGCTCGCCAACGATCGTGAGCACCAAGAAGCACGAGAGCATCGACACCAGAAACGCTGGCGGGATGCCTCCGCACCACGCGAGCCCTGCCGCGGCGCCGCTGACCGCCCCGAGGCCCTGCACGGCCGTGGCGGTCATGGGCTGCCGACGCCAGATGGCCCGGTACTGGGCGAGGTGCATGACGAGCCCGACGGTCACGGTCGCCTGCCCGACGATGAGGGGCAGCGGGGTCAGCGCGAGGATCATGCCCGCGGCCAGCAGCGCCGGGGCGAGGTAGGCCCACCCGGCGCGCAGGGCGACAGCGCGCTCGAGGCTGATCAGGGTGCCGACGAAGCCGAACACGAGCAGCGGCGCGTGCAGCTCGGGCAGGCGGTCGGCGATGAGCGGCATCGGCACGCCGAGCAGGATCAGCCCGGCGTTCAATCCGAGCAGCAGAAGCGCGGCCGCGGGCAGCACGAGCAGCACTCGTGCACCGGGGCCACGTGTCGTCGCGGCGTCCACGCCTCCAGGGTAGGCCAGGGCGCGGGGGTGATTACCTCGCGGGCGCGGCGGTGACAACTCGGCGGGCGCGGCAGTGACTACTCGGCGGGCGCGCCCGTGACCACGACGTCGAGCTCCATGCCCTGCTGGCGGTGCCCCGCGATGGTGCACCAGCCCTCCATGTCCTCGGTGATGACGCCGACGTCGATGACCTCGGCCTTGCCGCCGGCGAGGCGCTGCGAGGCCTTGCCGTTGGCGAAGCGCAGGTCGTGCACGTCGCGGCTCGTGTTCTCGAAGGTGACCTCAAGGCGATTGCCGTAGGGCACCTCGATCACGTCGGTGTCGTAGAGCATGCCGTTCACCCGCACGGTGACCTTGGTGGTCTCGCCGGTGGCGGCGGCGCTGTTGTCGGGGCTGGAGCATCCCGAGACCAGCAGCACCAGTGCGGCCAGCAACGCGAACAGCGCGAGCCAGATGCGCGGACGTGCGGCGGGGAGGGCCGCAGCCGAGACGAGCGAGGCACGAGGGTTCGACACGATGGATGCTCCTTCTGTTGGACCTGCTGTGTGGCGGCAGGCGCGAGACGCGCACGCGCGCGCGCAAGCAAAAAGCCCGCTCCCGTGCTCAGCGCACGGTCTCGGGCTTCTTGTTCATGTTGTGGCGAGTGAGGGATTCGAACCCCCGAATGCTGAGCAGTCTGATTTACAGTCAGATCCCTTTGGCCGCTTGGGTAACTCGCCAGGACGCACCCGCCCGACTTGTGCAGACGACCGGAGGCGCGATTACCGATCTTACAGTCTTCGGGCGCCCGCAATGAAATCGGGTTCAGCCGGCCCCGCTCGTGGCGGGATGACGCAGGAGCGCGCCCTCGGCGCGGCAGGTCGCGGCCGCGATATCCATCGCCCGCTCGAGCGCGGCCCGCCAGCCCGGGCGATCGCTCGGCGCGCTGTGCTGAACGAGTTCGGCGACGAGCGAGGCGAGGGTCGCGTCGCCGGCGCCCATGGTGTCGACGATCGATCCCGGCAGCTGCGAGGCGGGCGCCGAGACCGTGACGCCCTCGGCGTCGATCGTGGCGCCTTCGGCCCCGCGGGTCGCCACGACGACGGGCGTGCCGAGCGCGATCAGGCGCTCGCGCAGCTCGTCGAGCGTGGCGCCGTAGAGCAGTGCGGCGTCATCGTCGCCCACCTTCAGCAGCGCCGCGTCGGGCGCGAGCGCCTCGAACCCGGCGACGAAGGCCGCGCGGTCGTGCAGCATCCCGGCCCGGGGGTTCGCGTCGATCGCGATGATCGCGGCGGTCTCGGCGAGCGCCTCGGCCAGCTCGGCCGCCTGCGGGCCGTCGTCGAACGGAAAGCAGCTGATCACGACGGCCGCGGCATCCGCCATCGCTTCGCGTGCCGCCTCGGCGAAGCGGATGCGTCGCGCCTGCGCCGCATCGTTGAACACGTACGCCGGCTCGCCGGCGGCGTCGCGAGTGCTCGCCGCGCGCGCGGTGCCGAGCGGCGAGATCGTCTCGATGAGCGCGACGCCGTGTTCGCGCAGATGGGCGCGGATGCGCTCGCCGGCCGCGTCATCGCCGATCATCGCGACGAGCGTCGCCGGCACGCCCAGCTCTCGCAGGCCGACCGCCACGTTCAGCGCGGCGCCCCCGACGATCTCGCGCACGCCGCGCTCGTCGCGCAGCTCGTCGATCAGGGCATCGCCCACGACGACGACGTGCGGATGCCGCGGCCCGCGGGCGGCCGCGGCATTCGTGGCGGCAACAGCGCCCCCGGGAGCCCCGGCCGTCACGGCACCCGAACCGACAGCACCTTGTCGATGAACGCGTCGATGCGCTGGCGCGCCCCATCGATGCGGGCGTCGACCGAGCCGGCCGGGCGGATCTCGAGCTGCGTCAGGGGCGCGGCGAGGCGCACATTCTCGTGGCACGAGAGGTCGGTGCAGATATACGTGCCGACCGCGTCGCCGGCCTCCCCCGCGGCCCCCGCGCGCCGCGCGCTGAACAGCGTGACCTGGTCTCCGGGCTGCATCGTGTGGCACATGTTGCACAGCGCCGCGTGCCCGTGCGAGGCCGACGCCTCGCCCGAGCGGAGCACGATCGCCGTGGGCTTTCCGTCGCGCTCGGTGACGAGGTATCCACGCCCCCGCGCGTGCGGGTCGCGCCAGGCGAAGAAGTCGAGGTAGTCCCACTCGGTCAGCATGAAGCCGAGCGGCAGCGCCATCACGCGCAGATCCTGCTCGGTGGCGTTGACGAACGCGCCGCGGATCTCGTCTTCGGTCAGTGGATGCATCAGCACCTCCGGTGTCGAATCGTCTTGCTGCGCCGCCGGCCTTGCGGGCCGCACTGTTCAAGCCTAGATGCGCGCGCGTCACCTGGCACGGACCGAATGGGCCGGTGACGGCCCGGATCGATAGACTCATGCGCATGGCTGATTCATCTTTCGACATCGTGAGCAAGGTCGACCACCAAGAGGCGGAGAACGCTCTCAACCAGGCGCGCAAAGAGATCGAGCAGCGCTACGACTTCAAGAACACCGGCGCGTCCATCGAGTGGAGCGGCGAGGCGGTGCTGATCAAGGCCGCTACCGAGGAGCGCGCGAAGGCGGTGCTGGACGTGTTCCAGTCGAAGCTCATCAAGCGCGGCATCTCGCTGAAGAGCCTCGACTCGGGCGAGCCCTTCGCCAGCGGCAAGGAGTTTCGCATCTCGTCGACGCTGAAGGACGGCATCTCGCAGGAGAACGCCAAGAAGATCGGCAAGATCATCCGCGACGAAGGCCCGAAGGGCGTCAAGTCGCAGATCCAGGGCGACGAGCTGCGCGTGCAGTCGAAGAGCCGCGACGACCTGCAGGAGGTCATCGCGCTCCTCAAGGGCTCCGACCTGGACGTCGACCTGCAGTTTGTGAACTACCGCTAGGGATCGACCCTGCACGACGGCCGGCACTCCAGCGTTGGAGGGCCGGCCGTCTGCGTTGCGCTGCGCGACCGGGTTTGCCAGGATCGAGGCACGCACGCCCAAGGGAGACGTTCATGCCGCTGCACGCCGAGGCCACCGACCGCCAGACCGCGCTGCCGGGCGCACCGGTGATCGCACGGATCCGCCGGGTCCTGGTGCTGGCGCTGCTCCTGGCGCTCGCGTACACCGTGTTCAGCTCCGGCAGCAAGGCATCCTGCCCGGGTGGGTTCGGCGGCGAAGGCGGCTTCATCGACGCGGCGGGCGAGCCGACGACGCAGGCGCCCCTGTGCATCAGCGTCTCGCTGCAGCCGAGCCCGCTGGTCTTCCTCGGCATCGCGCTGATCGTGTTCCTCGCGATCGGTCGCGTGCTGGGGGCGAGCGACGAGGCGAGGGCTGTGCAGATCCTCGACCGGGCCGCCGCCGGCGTCGCGATCCTCGCGCTCGCAGCGCTCGCGATCTCGCAGCTCTGGCTCGCCCTGCTCCCCATCACCGAGATCGACCCGGCGTCGTACCAAGTGTTCGGCCCGTTCCCGTTCGGCGGCGTCGACATCGACGTCACGCCGATGCAGGGCGGGTAGCCCGCCCGCATTCCGCCCAGGATCCTCGTCGGCACAGCCGGCGTCGGGCGCACCCCGCCCGGCCACACCCGGCGCATGCGCCAAGATGGAACCGTGACCAACCAGGCCCCGCCATCCCCCGCGCCAGCGCTCTCGCCCGGGCTGCGCGTGTTGCTCGGCCTCGCCGCCACGGTGATCGCCCTCGCCGGTGTGTACCTCGCGCGCGACATCGTCGGGCCGCTCGTGCTCGGCGCCGTGATCGTGATCATCGTGATGCCCGTGCGGGCGGTGCTCGAGCGCTGGGGCTGGCCGCGCTGGCTCGCGACCACCGGCGTCATCACGGTCGCCTACCTCGTCCTCGGCGTCCTCGTCTCCATGCTCTATTACGCCGGCATCCAGTTCGTGAACCTCGTCATCGACTACGCCGACGAGCTCGAGCACACCGCGAGCCTGCTCATGGACTGGCTGCACTCGACCGGCCTCGACAAGCAGGCGGCCGATGCGGCATCCAGCTTCCTCGATCCGGGGACGCTGCTCGGCTATGCCACCTCGCTGGGCGGCACCGCGCTCGGGGTGCTGACCGCCTTCTTCTTCGTGCTCGCCTACGTGATCTTCATGGCCGCCGACGCGTCGCGCTACAAGGACGCGGGGCGCGTGTTCGGCGTGGCACGCGCGGCGACGCTCGAGCGCATCGCGCGGTTCAACGTCGGCGTGCGCCGCTACTACGTCGTGAACGCCTCGTTCGGCCTGGTCGTCGCCGTGGTCGACACGATCGCGCTGTGGGCGCTCGGCATCCCGATCCCGATCGTGTGGGGCATCCTCGCCTTCGTCACCAACTTCGTGCCGAACATCGGCTTCGTGCTGGGCCTCGTGCCGCCGGCGCTGCTCGCGCTCGTGGTGGGCGGGCTGCCGCTCATGCTCATCGTGATCGCGATCTACTCGGTCGTGAACGTGGTGCTGCAGGTGCTCGTGCAGCCCAAGTTCGTGAGCGACGCGGTCAACCTGACCCTCACCCTGAGCTTCTTCTCGGTGATCTTCTGGACGTTCGTGATCGGCCCGCTCGGCGCGATCCTCTCGATCCCGCTGACGCTGCTGGTGCGCACGCTGATCCTCGAGGGCGACCCGCGAAACGGTTGGCTGCGCTGGCTCTCGGGCGACGAGGTCACGCAGGATGACGAGGGAACCCAGGAGCAGTCGTCAGCAGAGACGAGCTCGGTGGACGCCGCGGCCACACCGGAGCAGGCTGCCGAGCCCGCAGAAGATGCCGAGCCGACGGCGGCGGCCGAGAAACGCCAGCCCTAGCGGTACGTCCCGGGCGCCAGCGGCGCCCGGCGCAGGCCGAGACATCCGCTCACCCAGCGGTCCATGCGCTCGTAGGCCATGTCGCGGGCGGCGGCGCGCGAGAGCAGCACGTCGTGCAGCGCACCGGGGATCCGCTCGACGCTCACCGAGTCGCCGAGGCTCAGCGAGCGGTGCGCGATATCGTCGACCACCAGCACGGTGTCGGCCTCGGTGAGCTCGTCGCTCCATCTCACGGGCAGCGCCGAGCGCGCCGAGAGCAGCACGAGCACGGGGGCGTCGATGTGCAGACCTGATGCCACGACCTTATGCCCCTCGAGAATCGCGTGCAGCCACCCGGCGTGCACGGCGAACGACAGCTCCGGGCGCCACGCGTCGTTGTACTCGAGCGGTTCGTCGGCGCCGCGCACCTCCCGCTGGGCGCGCGAATAGAAGCCCAGGTCGATGCGCGGCAGGGTCTCGAGCGGCCGGATGCGCGCCTGCAGCCCGAGCACGGGCGTGACCGCGCTGCGCGTGAAGCTCCCGATCTGAAACTCGAGCCAGGGACTGTTCAGCACGAGCGCGCTGACCACGCCGGGATGGCGGCCCGCCCACAGGCTGAGGATGAGGCCGCCCATCGAGTGCCCGAACAGCACGAGACGCCGCCCGGGCGCCGGCCCGCGCTCGCTGGCGCCCATCGCGCCGAGCGCCTCGGCGATGTCGGCGTCGTAGGCGTTCAGGTCGTCGGTGTACCCGGGGGTCTGGCCCTCGCGCAGGCTGCGGCCGAACTTGTGCAGATCGAGCGCGAAGAATCGCGCGCCGCGATCGGTCCAGTAGCGCGCGAGCTCGCGCTGGAAGAAGTAGTCCGACCAGCCGTGCACGTAGAGCACGTCGACGTCTTCGAGTGGTCGCGGCGGCATCCAGAACCGGCGCCGCGCGGGCAGCGCCCGCACGATGGTCGCGACGAGCGGTCCCTCCTCGTCCTCGCCCAGGGCGAGGGTTCGCGCGGCGAAGGGGTGCCCGAGCACGTCCGGGTGCCACAGGTGGTGTTCCGCCTCGGATGCCGCCACGACCGCTCCCCCTTCGCCGATTCGCCGCCGTGCGTTCCGTCGCGCCGCGGCTACTCGCCGCGCGACACCCGCACCATCTCTTCGCGATCCACGACCTTGATGCGCACGCGACCCTCGGCCTCGCCGAGCGCCAGCTCGTGCGCGTCGAGGTTGTGCCAGCCGTCGAGGTCGGTGTGGCGCACGCCGCGCTCGGCCAGCAGCGCCGGGATCGCCTCCTCAGAGGGATCGACCGGCTGCCACCACGAGCCCTGATCGTTGATCAGGTGCCGCACGGTCTCCATCGCGTCCGACTTGGTGTGGCCGATGAGGCCGACGGGGCCGCGCTTGATCCAGCCCGTGGCGTAGACGCCCGGCACGCGGTCGTTCGAGCCGACCTGCAGCGCCTGCCCCTCGTGGTTGGGGATCACGCCGTGGTGATCGTCGAAGGGCACCCCGGGCAGCGGCGAGCCGAAGTATCCGATCGCCCGGTACATCGCCTGAATCGCGACCTCGCGGATCTCGCCCGTGCCGACCACGCCGCCCTCACCGTCGGGGCGCGTGCGCTCATAGCGGATCGCGGCGACGCGACCCTCGGCGTCCTTCACGATCTCGGTGGGCCTCGCGTAGAAGTGCAGGTGCAGGCGGCGGGATGCCTCTCCGCCGGCGCCGTTCACGCCCGGGCGCTGGCGCCACGACTGCAGGATCCGGTCGATGACCATCACCTGCTTGTTGCTGGCGATCGCGTCGCGCGAGGCCTGGTCGTAGTCGAAGTCCTCGTCGTAGACGACCAGGTCGACGTCGTTCAGCTCGCCGAGCTCGCGCAGCTCGAGCGGGGTGAACTTGACCTGCGCCGGTCCGCGGCGCCCGAAGACGTGCACATCGGTGACCTTCGAAGCCTTCAGCCCGTCGTAGACGTTCGCCGGGATCTCGGTGGGCAGCAGGTCGTCGGCGTGCTTGGCGAGCATGCGCGCCACGTCGAGCGCGACGTTGCCGTTGCCGAGCACCGCGACGCTCTCCGCCTCGAGCGGCCACTCGCGGGGCACGTCGGGGTGGCCGTCGAACCAGCTGACGAAGTCGGCGGCGCCGTGCGAGCCCTGCGCCTCGATGCCGGGCACGTCGAGGGTCGTGTCGCGCACCGCCCCGGTCGCGAAGATCACCGCGTGGTAGTGGCGCTTGAGGTCGTCGAGTGTGATGTCCTCACCGAAGCGCACGTTGCCGAACACGCGGATGTCGCCGCGGTCGAGCACGTCGCGCAGCGCGTTGATGATGCCCTTGATCCGCGGGTGGTCGGGCGCCACGCCGTAGCGCACGAGGCCGTACGGCGCCGGCAGCTGCTCGAACAGGTCGATCGAGACATCGAACTTGCGCTCTGCCTTCAGCAGAATGTCAGCCGCGTAGATGCCCGCGGGTCCGGCGCCGACAATGGCCAGTCTGAGCTGCGTCATGGCGTCCTTTCAGTGTGGTGCTGCTGTCTTGGATGCCTCGGCCCACGCCGTGGCAGAACCTCGCCGAATCGCCCTACTGGCTTCGGTCGCTCACCGCTTCCGCGAAGCGACGCAGCGCCTCGCGCACCGGGCCGCGGGGCAGCGGGTCGAGGGCGGCGATCGCCTCGTCGGCCCACTGCTGGGCGAGCTCGCGGGTGCGCCGTGTGGCGGGGTGGCCGCGCAGCTCGGTGATGTCGTCGTCGAGGATCGCGGGATCGGCGCCGTCGGCGACGCGCGCGACGCCGTCGTCGATGCGGGCGACCAGGGTGCGCGAGGCCTCGTCCGTCTCGGCGCGCAGGAGCAGCAGCGGCATGGTCGGCACGCCGGCGCGAAGATCGGTGCCGGGCACCTTGCCGGTCTCCTCCGCGTCGTCCGAGAGGTCGATCACGTCATCGAGGAGCTGGAACGCGACGCCGACCTTCTCGCCGAAGATCCGCACCGGCTCCTCGTAGGCCTCGGGGGCGTTCGAGAAGATGATGCCCGACTGCGCGGCGGCGGCGATGAGCGAGCCGGTCTTGTCGGCGAGCACCTGCAGGTAGAACGCCATCGGGTCCTGGCCCTCGCGCGGCCCGACCGTCTCGTGCAGCTGCCCGAGCACGAGCCGCTCGAACGTATCGGCCTGCAGCCGGATCGCGCGGATGCCATGCTTGGCCATCAGCTGGCTCGAGCGCGAGAACAGCAGGTCGCCGGTGAGGATGGCGATGTTGTTGCCCCACACCTGGTGCGCGCTCGGGACGCCGCGACGCACGTCCGCGGCATCCATCACGTCGTCGTGGTACAGCGAGCCGAGGTGGGTCAGCTCGACCGCCTTCGCCGCCTCGATCACGGCCTGCGTGTTGCCCTCGCCGAGCTGCGCGGTGAGGATCGCGAGCATCGGGCGCACGCGCTTGCCGCCCGCCTCATAGAGGTAGCGGCTGGCGCTGTCGATCAGCACATCGGTGACGCGGAGGTCGTCGGCGAGCTGGCTCTCGACCATGTCCATGCCTGCCTCGACCTGCGCGAGGAGTCGACGCGACTGCGGCCCCACGAATACGCGATCGGTGAGGCCCAGTCGTCCGGCCAGGCGAGAGCCCGGCGTCATAGGGCTCGAAGTCACTTGTTCAGCCTATCGCTCGGTGGGGGTGGACTCGGCCTCGGGGGCCCTCGTGCTCGGTGCCGTGCTCGGCCCGCTGCCGGGCGCGGTCGCCCGGTGCAGCGCGACGATGCCGAACGACAGGTCGCGATGGGCGACGTCCGTCCAGCCGGCCTCTCGAATCCAGGCGCTCAGCTTCGCCTGCGCGGGCCAGTCCTGGATCGATTCGTTCAGGTAGTCGTAGGCGGGCGCGTTCGAGCTGACCGCCTTCGCCACCAGCGGCAGCACGCGGTTGTTGTAGAAGCGGTACAGGCCCGCGAACAGCGGCGCCGGCGGGTGCGAGAACTCGCAGATCACGAGCCGTCCGCCCGGCTTGGTGACGCGCAGCATCTCGGCGAGCGCCTTCTTGGGCTCGACGACGTTGCGCAGGCCGAACGAGATGGTCACGGTGTCGAACTCGGCGTCGTCGAACGGCAGGTTCGTGGCGTCCGCCTCGACGAAGGTGAGGTTCGGAATGCCGGCATGCCGACGCTTGCCCTCGGCGATCATGCCCGGCGAGAAGTCGGCCGCCACGACCTCGGCCCCGCTGCGCGCGAATGAGACGCTCGACGCCCCGGTGCCGGCGGCAAGATCGAGGATCCGCTGGCCCGACTGCGGCGCGACCGCGCGGGTCGTGGCAATGCGCCAGAGCTGGTCGTTGCCAAGGCTGAGCACCGTGTTCGTGCGGTCGTAGTGCGGCGCGACCTCGTCGAACATGCCCGAGACCCGCGAGGGGTCTTTGCCCAGATCGGCGCGGTGGGGCACCGGGTCGGGCGCGGTGTTCGGGTCGTTGCTCACCCCCTCATTGTAGGCGGGCCCCGCCGCCCCCTCCTCCCCCGCGTCAGCGCTGGGTGCCGCCTGCGTCGGCAAGCGCTCGCGGCGCCCCCGCCGCGCCGCGGCGCACCCTGGCCGCCCGGCGCCGAGCTCGCACGACTGACGGTCATCCGCAGATCGCGGCGAGCGCGCGAGTCTAGGCTGGTGGGGTGAGCGCTGTGGAAACCGATTTCGCCCCTCGCCCGCCGGTTGCTCGCCTCCTGGTCGAAACCCGCGAGGCGGAGCATGGAGACGACCTGCTGGCGTACGCAGACCCGCGCGAGCCGCTCGTGTGGCTGCGCCGGGGCGAGGGCTTCGTCGCCGTCGCGAGTATGCCACCCGTGGCATGCATCCGCATCCCCGGTGGCGTCGCCGAGCGCGCGAGCCGCATGGCCGAGGCCTGGCAGGCGCTCACCTCCGACGCCGCCATCGATGACGCCGTGCAGGTGCCGGGCACGGGGCTCATCGGCTTCACCGCGCTCGCCTTCGACGACCGCTCGGCCGTCGAGAGCGTCCTCGTCGTGCCCGCCGTGATCGTCGGCCGCCGAGGCGGACGCTCGTGGATCACCCGCATCGCCCGCGAGGGGCAGCCCCTCCCCGACGCTCCGTCCGCCCCGACGACGTACGGTGCGCAGTGGTCGGCCACGCTCGGACCGGGCGCGCTCGGCCCCGAGGGGTACGAGGCCGCCGTCCGGGGCGGGCTCGACGCGATCGCCTCCGGCGAGGTGAGCAAGGTCGTGGTCGCCCGCGACCTCGCCGGCACCGTGCCCGTGGGCGCCGATCTGCGCCGCCTCGCCCGCGCGCTCTCGACCGGCTACCCCGACTGCTGGACCTTCGCGGTCGACGGCCTCATCGGCGCCAGCCCCGAGACCCTCGTCACCGTGTCGCACGGCACCGTCACGGCGCGCGTGCTCGCGGGCACCGCCTCGCGCGGCGCCGACGCCGACGCCGACGCCGCGGCATCCGCAGCCCTCGCCACGAGCCCGAAAGACCAAGACGAGCACGCCTTCGCCGTGCAGAGCGTGCTGCGGTCGCTGCGCCCGCACATGCGCTCGCTCGCCGCGAGCGAGCAGCCGTTCACGCTGCGCCTGCCGAACGTGTGGCACCTCGCGACCGACGTCGAGGGCGAGCTGGCAGACGCGGCCTCCGGCTTCGACCTCATCGCGCAGCTGCACCCGACCGCCGCCGTCGCGGGCACGCCGACGAAGGTCGCGCTCGATGTGATCCAGCGCCTCGAGCCGTTCGACCGCGGCCGCTACGCGGGGCCCGTCGGGTGGATCGACGCCGCCGGCGACGGCGAGTGGGCGATCGCGCTGCGCTGCGCGCAGTTCTCGGCCGAGCCGGTGGCCGGGCCGAGCGGCGAGTTCGACCGCCTGCCCGTCACCGCCTACGCGGGCGCGGGCATCGTCGCCGGGAGCGACCCCGAGTCGGAGCTCATCGAGACGCGGGTGAAGTTCCGGCCGATCGTCGACGCGCTGGCGTAGTTCTGCGCCTCCGTCAGGGGCGTCACGCTGCCACGGACCCGGACCGGGCACGCGGGTGCGTTGTCGTTGCGGCTGCGGTCGCGGTTGCGGTTGCGGTTGCGGCTGCGGCTGCGGCTGCGGCTGCGGCTGCCATCATCGAGATGGTCCCGGCCAGGCGACGATCCGCTCAGCGCGCGAGCGGCACCTCGATCAGCTGGGGCACGCCCGACGCGGTGGTCAGCACCTGGTCGAGCGCCGAGCGCGTCTCCACACGGTGGTACTCCCACCCGTAGGCCCGGGCGAGGTGCTCGAGCCCCACGCGCTGCGGCGTGTACTGCACGCGCTGCATGTCGGCGGCGGATGCCACCCCCGCCACCTCGAGATCGTCGAAGATCGTGCCGCCGCCGTCGTTGCCGACGATCACCTGGATGCGCGGGGCCGACTCGGTGGGCGGCAGCAGCAGCGCGCCGACGTCGTGCAGGAGCGTCAGATCGCCCAGGAGCACGCGGGTCACACCCGGGCCGCCGTCGCGCTGGCTCGCGATCGCGATGCCGAGACCGGTCGCGATCGTGCCGTCGATGCCCGCAAGCCCCCGGTTGGAGTGCACGGTCAGGGCCTTGCCCGGCAGCACCTCGTCGGCCACGCGGACGAGCCGCGACGAGCCGAACAGCAGCCGGTCGTGCGGCCAGCTGGCCCGCCACACGGCGTCGACGAGTCCAGTGCGATCGAGCGGCAGCCGAACGGCGTCGAGCTCAGCGGCAACCGCGCCGAGGCGCCGAGCGGGCTCGCTCGAGTGCAGGCCCGCAAGGTCGGGGGCCGGCGGGCTCAGGTCGACGACGGCGGCCTGCGAGGCGCGCATCCAGGCGCCGAGCCATTCGCGGTCGACCTCGCCGTCGAAGACGTTCACGGCGTCGGCATGCGTCGTCGCGCCGTTCAGGTTGAGCGCCTCCCCCGTCGAGGTGACCGCGATCACCTCGACGGTGGCGCGCGAGGCGAGCACCGCGGTCTCGCGGCTGAGGGTCGGGTGTCCGAACACGATCACGCGTTCGATCCGGCCGCCGAGCTCGGGGTCGTTCAGCAGCGCGCGGTACCCGTGCACGAGGTGGCGGCCGAAGCGCGCGCCGCTGACCACCTCGGCGATCAGGGGCCAGCCGCCGTCGTGCGCGAGCTGCTCCGCGTCCGCGCCGGCGCCGGCGCCGGCGAGCACGACCGTGCGCGGTCCGCGTGGCAGGGCGATCTCACGGCGCGGCTCGTCGGCAACGCCGGTCTCGGCGACCGGCCAGGCCGTGCCGTCTGGCGCATGCGATGCGCCGAGCCACTCGGGGAGGCTGCCGGCGAGCGGCTCGCGCAGGCCGAGGTTCAGCTGCACCGGGCCGGGGGTCGCGAGGGGGCGGCGGGTGCCGGTTGCGGCATCCCACGCCCGGCGCGCCCACGCGCGCCACTGCGCGCTCTGCGTGCCGTGGCCGTTCGCATCGGTGTCGGTCGGCACCGGCACGTCGATGCCGACGAGGCGGCCGGCGGCGGCGAGCCCGGCGAACATGCCGAGCTGGTCGGTGGTCTGGTTCGACCCGACGCCCCGCAGCTCGGGCGGACGGTCGGCGGTGAGCAGCAGGAGCGGGACGCCCGAGTGATGGGCCTCGAGTGCGGCGGGCAGCAGGTTGGCCGCCGCCGTGCCGGAGGTGCAGATGACCGCTGCGGGTGCGCCCGATTCGCGGCCGATCCCGAGGGCGAGAAAGCCGGCGACACGTTCGTCGATGCGCACGTGCAGCTGGATGTCGCCGCGCCGCTCGAATTCGGCCGCCAGCAGCGCGAGCGCCTGCGAGCGCGAGCCCGGGCTGACGACGATGTGCCGCAGGCCCAGGGCGATCAGCTCTGAGAGCAGCGCCGCCGCGGCATCTGTCGCGGGGCTCGCGATCGCGCGCGGCTGGGCGGGCGTGCTCGCGTTGGTGCTGCTCTGGTCGAGCGCGAGCGCGGGCGCGCTCACCGGCGCGGTGGCCGCAGAGCCGGTCGCGCCGCGTGCGGCGTCGTCGTGCTGCACGCGGGTCAGCCGTTCATTCCGCGGTGCTGGTCTTCGCCTTCGCCATCGGGCTTCGCGCCGGGAGTGGGCGCGGAGCCGGTCGAACCCATCGCCGAGCCGCCCTTCGCGCCGGTGCCGCCCTTCGGTGCGCCGCCGCTGCGGCCGCCGCCGTGCGCGCCCCAGCGGGGGTCGTCGTCTTCGGCATCGAGCTTGGCGAGCTCCTCCTCGAGGCGGCGGATGCGCTCATCCTGGTCGCTCGGCACCGCCATGCGGCGTAGAAACTCGGGGTCGTCGTCGGGTGCGCGCATCGTCCGGCCGGCGGCGCGGCCGCGGCCGATCACGAACCACAGCACGCCGCCGATGACCGGAAGCACCGCGATGATCACGATCCACAGCGGCTTCGAGACGCCGCGATGGCGACTCGCCGGCTGCATCGCGCAGTCGACAAGGCTGATGATGACGAACACCACAGCCAGAACGGCGAGCACAATCAAGAGGCGGACCACGCCCCCATCTTAGGCTCCGCACATCAGTGCAGGCTGAGGGTGACGCGACTGTCAGGGAGCGCCCAGACCGGGCGCCAACCCGCACGTAGACTTGTCGGGTGACTTCCCGGCCCGTTCTCGTCTACACCCTCCTGCGCCTGCTGGCATTCCTCGTGCCCCTGGTCATCCTGTGGTTCCTGTTTCCGGGCATGCCGTGGGTCGCCGCGATCATGGCGGCGGCGATCGGCGCGAGCCTCTCGGTCATCTTCCTGCGCCGCCCACGCGAAGAGGTCTCGTCGCGCATCTACGCCGCGCGGCAGAAGCGCGCCAAGGTCACCGACGACGACGTGGAGGACGCGGTCATCGACTCGGCCGAGGGCCCCGCGGGCTCGAACCCGGCGTCCTAGCGGCTCTCGGCGCAGCCGAACGCGGCGCCGCCTCGCCCGGTCGCGACCCCGGCGTGGCACCGCCTCTCCCGGTTGCGGCCCGACGAGGCTCGGCCTCACTCGGTCGCGGCGCGACGGGGCACGACGCGGCTCAGCCGAAGAAGGCCCAGAACAGCCCGGCACCGTACGCGAGCGCGGTCAGCGACGTCAGCGCGAGGCACACGACGAGCTCGCGCGGCTGGCGATACGTCCAGACGATGAGGATCGCGGGCAGCCCCGCGAGCAGCGCGAGCAGCACCAGCCACGCGATCGGGTAGAACGGCGTGAGCAGCACGGCGATCACGAACGGGATCAGCACGAACGCCGTGAACATCGCCTGCGTTGCCCGCTTGCCGATCCGCACCGAGAGGGTGCGCTTGCCGGCGACGCGGTCCTGGTCGATGTCGCGCAGGTTGTTCGCGAGCAGCACCGCGCACGCGAGCAGGCCCGCCGCGACACCGCCGAACCAGGCCTCCTGCGGCACGATGAGCGCCTGCACGTAGGTCGTGCCGACCGTCGCGACCAGGCCGAAGAACACGAAGACAAACAGCTCGCCGAGGCCGGCGTATCCATACGGGCGCTTGCCGCCCGTGTAGAACCAGGCGGCGACGATGCACGCAGCGCCCACCGCGAGCAGCCACCACAGCTGTGAGGCGATGACGATCGCGAGGCCCGCGGCCGCGGCGAGCGCGAAGAACGCGAACGCGACCATCAGGACCGTGCGCGGCTTGGCCTTGCGCGATGCGGTGAGGCGCGCGGGGCCGACTCGGAAGTCGTCGGTGCCGCGGACGCCGTCGCTGTAGTCGTTGGCATAGTTCACGCCGATCTGCAGCGCGAGCGCGACGACGAGGCACGCGAGGGCCATCAGCCAGCGCAGCTCGACCGTGACGAGCGTGGCGGCGCCCGTGCCGATCAGCACCGGCGCGATCGCGAGCGGCAGCGTGCGCAGGCGCGCGGCGCCGATCCAATCGCCGAAGGTCGCGGGCGTCACGGCCTGCGGGGCGCGCGAGACGTGCGCCTTCTGCGGGTTGCCGCGAGGCTTCTGCGCGCGGTGCTTCGGGTTCTTGCGCTTGTTGCGAGAGTTTGCTGCCACGTCAAGCATCCTAGGGTTTGGCGCGCGGAAGGTCGTCGCGGGGCTCCTGCGGCGGGTGGCGCGGGCGGGGTCGCGGCGTGCGCGGCTTGCGGCTGCGGCTGCGGCTGCGGCTGCGGGCCGAGCCGGTGTCGGGTCGATGGGGTCGCGGGCTCGAGCCGACCGCGACTACTGGGCGAACAGCGCGCGAAGCGCCCGGCGGTCAGGCTTGCCAGAGCTGAGCATGGGCAGCGGCGACACGACCTCGAGCTGGCGGGGCCGCGCCTGCGGGCCGACTGCCTCGGCCACAGCTGCGCGCGCGGCCTCGAGCAGCGCGGTGGCGTCGATGCCCGCCGTGCCCACCACGATCGCGCTCGCCTCGCCCCAGCGCTCGTCGCTGATGCCGACCACGACCGCGCGCTCGAGCCCTGGCACCGAGTGCACGGCGGCCTCGACCCGGTCGAGCGAGACGTTGATGCCGCCGCTGATGATCACGTTGTCGCGTCGGCCGGTCACCGAGACGATGCCGCCTTCGAACCCGCCCGCGTCGCCGGTGCGATACCAGCGCACGCCCGCGTCTTCGACGAAGACCTGCGCGGTGAGCTCGGGATTGCCGAGGTATCCATCGGCGAGGGTCGGGCCGCCGAGCTGCAGCTCGCCGTCGACCTCGCGCACGCGCACGCCGTCGAGCGGCACGCCGTCGTAGACGCAGCCGCCCGCGGTCTCGCTCGAGCCGTAGGTGCGCACCACGCGGGCGCCGAAGTCGTCGGCGCGGGCGGCGAGCGCGGCGGGCAGCGCCTGCCCGCCGATCAGGATCGCCTCGAAAGAGCGCAGCGCCTCGGCGACGGCACGGTCGTGCGGCGCCGCATCGAGCAGCGTCGCCAGCTGGGCGGGCACGAGCGAGGTGTAGCTCGGCACGCGCTCGCCGCCCACGGACGACGCCATGCCAAGCGCCGCCGCCGCGAAGGCCTCCGCCGTGAATCTGCCGCTCAGGATCGCAGGTTCGTGCCCCTGCACGAGCGAGCGGACCAGCACCTGCAGTCCCGCCACGTAGCTCGCCGGCAGGGCGAGCAGCCAGGCCCCCTCGCCGATGCGCGCTGCGGTCGACAGGGCGCTCGACGTCAGCGCGCTGCGGCTGAGCACGACCGATTTCGGCACACCGCTCGACCCGGACGTGGTGACGACGACGGCTGTGCCGGCAGGCGCTTCGCTCGTCACGGGGTGGCCTGCGGCATCCACGCCCTCGATCGGCAGCCCGAAGGCGATCGCGGGGCCGGCGCCGAGGACCGCGCCGCGCAGGGCGCGCAGCACGTCGCGGGGATCGTCGCTGTGGAGGGTCTCGAGCCGCACGTCAGTAGTACCAGGGGTAGGCCGACCAGTCGGGCTCGCGCTTCTCGAGGAACGAGTCGCGACCTTCGACGGCCTCGTCGGTGCCGTAGGCCAGGCGCGTGGCCTCGCCGGCGAAGACCTGCTGCCCGACGAGCCCGTCGTCGACGGCATTGAAGGCGTACTTGAGCATGCGGATCGCGGTGGGCGACTTGGTGAGGATGGTGCGGGCCCAACGGATCGCCTCGACCTCGAGCTCGGCGTGCGGCACGACCTTGTTGACGGCACCCATCTCGTAGGCGCGCTGCGCCGAGATCTCCTCGGCGAGGAAGAACACCTCGCGCGCGAACTTCTGGCCGACCTGACGCGCGAAGTAGGCGCTGCCGTAGCCGGCGTCGAATGAGCCGACGTCGGCGTCCGTCTGCTTGAAGCGGCCGTGCTCGGCCGAGGCGATCGTGAGGTCGCACACGACGTGCAGCGAGTGCCCGCCGCCCGCGGCCCAGCCCGGCACCACGGCGATCACGGGCTTCGGCATGAAGCGGATGAGCCGCTGCACCTCGAGGATGTGCAGGCGCCCCGCTCGCGCGGCGTCGACGCCCTCGGACGACTCGGTCTCGGAGTACTTGTAGCCGTCGCGGCCACGGATGCGCTGGTCGCCGCCGGAGCAGAACGCCCAGCCGCCGTCCTTCGGGCTCGGGCCGTTGCCGGTGAGCAGGATGACCCCGACGCGGGCGTCCTGACGCGCGCCGTCGAACGCGCGGTAGAGCTCATCGACCGTGTGCGGGCGGAACGCGTTGCGCACCTCCGGGCGGTTGAAGGCGATGCGGGCGATGCGTCCGTCTTTCGAGACATGCGCGGTGATGTCGGTGAAGGATGCCGCGCCGGGCGCCAGCTCCCATTCCGCCGGGTCGAAGAGCTCAGAGATCATGGCTCCAGCCTAGGCGCAGGGCATTGCGGGCGTCGCTCTGTGGCGTGGTGGTGGTGGTGGCGGCGGTGGTGGCGGCGGCCGCGGCGTTTCGCCTTCGCGGCGGCGGTCGCAATGGCGGCCGCGTTCCCGTTCGCGTGTCGGGTCGCTGGCGGCGTTCCCCTCCCACACGCTATTAGAATCTTTCTTCTAAAAAGTTCTCCACAGAATCAACGTTATCCTGCCTCTATGTGCGATTTCTTGGGAGAATTGGGGCATGCAGCGCACGGGGAACAGCGACTACACACCGGATGAGATGGCCGAGCTTTCCGTGCTGCGCGACGAGATGGTGGCGCTGCAGGCACAAGACAGCGCGCGGCAGGCTCGTGAGGCGGTGATCCTGCACCGGGTCTCGCAGATCGCGAGTGTCGCTGCGTCTCGCGGCGAGGCGTCGAGTCGCGTGTCTGAGCTGCCGTTTCGGGCGGTCGCGGCGGATTTCGCGGCCGCCCTGCGGATCAGCGACCGCACGGTCCAGCGCCTGCTCGGCACGAGCGACACCCTCGTTGCAGGGTTTCCGGGCACGCTGGCCGCACTCGCGGAGGGGCGGATTCATCGGGGGCATGTCCCTGGCATCGTCGATGCCGGCGCACACCTGCCGTCACCCCAGGCTCGGGGCCGCTTCGAGGCGGAGGTGCTGCCGGTGGCCGCACGTGAGGCACCGGGCCGGGTGCGTCCATTCGCACGGAGCGTGGCCGAGCGCGTGCATCCGCGCGCCTTCACCGAGCGGCATGAGGCCGCGGCGGCGTGTCGTGGACTGCGGGTGAATGACCTTCCAGACGGGATGTCCGAGTTGATCGCGACGCTGCCGAGCGTGATCGCGCACGGGGTCCTCGACCGCGTGAAGCAGATGGCGCGGCAGGTGAACGACGCGCGGCACGGCGCCGCTCGCACTGCTGGTCACGCTGGTGCTGATCGCGGCCGTCGCGGCATCGGCGTCGGCTCCGGCGATGCGCGACGGTCGCTCGTCGATGGTGACCCGCGGTCGATCGACGCGGTGCGGGCAGATATCTTCGCCGATCTCCTCCTTACCGGCGACCCCGCCGGGCACACCGCGAGCACCAACGATTCCACGGGTGACGCGCCGCTGGCGGGGCTCGGTGCGATCACCGCGCACGTGCAAGTCACCGTGCCCGTGCTCTCACTCATCGGCGCGACGGACACGCCGGCAACGCTCGCGGGGGTCGGGCCGATCGATGCCGACACCGCACGGCGCCTCGCCGGCGCAAGCTCCGGCTGGGATCGCATCCTGACCGACCCAATCAGCGGCGCCGTGCTCGCCGTCGACCGGTACACGCCAAGCGTGCAGCTCAAGCGCACCCTACGGGTGCGCGACCAGCACTGCCGATTCCCCGGCTGCCGGCAGCCCGTGCACCGCTCCGACATCGACCACACCATCGACTACGCCCACGGCGGGCACACCCGCGAAAGCAACCTCGCCCACCTGTGCCGCGCGCACCACACGCTCAAACACCACACCACCTGGCGGGTGATCCAGAAACCCCGTGGCGTCCTCGAATGGACAAGCCCCACTGGGCGCACCTACCCAGACGTTCCAACATCAACGGTCATGTTCAAACCCGAAGACGAGTGGAACAACGCCTTCGCGCCCGCAGTCGCCGGCGCCCTCGTCGAAGAACCCGCACCGTTCTGATCCGATGCCTCTCGGCCGCGCGCCGGCCGCGGTCGTACGGCCCCGCGGCGGTCGCCGCGGACTGCGGGCTGCGGCTGCGGCTCGGGGCCCAGCTGCAGATGCGGCTACGGCTACGGCTACGGCTACGGCTACGGCTACGGCTACGGCTACGGCTACGGCCACGGTTGTCGCTCCAGCTCCAGCTCCAGCTGTCGCCCCGTCTCCGGCTCCGGCTCCGGCTGCCCCTCCGGCCACGACTCCGGCTCCGGCTCCGGCTGCCGCTCCGGCTACGACTCCAGCTTGCCGCCCGGCTCGGGCTCCGGTCCGGTCCGGCCCGGTCACGACTACGACCACGGGCACGGCGATGGCCACGACCACGACATCGACATCGACAGCGACAACGACAACGACAACGACAACGACAACGACATCGGTCGCGGTTCCGCATCCGGAAGCGGCCCAACTCCGGTCGCGACTGCAATTCCGGAACCAGCGGGAGCGATCCGCATCGACTTCGTAGCACGATCCATCGACGCGGCATGATTGTCGCATGAGCACCGACACCCTCCCCGACGCCACTGGCGGATCCTTCGCCCTGCCCACACTGGACGAGCTCCGCGCGAGCGCGCGCGTGGTGTCGCTGCCGATGGCCGCGCGGTTCCGCGGCATCGAGGTGCGCGAGGCGCTGCTGCTGCGCGGCCCCGCCGGCTGGACGGAGTTCTCGCCCTTCGCGGACTACGGGGACGCCGAGGCATCCACGTGGCTCGCGAGCGCGATCGAATTCGGCTGGAGTGAGCCCCCTGCTGCGCTGCGGACCGAGATCGGCGTCAACGCGACGGTGCCGGCGATCGCCGCCGAACGCGTGCCAGAGGTGCTCGCCCGCTTCGAGGGCTGCCGCACCGCCAAGGTGAAGGTCGCCGAGCGCGGGCAGACGCTCGCCGACGACATCGCGCGCGTGCGCATCGTGCGCGAGCTGCTCGGCCCCGAGGGTCGGGTGCGCATCGACGTCAACGCCGCCTGGAACGTCGACGAGGCCGAGCACGCGATCCACGCCCTCGCCGAGTACGACCTCGAGTACGTCGAGCAGCCCTGCGCGAGCATCGCCGAGCTCGCCGAGGTGCGCCGCCGCATCAAGCACATGGGCATCCCGATCACGGCCGACGAGAGCGTGCGCCGCGCCGAAGACCCGCTCGCGGTCGCCCGCGCCGGCGCCGCCGACATCATCGTGATCAAGGCGCAGCCCCTCGGGGGCCTGCGCCGGGCCCTCGCCATCGTCGCCGAGGCTGGGCTGCCCGCCGTCGTCTCGAGCGCCGTCGACACGTCGATCGGCCTCTCGATGGGCGCTGCCCTCGCCGCCGCCCTCCCCAGCCTCGACTACGACTGCGGGCTCGGCACCTCCTCGCTCTTCGTCGAAGACATCGCGGTGCCCGCGGTGCGCCCCGTGAACGGCAGGATCGCGGTCGGCCGCGTCGAGCCCGACCCGGCCCGGCTCGACGAGCTCGCTGCTCCGGCCGAACGACGCGACTGGTGGCTGTCGCGGCTCGAGCGCTGCCACGCGGTCCTGGCTGAGGCATCCACACGCTGAAGCAGCGGGCCGCAGGTGCCCACGGAGCACGGCTGGTCAATTCCGCACAGCACTGCTCTCAGCACCCGCAGAGCACGTCACGCTGCTCCGAGCGAACCCGACCTCGGAGCCCGCTGAGCGTACGTCGCACCGAGTCCGAGCGCAGCTCACGCCCGGCGCTCAGCCCTGCGGCGCCTCGACCAGCAGGAGCACGAGCCCCGCGATCTCGTCGCCGACGCGGGCAGCGATCGCCGCGTCGTCGAGTCCTGCCATCGCCGCGTTGGCGGACGCGCTCTCGTAGAACGAGATGAGCAGCCGAGCCGCCTCCGCGTCGGAGGCCCGGAAGGTGAGCCCGTGCGCCATGCGCAGCTCCTGGATCAGCCGTGCCACGTTCTTCACGAGCTCCTCGGCGAGCGAGAAGTACGCCGCCGCGATCTCGGGGTTGCGCAGCGCGCGCACCCGGATCTCGCCCATGAGCAGAATCGTCGCGTGGGCATCGCCCGAGACCTCGAGCACACGCTGCACGATCTCGATCGGCGTGAGCCGCGACACCACGCTCGCGCCACCCGCGGCCAGCTCGCGCACCCGCCGCTCGACCGCCTCGACCTGTTCGCGCGCGACGCGACCGGCGAGCTGCAGAAAGAGCTCGTCCTTGGTCTCGAAGTTCGAGTAGAACGCGCCGCGCGTGTATCCGGCACGCTCGCAGATCGCCTCGACCGACGTGCCGTCAAGGCCCGAGGTCGCGAACTCGATGGCGGCGGCATCCATGAGCCGCTGCCGCGTGCGCTCGCGGCGCTGCGTCGGCTCGCGATCGACTGCGTCGGTGACCATGCAGCTCCTGTCGTGTATCAGCCTGGCGTGTGCGCCTGGCGTGTATCGGTCTGGCGCGCGTGTGCCCGGCCTGCGCAGGCCTGGCGTGCGTTGGCTCGCCCCGCGCGCGGCGTGATTCGGGGCGGCTCGAGGCGACCGCTCCGGGGAGCGGGGCCGACCGCGGCCGACCCGCACCCGAGCGACCAATTCTCACACGCCACATTCAGCGGGGGCCGCGGCGCCACTGTTACGATACATCCATGTATCGGATACATCGGTGTATCCACTCCCCCAGCTCCTGATTCGCCCCGGAGGCACCGTGTCCACACTGCTTGCTGCGCTTGGTCGATGGTCGTATCGGCACCCGTGGCGCGTCGTCGTCGCGTGGGTGCTCCTCCTCGGCCTCGCCGGCACGGGTGCGCTCACCCTCGGCACCGGCACCGACGACTCGTTCTCGATCCCGGGCACCGAGTCCGAGGCCGGCCTCGACCAGCTCTCGCGGACCTTCCCCCAGGTCAGCGGCACGAGCGCGCAGCTCGTGATCGTCACGAACGACGAGGCGCCGATCTCCGAGCCGGCGTACCGCGGCCCCATCGAGACGGCGGTCGCGCAGTTCGAGGCGCTCACGCAGATCAGCGCCGCGAACGATCCCTTCTCAGAGATGGTCGACGGCCTCATCTCGGAGCGCGGCGACGCCGCGATCGTGCGCCTGCAGTTCGATGGCCAGTCCTCGGCGGTCACCGAGCTGACCTACGACGAGCTCGAGCGCATCACCGAGCAGCTGCAATCGGCGCTCCCCGAGGGCAGCGTGGTCACCCTCGGCGGCGACCTCTTCTCGCAGGAGATGCCGGGCATCACCATCACCGAGGCCATCGGCCTGATCATCGCCCTCCTCGTGCTCATCGTCACCTTCCGCTCGTTCGTCGTCGCGGGGCTTCCCCTGCTCACCGCGATCCTCGGCGTGGGGCTGTCGATGGCGCTCATCTTCTTCGCCACGGCCTTCGCGCCGATCTCTGCCACCACACCCCTGCTCGCGCTCATGCTCGGGCTCGCGGTCGGCATCGACTACACGCTGTTCATCGTCGCGCGCCACCAAGACCAGGTGCGCGGCGGCGTCGAGCTCGAGGAGTCGGCCGCCCGCGCGACCGGCACCGCCGGCTCGGCCGTGGTCTTCGCCGGCGTCACGGTGCTGATCGCCCTCGTCGGGCTCTCGTTCGCCAACATCCCCTTCCTCACCACGATGGGCATCGCCGCGGCCGTGGCGGTCGCGATCGCCGTGTTCGTCGCGGTCACCCTCACCCCGGCGCTCCTGGGCCTCGTCAAGGGCCGCGTCGTCGGCCGCGCCACGCGTCCCTCGCGCCGCGCGCGACGGGCCGGGGCTGCCACGGTGGGGGCAGCGGGTGCGGCACGCCCCGCGGGCGCGGTGGATGCCGCGGCCCCCGCGACCGCCACACCCAAGGTCGGCTTCGCCCGCCGCTGGGTGCGCCTCGTCACGAAGCATCCGATCGTCACCACCGTCGCGGTGATCGCAGGCCTCGGCATCGCCGCCATCCCGATCAGCGGCATCGGCCTCGCGCTGCCGAACGCCGGCATGCTGCCGGCCGAGAGCCAGGCGCGCCAGAACTACGACCTCGCCTCCGAGCACTTCGGCGTCGGCTTCAACGGCCCGCTGATCCTGACCGGCACGATCGTCACGAGCACCGACCCGCTCGAGCTCATGGACGAGCTCGCCGCCGACGTCGCCACGATCCCGGGCGTCGAGACCATCGCCCTGGCCACCCCGAACGAGACCGCCGACACCGGCATCGTGCAGGTGATCCCGACCACCGCGCCCGACGACCCGGCCACGGCCGAGCTCGTGCGCGAGCTGCGCGCGCAGCACGACCGCTGGCTCGACGAGTACGGCATCGACATCAAGGTCACCGGCTTCACCGCCGTCGCGATCGACATCTCGGACCGCCTCGCCGGGGCCCTGATCCCGTTCGGCCTCTTCGTCATCGGGCTCTCGCTGGTGCTGCTGACCATCGTGTTCCGCTCGATCTGGGTGCCGATCAAGGCCACCCTGGGCTACCTCCTCTCGGTGGGCGCCGCCTTCGGCGCCGTCGGCGCGGTGTTCGGCTGGGGCTGGTTCGCCGACCTCCTGAACGTCTCGACCGTCGGCCCCATCATCAGCTTCCTGCCGATCGTGCTCATGGGCGTGCTGTTCGGCCTGGCGATGGACTACGAGGTGTTCCTCGTCGCCCGCATGCGCGAGGACTACGTGCACCGTCGCGCCGAGCACCCGCACGAAGACCCGAACGTCTCGGCGCGCGCCGCCATCGAGTCCGGCTTCGTCGGCTCGGCCCGCGTGGTCACCGCCGCGGCGCTCATCATGTTCGCGGTGTTCGCCGCGTTCGTGCCCGAGGGCGACCACAACATCAAGCCCATCGCGCTCGGCCTGGCCGTCGGCGTGGCCGTCGACGCCTTCGTCGTGCGCATGACCCTCGTGCCTGCCATCCTGGCCCTGCTGGGCGCCCGCGCCTGGTGGATGCCGAAGTGGCTCGGCCGCATCCTTCCCCACTTCGACGTGGAGGGTGAGGCGGTGCAGCGCGAGATCGCCCTGGCCGACTGGCCGGAGCCTGGCTCGACGGCGCGCGTCGTGGGCCACGAGGTGGGCCTGCGCGAGCGCGATGTCACGCTGTTCGAGGGCGTCTCGCTGCGCATGGAGCCCGGCGACACCCTGGTGATCACGGGCGCCGAGCGGCGCAGCATCCATGCCCTGATGCTCACCCTGGCGGGTCGCCTCGCGCCCAGCGACGGCACGCTCAAGGTCAACGGCCACCTCCTGCCGAGCGGCGCGATGTGGGTTCGCTCGAGGGTCGGCATCGCCCTGCTGCACGACGGCCGCAGGCCCGCCGCCGAGCTGCGCCACGCGCTCAAGGGCACGCCGAGCCTGGTCGTGATCGACGGCATCGACGCGGCCGTCGATCCCGCGGTCCGCGATCAGATCTCCTCCGAGCTTCGGGATGCCGCGGCCCGCGCCCGTGCCGCCGCACAGCCGCTCACCCTCATCGTGGGGGCCGGCGATGCAGGCATCGCGCGCGAACTCCTGGCCGATGCCGGGATCGAGCACGTCGGCACGCTCGACCTCTCGCTCCCCGCGGCGCCGCGCCGCGACATCCCCCGGCCACACGACCCGAGCGCAGCGCACGCGAGTGCCGCGACGCCCGGGGCGTCGGCCGTCTCCACAGCTTCTTCCGGTTCCACAGCGACCGCAGCGACCACCGAGGTGCCCGCATGACCCTGCCCATCGAACGCGCGCGCACGCGCCGCCCCATCACCTGGCTCACGGTGCTCGGGGTGATCCTGCTGCCCGTGCTCATCGGCGGCGTGCTCGTCGCCGCCCTGTACAACCCGACCGAGCGCCTCGAGAACATCACGGCCGCGATCGTGAACAACGACGAGCCGGTCACGATCGACGGCCAGTACGTGCCGCTCGGCCGCCAGCTCACCGCGGGACTCGTCGACGGTGGCGACGCCGAGAGCAACCTCAGCTGGATCATCTCGAACACCGAGGATGCCGCGGCGGGACTCGCCGACGGCACGTTCAGCGCCGTCGTCACGATCCCCGAGAACTTCTCCTCGGCCGCGACATCCACCGCGAACCCCGACACCGCGAAGCAGGCGGTCATCGAGGTGCAGACGCCGAAGAACAGCCTGATCGTCGACGACGCGATCACCGCGCAGGTGACGCAGACCGCCGCCGACGTCATGGGCACCCAGCTCTCGCAGATCTACCTCGAGAATGTGTTCCTCGGCTTCACCACCCTGGGCGACCAGCTCGGCGACGCGGCGAGCGGCGCCGGCAAGCTCGGCACCGGTGCGTATGAGGCACGCACCGGCGCGCTCGCGCTCGGCGACGGCGCGCACGGCATCGCCGGCGGCGCGGGCGGCCTCGCCGACGGTGCGAACAAGCTCGGCGGCGGCCTCGACCAGCTCGCGGGCGGGACCCGAGACGCGGCGGGCGGCGCGAAGCAGCTCGGCGGCGCCCTGCACGGCATCGCCGACCAGGTCTCGCAGACCCCCACGCTGCCGCAGCCGCTGATCGACCTCGCCATGGCCGCCTGGAACCAGGTGCAGGCCGCGGCCGGCGACCTCGGCGGCCTCAACAGCACGCTCGCATCGCTCAGCGCCGACTGCATGGCTGAGACGGGCGGGGCGCAGGCGTACTGCGACCGCGTCGCCGCGGCGGCCGGGCAGTCCGCGGCGATCTCCGGCTCGCTCGAGACCGCGAAGGGCCTCGCCAACCAGCTGGCGGACGGGCTCAAGGCGCTCGCCGAGGCGGCCGGTCCCGCAACCGGCCAGCTCGTCGCCGGCCTGCGAACCATCGCGAACGAGACCCAGGGCCTCGGAGCCGGCCTCGACACGATCGCCGGCGGCATCGGCGCCTCGGCGTCCGGCGCGCGCGACCTCGCCGGCGGCGCGACCCAGCTGCAGTCGGGCGCGACGCAGCTCGGCGACGGCGCGACGCAGCTCGCCGGCGGCATCGGCGCGATCGGCGACGGCGCGAACGAGCTCGCGAGCGGACTCGACCAGGCCGTTGCAGCCCTCCCCGCCTACGACGAGCAGCAGCGCGCGAGCCTGGCCGAGGTCGTCGCCAACCCCGTCGGAACCAACGCCGCAGGCAGCTCCCTGTTCGGCGCCTCCGCGATCCCCCTGCTCTCGGTGCTCGCGCTGTGGATCGGCGGCATCGGCACCTACATCGCGTTCCAGGCATCCAGCCGTCGGGCGCTCACCTCGCGCAGCTCGTCGCTCGCGCTCGCTGCTCGCGGCTTCGTGCCTGGCGCCATCATCGGCGCGGTCCAGGGCATCCTCGTTGCCGGGGTCGTGCAGATCGCGGGCTCGTACGCCTGGGGCGAATGGTTCGGCTTCGCCGGGCTGTGCGTGCTCGCCGGCGTGGTGTTCGCCGCGGTGAACCAGGCGCTGGTGGCCGCGTTCGGCGGCATCGGGCGCTGGATCGCGACGGCCGTCGCGGTGCTGGCCATGGCGACCGGCGTCGTGTCGACCGTGCCGGGCGTGCTCACGGCGATCGCGGGGGTCATGCCGACCGCCGCCGCCTACCAGGCCATGCTCGGCGCGTTGACGGGTGCCGCAGGAATCGGTGCCGGCGTCGCCGGACTGCTCGTGTTCGGCGTGATCGCGTTCGCGGTGACGGTGTTCGCGGTCTCGCGCCGCCGCACGGCCTCTGCCGCGCGGCTCGTGGCGGCCGCGGCGTAGGCGCGGCCGCAGCAGGCGCAGGCGCAGCGGCGTCGGCGCAGTGCAGGCGCCAGCCCTGGAGTCACCAGCACTGTAAGCGCCAGCGGCGCACCGCAGTCCGGCGCTGGCACCCCAGCCCGAGCGCGCCGCAGCTCCCCGACACCACTTGGGGACTCCGACTGCACCGAAGCATCGTGCCTGTCTTCACGCACAGCGCCTGGCCGTGCGCCTCGACCCAACCGCGATGTTTCGCCGAGCCGATGGGTGCCAGTGAGACCGAGCACGGACGTCTCAGCTACCCGGCCTCACCCGACCACCTCGACGAGAGCGTGCGTCGAAACACAGCGCCCGTCCTCAAGCACAGCGCCTGTCCGTGCGCCTCGATCCAAACTGCGACGCCGAGCCGATGGCGTCGGCGGAGCGGAGCTCCGGACCACGGTCCGTGGCCGCACCGCCGCGGCCATGCCGCCGCACCACAGCCGCCGCACCACAAGCCGCCGCGCGGACCGCAGCGGCCTACGTCAGGCCGCTGTACGCGTGCAGGCCCTTGAAGAACATGTTCACGATGGTGAAGTTGAAGATCACGGCGCTGAAGCCGATGATCGACAGCCACGCCGAGCGGTTGCCGCGCCAGCCGCGCGTCGCGCGCGCGTGGATGTATCCGGCGTACAGGACCCAGATCACGAAGGTCCAGACTTCCTTGGTGTCGAAGCCCCAGTAGCGGCCCCAGGCATCCTGCGCCCAGATGGAGCCTGCGATGAGCGTGAACGTCCAGAACGCGAAGCCGATGATGGCGAAGCGGTACGCGAGGCTCTCGAGCGCGTCGGCGCCGGGCAAGGTGCGAAGGAAGCGCAGGCCGCGAGCGAGCGGCTTGCTGTCGGGCAGCTTCTCGAGGCGCTCGCGACGCGCCTGCAGCAGCTGCAGGACCGACAGCCCGAACGCGAGGGCGAAGAAGGCAGTGCTGAGCGTGGCGACGAACACGTGGATCACGAGCCACACCGAGCGCAGGGGCTCAGCGAGCGGCACGACCTCGACATAGAAGGTCACGGCGGATCCGCCGAGGAGCACGAGCGCGAGCCCCGCGATCAGCACACCGAGGTAGCGCAGGTCATAGCGGATCAGCACCACGAGGTAGACGAACACGATCATGAGCGTGCCGGTCATCGCGAACTCGTACATGTTCGACCACGGCACACGCTCGGCGGCGATGCCGCGGGTGATCGTGCCACCGAGGTGGAACAGGAACGCCAGCACCATCAGCGTCGTGCCGATGCGCGCCATCACCATCCGCTTGGGGGTGGATGCCTCGCCCGCGCCGGAACCCGCACCCGACGCAGCGCGGTTCGGCGGGGCGACGGCGGTGGCCGCCACGGCGTCGCCGAATTCGATCGACACCGCGCCGGAGCCCGACGAGGCGCCAGCGCCGGCGCCGACCAGCTCGCGCGCCTTCGCGGCGGAGGTCTCGTTCGAGCCGCGTCCCGCGGCGGAGGTGCCGTTCACGCCGCGTCCCGCGGCGTCCTTGGCGTCGGTCGCCGCGGCCGAGCGCACGCCGAGGTCGATCGCGTAGGCGATGAAGGAGAGGGCGTACAAGACGACCGCGGTCCAGATCAGCAGCACTGAGGCGTCGTCGAGAGTCAGACCGAGGGGCATGTTTTCATCCTACGCTTTCGGGTTTTTGCGCTTCCAGGGGAGCGAAGCGCGCGGGCTGTTGCGGGCGGTGCGTGTTGCGGTCGTGCGGTCCTGCGGTGTTGCGGGTCGTGCGGTCCTGCGATTCGGCCGGGTGCGGTGCGGCCCCCGGGCTGGTGCCCTGTCAGCCGGCCACCGCGGGCTCTGCCGTGGAACCGGGCTCTGCCGTGGAACCGGGCTCTGCCGTGGAACCGGGCTCTGCCGTGGAACCGGGTCCCGCACCCGCCTCGGCCGGGGCCGGGGCGATGCCGAGCGACGCTCCGTGGCTGCGCTCGAGCGACTCGACGGCAGCGGCGAGGGTGGGGTCGTCGCCGCGGGCGAGTGCGGCATACTCGAGGTGCACGCGGGTACCCGAGGCATCCGGCGTGGCCTTCACCCACATGCGTCGGCGCGGCACGAACAGCGCGGTCAGCAGACCCGCGAGGCTCAGCAGCGCGAACACGAGCACCCAGCCGGCCGAATCGTCGTGGTGCACCTGCAGCGAGGCGAAGCGCTTGACCGACTTCAGGTAGTTCTCGCCCATGGGCTTCGCGTTCTCGAACGTGATGGTGCCGAGGCCGTTCGGCAGGTCGACGGTCTGGCCCGGGTCGAGCTGGATCGAGTCGACGCCGGTCGTGCGACCGGTGAGCTTGGTCATGTCGCTCGTGTCGAGCGCGTAAACCGAGCGCGGCACCCCATCGTCGATGCCGAGGTCGCCCTCGTACACGTCGAGCGTGAGCCGCGGACTCACGAGGGCCGGGAAGCTGGAGGTGAGCGCGCCGGATTCAAGCTCGGCGACGGTCGGGTAGAAGAAGCCGACGAGGCCGATCTGCACGGGCAGCCCGTCCGGCACCTTGACGATGCCGAGCGAGGTCATGTTGTCGTCCTGCGGGAGGAACGCGACGTCGTCGTGGAAGACGACCTCGCCCGCGGCATCCCGAATCGTGATCGTGGGCGCGTAGCCGTTGCCGAGCAGGTAGATCTTGTTGCCGTCGATCGTCAGCGGCTTGTTGACCTGCACGACCTCGCTCTTGGGCTCCTCGCCCGGGTGCTGGGTCGACACGTGGGCGACGAAGCCCGTCGCCATGCCGATCGCATTGTCGTTCTCGACCTCGTAGTCGACGGTGAACTCGTCGAGGGTGAGCGAGTACAGCGGCAGGTTGTCGGTGTCGACGAAGCGCCCGGGGTTGAACGAGCTGTAGTCGAGGAGCGTGTTCGTGAACGACGTCCCTTCGATCACCACGCGCTGCCCGGTGTAGGCGAGGCCGCCGCCGACGCCGACCGCCACAAGCACGCCGACGAGGCCGGCGTGGAAGACGAGGTTGCCCGTCTCGCGCAGGTAGCCACGCTCGGCCGAGACCGAGTACGCGCCGCGCGAGTCGTAGCGCGCGACCCGATACCCCGACGACCGCAGCTGCTTCTGCGCGAGGTCGATGGCTCGGGATGCCGCGGCAGCCGCGTCTTCCGCGGGCGCGGTGCCACTGCTGACCGCGGCGCCGTCCGCGGCGGCGCCGCTCGCCTGGGCAGCGCCGGCCGCGGTTCCCGCGCTGCTCGCCGCTGTGCCGACCGCGGCCGAGTCGCCGCTCAGCTCCCAGTCGCGCTCACGGAAGTCGGCGAGGCGCGCCAGGCGCGCCGGCGTGCGCGGTGGCTGCGAGCGCAGCGCCTGCCAGTGATGCTTGGTGCGCGGGAGCACGCAGCCGATCAGCGAGATGAACAGCAGGATGTAAATGGCCGAGAACCACGGCGACGCGTAGACGTCGAACATGCTGATCGAGTCGAGGAATGGCGCGAGCTCGGGGTAGTTGCTGTAGTACTCGACGACGCCGTTGGGGTCGGCAGAGCGCTGCGGCACGAGCGAGCCGGGGATCGCCGCGATCGCCAGCAGCAGCAGCAGGATGAGCGCGGTGCGCATGCTGGTCAGCTGGCGCCAGCCCCAGCGCATCCAGCCGACGAAGCCGAGCGCCGGCGAGGCGACGCCGCCGGCGGCCGCATCGGGGCCCGCGGCGCCGCTCGAGCCGTCGACGTAGTCGGCCGGGCGCAGCGGGTCGGCGCTTCGTGCTTGCTTGTCCATTGCCTGGTCCTTCGGAGGGGAGATCAGAGGGGAAGTTCGACGCTGGTGATCACGGAGGCGAGCCGCGACATGATCTCGTTCCACAGGCCAGTCACCATGAGCAGGCCCAGAGCGACCAGCAGGCCGCCGCCGATGAGGTTGATCACGCGAATATGCCGGCGCAGGAATGCAAGCGACTTCGCCGCCCAGCCGAAGCCGAGCGCGATCACGATGAATGGGATGCCGAGACCCAGCGAATAGGCCACGCCGAGCGTCGCCGCCCGGCCGACATCACCGGTGTTGATCGACAGCGCGAGGATCGAGCCCATGGTCGGCCCGATGCACGGCGCCCAGCCGACCCCCATCGCGACCCCGAGCAGGGGCGCGCCGAGCAGGCCCGCGCGGCCACGGAACTCGGGCCGCAGGGTGCGCTGCGCGAAGCCGAACACGCCGAGGAAGACGAGGCCGAGCGCGATCACGATCACGCCCATCACGCGCGTGATGACGTCGCTGTACTCGATGAAGAACAGGCCCACGGTGCCGCCGAGCACGAAGATCGTCACGAACACGGCCGTGAACCCGCCGATGAACAGCAGCACGCCGGCCATGAGTCGCCCGCGGCCCCGTGCCCGGCGCGCGGCCACAGGAGCTGCCACAGGAGCAGGCGCAGGCGCAGGCGCAGGCGCAGCCGCGGCGTGACCCACCGGGACCGTCGTCGCGACACCGGCGCGCACGCCCGCGCCGCCCGCGATCGCGGCACCGGCGACCACCGTGCCCGTCGGCGCGGCGACAGCGCCGTCGACGGTGCCGGTCGCCCCGCCGCGAAGCGCGGGATCGTCCTCACCCTCGGTCATGCCCGAGAGCACGCCGAGGTAGCCGGGCACCAGCGGGAGCACACACGGCGAGAGGAACGAGATGAGACCCGCCGCGATCGAGATGCCGATCGCAAGGATCAGGCTCCCGTCGAAGATGATCTGCCCGGGGTTCACGAATCTGTCTCCGCCGGCCCCTCGTTCGCGGCGCCCTCGCGCGCTGCGCCCGTGGCGCCCTCGGCGATCGTGTCGCGCACGAGCGTGCTCAAGGTCGAGGTGCCCTCGATGGGACCGACGATGCGCGCGGCGACTCGACCGGTCGCATCGATCACGAGCGTGGTCGGGGTGGCCTGCAGCGGCGCCACGGCCGCGAACGCCATCTTCAGCGGGCCGTCGCCGGCGGCCATCGCGCTCGGATACGTGACGCCGTACTGCTTGGCGAAGCTCAGGGCCGTGTCGGGCTGATCGTAGATGTTCACGCCCATGAAGCTCGCGCCCGCCTCGGCAAACTGCTCGTGCACGGCCTCGAGGTCGGCCGCCTCGGCACGGCACGGGGCGCACCCGGCGTACCAGAAGTTCACGACGAGCACCTCGCCGAGGTAGTCCTCGCTCGAGAGCTCCTCGCCCGTCTCCGAGACCCCGGTGAACACGACGGGCTCGCCGCGCTGCTCGATCGGAATCTCGACGACGCGGCCGTCGCCCGAGATGAAGCCCTTGTCGCCGCCCTCGCGGAACTGCTGCGTGAGGCCGTCGTTGTCGCTCGAGCACGCGGCCAGCGAGAACAGCAGCGCGGGCAGGAGGAGCACCGCCGCGAGGCGAGCCCGCCAGCGGCGCGACTTCGCAGCATCCATGAGCAATGCGTCCCTGGTCATACCGCCCCCACATCCACGGCCGAATCGGTCGCCGCCGGCTCGGCGTACGCCACCTCGACCCAGCCCGAGCCGCCGTCGGCACGGGCGAACGACGTCACGCTCGACAGCGCACAGCGGCGCGTGCGCGGGTCGTGCGCCAGGCGCTCCCCCGCGACGTGCAGGTGCGTGATCCAGATCGGGGCCTGGTGCGAGACGATGACGACATCTCCGTCGTCGACGCCCTGCCATGCGGCATCCATCGCCTCGGCCATGCGCGCAGCGATCGAGGCGTTCGGCTCGCCCCAGCTCGGCACGCTCGGCCGGCGCAGATGCCACCAGTTCAGGGGGTTGCGCAGCGCGCGCCGCATCTGCTTGCCCTCGAACACGTTCGTCGGCTCGATCACGCGCTCGTCGATGCGCGGGGTCAGCCCGAACAGCTCGGCGAACGGCTCGGCCGACTCCTGCGCGCGCTGCAGGGGCGACGCGACGAGCTCGCGCACGGGGCGATCCATCGAGCGCATGTACTCGGCGGCCGCGAGCGCCATTCGGCGGCCGTCATCGCTCAGCCGGAAGTTCGGCAGGCGCCCATAGAGCACGCGATCGGGGTTGAAAACCTCCCCGTGGCGCACGAGATGAACACGATTTGCAGGCACCGTTTCAGTGTACGTGTGAGGTTCCTGAGGGCATCCCGTGAGGACGCCATGAGCGCCGTCACACTCGGCGGCGACGGCCGCCGCGGCACGCATCGTCTGCCGAGAACCGGTCGGGGTGCCCGCTGCCCGCGAGGCGCGGGGCAGCGCCCCGGGCAGGTCACGGCACGGGGGCACGGCACGGAGGTCGCGCCGCCGGCGTGGATGCTGCGACCCCTCGCGCTCCGAGAGCGTGCCCGCGCGCGATGCCCGCTCGACCCTAGCCCAGGCCGTGCAGCAGCAAGGCCCCGATCCCCGCATCGGCCCCGGCCGAGAGGCCGGCGCCGCCCGCCCCGGCGCCGATGCCGGCGAGGACGGTGCCCAGCGCGAAGATCAGGCCGACGGCGCCGATGCCGCACAGCGGCGCCCACCAGGCGACCCGCCGCACCGTCAGGCGCGCGATCGTGATGACGAGAAAGACGATGGCGGCGATGATCACGCCGAAGGTGCCCAGGAACAGCCCCGACACGATCAGCCCGCTGTTGCAGCCGGTCAGCACCCCGCACCCGGCGCCGGCCCAGCCGATGAAGGTGCCGAAGGTCGCGGCGAGCGCCGTGGCCGCGGCGAGCACGACGAGGCCGATGATCGCGACCGGGAGATCCCACGTCGGCCGCGCGGCACGCACCGTGCGAGCGGGGCGCGACTCCCGCACGCCCGCGCGCACGTCCGCCGAGTCGGTCATATGCACACAGTAGGGGACGCGGCCCGCATCGGGCCCATGCGCGCACGCGAATGGGGAGAACGGGCGCACAACCGTAGACTGGACGGCGTGAACGAACGCGCATTGGTAAAGCAGCTTCTTGGTCGTCCCGACGGCGCCGTCTCGGTGTCGGGCTGGGTCGAGACCGTCCGCGACCAGAAGAAGGTGCAGTTCATCGTCCTGCGCGACGAATCCGGCGCCGTGCAGCTCGTGAACCCCGCCACCCGCGAGCTCCCCGAGGGTGAGGCGCCCACGGCCGAGGCATCCGCTGCCCTCGCGCTGACTGAGACGATCTCGCACCTCACGCAGGGCACGTTCCTGACCGTGCACGGCGAGCTCAAGCACGACGAGCGCGTGAAGCTCGGCGGGGTCGAGGTCAAGATCACGACGCTGGATGTCGCAGCCCCCGCCCTGCCCGAGAACCCGATCGCCGTCGACTCGGGGCTCGACAAGCGCATGGACTGGCGCTTCCTCGACCTGCGCCAGGAGCGCAACAACCTCATCTTCCGCGTGCAGACCACCCTCGAGCACGCCATGCGCACCTACTGGATCGAGCGCGACTACATCGAGGTGCACTCGCCGAAGCTCATGGCGAGCGCCTCGGAGTCCAACGCCGAGCTGTTCGCGCTCGAGTACTTCGACACGACCGCCTACCTCGCGCAGAGCCCGCAGTTCTACAAGCAGATGGCGCAGTCCGCCGGGTTCGGCAAGATCTTCGAGATCGGCGACGTCTACCGCGCCGACCCCTCCTTCACCTCGCGGCACGCGACCGAGTTCACGTCGGTGGATGCCGAGATCTCGTGGATCGACTCGCACGAGGACGTCGCACGCATGCAGGAGGAGCTGCTCGCGTTCGCGATCGCGGCCGTCAAGGAGAAGCACGGCGACGACATCGAGCGGCTCTTCGGCCTCACGGTCGAGGTGCCGAGCCTGCCGTTCCCGCGCATCCCGCTCGCCGAGGCGCTCGAGATCGTCGCCGCCCGCGGCCACGAGATCCTCCGCGCCGACGGCGACCTCGACCCCGAGGGCGAGCGCCAGATCTCGGCGCACGTGAAGGAGGCGCTCGGCCACGACTTCGTCTACATCACCGACTACCCCGCCCACATCCGCGCCTTCTACCACATGCGCGACGAGGAGACGGGGCTCACCAAGAGCTACGACCTGCTCTACAAGGGCGTCGAGATCACGACCGGCGCGCAGCGCGAGCACCGCGTCGACGTGCTCATCGAGCAGGCCAAGGAGAAGGGACTCGACCCCGCCGGACTCGAGTTCTACTTCGACTTCTTCCGCTACGGCGTGCCCCCGCACGGCGGCTTCGGCATGGGCCTCGCCCGCCTGCTGATGCTGCTGCTCGGCGAGTCGTCGATTCGCGAGGTCACGTACCTGTTCCGCGGCCCGACCCGCCTGCAGCCGTAGGCGCCACTCGCCGCGCGCCCAGACCCTAGGCTGGGCGCATGACTTCACACCCCGCCATCACCGCCACGCTCGACGGCGCGGTGAACTTCCGCGACCTGGGCGGCATGCCCCTCACCGACGGCGGGCAGACCCGCCCCGGCGTCTTCTACCGCTCCGAGGCGCTGAACACGCTCACGACGAAGGGCGAGGCCGAGCTCGCGGCGAGCCCCATCGGCGTGATCGTCGACTTCCGCATGGATTCCGAGCGCGCAGGCGCGCCCGATGTGCTGCCCAAGACGCGCCCGTTCGAGGTCGTGAACCTGTCGGTGATGCAGGGCGGACTCGCCGGCGCGGCACAGGCCGCCTTCGCAGCCGCGGACGGCAGCGGAGCGACCGCGCCCGACCCGGCGGCGATGCAGCAGCTGATGGCGAAGGTGCTCGCCAACATCCCCACGCTCGGCGAGATGTACGTGCAGATGCTCTCGGGCGGCGCGGCGGCATTCGCCGAGGTCGCCGGCCTGGTCGCGGCATCCACCGACGAGACGCCGAGCGCGGTGCTCATCCACTGCACCGCCGGCAAGGACCGCACGGGCGTGAGCGCCGCGCTGATCCTCGATGCCGTGGGCGTGGCCCGCGACGCGATCGTGGCCGACTACGCGAGCTCGGCGCAGAACCTGGCGGGCCCGTGGGCCGAGGGCATGCTCGGCATGATCACGCGCATGGGCGCGCCGACCACGCCTGCGCTCGTGCAGCTCGTCACCGGCACGCCGCCCGAGGCGATCGAACAGGCCCTGGCGTGGGTCGACGAGCACTTCGGCGGCTCGGTCGCCTACCTGCAGTCAGGCGGGCTCACCGACGCCCAGCTGGCCGCGTTGCGCGGCCGCCTCGCGGCGTAGCGACGCGGCCGCGGCGCCGCGCAGGGCGCTGCGGACCAGGGGCACAGTGGCGCAGCCGCATCGCCGCGTCGAAGCGGTACAGCGACGTCGCCGCGCAGGCGCCCAGGAGCGCATCGGCGGGCGACCCGTACGGCGCCCGTGCCGGGCTGTGTCAGCGGCGCGTGCCGGGCTCGGCCGGGGCTCAGAGCGTGAAGTCGACGGCCGCGCGCTCGGCCGCCACGCTGCGCACGAACTTCGCCGCCTCCTCGTGGCTCGGGTGCACGACGTAGCGGGCGAGCGCGTCGAGATCGGCGAAGTCGGCGACGAGCGCGACGTCCCAGTTCTGCCCCTCGTAGGCGACGTTGGGCGCCACGGTGATGTCGATGATCTCAGGGACGACGCCCTTCAGCGCCGTGAGCAGCTCCGCCACCTGCTGGGCCTGCTCGGCACGGCCGGCGGCGTCCTCAGCGGACATTCTCCACATCACGATGTGACGAATCATGGGGTCTCCTCAGCGAGTCGGGTTCTGGTTCTGGTTCGCCTGCAGCAGCGCGCTGCGCAGGCGTTCGGGGTTCAGGCGCCAGTGCGCGTGCAGCTGGTCATCGATGAGCACGACCGGGATCTTCTCCCACCACAGCTCGAACAGCGCCGGGTCATCGCTGATGGATGCCTCGCGCACCTCGATCCGCTCGGCCACCGCTTCGGGCAGCTCGGCGAGCACCTGCGTGGTCACCTCCCGTGCGACATCGCACAGGTGACACTCGGGCTTGCCGATGAGGGTGATCGTGGTCATGGCTCAAGTCTGGCATGCGCGCGGCGGGCACCTTGCGCGCAACCAAAAACGCCGGCCCCGAAGGACCGGCGTCTGGATGTGCTGCCGCTTGCGCGATCGCTACTTCTTGTTGCGACGCTGGTGGCGAGTCTTACGAAGCAGCTTGCGGTGCTTCTTCTTCGCCATGCGCTTGCGGCGCTTCTTGATGACTGAACCCACGGAAAACCTCACAAAGATCGGGGCATGGATACCACTGACGGCATCCGGGTACGTACAAACAAATGCCTTGGGAGAGTCTACCCTACGGCAGAACCCCAAACGCAACGCGAGCGCGCATGCGCCCCCGGGTTTCGGACCGCGCCGTCAGCCGACGTCGGAGATCGGGCGCTGCAGCGCGTTCGTGACGGCGGTCTCAGGCACGCGATACGAGCGGCCGAACCGCACGGCCGGGAGCTCGCCGGCATGCACCAGCCGGTACACCGTCATCTTCGACACCCGCATGATCGCCGCCACCTCGGCGACGGTCAGAAACTTCACGTCAGGCAATGCAGCCATGTCTGCTCAGCACCCCATTCATCCCCACGAATTCATCCCCACGAAACTGAGCCTCACTCTAGGGGTTGCTGTCGAGCAAAGTAAACCCGCGTGGCTGGTGTGACTCGTGGGATTCTGACCGGTCGCGCGGGATCCACCCGCGCCGAGCCGTCAGCGGCGCGCCAGGCGAGGCCGGGCCTCGCCGCACGGTTCGGCCCTCGGCGCACGGTTCGGCCCACGGCGCACGGTTCGGCCCACGGCGAGCAACGCCGGCCCGCGGCGGCCAGATACACGCCGCAAGGGGGGCGAGTCAGCGACGCCGCGTCGAGGCACGACACCCGAGGCGCTAGACCCCGAGGCGCTTCATCGCCGTCGCGACGACGTGCTTGGCCTGCGCGGCGGTGCGGCCGAACACCTCGGCAGCGTGCTGTGCGCCCTCCGGGAGCGACGGGCTGCCATCGTCGTCGGCGTAGGGGTCGGCGAGGATCGCGGCATCCGTCTCGTCGATGAGAAACGGCACCAGCCAATCGTCGACGGTGCCGAGCGGCCCGGCCTCAAGGCTGTAGAACCGGTGCTGACCCTCCTCGCGCACCGAGACGAGCCCGGCGTCGCGCAGCACCTTCAGATGCTTCGACACGGTGGGCTGGCTGGCGCCCAGCGCCTGCACGATGTTCGACACGCTGGTGCCCGTGTCCTGTCCCGATCCGGCACTCTCGAGCAGCAGCTGCAGGATGTCTCTCCTCGTGCCGTCGGCAATCACGTCGAAAATGTCCGCCATACCCATAGGTTAGTGGCGCGGGAGCACGACTACCATGACAAGGTCCCGGCCAGCGAGGAGGCGACATGTCGGTGGACATGAGGAGCAGGCGGTCATCACGACCGCTGCTTCGCGCTGTCCGCTCGGTTCCCTCGGCCTTCCGCGCCTTCACGACCGCCTCGCCCCCGCGCTTCGCGCTGCTGGTCTTCTCCAGCCTGGTGCTGCTGTTCACGGCTCTGCTCTCGCTCCCGGCCGCGGCGGCCGACGGTCAGCGCACGCCGCTCGCCGACGCGCTGTTCACCGCGGTCTCGACCATCTGCGTCACCGGACTGAGCACGGTCGACATGGCGACGCACTGGTCGCCGTTCGGGCGCGTCCTGATCTTCCTCGGCGTGAACATCGGCGGCATGGGCGTGCTCACGCTCGCCTCGATCCTGGGCCTGGTGATCTCGAAGCGCCTCGGGCTGCGCGCCAAGCTGATCGCCGCGAGCGACACGAACCCGCTGCGCGCGCACGGCGGGCCGGTGAACGAGAGCCAGACCGTGCGCCTCGGCGAGGTCGGCCAGCTGCTGCGCACCGTGGCGCTGTCGACCCTCGTCATCGAGGGCATCCTCGCGATCCTGCTGTTCCCGGCCCTGGTGCTCGCGAAGGTCGACGCCGTCGCCGCGATCTGGGAGGCGCCGTTCTACGCGGCGATGGCGTTCACGAACACGGGATTCACCCCCAACCCCGGCGGCCTCGCCCCGTTCGCCGACGACTACTTCATCCTCACCGTCCTCATGGTCGGCGTCTTTCTCGGCAGCATCGGCTTCCCCGTGATCTACACGCTCGCCCGGCACGTCTGGCACGTGCGGCGCTGGTCGCTGCACGCCAAGCTGACCCTCATCACCACGACGGCGCTCTTCTTGGCCGGCGCGCTCGCCTTCGCCGTGCTCGAGTTCGACAACGTCGAGACCTTCGGCAGCATGGACGCCGTCGACACCACCTTCCAGGCGTTCTTCCTCTCGGCGATGACCCGCTCGGGCGGCTTCTCGGTGGTCGACATCGGCGAGCTGAACGGCTCTTCGCTCATCGTCGGCTCGATGCTCATGTTCGTCGGCGGCGGCTCGGCCTCGACCGCCGGCGGCATCAAGGTGACGACCCTGGCCGTGCTCGCGCTCGCGGCGTGGTCCGAGGCCCGCGGCCGCGCATCGACGCAGGTGTTCGACCGCCGCATCCCGAGCGACGTGCAGCGCGTCGCGCTAAGCGTCGTGGCGTGGGGCTCGACGATCGTCGCGCTGTCGACGATCACCATCCTGCAGATCACCGGCGCCCCGGTCGGCGACGTGCTCTTCGACGTGATCTCCGGGTTCGGCACGGTGGGCCTGTCGACCGGCGTCACCGCCGCGCTGCCCGACCCCGCCATCTACGTCATGGCGGCGACCATCTTCATGGGCCGAATTGGTACAGTGACACTCGCCGCCGCTGTCGCCGCGACATCCCGCTCGCAGCTGTACTCACTGCCCGTCGAAAGGCCGATCGTTGGTTGACCGCATCAGAAACGACGCCCCGGTTCTCGTGGTCGGACTCGGCCGATTCGGCGCGGCATGCGCCGGCGAGCTCGACCGCCTCGGTCGCGAGGTCCTTGCCATCGACGAGAGCCACGAGCTCGTGCAGAAGTGGTCGGAGCGCGTCACGCACACCGTGCAGGCCGATGCCCGCAACCTCGACGCGCTCAAGCAGGTCGGCGCCCAGGACTTCTCGGTGGCCGTCGTCGCCGTGGGCTCGCTGATCGAGGCGTCGGTGCTGATCACGGCGAACCTGGTCGACATGCAGGTGCCGCAGATCTGGGCGAAGGCGGTCTCGCAGTCGCACGGCAAGATCCTCTCGCGGGTCGGCGCCCACCACGTCATCTACCCGGAGCGCGAGGCCGGCGAACGAGTCGCGCACCTCGTCTCGGGGCGCATGCTCGACTTCATCCGCTTCGACGACGACTTCGTGCTGGTCAAGATGTACCCGCCCAAGTTCATCCGCGGCGTCGCGCTGCGCGACTCGCGCGTGCGCTCCAAGTACAAGATCACCGTCGTCGGCGTGAAGTCGCCCGGCAAGGAGTTCCGCTACGCCGAGACCGACACCATCGTCTCCAACCACGACCTCATCATCGTCTCTGGCACCAACGCCGACGTCGAGCGGTTCGCCGCCCTCGATCGCTGACACCGGCACCGCGGGGGTCGCCCGGCGTGCAGGCGCGCCTTCGGCCGCGGCAGGGCTCATCATCAGGGCCTCGACCGCGCAGCGTGTCACTGCGGCCCGCCATGTCACTGCGGCTCAGGATGCCTCGGCCGCCAGCTCTCTCGCGCGCGCCAGCGCCGCGTCCGTCGCCTCCGCGAAGGTCGCCTCGAGCCCGGCCGCGTCGAGCACCGCGATCGCCCGCTCGGTCGTCCCGCCGGGGCTGGTGACCCGGCGGCGCAGCTCGGCCGGCTCCTCGTCGCTGGCGTCGAGCAGCGCCGCGGCGCCGATGAACGTGCCCTCGGCCATCAGCCGCGCCTGCTCCCGAGTGAAGCCCTTGCCCTCCGCGGCGCGCGTGAACGCCTCCATCAGCAGGAACACGTAGGCCGGCCCCGAGCCCGAGATGGTGCTGAGCGCGTCGATGCGGGATTCCTCGGTCTCGATCACCGCGCCCACGGTCTCGAACAGACGTCGCACGAGGGCGACGTGCTCCTCGCGCGCGTGGGTGCCGGCGGCGATGCCGGTGACGCCCTTGCCGACGACCGCCGGTGTGTTCGGCATCGACCGCACGACCGGGATCTCGCCGCCGAGGCTGGCCTCGCACGTGGCGATGGTGACCCCGGCCGCCAGGCTGACCACGATGGTGCCCGGGCGCAGCGACGGCGCCAGCTCGCGCAGCAGCGCGGGCACCATGGCCGGCTTGACGCCGATCAGCACGATCTCGGCAGCGGCCGCGGCATCCGCGTTGCCGTTCGGCGACGTCTCGAGCGCGACGCTCGTCACTCCTGGGAGCACCGCGAGCTCGGCGGCCTTGACCTGGGTGCGATTGGTGGCGACGAGCCCCGAGGCGGCCAGCCCGGAAGCGGCCAGCCCGTGCACGATCGCGCCGCCCATCGAGCCCGCCCCGAGGACGGCGATGGCGGGCAGGGGCGTGTTCTCGGGAGCGCTCATGCCGCAATCCTACGAGAGCGCGCGGCGCCGGAGCGCGGGCTGAAACCCGAGGGCAGCGCGCAGATCGCGCGGCTATGATCGGGATCAAGACAGCATTCTGCTTCACCGAAGGACGGCAATGACACTCTTTGCAGGCATCAGCGCGCGAGCTGTCAAGACCGAGCGGCTCACCGTCGGGATCTTGGAGCGCGACGCCGACCGGGCGCTCGCCGCCGACGCGCCGGCGGTCGTGTTCGTGCACGGCAGCCTTTCGTCTTCGGTGTTCTGGCAGGAGGCCATGCTCGACCTGCCGCGCGGCGCGCGCGCCATCGCGGTCGACCTGCGCGGGTTCGGCGAGAGCGATGTGCTCCCCGTCGACGCGACCCGCGGGCTCGCCGACTTCAGCGACGACCTGCGTGCGCTGCTCAGCGCGCTCGGCATCACGAGCGCGCACCTCGTCGGCTGGGCGATGGGCGCGGGCGTGATCATGCAGCACGCGATCGACTACGGCGCGCTGAGCCTGACGCTCGTCTCGCCGATCTCGCCGTACGGGTTCGGCGGCACCCGCCGTGACGGCACCCGCCTGACCCGCGACGACGCGGGCACCGGCGCCGGCACCGCAAACCCCGAGCTCGTGGCGCGACTGGCCGCGGGCGATCTGAGCGACGAGAACCAGAGCTCGCCGCGCACCGTGTTCCGCGGCGCCTTCGTGAGCCCGAGCTATGTGACCAGTCGCGAGGACGAGCTGGTCGAGGCGATGCTGCGCACCGCCACCGCCGAGGGCAGCTACCCGGGCAACACCGTCGACAGCCCCAACTGGCCGGGCTTCGCCCCCGGCGATGCGGGGGTGCTCAACGCGATGGCGCCGAGGTACCACAACGTGTCGGGCATCGTCGAGCTGCCGATTCTGCCGCCCATTCTCTGGGTGCACGGCACCGCCGATGCGATCGTTTCGGATGCCTCGTACTTCGACGTGAACTTCCTCGGCCAGCAGGGCATGTTCCCGGGCTGGCCCGGCGAGCGCGATGCCCCCGCCCAGCTGATGGTGACGCAGACCCGCGACGTGCTCAGCGAGTACGCGGCCCACGGCGGCTCGGTCACCGAGGTGACGTTCGACGGCGTGGGCCACGCCGCGCACCTCGAGCGTCCGGCGCAGTTCGCCGCGGCCCTGGCCGATGTGATCCGGCGCACGCCGGCGGCATCCACGCCCCGAATCGACCCGCACCCGCCGACCGAGGCGTTCATCATCCCCTCGTCCGACTAGCTTTGCCCGGAGCGCGCCCCGCCCTCGCCCTCACCGCCGATGCGCGAGCGACAGGCGGCACCGCGCACGCGGGCGGCAGCCACGGCACGCCGCGTCACAGGCGTCCCGCCGTCGGCGCGGCGCAAATAGGATCGACGCATGAGCGCATCCGGTGGCAGCAGGGCGATTATCGCCGCGTTCCTCGCGAACATGGGGATCGCGATCGCAAAGTTCGCGGCGTGGGCGATCTCCGGATCCGCCTCGATGCTCGCCGAGGCCGTGCACTCGGTCGCCGACTCGGGCAACCAGCTGCTGCTCCTGCTCGGCGGACGCCGGGCTCGGCGCGCGGCCGACCGGGAGCATCCCTTCGGCTACGGCCGCGAGCGCTACGTGTACGCGTTCGTCGTGTCGATCATCCTGTTCTCGATCGGCGGCGTGTTCTCGATCTATGAGGGCGTGAACAAGCTCACCGACCCGCACATGCTGACCGCATGGTGGATCCCGGTGGGCGTGCTCGTGATCGCGATCGTGCTCGAGTCGTTCTCGCTGCGCACCGCGGTGCGCGAGAGCAACCACGTGCGCCTCCCCAGCCAGTCGTGGGTGTCGTTCGTGCGGCACTCCAAGGCCCCCGAGCTGCCGGTCGTGCTGCTCGAAGACGTCGGCGCGCTGCTCGGCCTGTGCTTCGCCCTGTTCGGCGTCGGCATGACCGTCATCACCGGCAACCCCGTGTTCGACGCCATCGGCACCCTCATGATCGGCGTGCTCCTGGTCGCGATCGCGGTCGTGCTGGGCATCGAGACCAAGAGCCTGCTTGTCGGGGAGGGCGCGAACGAGGCCGATCACGACGCGATCGTCGCCGCGATCGAGTCGGGCCCCGAGGTCGAGAGGATCATCCACATCAAGACCCTCTACCTCGGCCCCGACGAGCTGCTCGTCGCCGCCAAGCTCGGATTCGTCTCAGACCGGCTCCTGCGCGAGGTGGCCGTCGACATCGACGTGATCGAGGCGCGCGTGCGGGCGGCCGTGCCGATCGCCAAGGTGCTCTACCTCGAGCCCGACATCTACCGCCCCGAGCTCGAGGGCGCGCGGCCGGCAACCGACACGATCGTGCTCAAGTCGGCAGACTAGGCCCATGTCGACCTCTCCGCTGCTGCTCGCCGGCATCCTGATCACCCTCGCCATCCTCATCGTGTGGCTGGTCTGGTTCGTGCGGGCGCGCAGATCGAGCGGGGGCCGCGCTGTCTGGAACACGGAGGAGGCCCCACCGCCGGTCGTCGCCGAGATGCCCCGCGTCGACCTGCTGGAGTATCCGTTCACGGTCTCGCTGGTGCTGAACCCAGACGAGGCTGCCAACCTCGTCGACGCGCCGATCGTGCGCACCTCCTCGCCGCTCACGGTCGACGGCATCACAGCGTTCGGCCGCATCGACATCCCCGGCCGCGCGAGCCGCTACGCGTACTTCAACACCCGAGGCGTCGGCGCCGACCACGGGCTGATCCGCGCGCGCGTGAACATGTTCGATGTGGATGCCTCGGCCCCGGGCCGCATGCCACGCGGGTATCCGGGCGATGAAGACCTGTACGTCTTCCGCTCGGAGATCGACGTCGTCGCGATGCCGCAGCCGCCGAAGGGGCCGCCGCCGGGTTCGGCGCCGCTGCCGGATGCCGGCCCGACCCCGTATCCCTGAGCGCTCGCGCGCCCTGGCCCGCGCACGCCGCCCCGGCGGCCAGGATGGTGCCATGGAATACTGCATCTTCACCGAGCCCCAGCAGGGTGCCACCTACGATGAGCTGCTCCGCTGCGCCCAGGCCACCGAGCGCCTCGGCTTCACGGGATTCTTCCGCTCCGACCACTACCTGGCCATGGGCGGCGACGGCCTCCCCGGCCCGAGCGACGCGTGGACGAGTCTCGCCGGTCTCGCGCGCGAGACCGAGCGCGTGCGCCTGGGCACGCTCGTCTCCTCTGTCACGTTTCGCCACCCCGGAGTGCTCGCCATCCAGGTCGCGCAGGTCGACGAGATGTCGGGCGGGCGCGTCGAGCTCGGCCTCGGCACCGGCTGGTATGCCGCCGAGCACTCGGCCTACGGCATCCCCTTCCCCGAGAAGCGATTCGGTCTGCTCGAGGAGCAGCTCGAGGTCATCACCCGCTCGTGGGCGACGCCCATCGGCGAGCGCTACTCGTTCGACGGCGCGCACTACTCGCTGGTCGACTCGCCCGCGATGCCCAAGCCGATCCAGGCGAAGGTGCCGGTGATCGTCGGCGGCGGCGGCCCCACGCGCACGCCGGCGATCGCGGCGCGCTACGCGGATGAGTTCAACATCGGCTTCCAGCGCGAAGCGGTGCTCGCCGAGAAGATCGCCGGGGTCAAGGCCGCGGCCGAGCGCATCGGCCGCGATCCCGAGTCGCTGCGATACTCGGTGGCGCTCACCACGTTCGCGGGCGGGAACGAGGCCGAGGTGCTCCGCCGGGGCGCGGAGGCGAACCGCTCGCCCGAGCAGACGCGCAGCGAGGCGAACATCTGGGGCGACGCCGAGCGGATCGCCGAGAAGGTGGCGCGGCTCGCAGAGCTGGGGGCGCAGCGCGTGTACTTCCAGGTGCTCAACCTGCGCGATCTCGAGCACATCGAGTACCTCGGCCGGGAAGTGCCGCCGAAGCTGCCGTGACCCCCGATCGCGCGCGTGCTCGCGCGGTCGCAAGGCGGTTCTACGGTCGCCTTGCCTCGAAGAACTCCTGCAGCAGGACCCGGGTGTCGTCCTCCCGCACCCCGCCGATCACCTCGGCGCGGTAGGGCAGGCGGCGGTCGCGGAGCAGGTCATGCACCGAGCCCGCGGCGCCGGCCTTCTCGTCCCACGCCCCGAACACGACGCGCGAGACGCGCGACTGCAGGATCGCTCCCGCGCACATCACGCAGGGCTCGAGGGTCACGACGAGGGTGCAGCCCTCGAGATTCCAGTCGCCGCGGGCCGCTGCCGCCGCCCGAAGCGCGACGACCTCGGCGTGCGCGGTGGGGTCGTGCGTGCGCTCGCGGAGGTTGCGGCCCTCGCCGATGACGCGGCCGGCGGCATCCACCACCACCGCCCCGACGGGCACGTCGCCCTCGTGCGCGGCCAGCGTCGCGAGCGCCAGCGCGCGCGACATCCATTCGTCGAAGATGGCGGGGATGTGCAGCACGCTCCTAGTACACCGCATCGCGGCCGCGCGCGCAGTCCGCGCTGGCCACGACGCCGGCAGCCACGGCCCCGGCAGCGGCGGGCGAGCGCCCGGTCCGTCGCATCCGCGGTCGTCGTCGGGCACGGCGACGCAGTAACCTTGCCCCATGCGCGTGCACGTTGCCGATCATCCACTCATCACCCACAAGCTCACGGTGCTGCGCGACCAGCGCACCACCTCGCCGGTGTTCCGGCAGCTGACGGAGGAGCTCGTCACCCTGCTCGCCTACGAGGCGACCCGCGGTGTGCGCATCGAGCCGATCGAGATTCAGACGCCCGTGACGACGACCATGGGCGTGCGGATCAGCGAGCCGCGCCCGATCGTGGTGCCGATCCTGCGTGCCGGCCTCGGCATGCTCGAGGGCATGGTGAAGCTGCTGCCGACCGCAGAGGTCGGCTTTCTCGGCATCGTGCGCAACGAGGAGACGCTGGAGCCCTCGACCTACGCCGAGCGGCTCCCTGACGACCTGAGCGATCGCCAGTGCTTCGTGCTCGACCCGATGCTCGCGACCGGAGGCTCGCTCGGTGCCGCCATCGACTACCTGTTCGACCGCGGTGCCGTCGACGTGACCGCGATCTGCATCCTCGCCGCGCCCGAGGGGCTCGAGGCGCTGAAGAAGCTCGTGGGCGACCGCGACGTCACCCTGGTGCTCGGCGCCGTCGACGAGCGACTGAACGAGCACGGATACATCGTGCCCGGCCTCGGCGACGCGGGCGACCGCCTGTACGGCACGGCGTAGCGCGCGGTGCTGCCGCAGCGCTGCGTTCGCCAGCGCGGCGTTCTGCAGCACTGTGCGCTCTTCGCGCTCCGCTGCGTTCGCGCTCTGCTGCTGTGGCGCGGCGGTACTCCAGCGGCACATCGCTGCGACGGCACGGGGCCGCGGTCCGGTCCGCGCCGGCGCGCCGCGAGTGCCCGGGCCCGCCGTCAGCCGCCCTCGACGAGGCGGGCGAATCCGCTCAGCTGCGCAAGCCCCTGCGGGCTGCGCGGCAGGTCGTCGAGGAGCGCTGGCGAATACAGCAGGTAGGCGGCGTACTTCGCGCGCGAGATCGCGACATTCAGCCGATTGGGCATCAGCAGAAACTCGATGCCGCGCGGCACATCCGCACCCGATGATGCCGCCAGACTCGTGATCGCGACCGCGGCCTCCTGCCCCTGGAATTTGTCGACCGTGCCGACCGGCACGCCGCCGAATCCCTCGGCATCGAGGGCCGCGCGCACGCACTGCAGCTGCGCGTTGTAGGGGGTGACCACGATGATGTCGCGCTGCTCGAGGGGTCGCGGCGGCTGCGCGATGCCGACGCCGTCGAGGCCCGCCCGCACCTCGGTCCAGGGCAGGCCCAGCACGTCGCGCACGATGCGCACGACCTCGGCGGCCTCCTCGGTCGATGCGATGGCGTTGCCGGCGTGCGCGACGGGCACCGCGTGCAGCCCGGGCGCGACGCCCTCGAGGTGGCGCACGCTCGCGGAGGGGTGCGAGGCGAGGCGGCCCTCGTACGAGAGCCGCGACACCGGCGCGGCCACGGCTGGATGCATCCGCCAGCTCTCGCCCAGGAAGAAGCCGAGCGCCTCGGGCAGCACCGCGTGCTCGCCGATCACCCAGCCCAGCGCCGAGGTGTCGACGGGCTCCGGATGCGTCCCCTGGCTCACCTGCGGAAGCTGTTGCGGGTCGCCGAGCAGCAGCAGCCGGGGCGCCACGAGCGACACGGCGATCGTGTTCGCAAGCGAGAACTGACCGGCCTCGTCGATGACGAGCAGATCGAGGCTCTCGCGGGGCACCGTCCGCGGGTTCGAGAAGTCCCAGGCGGTGCCGCCGAGCACGAAGCCGGTCGCGGCATGCGCGCTCGCGAAGCCCGCGGCCGCGGCCTTGTTCGGCAGCGCGGTGAAGCGGTGCGCCTCCGGGCTGGAGCCGCCGAGCGCCTTCGCGACGAGCGATCCGTCGAGCCCCGCGGCCACCACGCCGTCGAGCACGTGTTCGACGACGCGGTGCGACTGCGCGACCACGCCGATTCGCCAGCCGTGCTCGCGCACGAGCCGGGCGATCACCCTCGAGCCCACGCGTGTCTTGCCGGTGCCGGGCGGCCCCTGCACCGCGACGAAGCCGCGGCCCAGCCGAGCGAGCGCCTCGACGACGGCGCCGACCGTGTCGCCGGAGCCGCCGTGCGCGTCGTCGGGCCCCCCGCTGCCGCTGTCACCGCTGCCGCCTGCCCGGTGCACCCGCGAGGGGCGCCGCAGGAGCACGTCGGTGGCCGGATCTGCCGCGAGTGCCTCGTCGGCGAGCAGCCGCGACGCCCAGTCGGCGATGGCCGCCTCCTGATTCGTCGTGCGGATCGGCCAGCCCGGCGCGACAGCCATGGGCAGCGCGCTCCAGGCACCGCCCGCGGCGCTTTCCTCCACCAGCAGGCCGCTCGACGCGTCGCCGTCCAGCACCTCGAGAATCACGGCATCCCGCGTGGCCCGCAGGTGCGGGCCATAGGGCGACTCGAACGGCGCGGGCGCCTCGTAGAGCACGAACACCGAGTCGCCCGCGCTGAGGGTGAACCCCGGCGCCATCGCGCCGTGCAGGCGCAGCGTGCGACGCGCGTTGCGCTGCCGCCCCGTCGCCTCCCAGTCGCGCGCCACGGCGCTGCGCACGCGGTCGACGAGCAGCACGTTGCCGCGCTCGGCCCAGGTCTCGACCGGCTGCTCCAGGCGGAGGAAGTGCTCGGCCCAGTAGCTCTTGCGCTCGCGCGGGTAGTAGTCGAGCGCGGCGGCCGCCAGGCGCAGCGCATCGGCCTCGGCGAGCGCCGCCGGCTCGGGCGTCGCACCCGGCCCCGAGCATCCGGCCTCGATCGCCCGCGCGCGCTCTCGCAGCCCGCGCGCCGTGGGCGACTCCTCGAAGGTCTCCTGCTCCGCCTCCGGAACCATCGCGGGCACGATGCCGCGTGCCCGCGCGAGCCCCAGCATCCAATCGCGCAGCTTCAGCGTCGAGACGCAGTCGTACTCGTTGTAGTCGGCGATGCCCTGCAGGATCTCGGCCGCCTCGCCGTCGCGCCCCTGTGCGACGGCCTCGCGCCAGCTCAGATACACCTCGATCGACTGATCGCCCTTCGTCACCGCCATCTCGGAACGAGAATCCTCGCCCATGTACAGCGGCTCGAGCATCTTGATCGAGTACGAGCGCGAGCCCACCCGCACCGCGCGCCGCACGATCGGGTAGAGGTCGACGAACGCGCCGGCTCGCAGCAGCCCATCGACCTCGGCCTCGCACACCCCGTAGCGAGCGGCCATCGCGCTCAGGTGCGCGGTCTCGTACGGGGCGTAGTGATAGATGTGCATCTCGGGATGCCGCGACCGGCGCTCCCGCACGAACCCGATGAAGTCGATCAGCGCCTGCCGCTCCTGCGCGAAGCTGTGGGCCCAGAGCGCATCGAAGCGCCCCTCGGCATCGACCCAGCCGAACAGGTAGTCGAGCCCCCACCAGCGCCCGGCCCCCTCGGTGTACAGCGGGTCGCCCTCGAAGTCGAAGAAGAGGTCGCCCGCGTCGGGCCGCGGGATGGCGGCGAGCGCTTCCGGCTGCGCCACGCGAAACGGCGGCGGCCCGACGTGCCCGGGAGCTTCGGCGTGCAGCTGCAGCTCCGCCTGCGCGCGCAGCCCCTCGAACGACTCGACCGGCATCGCGTCCGGCCCGGAGCTCGCCTCGGCGAGCGCATCGATCGTCGCGATGCCGGCCTCGATCAGGCGGCGCCGCTGGGTGGGGCGCATCCCCGCGACGAGCAGCAGGTCGCGCTCGCGCTCCACCTCGGGGGCGCACCACTCGCACCGCCCGCAGGCCCGATAGCGGGGGTCGCCCCAGGGCACGGCCCCGCGCGCGGCCGCGCGCTCGGCGACCAGCGCGCGCAGGCGCGCCCATTGCCGGACGAACACCGGCATGATGTCGTCGACGCGATGCACGCTCACCGTGCCGTCGCCGAGCAGCAGCTCCACCGTGTCGGCGCGCGGGATGCCGAGCCGGTCGAGCTGCGCGACGTACGCCGCGAGCTGCAGGAGCGCGGTGACCCGGGCGGTGCGCGCGAGCTTGGTGTCTTGCACCTTGTACCGGCCGTCGCTCTCGCGCACGATGAAGTCGGCGAAGCCGATGAACTCCTCCGTCGCGAACGTCGCCTGGAACACGACGTCGGCGCCCGAGGCGAGCGCGGCGATGCTCTGCTCCACCGCGCCTCGCAGCGAGTCGTCGTCGCGCAGATCTGGCTTGGGCACCTGCACCACTCGGCGCCCGGGGGCCTCGAGCAGCGCGTCCAGCACGCGCCGCTCGTGCGCGTCGCCGAGCGCGGCCGCGCGCACCAGCATCGGGTCGTCGGGCTCTGACACCGCGTCGATGCGTCCGAGCAGCGCGTCGAGCCGGCGGAGCACGGCGAACTCGCAGTGCGATGCCGCGCTCAGATCGCTGGCGCTGGTGACGATGCTGCCGTTGTGGATGTACATGCGCTCCCCCGTGTTGCCAGACACGCTACCCGGCGCCACGGACACGGCAGCATGCCGCCCGCATTCTCGCGCGGGATCCGGATTCTCGGCCCGAACGCACCAGAAAGCCGAAAAGACGCCGATAGGCTGGAAATTCAGCAGTCCCCGCAGCAGAGGAACCCCAGTGAGCATTCCCCAAGACCCCCAGCAGCCCGGCGAGCCGACGCCGCCGTTCGACGGGGAGCAGCCGACCGCCGCGTACCCCGCAGGCGGTTTTCCGACCGAGCAGCCTCCGGTGCCGCCGTACGGTCAGGCGCCCGGCTACCCCGGCGCCCCGCAGCCTGAGCAGCCCGCGTACGGCCAGCCCCCCGCGTACGGCCAGCCCCCGGCATACGGTCAGCCGCCGGCGCCCGGGTACGAGCAGCCCGGCTACGGACAGCCGGTCTACGGCCAGCCGGTCGCGCCTCCCGCACCGGGTGGCGCGCGTCCCAAGACGCTCGCGATCATCGCGCTCGTGCTCGCCGTGCTCGGCCTGCTCATGTCATTCATCCCCGGCGTGAACCTGTTCGCCGGAGTGCTGCTCCTGCCCGCGTTCGTGATCGCGATCGTGGCGCTGGTGAAGAAGATGGGCGGCAAGGGAATGTCGATCGCCGCGCTGATCATCTCGGTGGTCGGCTGGATCGTCTCGATCGTCATGGTCATCCTGTACTTCATCGGGCTCGCGGCAGTGAGCTACCTCGAGAACCCGAACAACTGGAACGACTCGTCGTCGTCCGAGGAGGACGACTCGTGGGTCGACGAGACGCCCGCCGATGAGGGCGACGCCGCGGAGGAGGCCGTGCCCGGCGCCTACGACGAGGCTGCCTTCATCCGAGTCGCGAAGCCCGAGGTCGTGCGCATCTTGACGGCGGAGATCCCGAACGCGACGCCCGAGCTGGTCGCTGCGATGTTCCCCGACTCGGTACTGCTCGCGCTCGGCCAGGCCATCGTCGCGCAGGACAAGATCGCCGGCGGCCTCATGGACGCTGGCGCGGAGGAGGAGTTCCGCACCGCGTTCGTCGAGTCGATGGCGTCCTCGGGCGGCATCTCGCTCGAGGCGGCCGGTGCGTTCTTCGACGTCGTCGCCGAGAACGCGCGCGCGTACCTCGTCGAGTAGCACCCGCGTCTGCGCCACGCGCAGCGCACTGGGCGGCTCGGGTCTGCGGACCCGAGCCGCTCACGCGTCCACGGGGTTCCTGCACGGGGTGCCGCAGAGGGCGCGATCCACTCCGGGCGCCCACGCCGTGCGCCGTGTGACGCTACCCGAGGGGGATGTCCGCAGCGGCCACGAGCGATCGCACCTCGCTCCACCCCTGCGGGGCGACATCGACCAGCAGGTGAGCGTGGATCTGCTCCTTCATCGCCTCGACGTGGCTGATCAGCCCGACCACCCGACCGCCCTGGCGAAGGTCATCGAGCGTGGCCATCGCGATCTCGAGGGTGGCGCCGTCGAGCGAGCCGAAGCCCTCGTCGATGAACAGCGTGTCGAGCGTGATGCCGCCGGCACGCGCCGACACGACCTCGGCGAGGCCGAGCGCCAGCGCGAGCGAGGCGAGGAAGGTCTCGCCGCCGGAGAGCGAGTGCGTGGGCCGGAGGCGGCCGGTGTGCTGATCGAGCACCGCGAGCCCGAGCCCCGACTGCTTGCCGCGCGCCGCGAGCTCGTCACTGTGCTCGAGGCGGTACCGCTCGCCAGACATGATCGCGAGGCGCCGGTTCGCCGCCTCGACGATCTCCTCCAGCTCGGCGGCGAGCACGAACGCCTCGAGCTTCATGCGGTGCGTGTTCGGCGCGCGGCCGGCGACGGCATTCGCCAGGCCCTCGATCAGCGCGTGCTCGGCGTCGAGCTCGGCCACCGCTCCGCCGCGGCGCGCCGCCTCGTCGATCGCCTCGCGCAGCTGGCGCGCGAGCGCCTCGATGCGAAGCTGCGCACGCAGGGCGACGTCGTGTCGCCCCTTCGCCTCTGCGCTCGCGGCGCGGGCGTGCTCGGTGTCGACGGGCTCCTCCGGGAGGGCGAGCAGCTCGGGCTCGAGCAGCACCGACCTGTGGTGAGCCCGCTGCTCGCCGTGCGCTCGCACGCGAGCCTCCATCGCCGCGACCTCGGCGTCGGTGCGGAGCGCTTCGAGCGCCTGCGCGGACGAGGCGAATCCGTGCCCGCCCAGCGCGACGTCGCGCGCCACGGTCGCCGCGGCATCCGCCGCCGCGCAGCGCTCGCGCTCGGCTCGCGCCTGCGCGAGCTCCCGGGCCCGCTCGATTCCGCGCTCCGCGTCTTCGCGGCGCTCGCGCACCGATGCGAAGCCTGCGCGCGCCGCCTCGACCTGGGTGCGGGCGGCCCGATGCTCGCCCTGCGCCTGTCCCCGCCGCGCGATGACGGCGCTGTGCTGCGTGCGCGTCTCGTCGAGCTCACGGGCGGCCGACTCGTGCCGCGCGAGCAGCGCGGCTCGTGCGGTGACAAGCTCGCCGTGGCGCGCGGCGACGACTTCGGCGGCCGTCAGCTGTGCCTCGGCAGCCGCGAGCAGCGGCCGCAGCGCACCCAGCTCTCGCCCACCCGACCGCACGCGCGCATCGGCGAGTGACTGCTCGGCTGCGCGCGCGTGCTCGGCGGCGGCCCGCTCGCGCTCGATGCAGGCATCGCGAATCGCCATCGCCTCGTCAATCTGCTCCTGCGTGATCGGCTCGCCGTCGCCGATGCGAGGTGCGGGATGCTCAAGCGCACCACACACCTGGCACGGCTCGCCGGCCACGAGCGCCGCGGCCAGCTCGCCCGCGATGCCCCGAAAGCGCAGCTCGCGGAGCCGGTCGACCTCGCCCGATGCCGCCGTGAGCTCGGCGCCTCGATCGCGCAGCCCGCGCTGCGCCGCGAGCGCGAGCTGCGCGATCGATTCGGCCTCGCCCGCGGCGTCGACGGCGGCCACCAGGTCTGCGACGGCGCTTCGATCGTCGTCGACGCGCGCAGCCTGGGTGTATGCCTGTGCGATGGCCTCGTCGAGCTCGCGAACTCGCGCGGGGGCGAGCGCCGCGGCGGCCTCGGCCGCCTCGATCGCCTGCCCGAGCTCGTCCGTCTGCGCGTCGAGCGCCGCCACCTGCGCCGCCTGCTCCGGCAGCGCCCGCTCGAGCGCGAGCATGTCGTCGAGACCCCCGCTGGCGCGCACCCGGGTGTCGAGGAGCGGCGCGAGGGCATCGTCAGCTACCTCGGGCTCACCCGCCTCGCGCCACGCGAGCTCCGCTGACTCCAGCTGCGCCTCCGCGCTCGCCCGCGCGTCCGCAGCGAGGAGCGCGGCCTCGATCGCGTGTCGCACCGCCGCCGCCTCGCGCGCGAGGCGGACCTCCTCGCGGCTCGCGGCGATGCCGGCCTCGGCGTCGTCGATCTCGGCCAGCGCGAGCAGCGACGCGTCTCGTCGCCGCTGATGAGCCGCGACGGCCTCGAGGCGGCTCACCTCCGCCTCGAGACGACCCCGCTCGGCCGCGAGCGCCTCGAGGCCCGCCTCGCCTGCCTGCACCCATGCGACCACACGCAGCGCGCCGAGCTCACAGGCGGCGATGCGCGCGGTCAGCGCGCCGGAGCCGCCCGCGTCGCCCGATTCGCCGAGGCCCGTCGCCTCTGCGTGCACGGCCTCCCCCTGGGCGTGCAGCGCGTGCGCCTCGGCCAGCGCGCCCTCCGCCCGCAGCACCGCCGACTCGAGCCCGTCGCCCCCGCGTTCGAGTCGGGTTCGCGCGTCTCTGCGCCGCGTCTCGAGCGCGGTCTCGTAGTCCTCGAAGCGGCGCGTGCCGAACAGCGTGCGCAGCAGCGCCTGCCGCTGCGGCTGCTCGGCCTGCAGAAACTGCGCGAACCTGTTCTGCGCGAGGAGGATCACCTGGAGGAACTGCTCGCGGGTGAGTCCGATGATCTCGCCGAGCAGCTCACCGACCTCCTTGCCGCGCGCGGCGAGCCCCACCCAGTCGCCGTCCACCCACTGCGCGAGCTGCGCCGTGGCCTTCTGCGGCGTCATGCCCGCTCCGTGCTTCTTCGGCCGCAGGTACTCCGGCGTGCGCTCGACGCGGTATCGCCCCGCGGCGGTGCTGAACTCGAGCGCGACGCGCGACGGCTCGCCGTCGCGAGCGTGGTCACTGCGCACCCGGCGCGCACCGCCCTCGTATCGCGGCACGCTCTCATACAGCGCGAAGCAGATGGCATCCAGGATGCTCGACTTGCCTGCGCCGGTCTTGCCGGTGATCAGGAAGATGCCGTCGTCGGCGAAGCCGTCGAAATCGATCGCCTGCGCACCACGAAACGGGCCGAACCCCTCGATCTCGAGCCGGTGCACCCTCACGCGAGCACCTCCGCGCTCGCGTGCGCATCGAGCACGTCGCCGATGAGGTCGCGCTCCGCGTCGGAGAGCCCCGTGCCGGCGCGCACGTGCCCGAGAAAGGCGTCGACGAGCTCGAGATCGCTCGCCGCGGCACGCACCCGCTGCCCGTAGTCGCGGCCGTCGCTCTCGCGCGCGGGCGGCTTCAGCATCAGCGTCGCGCACCACGGGAAGCGGGCCTGCAGCTTGCGCATCGGATCGATCGGCGGCACCGCGTCGGTGAGCACGGCGCATACCCATTCGCCCGTGTGCCGCTCGTACTCCTCGCGCTCCAGCAGCTCGTCGAGCGTGCCCGTGAGCGTCACGAGCGCGCGCGGCACGGGCAGCGCCATCCATTCGACGGACGCGAGCCCCGCGGCATCCAGCTCGACGATCCACGCGCCCCGCGCCTTGTGCTGCTCGCTGAAGGAGAAGAACAGGGGTGCGCCGCAGTAGCGGATGCGCTCGCTCAGCACGGCACGGCCGTGGATGTGCCCGAGCGCGACGTAGTCGGGGCCGTCGAAGGTCGACAGCGGCACGACGTCGATGCCGCCCGACTGGATGTCGCGCTCGACCCCGGGGCTCGGCGCGGTGCCCGCCGCGAAGCAGTGCGAGACCGCGACCGAGCGCACCGCGGGTCGCGCCGCGAGGTCGCCACGCACGAGCGACATCGCGTGCTCGAGCGCCTGCGCCTGGGTCCGCATCGCCACGCCCGGCCACTGAGCCCGCACGATCGAGGGCTCGAGGTAGGGGATGCCGTAGAACAGGACTGGCCCATGCTCGTCGTCGATCACCACGGGCGCACCCACCGCCGCCGGATCGGTGAGGATGTGGATGCCCGCGTCGCGCGTGAACTCGGCCATGAACCCCAGGCGCGCGGCCGAGTCGTGATTGCCGCTCGTGATGACCACCCTCGCGCCCGCCGCGCGCAGCCCCGACAGCGCGGCGCTCAGCACTGGGTAGCAGGCGGCCGAGGGCGTCGCCGAGTCGAACACGTCGCCCGCGACGACCACCACGTCGATCGCCCGCGCGCGAACCTCCTCGACCAGCGCACCGAGCACCTCGGCGAGCGCATCGAGCGTGCTGTGCCCGTGGAACGTGCGGCCGATGTGCCAGTCGGAGGTGTGCAGGATCCTCATGCTCCAAGGCTAGAGACCACCTCCGACATTGCGTTCAGGCGCCCCGCGCCGCGGCGCACCTCCCAGCGACCCGTGCCGTCACGATGACCTCGCACCCAGGTGGGCCGGGCACACTTGAGGGGTGCCGCCTGACCACGGCGCCCAAGGAGCCCGAATGACCACCCCCGCCGACGCCGCCAGCGTGGCCGGCCTTGCCGACGACGTCCGCAGCGACTTCCCGGCGCTGCGCGACGAGCGCGGTTCGGCCTACCTCGACTCGGCCGCGACCTCGCAGACCCCGCGACAGGTGATGGATGCCGAGCGTGCGTTCGTCGACGCCGGCACCGCCGCCGTGCACCGCGGCGCGAGCGAGGCGACCGGACGCGCCACGCTCGCCTTCGAGGACGCCCGCGCCGATGTCGCCCGCTTCGTGGGCGCGCGCGACGACGAGATCGTGTGGACCCAGAACGCCACCGACGCCCTGAACATGGTCGCGCTCGGCATGGCGGATGCGAGCGCCGGGCTCGGCGATCCCCGTTTCGCGCTCGGCCCCGGAGACGAGATCCTGGTGACCGAGGCCGAGCACCACGCCAACCTCATCCCCTGGCAGCGCCTCGCCCGCCGCACCGGCGCGACGCTGCGCTGGGTGCCGGTGCGCGAGGACGGCACCTGGAGCATCGACGACGCCCGCGTGGCGCTGAACACGCGCACGCGCGTCTTCGCGTTCGCGCACGTCTCGAACGTGACGGGCCTCATCGCCCCGGCGGCGGAGCTTGCCGAGCTCGCGCACGCCGTCGGCGCGACCGTCGTGCTCGACGCCTGCCAGTCCGTGCCGCACATGCCCGTCGATCTCGCCGCGCTCGGCGTCGACTTCGCCGCGTTCTCCGGCCACAAGATGCTCGGCCCCACCGGGATCGGCGTGCTCTCCGGCCGCGCCGAGGCGCTCGCGGCCCTCCCGCCAGCGCGCACCGGCGGCTCCACGATCACCACCGTCACCATGACCGACGCCGAGTTCCTGCCGCCCCCGCAGCGGTTCGAGGCCGGCACGCAGCCCGTCACCCAGGCCATCGGGCTCGGCGCCGCCGTCCGCTATCTCGAGGGGGTCGGCACCGCGCGGCTGCACGCTCGCGAACAGCAGCTGGCGGCGGCGCTGATGGATGCCGCGGCCTCCGTGGACGGCGTGCACATCGTCGGCCCCGCCGCGGCGCACGAGCGCGCCGCGCTGGTGAGCGTCGTCGTCGACGGCGTGCACGCGCACGACGTCGGGCAGTTCCTGGATGCCCGCGGCGTCGCCGTGCGCGTGGGCCACCACTGCGCCCAGCCACTGCACCGCCGCCTCGGCGTCGCTGCCACCACGCGGGCGAGCGCCTACCTTTACACCAGCGACGACGACGTGGCGCGCTTCGCCACCGCCCTCGCCGAAGTCCGTCCCTTCTTTGGAGTCACCCCGTGAGCAGCGAGCTCGAAACCCTCTACCAGCAGGTCATCCTCGATCACGCCCGCAGGCGCAGCGGCTTCGGCCTGAGCGACGTCGCGACGGCGCGCCATCACGAGCTCAACCCCACCTGTGGCGACGAGATCACCGTCGGCATCGCGCTGGATGCGGACGGCGCGATCCAGACCCTGGGCTGGGAGGGCCAGGGGTGCAGCATCTCGATGGCCTCGGCATCCGTGATGTCGGAGCTGTGCGCGAACCGCGACGCGGCCGAGGTGCGCGCCATGATCGACGACTTCCGCACCATGCTGCGCAGTCGAGACGGCGGCGAGCCCCCCGAGTCGCTCGAGGACGCCGTCGCCTTTCAGGGCGTCGCGCGCTTCGTGATGCGCATCAAGTGCGCCATGCTCGGGTGGGTCGCGCTCGAGGCGTGCCTCGACCAGCTCTCGACGCGGGATGCCGCGGCCCCGGCCGCGAGCTGAGCGCACCGCCGCAGAGCCGCACCGCGGCGGCGCCCCGAGCGCGCCGTCAGCGCTTCGGCAGCACCCACCCCGGGCGCACGAAGTGGCACGTGTAGCCGTTCGGGATGCGCTCCAGGTAGTCCTGGTGCTCGGGCTCGGCCTCCCAGAACGGGGCCTCGGCCTCGATCGTGGTGACCACCTTGCCCGGCCACAGGCCCGAGGCATCCACATCGGCGATCGTCTCGCGCGCCACGCGCTCCTGCTCGGCGCTCAGCGGGAAGATCGCCGATCGGTAGCTCGAGCCCACGTCGTTGCCCTGCCGGTCGAGGGTCGAGGGGTCGTGGATCTGGAAGAAGAACGACAGGATGTCGCGGTAGCTGGTCGCGCCCGGGTCGAACACGATCTCGATCGCCTCGGCGTGACCGGGATGGTTGCGATACGTCGGGTGCGCGTTCGCCCCGCCCGTGTAGCCGACGCGGGACTGGCGCACGCCGGGCTGCCTGCGGATCAGGTCCTGCATGCCCCAGAAGCAGCCGCCCGCGAGCACGGCGGTCTCGGTGCCGGGGATGTGTGTGATTGCGCCGGTGTCGTCCATGTCTCAACCGTAGCCCCGCGCGGCGCGGCGCGGACGGTTTCCGGGCGCCGTCGTGCCAGGCGCTCGAATCAGATCATGTACCCCGACCACTGGCTCGGGTCGGCCGGTGCGTCTTCGAGCTGGTGCCGCTCGGCCCGGTAGCGCTCGCGGCGCTGCGCGAGGGCCTCCTCGGCCACCGACTCTGCCACCTCGGCGATCTGCTCGAGGTCGTCGCCCAGCTCCGCCAGCGGCAGCGCGGCGTTCACGTGGATGTGCCGCCGCGCGCCGCGTCGCTGCTCGAACACGCTCCCGGGCAGCACCCCGATCCCCCGTTCTGCGAGCCGCCGCACCACGGCCTCATCGTCGACGACGGGGATCCACAGCGACGGTGCGCTCGTGGCCTCGGCCATCGCGAAGCCGCGCGCCGTCAGCCAGTCCCGGGCCTGCGCGTGGCGGCGCTGATACTCCTCCGACGCGTCGCGCACGACGATGGATGCCTCCGCCGAGGCGAGCTGCGCCGCGAGCGCGTCCTGCATCACCCGGCTCACCCAGCGGTGCGAGTAGGCGATCTGCTGCTCGATCCGCGCGATCACGGCCTTCGGCCCGCCGACGACGGCCACCTGGATGTCGAGTCCGTGCGAGTGGCTGTACCCCTCGACCAGCACGGTCGCCCCAGGCACGTGGCGCCCCAGCGTCCGGCGCTCGGGATGCAGCAGCGGGAAGTTGTCGAACTCCACCACGCGCGCGTCGGCGCGGCGCACGAGCTCGGCCGCCTCGTCGATCCACGATCGGCTCACCGAGAGCCCGGTGGGCGAATGGCCGTTCGGCTGCAGCACGAACACCTTCGCCCCCGCGTGGAACGCGCGGGTCAGCTCGCGCAGATCCGGGCCGTCGTCCTGCCAGCCGATCGGGAGGGCGCGGGCGCCGATGCGGTCGATGATGTCGAGCACGCGAGGCACGGTCGGGTCTTCCACCGCGACCACGTCGCCGCGCTCGAGCATGGCGGTCAGCGCATGCTCGACGCCGTCGATGCCGCGGTGCACGGCGACCACCGCGCCGGCGGCGAACGGCCAGTGCCGCTCGACCGCGGCGCGCAGCTCGGGGGTGATCGGCGGCGGATCGGAGCGGTTGAGGTCGTCGGCCCGCCGCACCACCTCGGCGAGCGCGCCGCCGAGGTCGGGAAGCAGCCGCGAGTCCGGCCTCGGGCGCCCCAGGTCGACGCGGGTGCGCCCGACCACGTCGCGCAGCTGCGCGAAGCGCAGCGGGTGCTGCGCGCGCGGCGGGCCGAGCACCGTCGTGCCGCCCCGCGTCTTGGTCTCGATCACGCCCTTGGCGCGAAGCTGCTTCCACGACTGCCCCACCGCGGCGGGGCTCATCCCGAGCGCGTCCGCGACCATGCGGATCGGCGGGAGCTTGTACTCGGGTGGGATGTCGCCGGCTTCGATCAGGGCGACCACCGCGTTCGCGAGGCGCGTGGCGTTGGGGTGGTCGATCTCGAGGGCCAAGCGCGACAGCAGCGCTGCGTCATCCATTCCGGGCCCTTTCCACGCGTCTTGTCTCAAGAATATCGCGCCGTAACAGGCCCGATCGGCCTGCGAAGTCCGTTGCTATCGTGGCGCTTGACCGGGCGAGCGCCGACGCCTCGGATGAGCCCCGCCCCGAAAGGAACGCGCCAGATGACGTACGCCCGCTACACCCAGTTCGAGTACGACCCCGCCCGCCGCGACGAGGTCCTCGCCCACTGGCGCGACCCCGAGACCTCGCACCCCACGAACGAGCCCGGCTTCGTCCGCGGCTTCGTGCTCGACTCGGTCGAGCAGCCCGGGCTCCTGCGCGTGATGACGCTGTGGGAGCAGCCGGAGCAGTTCGACGCGTACTTCGCCTCGCCGGGGCACCAGGCCATCGGCGGCACGATGGGCGAGCGCTCGGCGAAGATCACCGTGCGCGACGGCCTCGAGGACGTCCTGCTGCTCGCCCCGCCCGCACCCCTCGAGCGCGACGACGCCGGGCACGTGCGCATCATCCGCGCGCGCATCCGCGACAACGCGAGCATCCCCGCGCTTCGCGAGTTCTGGCGCACGAGCGGCCGCAAGGCGCTCGAGTCGGCCGAGGGCGTGCACGCCTCGCGCGCCTATGTCGACGAGGCGGCCGGCCTGTTCATCATCCAGGTCTGGTGGTCGGATGCCGAGACCGCGACCGCGTTCGTCGCCTCCGACGAGCACGAGTCGGCGCTCACCGTGCCGCTCGACCAGTGGGTCGACCGCATCGACCGCGCCGAGGCGACGCCGCTCGACTAGGACCACGCGACCAAGCCGAGCGCCCGGTGCCGGTGCCGCCCTCGCGGCGGGCCGGCACCGGGCGCATACTTGTGCGCATGAGCGCTTCGCCGCAGTCCCCCGTCATCGTGCTGGTCGCCGGCCATTGGCTGGGCGCGTGGGCATGGGACGAGGTCATCGCGCAGCTGCGCCGCTCGCACGACGCCGCGGTGACGCTGACGCTCCCGGGGCTCGATCCGCGGGATCCCGAGCGGCGCACCCGCACCCTCGACGACCAGGCGGAGGCGATCATCGCCAGGATGCTGGCCGCGGGCGCGAGCGCCGATCGACCCGCGGTGCTCGTCGGGCACAGCGGCGCGAATGCACCGGTCTGCACGGTGATGGATCGCCGCCCTGAGCTCGTCGCCCACGTCGTCTGGGTCGACACCGGGCCCGTGGGCGATGGCACCGTGTTCGAGCCAGACCTCCCTGCGGACGTGGCGGAGGTCGCGCTGCCCGAGTTCGCCGTGCTCTCCGCGGAGGCGAGCATGGCCGATGGCGACGCCCTGGCCGGGCTCGAGCCCGAGGCGCTCGAGCGGTTCCGGCGCCTGGCGGTGCCTGAGCCCGCCACGATCCTGCGCGCGAGGATCACCCTGCACGACGATGCCCGCCGACGCATCCCCACCACGATGGTGTGCTGCTCGATCTCGGCAGGGCAGATCACGGCGATGCTCCGGGCCGGCCACCCGATGGTCGGCGAGATCGCCGCCACCGAGACGCTCGAGCTCGTCGACCTGCCCACCGGGCACTGGCCGATGTGGAGCCGGGCCGAAGCGCTCGCGCGGATCATTCACGAGGCGGGCGAGGCATCCGCCCTCACCCGCTGACCCGCGCGCCCGGCCCGGCGCTACTTCGCGAGCGCCCGCGAGAGCCGGTCGCCGCTGAACTGCGTGATCTGGGCGATCACGACGAGCACCACGACACAGGCGAGCATCATGTTGCCGTCGAAGCGGCTGTAGCCGTACGAGAGGGCGAGATAGCCGAGGCCGCCCGCACCGACGGCGCCCGCCACGGCGGTGAACTCGACGATGCCGACGGTCGCGATCGTCACGTTGCCGACGATGCCCGGCAGCGCCTCGGGCAGCTGCACGCGGCGGATGACCTGCCAGCGAGTGCCGCTGGCGGCGAGCCCGGCGTCGAGCAGCGGGGTGTGCACCTCGCGCAGGCTGGTCTCGATGAGTCTCGCGAACAGCGGGATGGAGGCGAGCGAGAGCGGCACGATCGCGCCGGCGACGCCGAGTGCCGTGCCCATGATGAAGCGGCTGAACGGGATCACCGCCGCCATCAGGATCAGGAACGGGATCGATCGCAGGATGTTGATGATCACCGAGAGCGTGCGGTGCACCGCCGCGCGCGGGAACAGCCCGCTCGGCGAGGTGTTGTGCACGATGACGGCCAGGGGCAGGCCGATCACGAGCGAGATGACGAACACAATGCCGACCATCTGCAGCGTCTGCCACAGCGCCGGCACGAGCAGGTCGAAGATCTCGGGCCACGTGCGTCCGGCCATGGGCAGCATGCCAAGCGCGATCATGCTGCGCTCCCGTCCACGTGTGTCGTTCCCTCGTGCGGCGCGCGCGGCTCCGCGCGCAGGCCCAGCGGATCGAGCACGGCCCGCAGCGGCTCGAGCGTGAGGTCGATGCCGATCACGACGTATCCGACAGTGCGGCCGTCGACCTCCTCGACGCTCGCGCCCTGGAACGACACGGGCAGGCCGGCGCGCTCCGCAAGCCGCGCCATCCAGTCCGACGGCACGTTCGATGACGCATAGCGCGCGGTGTAGCTCGGGATGCCGGCGCTCGCGCCCACCTGGCGGGGAACGAACAGCTCGCGGCCGAGCGACGAGTCCGGGTTCAACAGCAGGTCGCCGGTGCCGCCGCGCTCGATGATCTGGCCCTGCGCCATCATCACGACGTGGTCGGCGATCTCGCGCACGACATCCATCTCGTGGGTGATCATGACGATCGTGAGCCCCATCTCGGCGCGCAGCTCGCGCAGCAGGTCGAGGATCGAGCTGCGGGTGTTCGGGTCGAGCCCGGTAGTCGCCTCGTCAGCGAGGAGGATGTGCGGCTCGAGCGCCAGGGCGCGGGCGATGCCCACGCGCTGCTGCTGGCCGCCCGACAGCTGTGCGGGGTAGGCATTCGCACGGGCCGTGAGGTGCACACGGTCGAGCAGGGCGGCGGCGCGCTCGCGCTGCACAGCCGCCGGCACCCCGGCCATCTGCATCGGGAGCATCACGTTCTGCAGCGCCGTGCGCCGACGCAGCAGGCTCGAGCCCTGGAAGATGGTGCCGATCGCGCGGCGCTGCCTGGCGGTCGCGCGGTCGGAGAGGCCGCTGGCCACGACCCCGTCCAGCAGCACCTCGCCGCTGGTGGGCTGCTGCAGCAGGTTCATGCAGCGCGCGAGCGTGCTCTTGCCTGCGCCGCTGGGCCCGACGATCGCGGTGATGCTTGCTCTCTCCACAAACAGGTTGATGTCGGTGAGCACCTGATGCGCGTGCTCACCGACACCGAAGACCTGCGAAAGAGATCGGGTCTCGATCACTCCCGAATGCCGGTGGCGATGTCGCCGAACTCGGCCTCGACGTAGTCGGCGACGCGGGGGTCCTTGAACGCCTCGATGAGCTTCTTGTAGTTCGGGTCGTTCGCGTCTGCGCCGCGGACCACGAGCTGGATCGCGTACTCGTCGGGGAACGACATGGTGACGACCTCGACCGAGTCGTCGTAGCCGGCAGCGCGCAGGAACGAGGTCGGGAGGAATGCGAGGTCGGCGTCTTCGACGCTGCGCGCGAGCTGGGCGGCGCCGGCGGGAACGAAGGTGACCTGCTTCTCGTTCTTCACGATGTCCTGCACCGTGTACGCGGCGGGCTCGACCGAGTCGTCGAGCTCGATGAGGCCGACCTGCTGCAGCACGTTGAGCGCGGCGGCGCCGTTCACCGGGTCATCCGGGATGGCGATGAGCGCGCCCTGTGGCAGCGCCTCGATCGTGTCGTGCTTGGTCGACGCGAGCGTGACGAGCGAGGTGTAGATCGGAGCCACGGCCGCGAGGTCCCAGCTGGGCTCGCCGGCGAGGACGATGCCCAGGTAGGGCTCGTGGATGGCGACGTGACCGTCGATCTCGCCCGCGGCGAGCGACTCGTTCAGGATGCGGCTGTCCTGCAGCTCGCGCGTCTCGATGGTGATGCCGTAGTCGGCGGCGACCTCGTCGCGGACGAAGGCGAGCACGCCGCCCTCGAGCGGGTTGTCGGCGCCCGAGGCGAGCATGAACACCGTGCCCGCGTCGGTGTCGGTGGTCTCTTCCTTGCCTGCAGGCGCGCAGGCCGAGAGCGCGAGCGCGGCGGCTGCTGTGACGGCCACGACTGCGGCAAGACGGGTGTTACGGGCCATGTCATCTCCTGGGGCTGCGGGGCGGATCCGGGCGCGCTGGGCGCACCGGGGATGGCACAACTCTAGGCACGGCTCCCGCATCGCGCTCCCCGCGTTACGGCGCAATTTCCTGTAGAAAATTGCGGGTTTCGGCGTGTCCCCGCACGCACTGGCACGGGGCCGAGCAGTGGCGGCTCAGCCGTTGGCGGCGGCCAGGCGGCGCAGGCGCTCAACCGTCACCGCCGCGACCGCGACCGGGCCCGCGACGGTCGGGGCCGCACTGCCTGGCACGTAGCCGCCGGCGGCCTCGAGGCGCTGGCGCAGGTCGTCGCCGACGGCGACGAGCGGCGCGTCGATGGCGAGGCTGCGCATCGCCATCACCGTGGCGCCCCGGCGCTCGCGCGACGAGCCGAGCAGCCCCGTCAGGCCGTTCACGACCATCTCGACGACGATGCCCATCGCCGTGCCGAACGCGCCGCCGCGCGGCAGGAACGCCCGGACCAGCTCGGCGTCGGTGGTCGGCTGCCCCTCGGCATCGATCGCGACGCCCTCGGGCACCCGCTCGCCGCGTTCGCGCAGTGCGCCCCAGCGCCCCTTGGTCAGCAGCGACGACGAGGTGTCGACGACGACGGGGCTGGTCGACGACGGGATGGCGGTCGCCACCGGATTCGTCCCGAGCGCGGGCGCGCGCCCGCCGTGCGGCGCGACGAGCGGCGGCGAGCCCACCGCGATCACGCCCAGCAGGCCGCGATCGGCGACGGCCCGGGCGAATGGGGCGATCCGGCCGAGCGAGCCCGGCGAGGTGACCGCCACGATCCCCACACCCGCCTCGCCCGCGCGCTCGCTGGCGAGCAGCGCGGCCTGCGCGAGCACGATCGGCGCGAAGCGACCCTCGGCATCGAGCACGACCGCTCCCCCGTGATCCTCCGCGACCGGTGGCTCGCCCCAGCGCACCTCGGCGGACTCGAGGGCGCCCAGCGCGAGCGGGAGCCCGAACTCGGGCATCCCGACCCGCTCCGCCTCCACGATGGCGGCCGCCGCCATGCGCGCCGCCGGGTCGTCGACCTGCCCGCGCGCGGCGAACGCCGCCCGCAGCAGCGCCTCGAGCTCGCCCGATTCGACGGTGACGCTGGGCACGGGGCTCGGCGCTGCGGGGCTCGGCGCGCTCCTGTTCGGCGCGCTCCTGTTCGGCTCGGTGGGGTTCGGCATCGCGGCACTCCGGTTCTCGCGGCATTCGGAAGCCCCAACCTACCCGCCCGGCCCACACGCGCCCGCGCAGGCTGGCCCTCGCTGTCTCCGAAAGCAACACAGCGCCCGGCCGCGCCGCACGCAAGTATCGTGGCCAGAGTCGTGCGCCGCGCGGCGCGCGCGGCTGCCTCGGCCGAGGCATCCGCCCCGCGCGCCGGCGGCAGCACTCTGCCAACTACGAAGGGACCACCATGACTGCGCCAGAACATCTCAAGGGCCAGTGGCGCGAATGGCGTCACGCCCGCGTCGCCGAGCTGACGCGCCCCTATGGCTGGACCGCGCTCGTGGCCCAGGACTGGCTGAAGGAGGGCGACGCCGGCGTCGAGCTCGAGCTGCTGCCCGGGACCTGGTCGGTCGAGGGCGGAAAGGTCATCTACACGCCCGGCGCCGACGGCCCGAACCTCTCGGTCGACGGCGAGCACCCCACCGGCCCCGTCGAGATCGTGCCGGGCCGCAACCAGACCTACGGCCACTTCGCGAGCGTGCCGGTGTACTCCGGCGACCTCGAGGTCGAGACGATCGCGCGCACCACCGACGACGGCGAGAGCGTGTACGCCGTGCGCGTGCGCGACCCGCGCGAGTCGGCGCGCAAGGACTTCTCGAACCTCGAGTCCTACGACTACGACGTCGCCTGGCGCGTGCCTGCCTCGTTCACGCAGACCGAGGCGCTCGACATCGAGACCGTCACCGTCGAGATCGGCGTGCGTGAGACGACCACCCGCATCGGCGTGCTCACGGTCGAGCTCGGCGGCGAGCGCTACGAACTCGCCGTCATCGGCAAGACCTCCGACAACCGCGGCCTCGTGCCCGTCGTGCACGTGCGCGACCTGACCAGCGGCGACACCACCTACGGCGCGGGCCGCGTGCTCGAGCTCGAATGGGCCGACGAGGCCTGCACCCAGATCGACGTCGCGGACTTCAACTACCTCACGCCGCTCCCGTGCGCGTTCACCAACTTCGTGACGTGCCCGATCCCGCCCCAGGAGAACCACCTGCGCCTCGCCGTCACCGCGGGCGAGAAGCGCCCCGAGGTCACCCTCGAGCGCGTCCTCACCTTCGCGGGCTAGCGCATCGCTTGCGGGTGCGCGAGAGCGCCCCGGCGAGCAGCGGGCACATCGACGCCGGTCGGACGCGCTCCGACCGGCGTCGTCGTTCGCGCGCGGCGCGGCATCACGGCCGGCTCACGCGGCCGCGCCGACCTCCGGCCAGGGCAGCACCTCGTACACGTCGATGGTCGCGCCCGGGGTGTCGGCGATGTGCGGGTGCGTCTGCAGCAGCGCCGTCGCCTCGGCCATGTCGGCCGCCTCGAGGAACGAGTACGCGGTCGCCGTCCCATTGAGGATCGGCCGCGACGTGCCGCTGTGCGTCACCGAGTGCGCATCGCCCAGCAGGGCCCCGGGCTCGCTGAGCCGCGCGCCCGCGTCTGCGGCCCACGCCGCCCACGCCCGAAGCTCTGCATCGGTTCGCGCGCGCAGCTCCTCCGCAGGAAGCTCCCACTCCGACGCCGGAGAGTGATAGACGACGATGAATTTCGGCATGGCAACCTCCCGGGTTCGGGCGCTCGACGACGGCGCCGATACCGCGGATTCTACGCCGGATGGCGCGAGAAATCCGGGGTGCGGGCAGCGCGCGGCGCCGCCCTGTGCCACGCCGATGGACGCCCGCGAGCTCGCCGGCTACCGCCCGGGGATCTCCTGGCGCAGCTGCGGAAACTGGTCGTCGCGCCACTCGATGGTGGTGATGCGCCCCGCGGCCAGCTCCTGCTCGCGCATGCGCAGCTCGACGCGGCGAATCTTGCCCGAGATGGTCTTCGGCATCTCAGAGAACTCGATCCGGCGGATGCGCTGGAACGGCGCGAGGCGCCCGCGCGCGAAGCGCAGGATCTGCAGCGCGACCTCGTCGCAGGCTTCGTAGCCCGCGGCGAGGGTGACGTAGGCCTTCGGCACCGCGAGGCGAACCGGGTCGGGCGCGGGCACGATCGCCGCCTCGACGACGGCGGGGTGCTCGATCAGCACGCTCTCGAGCTCGAACGGGCTGATCTTGTAATCGGACGCCTTGAACACGTCGTCGGTGCGGCCGATGTAGGTGATGAACCCGTCGGCGTCTCGCGTGGCGACATCGCCGGTGTGGAAGTAGCCGCCCTCGGTGGCGCGCGCGTTCTGCTCGGGGCTGCCCACGTATCCGGCCATCAGCATCGGCCGCTGGGCCGAGAGATCGAGACAGATCTCGCCCTCGTCGCCGAGGGCGCCGGTGAGCGGATCGATCAGCACCACGGGGCATCCCGGCAGGGGCCGCCCCATCGAGCCATCGCGCACCGGTGCGCCGGGCGTATTCGCGATGATCGCCGTCATCTCGGTCTGGCCGTAGCCGTCGCGGATGGTGAGCCCCCACGAGTCGCGCACGGTGCCGATCACCTCGGGGTTCAGCGGCTCGCCCGCCGAGATCGCCTCGCGCAGGCTCCCGGGCCCGCCCGAGAGGTCGGCCTGGATCAGCATGCGCCACACGGTCGGCGGGGCGCAGAACGTCGTCACCCGCTCGCGCCGCAGCGCATCCATGAGCGAGTGGGCGTCGAAGCGCGGGGCGTCGTACACGAACACGGTCGCCTCGGCGATCCAGGGGGCGAAGAAGCATCCCCACGCGTGCTTGGCCCAGCCCGGCGAGCTGATGGTCAGGTGGACGTCTCCCGAGCGCAGCCCGAGCCAGTACATCGTGCTGAGGTGCCCCACCGGGTACGAGGTCTGCGTGTGCTCGACGAGCTTGGGCAGACTCGTCGTGCCCGAGGTGAAGTAGTAGAGCAGCGGGTCGTTCGGCGCCGTGCCGGGATGCGGCGTCGGCGCGGCCGGCCGCGCGAACGCGTCGGCGTAGTCGTGCCAGCCGGATGCGTCGCCCTCGCCGGCCTGCCCCCCGCTCCCGACTCGGATGCGGGCGAAGTCGCCGGGAACCTCCGCGAACTTCGCGACGTCGTCTTCGCCGCAGATCACGTGGGTGACCCCGCCGCGCGCGATGCGGTCGATGAGGTCGGCGGGCCCCAGCGCGGTGGTGGTCGGCAGCGTGACCGCGCCGAGCTTCATGATCGCCAGCATCGATTCCCACAGCGGCGCCTGATTGCCCAGCATGAGCATCACGACGCTGCCCTTCGCGACGCCGCGGTCGCGCAGCCAGGCCGCGAGCTGGTCCGATCTGGTCGCGAGCTCGTCGAACGTGCGCTGCACCCGCGAGCCGTCGGCCGCCGCGATCACGAGCGCGGGGCGGTGATTGCCGCGCGCGATGTCGTCGAACCAGTCGACCGCCCAGTTGAAGCGCTCGCCCACATCGGGCCATTCGAAGCGCTCGAGGGCGCCGTCGCGGTCTTCACGCAGGCGCAGCAGCAGGTCCCGAGCCGCACGATAGTTGGTGATCGACATGCCTTGGCTCCGCCTCTCGTTCGGCGCCGCCGCGCCGTCCCGGCGCCATGGTGGGCGCCCCGGTCTCATTCTCGCGCGCGCAGACGATCAGGCGCGAATCGCCTCGCCCACCGATTGCGAGTGGATGGCTGAGCTGTGCGACGCCCCGCCGAGCTCGAGGTACAGCTGCCCCTCGGTCACCGACACCGTCAGCGCGTTTCGGCGTTCGAGCGAGGCCGCCGCCGCGTCGATGAAGCCCGGGTCGAAGCTGCGCAGCACGATGTCGTCGGCCCGGTAGATGGACTTGCCCTTCCACGCCCCCATGACGCGCGCGGGGTCGCGGTGCGTGTAGATCACCGTGCGATCGGCGAGCTTGCTGCCGAAGTGCAGGCGCGCCGCGTCGGGGGCGCCAACCTCGATCCAGGCGGTCACGCGGCCCGTGGCATCCCGCACCAGCACCGCCGGCTCGTCGCCCGCCGCGATCCCCTCGCTGAACGCGATGCCCTCCTCGTACTCGAGCGCATAGGCGAGCACCCGGGTGAGCATGTAGGCGCTCGTCTCGGACGCGTGCATCGCCACGCGCAGGCTGAGGTCCTCGTAGACGCCGCGATCCACATCGGCCAGCTGGACGGTGAACGTGTGGATGGTCGCGCCGATTGCCATAGCGCCCGATTCTACGCGCGCACGGCTCCCCAGGGCGCCCACGGTGCCCCATGCGCCGCGCGCGTTCCCGAAAAGCGAGACGCCGCCCGGCCTGCAGAGGCCGGGCGACGTCTCGGATGCGTCTCGGTTCGCCTACCAGGCGCGGGCGACCTCGGCGTGAGTGCGGAGGATGCCCTCCGTGGTGCCCTCGGGCGCGCGGCCGATGCCGCACTCGGTGCCCACCCCGAAGCCCTCGACGAACTTCGACGCCACGTCGATGCGGCGCTGGGCGCCCTCGGCGCCGTCCTCGCGGTGCACGAGGCCGAGGTAGAGCTCGGTTCCCGCGGGAACCTCGAGCGAGGCCAGCGGCGCGTAGTATGCGTCGTCGGTGCGCTCGATCGGCACCGGCAGGTGCAGCCAGGTGATCGGGCGCGGCGCGGCCGCGAACAGCGCGTTGCCGAACTTCACGAGGTTCGCCGAGTCGCTCGGCTCGATGAAGTGCTCCTCGTTCGCGTCGCCGTAGCAGAGGTGGAACCCGAGCTCGACGTCGGCCGGCACCTGTGCCGCCTGCTGGACCGCGCGCTCGATGATGCCGGCCCAGACGTCGCCCCACCACGCGGCGAACTGCGCGCCGAACTCGGACTCGTAGGTCGCGGCCTCGATGATGGCGAACTCGACGGCGACATCCCACTGGATCGCCAGGTCCTCGTGCGGGATCGCCTCGAGGATCTCGGCCAGCTCGGCGAAGAGCTTGTCGCGGTAGACGGGCTCGATGCGGGCGCGGTCCTCGCCCTGGAAGAAGACCGAGACCACGGCGACCGGCGTCGGCAGCGAGACCTGGAAGCGCTTGCCTGCGGGGATCACGCCCTCCTCGCGGAGCTTCGTGAACAGCGCGTACGACTCCTTCGCGGCGCTGGCGTAGCCGAGCGTGGGAATGACGATGGATGCGGCATCCACGCCATCTGCGATGCGCAGGCCGCGCGCGTCGAGGTGACGGACCATGATCGGCTCGTCGCCGACGCGCTCGAGGCCCTCGGCCTTGCCGAGCAGGTCGCCCTGGAAGATGATCCAGTGGTAGCGGTCGCCCACCTCGCCGTCGGGGAAGCGCTTGAGCTGGCCGCCCAAGAGCTCCGCCGCGGTGCGGAAGGTGGTTTCGGCGTCGTTGTAGTTGACGCTGCCGACGAGGAGTGCGCCTTGGGGCTGAGCCATATCAGTTCGCTTTCGCGTAGGAGGAAGCCTCGGGCTTCCCGGGTGATGGGGGCCGCAGTCCTTGCCCGATGCGATGCGGCTGTCAGCAGCCGTGACCGGGCGCGAGGCCTCGCGTCAGCCTGCGTGCATGTCTGACATCCATCGTCTCACCGCGCCCGCGTCACGACAAAATTCCGCTCAACGTTTCGTCATCCGCGCGCACGGGCCCCGCCGCCGAACGTGTCGACCGCGGGGCCCCCGTGTGCGCGGCGCCGAACGGCGTCGAGCGGATGCATTCGAGCTACGCCTTCGAGGCGCCGGCCCTCTCGGCGTCGAGCAGCGCCTCGGCGCCGCCCTCCTCGGGCTCAGAGAGGTAGCGCTCGAGGCTGTCGTCGAGCTCTGACAGCCACGGCGTGTGGTGCACGACGGCCATGGTGCCCGTCATCACGGAGGTGTAGACCTCGTCGCGGTAGCCGAGGATGTTGGCGCGCTTGTCGGCCTTCCACTCGAGGAAGATGCGGACCACCTCATCGAGGTCGAACATCGGGTAGTCGGTCATCTCGATGAGATCGCGGATGTAGTCGGCCTGGAAGCGGATCTCCTGCTCAGCGTTCGCGATCTTGTCGGCGCGCGCGAGCCAGGCCGCCATGTGCGCCTCCTGGGCGTCCTGGCTGGGCAGCTCGATGTCGCCGAGGATGACGTCGCGGACGTACCACGCCTGCGCGTCGAACATGTTGAAGGTGAACCACTGGTCCTGGGCGCCGAGGTAGAACAGCTTGTCGTTCGCCTGCGACACGACGCCTCGGTACAGCGTCGCCGGGTAGATGCAGTTCGGCGAGTCCAGCGCGAGGTCGGAGGGCAGGAACGGGTAATGGTGCAGGTACCCCGTGCACATCACGACGGCGTCGAAGTCGCCGCTCGTGCCGTCGCTGAAGTAGGCGGTCGAACCCTCGAAGCGCTCCACGAGGGGCACCTCGCGCATGCCCTCCGGCCAGTCGAAGCCCATCGCCTGCGTGCGATAGCTGAGCGTGACCGAGCGCGCGCCCATCTTGTACGCCTGGACGCCGATGTCCTCGGCCGAATAGCTCGCGCCGATCAGGAGCACGTCCTTGTCAGCGAACGACTCCGCGCCGCGGAAGTCGTGGGCGTGCTGGAGGCTTCCCGTGTAGGTCTCGATGCCCTCGAACTCGGGGACGTTGGGGAAGCTGAAGTGCCCGCTGCCGACGACGACGTGATCGAACTCGCTCGACTCGGTCACGCGGTTGACGAGGTCTTCGACGGTGACCGTGAACTTCCGGGTCTCCTCGTCATACTGCACCCAGCGCACGGCGGTGTTGAAGCGGACGTACTTCTTCACGTCGCTGTGCTCGGCACGTCCGCTGATGTAGTCCCAGAGCACGGCGCGCGGGGGGTACGACGAGATCGGGCGGCCGAAGTGCTCGTCGAAGGTGTACTCGGCGAACTCGAGTGCCTCCTTCGGGCCGTTCGACCAGAGGTTGCGGTACATGCTGGAGTGCACCGGCTCGCCGTTCCCGTCGGTTCCCGTGCGCCAGCTGAAGTTCCACTGGCCACCCCAGTCCTCTTGCTTCTCGAAGCAGACGATCTCGGGGATGTCGCGTCCCTGTTCCCGCGCCGATTCAAACGCGCGAAGCTGTGCCATTCCGCTAGGTCCGGCTCCGATGATTGCGATGCGAGCAGTCAAATCTGTTCCAATCCTGGCCATCGGCCATTTTGCACCGTTGGCGCAGACCAGGGCCCGCGCAGGCAACGTGAAAGAAATCACCGTCTCGCCAGTCGCGACATTGGCGCAACACTTGCGAAACGGGCGCACCGCATGGTAAACGCAGTGCGTTCTGATCGAGTTTACCACGCTGCATTTTTCGCATCTCAAAAAGTGCTGATCACGGCGTCACATGCGCACGCGTGGCGCGTCCGGGAGACCGGCGGCGCATGCCGTCGGCGGCGCCCGGCAGCACGTGCGACAACGCCAAAGGGCCCCGGCGATGCCGGGGCCCTTCAGCGTGGAACGGGTTCGATCAGTCGAACTGGTTCATGGTGTTGTCCTTGCCGCCAGCCTTGAGGGCTGCGTCACCGGCGAAGTACTCCTTGTGGTTGTCGCCCATGTCGCTGCCGGCCATGTTCTGGTGCTTGACCGTGGCGATGCCCTCGCGGATCTCGCGACGCTGCACACCCTTGACGTAGGCGAGCATGCCCTGGTCGGCGAAGTAGCCCTTGGCCAGGTCATCGGTCGACAGCGCGGCCGTGTGGTACGTCGGCAGCGTGATGAGGTGGTGGAAGATGCCGGCCTGTGCGGAGGCATCCTTCTGGAAGGTGCGGATGTTCTCGTCAGCGACAGCCGAGAGCTCGGTGTCGTCGTACTCGACGCTCATGAGCGCGGCGCGGTCGTATGCCGAGACGTCCTTGCCCTCGGCCACGAACTGGTCGTAGGCCTGCTGGCGGAAGTTCAGCGTCCAGTTGAACGACGGGCTGTTGTTGTAGACGAGCTTCGCGTTGGGGACGACCTCGCGGATGGCGTTGACCATCTCGGCGATCTGGCCGACGTGCGGCTTCTCGGTCTCGATCCACAGCAGGTCGGCGCCGTTCTGCAGCGAGGTGACGCAGTCGAGCACGACGCGGTCGATGCCGGTGCCCTCACGGAACTCGTAGAGGTTGCTGGCCAGGCGCTTCGGGCGGAGGAGCTTGCCCTCGCGCTTGATGACGACATCGCCGTTGCCGAGGTCGTCGGCGCTGATCTCTTCGACGTTGAGGAACGAGTTGTACTGGTCGCCCAGGTCGCCGGGCTCGTTCGAGACGGCGAGCTTCTGGGTGAGGCCTGCGCCCAGCGAGTCGGTGCGAGCAACGATCACGCCGTTGTCGATGCCGAGCTCGAGGAAGGCGTAGCGCAGCGCGTTGATCTTCGCGATGAAGTCCTCGTGCGGCACGGTGACCTTGCCGTCCTGGTGGCCGCACTGCTTCTCGTCCGAGACCTGGTTCTCGATCTGGAGCGCGCAGGCGCCAGCCTCGATCATCTTCTTGGCGAGCAGGTAGGTCGCCTCGGGGTTGCCGAAGCCGGCGTCGATGTCGGCGATGATCGGAACGACGTGCGTCTCGTAGTTGTCGATCTGGTCCTGGATCTCGGCAGCCTTGGCGGTGTCGCCGGCGGCGCGGGCGTCGTCGAGCGCCGTGAACAGGAGGTCGAGCTCGCGGGCGTCGGCCTGGCGAAGGAAGGTGTAGAGCTCCTCGATCAGCGCGGGCACCGAGGTCTTCTCGTGCATCGACTGGTCGGGGAGGGGACCGAACTCCGAGCGGAGGGCAGCGACCATCCAGCCCGAGAGGTACAGGTAGCGCTTGTTGGTGCTCTTCAGGTGCTTCTTGATCGAGATGAGCTTCTGCTGACCGATGAAGCCATGCCAGACACCGAGCGACTGGGTGTAGACCGACGAGTCCTCGTCGTACTCAGCCATGTCCTTGCGCATGATGTCAGCCGTGTACTGAGCGATCTCGAGACCGGTCTTGAAACGGTTCTGCGCACGCATGCGGGCGACGTACTCAGGGTTGATGTCGTGCCAGCTGGCACCGTTGGCTTCCTTGAGCGCCTGAACGGCCTTGATGTCGTCTTGGTAAGCAGTCATATGGTGTTCCTTTGCTGTGGCGTAGACGCGATATATCCACCATGCGCCAAGAAGAAGGGGTCTTCAGACCAAACGACGTGAGAAGATCAGCGATTCTTCTCTCATTCAAAAGAAGCTGCCGCCCCGGTGCCCGATCCGGCACCGGGGCGACGACCGACGCGGTCACCGCAGACGCGACGGCCCGCTGATCACCTGGATCTCGGTGAAGCTGGCGAGGCCCCAGGGCCCGTTCTCGACGCCGAGTCCACTCCACTTGTGACCGCCGAACGGCAGGTGCATCTTCACGCCGCCACCGTGCCCGTTGATCGAGACCTGCCCGCTGTCGATCTCGCTCGCGATGGCCGCCGCGTGCGCGGCATCAGCCGACCACACCGACGCGGTGAGGCCGTACTCGCTGTTGTTCGCCCGCTCGATCGCCTCATCCTCGTCGCGGAACGCCATCACCGGCAGCACCGGCCCGAACTGCTCCTCGCGGACCACGCGGAAGGAGTCGTCGACATTGTCGAGGATGGTCGGCGCGTAGAAGTAGCCGGGCCTGTCGATGGCGTGCCCACCGCTGACCACGCGCGCACCGCCGTCCACGGCATCCGAGACCAGACCCTTGATCCGCTCGAACTGCGGCTTGTTGTTGAGCGGGCCGAGCTGGGCTCCCTCCACCATGCCGTCGTCGACGCGCGCGCTGCGCGCCAGCTCGCCGAGCGCCTCGACGAGCGCGGGCTGCACGTCCTCGTGCGCGTAGACGCGCTTGACTGCGAGGCAGATCTGGCCGTTGTTGCCGAACGCGCTCCAGAACAGGCTGGCCGCGACCGACTCGACGTCGGCGTCACGCAGGATGATGGCCGGGTCGTTGCCGCCGAGCTCGAGGGTCACACGCTTGAGGTCCTCGGCCGCGGCCACCGCGACGCGCTTGCCGACGGGCGTCGAGCCGGTGAAGCTCACCTTCCGCGGAATCGGGTGCGACACGAGAGCGGCCCCGAGGGGGTCGGGCCCGGTGACGACGCTGAGCACGCCGTCGGGCAGCACCCCGCGCAGCACCCGGGCCAGCGCGAGCGTCGTCAGCGGCGTGTACGGCGACGGCTTCACGACGATGGTGTTGCCGGCCCGCAGCGCCGGCGCGATCTTCCACATCGCCAGCGTGATCGGGAAGTTCCACGGCGTGATCGCGCTGACCACGCCCAGGGGGCGCCGGTACACCTCCTCGAAGCGCTCGGCATCGTCGCGAATGATCTCGCGCGGCACGTCGAGCTCGGCGAAGTATCGCAGCCAGGCGCCGGCGGCGAAGATCTCGCCGCGCGCATCCGCGAGCGGCTTGCCCTGCTCGGCAACGAGGATGGGGGCGAGCTCCCCGACGGCGCCTTCGACCGCCGCCGCGGCAGCCAGCAGCACGGTGCGGCGCAGCGCGTCATCGCGCTTCCAGTCGCGATAGGCGCGCTGAGCCGCGGCGAACACTCCGTCGAGCTGCTCGGGGGTGACGGCCGGCGCCTGTGCGAACACGTGCCCCGTGCTGGGGTTGATGACGTCGAACGTCGCGTCGGTGGCAAGATCCCTGCCATCCGCCGTGGCGAAGAACTGTGTGGATGACAAGTCAAGAAGGGTCATGAAAGCACCTTTGCTGTTCGGCCCGTCAGACAGCGCTGACAAGCATGACGGGTTTGATGGTGGCGCCGGAGAGCGAGTCCGCCTCGGCCTGGTTGATGTCGTCGAGCGAGTAGGTGCGCACGAGCTTGTCGAAGGGGAACAGCCCGCGCTGCCAGTACGAGATGAGCTCGGGGATGAACAGCTGCGGAACCGCGCTGCCCTCCAGCACGTAGGTGACCGAGCGCCCGGCGAGCAGGCTCGGCGCCACGGCGAGCTCGCCGCCACCGGCACCGACGAGCACGGCCCGGCCGCGAGGCGCGAGCACCGCGATCGAGGTCGCCATGACCGACGTCACCGCCGTGGTGTCGAACGTGAAGTCCATGCCCGCGCCGTCGCCCACGATGCGCCCGCGGAGGTCTTCCGCATCACCGCGCACGACGCGCGTCGCCCCGAGCTCCAGCGCGAGCTCGAGGCGCGCGGGGTGCAGGTCGACCACGACGATCTCGCCCGCGCCCGCGAGCCTCGCCGCCATCACCGCCGCCATGCCGACCGCGCCCGCGCCGAAGATCGCAATCGACTGCCCCGCGGCGAGGCGCATCTCGTTCAGCACGGCACCCGCGCCGGTCTGCAGCCCGCACCCGAGCGGGCCCAGCAGCTCGAGCGGCAGCTGCCGGTCGACCACCACGATGTTGCGCTCGGTGGCGACCGAGTACTCGGCGAACGACGACTGCCCGAACCACCGATTCGCGATCGCCTCGCCGTCGGCCCCCGTCGCACTCGTCGTGCCGTCTGCCCGTCGACCGCTGACGTTGCGCGCCATGAACTGGGTGCAGTACGCCGGTTCCCCGCGCAGGCACGGCGTGCACCAGCCGCACGAGTCGAAGCTGATCAGCACGTGGTCGCCGGGTCGCGCGCGCGTCACCGCGGCGCCGACCGCCTCGACCACGCCGGCACCCTCGTGCCCGAGGATCGCCGGCGCGAGCGCCTCCGCCATCGCGGGGCTTCGGAGCAGCATGTCGGTGTGACACATGCCGACGCCGACGATGCGCACGAGCACCTCGCTGGCCTCGAGCGCGCCGAGGGTCACCTCTTCGATGCCGTAGGGCGCGTCGTGCGCCCGAAGTACAGCCGCCTTCATTCGCTTCACATCCTTGTGCAGCTGGGGAAGCGGGTGGGCGACGCGTGCGCGTGCCCCCGCCGTGACAGCACGACTCTAGCCGCGCAGGCGCACGCCTGTATACCGTCGATCTCCACTCACCCCCGGGTGAGCCATGGGGTGAAAGCTTTCGCCCCTCCCCATCGGTGCAGCGGGCCTGGATACCATCGCGCCAAAGCACACCCGGCAGCACTGTCGGACCGACCTTGTGAGGTGGACCGGATGACGACCGCGTTCGACGCGTCAGCACCCCCCGCACACCGATACGGCTGGCGCGCCCACACCGGGTCTGCCGTCGGCCGGCACGACGTCGGCGAGTGCTCCGTGCTCTGGGGCGGCGCCGACAGCGTCGCCGATGCCGTCGCGGCGCTTCGCACTCCCACCCCTCGGGCGCTGATCGTCCATGCGCTCGAGCCGCGCTCCTCCGTGCTGTGGCGATCGCTCATGGCCATCGACGCCGGCGCCTTCTCTGCAATCGCCCACTCGCCCGAGGCGCCGCGAGTCGTCGCGATGCTGACGCCGGTGACGCGCAGAGTCACGGCGCCGCCGATCGTGCACCTCGCCCCAAGCCAGATCGTGCGGGCCTCGCGAGTGCTGCTCTCCTCGCTGGTGAACCCCCCACCCGGGGCGAACGCGCCGGACGCGCACCTGGACCGACTCCTGATCGCCGTGTCGTGCGAGATTCTCCGCGCATGCACGAGCACCGGCGAGCTCTGCACCGAAGACACCTCCATCGAGGCGCGGCTGCGCACGCTGCTGCACGAACGACACACCGATCCCGAGCTCGATGTCGCGCAGATCGCGCGCGAGCTCCACGTGAGTCGGCGCCAGCTCTACCGCCACACGCAGGAGGGCGAGGGCATCGCCGCGCTGATCGCGAACCTGCGATACGACACGGCGCGATCGCTCCTCGAGACGCGACACGACCTCACCATCGGCGAAGTGGCACAGCTCGCCGGTTTCTCGACGTCCGCTCGACTGCGCGCGCAGTTCCTCGCCCGGCACGGCGTCACCCCCAGCGAGCATCGCAGACGCAGCTCGACGTCTTCCTCCTCGCCGAGCCACCCGTCCCCCGCGTTCGTCGGGATCGTGCCGAGACCCGAGCGTCTCGTGCCGCCCCCAGGCTGATCGAGGCATCGCCCGCGTACGTTGGTGCACTCCGAGACGGAGGAGACGAGCATGCAGCAGTCGGGGGCGAGACGCCGGACGGCCGAGGAGGCGACATTCGAGCTTCTGCGCCGCCTGGAGCAGGAGACGATCTTCGCCGGACCTGGCTGGCCGTGGCGATCCCGGCATCCGGCCGCACCGGAAGGCTTCCGAGTCGTCGCGAATGACCAATGCGCGACCGCAGTGACCATGGCCTCGGCGTACGCCCGCATCACGGGCGCGCCTGCGACGGTCGCCGTGGCCTCTGAGATGGACGTGCTGAGCACTGCCGCACCCCTCCTGGCCGCGACGCAGGGCGGCGACCCGCTGGTCATCGTCGTCCTCACCCGGCCCGGATGGCGCGACTCGGCCGCCGCGCGCATGCTCCCCGGACCGTGGGCAAAGGGCATCCTTGCGGCCGCGCAGCGCCGCTTCGCACCATCGGTGCTGGCCGCCGCCTTCGAGCTGAGTGTGCAGTCCCCGCCGGGTCCGGTGCTGGTCATGGTGCCGGCCCAGCCGGCCTCGCCCGGCACCCCGTCGAGCTCGCCGCCGCCCCAGCGCGGGCCGCGTCCCCAGCCCGCGGCACCCCCCGCCGGGCGCCCCAGCCCGGGAGTCGCCGAGCGACGAGCACCGGGCCGGTCGACCCTGGGTACGCTCGACGTCGCGCGCATCCTGCGCGACGTCGCCCCGGAAGACACCGTGCTCGTGGACGACGGGCGGGTGCCACGGGGGCCAATGGCCGTGGCGTGGCCCACCCCACAGCCCGACATGCGCCACAGGAACCTGCACGGGATCTCGGGATGGGAGCTTCCCTTCGCCGCTGGTGTCGCGCTCGCAGAGCGCGACCTCGGCAGGATGCGACCGGTGCTCGCCATCGCTTCCGCGGCGTCTCTCGTCGCCACGCTCTCGTCGCTGGCGGCTGCCGTCCACCTGCGCCTTCCGCTGCTCACGGTCGCACTCAACGAACACGGCCAGCAGCTCCACGCGCCCGCCGCCGCGTACGGCGCCCACGTCGTGAGCGTTCGAGGGGTCGATGCGCTGACCGAGGCGGCCGCGGCGGCCTGGCGCCACGAGAGCCCGGCGATCGTCAACCTGCTTCCGCGGTGAGCATCACCGGCCCAGGGCGCTGACTATCGCCGGGGGCGCGGACCGTCGAGCAGGCTCCAGCGGATGGCTGCAGCGATCGCCTCGTCCCGGGTGTGCGCCCCCAGCTTGCGGTATGCGGTCCGAAGCTGCGTCTTCACCGTGTTGCGTGAGACGAACAGCGACTGCGCGATCTCATCGACCGAGGCACGGTCGACCAGCGCCTGCAGCACCCGCAGCTCGCTGCGCGAGAGCGGTGGTGGCGGGGATTCATTGCGCAACGCCGGCAAGGGCTTGAGCGATCGACGAAACAGCGCCAGCTCGTCGTCGCGCAGGTGCACCTCGATGGCGTCGCGCACGTGCACCGGGAGCGTGACCGCGAGCAGCCGTCGCCGCGCCGTGCCCTCGACCAGCCGTGCGATGGCCGAGGCATCAGCCACGTCCAGCCCCCCGCCGAGATCGGCCCGGATCCACACGCCGAGCAGCTGGATCTCTTCGCGCTGCGCCGGTGGCAGGGTGCGCGCAGCGCTCAGACGCCGCAGCTCGGCGAGCGCCCGCGCCGGGTCGCCGCCGACCAGTCGGAGCTTGGCCAGCGCGACAGCCGTGAGCAGGCCCGGCGCCCGCAGCTGTTCAGCAATGGCACGCGCGCCGGTCACGTCCTGCAGTGCCAGGTGCGCCTCGATGCACTGCGACATCGATACGTCGGCCGCCAGCCCCTGCCCGGGCGCGCCGTCTACCGCGGCGCAGACGATCTCGAGGGCGTCGGCAGCGACGCCGCGCACAATCGCCGCACGAGCGCGCGCCAGCATCGCGAGCGGCCAGAACTCACCCGCCTGCGCCTTCCAATCGCCGCCCCGCAGCGTCTGCAGCGACTCCGGGTCGGCGCGTTCGACGCCGACGAGCTCGGCCGCGACGCGTTCGGCCGCCCGCGTGCTGCCCGCGAACCAGCGTGCCCCCATCGGGAGATCCAGCCCCTCCGCGAGCGCGAGCTCCGCCTCCGCCAGCGAGCCGCGCACGGCATGCGCGACCGCGGTCAGCGCGAGGGCGAGGCGGATCACCGGGCTGGTCGGGCTGTGCTCCGCCAGGTGACGAGCAGCCATCGCCGCGCGCAGCGCTGCCAGGCTCTCGCCAGCGAGCAGCCTCGTGATCGAGATCTGCGCGAAGGTGAAGGGAATCGAACCCCGGGCGATGGCGATCGACGGCACCCGCGGCACCGACAGTGCGGCCGTCAAGCGATCCGCGGCGCCCAGCGCCGACGCCACATCGCCGCGGCGCCTCGCCGCGATCATCTTCACCGCGAGATACTGCAGCCGCTTCGCGCGGTCTTCGGCGGTGCGTTCCACTGCTGGAGGTTCGGCCACGCCGAGCGCCGCAGCCATGGGATGCAGGACGGCGAGAATGGGATGTCGAGCCAGCGTGGCGTCGGGCAGCGAGGCCAGAATCGCTTCGAGGTCGCCCGGCCACTCGGTCAGCAGCGGCCAGAAGTGCCGGCTTGCCGCGTCGGCCACGCGCTCGGGGTCGCGCGAGCTGGCAGCCGCCGCGAGCTCCGCCTCGGCGATGCGAAGATCGCCGCCCTCGGCGCTGACAACAGCGCTCGCGCGCCACGACGTGTGCGGGTCGTCGGTCGCCATCAGGGTCCTCCGATGCATGTTCTCGCGCGCAATCACCGCCGCGCCACGCGCGCCTGAGCACCAGCCAACCCGGTTCTTTCCGCGGTGGGCTATCGGATTCCTGCAGGCTCTCAGCGGATTCGCGCAGCGCCGCCTGCCGTGATCAGCGGTCGCTGCCCGGGGATGGCGCCGCACGGTTCGCGGCCAGCTCGCGCGTCACCGCGGACGGAAGCATCCCGAACTTCATCCTGAAATGTGCGCTGAACTCTCCCTGGTGCCCGAACCCGCTCGCGAACGCGACCTCCGCGATCGTCGCGTGCGGGTCGGCGGCCAGCCGCTCCCATGCGCGCTCCAGCCGACGCTCCCGAAGCCACGCGGTGAACGTGGTTCCCAGCTCGTCGCGAAACGATGCCTGCAGGGCTCGCGGGCTCACGTGCACGCTCTCGGCGACGCCGACGACGGTCATCGGCTCGGCGAGATGCTCGAGCATGTGCCGCATCGCGCGACGCAGTCGCGCCGATCCGGCCGATCCCCGTTCCGGAAGCAGCTGCCTGACGGTCGGAATGCTCAGCAGCACGCTCTCCAGCGCCACGTCTGCGGCCCGCGCCGCGTGCGTCCCGCTCGCACCGGCATCTGCCCCGAGCGCCGCCACCGCTTCGAGCTGCAGCATCGTCCCTGCGCCCGGCGCGAACGTCTGGGCGTGCACGTCGAGTGTGGACACCTCACCAGCCGTGAGCCGTGCGACCGCGTGCTCGACCCGCGCCTGGCTCGCGCGGACGATGACCTGGTCGAAGCTCTCGCTGAGCTCCGAGCGGAACGCCCGGTACGGCGGGATGATGGCCGCGTCGTGCGGCCCCACCGCCACCCCCGCTCCGCCGTACCGCAGGTGCCCGCGCCCGCCGACGCTCAACGGAAACAGAAACTCACTCGAGCTCGCATCGCCGGGGATCACCACCACCGGCCCGCCATAGCGCATGCGCGTGAATCCCAGGCCCCCCACCACGAGGGCGTCCGCCGATGCGTTCAGGACTCCGGGCCGCTGCATCGGAATGATGCGGTGGGATCGCGTGTCATCGCTCGTGAGCTCGGCGAGCTCGTCTGCGTCGCGCACGCCGCTGATCACCCGCGCCCCGCTCTGGCGGACGCGCTTCGCGAGGCTCCTGGCGACCATGCTGCTCCCAACACTGCGTGGCAACACACTTGCACACCCGCTCGAGCGCTGTAAACCGGCCACGCCGCCAGCGTCGCTCAGCCCGAGGCGATGGGCAGCCCGGCTTCCCGGCGCGTGCGTCGCGAGGCCTGCGGGGTGAGCCGAGGAAGGAACCGTGCCGCGATCAGCCAGCCGGGCAGCGCGATGCTCGCGGTGACAAGCACGCCGACGCCCAACGCGCTGGCGGCGGATGCCACGGCCAGCACCAGCGGCGCGAGTGCACTGCCGCCGTCCATCAGCGCGCGCCAGATGCCGAAGAACTGCGCCTGGTTCTCGTGGACCACGTCCCCGGCGATCGTCAGGAGCAGCCCGTTCCCGAACCCCACTCCCGCGCCGAGCACGAGTGCGCAGACCGCCACGGAGGCCTCGGTACTCGTAAATGGCAGGGCCGCGAGCGCGACGGCCGACACTGCGAATGTGGTGGCCAGCGGCACGAGTCGACCGAATCGGGTCGAGAGCCGTGCCGAGAGCGGGGTCGTCGCGAGGTTGCCGGCCGCGTACAGCGCGTAGACCAGCGACGTCACGGCCGGGTCGAACCTCAGGTGCTCCGTCCACAGCGGGAGGCCGAACTGAGGCGCCCCGCGCACCACGCAGGCGAGCGCGGCGGCGACCCCCAGCGTGAGGATCACTCCACGCGTCTGACTGAACACCCGTCGTTCGTGCGTGCGCTCGACGGTTGCGCCAGCCGCATCCCCGCGAAGAGCGGCCGCTGTCGCGACGAGGATGACTGCAATCGCCGCCATCGCCCCGCACCACCACAGCACCGCCCAGACCGACACCAGCTTGATGATCGCCGCCCCGATCAGGGGCCCGACGAGGGCCCCTGCGCTGGCAAGCGCCGCGAGCGTCGTCATCGCCGCTGGCCGCCGATCGCCCGGCACGACGCTCGTCAGGTACGTCTGCTGCGCAACCAGCAGCGCCACGCTCCCCAGCCCGGCAAGCGCGACGCCGAGTGCGAGGAGCCAGATGGCGACACCGGTCGCCGCGGCGATGAACCCCACCAGGGCCACGGCACAGGCGAGCGTCATCGTGCGGCGAATCCCCAGCCTCGCGAGCACCGCACCCCCGGGGATGTCATAGAGTGCGCGGGCCACAGGCAGCAGCGCGACAAGGATCGCGGCGACGGCGAGCGTCCCACCGAGGAGCACGGCCGCGTGCGGAATGATCGGGATCGCCGATCCCACGCCCAGCGTCATGCACATGCCCGGCGCGTACACCGCGCGGATCTGGCTTCGAAGTGTCGGTGCTTGAGTGATCATGAGCTGTTGCACTGCGGAACGAACACATTGTGAGGCTCGTCGCGCAACGCCGCGCGACGAGCCTCACCGTAGTCGAGGGCGGCGTCGGCCCGTGAGACACAAATGTGCCCGACCGGCGCGTGATTGTGCCACCGCACCGGGACACCCCGCTGACCCCCGGAATTCACCTCCCGCCGCGCCGCGAGCCCCTCCTCGAAACCGCACGACGCAGCGCGGTCTGCGCGGGCGAAGCGGATTCGCGCTGCACGGCCGGCGGCTATTCGAGCACGATCGGGGCGAACTCGAGCAGCTGGCTGCGCCCAGCGAGTAACATTCCGCGCGCCGCACGGCGCATCCGCCCCCTTCGCGCGCCCGTGGTGAATACTGCGAGAAACATCCTGGGAGGCACATCGTGAAAGACACCACCCCGATCGAGCACATCGTCGATGAGCTCGGTTCCACCTTCACCCAGCTCAGCGACGAGATCTGGGATGCCCCGGAGCTGCGCTGGGAGGAGCATCAGTCGGTCGAGAAGCAGATTGCCGTCGCGGAGCAGTTCGGGTTTCGCGTCGAGCGCTCGCTGACCGGCATCCCCACCGCGTTCTCGGCAGAGAAGGGCGAGGGCGGCCCGATCATCGCGGTGCTCGGCGAATTCGACGCACTCGCGGGCATGAGCCAGGCCGACGGCGTCGCGCAGGTGCAGCCGAACCCCGACACCGAGAACACCAGCGGCCACGCGTGCGGGCACAACCTCTTCGGCGCCGGTTCGCTGCTCGCCGCGGTGGCGGCCGCTCGACACCTCGAGGAGCAGGGCCTGCCGGGCCGGGTGCGCTACTACGGCTGCCCGGCCGAGGAAGCCGCGGCGGGCAAGTCCTTCCTCGTGCAGCGCGGCGCGTTCAACGACGTGGACGCCGCAGTGTCGTGGCATCCCGGATCTGCGATGCGCACCAGCCAGGGCCTGTCACTCGCGTACACGCAGGTGTACTTCCGCTACCGGGGCCTCGCGTCGCATGCGGGCGCCGCGCCGCACCTCGGCCGCAGCGCCCTCGATGCCGTGGAGCTGCTGAACGTGGGCGTGAACTTTCTGCGTGAGCACATGCCCGACACCGCCCGCGTGCACTACGCGATCACCGACGCCGGCGGGGTGTCGCCGAACGTGGTCCAGGCGTACGCCGAGGTGTACTACATCGTTCGCGCGGTCAACGTCGCCCAGATGCGCGAGCTGTACGGCCGCGTGGTCAAGATCGCCGAGGGTGCGGCCCTGATGACCGAGACCACGCTCGAGATCGAGTTCGATGGCGCGAGCTCGGAGCTGCTGCCGAACGCGACCCTCGAGGCCGCGCTGCACGCGAACGTCGAGTCGATCGGCGGCGTGCCCTTCGACGACGCCGACCAGGCGACGGCAGCGAAGTTCTCCGCCGCGATGGTGCCGGCCGAGCTCGCGCGCGCCCGGCAGCGCCTGGGCGTCGACGCGAGTCAGTCGCTGTTCGCCGGCATCTCGCCGCTGGTCAACCCCGCTTCGCGCAACCAGTCGACGGGGTCGACCGACGTCGGCGACGTCAGCTGGAGCGTGCCGACCGTGCAGATCAGCGGCGGCACCCACGCCATCGGCACCCCGCCGCACTCGTGGATGATGGTCGCGCAGGGCAAGCTGCCCGCCGCCCACAAGGGCATGCTGCACGCCGCGAAGGCCATGGCCTCGACAGTGGTCGACATCGCCGCGGATGCCGAGCTCCTCGCGGCCGCGAAGTCTGAGTTCGACGGGATCATGGCCGTCACACCTTACGACTGCCCGATCCCCGACGGCATCCTGCCCCCGCCGATGCGCGCGGGCAATGCGGCCAACGCCATCTAGCCGCACGTTCGCGACGGGCCCGGTGGGCGGAGCGTGCTCCGTGCGCCGGGCCCGTGTGTACGCGGAGCCACCCTCCGCGACCCCGGCACGCCGACCGGATCGACCGCGCCGCGGCGCCCGCGAGCCCCTTGTCGGCGCGGGTGCGCGGGTGTACCTTCACTTCATCGCGCGACCGTCGATCAGATGGCGCGCCTCGCGAAGCCCGCGTGCTGGGGACGGACTCGCGCCTTGTGCTGTGTACCCGACGGCGCCCATGCCCGCGCGCCGCCCCATCCCAGCCCGTCATCACGGAGGGATGCATCATGATCAAGATCAACCAGTCGCCGGCGACGGCGTCGCCCGTGCGCAGGACGCTGCGCCGGGTGCTGACGCTCGCGGTCGCACTCGCCGCCGCGAGCACGTTCGGGCTCGCCACCGGCGCCGCGGCCGCGCCGGGCTCGCCCGGCAGCACGGTGTGCTCGGGCGACCTCGCCGCCGGCAGCTACAAGAACCTGACCATCGAGGGCACCTGCAACATCGACGGGAGCGCGATGGTCAGCGGCAACGTGTCGGTGGATACCGGGGACGCGCTGTTCCTCAGCGGAGCGGAGCTCGGCGGCAACCTGCACATGTCGGCCGGCAGCATCGTCATGGCGTTCTACACGACGTTCCACGGCAACATCAACGCCGCGAACGCGCACGCCCTGTACCTGTTCAACAGCACGGTCGACAAGAACCTCACCTTCGTCGGCGGAGGCTCGGGCCCGGAGTGCGTCGACCCCGACCCCGAGGCGAGCTTGGGCAACGACACCATGGTGAAGGACAGCTCGATCGCCGGAAACGTGAAGTTCGACAGCTGGTCGGGATGCTGGTTCGGATTCCTCCGCAACACCGTCGGCGGCAACGTGCAGATCACGAACATGTACGCCAACCCCGAGAACATCAACTACCCGGGAACCCCGCAGGAGGTCAACCAGGGCCTCGACTCGACCGAGGTCATCGGCAACGTCGTGGGCGGCAACCTGATGTGCAGCGGCAACACGCCCGTCGCACAGATCGGCGACGCCGCGCCGCTGCCCAACACCGCGCGCAAGCTGATGGGAGAGTGCGCGAATCTGATGTAGATGAGCGCCTCGCCCGCCCTGCGGGCGCGGCCGTTCGGTGGGAGGCTCCGCAAGAAGGGGCCTCCCACTGCGGCGTCTCAGGCGCCGTGCGGGCCGGGCTCGTGCGGGGCCGCTTCGCCGGTTCGGCGCACGGGCTGCAGCCGAAACAGCCGCACCGTGCGTCCCGAGCCGCGCTCATAGGCGCGGTAGCCGGGCCACTGCGCCTCGATCCGCGCCCACGCGGCATCCCGTTCGTCGTCGGCGATCCGCTCGGCATGCACCGGCATCCAGCGCCCGCGCACGGTGATCGCCGCGTCGGGGTTGGCCAGCAGGTTCGAGGTCCAGGCGGGATGCCGCTCCCCCGCGAAGTTCGTGCCGGCGACGATCGCCCGCCCCTGTCCATCGGGCGTGTACATCAGCGGAACATCGCGAGGTGTGCCGCTTCGCGCTCCGATCGTGTGCAGCACGAGCGAGGGCACGAGCAGGGCGCTGACCTGCACCCGCCCGCGCGAGACGACCGCGATCATCTTCTCGACGGGTGGCAGCACGACCGGGCCCATGCGGCGAAACAGGCGAGTGCGCGTCAGCGGCGCGAGGAGGATTCGGACGGTGTCGACGAGGACGGTCATACGGTGCGCTCCTCTGCTGCCGTGGGCCCGCCCCCAGGTGCAGGCGGGTCGTGCTGGTGGGGAAAGACTAGCGACCACGGCGGGATGCTGGCGGGATTTTCACCGGTGAAGACCGAATTCCCCGGCACGTGTGCCGATCGTGCCGTGGGGAGCCCGCGGTCGGTGCGCACAGCGCGACGGCCGACCGACTTCGCCGCTGGCGCGGCACGTTCGACATCGATGTCGCCACTCGGAACGCGCACCTGACCAGCGCGAATCCCCGCCGTCGAGCCGCAGCTGCGAGTGGCAGGCGACGCCCGACGACGGGGACCCGGCGCGAACTGGCTAGCCGGACGTCGGCCCGTTCGAGTCGCCACCGGACGCTGGAGGCGAGGCCGGAGCGGGCGCGGGCGCGGCTTCGGTACCGCTGGCTGCCGCATCACCGGCGTCCGCTCCCGGCGCCCCGACGCTCACCGGGACCTTCGATCCGGCGTCTGCAGACGCAGCGGCCGCGGCAGGCGCCGGCACGGGCGCGGGCGCACTGTCTCCCGCATCCGCTTCGCTGGCCGCGTCCGCGGCCGACTCGGGATGCGCGGCGAGCGCGGCGTCCACCGTCGTCTTCCACGCTGCCTTGCGCGCCGCGAAGATCCACAGCGGAATCCCGAATCCGAGGACCACCGTGATGCCGATGAGCAGCACGAGGTTCCAGAAGCTGTTCGAGACGAAGGTGAAGTACGAGCCGACGGCGATCGTGAGCAGCAGGACCACGACGACGATCCAGAGCAGCGTGTTGCTCTTGCCCCCGCCAATTCGGAACGGCCTGGCTGTCGCCGCCTGGGTCTTGCGCAGGCGGATGATCGCGATCGCCATGAGCACGTACACGATGATGTAAAGGATCGAGGTGGCGGTGACCAGCACGAGGAAGGCGTCGTTGACACCGGGGACCACCACGTACAGGAGCGTGAAGAGCGAGATGATGGTCGCCTGCGTGAGGATCACGTTCCGCGAGACGCCGTACTTGTTGCTCTTCCAGTACCCGAGCTTCGGGGGATAGAGGCCCCGTCGCGCGCTGTTGGTGATCGTCTTGGCCGGCCCCGACGCCCACGCAGACAACTGCACGGCGACGCCGATGAACACGAGCGCCGCGAAGACGTTCGCGATCCACGTCGGCCAGCCGAGAACCTCGAGGAACAGCACGACCGCCTGGGCGATGTTGTTCAGCTCCATCTTGCCTTCGGGCACGATGTTCGCGACGAGGAACGCGAGCACGACGTTGAAGAGGAAGACGAAGATCAGGGCGATGAAGATGCCCTTGAGGTAGGTCTTGACCGCGTTGCGGAGCCTTGTGATGTAGACGGATGACATCTCGATGCCCGTGTAGATGAAGATGATGGCCAAGAAGAACTGGAGCGTCGCGCCATCGGTGAAGTCAGGAATCAGCTTGCCCCAGGCGAAAGTACCGAGCGTGGATTCCGCCTTGATGCCGGTGACGGCGATCGCCCCGATCCCCAGCGCGAACATCACCACGATGGGGATGTACAGCCCGAGCCAGATCCCGATCTGCCCGCCGATCTTCGCCATGTCGAAGAACAGGTTCAGGATGCTGATGATCCAGTACACGACGAGGATGCAGACGAGCGTGAAGATGTTGTTGAGGCCGAGGGCGTCATTGTTGAAGGTGGTGCCGAGCATCGGCGCCAGCACCGATGCCACCATCACCATTCCGGGAAACATCTGCACCCAGAGCAGCCAGGACGTGACAAAGCCCCACCGCTCTCCGATCCCGGTGGTCACCCACAGCTCGGGGCCGCCGTTGCGAGGCATCATCCCCGCGAACTCGCCGGCGATCAGGGTTACGGGCAGTGCGAAGAGCACCGTGGCGATGAGCATGAAGAAGAACATCTGCCAGCCGGTCGCGGCGATATCCGGGATGTTTCGGATACTCGCCACGAGGGCGCACGTCATGCCGACGAATGTCAGCGTTCCGACGGCGAGCGTCGTGGATTTTGCCTTAGTAGACATGGCATTCCTTGGGGTCGATAGCAGTGACGGGTTGGGGTCAGTCGCCGAGGGCCTCAGCGGTCCTGCGCTGCAAGGCGGAGCCGATCTGCTCCGAGTAGAAGGCGAACAGCGCGTCGTCGGTCAGGTACGGCGTCATGATCGCGGCGCGCAGGAGTGTGACCGAGCCGGTCTTCTCCCACTCGTCCTTCGTGAATCCGAGCTTCTCCACGAACGGCAGCGGGCTGTCGCCGTAGTCAGCGGTCGAGAACGCCGTGTGTGACGTGATGAACCGGTTGTTGTACGCGGGTCCGTCCAGGTAGGACGAGTAGTCGAAGAGCTTCTCCGTGAGGGCGTTGAGCTCGGCGAGGGATCCGATCCCTTCGGGAACGAGCACCCAGTCGACCATGTTGAAATCGGGACGGCTGAGCGGGACGGCCTTCACCGTCTTATCGCCCACCGTGAAGGAGAACTTCGACAGGAACTCGCGGAACCGGTGTGCCGCGTCGATCGACTTGGCGACGAGCCGGCCGTAGCCCGAAACGTCGAGCGGCAGAATGCGGTGCGCAACCCACACTGCGGCCGCGGTGGCCCCGGCCTTCGACCCCTCGAGGATGTAGGCCCCGAGCATGTCAGGCGCCTGGATCCCCTTCTCGAACACGTATGGAGCGAAGTACGAGATGACGTTGCGCATCTCCTTGTGCTTGATGGCGATGCCTCCGGCCGCGTACGGCACGTAGCCCATCTTGTGGGGGTCGATCGTGACCGATTCCACGTTCTCGATCGCCTTGTACCCCGCCCAGACATCACGGCTCACCGCGGCATCCGAGGTGAACACGTTGTGCTGGGCGTGCACTTCCGCGAGCTTCTCATAGGGGATGTACGTGCCGTCGACGTCGCGGAACAGCGCGCGACCGTATCCGCCGTACGCCGCGTCGCAGTGGATGTAGAAGTAGGTGCCCTTGCGCGCAAACTCCTCGCGCAGCTCGACGATCTTGTCGACGTGATCGACCGCACCTTCCTCGGTGGTGCCCACAACTGTGACGACGCCGAGAATCGGCGTCTTCTGAGCGACGAGCTTCTCGATCTCGGTCTTCAGCACATCGACATCCATGCGGTAATGCACGTCGACGGGAATCGCGACCATCTGGTCCAGACCCACACCACTGATGTCGAGCGCCTTCACCCACGAGTAGTGCTTCGTCTGCGGGACGATCCACTTACCCAGCTGGGGGATGTTGCGCCCGCTCCGCGAGGAAGCAGCCTTGACCGCGTCGTACTCGTCGGGTGTGAAGTCGCGGACGAGAGCGAGGATGTCCTCGACGCTCATGTTCAGCAGCTCCCAGTCCGACTTCCCGCCCACCTTGTCGGGGAAGACGTCCTTGACAGCGAGCGGAATGGACTTGATGCATCGCGCGTACCAGAGGCCCTCGAGGTTTGCGATGGAGCCGTCCGCGCTCAGGTGCCCCCATCCGTCCTTGAAATCGAAGAGGGCAGCGAAGTCGGCCCCGATCTCCGCCTCCATCGCCGATGTGGCCATCGACGACTCCAGCGCGACGTTGTTCGGGTTCCAGAGCATCGCAAATGTATACGCGAGAATCGATGGCATCAGGGTCTCAGAGTTCATCTGCCCCCAATAGCGACCGGCGCTGTTCCACGGGATGGACCCCGAACGCATGCGCTGTGAGAGTTCGGTCATCACCGACTGCACACGGTCGGAGGTGGCCACGAACGCAGGCGCCCGGCGGTCCTCCTGGGAGATCGCGGGGACGTCCGCGGCGATGTAGTTCTTGCGCCAGCCGATGTGGTCGTCGATCAGCGTCCCAAGCAGGCTCCGAAACGTCTCCTCGTTCTCGGCTTTGTCGCCCAGAAACAGGGCACGAACATCGATGTCAGCGCTCATAGTGCGCTCCCTCCCATTGAATGGCGCCGAGCGTCATCGCTCCGCCAGTGGACACGAGCTCGGTCGCCTCACCCCGGCGGCCGTCACGTCATGCGTTTGAGACACAAGGTAGAGTTCGGTCGCGCCGAATGGGGGTGCCGGCGCAAGGTTGGCACGAAACGAATGATGGGCGAACCCGCGCGGATACGAGGGACGTCGACGGTGACCTTGCTGGTTCTCACGCGCGATCGGCACGAGCCGTGCGCGCCTTCATCCCGGACGCCGCCGGCCGCGACCCCACGCCCACGGGACACCAGGCGACGCCTGCGGCGTCCTGCGCGCGGCACATTTTGACGGGCTGCCAGCCGAGCTTGGGCGTTCCGACACGCAGGGCGCTCACATCATGCGCGGAGCGGGAGCGGGTCGTCCAGCCCGTAGATGTGCACCGCCCCAGGGCCCCCGGCGAAGAACGCCTCGAAGGCGGGTTGCTGGTGCACAGGGAGCACACGGACACTCACTTCGGGCGCGGGCTCGAACGTGGCGTCGTGTGCGCCGCGACCGTGCTGCGCGCCACCCACCGCTCCGGTCTTGACGCGCGCGAGCTGCGTATGAGCGCCGTGCGTGCCGCTGGCCGGGTCACGGTAGTCGGTGAAAGCGCTCGGCACTCCGGCGACGACCTCCCGCTGGGGCGTACCCGCCTGCGCCGGGGTGCCAAGCGCGTACTGACCGTCGCAGTTGAATGCCCACCCCCCGGCTCGAGCGGCCACCGACGGCACGTGCAGCTGCATCCCGCACGAGACGACGAGGTGCAGATCGAGCCCATCTGCGCGCTCGGGCCACGGGTTGCGGTCGATCCCGTTGCGGATTCGATGGTCAGAGTGGTCGAGGCACACCTCCACCGCGATGTCGACCGTCGCAGTGCCCGGGATGCGGAACACGGCGAACGGATCGTCGGGTTCATGCTTGAAGTCGCCCGCGCTGATGTCGATGGCGGGGTACGCCGTCATCTGCTCGGTGATGATGGGCCTGCCGGTGACGTCCCACAGGAGGAAGTCCTCGTTCGAGTCGAACGACTTCTCGGTCGTGAGCGCCGTCGAATCGAGGCCGCCGACGACCCCAGACACGGGTGACGAGGAGACGATCAGCGCGCGATTTCGCACCTCGACCGCCGGGTAGGCATGACAGCTCTTGATGAAGCCCACGAGCATGTCGAAGATGACATCGGCCAACGGACCGTCGGCGGCGTTCCATGCCTCGCCGAGCGTGCGCACGATGTCGTTGCGCACGCTCACCGTCGAGGAAGCGAGCACCTCGTCAATGTCAGCGACTCGCGCCGTCACGACGGAGCCGAGCACAAGCAGAAAGTCGGGGTAGTCGTCGGCGGTGAAGCGGTCCTCGAGGAGTGCGAGGATCTCCTCGCCCGGATCGCGCTCGGCGGGTCGGTGCACGTATGGCCCCATCGTGCCGTGCCAGAAGAACTCGGGCGCGAGAAAGACGTTGAGCACACCCGATTCGCCGATCGGCAGCGCAGCCTTGGCCGTGTCGACAGCCGCCTGCAGCACGTTGGCGCGGCCACGGATGTCTACGATGAAGTCGTCTGCGCCCCGGTACGTGCCAGCGACCGCGCCCGAGCCGTTCGGGTCTCCGACGGCGACCAGGTCGGCTGGCGACGTGGGAACCGCGTAGCCGATGAAGCGAACCTTTTCGTACGCGCGCACGGCTCAGCCCCGCGTGCGCGCGTCGGCCGTGGGCGTCTCCGATGCAGCGACACGCTCGGTCTGCCACGTGAACGGGGCGAAGTTCGGGTCGTTCGCGTCCCAAGAGGGCTTGCGGAACTGGTAGATCACGTTCGGGATCGCGTAGAAGACGACGGCGAGCGCAACGAGCACGACGACGTATACGACGGGACTCCCGACGTTGATCTGGTCTGGAGGGATGAAACTGAACACATACGCCGCGAGCGACGCGACAAATCCGAGTCCCGCGACGATCCACACGAGCGCGTTGCTCTTACCCAGCCGGAACGGTCGCGGCCGTCCCTTCTGCGTGTACCGGAGCCGAATGATCGACGCGAACATCAGCATGTAGACCGTGAGATAGAGCAGGTTGGCGAGCTGATTCAGGATCTCGTACGCGGATTGCACCGACGGGAGCAGCACGAAGAGCACGGAGACGAGCGTGACGATGACCGCCTGGGTCAGCATGATGGTCACCGCTGCGCCGTGCCTGTTCGTCTTCTGGAAGACCTTCGGCAGGTACCCCGCCTTGGCGACGGCGAGCAGGCCGGTCGACGGGCCCGCGACCCAGGTGGTGATGTTGACGAGCACGCCCACGGCGAGCATGATCGCCACGACCGAGCCGGCCCAAGGGATGCCCGCCCAGCGGAAGATGTCGAAATAGGTGACCAGGATCGCCTGCGTCAGGCTGATGTCCTTCGCGGGCACGAGCCAGGCGATCACGAGCGTTCCGAGGACGAAGATCAGGACGGTCACGATGGCGGACGCGAAGATCGCCACCGGGTAGTTGCGCGTGGCGTCCTTGACCTCCTTGACGTGCACGGCGTTCATCTCCATGCCGGCGTACATCAAGAAGATGCTCGCGGCGAGCACGATCGTCTCGAACCCGGAGAAGTCGGGGATGAGCTTGCTCCAGCTGACGTCCATCTGCGGCGCATTGCCCGCCGCGGCATACGCGATGCCGAAGGCGACGAGGACGGCGATCGGGATGAACACGCCGATGACCCCGCCCCACTTCGCCATCGTCGCAAAGCCCTTCGACCCGAGTAGCGCGATGCACAGCGCAATCCAGAACACGACCAACACGACGCCCAGCACGAAGATGGGATTGGAGGAAAGCGCTGCCGCCTCATGCTCGTCGGGGTTGATGTAGGCGAGCGACACTGCGCCGAATGTCAGCGATGTGGGGAGGAACACGCAGACCTCAACCCAGGCGATGAACATCGCGACAAAGCCGATCCGACCACGGAAAGCCTCGCCAATCCAGCGGAACACGCCGCCCTTCTCCGGCCATCCCGTGGCGAGCTCCGCGGCCACAAGCGCGACTGGCACGAGGAAGAAGATCGCCGCGATCAGGTAGTACGCGATCGAACTCAGACCGTATTCGGCCTCAGCGGGCAGGTTGTTGAGTGAGATCACCGCCGTGACGTTCAGCAGGATCAGGCCGAACACCGAGATGGTGCCGCCCTTGGTGGAAACTTTCGTGCTCCTGCCGGTGTCGGACCTGGTAGACGCAGACATCTCAAACCTCCAAGCGATGGCGGGTGGTCGAGACGGTAGCGGCAGATTCACGGGCGAGAGTCCGCTTTCTGACATGCCCAGCAGACGAGGCACGAAACAGCGGTTCCGCGGGGCGCACGCGGTGCCGATGCTCAGTCGGGGGCGGGCCTGCCGGTGTGGCGGCGACGGCGCCGGTAGAGGATGGCGGTCACGAATGAGAGCGCGAAGACCCCGAGGAGCGTCGTCCAGGTTCCCAGCTGGCCCTGCACGATCGTGTGGGCCAGAAGCAGCGCGAAGAGCCCGAAGCACAGCACGGCGGCGATGATCAGGAGCACCGCGTTCGCGCCCGTCTGCTTGCGCACGCGCAGATGCCCCAGGTTGACGCTGCCGTAGACAATGAGGAATGCAAGGCTCGCCATCTGCCCCACTGCATCGAGCGGGAACAGCGCGACGAACGCCATCGTCACGCCGGCTGCCACGAACAGGCCGACCTTGCCGCCGCGCCACACGCCGCGCGCGAATCCCCGGGGAAGCTCCTCGTCTCGCGCCATCATGTACGAGAGGTTCGCATCGCCGTACAAGGTCGCATTGGCGGCGGACGCCGTGGCCAGAAGCGCGGCCACGCTGAGCAGGACGAAACCCGCCGGCCCCATCACCGTGCGTGCAACCTCGGCGAGCACATGCCCCTGATCCTTTGCCATCTCGGGCAGCGGCATGACCATCACACTGACCGCGCTCACCGCGACGTAGACGATGACCACGATGGTGAGCGCTGTGTACATGGAGCGTGGAAGCTGCTGGGCGGGGTGGCGCATGTCGCCCGAAGAGTTCGTCACGACGCCGAAGCCCTCGAAGGTCACGAACAGCAGCCCCGCGGCGAACAGGACGTTCAGCCAGTCGACACCGCCCGTGCTCGACGCGGCCGTCGCGAAGACCGCCGGGTCGAGCGAGCCCAGCGCGAAGCCGAGGACCACGGCGAGGATGGCGAGCTCGATCACGATCACGAACAGCTCGGATCTGCTGACGAGTGCCGAGCCGAACAGATTGACGACCACGATGATCACCACCAGCGCGAGGCCGATCGCCTTGGACGTCCAGCTCGGCGCCGCGGGGATGAGTGCCGCGGCGTAGCTGCCGAAGCCGACCGCGTACAGCGCGATGGCGATGATCCAGCCCGCGAACTGGAAGAGGTTCAGCCCGGCCGCGACCACCCCGTTTCCGAAGCAGCGCACGAGAAACTCGCCCGCACCCCCGCCGCCCGGAAAGCGAGCACCCAGCTTCGAGTACGAATACACGCTGAAGGCGGCGACGATCCCGCCGACAGCAAACGCGAGCGGAACCCACACCCCGGCGATCGTGGATGCAAGCCCGAGGAGCGTGTAGAGCCCGGCTCCCATCATGCCGCCGACGCCGATCGCGATGGCTCCCGCAGTGCTGACGCTCCCTCGCGCCTCCGGTCGCGCTGAACTCACGCGGCCAGATTAGCCACGTGCCGGTCGATCGGCGCCCCAGATTGGCACGCTGCGGCGCCCGCCGTCGGGCGGCGGCACAAATCGACCGCAGGCGGACGACGCGGCGCGCGCCGTCGGACCCCGACGCATCAGCCGCCCGGGCCGGTCGGGTTGATCGGCGCGCCGTCGCCGTGCTCTGGCAGGTCGCCGCGGTCGACCGGCGCCGAGACTCGTGCCGGTGCATCCGAGAAGAGCACATCGAGCTCGACGTCTGACGGCACACGCACCGCCATGGCTGCCGCCAGGAGGTCGGCCGGCGGCGCGCCGCGCCCGACGAGCCGGATCAGCGCCGTCCCGCTCGCTGCAACGTACTCATGGATGCCGCCCGCCGTGCGATGCCACACGCCCTGTTCCTTCGCGCATACCACCACGGCGTCGGGCGCTTCCCAGAGCGGGGTCTGCTCGCAGGTCTGCGCCGTCAGCTCCCCGCGTTCCGTGCGGAGCGTCACCATCGTCCCCGTGCCCGCGTTGAACCACGTGGCCGACATCCCGATCTCGCCGCTCGATCCGACCGATTGCGGTGCGAGCTCGTACCCGTCGACCGCGGTCGTGAAAACCAGATCCGGGGCGATGACGAGGCCGCCCATGCGCTCGGCGATGCGCGTGGGCTCAGCGGGGGTCGGGGCACCGCCGGCTCCGCCCGCGCAGGCCGCCGCCGCGAGTGCGACCGCGACGGCGAGCGCCGTCGCCGCGCACACACGTGCCACTGCCGATGGAAGCATGATGGGATACTCCCACGATGCCGCGTGCGCTCGTCGAGCGCACGCGGCATCGTGTCGGCTCAGCCGGCGAGGCGGGTCTGCCGAACGGTCGCCAGCAACGCGCCGTCGGGCAGGTAGATCCAGCCGTCTTCGACGGCGAACCCGTCGTGCGAGTGGAAGGCGTGCATCCGGGCGGCCAGGTACTCGTCTTCGCCCAGCGTCCAGCTCCCCCTCGCGTCGTGGATCTGCAGCGAGTACTCGATCGTCACCGCGCGCTGGGGGCCGCTCGCCCGGGTGAAGACCGCCGGCGGGAAGTAGTCGCCGAACATCGCGAGCCACGCGGCGTCGAAGGTCGAGCCGTCCTGGGGCCGGCTCCACGCGAGCCACTCCGCGAGCTCCGTCTCGGCGAACATCTTCGTGTCGGGGTGCAGGTGCGTCTCGACGTTGTTGATGTGCGATGGCCGCTCGGGCCGCGCGAGAAGCACCGTGCCCTCCGGGCGAATCGGCATGGGCGGCGCGGCGCTGTAGACGGGCCCCTCCCAGGGGGTCGAGTGGTGGAACCGGGCGACCGTCGTGGTCTTGCCGCCCTGACTCGTCGTCGCGTGCGAGGTGACCATCGCCCGGCCGCGCCGGATGACGTCGACCTCGATCTCGATCTCTCCCTGCACGTTGCCGCTCACGTAGCCGAAGGTGGCCGCGCGCAGCGTTGTGGCGGGGTCGACCCCCAGCTCGGCCAGCACCCGCTCGGTCGCCGTCAGAGCGAGGGCCGCGACGACGCCGCCGTGCACGCCCTGGAGCGAGGTCCACTGCTCACCGACCCGCGCACGAAACCGGCCATCGCCGATCGGCGCAATGGCCACGGAATCGGTCCAGCTCGCTCGGATGCCCTCGGCCGCGTGTTCTGTCATGCGCCCGACTCTATCGGCGGGTCACTTCTCGGCGTCGCTGACACTCACCGTGAACCGCAGCGGCTGGATCCCGCGCTGCTCGTTCGTCATCGTGACCTCGGTCGATCCTGCAGCGAGCGCCTCGACGCCGGGGTTGAACGTCGCGCTGGCGTCTTCATGCCCCGCGGTGAACTTCGCGATGCTCGGGTCGGCCACCTCTCCGCTGTAGCTGTCGACTGCGAGCGACCCGGTGTCGATGTTCAGCACCTGGCCGACCACGAGATCGACGGTCGCGCCCTGCAGCGCATTCGCCTCCATCGTGACTGGGGCGATGACGGGCTCCCGTCCCACGGGCGCCGAGCACCCGGTGAGCGTCAGCGCCGCGGCGAGCGCCGCGATGGCCAGGTACGGAATCGTCTTCATGCGGCCAGCTCGGCAGTGATTGATGCCTGCTGCACCAGCACCTCAGCGACAGCCATGGCCTGCATCGATCGCTGCCGCCGCGATGGTCAGGACGAGCGGATGGTGGCCGAGGCCTTCGGCGGGAGCGAACAGCGTCGTCAGCGAATGAGAAAACCCCCGCGATCCCAATGTTTCCAAGGGATCTGCGGGGGTTTTCGGTGGCGGTGACGGTGGGATTTGAACCCACGGTAGGGGGTTACCCTACACAACTTTTCGAGAGTTGCACCTTCGGCCGCTCGGACACGTCACCGCGAACGAGTGTACGGGAATGCGGGGGCGCGCGCCAATCGGCGCGGCACGGCGGGGCGAAGCATCCACTCGCCGCCCCTCGAGCGCGCCGGGTGCACCCCTCGCGGGCGCCCCGCCCCGCTGACAGACTGGCGCCATGAGCGCCATCGAGAACTCGAAGCTCGCGATCGTCGGCGCGGGCAGCGTCGGCACGAGCCTGGCCTACGCGGCGCTGATCCGCGGCTCAGCGCGACACGTCGCCCTGTACGACATCGCGAAAGAGAAGGCGGATGCCGAGGTCTTGGACCTCGCCCACGGCACGCAGTTCACCGGCTCGAGCGACATCATCGGCGGCAGCGACATCGCGGCGGTGCGAGACGCGCACGTCGTGGTCATCACGGCGGGGGCGAAGCAGCGCCCGGGACAGACACGCCTCGAGCTCGCCGGCACCAACGTGCGGATCCTCGAACGCCTGCTGCCGGGACTGCTCGAGCAGGCGCCGAATGCGATCTATGTGCTCGTGACGAATCCCTGCGACGTGCTGACGGTCGCCGCGCAGCGCATCACCGGCCTGCCACCGCACCGCGTCATGTCGTCGGGCACGGTGCTCGACACGAGCCGGCTGCGCTGGCTGCTCGCGAGACGCGCCGGGGTGGCGACGTCGAGCGTGCACGCATCCATCGTCGGCGAGCACGGCGACACCGAGTTTGCGCTCTGGTCGGGCGCGAGCATCGGCTCGGTGCCGATCCTCGAGTGGGCGATGCCCGGCTCGCCGCCCTTCTCGACGAGCGAGCTCGACCGGATCGCCGACGAGGTGAAGAACGCTGCCTACCGGGTGATCGCGGGCAAGGGCGCCACGAACTACGCCATCGGGCTCTCGGGCGCGCGCATCGCCGAGGCGATCCTGCACGACGAGCACGCGGTGCTGCCCGTGAGCACCGTGCTCCGCGGCGACTACGGTGTCGACGGCATCGCCCTGTCGATGCCGAGCATCGTCGGCGCCCACGGGGCCACTCCGGTGCACGGCACGCCGCTCTCCCCCGAGGAGTCGGGCAGGCTCCTCGCGTCGGCCGCGGCGCTGCGCGAATCGCTCGCGACGCTCGGGCTCTGACCCGCGTTCCGCTCCCAGCACGCGCGAGGGCGGCCGCCGCGCCGCGCACGCGACGGCCGCCCTCGGAAACGCACGGCTAGACGCGCGCGGCCTCGCGCTCGTCGACGAGCTGCATGGCGCGCTCGACGACGCTGACGTCGCGCACGGCGCCCTTGTCGGCCGACTGCGCCATCACGGCGTAGGCGCGCAGCGCCGGAGACACGACGCGCTCGCGATCGCGCGGGCGGTAGCCACCGGCATCCAGCAGCGCCTGGCGGCGGGTCTCGAGCACGTCGTCAGAGACCTCGAGTGTCATGGCGCGCGTGGTGATGTCGATCGAGATGATGTCGCCGTCCTCGACCAGGGCGATCACGCCGCCCGACGCCGCCTCGGGCGAGACGTGCCCGATCGACAGGCCCGAGGTGCCGCCCGAGAAGCGGCCATCGGTGATGAGCGCGCACTTCTTGCCGAGCCCGCGGCCCTTGAGGAACGAGGTCGGGTACAGCATCTCCTGCATGCCGGGCCCGCCCTTGGGGCCCTCGTACCGGATGACCACGACGTCGCCCTCGGCGACCTGCTTGTTGAGGATCTTCGAGACCGCCTCGTCCTGCGACTCGCAGACCACGGCGGGGCCCGAGAAGGTGAAGATCGAGGGGTCGACGCCGGCCGTCTTCACGACCGCGCCGTCGACGGCGATGTTGCCGCGCAGCACCGCGAGCCCGCCGTCCTTCGTGTAGGCGTGCTCGACGTCGCGGATGCAGCCGCCCTCGGCGTCGAGGTCGAGCGCGAGCCAGCGCTCCGACTGCGAGCCGCCGACCGAGGTGCGCTTGCCGCCGGGCGCGGCGTGCCACAGCTCGAGGGCCTCATCGGTGGTCTTGCCCGAGCGGACGTCCCAGTCGTCGAGCCACTGGCTCACCGAGGCGGAGTGGATGGTGCTGACGTTCTCGTCGAGCAGGCCGCCGCGGCGGAGCGCGCCGAGAATGGCGGGGATGCCGCCGGCACGGTGCACGTCCTCCATGTAGTAGGTGCGGTCGCCGGCCACGTTCGGGGCCACCTTCGCGAGGCAGGGCACCCTGCGCGAGACCGCGTCGATGTCGTCGAGGCCGAACTCGACGCCGGCCTCGTGCGCCGCCGCCAGCAGGTGCAGGATCGTGTTGGTCGATCCACCCATGGCGATGTCGAGCGCCATCGCGTTGCCGAACGCCGCCGGGGTGGCGATGTTGCGGGGCAGCACCGAGGTGTCGCCCTCGTCGTAGTAGCGCTTGGCGATGTCGACGATGAGCTTGCCGGCATTGTTGTACAGCGCGCCGCGGGCGGTGTGGGTCGCGAGGGTCGAGCCGTTGCCCGGCAGCGAAAGGCCGATCGCCTCGGTGAGGCAGTTCATCGAGTTGGCGGTGAACATGCCCGAGCACGAGCCGCACGTGGGGCAGGCGGCCTCTTCGATGCGCTTGATGTCGGCGTCCGAGACCGATTCGTTCACGGCCTCCGAGATGGCGTCGACGAGGTCGAGGGTGCGCACGGTGCCGTCGACGAGCGTCGCGCGGCCCGACTCCATGGGGCCGCCCGAGACGAACACGGTGGGGATGTTCAGGCGCAGCGCGGCCATGAGCATGCCGGGGGTGATCTTGTCGCAGTTCGAGATGCAGATCAGCGCGTCGGCGCAGTGGGCCTCGACCATGTACTCGACCGAGTCGGCGATGAGCTCGCGCGAGGGCAGCGAGTAGAGCATGCCGGCGTGGCCCATGGCGATGCCGTCGTCGACGGCGATCGTGTTGAACTCACGCGGGATGCCGCCGGCCGCAATGATCGCCTCCGAGACGATGCGCCCGACGGGCTGCAGGTGCGTGTGCCCGGGCACGAACTCGGTGAAGCTGTTCGCCACCGCGATGATCGGCTTGCCGAAGTCGGACTTGTCGACGCCGGCGGCCATGAGCAGCGCGCGAGCGCCCGCCATGTTGCGGCCGTGGGTGACTGTACGTGAACGCAGAGGAATCGCCATGATTCAACAATCCAGGGTGGATGCCTCACGAGCAAGTCTGTGTCACTCCTAGTAGCAGCACTACTAGTCTGAAGGCATGAGTCAGCCAAGCGGGCGTCGCGCCGAGCTCGGCGCGTTCCTGCGGGCCCGCCGCGAGCAGGTGGTGCGCAGCGATCACGGGCTGCCGCCTGTGGGGCGCGGCCGCGCCGTGGGCCTGCGCCGCGAGGAGGTCTCCTACCTCTCGGGCGTGAGCGTCACCTGGTACACCTGGCTCGAGCAGGGCCGCGACATCAACCCCTCCGCGCAGGTGGTGGATGCCGTCGCCCGCGTGCTGGGACTGAACGACGCCGAGCGCCGCTACGTGCGCTCGCTCGCCGGGCTCGCGCCCGGGCTCCTCCTCGATGCGGCCGGCACCGACGAGATGCCCGCCCACGTGCAGCACCTGCTCGACGCCCTCGGCGACAACCCCGCCTTCGCGCTCACGCCGAACTGGCGCATCGCCGGCTGGAACGGCGCGTACGAGCGGCTGTACCCGAACGTCGCCCGCATCCCCGCGCAGGAGCGAAACCTGCTGCGCGTGGTGTTCACCGACCCCGCCGTGCGCGAGCTCCTGGCGGACTGGCCCGAGACGAGCAGGCGCTTTCTCGGCGAGTTCCGCTCCGAGACGGCTGCCCGGCTCGCCGATCCCGAGCTGACGGCGTTCGTCGAGCGGCTGCGCGCCGAGAGCCCCGAGTTTCGGGCGGGGTGGGCGCGGCACGACGTGGGCGGCTTCACCTCGCGCGAGCGGGTGTTCAACCACCCGGACGACGGGCTCGTGCGCTACGAGCACCATCAGCTGCGGCCCTCCGACGCCCCGGGCGTGCAGATCGTCGCGTACACGCCGGTGCGCTGAGGGCGGGTCGGGCTGTCGGTCGCGGCAACCGCACCTGCCGCGCGAGCCGAACCGGCGCTGCCCGAACCGGCGGCGCCCGAACCGGCATTGTCGGGGGCGGCAACTAGCCTGGAACCATGTCGACCCGCAAGCCCGCCAAGACGCCCCCGTACAAGTGCACCGAGTGCGGCTGGACGGCGGTCAAGTGGGCCGGCCGCTGCGGCGAATGCCAGCAATGGGGCACGGTCGTCGAGGCCGCCGAGCAGACGGGCATCCTCCGCGGCTTCAGCCCCGTCGCCCCCACCGACGAACGCGCCGCCAAGCCCATCACCGCGCTGACCACGGCCGACGCTCCCCGGCGCGCGAGCGGCCTCGGCGAGTTCGATCGCGTGCTGGGCGGCGGCATCGTGCCCGGCGCCGCGATCCTGCTCAGCGGCGAGCCCGGCGTGGGCAAGTCGACGCTGCTCCTCGAGGTCGCGGCGAGCACCGCCCGGCAGGGTCGGCGCGTGCTGTACGTGAGCGCGGAGGAGTCGCCCGGTCAGGTGCGTCTGCGTGCGGAGCGCACGGGCGCGCTGCACGACGAGCTCTACCTCGCGAGCGAGACCGACCTCGCCACGGTCGTCGGGCATATCGACCAGGTGCGGCCGCAGCTGCTCATCGTCGACTCGGTGCAGACCGTCTCCTCCTCGCTCAGCGAGGGCCTCGCGGGGCACCCGGGGCAGGTGCGCGAGGTCGCCGCCACGCTCATCCGCATCGCCAAGGAGCGCGATCTGCCCGTGCTCATCGTCGGGCACGTCACCAAAGACGGCTCGATCGCCGGCCCCCGGCTGCTCGAGCACCTCGTCGACGTCGTCTGCCACTTCGAGGGCGACCGGCAGACATCCCTGCGCTTCATCCGCTCGCTCAAGAACCGCTTCGGCCCCACCGACGAGGTCGGATGCTTCGAGATGACCGGCGACGGCATCGCCGAGGTGCCCGACCCGAGCGGGCTGTTCCTCAGCCGCGGCGCCGCCGTCGCGGGCACCTGCGCGACCATCGCCCTCGAGGGCCGCCGCGCGATGCCGGTCGAGATTCAGGCGCTCGTCAACCGATCGTCGGCCCCCAACCCCCGCCGCGTGACCAGCGGCGTCGACTCCTCGCGCCTCGCGATGATCCTCGCGATCCTGGAGCGCCGGGCCGGGGTCACCGTGAGCGACAAGGACGTGTACGTGTCGACCGTCGGCGGCGTGCGGCTGACCGAGCCGGCGGCCGACCTGGCGATCGCGATCGCGGTCGCCAGCGCGATGGCCGACTTCGCCGTGCCGCACGAGGTCGCCGCCGTCGGCGAGCTGAGCCTCGCGGGCGAGGTCCGCCCCGTCACCTTGGCTGGGCAGCGTGCGGCCGAGGCGAAGCGCCTCGGGTTCAGTGCGGTCATCGACGCGAAGGCCGAGACCCTCGCCCCCGCGATCGCCCGCGTGAAGGCGCTCGCAGCGCGGGACCTGGGGCACGCCAAGCTGCGCGACGTGCCTGTGTTCTAGGCGCCGGTGTTCTCGCCGTCGGCGTTCTCGGTATCGGGGCCTTCGGCCCCGGCGTCCTGGGCGCCGGGGTGCTCGAGCGCCTTCAGCAGCTCGGCGGGCGACGCCTGCATCGGATGCGGCCCGGCGATGTCGAGAAAGACCGTCGTGATCTCCTCCTGATACCGCTTCAGAAAGCTGAGGAGCCAGTACGGGCTGTGCAGCCCGACCGCGGGCGGCAGGTTCTCCGGCTTGTTCGCGGCGTCGCTGAACAGCAGGAGCGCGACGTCGCCGGTCTCGGCATCCCGATACGTCCACACCTCCCCGCCGTCGAGCGGGCGGTCGCGCGGGCCGGGCTTGAGCAGCGGCACCACGGTCGGCCCGTTGCGCAGCGCGAACGCGACCGCCGCCATGTCCTGCCGCTCGAGCGCATCGGCGAGCACCTGCGAGCGAAACTCGAGCGGCGCCTTCGCGCCCTTGCGCTTCTTACCCTTGGATGCTCCAGCCATGCCCCCAGCCTATCCGGGCCGAGGCGGTGCAGACGGCGCCCGCGGCGCATGGCGGCACCCCGCGGCTCGCGGCTACCCGTAGAGCAGGATCTGCTGGGTCGACTGCGAGGGGATCCCGCCGATCTCGACGGCGACGTGGTACGAGGCGCCCCCGCCCGCGGCGCTGGGCCGGCTCGGGTTGTCGCACGACGACGGGGTGGAGCGGGTGCGGTCCCACACGACGGGCGCGCCGCTCTTCACGGTCGAACCGGCCTCGATCAGCACCACCATGTCGCTGGGCTCCGACTGGCAGTCGGTCGAGCGCCACCAGGTGTCGCCGCCGCTGGTGACCGTGAACTTCTGCTGCGCCGTCCCCACGTTGAGGGTGCAGTCGGCGCCGCGGTTGGTGAGCTGGATCGACAGCTGCGGCAGCTCGCCCGCGGCGTAGGTGACCTTGTCGGTCACGGCCTCGACGAAGATGTCGGCCGCGACGCATGCGGCCGGCCCGGTGGGCTCGGTCTCGCCTGAGTCGGCGTCCGCATCCGCATCCGCATCCGCATCCGCATCGGCGGGTGCCTCGCCCTCGGGCGCCGTCGCGGCATCCGCATCGCCCGCACCGTCGACGACGGGCGCCTCGGTGGATGCCCCGGTCCCGGCATCGCCGTCACCGTCGGATGCTCCCGCCCACGGCTGCGCGACGAACAGCCACACGAGCGCCGCGACCACGACGACGACGCCGCCGAGCAGCACCAGGCGGCGCCGGCGGTAGACGGCGCGGGATGGGCGCGTCCGATTCGAGCTCATCTCTCCAGGGTATGCCCGTCATCCCGCGCGAGCAGCTTGAGCATGCGGGTGTTGCCCAGGGTGTTGGGCTTCACGCGCGCGAGGTCGAGAAATTCGGCCACGCCCTCGTCGGGCGAGCGGACGAGCTGCGCATAGACGTCGTCGGCGACGATGCCCTCCCCGATCGGCGCGAACCCGCGTCGGGTGAAGAAGTCGACCTCGAAGGTCAAGCAGAACAGCCGGCTGAGCCCGAGCTCGAGGGCGTTGCGCTCGAGCTCGGCGACGATCGCGCGGCCGACCCCGCGGTGCAGCCACGCGTCGGCGACGGCGAGGGTGCGGACCTCGCCGAGGTCCTCCCACATCACGTGCAGCGCGCCGCAGCCGATCAGCGTGCCGTCGCTGGCCTCCGCCACCACGAACTCCTGCACCGCCTCGTACAGCACGACGAGCTCCTTGCCGAGCAGAATCCGGCGCTCGACGAGCCCGGCCACGAGGCGCTGGATGCCGACGACATCGCTCGTGCGGGCGCGCCGCAGGGTGTACTCGTCCATACGGATCAGCATACGGTCGCGCGGAGCCGCCCACGTTCGCCCCGCCCGAGGCGACCGCGCAGCGGCGCGGGCCGCCGCCCGAGAACGAAGAAGAGCGGATGCCGCAGCATCCGCTCTTCTTCGTGTCGATCGCCGATCGTCAGTCGTTGCCGCCCAGGATCATGTCGGGCGTCGCCTCGATCGCGCCGGGCGCGACCTGGCCGACGGCGACCTTCTCGCCGCGCGGGCCGTTCGTGAACACGAAGTCGGTGCCCTCGAAGTCGACGTGGATGTGATCGCCCGCGTGCAGCTCGCCGTGCAGGATGCGCTCGGAGAGGCGGTCCTCCACCTCGCGCTGCATGGCGCGGCGCAGCGGACGCGCGCCGAGCGTCGGGTCGAAGCCGATCTCGATCAGGCGGCTCTTCGCGGCCTCGGTGAGCTCGATCGTCATATCGCGGTCGAGCAGGCGGTCGCCGAGGCGCTTCGTGAACAGGTCGACGATCTGCAGCAGCTCCGGCTTCGACAGCTGCGGGAACACGATGATGTCGTCGAGGCGGTTGAGGAACTCGGGCTTGAAGTGCCGCTTGAGCTCCTCGTCGACCTTGCCCTTCATCCGCTCGTACGAGGTCGTCGTGTCGCCCTCGACCTGGAACCCGACCGGGCCGCCCGCGATCGCCGACGAGCCGAGGTTGGTGGTCATGATGATGACCGTGTTCTTGAAGTCGATCACGCGACCCTGCCCGTCGCTGAGGCGACCCTCCTCGAGGATCTGCAGCAACGAGTTGAAGATGTCGGGGTGCGCCTTCTCGATCTCGTCGAACAGCACGACGCTGAACGGCTTGCGGCGCACCTTCTCGGTGAGCTGTCCGCCCTCCTCGAAGCCGACGAAGCCGGGAGGGGCGCCGAACAGGCGCGAGACCGTGTGCTTCTCGCCGTACTCCGACATGTCGAGCGAGATGAGCGCGTCCTCGTCGTCGAACAGGAACTCGGCGAGCGCCTTGGCGAGCTCGGTCTTTCCGACGCCGGTGGGGCCGGCGAAGATGAACGAGCCCGAGGGGCGCTTCGGGTCCTTGAGGCCGGCGCGCTGACGGCGGATCGTCTTCGCGAGCGCCGCGATGGCCTCGTCCTGGCCGATGACCCGCTCGTGCAGGGTCTTCTCCATGAACACCAGGCGCGAGGACTCCTCCTCGGTGAGCTTGAAGACGGGGATGCCGGTGGCCTGCGCGAGCACCTCGGCGATCAGCCCCTCGTCGACGACCGCGGCGGTCGCGACGTCGCCGCTGCGCCACTGCTTCTCGAGGCGCAGGCGCTCGGCGAGGAGGTTCTTCTCCTCGTCGCGCAGCGATGCGGCCTTCTCGAAGTCCTGCTCCTCGCTCGCCGTCTCCTTCTGCGCGCGCACCGCGGCGATCTTCTCGTCGAACTCGCGAAGCTCGGGCGGCGACGAAAGGATCGACAGTCGCAGGCGGGCGCCGGCCTCGTCGATCAGGTCGATGGCCTTGTCGGGCAGGAAGCGGTCGGCGACGTAGCGGTCGGCGAGGTTCGCGGCGGCGACGAGCGCGCCGTCGGTGATCTGCACCTTGTGGTGCGCCTCGTAGCGGTCGCGCAGCCCCTTCAGGATGTTGATGGTGTGCGGCAGGCTGGGCTCGGCGACCTGGATCGGCTGGAAGCGACGCTCGAGCGCGGCATCCTTCTCGAAGTGCTTGCGGTACTCGTCGAGCGTGGTGGCGCCGATGGTCTGCAGCTCGCCGCGGGCGAGCAGGGGCTTCAGAATGGATGCCGCATCGATCGCGCCCTCGGCGGCGCCGGCGCCGACGAGGGTGTGGATCTCGTCGATGAACACGATGATGTCGCCGCGCGTGCGGATCTCCTTGGTGACCTTCTTGAGGCGTTCCTCGAAGTCGCCGCGGTAGCGCGAGCCGGCGATGAGCGAGCCGAGGTCGAGCGAGTAGACCTGCTTGTCCTTGAGCGTCTCGGGGACGTTGCCCTTGACGATCGCCTGTGCGAGGCCCTCGACGACGGCGGTCTTGCCGACGCCGGGCTCGCCGATCAGCACGGGGTTGTTCTTCGAGCGGCGCGAGAGGATCTGCATGACCCGCTCGATCTCCTTCTCGCGGCCGATCACGGGGTCGAGCTTGTTGTCGCGCGCCGCCTGCGTGAGGTTGCGGCCGAACTGGTCGAGCACCGCCGAGCCGCCCTGCGTGGCCTGCGAGTCGTTGTGCGCTGCGCCGCTGACCGCCGCGGGCTCCTTGCCCTGGTAGCCGCTGAGCAGCTGGATGACCTGCTGTCGGACCTTGTTGAGGTCGGCGCCGAGCTTGACGAGCACCTGGGCGGCGACGCCCTCGCCCTCGCGGATGAGGCCGAGCAGGATGTGCTCCGTGCCGATGTAGTTGTGGCCGAGCTGCAGCGCCTCGCGAAGCGACAGCTCGAGCACCTTCTTGGCGCGCGGCGTGAAGGGGATGTGGCCGGTCGGCTGCTGCTGCCCCTGGCCGATGATGTCCTGCACCTGCTCGCGCACTGCGTCGAGCGAGATGCCGAGCGATTCGAGCGCCTTCGCAGCAACGCCCTCACCCTCGTGGATGAGCCCGAGCAGGATGTGCTCGGTGCCGATGTAGTTGTGGTTGAGCATCTTCGCCTCTTCTTGGGCGAGCACAACGACACGACGGGCGCGGTCTGTAAATCTCTCGAACATTGTCACTCCTTCAGGCATGCGGCGGTTGCCTTGTAATGAGGGTAGCCAGCAGGTGGGTGTCGTACGCCCTTGTTCGCCCTAGGCATATCCATCGGGAGGGTGGCGCCGGAGCCGGCCCCGCGGGCCCGAAGCCTCGCCCTGACGCGAGTGAGGGGCCCCGCGATGACTCGCGAGGCCCCTCACTCAGGTGGCGTGTGTGCCGGAGGTCAGTTGGCCATGATCACCGTGGTGCCGGTGATCTCGGCGCCCGAGAGCAGGAGCGTGACGTCGACCTGGCTCGCGAGGCCGTCGACCTGCACCGCCATGGCGCGCGGCGCCATGTCGAGGGTGCAGGGCTGGTCGGCGGGCAGGGCCGCGAACACGACGGCGACGTCGGCGTCACCGGTCGCCTCGACCGACTCGATGGCGGGCACGCAGGTCGAGCTGCCCCAGGTCAGCAGCACGAAGCCGCCCTGGTCGTCGTACCAGCCGGCGCTCGGCTCGTAGTCGGTCATCTCGCTGGCCGGAGCCTCGGCGAGGGCGCTCAGCTGCGCCGTGATGTCGGTCTCGGCGACGACGATGTTCAGGTCGCTCAGCACGTCGGCGTCCTCCGGCACGGGAACGAGAGTGACGCGCGGCACCATGTCGCGGGTGCAGGCGGCGCCCTCCTCCTCCTCGGCGAAGATGACGGTGAGCACGTCCTCCTCGGCCACGGCCACCTCGGCGACCGGAACGCAGGTGGAGCTGCCATAGGTGACCAGACCGATGAGTCGGCCTTCATCGAGCCACGCGGCGTGGGCCTGGGGGGCGTCGACGCCGGCGTCGGGCGACTGCGAGGTCTCGACGTCGGGTTCGACGGGGTCGCTGGCGCACGCGCCGAGAGCGACGGTGAGGCCCAGCAGGGCGCTCGCAACGATGGCTGCCTTGAATTTGCGCATGGCCCAATCTTCGTACATTCCGCGCGCGCAAGTCTCAGCGGCTCGATGACGGTCCGGTAACGAACCCGGTCGCCCGCGGGCTTGCGCGGCACCCCAGCGGGCCGCTCCGTGCGGGTCCCGCGCGGCTACTGCAGGGCCGACGTGAGCCGGGCGAGATTGTCGAGCACGGTAGAGCGCAGGGGCTGCTCCTGCCATTCCTCCAGCGTGAGCTCGCGGCTCAGGGAACGGTACATCTCGGCGACGTCCTGCATCTCCTGCACGAACTCCTCACCCCGTACCATCAGCGAAACTTCCATGTTCAGACCGAAGGACCGCATGTCCATGTTGCTCGAGCCGATCACCGCGACCTCGTCGTCGATCGTGAAGCACTTGGTGTGCAGGATGTACGGCTTGCGGTACATCCAGATGCGGACCCCCGCCTTGAGCAGCACCTCGTAGTAGCTTCGCTGCGCGTGATAGACGACGGCCTGATCGCCCTCCTCCGAGACGAACAGCTCGACGTCGACGCCGCGCAGTCGCGCCGTCGTGAGGGCATAGAGCAGCGCCTCATCCGGCACAAAATAGGGGCTGACAATGCTGATTCTGCGCTGCGCGTAGTAGAGCAGCCCGAGGAACAGCCGGAGGTTGTTCTCGCCGTCGAACCCGGGACCGGATGGCACGATCTGGCAGTCGAGATCGCCCGAGCCCGAGACCACGTCGTCCAGGTTGATCTGCGTGCCCTCGTCGAGCACCTCGTCCGTCTCGCTGTACCAGTCGGCGAGGAAGATCGCGTTCACGCTCGCGACGATGGGGCCGTCGAGGCGCACCATCAGGTCGACCCAGTGCAGGCCGCGGCGGATGTTCTTCTTCAGGTTGTAGCTCGAGTCGATGACATTCTGCGAGCCGACGAAGGCGACGCGGTTGTCGATGACGAGCAGCTTGCGGTGGTTGCGCAGATCGGGCCGCTGGTACTTGCCGCGCAGCGGCTGCACGGGCAGCATCAGGTGCCACTCGGCGCCCATCGCCGTGAGGCGCCGCTGGGTCTGCTTGTAGCCGGGCTTGCCGCGGTTGGCCCAGTGGTCCATCAGCACGCGCACCGTGACCCCGCGGGACCGCGCCTCCTCCATCGCCGAGAAGAAGTTCTCGGTCGCCGCATCCGCCGAGAGGATGTAGAACTCGACGTGCACGTAGCGCTCGGCCGAGCGGATGGCGTCGGCCATCGCGTCGAGGCTCTCCTGGTAGTCGGCGATCAGGTGCGCTCCGTTGTCGCCGGCGAGCGGCATCGCGCCGAGCTTGGTGTTGAGCGCGACCATCGAGTCGAACCATTGCGGCGCATCGGGGCGCAGCGTGCCGAACTTGAGGTTCGCGCTCGCGGCGCGGATGTAGTCGTTGATGCGCTGTTGCTTGCGCCGGCGCTTGCGCGGCAGGCGCGGGTTGCCGATCAGCAGGAAGAGGAACACCCCGATGAAGGGGATGAAATAGATCGCGAGCAGCCACGCCATGGCCACCGTCGGCTTGCGGTTGCGCGGCACGACGATGATCGCGATGACGCGGATGACGATGTCGATCAGAAGGACGAGCAACGCCCACCAGCTGAGGTCGATCGTGATGTCCACGCAGGTCCTCCGCTCAGCGCGCCGTCGTTCGGCTTGCCCTCACCCTATCCGGAGGGCGCGACGTTCAGCGCGCGGCGGGCGTCTCGGCCGTCGCGGCGGGCTCGGGGCGCGCCGGCATGCCGCGGCGAGCGCGCTCCTGCGCCTCGATCTTGGCGTAGCTGCGCCGCTCGGTGCGATCCATGCGGATGACGCTGCGAACCACGTAGAAGAAGACGATGCTCACCACTGTCGTCGGCAACAGCGACCACACCACCGCAACCCAGTAGTTGTCCATGTCCCTATCGTACCCGGCACTTCCCCTGCACAGCGCCACGCCGATGCACGCCGCCCCACAGTGACGAGCACCCGACGCCTCCGCGGCGGCGGCGCGTCGAGGCTGGCGACATGCACACCGTCATCACCGCCAAGAGCGCCGCCGATTTCCTCGCCCTCGTCCCCGCCCTCACCGGCTACACGCCCACGCGCAGCATCGCACTGGTCGCCTTCCGCGGCAGCCGGACACTGGGGGTGCTCCGCGTCGACCTGCCGCCCGCCGACGCCGACGCGCAGAGCCTTGCGAGCGCCGCCGCCACATTCGTCGGCATGATCTGTCGCCTCCCCGACGCCGACGGGCTGGCCCCGGTCGTGTACACCGAGGGCCCGTTGCGCGCGGGCACCCCGCCGCGGCAGTCGCGGCGGGGTGCCGCGAGCCCCGACGGCGCCGTCCGTCGCGACCGCGCGCCCGACAGCCCCCACGCGCGCATCGCGCATTCCGAGCTGATCGACGCAGTGCGCCGCTGCGCCGACGCCTGCGGACTCGCGGTGCGCGATGCGCTGTGCGTGGCCGCGGACGGCTGGGCCTCCTATCTCGAACCGCACCTCGCGCATCCGCTCTCGGCGCTGGACGCGGCGGCGGCGCGCGCAGACCTGCCCGCGCACACGGCGCCCACGCGGGGCGATCAGCACAGCGGCGCCGAGCTGCCGGATGTCGACCCCTGCGAACGTGTGCGCGTCGCGATGGCGCTCGCCGACCTGCAGGAGCTGCTCGAGGCCCTGGACGCCGGCGCGGGCACACCGCGCGGTGACGATCCGGAGGATGATGACGACGTCGCCGTCGCCGCCGCCGCCGAGCTTGACGACCTGTGCAACGTGCGGCCGGCGCGTGCCGGCGAGCCGGGGCGATTCCGCGCATTCGCGCGGGCGGCGACGACGTCGGCGCTCGCACCCGAGCCGCCCGGTTCGCGCGCCGCGGCGACCGCGCTCGGCGCGCTCTGCGACATCCCCGGGCTGTTCGAGCGCGCCCTCGACGCGGCACCCGATCAGCTCGACACCGGAACCACGGCCGCGCTCCTGCTGTGCCTCTCTCGGCCACCGCTGCGCGATGTCGCGCTCAGCCAGTGGTCGTTCAGCATCGCTGTGGGCGCCGAGGTACTCGAGGCCCAGGTGCTGTGGCACGACGGCGAGGCGTTTCCCGCGCGGCTCGCGACGCACATGGTCGGCGAGGGGCCGAGCCCGGATCTCGCGCGGGTGCGGGCCGCCCTCGCGCTGGTGCGACACCTCTCTGCGGTGGCGCCGGCGCAATGGCGCTGCGCCCCGCTGACCGTCGCCGCCTGGCTGAGCTGGGCGCTCGGACGGTCCACACACGCGTCGGACTTCCTCGCGCTGGCGCTCGAGATCGACCCCGGTTACGGCCTGGCCGAGATCGTGTCGACGATGGTGCGCAGCGGCCACCTGCCCGAGTGGGCGTTCGGTCGCTCCGACACGCTGCGAGCCCCCGGGCTCGACCGCGAGACCGGGGGCTCGCGCGGTGCTACTTGACCAGAGGGAAGAGGATCGTCTCGCGAATGCCGAGGCCGGTGATCGCCATGAGCAGGCGGTCGATCCCCATGCCCATGCCGCCCGACGGCGGCATGCCGTGCTCGAGCGCGCGGAGGAACTCCTCGTCGACGCGCATCGCCTCGACGTCGCCGCGCGCGGCGAGCTTGGCCTGCTCGACGAAGCGCTCGCGCTGGATCACGGGATCGACCAGCTCCGAGTACGCCGTGGCGAGCTCGAATCCGCGCACGTACAGGTCCCACTTCTCGACCACGCCGGGCTTGACGCGGTGCTCACGCACGAGCGGGCTCGTGTCGAGCGGGAAGTCCATGACGAAGGTCGGACGATCGAGCGAGCCCTTCACGAAGTGCTCCCAGAGCTCTTCGACCAGCTTGCCGTGCGTGGCGTGGGCCGGCTCCGGCACCTCGTTCGCCTCGGCGAGCGCCAGGAGCGCCTCGACGCTGGTCTCGGGGGTGATCGCCTGACCCGCTGCCTCCGAGAGCGACTCGTACATCGAGATCCGCGGCCATTCGCCACCCAGATCGTAGACGGTGCCGTCAGAGAGCGTCACCTCGGTCGAGCCCGTGATGGCGATGGCGGCGTTCTGCACCATCTGCTGCGTCAGGTCTGCCATCTGGTTGTAGTCGCCGTAGGCCTGATAGGCCTCGAGCATCGAGAACTCGGGGCTGTGGGTCGAGTCGGCGCCCTCGTTGCGGAAGTTCCGGTTGATCTCGAACACGCGCTCGATCCCGCCGACGACGGCGCGCTTGAGGAACAGCTCCGGCGCGATGCGCAGGTAGAGCTCCGTGTCGAACGCGTTCGACTGGGTGATGAACGGCCGCGCAGAGGCGCCGCCGTGCTGCACCTGGAGCATGGGCGTCTCGACCTCGATGTAGCCGTGACCCCCGAGCGTGGCGCGCAGCGAGGCGTTGAGCCGGGCGCGCGCGATGACGGTCGAGCGGGCCCGCTCGCGAACGATCAGGTCGAGGTAGCGGTTGCGCACGCGCGTCTCTTCCGACAGCTCCGAGTGCAGGTTCGGCAGCGGGAGCACCGCCTTGGCCGCGATCTGCCAGTCCGAGACCATGATCGACAGCTCGCCCCGGCGGCTCGAGATCACCTCGCCGGCCACGAAGACGTGGTCGCCGAGGTCGACGAGGTCCTTCCAGGCCTGCAGACGCTCCTCGCCGACGGCGGCAAGCGAGACCATCGCCTGGATGCGGCTGCCATCGCCCGCCTGCAGCGAGGCGAAGCAGAGCTTGCCGGTGTTACGGCTGAACACGACCCGGCCCGCGACCGCGGCCCGCACGCCCGTCTCGGCGCCGACCTCAAGCTCGCCGAAGCGCTCGCGCAGCTCGGGAATCGTGTCGGTGATGGGCAGGGTCACCGGGTACGGGCCGCCCGCGGCGTCGGCGCGCTCGGCGAGCAGTCGCTCGCGCTTCGCAAGACGCACGGCCTTCTGCTCGAAGACCTCGTCTTCGCTGGGCTCGGCGTCGGGGGTGGTGGCGTCGTTCTGGGTCATGCGGGAGGCTCCTCGAGATCGCTCACGAGTCTATCTGGGGTCATCCCCCAGCTCGTCCTGGCGGGTCTCGGTGAGCGCCTGGTCGACCGCGGAGCGCACGAGCGCGGAGAGGAAGCTGCCGGGGTGCTCCACCCCGATGTCGGCGAGCAGGGCCGTGGCCTGCTGCACGATCGCGCGCGAGAAGGTCGTGGCCGTGGCGATCGCCTCCGCATACGCCGGCCGATCCCGCTCCGCGACGACCACGGGTTCGCAGCCGAGCTCGACAGCGAGCGCCTGCGCGATCGGGAGCACCGCCCCAGGCGCCGTCACCGCGGCGAAGCTCCCCTGCAGCTGCAGCAGGTCCATGCTCGTGCCGCTGAACGCCACCGCCGGGTGCACGGCAAGGGGGATCGCACCCATGGCGGCCGCGGGGCGCAGCACCTCGGTGCCGAACTCGGGCGCCGTGTGCAGCACGAGCTGCCCCGGCTGCCACGCTCCCAGCGCGGCGAGCCCGGCCACGAGCCCCTCGAGCTGTGCCGACGGCACCGCGATCACCACCAGCTCGCTGCGCTCGACGATCTCGGCGGGCTCGAGGCGGGGCACGCCGGGCAGCAGCGCCTCGACGCGGTCGTCGTCCGACCCCGAGGTGATGCCGGTCAGGGCATGCCCCGCCCCGGCGAGCGCCGATGCCACCACGGGCCCGACCCTGCCGGCCCCGATCACTCCCACGCCGAGACGTCCGCTGCGCGTCATGCTCGCTCCCCTACGGCTGGTTCGGCGACTGCTCGGGCGTCCGGCCCGGCGCGTCGGCGTCCGGGATGGCGCGCGGCTGCGGCTGCGGCTGCGGCTGCGGCTGCGGCTGCCCACCCTCGCCCGCTTCCCACTGCACCGCGACGGCGAGCGGGGGCACGGTGGCGGGTGCGGCAACGGCGTCCGCGACGTCGGCAGCCCAGCGATGACTGTGGTCGGCGGCGGACGCCATCGCGGTCCGGCGCTCCACCTCGGCGAACAGCTCGAGCGCCGCGTCGCGGTCGACCGTCGAGAGCCGCCCCGAGATCGGGCCGAGCACGGTGTGCACCTGCACGTCGGCGACGCGCAGCATCCTATCGAACGGCCCCTGGTGCAGCGCGACGCTCTGCATGCGCGCGAAGGGGAACATCGAGAGCGTGCGCCACACGACGCCGCGGCGCAGCAGCAGCGCGCCCTGGTTCAGGGCGAAGCCGTTGCGCTTCCACGAGAGGAGGGTGAAGATCCGGGCGCGGCGCGGCGTGTTCGTGAAGGGGTCGCCGTCCCGCGGGCCGAGCACGCCCTGCTCGAACAGCGCGGGCCACTCCTCGGGCGCCATCTCCGGCACGAGCAGGCCCATCACCCGTTCGACGTCCGCGCGGGTGCCGACGGGGAGCACGGTCGTGAACTGGTCCTGGGTGCCCTCGCTGACCGACTTGCCGGTGATCCGGTTGATCTTGATCGTCCACCAGCCCGCCGGCCGCCACAGGATCGACTGCCGGATCTCGATCGCGTGGATGCGCCCGGGCGGGATGATCTCGGTGATCGTCGTGAACAGGCCGTAGGTGATGCGGATGCCGTTGCGGGTCGGTGCGATCGAGTAGCGCAGGCCCTTGAACACCGACGACAGCCAGAACGCGCCGAACCCGATGATCACGGGCAGCAGGCCGATCAGCAGCCACGGGGTGCCGAGCGCCGCGCCGACGATCACCGCGGCGAGCGCGACCACCAGCAGCACTGTGATCGGGCTGAGGAGGTGCGAGAGCAACAGACGGCCCACGGGGATGCGCACGACCGACTCCGGCTCGACCTCGCCGACGTCCTCGCCGACGATCAGCCCGGTCACGCCGTGGCTGACGGCCGCCGACAGCGCCGCGGCCCCGGCGAGCGCTCCGCCGGGGGCGCCGGCCGGCCCGGGTGCAGGCTGCGCGTCGAGCTGGCGGCCGGAGGCCAGGCGCAGGATGTCGGCGCGCACCTGCTCGGCGTTGACGGTCGAGAGGTACTCGAGCTTGACGTTGCCGTCGGCGCCCGCGCCCACGACCTCGAGCTTGGCGGTGCCGAGCAGCCGGGCGATCATCGGCCGCGTGAGGTTCACGCCCTGCACGCGGTCGAGCTTGGCGCGGCGGTGGGTGCGGAAGAGGATGCCGCTGCGCACCTCCACCTCGTCTCGCGTGATGCGGAAGGTGTGGAACCGCCACGAGAGGTAGAAGCCCGCCACGACGAGCACCAGCACGACGACCAGCGCGAGGCCGGCCAGCAGCACCAGGTTGTTCTCGACGACCCAGTCGATCGGGTCGCCCTCGTACTCGAACGCGTACTCGTCCGGGTTGATCTGGGGCACGAACATCGGGAGGAAGATCTGCACGAGCCGGTCGCGCAGGTTCGCGATGATCACGCCGATGACGACCACGAGCACCAGGCCGCCGCGCAGCAGCGGCGTCAGCGGGTGCAGGCGATGCCACTCACCGTCGCTCAGCACCGAGCGGCCCGCAGCGGCGGGCTGGCTCACAGCCCTGTCCGCCGCGACTCGGCGACGGCGATGAGGTGGTCGCGAAGCGATTCCGCCGTGGCCTGCGAGAGCCCGGGGATCGTGACGCCGGTGGTCGCGGCCGCAGTGACGAACTTGAGCTGCGCGATGCCGAAGCCCCGGTCGAGCGGGCCGTGCGTGATGTCGATGAGCTGCATGCGCCCGTATGGCACCGCGACCACGCGCTGCCACAGGATGCCCCGGCGAAACACGAGATCGTCCTGGCGCAGCTGATAGCCGTAGCCGCGCACCTGCCGCGGCAGGATCGCGATGCCCCACAGTGAGAGCAGCGCGACGACGCCGAATGGGATCCAGATCCACTCCGCCCGCGCCACGGCGGTCAGCACGAATCCGGCGACGACGATCAGCACCAGGAGCGCGCCATGCGTCAGCAGCTGCAGCGTCAGGTACTTGCGCGAGAGCTGGTGCCACTGATTGGGCTCGATCACGAGGCGATTCGGGCTGCTCGGCTCGCGCAGCTCGGTGAACGTCCCGGCATCGTCCACCACCCAGCTCGTGCTGTCAGTGACGGGGGTCGGGTCCGCCTGCGGATCCGGCGTGCTCATCATCGTCGTCCTTCCGAATGGTGCACAGATTCTCTGCGACAAGAGCTGCACCAACGAGGATAAGCCCTGCTGCGATCGTCGCGACGACCGCTCCCAACGACCCTAGCTGGGGCGAGATGGGGCGCGTGACCAGGTATGCGCCGAGCCCGACCGCGAACCCGCCGCTCAGCGCGCCGACCAGGCTGGAGGCCTGTGCCAGCAGCGCGACGCGCATGGCCCGGAAGGGGTTCACCCGTGCGCGACTCGTGCCGCGCTTCGCCCTGGCGATCGGCACGGCGAAGCCGATGAGCACCGCCGAGAGCACGACGAACAGGATCGGCAGCGAGAGCACTGGGGTGAACGTCGGCCGCCCGGCGGCCGTCAGCCCCGCGTCGACCAGAAAGCCGGCGACGCCGCCGAACAGGCCGAGCAGCAGCAGCACGACCCATGAGGTTCGCCTCACGGGCGCTCGATTCCGCCCGCGGCGGCGCAGTCGCCCGCGCCCTGCCCAGTGGATGCCTCGGCCCCGCCGGGCGCGGCGACCTCGAGCGCCGCGAGGGCGGCGTCCACGCGCCCCACGCCCGGAATGACCGCGTCGGGATCGATCGACAGCCACGGGCGCAGGACGAAGTCACGCTGTGCGGCGCGCGGGTGCGGGAGCAGCAGCTCGGGCACATCGGAGCGCACGTCCGCGTAGGCGATCAGGTCGAGGTCGAGAGTGCGCGACCCCCATCGCTCCGCGCGCTCGCGGCCGTGGCGATGCTCGATGGCGTGCAGCATCGCGAGGAGCACCGACGGCGCGAGCGTCGTGTCGACGAGCGCGACGCCGTTGAGGTATCCCGGCGCGTCAGGATCGGCGCCCGCGAGGGTGATGGCGACCGACTCGATCATCGCCGAGGGGTGCACCGAGGTCACGAGCGGGAGCGCGGCGATCTCGGCGAGCGCCTCGCGCAGCGTGCGCTCGCGATCGCCGAGGTTTGCGCCGAGCGCGACGACCGCGCGCACGCTCGCCGGGGCCGCCGGCGCGGCCGCGGCATCCACGCCCTGCGCGAGCCGGCGGCTCATCACGCGCGCTCTCGGGTGATGGTCACCGTCACGTCGCCGAACTCGGTCGGGATCGGCGCGGAGGGCTTGTGCACCGTCACGGTCACGACCTGCACGAGCGGATGCCGCAGCACCGCGTCGGCGATGCGCTCGGCGAGCGCCTCGATGAGGTTGAGCGGCTCACCCGTGACGATCGCGGTGACGTCGGTCGCGAGCGCGCCGTAGTCGACGGTGTCGGCGACGTCGTCGCTGTGCGCGGCCGGGCGCATGTCGAGGCCGACGACGAGGTCGACGATGAACTCCTGGCCCTCGCGGCGCTCGAAGTCGAACACGCCGTGGTAGCCGAAGGCGCGCAGCCCGGTCAGGGTGATCACGTCAGGCTTCGCCATGGTTCTCCTCTGCACGCGAATTCGTACCGAGTCCACTCTGCCACGCTGCGGCCACGTCGAGCGCGATCCGGGTGCTCGCGACCTCGTGCACGCGCACGCACCACACCCCGGCCGCGGCGGCCAGGCCGCTGGTGATCGCCGTCGCCAGGTCGCGCGCGGCGAGGTCGTCGCGCTCCTCCCCGAGCAGCGTGCGCAGGAAGCGCTTGCGCGAGGTGCCGATCAGCACCCGGTGCGTCCCGGCGACGAGCCGCGGCAGCGCCGCGAGCATCTGCCAGTTCTGCTCCCCGCCCTTGGCGAAGCCGATGCCCGGGTCGAGCACGATGCGGGCGGGGTCGATGCCGGCCGCGAGGGCTGCATCCACCCGTCGCTGCAGTTCCTGCTGCACCTCGGCGAAGAGGTCGTCGTAATGCGCGTGGGCGTACATCTCGCTCGACGGGCCTCGCCAGTGCCCGAGCGCGACCTCCGCGCCGCCGTCGGCCACCGCGGTGAGCATCGCCGGGTCTGCGAGCCCGCCCGAGACATCGTTGACCAGGCGGGCGCCGGCGGCCACCGTCGCGGCGGCTGTGGAGGCGTTGAGCGTATCGATGCTGACCGCCACGCCCGCGGCTGCGAGCTCGCGCACGACCGGCAGCACGCGCGCGAGCTCGATGGCCGGATCGACCCGCACCGCGCCGGGTCTTGTCGACTCGCCGCCGACGTCGATCCAGTCGGCGCCCTGCGCGGTCAGCCGCAGGCCCTGGGCGATCGCCGCGTCGGCCTGCGCGAACCGACCGCCGTCGCTGAACGAGTCGGGCGTGACGTTGACCACGCCCATGATCAGCGCACGCCGCGGTGTCTGCGCAGGTGCCGCGCCGGGCACGGGCGCGCTCATGCGCGTCCGGCGATCAGCGCGATCAGCTCGGCACGCGCCGCGGGCTCGGCGAGGGCGCCGCGTGCCGCGATCGTGAGGGTGGATGACGCGGGCTGGCGCTCCCCGCGCGAGGTGACGCATCCGTGCACGGCGTCGAGCACGACCAGCACGCCCCGGGCGTCGAGCCTGCTGGCCATGACATCGGCGATCTGTTCGCCGAGCCGCTCCTGCACCTGGGGCCGCGAGGCGAGGACGTCGACGACCCGCGGCAGCGCCCCGAGCCCGACGACGTGCTCACCGGGGAGATACGCGAGGTGCGCGGCGCCGACGAAGGGCAGCAGGTGATGCTCGCAGACCGAGCGGAATCGCACGTCGCGCAGCAGCACGGCGCCGGAGGGCAGCACGTCGTGCTCGTCGCCGTCGGCGACCGAGATCGTCCGCTCCAGCGGCGCGCCGGCGTCGGCCCCGATCCCGGAGAAGAACTCGGCGCAGGCCTCGGCCACGCGTGCGGGCGTCTGCTCCAGCCCCGCGCGCTCGGGATCCTCCCCGATGGCGACGAGCAGCTCGCGCACGAGCGCTTCGACGCGCGGACGATCGACGGCCATGGCTATGCCGTTGCCGGGCGCGCCTGGCCCGTAGGCCCGGCGCGCCGTGCGTGCTCGGCCGCGGTCTCGGCGGCGTCCGCCTGCTCGCTCTGCATGACCAGCTCGGCGCCGGCGCGCGCCGGCACGTCCACGGGCGGCAGGGTCGAGACCGGGCGGTCCTCGCTCGAGAGCCACTGCGTGCGCTCCGGCAGTCGCTTCACGTCGGCGAAGATCTCGGCGAGCTGATTGTGGTCGAGGGTCTCCTTCTCGAGCAGCTCGAGCGCGAGCCGGTCGAGCACGTCGCGATTCTCGTTCAGCACGCGGTAGGCCTCGTTGTGCGCCTGCTCGATGAGCGCGCGCACCTGCATGTCGACGCGCTCGGCCATGCTCTCGCTGAACTCGCGGCCGTGCCCCATGTCGCGGCCCATGAACACCTCGCCGCTCGCGGAGCCCAGCTTGATCGGGCCGACCTCGTTGGTCATGCCGTACTCGGTGACCATCTTCTTGGCGATGCTCGTCGCCTTCTCGATGTCGTTGGATGCCCCGGTCGTGGGGTCGTGGAACACGATCTCCTCGGCGACCCGGCCGCCCATCGCGTAGGTGAGCTGATCCTGCAGCTCGTTGCGGGTGACCGAGTACTTGTCGTCGAGCGGCAGCACCATCGTGTAGCCGAGCGCCTTGCCGCGCGGAAGGATCGTCACCTTCGTCACCGGGTCGGTGTAGTTCATCGCCGCCGCGGCGAGCGCGTGCCCGCCCTCGTGGTACGCCGTGATCAGGCGCTCCTTGTCTTTCATGACGCGCGTGCGACGCTGCGGGCCCGCGATCACGCGGTCGATGGCCTCGTCGAGGGCGCGGTTGTCGATCAGCTGGGCGTTGGAGCGCGCGGTCAGCAGCGCGGCCTCATTGAGCACGTTGGCGAGGTCGGCGCCGGTGAAGCCGGGCGTCTTGCGGGCGACGACCTCGAGGTCGACGCCCTCCGCGAGCGGCTTGCCGCGGCCGTGCACCTCGAGGATCCGGCTGCGGCCCTTGAGGTCGGGGGCGTCGACGCCGATCTGGCGGTCGAAGCGACCCGGGCGCAGCAGCGCGGGGTCGAGGATGTCGGGGCGGTTGGTCGCGGCGATGACGATGACGTTCACCTTGGGATCGAAGCCGTCCATCTCGACCAGCATCTGGTTCAGCGTCTGCTCGCGCTCGTCGTGGCCGCCGCCCATGCCGGCCCCGCGGTGGCGGCCGACGGCGTCGATCTCGTCGATGAAGATGATCGCGGGCGAGTTCTCCTTGGCCTGGTTGAACAGGTCGCGGACGCGGCTTGCGCCGACGCCGACGAACATCTCGACGAAGTCGGAGCCCGAGATCGAGTAGAACGGCACGCCCGCCTCGCCGGCGACGGCGCGCGCGAGCAGGGTCTTGCCGGTGCCGGGAGGGCCGTACAGCAGCACGCCCTTCGGGATCCGTGCGCCGACGGCCTGGAACTTCGTCGGGTCCTTGAGGAAGTCCTTGATCTCTTCCATCTCTTCGATGGCCTCGTCGGCGCCCGCGACATCGGCGAAGGTGACCGTCGGGGTCTCCTTCGTGACGAGCTTCGCTCGCGACTTGCCGAACTGCATCGCCTTGCCCGCGCCGCCCTGCGCGGACGACATCAGGAACCAGAACAGCAGGCCGAGCAGGAGCAGGGGGATCAGGAGCGAGAGGATGCCGTCGAACCAGTTCGGGCGGGGCACCTCGTCGTTGAAGCCGTCGGCGGGCTTGGCCGAGTTGACCGCGTCGACCACCTCCGCGGCGCGCGCCTCGACGTAGTAGAACTGCACCTCGTTGGCGCCCTCGTATGGCGAGGAGAGCGTCATGTCGACGCGCTGGTCGCCATCGGTGATGAGCACCTTCTCGACCGTGTCGCCGGCGAGCAGCGCGAGGCCCTGCTGCGTGGTGATCGACTTCGCGCCGCCGAGGCTCGAGATCAGCGCGAACCCGGCGACGAGCAGCACCCCGATCAACAGCACATAGATCAGGGGGTTTCGAGTGATCTTCTTCACGTCCATGGTGTGGGGCGGTGCCCCCGCAGCCTTTCATCGCCAAGATGGGCGGCCCCGCGGGCCGCGCACAGTGCCCCTAGGGTATCGCGCGCACACTGTGCCGGCGCTGGATGTTTGCCCTTGGCTTAACACCGCGGGCGGGGCCTCGCGCACCCCGTTCGGGGCGAGACGCGGATGCGCGGACCGCGGCCGAGCTAGGGCTTGGGCGTCGTCGGGCTGACGACGATGAAGTCGACCCCGCGCCCGTTCTCGCCCAGGCGGTAGCGCAGCTCGACGTACCAGCCATCGCCGGCCTCGTCGTCGCGGTTGAACCCGTAGACGGCCCGGGTCGCGTCCGAGCGGTCGAGCTGCGCGCCGTCCCAGCCATCGGTGCGCAGACGCTCGGCGATGGCCTCGCCCGCCCGGCTCGCGCCGTCGATCATGCCCTCGGCGGTGTTCATGGCCTGCGAGACCTGCCACCACACCTCGGCGTCGGGCGTGCCGCCGCCGGTGCCCAGCGACGAGTCCCAGGGCAGCACCTCGGTGTTGCCGGGGACCACGGCGACGAGCTCGCCCGCGATGGTCTGCGCCTCCCGCTGGTACTGCTCGATCTTGCTGTCTTCGGTCATGGCGCACCCTCCCAGGGTGATCAGCGAGGCGAGGAGCAGGGCGGCGAACCCCCGAGTGATGTGCCGATTGCGGGTCATTTGACCTCCACCATGATCGGCTGATAGCCGGAGTCGTCGATGCCGTCGGTGACGATCACACCGTAGCCGTACGACTCGATGATGCTCTCCGAGAACAGCTCGACCTCGGTGCCCTGCACGACGCCGATGATGTTCTCGAACGACGTCGAGCCGGGCTGCATGAGCGAGCTGTGCGAGTCGATCTGCCCCGTCGACTCGATGTCGGGCGAGTCGAAGTCGTCGGCGTCGGTGAAGCCGGTCTCGAGCCGGATCACCCCGCCCGTGCCCTCGCGGATCGGCGACTGGCCGTGCATCGGCAGGTCCTGGATGAGGCCCACCACGATGTCGTTGCGCGACATCATCGAGTAGTGCGGCTTGTCGCCGGTGTTCGGGAAGTCGCCGAGGCCGTCCACGCCGTCGCCCATGCCGGCGCCCGCGATGTAGAGCACGCGGTCGGCGCGCAGTCCGGCCTGCTCGGCGAGCCCGACGACCGCGCCGCCGTAGCTGTGCCCCATGACGATGACGTCGGCGCCCGGCGGGATGACGATGCCCTCGCGGAAGGCGACGAGCTTGGTCGAGAGATCCTGCGAGTACGACGCGCTCGTGGCATCCGGAATCGTCTGCGGCAGCGGCCCACCGGCCCACACGAACACGGCCGTGTTGCTGGTGGCGTTGTACACGTTCTTCCCGAAGCCGTCGGGTCCGCCCCACGAGCCGATGTTGGTCGTCGTGCCGGGCACGTGGATCGCGACGTTCTCGATCCACTGCGGGATGTCGCGGGTCACCGGGTCGATGGGCCCGTGGTAGGTCGCGATCGCCTCCTGCGAGGGGTCGAACACGACCACGCGGGCGCCCTTCTCACTGTGGAACACGCCGTGCTCGTCGACCCAGGTGATCTCCTGCTCGAGGAAGCCTCGGTACTTCTCGGCGAGCGCGTCGGCGGCCGCGATCTCATCCATGAGGCGCTTGCGCTCCTGCGCCGCGACGCGCTCGTGCATGCCGTCGAACGTGGCGGGGTTGTTCAGCTTGGCCCGCAGCGCCGCCGCGTCGCTCTCGGCCTTGCTCGCCTCGTTCTCGAGGTTGATCGCGTTCGCGCGGGTCCGGTCGCCGATCGGGATGCCGTCGAGGTTGCCGATGGTCATCGGCGACTCCTCGATCATGCGCGTGCGCTGCGACTCGTCGAGCGCGTCCCAGACCCTGCGGATCACCTCGGGATCGGCCAGGTCCGCGAGGCTCTCGGCGGTGATGCCGTCGAGCGAGCCCGCCCAGGCGCTGATCGCGGTGACGTGGGCGCTGCCGGGCACCCCGCCGTTGTCGGTGATGACGGCGAACAGCGAGACCGCCCGCAGCCGCGCCGCGATGCGGGTGTCGAGATCCTCGCGACGGGTGGTGACCGCGTTGAACGCCGCCGCCGAGACGAAGTACGCGTCGATCGCGTTCTGCCAGCGCGTGAGGTAGTCGGGGTTGTCGAGGTAGAGCCAGCCAGGCAGCGTCTGGTCCCACGCGACGCCCCAGCCCACGACGAACTCCGACGCGGCGTTGAGCGCCTGCTCGCGTCGGGTGAAGATGAAGTCGTAGTCGGTCTGCGCCTGCGAGAGCGCGGCCGCGGCATCGGTCTTGATCACGTCGAGCGCGTCCGCGTAGTCGTTCATGATGGTCGCCACATCGGTGGCGCCCTGGGCGCCCTCGTCGAATCGCGCCGCCAGCCCGGCGATGCGAGCGCTCAGCTCGATCGCGAAGTCGGCGGTGACATCGACGAGCGCGCTGACCGCGCTGCGGCAGCTCGCGGCGCGCGCGGTCATGAGGGTGGCGCGGGTGGTCGACTGCGTCGCGAGGCCGCGAATCGCGCCGGTGTCGCCCTTCGCGGGCTCGCCGTTGAGGCCCGGAAGGCTCATACCGGCTCCTTCGCGAGGTTCTTGTCGGACTTCTCGAGCACGTCCGCCGCGTTCACGGCCGACGCCGACGCCGCCGCGGCGGCGGTGGCGAGCGCCCGCGCGACGTTCGCGACCAGCGGGTCGACCTCGCCGTATGCCGCCTCGACGACGGCCGAGCCGATGCCGAAGGTGGCCATGCAGGCGAGCTCGAGCGTGCTGACCGCGGCGTCGTCGAGCCGCGCGCGCACCGTGTCGAGGTCGGCGTCGGTGACCTTGAGGTCTGGCGTCGTCATGGCTGCGGCATCCCTACGAATACACGTGCGGGGCCAGCACGGCCACGTCACGAAGATTGCGGTACTTCTCGGCGTAGTCGAGGCCGTAGCCGACGACGAACTCGTTGGGGATGTCGAAGCCGACGTAGCGGCACTCGACGTGCACCTTCGCCGCATCGGGCTTGCGCAGCAGCGCGAGCACCTCGACCGACTCGGCGCCGCGGATCGCGAAGTTCTCGAGCAGCCACGAGAGGGTCAGCCCCGAGTCGATGATGTCTTCGACGATCAGCACGTGCTTGCCGTGGATGTCGGTGTCGAGGTCTTTGCGGATCTGCACCACGCCGCTCGAGCGCGTGCCGGCGCCGTACGACGAGACGGCCATCCAGTCGGTCTCGACGTGGCGGGGCAAGGCGCGGGCGAAGTCGGCCATCACCATGACGGCGCCCTTGAGCACGCCGACGAGCAGGAGCTCCTTGCCCTCGTAATCGGCGGCGACCTGTGCCGCCAGCTCGATGAGCTTTGCGTAGATCTCTTCTTCAGTGACGAGCACGCGGCTCAGGTCAGCTTCGATTTGGGCGGCCCTCATGCCCACAGTCTAGGAGCAACCACCGGGCGACTTCTGCCCGATCACGCGCATTTCGTCGCCGCGCGCCCCGCCGTGCCGTCGGGTTCGTTGGCCTCGCGCCGCCCGGCGCCGTCACCTCGATCCGTCCGGCTGGTGCATCTCGCGCCGCTCGGCTGCGCCGCCCGGCGCCGCCGGCCCGCGCACCGTGGTCGGGCTCACGATGATCAGCTCGAGGCGCTGCGCGTCGGGCTCCGGGTACCGCACGGAGGTCAGCTCGATGTACCAGCCCTCACCGGCATCGCCGCGGCGGAATCCGTCGGCGACGCGGTCGCCGCGCTCGGTCTCGCGCACGCGCCGCATCGTCCAACCGTCGGACTGCAGACCCGCGGCGATCGCCTCGGCGGCCGCGGCGGATGCGCCGGGCACGGCGGCGAGCTGGATGTCCTGCTCGTACTGCCACCACACCGCGTCGCCCTCGCTCTCGAACCCCGGCCCGCCGTCGCGGACCTCGGCGAACGGGGCCGCAGGCTGCGCCCCGAGCGCCGTCGGAATCAGCTCGAGCACCCGTGCCGCGACGGCCTCGCCCTGCTGCTCGTAGGCGGTCACCTGGCTCTCGCCGGTGCCGGCCGCGCAGCCGCCGAGCGCCAGCGCGGCAGCGAGCAGCAGCGCCGCGCTCCACATGCGGGCCGGTCGCGGCATCCCGCCCCCGCTCACTTCACGCTCAGCAGGGTCGGGCTGTAGCCGTCGCGGTTGATGCCGTCGATCGACACCGTGGTGCCGCCGACGACGCGCACCTCGTCTGGCGCGAACTTCTCGACGTCGCCGCCGACGATCACCCCGACGATGTTGTCGAACGACGTCGATCCGAGCTTGAAGACGTTGTTGTGGCTGTCGATGCCGGCGCTGCGCGAGCCCGCGTTGTTGAAATCGTCGAGCCCGCCGCTGTGCGGGTCGCCGGCGGCGACCCAGCCGGTCTCGAGCCGCGTGACGGCGGGGTCCTCCAGCGGCGAGGGCCCGTGGCCGAGACCCCAGTCCTCGCGGTACACGCCCTGGCTGTTGCCCACGATGAAGTCGCGCCGGGCCATGATCGCGTAGTGGTCGGCGTCGCCCGGAAACTCGGCCACGCTCGTGTTGCCGAGGCCGATGCCGGCGCCCGCCACGTACAGCACGCGGTCCGCCGGCAGGCCGCTCGCCTCGGCGAGGCCCACGATCGCGCTGCCGTAGCTGTGCCCGATGATCGTGACCGAGGCATCGTGCGGCATCGCGATGCCGTCGACGAACGAGCTCAGCTTCGGCGCCAGGTCGCGCGAGAACGCCGCGTTCACCGCCTCGCCGCCCTGCGGGAACGGCCCGCCCGCCCACACGAACAGCCCGGTGTCGCGGCCCGCGGCCCGCGCCAGGTCGCCGCCGCGACCGTCCGAGAAGTCATCCATCTGCGTGCCCGTGCCCGGCACGAGCACGGCCATGTTGTGCAGCCAGCCCGCCACATCGCGGGTCTCGAGATCGACGGCGCCGTGGTAGGTCGCGATAGCGCTGTGCGCGGGATCGAACACGACCACCCGCGCGCCGTGGTCGACGTGCGCTGTGCCCGACTCGTCGTACCAGGTGATGCGCTGATCGAGCAGCTCGCGAAACCCGTCGACCGCCCGCTGCTCGAGCGCGATGCGCGCCTCGAGCGCCTCGCGCTCCTCGTCGGCGGTTCGCGGATGCTTCGCGCCCCATGCCTGCGCGTCGTCGAGCTCGGCCCGCATCCGGTCGATCGCCTCCTCGCGAGCGCTGATCTCCTGGCTGATGCTGCTGTGGTTGGCCTCGACCCGGTCGAGCAGCGGTATCCCATCGAGATTGCCGATCGTCTGCGGGGCCGATTCGAGCAGCCGCGCCCGCTCGGCCGGGCCGAGGGCGTTCCACGCGGCCCGGATGCGCCTCGGGCTGCCCAGCCCCGCGAGGCCCGCCGCGCTCACCCGACCCTCGTCCCCGGCCCAGAGCGCGGCCGCGGTCAGCCGACCTTCCGCCGAGCCCCGCCGCGCGGCGCCGAACAGCGCCGCGGCGAGGTCGACCGAGCGAATCCGCTGCGCGGTCTCGCGGTCGAGCAGCTCGCGCTCGCGAAACAGCTCGCCGTAGCGCCGCGCCGTCGCGCGATAGTCGTCGATGGCCTGCTCCCACCGGCGCAGGTGCGAGGCGTCCCCGGCGAAGGCCCGGGCGGGCAGCACCTCGTTCCAGGCGAGCGATTGCGTCGCGTGCGGCACGGCGATCGCCTCGATTCCGTCCTCCTCGGCGGCCTGCAGGGCGCGGCCGCGCAGCATCCACAGCTCGTCGTACTCGTCGTGCGCCCGCGCACGCAGCCGCACGGTCTCAGCGCCCAGCCAGTCGAGCTCGTCAGCGTAGCCGTGCAGCACCGCGGCAAGCTGCTCGTGGGTGTTCGCCGCTCGCTCGAACTTCTCGGCGTGCGTCTCGACGCCGGTCCGGAGGGTCGCGACCGTGCGCCCGGCCGCGCCCTCGAGTGGCACCAGCGCGCTGCGCGCGGTGCCGGCCCGGGCGCGCAGCTCGCGCGCGATCGTGGACTGCGCGTCGGCGAGCGCTCGGATGCCGGGCGGGTCGCCTTGCGCCGGATCTCCCTCGATCTCGGGGAGTGTCACGGCAGCTCACCCGCAAGCTGCGCGTCGACGGCGGCGAAGGTGTCGGCGACGACCCCGAGGTCGGTCGACATGCCGGCGGCGACGACGGCCAGCGAGGTGCGCGCGCCGAGCAGCACCGGGCACAGCTCGGCGAGCGCGTCGGCGACGATGGCAGAGGCGAACGCCGCGTCGGCCGTCGGGGAGGCCGGGGGGATGACCGGCACCGCGGCCTCGGCAAGTCGCATGCGGGCGTCGCCGAGCGCGCCGTCGTTGAGTATCAGGTCGGGGATCGGGCTCACCTCCCGAACAGAAGTGTACGACGGGAGACCCCGGATTCCGGGTCACATCTGGGCATCATTCGGGCGGCTCAGACCGCCGTGAACTCAAGGCGCGCGCCCACGCGGCGTACCTCGCACCCGGGGACGTGCAGCGGTCCCTGCCCGCGCCAGTCGGTGACCAGCCGCGCGATCTCGAGCGTGTGCGTGCGGCTGAGCGAGACCCCGAACTCGCTGGCGGCGACGAGACGGATCACCCGCTGCCGGATCGCGGGCGGATTCGCGGCGAGCGCGGCCACCGAGACGGCGATGCCCGCCTCCGCATGCTCGACGATGTCTTCGATCGTCTCGTCGATCATCACCTCGAACGCCTCGGTGTCTTCGCGCAGCTGCTCGGCGGTGCGCGCGAGCGCCTCGGCGATGCCGGGGCCGAGCTCGGCCTCGAGCATGGGCAGCACCCGTTCGCGCACGCGCACGCGGGCGAAGCGCTCGTCGACGTTGTGCGGGTCGTCCCACGGCGTCAGCCCGCTGGCCGCGCAGAACGCCGCCGTCGTCGCCCGTCGCACCGAGAGCAGGGGGCGGATGCGGCGGCCCGAGGCCGGCGCCATCCCCTGCAGGCTCGCCGCGCCCGACCCGCGGGCGAGGCCCAGCAGCACGGTCTCCGCCTGATCGTCGAGGGTGTGGCCAAGCAGAATCGCCGATGCCCCGGCCGCGTCGGCCGCCGCGTCGAGCGCCGCGTACCGGGCGTCGCGGGCGGCCGCCTCCGGCCCGCCGTCGGCACCCACCTCGACGCGCACGACCCGTGCCTCGAGCCCGAGCGTCTCGGCCTGCGCGCGGGCGGCGGCCGCGACATCCATCGACCCGGTCTGCAGGCCGTGATCGACCACGACCGCGATCGCGCGGACCCCGAGCTTGGGCGCCTCGAATGCCGTGGCCGCGGCGAGCGCGAGCGAGTCGGCGCCGCCGCTGAGCGCGACGATCACCGTCGGGGCGGCACCTCCCGAGGCTCCGCTCGCCTGCGCCAGCGCCGCGAGGTGCGGCCGCACCTCACGGCGGATTTCGGCCACCGCCGGGGGCAAGGGTGGAAGTCGCTCGTCGTGCACGCACCAACGCTACCGCCGGTAGGCTGAGTGCGCCCATTTCAGGTGGCCGACACGTGCGCCTGTTCGGGCATCCACGTGATCACAGACTTCACCTGACAACAAGGAGCACGCCTATGGCCGCCTACGACGCCGTCATCGAGATCCCCCGCGGCAGCCGCAACAAGTACGAGATCGACCACGCCACCGGCCGCGTCTTTCTCGACCGGGTGCTCTTCACCGGCTTCGTCTACCCGGCCGACTACGGGTACTTCGAGAACTCGCTCGGCGAGGACGGCGACCCGCTCGACGTGCTCGTGCTGCTCGAGTACCCCGTCTACCCCGGTGTGGGCGTGAAGGTTCGCCCCGTCGGCGTGCTGCGCATGAGCGACGAGGCCGGCGGCGACGACAAGGTCATCGCCGTGCAGGCCAAGGACCCGCGCTGGGCGCACATCCAGGACGTCGACGACATCCCGCAGCACACGCGCGACGAGATCGGCCACTTCTTCGAGCGCTACAAAGACCTCGAGCCCGGCAAGTGGGTCAAGGTCGACGCGTGGGCGAACGCCGCCGAGGCGGAGCGCCTGATCGTCGAGGCCATCGAGCGCCAGGCAGCCGCGGGGCACTGAGGCGCGCCCTCGCTCGCGATCGCAACGGGTCGGCTCCTTTCGGGGCCGACCCGTTTCGCGTGTGCAGCGCGTGCGCTGGCCCTCGCGCGAGCGCCCCGGATGCCTCGGCTAGACCGAGATCCCGCGTGCGCGCATGAACGGCTGGGGGTCGACCGCGCCGCCGTTGACGTAGACCTCGAAGTGCAGGTGGCAGCCGAACGAGTTGCCGGTCTGCCCCTCGGCGCCGACCGTCTCGCCCGCGCCGACCCGCTGGCCGACGCGCACGAAGATCCGGCTCATGTGCGCATAGCTGGTCTGGATGCCGCCGCCGTGGTCGATGCGGACGTAGTTGCCGAACCCGCTGTAGGGGTACGCCATGGTGACCACGCCGGCCGAGGCCGCGTAGATGCCGGCGCCGCAGCCGGCGGCCATGTCGACGCCGCGGTGGAACCCGCTCGCGCAGTAGCTGGGGCCGCACTGCGAGTAGCGCTGGCCGTATCCGGAGGTGTGGCGCCCGGAGGAGGGGCGAGCCCAGCCGCTCGGCGCGGGCGCACCGCCGCCACCGCCACCACCACCGCCGTTCTCCTTGTCCTTCTCCGCCTGCTCGCGGGCGAGGCGGTCGGCCTCCTCCTTGGCCTTGCGGGCCGCCTCGACGCCGTCCTGGTAGCCCTTGACGGTGGAGGCGGTCGTGTCTTTCAGCGCGGCCAGCTGCGCCTGCAGCTCGCCCAGGTGGGAGGTCTGCTGGTCGAGCGCCGCCTGCGCCGCCACCGCGGCATCCTGCGCCCTGAGCATCGCGTCTTCGGCGATCGCCTTGAGGCGATCGCGCTCCTCGCGGGCCACGACGGCCTGGTCGCTGAGCGCCTGCGCGTTATCGCGCGCGGCGATCGCCGCGGCGTACACCTTGCCGTTGCGCTGCACGAGCTTGTCCATGCTGCCCAGCCGAGCGAGCAGGTCGTCGGCCCCGGCCGCCGAGCCGGCGAAGAAGAGCTCCATCGCCGTATCGTCGCCGCCGTTGCGGTAGAGCTGGGCGGCCACCTTGCCGGCCTTGTTGGCGGCGTCGAGCGCGTCGGCGGCCTGCTGGTCGGCCTGCGCCTGCAGGTCGTCGGCCTGCTGGGCGGCGTCGAAGAACGCCTCCTGCGCGACGAAGAACTCGCCGGCGAGGCGCTGCGCCTCGGCCTGGGTGCGGTTCACGTTGTCGGTGAGCTGGGCGATCAGGCCCTCGATGCGGCTGATCTCGCCCGCCTTGGCTGCCTCGTTGTTCTTCGCGCGCTGCACGTCGTCCCACGACGGGTACGAGGCGGCGAACGCGGCGGGGGCGACGCCGGCGACCACGCCCGTGCCGAGCGCGGCGAGCCCGACGATGCCGACGCCGATGGCGCCGCGGCGACTCAGCGGCGGCATGAACTGCGCCCGCTCCGCTTCCGTGGGCGCGCACCCGCAGTCTTCAGGCGACGTCTTCCGCGTCCAGAACACTGCAAACTCCCTCGGTCGTGCCGACAACTCGAACCACACTAGCAACATCCGTCACATTGTCGACAGTCATCGCGATCAGCCGTTTTCCCGCGGGCCGTCGCATCCGGATCCGCTCGTTTTGTGTATTTGCGAACTCACCCGTATGCTTGTCCCTCGGTAGACGTGAACCCCCCGGGGATCGCACGGCCCCATCGTTTAGCGGCCTAGGACGCCGCCCTTTCACGGCGGTAGCACGGGTTCGAATCCCGTTGGGGTCACTCTTACCACTACAATTAAAAACGTATGGCCCTGTAGCGCAGTTGGTTAGCGTGCCGCCCTGTCACGGCGGAGGTCGCGGGTTCAAGTCCCGTCAGGGTCGCTCTAGGCGACGAGCCCTCTCTCTTGCAGAGGGGGCTCTCGCACTTAGATCGAGATATCCTCGGATGCCTCGAGGCTCTGTAGCTCAGTTGGTAGAGCGCACGACTGAAAATCGTGAGGTCACGGGATCGACGCCCGTCGGAGCCACAAGG
>JAKPAC010000032.1 GCA_029779645.1 Actinomycetes bacterium | reverse complement strand
GGGCATCATCGCCGCCCTCGGCCCGCACGATCTGCACTCGTTCTGGATGATCGCCGACGCCCTGATCGCCCTCGCCGCGCTGCTCATCGTCGAGCCGCTGCGCGTCGCGCTGGTCGCCGCCGCCTACGACCACGCGATCGGCGGGGCACCCGCGGCCGCACCCGGCGCGAGTGCCTCCGGCGCGGCCTCCCCCGACACAACTACCTCCGACACAACCACCTCCGACGCCGGCGACGCCGACCCGGCAACCATCGATCCCTCGGAGGGCGAGGTGGATGCCGCTACCCCGCCGGCAGCGCCAGGCGAAGGTGCTCCGGCAGCTGCTCCGGCACCTCGACCACAAGGCTGAGCGCCCCGGTGTCTCCGGCGGGCTCGGTCGGCACGATGAAGGGCACCTCGAGCGTGTAGGGCGCGGTCGCCCCGGGCACGCAGGATGCCTCGTACCCGGCGCTGGTGACGTAGCCGATCGGGCGCTGCGCCGCCGTGTTCCACTCGCGATCGCCGTGTGCGCCGCCCTGCGAGGCGAGCCAGATCCGGCACCCCGGCGCCGTGCCGTCGGCGAGCGTCTCGGCGCCCGGGGTGACCTGCACGCGTGCGAGAAGCATCGTCGTGCCCTCCGGAATCGACGCGACGTCGTCGGAGGTGCCGGCCAGCAGGTCGACCAGCTGCCACGTCGCGCCGGCGAACTCGGCCTCGGCCGCGACATCGACCGGGATCGGCTGTGTCGGTCGCAGCCCGAAGTAGTCGGTCCACTCCTTCCAGGAGGTGATGCCGACCGTGGCGGCGAGCAGCACGGCGGCGAGCGCCAGGGCGAGCGCGATGCGGCGCCACCACCCGTGCTGCTGCCGCGCGCTCATCGCTCGCCCCACTCGGCGTCGTCGAGCACATACTCGGGGAGCACCGGCAGCGCGGTCAGGTCGATCGGGGTGAGGAGCATCGCGTCGAGGCGCGGGTCGGCCTTGACCGCGAGCTCGAGGCGGGCGGCGGCGGCGGCCGGGTCGCCCAGCACGTCGGCGGGCAGCTCGAACAGCAGGGCGCCGCGGGTGGGCACGCCGATCGAGAGCGAGGCGCCGTTGAGCGTCAGGCCGGACGGGCGGGTCGATGCGAGGTACACGCGGTCGCCCACCACGAGCGCGGCATGCCCGAGCAGCGCGCCGATCTCGCTGGTCACGGCGGCGGCCGAGGCATCCACGACCACCCACGTGCTGCCCTCGCCGCTGCGCCAGCGCCGGTCGACCACGCGCTCGGCGATCGCTGCGTCGTGCACGGTCGCGGCGATGTTGCGGCCTTGGGCGGGCTCGCCGAGCGGCGCGTCGATCGCGAAGGGCTGCTCCCAATCGGCCTCGCGCGGCGCGGTCGCGGCGACGAAGCCGGTCGCGACGAGCAGCACCGCCAGGCCCGCGGCCGAGAGCAGGCCCGCGCGCACCCGGCTCACGGCGCCGGCTCCTCGTCTGGGGCGACGGCGACGGCGACGGCGACGGCCGTCAGCGTCGCGCGCTCGCCGATCGGCAGCGTCATCGTGGCGGCGAGCGCCGGGTCGGTCCACCATTGCCCCGAGGCCGTGACGGTGCCGGTGTGCAGGCGCTGCGTGAACAGCTCGACGGTGAGCTGCCCGGCGGCGTCGATGCTGGCCGCAGGCACGGCCCAGATGAACGCGAGCGGCGCCGCGACGCCGGGCTGCAGCATGGGCGAGACCTGTGGATCGTCGGTGCGCACGATGGCGAGCAGCTCGCCCGCCCCGGCGCGCTCGTCGCCCACGCGAAGCGCGAGCACCTCGCCGATGCCGCCCTCGGCCGCGGTGGCCAGCTGCGGGCGCGTCCACGCGTTGCTCGCCTGCGCGAAGACCGCAATCGCGCGGTGACCGCTCGGCACGTCGAGGTACAGCTCGTCGAGGCTGTCGATGACCGCCGCCTCGCCGAGCGTGAGCGCGAGCTGCGGCGAAGAGAACGTCTCGCCGTGCGCGATCACCGGGGGCGCCGGCGTCTCGGCGTCGGCGAGCCCGCCGAACGCGGCCGTCGCGATGAGGAACACGCCCGTTGCGCCCGTGACCAGCCACTTCGTCGGCACCCGATCGATCGCGACGCGCGCCCAGCGCGCAGGCTTCGACCGCGCGGGAGGAGCGGGCGGCGCGGTCACCCGCCCAGCCTAATCAACGGCGCGCACGTGCGCCGCGCGGCACGCCTCCCGCCATACGATGGTGCCGTGACCACGCCCTCGATCCCGCGCCCCGGCCGCACCTGGGTGTGGGCCTTCGCGCCCTACGCCCTGATCTCGATCGTGCACATCGTCACCCTCGCGCTCGGCGCGACCGACATCTCGACGCCGAGCAAGATCGCGCTGATGCCGGCGCTGTTTCTCGGCGTCGCAATCGCCGTGTCACCGCCGCGCGGCAGGATCACCGCGCTGCTGCTCGCCGCGATCACGGCCTCGTGGCTCGGCGACTCAGCCGGCGTGTTCTTCCCGGCCCTGCCAACCGTGCCGCTGATGATCGCGTTCTTCGCGATCGCCCACCTCATCTACATCTGGCTCTTCCTGCGCGATCTCGCCGTACGCCGCACCGCCCGCTGGTCGCTCGTCTACATCGTGTGGTGGGTCGTGCTGCTCATCGTGCTGTGGCCCTCGCTCGGCGCGCTGGCGTTCGCCGTGGCGGCATACGGCATCGTGCTCGGCGGCACGGCTGCAGCATCCACCCGCGCCGGCACCCTCGTCACCTGGGGCGGCGTGCTCTTTCTCACCTCCGACACGATCCTCGCGTTTCTGCTGTTCATGCCCGAGCGCGTGCCGCCGCTCACCGACCCGGCCGTCATGCTCAGCTACACGCTCGGGCAGGGGCTCATCGCGATCGGCGCGGTCAGCATCATCCGCGCGCGCCGCATCGCCGCCGCGGCGGCCGCGGCTGACGCCGACGTCGAAGCCGCCGCCGACGGCACGGGCACCGCATGAGCGACACCGCGAGAGTGGATGCCTGGCTCTGGGCCGTGCGCGTCTTCAAGACCCGCTCGGCCGCGACGGCCGCATGCCGCGCCGGGCATGTGCGGGTGAACGGCGACCGCGCGAAGGCGGCCCAGCCCGTGCGCGTCGGCGATCAGCTGCGCGTGCGGATCGCCGGGTTCGACCGCATCCTGGTGGTGCGGCAGCCGATCACCAAGCGGGTCGGCGCCCCGCTGGCGGCCGCCGCGATGGAGGATCTCACTCCCCCGCCGCCGTCGCCCGAGACCGTCGCGCTCGTGCCGCGACGCGACCGCGGCGCGGGCCGCCCCACCAAGCGCGAGCGGCGCGACATCGACCGGCTGCGCGGCCGCGACGAGCACGAGGCCTGGTCGCCCGACGACTGAGCGCACGCCCGGCACCCGGCGCACAGGCGCGCCGCCGCATCAGCGCGGCCGCGCCCAGGCTTGACTACGCCTGCGCGTCGCCCGGCGAGTCCAGCTGCTCCCACAGCCAGCCCGCGCCCTGCACGCTCGCGCCGAGCGCGCCCACGCGCTCGGCCAGCTCGCGGTCCGAGGTCACCACGACGACGTCGGCGGCGGCGCGCCCCGCGGCGAGCTGCCGCTCCACCTCGGCGACCAGCTCGCCGTCGCCGTCGCGCGCGGCCTCGACCAGGCCCACGAGTCCGGCGGCGGCCCCGTCGGGCGCATCGGCTCCGGCACCACCGGCGGCGAGCGCGCGAGCCTCGCCCTCGAGCACCATCGTCATGTCGGCGAACCAGCGCGTCGCGCCGAGGCCGAGGGCCGCGGCATCCACCCCCGCCGCGCGCAGCGAGGCGAGGCCGTCGCGCAGGCGACCGGCCGCCGCGGGGCGGTCCTTCCACCAGCCGTCGGGGCGGGCACCCACGACGTTCGCGGCGTCGACGATGAGCAGCGGATGCCTCGGCACCACCTCGAGCAGCGCCGGCCACGAATCGGCGAAGCCGGGGTGCAGCGGCAGCTCAGACACCTTCTCGATCGGCACCCACTCGAGCGCCTGGCTCTCGTAGTCAGAGATGTAGGGCTCGAACGGCTTGATCACATCGGCGATCACGGTGGTGTACGACCAGAAGCCCAGATCGAGCACGCTCGTCGCGCGGGGCGCGAGGGCGTCCGGCGGCGAGTCCGCCTCCTCCTCCGACTCGCGGATCGCCCCATCGACCGCCGACTCGTGCTGCTGCAGCGCGCCGCCGGGGATGCCCCAGGTGCCGCCGAAGTGGCTCCACGGGATGCGGTGCTGCAGCAGGACGCCGCGCTGCGCGTCGACGGCCAGCAGCCCGGCCGCGCCGAAGCGACCCCAGTAGCGCTCGCCGGTCGGCGAGGTCACCCAGGTGTCGCCCGACAGGCTCGGCTCGTTCGCGCGACGGATCGCGCCGGTGGTTGGGTCGATCTCGCTCACGGGGCTCCTCAGCTGTGTGTTCCCGCGCGCACCGTCGCGCGCGGGTGCGGGCTCATGGTTCGAACTAGCGGGTGCGCCGTTCGCGCACGCGCATGTTGATCACGATCGGCGTGCCCTCGAAGTCGTACAGCTCGCGCAGACGCCGCGTGATGTAGCGGCGGTAGCCCGGGTCGAGGAACCCGGTCGTGAACAGCACGAATGTGGGCGGGCGCGAGGCGGCCTGCGTGCCGAACAGCACGCGCGGCTGTTTGCCGCCGCGAACGGGGTGGGGGTGCTCGGCGACCAGCTCGGCGAGGAACGCGTTGAACTTGCCGGTCGGGATGCGGCGATCCCACGAGTCGAGCGCCTTCTCGAGCGCCGGCACGAGCCGCTCGAGGTGCCGGCCGGTGCGGGCCGAGATGTTCACCCGCGGCGCCCAGGCCACGTGCGCGAGGTCCTGCTCGATCTCGCGCTCGAGATAACGGCGGCGGTCGTCGTCGAGCTGGTCCCACTTGTTGAAGGCCAGCACGAGGGCGCGCCCCGACTCGAGCACCAGGTCGATGATGCGCACGTCCTGCTCGCTGATCACCTGGGTGACGTCGATCATGACGACGGCGACCTCGGCCTTCTCGAGCGCGGTCGTGGTGCGCAGCGAGGCGTAGAAGTCGGCGCCCTGCTGCAGGTGCACGCGGCGACGGATGCCGGCGGTGTCGACGAAGCGCCACATCTTGCCGCCCAGCTCGACGAGCTCGTCGACCGGGTCGCGCGTGGTGCCGGCGAGGTCGTTCACGACGACGCGCTCCTCGCCGGCGGCCTTGTTCAGCAGCGACGACTTGCCCACGTTCGGGCGGCCGAGGATGGCGACGCGGCGCGGTCCGCCGATCTCGTCCTTGGCGACCGCCGAGACCTCAGGCAGCACCTTCATGATCTCGTCGAGCAGGTCGGCGACGCCGCGCCCGTGGATCGCCGAGATGGGGTGCGGCTCGCCGAGGCCGAGGTTCCACAGCGCCGCGGCCTCCGGCTCGTGGCGCACGTCGTCGACCTTGTTCGCGGCGAGGAAGACGGGCTTGCCGCTCTGGCGCAGCATCCGCACCACCGACTCGTCGGTGCTGGTCGCGCCGACCATGGCGTCGACGACGAACACGACGACGTCGCACAGCTCGATGGCGACCTCGGCCTGCGCCGCGACCGACGCGTCGATGCCGCGGGCGTCGGGCTCCCAGCCGCCGGTGTCGACG
>JAKPAC010000030.1 GCA_029779645.1 Actinomycetes bacterium | reverse complement strand
CGGGCGGCGTGCTCGCGACCCGCGATGCCGGCAGCTCCGGCACGGCGAGGCCCGCCGCACCGGGGGCCGACACGCGCAGCGCCGCGGCGCGTCGGGCGCCGAGCCGGGTGTGGCCGAGGTCGTCATCCGCGGTGTCGGCGGCCACCGTCGTGGCCGCGGCGTCGGTGCCGACGCCCGGGGTCGTGGCGGGGTTCGGCGCCGTCGCAGGGTTCGGGGAGACGGCTCCGGCCGGCGCGCCGCCGGCGGCGCGGGCGAGCCCGCGCGAGCCGAGCCGGGTCGCCTCGAGCTCGTCGCCGTCCGCGAGCACGTCGGCGCGCTGTCGCGTGCGCCGCGACATGCGCGTGGGCGAGGTCTCGGTGCACTCGTCGGTCACGGGCCCTCCCTGCGCATCCGCAGGGGCGCGTCGCCGAGCAGGAAGCGCTCGGTGAGCCGCTCGGGCACGCCCGGCGTCGCATCGATCTCGTCACCGCCGTCGTCGATGAGGATCACGCCGTTGGTCGAGTTGAGGTCGATGACCACCCACTCCTCGCCCCGGCGCTCCAGTCGGGCGTGCGTCTTCGACACCGTCCGCGTCTCGTCGGCGACGGGCACGAGCTGCGCGCTCGCGAAGTCGGCGTCGAAGCCCGGGCGGCGGCCGATGATCACGACATCGGCGGTGACGAGCACGGCCTCGCCCAGCGGCGGCACGAGCGACCACGCGGAGCGCCTGCGCGCGGCCATCACCGTCACGTCGAACACATCCTCGTCGGGGATCTCGTCGAAGCTGTGCTGCGCCGAGACCGCCGAGCGCGCCGAGCGCGGCTCGCCCAGCGTGGGCGCGCCCGCGATCGCCGACACCTCGAGGCCGCCGTCGAGGTCGAACTCGGGCTCGGGCTCAGCCGCGTCGTCGGGTGCTCGCTCGGCGTGCCCAGGGCGCGGCGAAGCCGCGAACGGCGCGGCGGGAGCCGCGAGGGCCGGGGCGGCCGGCACCGGGGCGGGCGCGGTCGGTGCGGTCGGCGGCGCCCAGCTCGGCGCGGAGGGCGCTGCGGCGGCGACCCCGGGAACGCTGCTGATGGGCGCGGGCGAGGCCGATGCGTCCGCAGGCTGGGCGCCGGCGCCCGCTCGCGGGGCGGCCGCGAGCGGCACCCCGGGTGCGGGCGGGACGGGCACCGCCGCGGGTGCAGGCGGCATGGATGCCCGCGGAACGGGCGCGGTCGGAACACGCACCGGCGGGATGGGCGCCGGCGGGATGGGTGCGGGTGGGATGCGTGCAGGCGCGGCCGGCGCGACGGGGATGACCGCGGACGGCGCGGCCTCAGACCCGGCCGCATCCGGCTGCGTCGCCGCCTCGGGGCGGGGCGTCGGCGCGGGGCCCGCGGGCGCCGTGCGCCCGACGCGGAGCGGCCCGGGTTCATCCTGCGCGGGCTCGCCAAGCCAGCGCGCGCTGCCCCAGCCGAGCACGCTCGACCAGACGGGCGGCACGAGCGCGGCGAGCACGGTCATGCCCGTGCCGAAGCCGAACGCGCGGCCGATGCGGTGCGCGGCCATGATCCACACCACGAGCAGCGCGATCTGGCCGAGCCCGGGCACGAGGGCCACGAGCACGAACCAGGCGCTGATGCCGCCGAGACGCAGCAGCACGATGAGGTTGAGCACCGGCACCCATGCCTGCCAGCGAGCCTGGCCGGCCTTGGCGAACAGCGCCGAGAGGCTCCACGCGGTCCACACGTAGAGGATCGCCGTCAGGGCGGCCGAGACTCCCGCGACCGCGAGCGCGAAATCGTTCATGACCGTTGCGCGCTCGCATCGCGAGCGCGCGTTCTCCTCTCGTGCAGCCATACGTTGGCGCGCGTGCGCGCGGCCTTCGACGGGGCCAGGTACCTTGCGAACGATCTCAACGATACGGCCGCGCGCAGCCGCTGCCACGCTCCCACTCCCGCGGCGCGCGTCGCGCGCTCGGCCTCGACCATCCGCCAGAAGTGCGCGGCGTCCTCGTCGCGGGGCGGCTCGGGTGCGAAGACGGCGCGATCAGCGAGCTCGGCGAGCTGCGCGCCCGCATCCACGTGTGCGCCCGCGCCGGCCGCCTGGGCGGGCCCCGCGACGGCGGTGGATGCCGCGGCGCGATCCCGCGCGAAGTGCGCGGCCAGCTCGCTCCGCGTCAGCACGCCCGGCGCCGTGTGCCCGAGATCGACGGCGCCGTCGACGTACTCGTCCCAGCCGCCCACGATCCTCGAGGCCGGGTCGCCGTCGCCGCGGCGCGCGCGCCGGCGCAGCGCCTTCGCCGCGACCACCGTGACGAACGGGCCGAGCAGGAGCGCGGCGACCAGCGCGACGAGCGCGAGCACCCGGAGCGTGGCCCACAGCGCGCCGAGGTCGAGCGGTGCGCCCTCGGCGTCGTCCGGCGGGAGCGCCGAGTCGTGCTGCACCGGCGGCGGCGGCACGACCTCCTCGGCGGTCGCCGGCCGCACCTGCGTCGCGTGCTCCGGGTCGCGCAGCCGGGCGGCGTCGCGGTCGACCGTCGCGGCGTGCTGCGGGGTGACGTCGACCGCCACCCAGGCGCCGTCCGCGTCGCGCACCTCGGCCCAGGCAGACATGTCGCCCGCCCGGCATGCGCCCGCGTCGCAGTGCGAGAGCCCGGGCGCGGCGTCCAGCCGCGCGCCGACCACCACTCGGGCGGGAAAGCCGAGCTGCTGCGCGATGAGGGCCACCGCGGTCGCGAACTGCTCCTCGTCGCCGATCCCGGCGACCAGCGCCGCGTCGGGGGCGTCGGACACGCCGCCGGGGTGCCCGCCCCCGACCTCGCCCTCGCGCTCGAGCAGCTGCGCGAACAGGGCATCGATGCGAGCCAGCGAGTGCCCGGCGGCACTCGGCTGAAACGCGTAGTCGCCGAGCTCCATCGTCCAGCGCGCGGGCTGCTCGTCGTCCCCGGCCGCCAGCGCCCGGCTCAGGTAGCCGCGCGCCCGCAGCCGCTCCACGAGGGCGGCCAGCGCCGGGCCGCCCACGCCGGCGTCCTGCGCCTCCATCCACTCGACCAGGCGCTCCGGCACCGGGGCCCCTGGAGGCGCCGCGCCAGCCGCACCCGGGGTGAGCGTGGCGAGCGTGCGCTCCTCCGGCAGCGTCACCCGCAGCTCGTAGGCGTCGCCGGGCTCGAGGCCGCCGCCGGCGATCTGCACGCCCGAGGTGCGATCGGCGCTGTAGTAGAACGCGTCGGCGAGCGCCGCGGGGCGCGGACCCGAGAATCGCACCGATTCGAGCGAGCCGGCCATCGGCATCCAGATCTCGCCATACTCGGCGATCTCGATGCGCACGGTGCTCGGCGCACCCGGCGCGGGATCGAGCCGGGAGGGCACCCGGGTGAACGGCGCCGCATCGTTCGCGGGCGCCGCCTGGGCGCCGGAAGGCACACCCGGCGCACCGCGGAACGTCTCGCCGTCGTACGCATCGAGCGTCGCCAGTCGAACGCGCGATGGGAGCGGCCCCTCGGCGGTCACGGTGAACAGCGTCGTGTCGAAGGCGTCGTCGGTGAAGAACGCGCGGTACTGCGCGAGCGGGCTCACCGCGGCGCGCACCTCGCGCTCGGGGCCGATGCCGGTGCGGAGCACCTCCCTCGGCAGGGACTGCGCGGCGGCGGGGACGACGAGCGCCGCGGCAACGGCGACCGCGACCATGCCGCCCGCGAGCAGCCGGCGGCGGGCCACCGCGCCGCCCCGGCGCTCGAGCTTGGCGCCCCCGCGGGCGGCCGCGCGCCGCAGTGCCCCGGCCCGGTCGATCGCCGCGCGCTGCGCCAGGAACACCAGCGAGGCGACCAGCGCCGCCGCGCCGATCGCGCTCTCGCGCGGCGCCACGAGCGTCAGCGGACCGATCACGATCGGCGCGCTCGCCGTGGACGCCCCGAACCCGAGGCCGAACGTCACCATGCCGAGCCCGACCAGCACGGCGAACGACGCGGCGCGCGCCGAGCGCCACGCGAACGACGCGCTCAGCAGCGTGCCGATCAGGAAGACGACGAGGGCGGGAACGAGGAGGTTGCGGTACTCGCCCACCGGCAGCTGCACGGTGACGAGGTCCTTCCAGGCCGTGACGAGGCCGAGCAGCACGTCGCGCACGCCCGCGAGGATCCCGGACAGCCCGCCCGCGGCCCCGCCGTCGAGCGCCGAGGGCACGGCCAGCGGCACGCCCACCACGAGCAGGGCGGCGCCCGTGACCACGGCGGTCAGCCAGCCCGGCCACGACCAGCGCGCCGCCGCGCCGGCGATCGCGAGGCCCGCGAACGTGGCGACCGCCGCGAGCACGAGCAGCGCGCTCGAACGATAGATCGGCCACGCGGCCCAGGCGGCGAGCGCCGCCATGACGAGCACGTACGCGCCGCCGCCGAGCAGCACCGGCAGCGACGGCAGCGACGACGGGCGCCGCCGCGCCCCTGCCCCGATCGACGCGCCGGTCGACGCCCCGCTCACACCGCGTTCCGCATCATCAGGCCGGGCAGGTCGTCGAGCAGGCCGATCGTCAGGACCGTGAGCGCCCCGAAGGACTGGATGCGGGGCTGGGCCTGCGCATCGCAGATCACGGCGACGGCCGCGGCATCCAGCGGCAGCGCGAGCGCCGCCTGACGCAGCCGCTGCAGCCCGACCTGCGAGCCGCACACCATGAACACGAGCGAGAGCCCGGGCGCCGCCTCGCCCGCGAGCCGACAGACCTCGGCGAACGGCATGGTGTGCGCGAGCGGACGGACGCCGGTGAACTCGTCGAGCAGCACCCGCGGCGACGACGCTGCGAGGCTGTGGATCGCGCGCATGCGGCCGCGCACCATCTCTGGCACCTCGGCGCCGGTGACGACGTCGAGCTCGCGCCCGTCGCGGATCGCCTGCGCGCCGAGCGAGGCGGCCGCGCTCACGCCCAGCTCGAACTCGTCCTCGTCGGCGTATTCGGCCTCGGCGAGGCTCAGCACGACGGCGAGGCGCGATCGACGCGACTCCTCGAACTGACGCACCATGAGCCGGCCGGTCTTCGCCGTCGACTTCCAGTGGATCTGGCGGCGCGAGTCGCCCGGCACGTACTCGCGGATCGCGTGGAACGAGATGTCGGCGTCGACGAGCTGCCGGGTCGGGCTCCCCTCCAGGTCGCGCACCAGCCCGGCGCTCGTGGCGGGCACCGCCACCGTGCGCGGGTGCACGAACAGCCGGTGCCGGTCGGCCCAGGAGCGCTCGCGGCGCAGGAGCCCCACCGGGTCGCTGCGCACGGCGGTCGCGGGCCCCACGGGGATCACCCCGCGCCGCGGCGCGTCGATCGTGAGGGTCTCGGCATGCGCGCGGCCGGGCAGCAGCAGGGGCACGCCGAGCTCGATCAGGCCGTCGCCGACCGGAATGTCGATGCGCCCGGGCAGCGCCACGCCACGCCCGCGGTTTCTGACGACGATCTCGCCGGTGACCGTGCTTCCGGCGACCACCCGGGCGTCGCTCATACCGAGGTCGACCTCGTACGCGTTCGCGCCGAACAGGAACGGCACCGCCAGCAGCAGCAGCGCCCCAGCGGCCGCGCCGGCGACGATCCACTCCACCCAGCCGAACGCCACGCCGACGGCGATCCCCACGGTCGCCGCGAGCACGATCAGCAGGCCCGCGGCGGTCACGGTGCGCGTGAGCCATCGCCAGGCCCGCCGCATCGCGGCCGAGAGCGTCTGCCACACGCGCATCCACCACACGACCAGGCGCACGAGCCGGCCGTCGCGGCGCAGCGGCGCCACGTGCGTCTGCGTCTGCGTGTGCCCCAGGCTCTGGGTGCGCGCCGACACCCCCGACGCGGTCGAGGTGTGCGTGAGGCGAGCCGGGTGCTGCTCGCGGACGGGAGCGGACATGGCGCGGCTAGACCGCCATCGCCTCGGCGGGCGGCTGCACGTCGAGCAGCACCTGCCCGATGATCGCCTCGGCGGTGATCCCGTCGAACTCGGCCTCCGGGTGCAGGATCAGCCGGTGCGAGAGCAGCGGCACGGCGAGCGCCTTCACGTCGTCCGGCGTCGCGTAGGTGCGGCCCTGCGACGCGGCTCGGGTCTTGGTCGCCTTCGTGAGGGCGAGCGCGCCGCGGATGCTGACGCCCAGGCGCACCTGATCGGCCGAGCGCGTGGCATCCACCAGACGCGCGATGTAGTCGAGCACGAGCGGGTTCACGTACACGGCGCGAGCCAGGTCGGCCATGCCGATCAGCGCCTGCGGGGCGATCACCGGCGAGAGCTCGGTCGTGGAGCGGGCCGCGCCGTCGAGGATGCGGATGGTGGACGCATGGTCGGGGTACCCGAGCGAGGCCTTCATCAGGAATCGGTCGAGCTGCGCCTCGGGCAGGCGATAGGTGCCGGCCTGCTCGACGGGGTTCTGGGTGGCGATCACGAGGAAGGGCACGCCGACCGCGCGCGAGACGCCGTCGATCGTGACGCGGCCCTCCTCCATCACCTCCAGCAGCGCGGCCTGGGTCTTGGGGCTCGCGCGGTTGATCTCGTCGGCCAGGACGATGTTCGCGAAGATCGGGCCGGCATGGAACTCGAACTCGCCGGTGCGCTGGTCGTACACGGTGATGCCGGTGATGTCGCCGGGCAGCAGGTCGGGGGTGAACTGGATGCGGGTGTTCGTGCCCTGCACGGACTGCGCGAGCGCCCGGGCCAGCGACGTCTTCCCCGTGCCCGGCACGTCCTCGAGGAGCACGTGCCCCTCGCTCAGCATCGCGATCAGCGCGAGCTCGACGACGTGCCGCTTGCCGAGCACCGCCTGCTCGACGTTGTCGGCGATCTGCGCGAAGGTCTGGGCGAACCAGGTGGCTTGCTCCTGCGAGATGGTCATGGCCTGTCTTTCTCTCGGGCGGGGTGTCGGTTCTGTGGCGGCGGGGGGCTGGATCATTGCTCGGGGATCCCCGGGCCGGGCTGCGACACCGGGGTGCACGCGCCCGACATCGTGGCAGTCGCGGGCGTGAGGCTCCACTCGGCGGGCCAGGAGACCCGCACCCCGATCCCCTCGACTCGGCTCGCCTCGGCGGGCGCGATCTCGGGCGTGGTGGTCGGGATGACGGCGCCGGCGGCGTCGCGATACACGGCGGTCGCGAAGTCGTACGCGATCGTGCCGCGGCTGTTCGAGGTGCTGCCGGTGCGCTGCACCGGCGATCCACCCTCGCACACCACGACGCGCCAGCTCGCGACCACCTGGTACGGCGCGGAGCCGGCGGCCGGCTGCACGGCCGCGGCGTCGCCGCAGGTGCCCCAGACCGTGTGGCAGTACTGCACCTGCAGGCCGGGGTCGCGATCGTAGACCGAGATGGCGCCGATCATCTGGTTGAACCGGGCCGAGTTGCGGCGCGGCGGCTGCTCGGGCGAGGTCGGGGCGTCCTTGATGCTCCAGCGCGCCTCGCCCGCGGCGTAGCTCGGGGTGGGGTCGACCACGAAGGTGTAGCCGCGGGGCGCGCTCGGGCTCTGCACGGCGCGCACCGTCGATGACACGGTCGCGCGCCCGAAGCTGCGACCCTCGAACCAGGTCTCGGCGCAGACCGCGACCTGGTACTCCTCGCCATCCTGCACGCCCCGGAAGCTTGCGCTGTCGCTGGCGCCGCCGGCCACGCACGGGCCGCCGCCGAGGGCGAATCCGTAGCGCAGCTCGGCGCCGGCCCCGTTCACATCCGCCGACGCGCGGGCGGTGATGTCGGACACGCCCGCGCCCGCCGACGCGGCGGTCAGCACGAGATCGAGGCCGGCGGGCGCGCCGACGCCGTGGCCGAACACGGTCACCGCGGCGCCCGAGGTCGAGCCGCCCAGCCCGGGCGGGAGGGGGTGGCGCGAGTGCGGGGTGATCGTGATCGGGGTCTGCGCGTTCGAGCCGACCCGGAAGGCGTCGAGCTGTGCGCTCGTCGCCCCGCGCCGCACATCGATGCGCACGGTGTCGCCGAGCGGGCTCGAGATCTCGAGCGCACCGGTCTCGCGACCGTCGACCTCGCCGATGGCGATCGACACGAGGCCGCCCTCCCCGCCGGTCAGCAGCGGCGCGACGACGATGCCCGCGGGCGTGGCCGGCACGTTGTACGCCCAGGCCGTGGTCGATGCGGCCGTGCGCGAGGGGCCGACCGCGTTGCGGGCGACGACCTCGTAGCTGCGCTCCTCGCCGTTCGGCGCCGCGATGTCGGGGCATACGCCGTCGGGCGTGCACTCGGCGACGATCGCGCCCGCCTGCCGCACGGTGAACCCGGCGAGCGCCGGGTACGCCAGCCGCGCCTCGCCGGGATCGACCCGGAGCGTGACCGAGCCGTCGCCGTATCCGGACTGGCGCACCGCGGCGGGCTGGCGGGGGAAGCCCTGCAGGTCGAGCAGCAGCGAGCCCTCGCGCTCGCCCGCGGTGAGGCGCCCCTGCGCGTCGCGCATGACGAAGGCGGCCGAGCAGCTGGCGCCCGGGGCATCCGTCGCCCACGACGCCGTCACCGTCGACGCCGAGGCCACCCGGAATGCGATGCCCGTGCACACGCCGGTGGAGCGCACCTCGACGAGCTCGAGCGGCGTGCCCGGGAGCGGGTTCACGGCCCCGCGCGCGCCGAGCACCGAGAAGGTGCACGAGCCGCCCGACGCCTGCGAGCACTGCTGGGTGAGCGTGCCGGCGCTGGGCAGCGTGCTGGGAGCGGGGCCCACCCGCAGCGTGAGGCGGGTCGGGGCGACCCCGGGGTGACTCGTGACGGCGATGCCGACGGATTCCTCGCTGCCGGGGACGGCCCGGTCGGCGCCGACGATCCGCAGGACCGAGCCCTCGAGCCGCACGTCGAACAGCGTGCCGGTGGCATCCACCGCGTACGCGAGCCGGTCCCAGTCCTGCTTCCACTGCCAGCTCGTCAGCGTCCGCAGGTCGTACTCGGCCCGCTCGCCGGGCCCGACCGTGAGCGAGGCGGGGCGCAGAACCGGCTGGGGCTCGACGGCGGTGATCGCGATCGGCACCGACAGGTACGTCCACTCGCTCGTGCCGACGAGCCGCACCGGGACGATGCAGGCATCCGACCACGGCGCTCCCTCACCGGCGTCATACCGCACGGTCGTGCCGGCACCCGGCACGCACAGCGCTCCCGCGCGGGCGCCCGACGCGGCCAGCGCGGCGCCCACCTCGACCGTGCCGCCGCGAGGCACCGCCACCAGCTCGGCCATGTCGAAGCGCACGGATTCGCGCTCGGTGACCTCCTGCGGGGCGAGCCCGGCACGCAGGGTCAGCCGCTGATCGAGCGAACCCGGCACGCGCAGGAACGCGTAGGAGGCGACCTCCTTGCCGTCACTGCCCACGCCGGTGAGTGCGAACGGGATGACGCGGGTGCGCTCCGGGAGCTCGCCGCGCAGCGAGCGCCCCTGCACGGTGACGCCGCTCTGCGCACCCCAGAGGCTCAGCTCGAGAGACGCCGGGTCGCCGCCCGTCCAGGCGACCTGCCCGGCGACCACGTCGACGCCGGTGCGAAAGCTCTCGCGGGTCTGCGTGGTGAGCACGGTGTCGGCGATGACCGGGTAGTCGGGCACCGCCTCGCGCACCACCTTGACGACGATCAGGCCGCGAGCCGTGTTGCCCGAATCGCTGGCCACGTCGTAGAAGAACGACATGGTGCCCGGCTCGGCGCCGGCCTCGAGCACGACGGTGCGCTCGTCGTGGCTGCGGATCATGCCCCGCAGCCGGTCGAACTCGGGATTCGCGCTGCCGTCGTCGAGCCTCGGCGCCGCATCGGGGATGACCGCGGTCACGCTGAGCGTGCCGCCCATCGGGTCGAGATCGTTGGCCGTCGGGCTGATGCGCAGCGTATGCCCCTCGCCCGCCTGCACCTGCACGTAGTCGGTGAAGGTGACCGGGCTCGGATTGGCCTGCGCGTCGAGCACGCCCACGCGCGCGGTGCCCACGCCGGTTGCCCCGTCGCCGTCGCGCACCCGGTATCGGAACGAGACCTGCCCCTGGAAGCCGGGAACGCTCGTATAGACGATCGACGCCCCATCGGCCGAGAGCGCGGCCGAGCCGCTGGCCGGCTGCGTCTCGAGCTGCTCGAGCACGACCGCGTCGCCGTCCGGGTCGACGCCGAAGTCACGGAACGGGATCGACACCGCCTGGCCGCTGAGCACGCGGCCCTCGAGCGTGGTGGGCCGCGGCGCCCGGTTCGCGTCCGCGGGCAGCACCGTCACCCGCACGGTCGCCGTGTCGCCCAGCGCGGGTGCACCGGCCGAGAAGATGGCGTACTCGATCTCGTACTGCCCGGGCCGGCTCGGGGCGAGGTATCGAAGCCGCGAGCCCGAGGCGAACGCGAGCGCGTCGGGGCTCGACGAGACGACGCCGGCCGGGTTCAGCCGGATCGCCGAGCCGGACGGCGCGATGTCGTTCTCGAGCACCGGGATGTCGATCTGCGCGCCCGCGCGCACCACGATGGCGTCATCGACGGCGATGGGCGCGAGCTCCGGCGCCGGCGGCAGCAGGTAGACCGTCGCCTCCCCCGCGACCCTGGCGCCGACATCGCCGGTGCCGTCGCTCACGGTGTAGCGAACGGTGCCGAGCGGGCCCGGGGCGCCGCTGGCGGTGGTGCCCGAGACGCGCAGCGAGCTCTCGGCCACCACGTCGAACGAGAGGCTCGCGCCGGCAGCCGGGGTGGCGCTCGCCTCGCTCAGCAGCAGCACCCGGCCCGTGGGGTTGTGGACGGCGGCGAGCACGTCGACCGTCACGTCCTCCCGCGGCTGCACGAACGCGATCACCGGCGCCGTGGCGAGCGCCGCGGGCGCGTCCTCGCCGAGCACGGTCACGCGGGCGGTGCCGGATGCCTCGCTGATGCCGTCGCTCACCGTGAAGCCCACGAGGTACTCGCCGACGCCCGCGGCCTCGAAGTCGATCGACGTGCCGTCCGAGCCGATCGTGGCGCTCGCGTCGGCATCGTCGAGAACCCGCACGGCGCTGAGCGAGACGCGCCCCGCGGTGCCGCTGACATGCGGGATGACATCCAGCGAGAGGCCGGTGGATGCCTGCACCACGGCGAAGGACTGCACGCGCAGCGCGGGGGTGGGCGAGACGCGCACGACGAGCGTCCTGCTCGCGGTCGCCCCGTGCACGTCGGCGACCGTGACCGTCAGCTCGATCAGCTGCGCGTCGCCGGTGCCGGCGTCGGCGTGCTGGTAGACGATCTCACCCGCGGGGGTCGCGGCCACCGCGCCCGCGCCCGAGGCACGAGTCACCGACAGGAGCAGCAGCGGGTCGCCGTCCGGATCCACCCAGCCGGGCAGCACCGGCACGGTGATCGTGCCGCCCGGCGCGACCTCGGGGCTCGGCCACTGCGCCAGGCATCCGTCCGTGGCGCACCACTGCGGGGCGCGGTTCTCGTCGTCGTGGGTGACGGTGAGCGTGACGGTCGCGGGCTCGGAGTACAGCCCGTCGGCGCTCGTGCCGTCGCTCACGCGGTAGCCGAAGGTCGCGCTGCCCTGCGCGTGCGCGGCCACGTGCACCGCGAGCTGCTGCCCGTTGTCGGTCAGCGAGACCGTGCCGAAGGCCGGGTCGAGGCCGACGAGCGAGGCCGGGTCGATGCGCAGCACGTCGTCGTTCGGGTCGTGGTCGTTCAGCAGCACGGGCAGGGCGACGAGGCTTCCCGCACGAACCCCGAACGCGTCCGGCTCGGCGACCGGGGGCTTCGGCGCGACCACGGCCGTCGCCTGCTGCTCGCTCTCGCCGGTGTCGGGGTCGCTGTCGGCATCGAGCGACCAGTCCTGGCTCGACGGCACGAGCGCACCGTCGGGCATCGTCCACACCCAGCCGCTGCGGGTCTCGTTCAGGGCGATCGCGTCGCGGGTCGCGATGAAGCTGGGGCGCCGCTCCTGCGGCAGGCTGCCAGCGCCGAAGTCGAGCGCGCTCTCGCCCTCCCCCGCACGCCAGAGCACGCCGTCGCCCTCACCGGCCGGAAGCCAGGCCGCATAGACGTCGCCGTCGAACGGGGTGGGCCGCGCCGGCTGCCCGAGCGCGCGCACGCCGTCGCCGAGCTCGCGCCGCGGCTCGCCATCGCCCAACGGCACGGCGATCAGCCCGGCCTCGTCGGCGACGTAGGCGACATCCGCGCTCGGTCCGCTGCGCTGCAGCGCCACCGCACCGACCGTCGCCACCGGCGTGGAGCGCTCCCGGGTCCAGGCGCGGCCGCGGTCGGCGGCATCCAGCAGCAGCCACCGGCCGCCGATCGCGGTGATCCGCAGCTCGCCGGCCGCGGGGCCGTCCTCGACGCGGTCGCGGGCGAGCACGGTGGCATCGCCGATCCGGTAGCTGAGCATCGACCTCTCGCGCGCCGAATACGCGTAGACGATGCCGTCGGCGTCGATGGCGATCGCGTCGGCGGCGTAACGCGGGCCGTCGGCGTCGCGGTCCGGGTCGATCTGCGCCGGCTCGGGCGCCGCGAGCCGCCCCGCGAACACCGCGCCGGCGTCGGTGCGGTAGGCGACGTAGTCGCCCGCGGTGACGGCCTCGACGGTGCCGACCGGGGTGCGCTGGGACGCGCGAGTGGCCTCGTCGTCGAGATCGAGCGGCGCCGCCTCGTCGATGCGCGTGAGCTTGCCGAAGCTGTCTGAGAACACGTAGACGCCGTCGCCCGTCTCGACCACCGCGCTCGGGCTGCTGACGTCGCGCACGGTGTCGAGCTCGCCGAGCGCGGTGTTCACCCGCGCGTAGCGCTTGCCGTCGGCGGTCTGCATCGCCCACACGCCGGTGTCGACCGGCGGGGCTTCCTGCGCGTCGAGCCCCGGCCACACGGCCGCGATCGTGACGAGCAGGGCGGCCGCCGCCGCGGCCGCGAGCGCGCCGAGCAGCGTGCGTCTGCGTGCCACCTCAGATCACCCCGCCGATGGCGAGCCCGACGGCGGCGGCGATCGCGGCGACCGTGACGCCCACCGCCGTCCACAGCCACACCCGCCGGGCCGGGGCGGGTGCCGCCTCGTCGCCGAGCTCGTCGTCGCGCGTGCGCGCGATGAGGGCCGGCTGCGCGGCGCGCCTGCGGGTGCCCGGCTGCGCCACGTGCGAGCGCGCCGGGCCGCGGGGCGCGGCATCCGCGAAGTCGACCGGCGCGCCGACCGCCGCGCCGGTGGGCGCCCACCCGGGCTCGCCGGTCGCGGCGGCGCGCTCGGCCCACGCGGGCGCAACGCGCAGCTCGGCGGCCACCTCGAGCGAGGTGGGCGCGAGCCCGAGCTCGAGCTGCACCGCGCGCAGCGCCTCGGCGAACGCGCCGGCCGACGCGTAGCGGGCGTCGGGATGGCGGCTCATGGCGCGAGAGAGCACCGCCTCGAGCGATCCGGGCACGTCCGGGCGCCCCGTCGGCGTGTAGGCCGCGCGGAGGATGCGGCGTCGCAGCTGCTCGCGGACGTTCTGGCCGCGCTCGCTCCGCTCGAACGGGCTGCGACCCGCCAGCAGCGAGTAGACGGTGGCGCCGAGCGACCACACCTCGCTGGCGACGCTGCCGCCGCTGCGCTCGTCGATCACCTCCGGCGCGCTCCACGGCACCGACATCGCCGTGACCTCGTCGTCGGCGGTGCGCGTGAGCGACGACGAGATGCCGAAGTCGGCCAGCACGGGCGCGCCGTAGGAGGTGATCAGGATGTTGCTGGGCTTGATGTCGCGGTGCACGAGCCCCGCGCGGTGCGCCGACTCGATGGCGCTGGCGAGCTTGACGCCGATGAGCAGCACCTCGGCGACTGGCATCCGCTCGAGGCGGTAGCGGCGCGCGAGCGAGGACGGGCAGTACTCCATGACGATGTAGGGCCGCCCATCGGCCGAGATCCCGGCCTGATACACCGTGACGATCGATGGATGCGCCGACAGCCGCGCCAGCACGTCGGCCTCGGCGTTGAACATCCGCAGCAGGTCGCCGTCGCGCACATCGCGTGGGAGCACCTTCACGGCGACCTCGCGCCGGGGCATGTCCTGCTCGTAGAGGAACACATCGGCGAAGCCGCCGGATCCGAGCGGACGCACATAGCTCAGCCCCGCCAAGACGGGCGGCGGCGATGGCAGGCGTTTCGCCACGAATCCCCCTGGACGATGCTCGATCACAACAGGCGTTCAGGCCCACCCGCGGGTGCCGGATGAACGTCGCCCAATGCTAACAGTGCGCGAGAAATCACCCTGATCGGCGCGCGTTACGCTGTGGACGGGGGCGGGCCTGGATCGAACGGCGCGTCGAGCGAGCGGGTGAGCTCCTCCAGCAGCGCCTCGACCTGCGGCTCGACGAACTCGCGCACCGCCGCCTGGATGCGCAGGCGATGCCCGAGCAGCACCGTGCAGATCTCGCGCCCGACGAGGTTCGCGTAGTCGTCCGCCATGGCGACCTCCTGCCGCAGCGCGGCCTTCGCGGCGTCGCTCAGCGGCGGCAGCGCGGGCACCTCCGCGTCGGCGTCGCTTGCCAGGCCGCCGAGCGTGAACAGAAAGGGGGCACCGGGGACGGGATCGGGGTCGATGGGCAGCCCCTCGAACTCGGGGTCGAGCCCCTCCGCCGGACGGTAGCTGCGCGCGCGGTTGCGCTCGGCCTGCTGGTCGAGCTCGCTCTGGAGCATCGGCAGGTTGCGGGAGGTATAGGTCGCCACTGCGGCGTCGACGATCGCCTTCAACCGCGTCGAGAGCCCGTGCTGCACGCCGTGCGGCACGTCTGCGCCCAGGCCGGCCGCCGCGAGCAGCGGTGAGCCGAGGCAGCGTCGGCACGGCGCGATGCGGCCCCGGTGGGTCGATGGCACCCATCGGGGAAGCCAGCGAAGCCAGGCATCCACTGCCTGGCTGACCTGGGTGTCGAGCGAGCGCTCCATACGCACAACCGTAATCGCCCCGGGCCTCGATTTCGCGGAGGCCGCGGGAGCGCCGCCGACCTCGCTGCGGATGCCCGGCGCGAGGCCGGCCCTCCGGGTCAGCGATCGTGCTCGTCGTGCTCCCAGGGCCATCGCGCGCCGCGGACGCCACGCTCGCGCGAGAGGGTGATCGCGATCACGCCGGCGGCCGCGAGCCAGGCCGAGAGCGCCACGAGCGGGGCGTACCAGAAGGTCGCGAGGCGGCCGACGACGGATGCCGCGAGCGCGGCGTCCTGCCCGCCGAGCACCGCCGTCACGAACACGCCGAACAGGTAGGCGAGGTAGCAGGCGAGGGCCGCCCACAGCGCGGTGCGGTACCCGGGCTGGCCGCGCAGCACCGGCCGGGCGATCGCGCCGAGGAACGCGGCGGTGGCCAGCACGACGCCGATCACGCCGGGGAGCTGCCCGAAGCTCGGCACCTCGATCGGGTCGCTGCTGGTGAGCAGGCTCGCCATCCCGGTGCTGAAGATGAGCAGCGCGATGAACAGCACGGTGCCCATCAGCACACGCAAAAGCCCGCCGCGGCGGGCGCCGGACGGGCTGTGCGTCATGGTCGTCCTACACCCTCGTGAGCGTGGGGCCGGCCTCGAGCGTGCGCTCGTACTCGAGCATGGCCTCACGGTTGTACTCGGTTGCGCGACGCCCGTGCATCGCGACCCACGCGCCGAACCAGATGGTCAGCTCGCGGCCGGCGACGAACGCGACGAACGCGAGGGGCGAGACCATCTCGACCTCCATCAGCGCGACGCCCTGCGAGGCGGTCAGCGACCAGAACGGCGCCTGGAACAGCACGCCCACCAGGTGCCCGCCGTACGAGGCGACGCCCACGAGCAGTCCGAGGATCACGTAGACGCCCCAGCGCGCGCGGTTGGCGATCGCGACGAAGATGAGGAAGGCGAGGTAGAACACCGCGGTGGCCACCCAGAACCCGACGCTGGTGACCGCAAGCTGCGCGGCGGTGCCGATGCTCGCCAGGGCGATCTCGCCCGTGATCAGCCCGATCACGAGGAAGCCGGCGAGGTAGAGCACCGCGAACGATGCCGCGGCGACCAGGCCGATGAGCGCGCCGACGCCGCGGTTGCCGCGCGGGGTCGGCGGCAGCGGGGCCTGCACGAAGATGGGCTGCTGCGCGGCGACGGTGTCGACGGTGACGTACCCGGCGGGTGCGGATGCCTGCGTGACGGCGGCGGCCGCGGCGGCGCCTGCGGCGATGCCGTCTCCGGGCGCGGCGCCGGCGCCGGGCTCGAGCGCGGACGACTCTGCCGCGGCCGGCTCGCTCGCGGTCACCGCGACATCGGCGGCCTCGGGTGCGGAGGCATGCATGTGGCCAGCCTGCTCCGATGCGGACGCCTCGACAAGAGGCTCCTCGCTCAGGTGGCCGGCGTAACGGGCGGCGAACGCGTCGTCGTCGTCTCCGTCGGCGTCGGCGGTCGATGCGGGCTCGCCCAGCTCGCCCGCGGACGACGCGGCGGCCCCGGCGCCGGCGGCCTCCGCCTCGGCGAGGCCCTCCTGCGCGCGCACGACGACATCATCGACGGGCGTACCTTCTTCGGCGGGTTCGCCTACCGGCTCGCCAAGCCGAGACATGTCGTCAGTCATCGCAGTCGCTCCTTACGCCGGGGTGTCTTCCCGCCAGCGCAAGGCTACCCGTGCGTCGAACACGCGCCCGGGAGGCGTGCCGCTGTGTCGTGCACCGGCGCTTCCGCCGGGCGTGTCGCCCCAGCCCCCGTCATGCCTCGGGCCAGATCGCCCCCTCGACCGCGGCGGTGAAGCCGTCGACGCCCGCGCCGGTGGTGCTCGCGATCATCCAGGTGCCGTCGCGCAGCAGGTGCGTCACGGTGGATGCCGGGGTCGCCCCCTCCGCCGCTGCGGAGCGCGTGCACCGCAGCGCGTCGCCGAGGCGCGCGCATTCGAATCCGATTGCGCGGAGGAGCTCGTCGGCGGCCGCCGCATCCCCGCTCGTCGTCGCGAGCCAGGCGTGGGCGGTGCTGCCCGCCGTGCCCCACAGGCAGTCGAGCACCGGCTGTGCGCCCAGCAGCCCGACGAGGCCGCCGGCGCTGTGCGGCGCGCCCGCCGCCTGCGGCCCCGCCGCGGCGTCGGAGCCCAGCACCGCGTGCAGCGCGGGTGCGAGCGCGAGCGCGTCGCAGCTCGCGGGCAGCTCGCCCGCGGCGCTGGCGACCTGCTCCTGCGCGGTCTCGCCGCCGCGCGTGAGCTCGTGCACCACGCGCTCGCCGAATGCGCCGGCCGTGCGCCTCGTCCAATCGGCGACGGCGGGCGCCAGCGGCGCCGCCAGACCCACGAGGCCGACGACGATCGCGAGGCAGCACAGCCCCGTGAGCCACGCGAACCAGGTGCTGCGACCTGCAAGTCGAGCCACGAGCACCTTCCTGCGCACGCCGCTCGGCATGCCTGCAGTTCAGGGTACGCAGGGCGGGCGGTCGATCCCCGGCGGCGCGCCCGCGCCGCGCGAGAGCGCCGCCGCGCAGACGCCGAAGGGCCCCGGTCGCGAGACCGGGGCCCTTCGGGTGCGATGGATGCCGCAGCATCCGCCGCCCTGCTAGTTGTACGTGCCGGGGGTGAAGTCGTCAGTCGAGAAGCTCTCGAAGTCGACGTAGCTCAGGTCGGCGTCGCTGTACGCACCGTCGCTCGCGAAGATGCGGTTCGGGTAGCGCTCGGCCTTCGCCTCCTCCGTCGCCTCGACGGTGACGTTCCGGTACTTCGAGAGGCCCGTGCCCGCGGGGATGAGCTTTCCGATGATGACGTTCTCCTTGAGGCCGACGAGCGGGTCGCTCTTGCCCTCCATGGCGGCCTGCGTGAGCACGCGGGTCGTCTCCTGGAACGATGCGGCCGACAGCCACGACTCGGTCGCGAGCGAGGCCTTGGTGATGCCCATGACCTCCTGGCGACCCGAGGCGGGACGCTTGCCCTCGGCGACCGCGGCGCGGTTGATCTCCTGGTACTTCTGGCGATCGACCATCTCACCGGGCAGCAGCTCGGTGTCGGCGTGGTCGACGACCGTCACCTTGCGGAGCATCTGGCGGACGATGACCTCGATGTGCTTGTCGTGGATCGGCACACCCTGCGAGCGGTACACGCCCTGCACGCCGTCGACGAGGTACTGCTGCACGGCGCGGGCGCCGAGCACGCGCATGACCTCCTTGGGGTCGAGCGTGCCGACCTGGAGCGGGTCGCCGAGCTTGACGTGCTGCCCGTCCTCCACCAGGAGGGTGGCGCGCTTGAGCACCGGGTAGACGTGCGGCTCGTCGCCGTTGTCGGGCGTGAGGATGACCTTCTTGGCCTTCTCGTTCTCGTCGATCGTGATGCGGCCGTCGGCCTCCGCGATCGGCGATGCGCCCTTGGGCGTGCGAGCCTCGAACAGCTCCTGCACGCGGGGCAGACCCTGCGTGATGTCGTCTGCCGAAGCCGATCCACCGGTGTGGAAGGTGCGCATGGTCAGCTGCGTGCCGGGCTCGCCGATCGACTGGGCCGCGATGATGCCGACGGCCTCGCCGATGTCGACCAGCTTGCCGGTCGCGAGCGAGCGACCGTAGCACTGGGCGCACACGCCCACTGCCGAGTCGCAGGTCAGGACCGAGCGGACCTTGATCGTCTCGACGCCGCCCTCGACGAGCTTGTCGATGAGCACGTCGCCCACGTCGGCGCCGGCCTCGGCCAGCACCGCGCCCGAGGCGTCGACCGCGGCCGCCGCCAGGGTGCGGGCGAAGACCGAGTTCTCGACGTTGGCGTCGCGAACGAGCACGCCGTCCGAGCCCTTCGCCGCGATCGTGAAGTCGAGGCCCTTCGTGGTGCCGCAGTCGTCCTCGCGGATGATGACGTCCTGCGAGACGTCCACGAGACGGCGGGTCAGGTAGCCCGAGTCTGCGGTGCGCAGCGCGGTGTCGGCCAGACCCTTGCGCGCACCGTGGGTCGCGATGAAGTACTCGGCGACCGACAGGCCCTCGCGGTAGGACGAGATGATCGGGCGAGGGATGATCTCACCCTTCGGGTTGTTCACCAGGCCGCGCATGCCCGCGATGTTGCGGATCTGCAGCCAGTTGCCTCGAGCGCCCGACGACACCATGCGGTTGATGGTGTTGTCCTCGGGGAAGTTCGCCCGCATGGCGCCCTGCACCTCGTCGGTCGCGGCGGTCCAGATCTTGATGAGCTCCTGACGACGCTCGGCGTCGGTCGTGAGGCCCTTCTCGAACTGGCCCTGCACCTTGGCGGCCTGCGCCTCGTAGCGCGCCACGATCTCGCCCTTGTTGGGGGGCGTGAGGATGTCGCTGAGCGCCACGGTGACTCCCGAGCGGGTGGCCCAGTAGAAGCCGGCGTCCTTGATGCGGTCCAGGCTCGCCGCGACCTCGACCTTGGAGTACTCCTCGGCGAGCTTGTTGACGATGCGCGAGAGCATGCCCTTGTCGGCGACCTCGCTGACGAAGGGGTAGCCCTTCGGGAGCGTGTCGTTGAACATGGCCTGGCCAAGCGAGGTCTCGAGCAGACCGTGCTGCTCGTAGCCCTCGGGGGCTTCGCCGTCGAGGAACGTCAGGCCGGGGATGCGGATGCGGACCTTGGCCTGCAGGTCGAGGGTGCCCTCGTCCTTCGCCAGGATCGCCTCTGCGACCGAGCCGAACGCGCGACCCTCGCCCGCCGCACCGGCCTTGACCGTGGTGAGGTGGTGCAGGCCGATGATCATGTCCTGCGAGGGCAGGGTGACCGGGCGGCCGTCCGACGGCTTGAGGATGTTGTTCGACGCGAGCATCAGCACGCGGGCCTCGGCCTGCGCCTCGACCGAGAGCGGCAGGTGCACGGCCATCTGGTCACCGTCGAAGTCGGCGTTGAACGCCGTGCACACGAGCGGGTGCAGCTGGATGGCCTTGCCCTCGACGAGCTGCGGCTCGAACGCCTGGATGCCCAGGCGGTGCAGGGTGGGTGCGCGGTTGAGCAGCACCGGACGCTCGCGGATGATCTCCTCGAGCACGTCCCACACCTCGGGGCGCGCGCGCTCGACCGAGCGCTTGGCCGCCTTGATGTTCTGCGAGTGGCCGAGGTCGATCAGGCGCTTGATCACGAACGGCTTGAACAGCTCGAGCGCCATCTGCTTGGGCAGACCGCACTGGTGCAGCTTCAGCTGGGGACCGACGATGATGACCGAACGACCCGAGTAGTCGACGCGCTTTCCGAGCAGGTTCTGGCGGAAGCGACCCTGCTTGCCCTTGAGCATGTCGCTCAGGGACTTGAGGGCGCGGTTGCCGGTGCCGGTCACGGGACGGCCGCGGCGGCCGTTGTCGAACAGCGCGTCGACGGCCTCCTGCAGCATGCGCTTCTCGTTGTTCACGATGATCTCGGGCGCGCCGAGGTCCATCAGGCGACGGAGGCGGTTGTTGCGGTTGATCACACGACGGTAGAGGTCGTTGAGGTCGCTGGTCGCGAAGCGGCCGCCGTCGAGCTGCACCATGGGGCGAAGCTCCGGCGGGATGACCGGGACGACATCCAGCACCATCGCCGCGGGCGACATGCCCGTGGTCAGGAACGAGTTGACGACCTTGAGGCGCTTGATCGCGCGGATCTTGCGCTGGCCCTTGCCCTCGGAGATCTGCAGGTGCAGGTCCTCCGACTCCTTGGCGAGGTCGAACGTCTCGAGGCGACGCTTGATCGACTCGGCGCCCATGTACGCCTCGAAGTACTGGCCGTAGCGGTCCTCGAGCTCCTGGAAGACGGTGTCCTCGGGCTTGAGGTCGCCCACCTTGAGGGTGCGGAAGGCCTCCCAGACGTTCTCGAGGTCGGCGATCTGCTGGTCGTAGCCCTTGCGGATTCCGGCCATCTCCTTCTCGGCGGCGTCGCGGGTCTTCTTCTTCTGGTCGGCCTTGGCGCCCTCGGCCTCCAGCGCGGCCAGGTCCTCCTCGAGGCGGCGCAGCCGGTCGGCGATGCGCGAGTCGCGCTGGTCGCCCAGAGTCTTCAGCTCGAGCTTCATCTCGTTCTCGAGGCCGGGGAGGTCCGCGTGGCGACCCTCCTCGTCGACCGAGATGACCATGTAGGCGGCGAAGTAGATGACCTTCTCGAGGTCCTTCGGCGCCATGTCGAGCAGGTAGCCCAGGCGCGAGGGCACGCCCTTGAAGTACCAGATGTGCGTGACGGGCGCGGCGAGCTCGATGTGGCCCATGCGCTCGCGGCGGACCGAGGACTTGGTGACCTCGACGCCGCAGCGCTCGCACACGATGCCCTTGAAGCGCACGCGCTTGTACTTGCCGCAGGCGCACTCCCAGTCACGGCTGGGGCCGAAGATCTGCTCGCCGAACAGGCCGTCCTTCTCCGGCTTGAGCGTGCGGTAGTTGATGGTCTCGGGCTTCTTGACCTCGCCGTAGGACCAGCGACGGATGTCGTCGGCCGTGGCCAGGCCAATGCGAAGCTCGTCAAAAGTAGTTGCGTCGAGCACTATTTCTCCTGTGTCGAAATCTCGGATGTCTGCAAAGGCCTGGGTCTAGATCTCGTCGATCGACGAGGACTCGAACCGGGCGGAAATGTTGATGCCGAGCTCTTCTGCAGCGCGGAACGCATCGTCGTCGGTGTCGCGGAGGTTGAAGACGCTGCCGTCCGACGAGAGGACCTCGACGTTCAGGCAGAGCGACTGCATCTCCTTGATCAGCACCTTGAACGACTCGGGGATGCCGGGCTCCTGGATGTTCTCGCCCTTGACGATGGCCTCGTACACCTTGACGCGGCCGAGGATGTCGTCGGACTTGATCGTGAGGAGCTCCTGCAGCGCGTAGGCGGCACCGTATGCCTCGAGCGCCCACACCTCCATCTCGCCGAAGCGTTGGCCGCCGAACTGGGCCTTACCGCCCAGCGGCTGCTGCGTGATCATCGAGTAGGGACCCGTCGAACGCGCGTGGATCTTGTCGTCGACGAGGTGGTGCAGCTTCAGGATGTACATGTAGCCGACCGAGACCGGCGCGGGGAACGGGTCGCCGCTGCGACCGTCGAACAGCAGGGTCTTGCCGCTCGAGCCGATGAGGCGCTCGCCGTCACGGGTGGGCAGCGTCGAGTTGAGGAGGCCCTCGATCTCGATCTCGCTCGCGCCGTCGAACACGGGGGTCGCGACCTTCGTGTTCGGGGCGCCCTCGTAGGCCTGCTCCGGGAGGTTGACGGCCCACTCGGGGTTGCCCTCCACCTTCCAGCCCTGCTTGGCGATCCAGCCGAGGTGCAGCTCCAGCACCTGGCCGAAGTTCATGCGGCCGGGGATGCCGAGCGGGTTGAGCACGACGTCGACGGGGGTGCCGTCGGCGAGGAAGGGCATGTCCTCGATCGGGAGGATCTTCGCGATGACGCCCTTGTTGCCGTGGCGGCCGGCGAGCTTGTCGCCCTCGGTGATCTTGCGCTTCTGGGCGATGTAGACCACGACGCGGCGGTTGACGCCCGAGCCGAGCTCGTCGTCGCCCTCCTCGGCGTTGAACTCCTTGACCGCGATGATCGTGCCCTGCTCGCCGTGGGGCACCTTCAGCGACGTGTCGCGGACCTCGCGGCTCTTCTCGTTGAAGATCGCGCGCAGCAGGCGCTCCTCGGCGCTCAGCTCGGTCTCGCCCTTGGGCGTGACCTTGCCGACGAGGATGTCGCCGGGGCGGACCTCGGCGCCGACGCGGATGATGCCGCGCTCGTCGAGGTCCTTCAGCAGCTCGGGGCTGACGTTGGGGAGGTCACGGGTGATCTCCTCCTTGCCGAGCTTCGTGTCGCGGGCGTCGACCTCGTACTCCTCGATGTGAATCGACGAGAGGGTGTCGTCCTTCACCAGGTTCTGGCTGAGGATGATCGCGTCCTCGAAGTTGTGCCCCTCCCACGTCATGAAGGCGACGAGGAGGTTCTTGCCGAGCGCGAGCTCGCCGTTCTCCGTGGCGGGGCCGTCGGCGATGACCTCGCCGGCCTCGATGCGCTCGCCAGCGTCGACGATCACGCGCTGGTTGTAGCTGGTGCCCTGGTTCGAGCGGTCGAACTTGCGCAGGTAGTAGTCCTGCGTGCCGCCCTCGTCGAGCTGCACGGTGACCCGGTCGGCCGAGACGCTGGCGATCACGCCGGGCTTGGCGGCGGTGACGACGTCACCGGCGTCGATGGCCGCGTAGCCCTCCATGCCGGTGCCCACCACGGGCGACTCCGAGCGCAGCAGCGGCACTGCCTGGCGCTGCATGTTGGCGCCCATGAGCGCGCGGTTCGCGTCGTCGTGCTCGAGGAAGGGGATCAGCGAGGTCGCGACCGAGACCATCTGGCGCGGCGAGACGTCCATGTAGCCGATCTCGTCGACCGCGAAGAGGTCCACCTCGCCGTCGGAGCCGTTGCGGGCGAGCACGCGCTCCTGCGCGAAGCTGCCGTCGGCGTTCAGCTGCGCGCCGGCCTGCGCCACCACGAAGTCGTTCTCCTCGGAGGCGGTGAGGTAGTCGATCTGCGCGGTGACGACGCCGTCGACGACCTTGCGGTACGGCGTCTCGATGAAGCCGAACGAGTTGATGCGGGCGAACGACGCCAGCGAGCCGATCAGACCGATGTTGGGGCCTTCAGGGGTCTCGATGGGGCACATGCGGCCGTAGTGCGAGTGGTGGACGTCGCGAACCTCGACGCCCGCGCGCTCGCGCGAGAGGCCGCCGGGGCCGAGCGCCGAGAGGCGGCGCTTGTGGGTCAGGCCCGCGAGCGGGTTGTTCTGGTCCATGAACTGCGAGAGCTGCGAGGTTCCGAAGAACTCCTTGATCGCGGCGACGACGGGGCGCACGTTGATCAGGGTCTGCGGCGTGATCGCCTCGATGTCCTGCGTGGTCATGCGCTCGCGGACGACGCGCTCCATGCGGCTGAGGCCGGTGCGGACCTGGTTCTGGATGAGCTCGCCCACCGCGCGGATGCGACGGTTGCCGAAGTTGTCGATGTCGTCGACGTCGAGACGGATCTCGGTCTCCTGGCCGGCGCGGATGCCCTCGAACACGGTGTCGCCGCGGTGCAGGCGGACGAGGTACTTGATCGTCGCGACGATGTCCTCGACGCTCAGGACCGAGTCGGTCAGCGGCGCCGCGAGGCCGAGCTTGTGGTTGATCTTGTAGCGGCCGACCTTCGCCAGGTCGTAGCGCTTCGGGTTGAAGTAGAAGTTGTCGAGCAGCGCGCGCGCGGCCTCGGCGGCGACCTGCTCGCCCGGGCGGAGCTTGCGGTAGATGTCGCGGAGCGCGTCCTCCTTGGTGAGGATCGTGTCCTTCTCGAGGGTCAGCTCGATCGACTCGAAGCCGGCGAACTCGGCCATGATGTCCTCGGTGCTGAGGCCGAGGGCCTTGAGGAACACGGTGACCGACTGCTTGCGCTTGCGGTCGATGCGGACGCCGACCTGGTCGCGCTTGTCGATCTCGAACTCGAGCCATGCGCCCCGGCTCGGGATCACGCGCGCCGAGAGGATGTCCTTGTCGCTGGTCTTGTCGGCCGTGCGGTCGAAGTACACGCCGGGGCTGCGGACCAGCTGCGAGACGACGACACGCTCGGTGCCGTTGATGATGAACGTGCCCTTGTCGGTCTGGAGCGGGAAGTCGCCCATGAACACGGTCTGGGTCTTGATCTCGCCCGTGATGTGGTTCATGAACTCGGCCTCGACGTACAGCGGGGCGGCATACGTCTTGCCGCGCTCCTTGCAGTCGTCGATCGAGTACTTCTCGGGCTCGAGGTAGGGGTTGGTGAACGAGAGCTGCATCGTCTCGCCGAGGTCCTCGATCGGCGAGATCTCCTCGAAGATCTCTTCAAGACCGCTGATCGGCGTCAGGTCGGTGCGACCCTGGGCCTGGCCCTCGGCCAGACGCTGCTTCCATGCCTCGTTGCCGACGAGCCAGTCGAAGGACTCGGTCTGCAGCGCCAGCAGGTCAGGGACCGTCAGCGTGTCGGAGATCTTGGCGAACGAGAGGCGGGATGCTCCGCGACCGTTCTTGGGCGTGTTGGTGGATGCGTTGCGCGCAGCAGCCAAGGGGATAACCTCCATGGGCCCGTGAGGGCTCGTGATTCCTGGTCGTTGGATGAAGAACTCACCAGTCCCCCGAGCATCCGCGTCACACCAAACGCAGTGAATACTGCACGGGCGCGGGGAGCACGAGCCGACCACCATATGAGGGCAGGGGGAATCTAGGAGCGCAAGGAACAACTATATTCCGCAAACGGCGGCGTGTCCAGTCCAAATCTTGACGACTCGGTGTACCTGCGGTATAACTTCGCGATTCGGTCCGGCCTCACGGCCGATTCACGGCAGCGCGCGCCGAAAGACGAGGCGCTCACCCGGCCTGGCCTGCGCGAGCAGATCGAGGGATGCCGCGGCGACCACTGCGATCACAGGATAGCCCCCGGTGACCGGCCCGTCGGCCAGGAGCACCGTCGGCAGGCCCGACGGCGGCACCTGCACGGCCCCCACCACCATGCCCTCGCTCGGCAGCTCGCCCTCGCGAACCCGCTGGAGCGCGGGGCCGAGCAGGCGCATCCCGACGCGGTTCGCGTCGTTCGAGACGAGCCACGGCTCGCCGAACAGGGCAGCGCTCGCGGACGGCGCGAACCAGTCGGCGCGCGGCCCGGGCGCGAGCGCCACCTCGAGCAGCGCCCGGGTGACGCCCCACGGCACCGGCTCGGCGGCGGGGATCGGGCCGGCGACCTCGGCGGCGATGGCGAGCGCGTCGCCGGGCGCGAGCGGCGGGCGCCCGAGGCCCGCGAGCACATCGCTCGAGCGCGAGCCCGCGACGATCGGCGCGTCGACGCCGCCGCGGACGCCCAGGCAGAACCGCGAGCCGGCGACCGCCATCCCGATGCGCAGCCGAGTGCCGAAGGGCCACAGCACCGCCTGGTTCGGGCCGAAGCCCCGGCCGTCGATCTCGGCGTCGCCGCGGGCTCCGGTGAGGGCGATCCAGAGGCCGCGCGGCTCGCGCGGCTCGTCGGCCTCGCGCGGGGCGACGCCCGGCTGCCCGCCGCCGCGCGCGGGGCCGCCCGACGGCAGCAGCACCGCCGAGAATCCGCCCATCGTGATCTCGAGGGCCGCGGCATCCCGCGTGTTGCCGAGCAGTCGGTTGGCGAGCGCGAGCGCGCCGCGGTCGAGCGCGCCGGAGGGCGCGATGCCCTGCGCGGCCCGCCCGGGGCGACCGCGGTCCTGTACCGTGGCGAGCAGCCCGGGCGCCTCGACGAGGATGGCGGGGCCGATCATGCGCCGGCCGCCCGGAATCGCACGAGGTCGCCGGGCGCCAGCAGCGCGGGCTCGGCCGCGAGCGGGTCGAACACGCGGGTCGCGGCGGTGCCGATCAGCTGCCAGCCGCCTGGCGTCTGGCGGGGGTAGACGCCGCTGAACTCGGCCGCGAGCCCGAGCGATCCCGCCGGCACCGCGGTGCGCGGCGCGCGCAGCCGCGGCACGTCGAAGGGCCACGCCGGGCTGACCAGGTAGCCGAAGCCGGGGGCGAAGCCGGTGAACGCCACGCGCCAGGGCGCGGCGGTGTGACGCTCGACGAGCTCGCCCGACGTCATGCCGAGCGCCGCGGCGAGCGCGGCGAGATCCGGGCCGTCGTAGCGCACGTCGATGAGGTGGGAACGGGCGGGAGCGGCGGCGCCGCCGCTCCCGCCGACTCCGGAGCGCGGGCCGGCCGCCACCCCCTCGATCCAGGCGCGCGCCTGGGCGAGCGTCAGCCGGTCGAGGTCGATCTGCACCAGCACCGTCCGCGCGGCCGGCACGAGGTCGACGACCCCGGGCGGGCGCGCGGCCTGGAGCGCGCCGGCGAGCTCGAGCACCTCGTCGAGGCCGTCGAGCTCCACGAGCACGGCGCGGGCTCCCATCGGCAGCAGGCGCGCCGGCCCGGCCCGGCTCACCACGGCGGCCGCACCGCGATGCCCTCGCCCTCGAGCGCCTCGCGCACCGCGGCGGTCATGCGCACGGCGGCGGGGGTGTCGCCGTGCACGCACAGCGACGCGGCATCCACCCGAATGCGCGTGCCGTCGACGGCGACGAGCTCGCCGTGCCGCACCAGCCGGATCGCGCGCTCGGCGAGCTGGGCCGCCGAGTCGAGCACGGCGCCCGGCGCATCGCGCGGCACGAGCGTGCCATCGGGCGCGTAGCCGCGGTCGAGGAACGCCTCGCGCAGGAACGGGATGCCGCAGGCCGTCGCCGCAGCCTCGATCTCGCCGCCGAGCCCGAGCAGGGGCAGCGGCCGCCCGAGCGCCTCGGCGAACGCGACGACCGCTCCGGCGACCGCGCCCGCCTGCGCGGCGTCGTGCACGATCCGGTTGTAGAGCGCGCCGTGCGGCTTGACGTAGCGGATGTCGGCGCCGGCGGCACGGAGGGCGTCGAACTGCGCGGCGAGCTGCCCCCGCAGGGCATCGGGCGCGACGTCGACGTCGCGCCGGCCGAAGTGCTCGCGGTCGTCGTAGGAGGGGTGCGCGCCGATCGCGACGCCGAAGCGGGCGGCGCGGGCGACGCTCGCGCGCATGGTCGCCTCGTCGCCTGCGTGGAAGCCGCAGGCGATGTTGGCGCTCGAGATCAGCGCGAACATCGCCTCGTCATCGCCGGTGGGCGCGCCCCGCCAGGTCTCGCCGAGATCGCTGTTGAGGTCGATCGACATGCCCCCACGATAGCGCCGGGCGCGGGGCAGCTCCGGGGTCGGTGCGGTGCTCGTCCGGTGCTCGAGCGGGCCGCGCCGGGCGCGCCGCCGACGGCGACACCGGCGCGGCATAGGCTCGTGCACGTGACCAGACAGCGCAGAGACCGTGCGGATGCCCCGACCGCGCGCCTTTCCGACGGCACGTACGCGCAGATCGTCGAATCGAGCTTCACGAGCGGGTACGAGCTGATCGTCGACGGCACCCCGCAGTCACACGTCGACCTCGAGGACCCGACGCACCTGCACTTCGAGTACGTGGCGCGGATGGGCGCGGTCATCGACCAGCTGCGCGCCCCCGGCGCGCCGCTCACGGCGATCCACCTCGGCGCGGGCGCGATGACGATCCCGCGCTACATCGAGGCGACCAGACACGGTTCGCGCCAGCAGGTGATCGAGATCGAGTCGGCGCTCGTCGACCTCGTGCGCGGCGCGCTCCCCCTTCCCAGGGGCGCGTCCATCCGCGTGCGCCACGGCGACGCCCGCGCGGTGCTGCGCGCGCTGCCGAGCGGCCTGCGCGGCACGGCGGATCTGCTCGTGTCGGACGTGTTCGCCGGCGCCCAGACCCCCGCGCACGTCACCTCCCTCGAGTTCTACCGCGAGGCATCCGCCGTGCTCGCGCCCGACGGCGCGCTGCTCGTGAACCTCGCCGACGGCCCCGGCCTCGCCTACGCCCGGCGCCAGATCGCCACGCTGCAGGCGGTGCTGCCGCACGTGCTCGTGCTGGCCGAGGCCCAGGTGCTCAAGGGGCGCCGTTTCGGCAATCTCGTGCTGGCGGGCTCGGCGCGGCCGCTGCCCATGGACTGGCTGCCGCGGCTGATGGCGGCGGGTCCGCACCCGGCGAAGGTGGCGGCGGGGCGCGAGGTCGACGAGCTCGCCAGGGGCGCGGCGATCGTGATGGACGACGCGGCCGTCGCCTCCCCGAGGCCCGACGCGGGGATCTTCGGGCGCTGACGCCCGGCGCGACCCGAGCCGCCCGCGGCCCAAGAGCGCGCCCGCGGATCGCGCATCCACCGCCCTGCGTCCGCTGCCACGCTTTCGCCGCGAGGCGAGTCGCTCGGCCCGCCCGCACGCGCCTCGGGCACACTGGTATGCAGACGATTCGCCGGCCCTCGTCTGCCGACTGACCCGGAGGGAGCCGCCATGAGCCTCATCCTCGGTTACGACCCCGAGACCCTGCGCGAGCAGGTCGATCTCGACGCGTGCAGCGCACGCCTCGCCGAGCTCGGAGAGCAGCGCAGCCTGCAGGCCCTGCTCGAGCGCGTCTGGCTGCTGAAGGTGCTCGGCCGCCTCGAAGACGCCCTGGTGATCTCTGAGGAGTCGGTGCGCGTGGCCCGCATGGCCGGCACCCGCAAAGACCTGCTGCGCGCCCGCATCCTGCACGCGACGATCAACCAGTGGCGGGGCGCGTACGCGGCCGCCGAGCACGAGCTGACCACCTGCGCCGCCGAGGCCGAGGGCCAGGGCTGGCCGTCGATCGCCGCCTTCGCGCTGCAGCACCGGGGCAAGACCCACTTCGACGCCGGTGACTTCGAGCGCGCCCGCGGCGACTTCAAGCGCGCGCTGTTTCTTCGCCAGGAGTCCGGCGCCGCCGATGCCCAGATCGAATCGGCGCTGCTCGCGGTGGATGCCGCGGACCGGCGTCGCGCGCAGCAGGCGGCGAGCTGACGCCGCGCTCGATGCACAGGAGAAACCTGCGGGCGGCGCTGTGGATGTCGCGACGCAGTGTCGCAGCTATGTTCTAAGGTTGCGCCATGTCTGAGCTGAACCGGGTCCGCCACTGGGCGGACGCCCTGATCGCCCTCCACCTCGACGAGTCGTGGTCGTTCGCGTTCGACAATGCCAAGCGTCGCGCGGGCCAGTGCGACTTCACGCGCAAGCGCATCACGGTGTCGCGCTACCTCGCGGCGCGCTTCGATGACGACGACGTGCACCAGATCCTGCTGCACGAGGTCGCGCACGCCCTGGTCGGCCCCGCCGCCGCCCACGGCGCGCGCTGGCTCACCGCCGCGCGCGACCTCGGCTACGTCGGCGGCCGCACCCACATGGGAGAGACCGCCGTCGAGCTCGCACCTTGGATCGGCACGTGCCCGGCCGGGCACGTGGCCTATCGACATCGGCGCCCGACCCGGGCGGCGTCGTGCGTGAAGTGCGCACCGCACTACGACCCGCGGTTCCTGTTCACGTGGGAGAAGCGCGAGATCACCGCGGCGGATCGGCGGGCGGCGCTGCAGCCGCGCTAGGGGCGCGCTCCCCTCGCGGCGCGGCGCCCGGGCGACCGCCCGCGCGGCGCGGGCGGCACGCGCCGGCGCTCAGCCCTCGAGCCGCACGAACTGCTCGCCGCGCAGCACCGGCACGGCCGTGCTCGCGTCGAGCTCTGCGGCGTGCGCCACGTCGGCGCCGAGACCGGCCGCGGTCAGCTCGCGGCCGGAGCCACTGGCGCCGATCAGGTGCCCCACGCCGCGCTGGAGCGCGGCGAAGCCCTCGGCGGCGACCGCCGCCTCGGGCGAGCAGTGGTCGACCCCGCGCGCGATGAGCGCGTCGATCACGGCGCCCGCCCCGAGGAGGTCTTCGACCGAGAAGCGGGGCGTCACCGCGGCCGCTCGCTCTGCGGCCGCGCCGGCGCGCGCGACGCGCTCGCGGGTGTCGGGCGTGAGCGGGCCGAGGAGCATCGGCACCGGGGCGCTGCGCGGCGCGCGCTCACCCGCCGCGATGACGGCGACCGAGACCCGGCCGCCGCGGGCGAGCTGCGCTCGGACGATCGCGTCGGCGACGGCCGTGCGGTTGCGCAGGCTGCCGAGCAGCACGGTCGCGCCGCGCTGCGTCTGGGCGGCGGCCGCGTGCGCGATCGGTGCGCCGTTGCGCGAGAGCCCCGCCAGCAGCGGGATGACGCGACCGGCCTCCACCGCCGAGGTGGCCGCGGTGCTGAACCGCAGCACGTCGACGACCACGATGACATCGGCGGGATGCAGCCGCTCGAGGCCCTCGATCCCCCAATCGAATCGCACCTGGTAGCTCGACTGGTCGAAAGCGCTCACCACGCAAGCCTAGGCAGTGCGAGACTGGCGGCGTGCGAATCCTGCTGAAATTCGTGATCGACTGCGACGTGGATGCCGCGTGGCGCGCGCTGCACTCGCCCCGCGCCGTGGCCGAGCTCTACGGGCCGCTGCTGCACGTGCAGCCGCTGCTGGACGCCGAGTTCCCGAGCTCGTGGGAGCCGGGCGCCGACGCCGGGGTGCAGCTCTCGCTCGGCGGGCTCGTGCCGATGGGCCGCCAGCTCATCTCGGTGAGCGACCGCGAGGTCACCGACGAGCACGGCGAGGTCTGGATCTTCCGCGACAGCGGCATGCCGCTCACCGGCCCCCTCGCGGGCCTCGACGTCTGGGATCACCAGATGGCCGTCTCGTCCGCCCCCGGCGATCCCTCGCGAACACTATGGCGCGACCGGCTCGTGATCCGCGGCGGGATCGCGCCGCTGCTGTGGCCCGCGCTCTGGGCGACGTGGCAGTGGCGGGAGGCCCGGGTGAAGGCGCTCGCGCCGAGCTGGGCGCACGACCCGGAGCCCGGGCCCGGCGCCGCGCAGCCGGGTGTGGACCCGAGCGCGGACTCCGCGGCGCCGCCGGCGTGAGGCGGCGGCCGACACGTCCCGATCGTGCCGACCGCCGCCGCTCGCGGACCGCCCGCGCTCAGTCCGCGGCGAGCGCCTCCACCGGCGCGACGCGGGTCGCGAGCCGGGTCGGCACCACGGTGGCGATGAGCGTGAGCACCACGGTCGCGCTGATCACCGCCGCCATCGGCCACAGCGGCACGGCCGGCCACACCAGGGTCGGCCCCGTCGCACCGCTCGCGTCGGTCGACATCGAGCCGAACACCGACTGCGCGCCGGCCCAGCCGTAGGCGATGCCGAGTGCGAGCCCGGCCACGAGCGCCGCGATCGCGATGTGCACCGCCTCGAGCATCACCATGGCGCGCACCTGCCGGTTCGACAGCCCGAGCGCGCGCAGCAGTCCGAGCTCGCGTCGGCGCTGGACGACGCCGATCGTGAGCAGGTTCACCATGCCCACGGCCGCGATCACGGCCGACACCCCGACGAGCGCCATCATCACGGCCGAGACGGTGTCGATGACCGCGGCGAGCTCCGCCGGCGGCTCGCTCCCGAGCTCGGCCGCGAGCACCTGCTTCATCGATTCGAGCGCCACGGCGAACATCGTGACGAGCGCAACCCCCATGACGACGCCGATCGCCATGCGCGACGAGCGGGCGGGATGCCGCAGCGCGTTCTGCGCGGCGAGCCGGGCCGTCGCCGAGCCGCCGAAGAGGCGCCCGATCAGCCGCAGCACCGGAGGCATGAGCATCACCGCGCCGAGCGCGATGCCAGTGAATGACAGGACGCCGCCGGCGAACGCGATCAGCACGCCGAGCGGCGAGACCAGCCCCGCGAGCACGCCGAGGGCCAGCAGCGCGGCGCCGACGACGAGCAGGGCGATCGCGGCGCCGCCCCGACCCCGACGAGCGCCCGCGTCGCCGTGCGTCGCGGGCACCGAGCCAGCGAGCGCCTGCAGCGGGGTGACGCGCAGCACGGCGCGCGAGCCGGCCCACGCCGCCGCCCAGGTCGTGAGCGCCACGACGATGGCCGGGAGCCCGAAGGCCGGATCGAGCAGGGTGTGCGGGATCTCGCCGAGCTGCAGCATCCGCTCGACCGCCCAGATCCCGAGCGCCGCGAGCGCGATGCCGGCCAGCAGCCCCGCCAGCGCGCCGAGCACGCCGACGACGAGGCCCTGCGCCGCCACCCGCTGCCGCTGCGAGCGCGCCGAGGCGCCGATCAGGCGCATGAGCGCGATCTGGCGGGTGCGGCCCGCGATCACCGTGGCGAAGGTGTTCGCCGTGACGATCGACGCGATGTAGACCGCGAGTCCGACGAACACGACCGTGACGATGCCGAGCACGAACGCGATCGAGCCGCTCTCGCCGAGCTGCGCGTCGGCCCGCACGATCGAGGTGATGTAGCCGGTGGTCGCGATCAGCACGACCCCGAACGCGCTCGAGATGGCCGCGACGAGCACGGTCGCGCCCATGCCGCGCTCGCGAAGCCAGGCGAGGCGCCGGGGCCGCGCCGGCGCGGTGGATGCCGCGGACCCCGGGTGCTCCAGCACCGCGGTCATGCCGCCACCTCCATGTCGAGCATGAAGCGCGAGATCGCCTCGGCGCTCTGCCTCGGCTTCTCGGCCACCAGTCGCCCGTCGGCGAGGAAGAGGATGCGGTCGGCGTGGCTGGCGGCGACCGGGTCATGCGTGACCATCGCGATCGACTGCCCGTGCTCGGCGCTCGCGGCCGCCAGCAGCGCGAGCACCTCGCGCCCGGAGCGCGAGTCGAGGTTGCCGGTGGGCTCGTCGGCGAACACGAGATCGGGCGCCGTGGCGAGCGCGCGGGCGATCGCCACGCGCTGCTGCTGGCCGCCGCTGAGCTGGTGCGGGCGGTGGCCGAGCCGCGGGCCGAGGCCGAGCGTCTGGATGAGGCCGTCGATGCGGGCGCGCTCCATGGCGCTCGGGCGCCGGCCGTCGAGGTCGAACGGCAGCATGATGTTGCCGAGCGCGTCGAGGGTCGGCACGAGGTTGAACGCCTGAAAGACGAAGCCGACGCGGCGGCGCCGCAGGATCGTCAGCTCGAGGTCGCCGAGGCCCGTCACCTCGGTGTCGCCGATCCACGCGCGGCCGGAGCTCGGGGCATCCAGGCCCGCCATGATGTGCATGAGCGTCGACTTGCCGGAGCCGCTCGGGCCCATCACCGCGGTGAACTGGCCACGGCGGATGCCCACGCTCACGTCGTCGAGCGCGCGAACCGCACCCTCCCCGGTGCCGTAGCTTCTGCTCAGGTGCTGTACTCGGGCGGCGAGGCCCAGATCCGTCGTCGTGATTTCCATGTCTTCGACGCTACGGAGCGCGCGTTTGGGCGTCGTCGGGCGCCGGAGGTATCCGGAGTACATCGCTCGGATGATGTTCGGTGCGGCGGTGCGGGCGACGCGGGCGGAGACCCCCGGGCCCTACGCGAGCCCGTGCTCGAACGCGAAGACCACCAGCTGCACCCGGTCGCGCAGCGCGAGCTTGGCGAGGATCCGGCTGATGTGCGTCTTCACGGTCGCCTCCGAGAGAAACTCGGCGGCCGCGATCTCGGCGTTGCTGAGGCCCCGGGCCGCGAGGGCGAAGATCTCGCGCTCGCGCTCGGTCAGCAGCATCCATGCGTCGGGGGTGGATGCCGCCGCCGGCGGCCGCCCGAAATGCTCGAACAGCTGCCGGGTCGCGCTCGCCGCGATCACCGCGCTGCCGGCGTGCACGGTGCGCACCGATGCGAGCAGGAGCTCGGGCGCCGCGTCCTTGAGCACGAAGCCGCTCGCCCCGCCGCGGATCGCGCGGGCCGCGGCCTCGTCGAGGTCGAAGGTGGTCAGCACGAGGATGCGGGGCGTGGCCGGGGCATCCAGCGACGCCTGACCGCCGGGCGCGCCCGCGGGTGCGCCCGCCTCCGCCTCCGCCTCCGCCTCCGCCTCCGCCTCCGCCTCCGCCTCCGCCAGGATCGCGGCGGTCGCCTCGATGCCGTCCATCACGGGCATCCGGATGTCCATGAGGATGACGTCGGGGCGCAGCTCCCGCCAGGCCTCGATCGCCTGGCGCCCATCGCCCGCCTCACCGACGACCTCGAGGTCCGGCTGCGAATCCACCAGCATGCGGATGCCGGCGCGAAACAGCGCCTGGTCGTCGACGAGCAGCACGCGGATCACGCGGGCGCCCCGATCGGCAGGGTCGCGGCGACGACGAACTGCTCGCCCCGCGGCGCGGCGCTCAGGGTTCCCCCGACAAGCGCGGCGCGCTCGCCCATCCCGACGAGTCCGTGCCCGGCGCGCGGCGGCGCGGCGGCGGGTCGCGACGCGTTGCGCACCTCGAGATCGACGCGGTCGGCGTGCCAGGCCAGGCGCACCCACACCTCGCCGCCGGTGCCGTGGCGCAGGGCGTTCGTGAGCGCCTCCTGCAGGATCCGGTACACGGCGATCTGCACCGCGGCGGGCGGGATCCCCGGCGGCGTCGGCGCGACCTCCACGTGCACCGCCGCACCCGCGGCACGCACCTGGGCGTAGAGCTGCTCGAGATCGGCGATGGTCGGCTGCGGCCCGGCGGCCTCGCTGTGTCGCAGCTGCGTCAGCAGCATCCGCACGTCGGCGAGCGCGGCGCGCGCGGTGCCCGCGATCGTCTCGAGCGCGGCGCTGCCGGCGTCCGGGTCGTGCTGCGCCGCGTAGCGGGCGCCGTCGGCCTGCGCGATCACGACGGCGAGCGAGTGCGCCACGACGTCGTGCATGTCGCGCGCGATGCGCCCGCGCTCCTGCTCGACGAGCATCTCGCGCTCGGCCGCCGCCTGGGCGAGCCGCGTGCGCCTGGCGCGCTGGGCGGTGCGCACGAGGAGGCCGACCGTCCAGGCGAGCACGAACGTGACCGCCGAGGCGATGTAGGTCGACGCGCCGACGAGGAAGAGGCCCCAGCTGAACGCGCCGCCCGCGGGCGCCAACCCGGCGACGGCCACGAGGTAGACGGCCACCGCGCCCGCCCCGAAGAGCGCCGAGACAAGGCCGAGCCGAACGAGCAGGCGCGAGCCGTAGGCGGCCGTGGCATAGAGCACGCCGAGAATCGCGAGGTTGACGGGCAGCGGGGGCGCGCCGAATCCCATCTGCACCAGCGCGCCGATCCAGGCGAGCAGCAGCGCGAGCGCCGGCGAGAGCCGCGCGATCGCGAGGGCGACGGTCATCAGCGCGGTCACCGCGATCGCGACGGCGAGGCTGGTGCCCGCGGTCAGCATCAGCAGCGAGAGCGGCCCGAGCAGCAGCGCGAACACCGCGGCGAGCGCGAGGTCGACCACCAGCTGCGGGAGGGTGAGGGGGCGAATGAGCCCGCCCAGCCGCGCGCGGGCGCCCGTGGGCGCGCCGTCTCGCGGCGCCGGCTCGGCTGGCTCGCCGGGCCGCGGCCCGGTCGCGTGCTGGATGCTTCGACTCACACGTTCACGCTACGTGCCCGGTGCGGCCGGGGCATCCGTCTCGAGATGTATTCGCGCCGCACCGGCGGCGCGGGCACGGGCGATGCCAGCCGCGCTACCGGAGCGCCCCGACGCTGGCAAGCGCCATGCGGATCAGCGTGCCGCGGCCGCCCTCCATCTCGGCCGAGAGCGCGTCGGATGCCGCCTCCTCCGGGCTGAGCCACGTCACCTCCAGGGCGTCCTGCCTGGGCTCGCACGTGCCGGTCACGGGCACGACGAACGCGAGCGAGACCGCGTGCTGGCGGTCGTCGTGAAAGGCCGAGACGCCCGGGAGCGGGAAGTACTCGGCGACCGTGAACGGCGTGGGCTGCGCGGGCAGGAGCGGGAACGCCATCGGCCCCAGGTCGTTCTCGAGGTGACGAAACAGCGCGTCGCGCACGGTCTCGCCGTAGCGGACCCGCCCCGAGACGATCGTGCGCGACATCTCGCCGAGCGGCGTCGCGCGCAGCAGGATGCCGACCTCGATGACCTGGCCCATCCCGTCGACGCGCACCGGGATGCCCTCGACGTAGAGGATGGGCAGGCGACGGCGCGACTCGGCCAGCTCGAACTCGCTCAGCCAGCCGGGATTGCCCAGGGGCGCACCGCCGGGCGAGCCGAACGGATCGTTCTCGTCGGGATCGGGGTCAGGGGTGCGAACGGCCATGTCTCATTCTTACCGTGTCGGTGGGGCAATGCGAGGATGGCCCCATGACCAATCCCATCTCGATCGACCCGGCCGCGGTGCTGTGGTCGGCCCCGGAGTCGGAGCGCGCCGGGCGCCCGCTGCTGGTGCTGCTGCACGGCTACGGCGCCGACGAGCGCGACCTCTTCTCGCTCGCCCCGCACCTCCCGTCCGAGCCGGTGATCGCCGCGCTCCGGGCGCCGCTGTCGACGCCCTGGCCCGGGCAGGGCTTCTCGTGGTACCCGATCGAGGGGCTGAACGGCCGCGACCCGGGCGCGCTCACGGCGGCGGCTGAGGCCGTGCTGGCCTGGGCCGACGAGCACGCGCGGGATGCCGCATCCATCGCCTTTCTCGGCTTCTCGCAGGGCGGCGCGATGTCGCTGCAGGCCCTGCGGCTCGCGCCCGAGCGCGTCTCGTTCGCGGTCAACCTCAGCGGCTACGCCGCCGGCGGCGAGCTGCCCGGCGACGCGACGCTGCAGGCGCAGCGCCCGCCCGTGTTCTGGGCGCGCGGGGCGCTCGACGAGGTGATCCCGGCGCGCGCGATCGAGCACACCGCGAGCTGGCTCCCCGACCACTCCGAGCTGAGCGGGCGGATCTATCCGGGGCTCGACCACGCCATCTCGCACGAGGTGCTGCTCGACCTGAACAACTTCCTGGCCCTGCGGTACGCGGCGAGCTAGTCGGGGCGGCGCGCCGGCCGATGCCGATGGTCCGGTCCCGGTGTCGGCGGCGTGCGCAAGGATGGGTGCATGAGCGACGTGCTCGAGCGATTCGCTCCCGCGACGCGGGAGTGGTTCCGCGCGGCGTTCGTCGCGCCCACCCGCGTGCAGGCCGGCGCGTGGGACGCGATCTCGGCGGGCCGGAATGCCCTCGTGGTGGCCCCGACCGGCTCGGGCAAGACGCTCTCGGCGTTCCTGTGGGCGATCGACTCGCTGATCGCCGAGAAGGCGATGCGCGAGCCGACACCCGCCGAGCCTGCACCCGGGCGCCGCAGGAGACAGCCCGCGCCGGGCACGCCGCCCGCGACGCGCGTGCTCTACATCTCGCCGCTGAAGGCGCTCGGCGTCGACGTCGAGCGCAACCTGCGCTCCCCGCTGGTCGGCATCGGTCTTGCCGCCCGGCGGCTCGGGCTCCCGTCGCCGGAGGTGCGAGTGGGCGTGCGCTCGGGCGACACCTCGGCGAGCGACCGGCGCCGCCTCGTCACCGATCCCCCTGACATCCTGATCACGACGCCGGAGTCGCTGTACCTGATGCTCACCAGCCAGGCGGCGAAGACCCTGCGCGGGGTGCGCACGGTGATCATCGACGAGATCCACGCGGTCGCGGCGACCAAGCGCGGCGCGCACCTCGCGGTGAGCCTCGAGCGCCTCGACGCGCTGCTCGATGCCCCCGCGCAGCGCATCGGCCTCTCGGCGACCGTGCGGCCCATCGACGAGGTCGCCCGCTTCCTCGGCGGCGCCGCCCCGGTCGACATCGTCGCGCCCCGGGCGAGCAAGGCCTACGACCTGCGGGTGATCGTGCCGGTCGACGACATGCAGTCGCCGCCGATGCCCCCGCAGCCGGGCGCCGACGGCGATCCCGCGCGGGCCCGGGCGGAGGGCGCCGGGGGCGCCACGGATGCCGATCCGCCCACGATCGGCGAGGTGCTCGACGAGCCCGATTGGCTTCGCGCGAGCGGCGCGGGGGGCGGCGCATCGGCCGGGGCGGGCGGCGGGTTCAGCGCCGACGACGACCCGTCGCCGCGAGCCACCAACTCGCTCTGGCCGCACATCGAGGAGGCGATGGTCGATCGGATCATGCAGCACCGCTCCACGATCGTGTTCGCCAACTCACGCCGCCTCGCCGAGCGCCTGACGGGCCGGCTGAACGAGATCCACGCCGGGCGGGAGGGCGTCGCGATGCCCGACGCGGCGATCCCCGCCGCGATGATGGCCCAGGCGGGGCAGAGCGCGGGCGCCGCGCCGGTGCTCGCCCGCGCACACCACGGCTCGGTGTCGAAGGAGCAGCGCGCGGCGGTCGAAGACGAGCTCAAGTCCGGCGCGCTGCGCTGCGTGGTCGCCACCTCCAGCCTCGAGCTGGGCATCGACATGGGCGCCGTCGATCTGGTGATCCAGGTCGAGTCGCCGCCGTCGGCGGCGAGCGGCCTGCAGCGGGTCGGCCGCGCCGGGCACCAGGTGGGCGAGGTCTCGCGCGCCGTGCTCTTCCCCACGCACCGCTCCGACCTGCTGCACACGGCCGTGACGACCGAGCGGATGCTCGCCGGGCAGATCGAGCAGATCGCGGTGCCCCGCAATCCGCTCGACATCCTCGCCCAGCAGACCGTCGCCGCCTGCGCACTGGAGCCCCTCGACGTGGAGGACTGGTTCGTCACCGTGCGCCGCTCGGCGCCGTTTCGCACGCTGCCGCGCTCGGCATACGAGGCCACGCTCGACCTGCTCGCGGGCCGGTACCCGTCCGACGAGTTCGCCGAGCTGCGCCCGCGCGTGGTGTGGGACCGCGACGCGGGCACGATCACGGGTCGGCCGGGCGCGCAGCGCATCGCCGTGACCAGCGGCGGAACGATCCCCGACCGCGGCCTGTTCGGCGTCTTCGTCGCGGGCGAGACCAGCGGCGCCCGCGTCGGCGAGCTCGACGAGGAGATGGTGTACGAGTCGCGGGTCGGCGACGTCTTCACGCTCGGCACGACGAGCTGGCGCATCGTCGAGATCACCCACGACCGGGTCAACGTGCTGCCCGCGTACGGGCAGCCGGGCAAGCTGCCCTTCTGGCACGGCGACGGGCTCGGTCGCCCCGCCGAGCTCGGCGAGGCGCTGGGCGCGTTCTCGCGCCTGATCGCGGCGGCGCCACAGGAGAAGGCCGAGGCCCGCCTGCGCGAGGCCGGGCTCGATGAGCGCGCCGCGCAGAATCTGCTCGCCTACCTGCGCGAGCAGCGCGAGGCCACCGGCAGCCTGCCGAGCGATCGCACCCTCACTGTCGAGCGCAGCCGCGACGAGGTGGGCGACTGGCGCATCATCCTGCACTCGCCCTACGGCATGAGCGTGCACGCCCCGTGGGCCCTCGCGGTGAACGCGCGCATCCGTGAGCGGCTCGGCGTCGACGGCTCGGCGGTCGCCAGCGACGACGGCATCATCGCGCGCGTGCCCGACACCGACGTCGATCCGCCCGGCGCCGAGCTGTTCGTGTTCGACGCCGATGAGCTCGAGACGATCGTCGGCGACGAGGTGGGCGGCTCCGCCCTGTTCGCGTCGCGCTTTCGGGAGTGCGCGGCGCGCGCGCTGCTGATGCCGCGGATGAACCCGCACAAGCGCACCCCGCTGTGGCAGCAGCGGCAGCGCTCGGCGCAGCTGCTGCAGGTGGCCCGCGAGCACCCGACGTTTCCCATCATCCTCGAGACGCTGCGCGAGGTGCTGCAGGACGTCTACGACCTGCCCGCGCTGCTGCGGATCACGCGCGCGATCGCGCAGCGCCGCATCCGGCTCGTCGAGACGACCACCGCGGAGCCCTCGCCGTATGCCCGCGACCTGCTGTTCGGCTACGTCGGCGCCTTCATGTACGAGGGCGACTCGCCGCTGGCCGAGCGCCGGGCCGCGGCGCTCTCGGTCGACCCGGCGCTGCTGGGCGAGCTGCTCGGCCGCGTCGAGATGCGCGAGCTGCTCGACCCCGCCGTCATCGAGCAGTTCGAGCGCGAGGCGCAGCGGCTCGCGCCGGATCGCCGGGTTCGCGGGGTCGAGGGCGCCGCAGACCTGCTGCGCCTGCTCGGCCCGCTCGACGCCGGCGAGCTGGCTGCGCGCCTGCGGCCGGCCGACGGCGCCGGGACCGACACACGCGCCGACGACGGCGCCGCGACCGACCCCGACTCGGCGACCGTGGCGGAGGCATCCACCCACCTCGATCAGCTGGTCGCCGGGCGGCGCGCCATCGCCGTCACCATCGCGGGCACGCCGCGCGTCGCCGCCATCGAAGACGCCGCCCGCCTGCGCGACGCGCTCGGGGTCGCGCTGCCCGTCGGCATCCCGAACGCGTTCCTCGAGCCGGTGGCCGACCCGCTCGGCGACCTCGTCGCGCGCCATGCCCGCACCCACGGCCCGTTCCTGGCAGCTGCCGTCGCCGAGCGCTTCGGCATCGGCATCGCCGTGGCCAGGCACACGCTGCAGCGGCTCGAGTCGTCGGGGCGCCTCACCAGCGGCTTCTTCCTGCCGCAGGGCACCGCGGGCTCCGGCGGGGCCGATGCCGACGAGCAGGAGTGGTGCGACGCCGAGGTCATGCGCCGGCTGCGCATGCGCTCGCTCGCCGCGCTGCGCGGCACCGTCGAGCCCGTGCCGCCCGAGGCGTTCGCCCGCTTCCTGCCGTCGTGGCAGCACCTCGACCGCCCCCTCGAGGGCATCGACGGCGTCGCGACCGTCATCGAGCAGCTCGCCGGCGTGCCGATCCCCGCGTCCGCATGGGAGTCGCTCATCCTGCCCGCCAGGGTCGCCGACTACGCCCCGGCGCTGCTCGACGAGCTCACCGCCACCGGCGAGGTGCTCTGGTCGGGGGCAGGCACCCTGCCGGGGCGCGACGGCTGGGTCGCGTTCCACCTCGCGGATACCGCGGGCCTGACCCTCGCCGCCCCCGAGGGCGAGGTGGCCGAGGGCTCGCTCGAGGCCCAGCTGCTGTTCGCGCTCGGCTGGGGCGACGCCGCCGACGATCCGGAATCGGGAGACGCGGGAGCTCCGGGCCGCCTCGAGCAGCGCCCCGGACATCATGGCGGGGCGTACTTCGCGAGCCAGCTGCAGGCGATGACGGGGGCCGCGAACGAGCAGTCGGTGATCGAGGCGCTCTGGTCGCTCGCCTGGCAGGGACGCGTCACCAACGACACGTTCGCGCCGGTGCGGGCGCTGCTGGGGGGCGGGCGTCAGGCCCACCGCGTCGCCCGCCGCACGCCGCGCAGCCGGATGCTCGGCGGCTCGATGCTGCGCGGCGCCGGCCTCGGCGCGCACCGGCCGGCATCGCCGCCGCGCCCGCCCACGCTGGGCGGGCGATGGTCGCTGCTGCCCGCGCCGGAGGGCGATGCGACCGCGCGCGCCGCCGCCGCGGCATCCCTGCTGCTGGATCGCTACGGGGTCGTCACGCGCGGCTCGGTCCAGAACGAGGGCCTCCCGGGCGGCTTCGCCCAGGCCTACCGGGTGCTCGCGAAGTTCGAGGAGGCCGGACACTGCCGGCGCGGCTACGTGATCGAGAAGCTCGGCGCCGCGCAGTTCGCGAGCTCGGCCACCGTCGATCGCCTCCGCACCTTCGCCGCGGTGCCCGACCCCGCGCTACTGCGGGCGATCACGCTCGCCGCGACCGATCCGGCCAACCCCTACGGCGCGGCGCTCGCCTGGCCCGCGCTGCCGAGCAGCAAGCACCGGCCGGGGCGCAAGGCCGGCGGGCTGGTCGTGCTCGTTGACGGCGCGCTCACCCTCTATCTCGAGCGCGGCGGGCGCTCTGCGCTCGCATTCACCGACGACGAGGAGACGCTGCGCGCCGCCACGGCCGACCTCGCGCAGACCGCGATCCGGCACCGCCTCGAGACCCTCACGATCGAGACGGTGAGCGGCGAGTTCGTGCTCGGCACCGCGATCGGCCACGCGCTGCGCGCGGCCGGCTTTGCCGAGTCGCCTCGCGGGCTCACGCTGCGCCGACGCTGAGCAACCGCATGTGCGGCCGCGGCCGCGCCGTCGGAGCCCCGCGCCGCCGAGCGGCGCGGGTGGATGCGCGTCAGGGAATGAACCGGCGTCGGATGCGGTTGTTCACTGTTGGCACGGAAGATCTCGTGCCTCGCAGGAGGAGATTGTGGGCAAGAACTACGTCGACATCGAGAACGATCGAGGCGAGACGCTGCGGTACCGCAAGCACGCGAACGGCCGCGGGCTCGTGGCGAACGGGGCGAAGGTGCACGCCAACGCGGTCGTCGAGGCCGGCGCGTACGTCGAGCCCGGCGTGAAGGTCGCCGCCGGAGCCCACGTCGCGAAGGGGGCGTGGGTGCACGCCGACGCCGTCATCGGGCCCGACGCGGTCATCGCCGCGCTGGCTGAGATCGGCACGGGCGCGGCGATCGGCCCCGGTGCGCACATCGGGGTTCGCACGCGCGTCGGCGCCGGCGCGCGCGTCGCGGGCGGCGCCCTCATCGGCGACGACGAGACCATTCTCGACGGCGAGACCGTCGCGACCGACCGCCGAGGACTGCGGCTGGCCGCATAGCGTCCAGCCGCGCAGCCGCGCCGTCGCCCGCAGCCCCCCTGGTCGGCGACGGCGCGCTCTCGTGCGCCGGCGCTGTGCGCGCCCCGTCGGCGCGCGCACAGCCGCAGGGCCGTAGGCTTGGAACCGCCTGATGACCGGCCGGTCTGAACAGGAACGCGACGGCAGAACCAGGGGCGGCACATGACGCAGGGCAAGGGCAGAGCCAAAGGCAAGGGCAAGGCGAAGCGCCGCGATCCCCGCCGGGGTCCGTCCGCGAGCTTCGGCAAGCGACCCGGCAAGGGCACGAAGAAGGCGCTCCCCGCGCCCCCGCGCGCGGACGGGGTCGACCCGCAGGCCGACGGCGCCGACGCGCCCGCCGCCGCACCCCGCAACGCCGGCGGCACGGCGAAGGCGCCGTTCTCGGTGGGCCGCGCCCCGCGCCCGCCGCGCCCGGCAGCTGCCCGTGCGATGGCGCTGAAGGCCGAGCGGGCCGCTGCGGCGGCGGCCGCCCGCGCATCCGCCGCCGCGCCGCCCGCGGCGCCACGTCCGCGAGCCACGACGCCGGCCGACACGCCGGCGAGCATCGGCCCCGACGCACCCGCCGCCGAGCCGCTCTCCACCCTGCACCTGGGCTACATCGCCGGGGCGACGCCAGGCCGCTGGGTCAGCACCTGGAGCGAGCGCAACCCGCAGCGTCGCCTCGTGCTCCACCCGCTCACGGCGGACGACCAGCGCCGCGCGCTCGACGCCGAGGTCGATCTCGCCCTGGTCCGGCTCCCGCTCGAAGGCGCCGGCCCCGACGGCGCCGACGGCATCCAGGTGATCCCGCTCTACGAGGAGGTGCCGTTCGTCGTCGTCGGGGCCGAGAGCGAGCTCAGCCTGCTCGAAGCGGCACGCCTCGACGACCTCGCCGGGCAGGTCCTGATCGTGCCGGCCGACAACGTGCTGGGAGCGCTGCGCATCGAGGGCACGGTCGCCCCGGCGTTCGACACGATCGCCAGCACGGAGGAGGCCATCGCGACGGTCGCCGCGGGGGTCGGCATCGTGGTCGTGCCGCAGTCGCTCGCGCGCCTGCACCGGCGCAAGGACGTGGTATCGATGCCGCTGCACGGCGGGCCGGGCTCGACGGTGGGCATCGCGTGGCGGGCCGACCGCGAGAGCGCGGATATCGAGTCGTTCGTGGGCGTGGTGCGAGGGCGCAGGGCGACGAGCTCGCGCTGACCGGCGGCATCCGCGCGGGGCACTGTCTCACCCCGAATTCGCGCCGCGCCGCAGATGCGAGACAATAGGGGCGATGTCACCTTCGCTCCGACCCTCCCGCGGCACCGTTGTGCTGCTGGCGGCGATCGTCGCGACCGTGGCGTTCTCGGTGCTCCAGTCGTTCATGGCGCCGCTGCTGCCGTCGCTCCAAGAGACCTTCGACATCTCGACGACGACCGTGACGTGGCTGATGACCGGCTACCTGCTCAGCGCGTGCATCACGGCGCCGATCGTCGGACGCCTCGGCGACATCTACGGGCATGTGCTGGTGCTGCGCATCGCGATGCTCGTGATGACGGGTGGCATGGTGCTGCAGGCCCTGTCGTGGAGCTTCGAGACCCTGCTCGCTGCCCGCTTCATCCAGGGCTGCGGCGGCGCGATCATCCCCCTGTGCTACGTGATCCTCAAGCGCATGCTGCCCGAGGAGCGCGTGCCCTTCGCACTCGGCATCGTGTCGTCGATGGCCGCCCTGGGCGGCGGCACCGGCCTGGTCATGGTCGGCCTGGTCGTGCACATCGGCGACTTCCACCTCGCGTTCTGGACCGCCAGCGTGATCGGCGCGCTCTCGTCGCTCGTCGTCTTCCTGGGCATCCCGGCATCCACCGACGAGCGCACCAGGCAGCGCCTCGACGCGCTCGGCGCGCTCCTGCTCGCCATCTGGCTGAGCCTGCTGCTGATCATCGTCTCGCAGGGCGGAGCATTCGGTTGGCTCAGCCTGCCCATCGTCCTCATGATCGTCGGCGCGCTCGTCGCGTTCGTGCTCTGGGTGTGGTGGGAGCAGAAGGTCGACGTGCCCGTCATCGACATCCGGGTGATGCGCTCGCGGCCGGTCGTCTGGTCGAACCTGCTGGCGTTCTTCTTCGGCATCATGATGTTCACGACGCAGATCCTGTTCCCGCAGTTTCTGCAGACCTCGCCCGCGCAGGGCTACGGCTTCGGCCTGACCGTCGGCGGGATCAGCCTGGCGATGCTGCCCCAGACCGCCGCCTTCGGGGTCGGCGGCCTGTTCGCCGGCTGGCTCGAGCGCACCATCGGCAGCCGCATGTCGATCATCATCGGCTCGCTGTTCTGCACCGTCGGCTTCAGCGGGCTGCTGATCTTCCACAACAACGTCGTGCAGTTCTCCTCCACAATCGTGCTGATCGGCATCGGCATCGGCCTGACCTACGCGCAGCTCGCGAACGTGGTCACCCGCTCGGTGCCCGCCGACAAGGTGGGCGCCTCGACCGGCATGAACACCAACATCCGCAACATCGGCGGGGCCGTGGGCACCACGCTCGCCGCGACCATCATCATGGCCCCGGCCGGGCTGCAGGTCCCGCCCATCTTCAACTTCGCGATCGGCATCTTCCTGCTCATCGGCGTGAGCATCGCGGCCATGCTGTGCGCGGCGGCGCTGCCGAAAGACCGCGACCTCGAGTTCGCGCAGTAGCGCCGCCGCGCGGGGCGCTCACGCGCCGGTGAGAAAGTGCCACCCGAGCCACCACCAGAACACCATGATCGTCACCCGGACGGGCCGCTCGCTCATGATCTGCTCGAGCATGCTCCCGAACGAGACGACGACTCCCGGACGCACGTGCGGCGCCGCGGCGAGCACCAGGATCGCGATCACGAGCACGAGGTAGCCGGTCACGGTGAAGGCGTGCATCAGCGCCGCGCTCCCGCCCGGCGCGCCATGCCCAGCAGCGCCAACCCGCCGAGCACCCACGCGACCACGAACACGGGCCGACCCCACTCCGATGCGACGAACGGCTCGACCAGCGACGAGATGGTGGGGTGCGCGAGCTCCGCCGCGGGGCCGCCGTGCCCGAGGAAGAACGCCGCGAGCTCCCACAGGCACACGAGCACCGCGAGGATCGCCCACAGCGTCGCGGTGCGGCGTCGGACCGCACGTTCCTCCGCCGCCTGGCTCGCCCGGACAGCGCGCTCGCCGGCCCGGCGCGGCGCGTGCGCCTGCGGCCAGAACCACGCCACCGAGGCGAGGCCGATGAGGGCGAGGACGACGCGGGTCGCGGGTCCGGCGAACGGGGTCATGATCAGCACGATCGCGCAGCCGAGCGCGAGCACCGCGAGCACCGGGCGGCTCGGCGCACGCACGGGCCGCACGTCGGGCAGCATGCCCAGGTTCTCGGCGACCAGCAGCACCGCGAACGCGGCGAACACCGAGCCGTCGATCGGCGCGCCCCGGCCGAACTGAAAGCTCGAGGTCAGCGCGAGCACACCCACCCAGATCCACGCCGTCGCCGGGGCGCGCCCGGCGTCGTGCCGCTCCGACATCGCATCACCTCGAGGCTCCGAGCCCGCCTGCCCGGTGCCGCCATCGTGCCAACGCCCCGCGCCGTGCGCAAGGCCCGCATCCGTGCCGCCTCCGCGCGGCGCGGGCCCACCCGCGCGACGCGGGGCTCGGGTCCGGATCCGGCTTCGATTCCGGGATGCCGCGGTCTACGCTGAGGACAATCCCTCGGCATGACGAAAGGACGCTCATGGCCTCCATCACTGTCGGGCGCGAGAACGGCGCCGACATCCGACTCCACGTTGAAGACCGCGGCACCGGACAGCCCGTCGTGCTCATCCACGGCTACCCGCTCGATGGCTCGTCATGGGAGAAGCAGACCGCCGCGCTGCTCGAGGCCGGGTACCGCGTCGTGACCTACGACCGCCGCGGCTTCGGCCGATCCGACGGCCCTTCGAACGGGCACGACTACGACACGTACGCCGCCGATCTCTCGACCGTGCTCGAGGAGCTCGACCTGCGCAGCGCGGTGCTCGTGGGCTTCTCGATGGGCTCCGGCGAGATCGCCCGCTACCTCAGCACCTACGGCACCGATCGCATCGCGCGGGTCGCGTCGATCGGCGGCCTGCCGCCGTTCCTGCTGCGCACGGACGACAACCCCGACGGCGTCCCGCAGGCCGTGTTCGACCCGCTCATCGCCGCGGCCCGGGCAGACCGCTACGCGTTCTTCACCTCGTTCTTCACCGGCTTCTACAACCTCGACGAGAACCTCGGCGCACGCATCAGCGAGGAGGCGCTTGCCGCGAGCAAGGCGATCGCATACGCGTCGTCGCCCATCGCCACGGTGGAGGCCCAGCGCACCTGGCTCACCGACTTCCGCGAAGACGTGAAGGCCTACACCGTGCCGACGCTGATCGTGCACGGCACGGCCGACAACATCGTGCCGATCGACCACACGGCTCGGCGCCTGGCGAAGCTGCTCCCGCACGCCCGATTCATCGAGATCGAGGGCGCCCCACACGGCCTGCTCTGGACGCACGCCGACGAGGTGAACGAGGCGCTCCTCGAGTTTCTCGCGCACTGACCCGGGCGCGCGACCCGGCGCGGCGGCTCGCGTGACGGCCGCGCGACGGCCCGCGCGACGGCCCGCGCGACGAGCCGCGCCTAGGCTCCCTGATCGGCCAGCAGCAGCTCGATCCGCTCGCGCAGGTATGGCGCGAGGTCGCTCCACGCGTTCGGGTCGCGCGGGTTCCACCGCACCTGCGGCGTGCCGTCGTGCACCCGAAGGATCCCGCCGTCCGGGCGGCTCGCGTCGAGTGCGCGCCAGCCGATGTTCACGCTGTCGCCCTCGGCGAAGCCGCCGCGCCGGGCGGCAGCACCCTGCTCGGCGCGCAGCCGCGCCGACTCGGCCGTGTATCCGCGGCGCACCTCGGCCCGCGCACGAAGCGTGCCGCCGGTGGCATACAGCGAGCCATCGGCCCCGAGCAGCAGCACCCCGAGACGCCACACGCGCCCCGACCTCGCGATCCGCGGTCGGCCGCGCAGGCCGAGAACGCGCCGCGGAGCCAGCTCGCGACCGAGCCCCTCGTCGCGGGCGTCAGCCGCACGCAGGCGCGCCACCGCATCCGCGACGAGCTCCGGGATGCCGCGGCCCGCGGCATCCGCCCCGTTCTCGTCGTCGCGCGCACCCGCCGTCATGCCTCTATTCTGCCGCGCGCCCGGGGGCGCCCGTCGCCCTTCTGCGCCGATTCGCCGCGGCGAAGAGCACGAGCGAGGCCCCAGCGAACGTCGCCGCCGCCCCGGTGAGCACCGCCGCCGGCCCCGTGCCGCCACCCGAGCCTGCGCCGGTGGAGGCGAGCGCCGTGACGAGCGTGCTCTCGATCTGCTGTTCGCAGCCGCCGCGCGCGAGCACCACGGGGTCGCCGACATCCGGGGTGTGCCGCAGGGTGGCGACCCAGAAGTATCGGCCCGCGGCCGACTGCGACGTCGGCGGCGAGGCGAACCGGCCGGAGCCCGCGATCGCGACCGGCGCCGAGGCGAACACTCGCGTGGTGACGTCGCACACCGGGGCGGCGCCCGAGCTGTGCCGGTACAGCGACCACTGCAGCTCGGCTGGCGTGCCGGCGGCGAGCCCGGCGACCGTCACGGTGTCGTGGAACTCGGCGCCCGCGAGCGCCGTCGCCTGGGCGCGCGAGCTGATGGTCGGCAGTGCGACGATCGTCGTCTCGCTGCGCTGACCGCACCGGCCCTGCGCGAGCGCGATCGGCGGGTCGGTCCAGGCGTCCGGGAGCCACCACAGCGTCTCGATCCAGTAGTACGTGCCCGCCCGCTCGACGCGGATGCCCGGGGAAGCATATCGGCCCAGCTCGCGGACCGGCACCGGGTCGCCGATCGTGCTGCCGACGCGGGCCTCGGGTGTGCATGCGTCGATCGGGTCGACGCCCGGCGCCGCCTCGAACAGCTCGAACGTGACGAAGGTCTCGCCGGCCGCCGGCAGCGGGCCGTTGACGATCGCGACATCGGTGGCGTATCCCCCGAACTCGGCGACGGGCACCGCCGCCGATTCGATGATGGGCGGGTCGACGCGAGTCGTCTCGTGCGGCAGCAGGCACGCGCCCTCGTGCACGAGCACCCCGTCGAGGTCGCGCAGGGTCTCGATCCACGAGTAGCTGCCGAACCCGGGGATCACGACGGGTGGCGAGTCGTATCGGCCCGGGGCGATGACGCGCTGCGGCGCATCGGCGTTCGTCCACACGAGCGTGTCGGCGGTGCACTGCCGGATCGGATCGGTCCGGTACACCGCGAACGAGAGCTCGGCTCCCGCCGCGGGGAGCAGGCCGTCGACGACGGCGGTGTCGATCATGGTCCCTTCCGGCGAGCCGATCGCCTGCGCGGCGGTCGTCACCGAGGGCACGAGGTGGGTCTCCGCGAGGCGCCCATATCGATCCTGGAATACGTAGTCGTCGTCGAGGAAGCGCTGCGTGGCGGCCGGCTGCTCGGCGCCGTCGATCCGCCACACCCAGGTGTAGAAGGCGGATGCCGCGGCCGCCGTGACGTCGGCCGTGGCCGTGTACCCGACCGTCGGCCCGTCGACCGCGCTCGTCGTGATGCTCGCCGTGCCGGCGACGGGCGTGCCCGCCGGGACGCCCGTCGACTCGACGGGGGCGGCATCCAACGGCCCGTAGAGCACCCCGCGAGCGGTGACGAGCGCGTAGCTGCCGTCGCCCAGGCGCGGCCACTCGTTGATGGCCGTCGAGAAGGTGACGACGTCGGCGAAGTCGCCGCCCGCCGCGACGTATGGCGAGACGACCCTGGTGCCGAGGGTCGGCGCGAAGCCGGTCTGGCGCGGCGCGGCATCGGTCGCGGTGAGCGTGTAGTTCTGCACCGCCTGGGAACCCCCGCTCACCGTGACCTGGCGCCCTGGGGTGTCGTACCAGGTGACCGTGTCGCGCCATCCGGCGAGCAGGCTGAACGAGCCCTGCGCCGTGATCGAATACGACGCGCCGGTGTCGCCGGGCGGTATGCCGCGCAGCGGATACGTGCCGGTGCCGACGCCCGAGAGCGACGGCGCGCCCGCGCCCACCGTGAACACGCCGTCGCTCAGCGTGACCGTGCCCGGCGACGACACCCCGCTCACGACGAGCGTGCCGAGGTAGCTGTTGCCGGGGTCGGCGGTCAGCCGCATGGATGCCCCATCCGGCGCCGCGACCGTGCCCGGCCATGCCGCGCGCACCGGGGCCGCGGCCGCGAGCATCGCGTCGAACGCGGCGCGCACGGCGGCCGTGTCGCCGCCGGCGCGCGTGCTGTAGTAGTTGCGGATCCCGACGCCACCGGTCAGCGCGGTCGCGTTCGCGTAGTCGAGGAAGTGCCAGACCGCGAGGTTCACGGCCGCGGCGTCGACGCTGTTCACGCCCGGCGTGCCCCAGGTGTTCAGGATGTAGTTCGCGCGCGCCGTCGCGTCGGCCACGCTCACCCCGGGCGGCGCCGAGCCGGTGGTGTTCGTGCGCTCGACGCCGGGCCCGGTGAGCACGCCCACGGGTGACGGATCGCCGGCTCGAGCACACCACACGAGCGCACCGCTCTCGAGACGAAAGCTGCCGAGATGCGGGGATGCCGCGTTCCCGACGCCGTACCCCGGGCCGAGGCCAGACGCGGCGAGCGCGGGCTGCGGCGCGACCAGCACCCCGATCGCCAGCACCGCGGCCGCGAGCGCCGCCGACACCCGCCCCCGACGGCCGGCCCGGGCCGGTCGATCCCCCTCGAACACGCGTCGAAGCCGGTGCCGCCTCCGGGCCCCGCCGCCATCCACCGTCAGACCGTCGCCGCGCACAGCACCGCCCCCTCGCCCGACGTCGCCGTCGGCCTCCCACCGACCCCCCGCCGGCGTTGGCGTTATCTCTAGCAGGGCGGGTCATGGCGCGGCCACGAAAACCGCACCTGATCGGCCGAACATCACCCGGGCCTCACCCGAGCACCGTCCGAGCGTGCCGGCCGCGCCGAGCGAGCCGGGCCCCCGGCACGGCGCATCCTGGGGCGGCAGAATCCGACGCGCGCCGCCCCATTACCGCACGTTGGGCGTGCCACGCGACGACGATCGAGAAATCGGCCCCCAGCGGGTCAGAATCGCCGATTCCGACACACAGCGCGCAGGCATGCGCGCGCGCCGGCACTTTCGGTGTACGAGGCTGGCGCGCCACGCACGGCGCGTGGTGCGCCGTGCGCCGACGGCCGCAGCGGCGGTGCGCAAAATCTGCCGGTTTATCTGGGCTTTTCACGATCGAGCGCCCGCAAGGCCATGCTCGAGGCCGGGCGCGCGAGCCGCCCGTTTCGGCGCCGCACGCCGCCCCGTCGGCGGTTTTCGACGCCGACGACGCCCGTGTCGAGGCGAGGGATTTCGCGGATTCGCCTCGAATTGACACCCGGTGTCGTAATGAGTCATAATCGCCCCATGACTGACAACGTGCACCCCTTGTCCGCCATGGAGGCGAACGGGACTGCTGGCTCGATGATGGCCAGCCACGTTGTCATGTGTTGCCGAATGTGCCGCTGATCCCGCGGCCGTGAGTCCCCGGATCGCCCAACCCGGCGACCCGTTGAATACCTCACAGAGCACCCCCCAGGCCACCGCACCCGCGTGACCTTTCCCGTCCGCTCGATACCCATTCGAGACTCATCTCGCGGACACCCGCAACACGCAGAACCCGAAACTTGGGTCGCAGCACCCTCGGGTTCGTCATCATCCTTCAAGGACCACTCAATGTCGAACACCCTTATTGCAGACACCCGCCGGACCAGCACGACGCAGCGCCGCGTCGCCCCCGTCACGCCGATCCGCTCGGTGCAGGGCTCGCCCGCCGCGCCCGCCCCGACGCGCACCCGTGTCGCACCCACCCCGATCACGCAGGCGGCGCCGGCCGCGCCCGTGCAGCCGGCCCCCGCGCAGAGCGCCCCGGCGCGCGCGTTGCCCGCCGGCACCGCGCCGCGCGGATTCGCACTCTACGTCGGCCTCGACGAGCAGCGCGCGCAGGCAGACGGCGTCAACCTCGGACTCCTGGTCGACGCCCTGCGTCGCACCCTCGCCGATCTGGCCCCGCAGGCCGAGACCTACGCGACCGTCGCCCTCGCCCCGATCGGCGCCGGCGGCCGCAACGTCGACGTGGTTCGCCTCGCGCTGCACGAGCCCACCGCCATCGCCCGCACGAAGGCCGAGCCTGAGCCCGAGGACCGCGCCCCCGAGGGTGTCATCGTCGACATCTCGCGCAAGCGCCTGCTGCTCGACGGCGACTCGGCCTCGCTGACCTTCAAGGAGTTCGAGCTGCTGCAGTACCTGGTGCTGCGCGAGGGTCGCACCATCGAGCGCGCCGAGCTCGTCGCGTCGCTCTGGAACGGCGCGACCGGCGACGACATCCCGAACGAGCGCACGATCGACGTGCACGTCCGGCGGCTGCGCGCCAAGCTCGGCAACTACGAGGACATCGTGCGCACGGTCCGCGGCGTCGGCTACCGCTTCGACCGCCACGCCGACGTCTCCATCCGCTTCGGTCACGGCACCCCCTCGCCCGACCGCTTCTAGCACCGACACCGTCGCGCAGCGCGCGGTGCGCCGGCAGCAGCCTGGCGCGCCGCGCGCGCTGCGTTTGCCGGCCCGCGATCGGCGCCGCTCACGGGCGCCTCATCAGGCGGGTGCGTCGTCTCGCGCGCGCATCGTCTCGCGGGCGCATTGTCAGGCGTGCCCGCTAGCGTGGTTCCATGAGCAGCACCGAGCCGCGCGCGGCGGCCGTGGCCGACGCACGCACGGCGGCCGCAGGCGGCCCTCCGGCAGCGCCGACTGCGGATGCGCCGGCCCGCTCGGCGCGGGTCGACACGGTGTACCGGCCGCGGCACCCGCTGGATTTCTGGACCACGGTCGGCATGATCCGGCGGGGGCGAGGCGACCCGGCGCACCTCCACGATCGCGGGGTGTTCTGGCGCGCGAGCCGCACGCCGCACGGCATCGCGACGCTCGCGACCGCCCCGAGCGGCGACGGCTCGATCAACGCTTCGGCGTGGGGTCCCGGCGCCGAGTGGGCGATCGCCCAGCTGCCGGCCCTGCTCGGGTCGCTTGATGACCCGACGCCGTTCGAGGCGCACCACCATCCCCTCATCGCCGCGACCCACCGCCGCAATCCCGGGCTTCGCCTCACCCGCACCGATCTCGTCTTCGACGCCCTCGCCGCCTCGATCATCGAGCAGAAGGTGACCGGCCTGCAGGCCTTCGGCGCCTGGCGGGTGCTCATGACCCGCTTCGGCACGCGCGCGCCCGGGCCCGCGCCGCGCGCCCTGTTCGCGCCGCCGAGCGTCGCCGAGTGGGGCGCGATCCCCTCCTGGGCGTGGCACCGCGCCGGCGTCGAGCCCCCGCAGTCGCGCACCATCGTGCAGGCCGACGGCGGCCGACGGGCCGGCTCGCGACCGCGTGCTCACCAGCGTGCGCGGCGTCGGCGTCTGGACCTCGGCCGAGACCCGCATCCGCGCCCTCGGCGACGCCGACGCCGTGAGCTTCGCCGATTTTCACCTCGCCAGCCAGGTCGGCTACGCGCTCACCGGCTCGCGCGTCGACGACGACGGCATGCGCGAGCTGCTCGAGCCGTGGGTGGGTCAGCGCCAGCGCGTGATCCGCCTCATCGGCCTCAGCGGCGTGCACGAGCCCCGCCGCGGCCCCCGGCTGCACCCCGAGGATCACCGCGGCCGCTGAGCGCGCGCAGCCCGAGCGAGCGACCCCCGCGCCGCACGGCGGGCCGGGCGGCGCGTCCGCCGCACGGCCCGCCCCGCCCTGCCTATGCTCGAGGCATGAGTGATGATCGCGGCATTCGCTGGGCCTCCTCGATCCTGATCTGGGTCTGGTCGGCAGGCATCGCCGTCGCGGCGTTCGTCGGGGTGTTCTTCGGCACGAGCAGCGGCAACCTCATGATCGGCCTCACCTGGGGCATCGCGCTGACGATCGCCTGGGTCGCGGTCTTCGCGATGGTGCGCGCGCAGCGCCGCAAGGGAGCGCGAACGCAGCTCGCCCAGCACGGCGTCGACACCGACGACGAGCCCTCCGTGCTCGCCGCGGGCGAGGCCGCCGCGCAAGACGACCGCCCCGCGTCGTAGGCTGAGCGCATGCACGCACACCGCCCCCCGCAGCAGAGCTACGTTCGCGCCCGCTGGAAGCTGTGGCTCGGCATCGCCGCCATCCTCGTCCTGGGCGTGATCATCGGCATCCTGATCAGCCAGTTCTGGGTGATGATGACCGTCGCCCTGGCGGTCTCGCTGGGCTGGCTCATCGCCTACGAGGGCAACCGCAGCCGCTGGAATCGGCCGCCCGGCGACGACGGCGCGGTCTTGTAGGCCCGCGCCCCGGCGCTACCCGAGCAGCTCGGGGCGCTGCCACGGCGCCCCGCGCAAGTGCTCGTCGAGGAACGCGAACACGGTCTGGTACCAGATCACCGCGTGCTGGGGCTTGAGCACCCAGTGGTTCTCGTCAGGGAAGTACAGGAAGCGGTGGATGCTCGTGCCGTCGGCCGCCGCGTGGTGCTCGGCCAGCTCCGACCACAGCCGCAGGCTCTCGCCGATCGGCACGCGGTAGTCGCGGTCGCCGTGGACCACGAGCATCGGCGTGCTGATGCGCGCCACGTGCTGGTGCGGCGAGTTCGCCGTCATCGCCTCGGGCGTGAAGATGCGCTGCCAGTACGCCGAGTTGTCGGTGGTGCCCGCGAACTGATCGAGCGCCCACAGGCTGGCGTGCGTGACGATGGCCCGGAAGCGGTCGGTGTTGCCGGCGACCCAGTTCGCCATGTAGCCGCCGAATGAGCCGCCCATCGCGGCGGTCTTCGTCTCATCGATGTCGGCGCGCGCGACGACGGCGTCGGTGATGGCCAGCAGGTCGGTGTAGGGCTTGCCTCCCCAGCTGTTCCAGCCGCGGGCGATGAACTCGAGGCCGTAGCCGGTGGAGAGCGCCGGGTCGGGCAGCAGCACGGCGTAGCCGCGGGCCACCGCGAGCGCCGGCGACCAGCGCCAGCTCCACGCGTTCCAGCTGTTGAGCGGGCCCCCGTGGATCCACAGCAGCAGGGGCGCGGGCGCCGACTCGGATGCGCCCTCGGGGAGCATCAGCCAGCCGCGCACCGCGGCGCCGTCCTCGGCGACGGTCTCGACGTCGGCGATCGTGCCGGGCACCGCCGGGAGCGCGACCGGGCTCGCGAGCGGGGCGACCGACACGGCGCCGTCCGGGCCGCGCTCGAGGCGCACGGCGTGCGGCGGGGCCACCCACGACGAGCGCAGGGCCACGATCGCGCCTGTGGCCCGGTCGACCGAGACGGAGGAGTAGGCGAAGTCGTCGTCGGTGAGCTGCTGGGCCGCCGAGCCGTCGAGGGGCAGCCGGAAGATCGGCGCGCGGCCGCGCGAGTCGGCGGTCGCGATGAGCGCCGCATCGTCGGCGTCGAACGCGAGGCTCGCGGCCCAGCGATCCCATTCGCCGGCGATGCGCCGCGCGTCGCTGCCGTCGAGCGCGCTCACCCACACCTCCACGTCAGCCGGCGCGGCCGGGGAGCCCGTCTCGATGCGCAGGTATGCCAGCGTGGAGCCGTCGTGGCTGAGCACCGGCGACTCGAGATCCGCGGCCGGGTCGTCGAGGATCGTCGTGTGCGCGCCGGTGGCGACGTCGATCGACATGAGCCGGAAGCGCCCGTCGCGCGCCTGGGGCACCCGCATGGCCGCGATCAAGGTGCCGCCATCGGGCGAGAGCGCGGCGCCCGCCGCATCGGCCGAGCGGCCCGGGCGCGGGGTGAGGTCGCGGGGGCGCGGCAGGTGCGCCGGGTAGGGCTGCTCCTTCTCTCCGGCCTCGGCGGGCGCGGCGTCGGCGGCGCCCGCACGCTCCGAGGCATCCGCCGCCGCGTCGCCGCGCTCCGGCAGCTCGTCGACGAGTCCGCCCAGGTCGAGCGCGAGCAGGTGGGGCTCGGCGGGACCGAGGTCGTGGTCCCAGTACCGGACGGGGTAGCGCTCGTGCAGGATCGCCGAGATCTTCTTCTTGTCACGGCTCGCGCGCAGCGCCGCCTCTGCCTCGAGCGTGTCGGCGCCCGGGAGCAGCTCGGCGCCGAGCACGAGCATCCCCGAATCCCGAGCGATCGCCGCGATGCCCTCGACGCCGCCGGCGAGGCCGGTCACCGCGCGCGCCTCGCCGCCGGCGGCCGGCAGCAGCCAGAGCTGCGCCTCGCTGCCATCGCCGGCGGCCTCCGCGTCGGGCCGCGCCGAGATGAACAGCACGTCGCCCGCGGGCGTGAACGCCGCGTTCGACTCGCCCTTGGCCGAGCGCGTCAGCCGCACGGGCACGCCGCCGCCGGCGGCGGGCACCGCCCACAGCGCGCGCTCGTAGCCGGTGCCGTCGCGCTTGAGCGTGGCGATCGTCAGCACCGCGCGCGAGCCGTCGGGCGAGAGCGCCACGCCCTCCACGCGAGGCTGGGCAATGTAGTCGTCGAGCGAAGCGAAGGGGTGCGGGGCCATGCCTCAACGCTAGCCTCGAGCCGCGTCGGCCACACCCGGGTGCCCTCCGCGGCGCACCGCTCACAGCGAACATCAGGCATTTCCTTGATCCGCACATACCCCCTGGGGTATGCTTGAGGCATGACTACGCGAGAGATCACCCTCGAAACACTCAACGAGACCATCACCGGCAACGACGTCGTCCTGCTTGATTTCTGGGCCGAGTGGTGCGGCCCGTGCCGCCAGTTCGGCCCGGTGTTCGAGTCGGCGTCCGAGGCGCACCCCGACATCGTGTTCGGCAAGATCGACACCGAGGCGCAGCGCGAGCTGGCCGCCGGGTTCCAGATCACCTCCATCCCCACGCTCATGGCGTTCCGCGAGGGCATCCTCATCTTCTCGCAGCCGGGCGCGCTGAACGCGACCCAGCTGGCGGCAGTCGTCGACGGCGTGAAGGGCCTCGACATGGACGAGGTCCGCGCCTCGATCGCCGAGCAGGAGGCCGCGGCCGACGCGCAGGAGCGCGCCGCCGAGGCAGCGGCCGAGGGCGACGCCCGATGAGGCTCGTCATCGTCGGCGGCGTCGCCGGCGGCATGAGCGCGGCCGCCCGCGCCCGTCGCCTCGACGAGAACGCCGAGATCATCGTCCTCGACCGCGGCAACCACGTCTCGTTCGCCAACTGCGGCCTGCCCTACTTCGTCGGCGGCGAGATCGAGAACCAGCAGAGCCTGCTCGTGCAGACGCCGGCCTCGCTCAAGGCCGCGCTCAACCTCGACGTGCGCGTCCGCCACGATGTCACCGCGCTCGACACCGAGTCGCGCACCCTGACGGTGGCGACGGATGCCGGCACCGAGCAGCTGCACTACGACGCCCTCATCCTCTCGCCCGGCGCGCTCGCCGTTCGCCCGCCCCTGCCCGGCATCGACTCACCGCGCGTGCACACGCTGCGCACGGTCGAAGACGCGATCGCCCTGCGCGGCCTCGTCACCGAGGGTGCGCGCCGCGCCGTCGTGCTCGGCGGCGGGTTCATCGGCATCGAGGCGGCCGAGGCCCTGCGCCTGCAGGGACTCGAGACCTCGGTCGTCGAGCTCAGCCCGCACGTGCTGCCCCCGTTCGAGCCGGAGCTCGCCCAGCTGATCACCGACGAGCTGACCGGCCTCGGCATCGCCGTGCACGATGGGGTCGCCGCCTCGGCGATCGAGCCGGGCGCGGGCCACGACGTCGTCGTGCTCTCGGACGGCACGCGCATCGACGCCGACCTGATCGTCCTCTCGGTGGGCGTGCGACCCGACACCGAGGTGTTCGGCGCCGCGGGCATCGCCCTCGAGCGCGGTGCGATCGTTGTCGACGACCACGGCCGGACCTCGGCGCCCCAGGTGTGGGCCGCCGGCGACGCCGTCGTCTCGACGTGCGCGGTCACCGGCATCCGCCGCCCGTTCGCCCTCGCCGGCCCCGCCAACCGCGCGGGCCGCCTCATCGCCGACGACATCTTCACGCCCGCGCACGCGCGCCCGATCCCGCGCCCCCTCGGCACCGCGATCGTGCGCGTCGGCGAGCTGACGGCCGCCTCGACCGGCGTCAACAAGGCCACGCTGCTGTCGGCGGGCATCGCCCACCACACGCTGCACCTGCACCCCAACCAGCACGCCGGCTACTTCCCCGGCGCCGCGCAGATGCACCTCATCGTGCACTTCCGCGAGGGCGACGGCGCGCTCCTCGGCGCACAGGCGGTCGGCCCCGAGGGCATCGACAAGCGCATCGACGTGCTGGCCACCGCCCTGCGCGCGGGCATGGCGATCGACGAGCTGATCGACCTCGACCTCGCGTACTCGCCGCCGTACGGCATGGCGAAAGACCCGATCAACCTCGCGGGCATGGAGGGCGAGAACGTGCGCACCGGCACGATCAAGCTCTGGTACGCGCAAGACGTCGACGACGTGCTCGCGAGCACCCTCGTGCTCGACACCCGCAGCCGCGCCGAGTTCGCGAGCGGGCACCTGCCGGGCGCCCTGAACATCCCCCACACCGAGCTGCGCGAGCGCCTCGACGAGGTCCGGGATGCCGCGGCCGGCCGCCCGACGAGCGTCATGTGCGCGTCCGGGATGCGCTCGTACATCGCGTACCGCGTGCTGGCGCAGCACGGCTTCGATGCGACGACGCTCTCCGGCGGCATCCTGACGCTGCGCGCCGCCCTCGGCGACCGCGCGGCCGAGCTCCTGGTGAGCGAGGCCCTCAAGGAAAGTGTGTGAATCGTGACGACACCAAGCGGCGCGCAGGCGCCGGTCCAGGCTGACGCGCAGCGCAAGGTCATCAACCGCCTCCGCCGCGCGCAGGGGCAGCTGAACGCCGTCATCGCCGCGGTGGAAGCCGACGCCTCGTGTCGCCAGGTGGTCACCCAGCTGGCGGCGGTCTCGAGCGCGCTCGACCGGGCCGGCTTCGCGATCATCTCTACCGCGATGCAGGAGTGCCTCACCGAGCTCGAGAGCGCGGAAGGCGGCGAGCGCAAGACCAGCCCCGAGGAGCTCGAGAAGCTCTTCATGATGCTGGCGTAGCCGGCACCGCACAAGCGCGGGGCGCGGCGCAGCGGCAGCTGCCTGCGCCCCGCGCTCGTGCGTGTCAGCCCGCGAGCAGCTCGCGGATGTCGTCGGCCGAGAGCGCCTCGCTGAAGAACGAGTCGTCGTCGATCACGGCCGACACGAGCGCGGCCTTGCGCTCCTTGAGCGCCATCACCTTCTCCTCGATGGTGTTGGCCGCCACCATGCGATAGACCATGACCTGCTTGGTCTGTCCGATGCGATGCGCGCGGTCCACGGCCTGCGCCTCGCTGGCCGGGTTCCACCACGGGTCGAGCAGGAACACGTAGTCGGCCTCGGTCAGGTTCAGCCCGAACCCGCCGGCCTTGAGGCTGATCAGGAACACCCGGCCGTCGCCGCTGCGGAACCCGTCGATCACCCGCTGGCGATGGCGGGTGGCGCCGTCGAGATACGAGTAGGGGATGCCCGCCGCATCCAGTCGCTCGGCGGCCCGCTGCAGGAACGAGGTGAACTGGCTGAACACGAGCGCCTGATGCCCCTCCTGCACGACGTCATCGAGCTGCTCGAGGAGCGCGTCGAGCTTCGCCGAGGGCACCTGCGCGTATCCTTCCGGATCGATCAGCGCGGCGTCGAGGCTCAGCATGCGCAGCAGCGTGAGCGAGCGGAACACGATGAAGCGGTTGCGGTCGAGGTCGTCGACCAGGCCGAGGATCTTCTGTCGCTCGCGCTGCAGGTGCGTGTCGTAGATGCGCCGGTGACGCGGGTCGAGGGTGATCTCGAGCACCTGCTCCTGCTTGGGCGGCAGCTCGGGCGCGACGGCCTCCTTGGTGCGGCGCAGCATGAACGGCCGGACGCGACGGCGCAGGCGGGCCAGGCGCTCGGCGTCGTGGTTGACCTCGATGGGGCGCCGATACTTCTCGCCGAACTCGCGCGAGGAGGCGAACAGCCCGGGCGCGACGATCCGCAGCAGCGCCCACAGCTCGGTCAGGTTGTTCTCGATCGGGGTGCCGGTGACGGCGAGGCGGAAGGGCGCGCGGATGCCGCGTGCCGCCTCGTGCACCTTGGATGCCGGATTCTTGGCGAACTGCGCCTCGTCGAGCACCAGCCCAGCCCAGTCGACGTCGGCGAAGGCCTCGGCATCCAGCCGCAGGATCGCGTAGCTGGTGAGCACGATGTCGGCGCCGGCCGCGACATCGGCGAGGCTCTGGCGCTGCTTGCGCCCCGTCGTGGTGACCTCGGCGACCCGCAGTCCCGGGGTGAAGCGGGCGGCCTCGCGCTTCCAGTTCGACACCACCGAGGTCGGCGCGACGACGAGGAACGGACCCGCGCTCGCGGAGGCCTCGTGCGCGTGCGCGATGAGGGCGAGCGTCTGCGCGGTCTTGCCGAGCCCCATGTCGTCGGCGAGGATCCCGCCGAGCTGATGCGCGTGGAGGAACGCCAGCCAGTTGAAGCCCTCCCGCTGGTAGGGGCGCAGCTCGCCCGCGAAGCTCGCCGGCACGGGCGGCGGGGGCACGCTGCCGATGTCGCGCAGGCCATCGACGGTCGCGCGCCAGCTCACGGCGGCCTCGCTCTCGTCGGCGAGATCCTCGAACTCCGACCAGAGGGCGGTCTGATACCGGCTGATCCGCAGCCCGGTCTCCCACTCCTCGAGGCCGCCCGCCTCCTCGATCAGCTCGCGCAGCGGCTCGAACACGGGCTGTCGCAGCGAGAGATAGCTGTGGTCGACCAGCAGCAGCTTGTCGGCGCCGCGCGACAGCGCGGTGAACAGCGGACCGAACGGGATGACCCGGCCCTCGACCGAGACGGTCACGCCGAGGTCGAACCAGTCGTTCGACTCCGACTCCATCGCCGAGACCGCCAGCACGGGCGCCTCGAGCACCTCGCGATAGTCCGGCTTCTCGCCCGTGATCTCGACGGCGACGCCCTCGATCGCCTCGAGCGCGGGCAGCAGTCGCGCCGTGAACTCGGCGGCGGCGATCCCCTGCAGCCGCGCCGACTCGCGCAGCGAGCCGGCGGGCTCGAGCAGCGGCGCCCCGGCCGGATCGGCGGCGAGCGCGGCGGCGGCGGCGAGGGCCGGCTCCCGATCTGCGGGGCGATCGCGCAGCAGCGACTCCGCGCCGGCCAGCGGCACGCGGCGGCGCAGCCCCACGTCCCACTCCCAGCGCATGCGCAGCACCTGCCCGGCGTCGAACCGGGCGCCGAGCACGAGCGTCGGGCTCGGCACCTCGGGCGGGGTGAAGCTCTCGTCGGTCGAGACCACCCGCATCGAGCGCGCGAGCGAGGTGTAATGCTCGCCGAGAAACTCGTCGAGCTCGTCGCGCTCGATGCGCACCGGCGCCGGCCGCTCGATCAGGGCGCGCTGCGCCCGGCCGAGCGGCGCGCTCAGCCGCGCCAGAAGCAGCCGCTGCTCGCGCACGTCGAAGGCGTACACCCCGTGCGAGCCGATCGGCCGCACGCGGGCGGCGTCGAAGGTGCGGCCGTCGATCAGCACGCTCGGCCGCAGACTGAGCGCCTCCTCGCTCGCCGCCGCGTCGAAGCCGAGCTCGGCGGTGCCGGCGAGCACGACCTCGGGCACGTTCGTGCCCACCAGCGCGATCCCCAGCTCGCCCGCCTCGGCCAGCAGCGCCCACAGCAGATTCGATTCGAACGTGTCGAGGGTGATCCACTCCGAGCCGTACTCGGTGATGCCGCCGAGGGGCGCGCCCTTGAGGGTGTTCAGCTGCGCGAACCAGCGCGCCTGCGCGGGGTCGAACCCTCCCGCGGTGCCCTGATAGCCCACGTTCTGCCAGGTGAGCGAGCCCTTGATCCAGCCCCCGCGGGCCCCCGCGGTCACCGGGCGCACCGCGAGCCGGTCGGCGGATGCCGCATCCCGCGCCGGCTCGTCGTGTCGGCCGCTCATGCGCATCGAGGCGCGCACCGAGCGGCGGCGCAGCTCGAACTGCAGGGCGAGCGGCTTCGCCGGCTGCTCGTCGTGGAGCCCCACACGGTCGAGGGTTTCGACGAGCCCGCGCCACCCCGCGGCCTGCACCGACTCGGTGACCTCCGCGGCGACCTCGGCCTCGGCGCTCGCGCTCGCCTGCTCGGCGGCGCGGCGGCGCGCGGTGCTGGCGTGGAGCAGGGCCGCCGCGTGCTTGCAGTTGATGCCGACCGGGCAGGTGCACATCGCGGTGCGCACGCTGACGCGGCCGCTGGCAGCGCCGAGCAGCTTGACGGTCACGGCATAGGGCTCGGGCGCCTCGCCCCGCACCCGACCGCGCAGCGTCTGCGTCGCGGCATCCCATTCGATGTCTTCGACGTGCCCGTTCTCGGCGTACGCGCGCCCGCGGCTGTTTGAGAGCGGGCCGACGAGGCGCGCGATCGTCAGGTCCTCGATGGCGGGGAGGCTGGCGTCAGGCATCCTTCTATCGTGTCACGGCACGGGCCGCGGCGGCGCCCGGGCGAGAAACTTTCCGGCCCGGCATGCGGGCGCACTCACCTGGTCGCGGCGTGGCGGCGCGGTGCCGGCTCGGCGCAGCGCGACTCGACGCAGCGCGCTCAGCGCATGGCGAGCAGCCGCGCGGTATCGCCGAACACCTCGAGCCCGGCGCAGTCCGCGGTGCCCGCGAGCAGGGTGTTGCCGTCGTGGTCCAGGTGGCGAAACGCGATGCGCGCGTCGATCGTCTCTTCGACCCGCTGGTGCATCGCGGTGCGCAGCGGCGCGTGCAGCAGGCCGCCCCGCACGCGCTCGGCATCCAGCTCGAGCACCCCGTCGGGCCCCGCCACGCTCCAGCGCACGTGCCGGTCGTCGATCGTGAGCCGCGTCTCACGCGAGCGGTTGTAGGTCGTCCACCGGTACAGGCGCCCGCTGTGGCGGAAGCCGATGATGGAGCCGCGGAAGGAACGGCCGATCCACGGAATGATGGCGACGGAGGCGATGAGCGAGGCATCCTCCGCCGCCTCGGCGGATCCCTCGCTGACGTCGATGTGGTTGCTCGCCATCCACACGTAGCCCGAGGGGAACGCCTCGCCCCAATCGGTCTCGATGTAGCCGCGGCCGCCGTCGAACGAGGTCTCGATGCCGTCGATCTCGAGGCTGCCCCGCAGCCCGTGGCCGAACGAGACGATGCCGTGGAAGCACTCCATGAACGGCACGAAGCCATACCAGCCCATGATCCCGGGCTCCCGCCAGCTGACCGGCCACGGCTCGAGCGGGCTCGTGAACTCGATCGTGCCGCGCAGGTGCGGCAGTTCGAGCGTCATCCCCGCTGCCGAGAAGCGGTTCGGGCCGACGCGCACGTCGAAGGCGCGATCGGATGCCTCGAACTCGTCGATGGCGTAGGGCGAGAACCACGAGCGCCCGAGTCGTCCGTCGAGCACCTGCACGAACGCCTCGTCGCGGCTGCCGCCGCCCGCCTCGGCGCGGCCCGGCTGTCCGCGGAAGATGCCCGGGATGATCGCCCAGCGCTGCGCGCGGTCGGCCGAGACGAGCTTGACGTACCAGCCCTCGAAGAAGCCGCGCGTGACACCCCGGCCGTGGAAGGCCTCGGGGTGCCGAATCCCGCGGACGACGGCGGCCGGCGTGCGCACCTCAGGCTCGCGTTCGCATCCCGATCAGCCCCCGGACCGGGTGCCGGCCCCGCCGTCGGGACGCGGATCGGCCACTGGCGAGCCCGCAGCCTCCGCGCCCGCGGCCGTCGCCGCGGCGCCGGCCGACGGGACGCCGGCGATGTCGACCGCGGGGAGCGCGCCGTCCAGCTGCACGTCCTCGACGAGCACGTCCGGCATGGGGAGCGTCGGCACGGCGCGGTTGCTGCTGATGCGCAGGCGGATGGCGCCCACGAATCCGAGGAGCAGGAACGCCGAGGCGACGAGCATCGCGAGGCGCGCGCCGTCCGAGAAGCCCTGCGAGAGCGCCTCGACCGCGCGCGCGGTGTCGGGGCCGAACGCGCTGTGGGCGCCCTGCTCGCGCAGCTGCGTGATCGTCGAGCCCGCGCTCTGGCGCGTCATCTCGGCGAGCGAGTCGGCCTCCTTGCCGGTGAGCCCCGCGCTGCTGAGCGCGGCGGGCAGGGTGAAGGCGAGGGCGACCGACAGCGCGGTGCCGGCGAAGGCGGTGCCGAGCGCCGAGCCGATCTGGCGAACGGTGCTCTGCGTGGCGGATCCCTGCCCGGAGACCTCGACGGGCACATCGCGCAGCACGGTGCCCGTCAGCTGCGCCGAGGCGAGGCCGAGGCCGAGGCCGTAGACCACGAGCGGGATCGCGAGCAGCCAGCCGGGGGTGGTCGCGGTCACGGTGAACGCCAGCGCGATGGTGCCCAGCAGCTCGAGCGCGAGCCCGATCAGCACGGTCCCCGGCGAGCCGAAGCGGGCCGCCAGGTGCCGGGCCATCGCACCCGACACGAACGCGCCGATCGCCATCGCGGCGAGGATGAGGCCCGCGCCCATGACGTCGAGCCCGAGGGCGTTGATGAGGTACAGCGGCAGCACGAACAGGATCGCGAACTCGCCCACCGCGACCATCGCCGCCGTCGTGTTGCCCCACGAGAAGGTAGGCAGACGGAACAGCTCGAGATCGAGCAGCGCCGAGCGGCGCACCTTCGCGCGGTGGCGCTCCCACACCACGAAGAGCGTGAGGGCGACGATCGCGACCGCGATCGCGATCGGCACGAGCGAGATGGGCGCGGTGGTCGGCCACGTCATGCCGAAGATGTGCAGCTCGGCCGTGGGCTTCCACCAGCCGATCTCGGGGCCCTCGATCACCGCGAACACCAGGGCGGCGAAGCCGATGCCGCTCAGCAGCGCGCCGTCGACGTCGGCGCCCGGACGGGTCTTGCCGCCCTTGCTCTCGACCACGGTGAACAGCGCGGCGACGAAGACGATCGCGCCGAGCGGGATGTTCACGAGGAAGATCCACTCCCACGAGCCCCACTGCGTCAGCGCCCCGCCGGCGAGCGGTCCGACCGCGGCCGCGCCCGAGATGACCGCGCCCCAGACGCCGAATGCCGCCGCGCGGTACTTGCCGCGGAACATCGCGTTCACCGAGGAGAGGGTCGAGGGCATGATCAGCGCTGCGCCCACGGCCTGCACGGCGCGGGCCATGATCAGGTGCCCGGCGTCGGCCGACAGCGCGGCGTACAGGCTGCCGCCGACGAAGATCACGATGCCGACGAGGAACAGCCGCTTGCGCCCCCAGCGGTCCGACAGGCGGCCCGTCGACAGCAGCAGCGCCGCGAGCAGCATGGCGTAGAGGCTGTTCACCCACTGCGCGTCGGTGATGTTGAGCTTCAGGTCGAGGATGATGTCGGGCAGCGCGACGCCGACGATCGTGCCGTCGAGCACGATCATGCCGAGGCCCGCCGAGAGCACCGCGAGGCCGAGCCAGGCGCGCTTGCTGGGCGCCGGTGCCTCGGTCTCGGCCGGGGCCGCCGCGCCCGGGCCCTGGTTCGGGTTCGGGTTCGGGTTCGCCGACGACATCAGGCACCCGCTCCCGCGCGCGCGCTCGCCGCGTCGGTCTTCGCCGCGTATGCGCTCGCCGGGTCGTGGATCACTCCGTCGAGCACCAGGCCGCGCCGCAGGCTGAGGAACAGCAGCACCATGCCCGCGGTGAGCAGGATGTGGCCGAGCCCCGCGATGCCCGAGATCATGCCGTTGCCCTCCTGACCGAGCACGGTGAGCGAGCCGTGCCAGATCATCATGGCCGCGGTGAGGATGATGCCTGCGTTGTACACCCAGAAGAACCAGTTGAACAGGCGGCTGCGCGAGAGGCCGAAGAGCTTCTCGAGCGCGAGCACGACGAGCAGGATGATGAAGCCGAGGGTGAGCAGGTGCGTGTGCACCACGCCCAGCTGCGTGTACTCGCCGAGCGCGAAGTCATTGAGCTTCGTGAACTCGCGGTAGAACAGGCCCGAGACGACACCCACCAGCATGTAGGTGAACGCCGCGTAGAACAGCTTCTTCATACAATCCTCCCAAGGTCATCTGCAGTCTGCAGCAACACAGGCGACCACGGATCAGCCGAATGGTTGAAGCACCCTCATCCTGGCCAGGCCGCGGGGCCACCGCAACGCCCCGGGCCGCTCTGGCGCAGATTCGACGCCGCGTCAGAGCAGGCCGAGCTCGCGCGCGTGCGTGACGGCCTTCGCGCGGCTCTCGACACCGAGCTTGGCGAACAGGTTGCCGAGGTGGGTCTTCACCGTCGCCTCCGACACGAACAGCGTGCGGGCGATCTCGCGATTGGACGCTCCCTCGCCGAGGAGGCGAAGCACGTCGAGCTCGCGCTCGGTCAGGTGCACCCGGGGCCGGCGCATGCCCTGCACGACGCGCTGCGCCATCTCGGGTGCGAGCACGATGCGCCCGGCCGCCGCCTCCTTGATCGAGTGCAGGATCGTCTCGGGCGAGACGTCCTTCAGCAGGTAGCCGGCCGCCCCCGCCTCGATCGCGCCGATGATCTCGGCATCCCGATCGAAGGTCGTCAGGATGATCACGGCGGGCGCGGGATGCTCCGCCCGCAGCGCCGCGGTGGTCTGCACGCCGTCCATGCCGTCGCCGAGCCGCAGGTCGCACAGCACGACGTCGGGGCGCAGGTGCGCCGCGAGCGTGACGGCCTCCTCGCCGGATGCCGCCTCGCCGATGATCTCGACGTCGCCGTGCTGCTCGAACAGCGCGCGCAGCCCGCCGCGCACGATCGGGTGGTCGTCGACCAGGAGCACGGTGATGGCCACGTCAGCCCTCCTCGGCGTCGCGTCGGGTGATCTGCGCGTACGGCGCGAACGCCGAGAGCGCGGTGCCGTCGCCCGGCGCGCTCTCGACCTCGAGCCCGCCGCCGAGCTCGCGCAGCCGATCGCGCATCGAGTGCAGGCCGTAGCCGCTCGCGCCGAGCGTGCGGCCGGCGCGATCCCAGCTGCGCACATCGAACCCGCGCCCGTCGTCGACGATGTCGAGCCGCACCGTGTGCTCGGCGTCGGCGAGGCTCACGACCACGCGCGTCGCGGCGGCGTGCTGGCGCACGTTCGCAAGTGCGGACTGTGCGGTGCGCAGCAGGGCGACCTCGACCGCCGTCGGCAGCGCCGGGAACGGCGCATCCACCCGCAGCTCGGTCGCGATGCCGGTCTCGGCCTCGATGCGCTCGAGCATGCGCGCGATGGCACCGGCGAGCGCCCCCTCGTCGAGCTCTGCGGGCGCGAGCGCCGCCACGATGCGCCGCACATCGACGAGGCTGTCGCGCGCGAGCGCGTCGATCTGCTGGAGCACCCGAGCGGCAGCGGCCCCGCCGTGCCGCGCGTCCGACTGCGTCCCCTCCTGCTGCAGCGCGCCGCGGGCGAGCAGGCCGATCGAGGTGAAGCCCTGCGCGATCGTGTCGTGGATGTCGCGCGAGAGCCGGGTGCGCTCGGCGATCGCCCCGGATTCCCGCTGCGTGCGGGCGAGCTCCTGCTGCAGCTCAGCCATCTCGGTCTGCGCGTGCATCAGCGACTCGACGAGGCGCTGGCGCTCCTGCGAGTCGCGCACCATCTCGAGGTAGCCGCGCGAGACGCCGAACGCGAAGAGGCCGCCCACGAGCGGGCCGATCACGTTCGCGAAGGCGATCGTGCCGTGATGCGCGATCGGCGCGATCACCACCACGGCGAACACGGCGAGCGAATAGACGATCGCCCAGCGCACCCGCAGGATGAGCCCGCCGAGGAGCCAGAGCGCGAACGCGAGCCAGATGAACTCGACCGAGATGGTCACGGCTCCGGCCCAGATCACCACGAGCCCGAGCATCCACCCGATGCTGATGCGCTGATCGTGCGCGCGCGTGGTGAGCACGATGCCGCCGAAGTACCAGCCGGCGAAGACGAGCGACGCCGCCACCGCGAGCACCACCGGGGTGCCGTCGGCGATCGCGCGCACCGCGCCGATGCACACGAGCACCGCGGCGATGACGAGCTGCCCGACCTGCATCGAGCGCAGCATCACCGCGACGCCGCCGCGCAGCGACGCGGGCCGGTCGCTAGGCGAGCGCGTCTGCGCGGGGTTCGACATGCTTCGATTCTGCCCCGCCGAGGCCCGCGGCGGCCGCATCGCGCGCATCCGCGTCTTCGACCGCGTCCGCGCCCCGGCCCATCCCCGCGCGCGGATCGCCGGCGCCGGCCGGCACCGCTCCGGGCACCCGGCCCGGCCACCAGATGCGCCGGCCCAGCAGGCTGAACAGCGCCGGCACGACGATCGTGCGCACGACGAACGTGTCGACGACGACGCCGAGCCCGACGATCAGGCCGATCTGGCCGAGCGTGACCAGCGGCAGCACCCCGAGGGCCGCGAAGACCGCGGCGAGCACGATGCCGGCGCTCGTGATCACGCCGCCCGTGCCAGCGACCGCCGCCACCATGCCCTGCTTCGTGCCAAGGCTTGCCGCCTCGGCGCGCGCGCGGTGCACCAGGAAGATCGTGTAGTCGATACCGAGCGCGACGAGGAAGAGGAAGGCGAGCAGCGGCACCTGCAGGTCGAGTGCCTCCTGCCCGAACAGCACGCGGCTCAGCCACGCCCCGGCGCCGATCGCCGCGACCGCGCTGGCGAGGTTCACGAGCATCAGCACGATGGGCGCGACCAGCGATCGCAGCAGGACCAGCAGGACGACGAAGCTGACCAGCAGCACGAGCGGAGCGATCACCAGCAGGTCGCGCTGGTTGCCCTCGCGAGCGTCGACGTCGGTCGCAACGGCGCCGCCCACGAGCGCGTCGGCGCCGTCGATGGCGTGCAGCGTCGTGCGCAGCCTGTCGACGAGGGCAAGGCTCTCGGGGGTGCTGGGCGCCGGCTCGCCGGTGATGACGATGCGGGTGAGTGCGCCGTCGCGGCTCTCGCCGACCGCGGTGACGCGCAGCACGCCGTCGACCTCGCCGGCGGCGGCGACCACCTCGTCGGCCGCGGCGGTGTTCGCGATGACGACCATCGGCTGCGCCTCACCGGCGGGGAAGTGCTCGCCGAGCACCTCCAGGCCCGCCGCCGATTCGGAGGCGACACGGAACTTCTCGGACTGGCTGAGACCCACCGAGGTGCCGATGAGGCCAGTGGCCATGATCGCGAGCAGCGCACCAGCGGCGACGAGCGCCACGACCGGTCGGGCGACGACGCGAGCCGCGACCGCTCGCCACGCCCGGCCCTGCACCCGGTGCTGCCCCGGCTTGGGCACGAGCGGCCAGAAGATGCCGCGCCCGCACACTGCCAGCACGGGTGGCAGCACCAGCAGCCCGAACGCGAGGGCGATCAGCAGGCCGAGCGCGGACGAGACCCCGAGGCCGCGCGTGCCGGGGATCACGGCGAACACGAGCGTCGCGAGCGAGAGCACGACCGTGAGGCCCGAGGCGAGGATCGCGGGGGCGGTGTGCCGCCAGGCGCTCGCGAGCGCGGCCCGGTGGTCGGAGGTGCGCCCCAGCTCCTCCCGATAGCGCGAGATCAGCAGCAGCGCGTAGTTCGTGCCGGCGCCGAACACGAGCACGCTGACGATGCCCGAATCGAACTGCAGCTCGAGTGCGGTGCCGACGATGGAGGTGACCAGGCTCGCCATCCGGTCGGCGATCGCGATCACGACGAGCGGCACGATCCACAGGATCGGCGAGCGGTAGGTGAGAATCAGCAGGAGCGCGACGATGCCGATGGTCACCAGCAGGAGCGTCAGATCGGCGCCCGCGAACGCCCCGACGATGTCGGCGCCGAAGGCGGGGCCGCCGGTGACGAGCACGGTGACGCCGTCGACGGGATGCTCCGCCACGATGTCGCGCAAGATGCCCACGGTCTCGGCGGTCTCGCCGTTGTCGGCGCCCGGCATGATCGAGGTCTGCATGACCGCGGCCAGCCCGTCCTCGCTCGCGAAGGGCCGCGAGGCGGTGTAACCGGTCTGCTCGTCCAGCAGCGCGGCCAGCGCGCCGACGCCCGCGAGGTCGGCCTCGGTGAGCGCCGCGCCGTCATCGCGGCTGGCGACCAGGAGCAGCGTCTGCTTCGTGCCCTCGTCGAACTCGGCGAGCGCCGCTGTGACGGCCGCCGACTCGGAGCTCGGCGGCGCCGCGTCATTGCCGCTGGGGGCGCTGGCGCCGCTCAGCACACCGAAGACCCCGACGATCGCGAGCACCGCGAGCAGGATCGATGTCCAGGCGCCACGGCGCGAGGTGAGGCGTGCGGCGAACCCGGCGGAGGTACGAGTGTTGGGCATGCCTCGAGTCCACCGTGCGGGGCGGCCGCGCGGATCACGCGGGCGGACGAGCCCCGCTTCAACCGTTTGGATGATGCACGGCTACGCCTGCACCGCCTCCTGCTCCTCGTCGCTGTCCATCGGCGCCGCGAACTGCGCGTTGTAGAGCCGCCAGTACGCGCCCTGCGCGGCGATCAGCTCGTCATGGCTGCCCTGCTCGACGATCGCGCCGTCCTCCATCACGAGGATCAGCTCGGCGTCGCGGATCGTCGACAGGCGGTGCGCGATCACGAACGCCGTGCGGTTGCGGCGCAGCTGCGACATGGCGCGCTGGATCAGCAGCTCGGTGCGGGTGTCGACCGAGGACGTCGCCTCGTCGAGGATCAGCAGCCTCGGGTCGGCGAGGAACGCGCGGGCGATGGTCACGAGCTGCCGCTCGCCGACGCTGAGGTTGGTGGCCTCGTCGTCGAGCATGGTCTCGTAGCCGTCGGGCAGCGCGTGCACGAAGCGGTCGACGTAGGCCGCGGATGCCGCGGCCACCATCTCCTCCTCGGTGGCGTCGGGCCGCCCGTACATGATGTTCTCGCGGATCGTGCCCGAGAAGAGCCACGTGTCTTGCAGCACCATGCCCGTGCGCGAGCGCAGGTCGTCGCGCGTCATGCGGCGCGTGTCGACCGCGGTCTCGGCATCCTCGCTGCGACCCAGCGTGATCGAGCCCGAGTCGATGTCGTAGAAGCGCATGATGAGGTTGACGAGCGTCGTCTTGCCCGCGCCGGTCGGCCCGACGATCGCGACGGTGCTGCCCGGCCGCGCCTCGAGGCTGAGCCCCTGGATGAGCGGCTTCTCGGGCGAGTACGCGAACGAGACGTCGTGAAACTCGAGGTGGCTCGCCTTCGGCGAGACGGTCTCGGCGGGCGAGGCATCCGGGGTCTGCTCGGGCTGGTCGAGCAGCTCGAACACGCGCTCGGCGCTCGCCACGCCCGACTGCAGCAGGTTCGCCATGGAGCCGAGCTGGCTGAGCGGCTGCGTGAACTGGCGCGAGTACTGGATGAAGGCCTGCACGTTGCCGATCGACATCTGCCCGGAGGCCACCTGGATGCCGCCGACCACCGCGATGGCGACGTAGACCAGGTTTCCGACGAACGTCATCGACGGCATGATGATGCCCGAGACGAACTGCGCGCCGAAGCTCGCCGTGTAGACGCGCTCGTTCTCGGCGTCGAACGCGGCCTCGACGCGGCGCTGGTGCCCGAACACCTTGACGACGGCGTGGCCCGAGAAGGTCTCCTCGACGCGGGCGTTCAGGATGCCGGTCTGCTTCCACTGCGCGATGAACAGGCGCTGCGAGCGCTTGGCCACCACCACCGTGATCACGAGCGTGAGCGGGATGGTGACGAGGGCGATGCCCGCCAGCAGCGGCGAGATCAGGAACATCATCAGGAGCACGCCGATCACCGTCAGCAGCGACGAGATCACCTGCGAGAGCGACTGCTGCAGCGACTGGCCGATGTTGTCGACGTCGTTGGTGACGCGGCTGAGCAGCTCGCCGCGCTGGACGCGGTCGAAGTAGCTCAGCGGCAGGGTGTGCAGCTTCGTCTCGACCTGCACGCGGAGGCGGTGCATGGCGCCCTGCACGACGTAGTTGAGGATGCGCGACTGGAAGTACGAGAAGATGCTGCCGATCGAGTACACGGCGAGCACCGCGATCAGAATCCAGGTGAGCTTCGTGAAGTCGATGCCCGCGCCGGGCACGAAGTCCATGGCGCGGAGCATGTCGGCCTGCGTCGTCTGCCCGGCGGCGACGAGCTTGTCGATCACGGTCTGCTTTGAGGTGCCGGCGGGGAACTGCAGCGAGATGAAGCCGGCGAACACGACGTTCGTGCCCTCGCCGAGCAGCTTGGGGCCGAGCACCGTCAGTCCGACGCTGAGCACGCCGAAGACGATGACGACGACGATCTTGGAGGCGTCCTGCCGCAGCGTGCCCAGCAGGCGCTTGGCCGAGGGCCCGAAGTTCTTCGCCTTCTCGACCGGGCCGCGCCCCATGCCGTGGCTGCCGGGGCCGCGGGTGGGCTGGGGGCGCGGGATCTCGCGCTCGGCCTCGGGCTCGGCGCCGAGCTGTTCCTGTTCGCTCATGCGGAGGCCTCCACGCTTTCCTGCGACTCGACGATCTCACGGTACGTCTCGCACGTGCCCAGCAGCTCGTCGTGCGTGCCGAGCCCGACGACGTCGCCGTGGTCGAGCACCACGATCTGGTCGGCCTCGCGAATGGTGCTGACCCGCTGCGCGACGATCAGGCGGGTGGAGTGCGGCACGTGGTGCGACAGCGCGCGCCGGAGCGCGGCATCCGTCGCCACATCGAGCGCCGAGAACGAGTCGTCGAAGATGTAGATCTCGGGGTGCTTCATCAGCGCCCGCGCGATCGCCAGCCGCTGCCGCTGGCCGCCCGACACGTTCGTGCCGCCCTGGGCGATGGATGCCTGGAGCCCACCGGGCATCTTCTCGACGAAGTCGCGCGCCTGCGCGATCTCGAGCGCGCGCCACATCTCTTCCTCGGTGGCGTCGTCCTTGCCGTAGCGCAGGTTCGACGCGATGGTCCCCGAGAACAGGAACGCCCGCTGCGGGACGAGCCCGATGCGAGCCCAGAGCTCGTCGGGGTCGAGCTCGCGCACATCGGCGCCGTCGACGCGCACCGCGCCCTCGGTCACGTCGAACAGGCGCGGCACCAGCCCGATGAGGGTCGACTTGCCCGAGCCGGTCGATCCGATGATGGCGGTGGTGGTGCCGGGGGCGACGGTGAACGAGATGCTGTGCAGCACGGGCTGCTCGGCGCCCGGGTAGCTGAAGGTGACGTCATCGAACACGATCTCGCCGCCGCGCACGCCGGCGTGCAGCGGCTCGGCGGGGGCCAGCACCGAGGTCTCGGTGTCGAGCACCGCGCCGATGCGGTCGGCGCAGACCGAGGCGCGCGGGATCATGATGAACATGAAGGCCGCCATCATGACGCCCATCAGCACCTGCATGATGTACTGCAGGAACGCGAACAGGGTGCCGATCTCGGTCTGACCGCCTTGCACCTGGATGCCGCCGAACCAGATCACCGCGATGCTCGAGACGTTCATCACGAGCATGATCGCCGGGAACATGAACGCCATCAGGTTGCCGGCGCGGACGCCGGTCTCGGCGACGCCCATGCTGGCGACGTCGAAGCGGGCGCGCTCCTCGCGCTCGCGCACGAAGGCGCGGATCACGCGGATGCCGGTGAGCTGCTCGCGCATGATCTGGTTGATCCGGTCGATCCGCTCCTGCATCTGCTGGAACGCTGGCACCATGCGCACGATCACGAGCACGACGATCACGAGCAGGATCGGCACGCTCACGGCCATCAGCCACGAGAGCCCCACATCCTGGCGAATCGCCATGATGACGCCGCCGATGGCGAGCATCGGCGCCGAGACCATGAGGGTGCCCGTGACCTGCACGAGCATCTGCACCTGCTGCACGTCGTTGGTGTTGCGGGTGATCAGCGACGGCGCGCCGAACTCGCCGACCTCCTTCTGCGAGAAGGCGACGACCCGCTTGAACAGGGCGGCGCGCAGGTCGCGACCCATGCCCATGGCGAGCCTCGAGCCGAAGTAGACGGCGACGATCGAGCACACCACCTGCACGGCCGAGATGGCGAGCATGATCCCGCCGGTCGACCAGATGTAGCCGATGTCACCGGTCACGACGCCCTTGTCGATGATGTCGGCGTTCAGCGTCGGCAGCAGCAGCGATGCGATCGACTGCGCGGCCTGAAAGACGATGATGCCCACGATCAGGGGCCAGGCCGGCTTGACGAACCGCGCGATCAGCGTCCAGAGCACGGATCCTCCATTTTCTGCGGGGCGATCCCGCGTGCTGCGCTCAGGAAGCGGTGCGCTCCTGCAGGATGCCCGCGCGCTCCGGGTGCGCGTCGAACCATTCGGCGACGTACCAGCAGACTGGGCGGATGCGCCGGTCGCCCGCCGCCTCGAGCTCGGCGACGGCGCGCTCGACGAGCACAGCGGCGTAGCCGTTGCCGCGGAACGACGGCGTCGTGAATGCCCGGGTCATGGCGACGGTCTGACCATCGTCCGCGTAATCGAGCACGCCAAGCAGGTCATCTCCGCGGCGCAGCGCGTAGCGAGACTGCTCGCGCTCGTGCGTGAAGGTCAGGTCGGTCATACCCGCCAGCGTATTCCCGTTCGGCCGCCCGATCGCGCCTGCGGCGCGGATCGTGACGCGCGCGGCCGAGAACCGCTGTCGTCGGCGTGCGGCGCACGCCCCGGCACGGGCACTCGACACCTTGTCAGCGCACTCGCTCGATGATCCGAGCCATCGTGTCGAAGAAGCTGTTGTAGCCACCCACCAGCGCGGCGCGGCCCTCCTCGGGCCAGCCCGGCGTGGGCTGGGTGAGGCTCAGCCGCGTGCGCGGCCGCCCCTCGTCGCCCTCGACCTCGGCAAGCTCGATCGCCACCGGGGCGAGCACATCCGGCTCGTCGGGGTTGTCGGTCAGGCTGAACACGAAGCGCTCGGGCGGCTCGATCGCGACGAACTCGCCGAGCCAGTGCTTGATCGAGGCATCCGGCAGGCGCATCTGCGCCGTCCAGCGGGCCCCGACCGACGGCTCCCACACGAGGGTGTCGAGCGGAACCTCGACGGCGTCGGTGCCGAACCACTCGGCGAAGTGCTCGCGGCTCGTCACCACCCGCCACACCAGCTCGCGCGGTGCGTCGAAGGCTCTGGTCACGCTGATCTGCTCGGTCACGTCTGCTCCAGCCGGTTCGTCGCGGCGACCACCCGATCGAGCTTGTCGATGAGCGCGCCGACACGGGAATCGTACTCCTCGATCACCTGATGCGGCCGCGATCTGCCCCGGTCGCGCGGGCGGTGGATGCGTCGGCCTCCCGCGTCGCTTCGCGCAGGAGGTCGAGCCGCTCGGCCGTGCGCGCCGCCAGCGCCCTCCCCCGCGACGCGGCGCCCGCCGGGGCGCGGGGGCACGATGGCAACGGCCGTCGACGAAGCACGCGGGCGGCGATCCCGCCGGCGCGATAGCGTGGCGGCATGACCCCACGACAGGCAACCTGGACCGTTGGAGGCCTCGCGCTGATCGCGTGCGGCGTGATCGGGATCCTGCAGAGCACCGTAGACCTCGGCCCGGCGGCATGGTGGCTGGCGATCACGAATGACGCCCTGTACGCCGTGGCGCTCGTGCTGTTCGCCGTCGGATTCACGCATGCGGCGAGCCTCGTCGAGCGAAAGCCGCTGGGCATGACGGCGCTGATCGTGCTCGGCGCGTGGCCGCTGACCCTCACGGGGCTCATGCTGCTGTTCACCTACGTGATCCCGATCGAGGCGAACGGCTGGCTCCTGCTGAGCTACGTCGCGATCGTCGTGCCGACCGCGGCCGCCGTGATCGGCACGTTGCAGATCGTGCGCTCCGGCGTCGCGCCGGGCCGGTGGCGCTGGCTGCCCCTGTGGGCCTTCGGCCTGTACGCCGTGGCGTGGGCGGCCCCGCAGCTCACGTCGCTCACGCTGGGCCCCGCCGGCGTGCAGGGCGCGAGCCCTGTGTTCGGCGGGCTCGCGCTGCTGGCCTTCGTCTTCGGCACGATCGGGCTCGGCCTCATTGCGCTGATCCTCGCCGCGCGCGAGAAGCCCGCGGCGGCCTGAGCCCACGGCGCGCGCTCAGCGCGCGCCGTTCACGAACGAGTACTCGCCCTCGGCGCAGCCCGTGACGATCCAGCCGCCGTCGACGGCCCGCGCCTGCACCTGCGTGATCGCGGTCACCTCCGGCGTCGGGCGCCGCGGGCCGGGCACCCAGACGATCAGATCGCAGCTTCGCGCCGGTGCGACGCCGGTGAACGCCACCGCCGGGCCGTCGGCGGCCAGCGAGGCGAGCGCCCCCGGCGCGCGCTGCGGGTAGGCGCGCGCGAGGATCGCGAGCACGTCGGCCTTCGTGCCGCCGTCGATGTCGTCGCCGGGCGCCCCGACGGTGCAGTCCTGGATCATCAGGCCGTCGCCGATGTCTTGGATGCCGTTCTGCGGGTCGCCGCACGCCTGCTTCCACACCCAGTAGGCGCTGCCGAGCATCCGCTCGTCCTCGGCCACGGCGTAGCGCGACATCCGGGCCCGCACGTCGTCTGCGTCGCCCCAGTAGCCGTACTCGCCCGACCACAGCGGCACGCCGTACTCGGCGGCGGCGCGCTCGGCGAGCTGGAACTGCCGCTCGATGCTCACGATCGCGGGGATGCCGAGGTCGCGGTCCATCGTGATCGACTCGGCATACAGGTGGGGCGACCAGGCGATGTTGGCGTCGTCGGTGAAGCCGGGTTGCGGGCCGACATCGAAGCCCAGACCCGACCAGAGGATGGACGGCTCGATGAAGACGATCTGCGGCGCGCCGGCCTCGCGGATGCGCGCGATGGCGTCGTCGTAGAACGCGCCGAGCAGGTGCGAGGTGGTCGCCGGCGCGGTCTCGCCGAAGCCGGGCTCGTTGAACAGGTCGAAGCCGGCGACCATGGGCTCGTCGGCGAACTCGCCGGCCAGCTCGCCCCAGGTGCGGGCGAGGGCGTCGCGGACGCCGTCGGTGTTGAAGTAGAAGTGCTGGAACGCGCGGTCGCCGGCGGGCGAGATGTCTCGACCCGTGAACTGGCAGCGCGGCGCGCCGTCGGTGATGGTCGCCCACTCGGGTGCGCCGTCGAAGCCCCACATCGGGTCGGTGCCGGGGCGGCACGCGGTGCCCTCCGCGGTGGGCCCGTTCCACCAGCCGTCCTGGTGCAGGTCGAGCACCGTGTAGATGCCGTGCGCGGCGGCGTCATCCACGGCCTCGCGGATGCGAGCGAGGTACTCGGCGTCGAGTTCGCCCTGCACCGGCTCGAGCGCCGACCACGACAGGCCCAGCCGCACGACGTTGAAGCCGTAGCTCGCCATCTGGGCGAAGTCGGCATCATCGAGCGGGCGCACCTTCGGCACGTCGGGGCGGTGCTGATAGAAGTCGACGAGCTGGTTGACGTTGACGCCGCGCAGCAGCACCTGATTGCCGCGGCCATCGGCGATGCGCTCGCCCTGCGCGCGCAGGAAGCCGGCGGGGATCTCGCCGGCCGCCTCCGCCTCCGCCTGCGCCGCGGCACGCGCCTCGGCCACCGATCCGGACGTGCCGGCGAGCACGAGCGGCACCACCACCGCGCCGATCGCCACGACCGCCGTCGCCGAGATCAGCGCCGCGCGGCGAGCGCGGACCGGCACGCGATCGAACGCCAGCAGCACCAGGCCGAGGATCCAGCCCAGGCAGGCGCCCGAGGCGAGGCCGTCGGCGACGGTGACGTACGCGAGCATGAGCGGCCAGATGTCGCCGCGAAACCCGCCGTCGACGAACGCGCCGACGACCGCCTGCACGACGCCCACCAGGCCGCCCGCGAGCATCGCGGCGATCCACCCGCCGAGCACCCCGGGCACCCGAGGTCGCACGACGCGAAGCATCAGCACGACGGCGCCCCAGAGCGGCACGATCGCGACGAGCACCGAGAGCGCGCCGGCCGCGGGCCGGGCCACGGGCATGCCGGGCGCGTACGGCGCGCCGGTCCACCACCAGCCGGCGAGCAGCGGCGCCAGCGCGGCGTAGATCGCGGCCTGCCACACCGCCCAGCGCGCGGCGGGGGCGGTGGCCGAGGGCGCGGTTCGATCGCGGGCGCCGCCGAGCCAGTACGCCAGGGCCGCGACGATCAGTCCTGCGGGCACCGCCTTGGCGGTCACATAGGCGGCGGCCGGGCCGGCCACGGCCAGGTCGCCCGTCATCGCGAGCACGGCGACCGCCTGGGCCAGCAGCACCGCCATCGTCATGCCGGATGCCATCAGCCAGAATCGCCCGGTGCGCGCGGCCGTCCACCACACGAGCAGCAGCAGCACCGGGGTGAACACGAGCGTGGATGCCACGGGCCAGAGCCCGAGATCGAAACGGAGCGCGCCGCCCGGCCAGCCCACGAGCGCGAGCAGCCCCGTCGGGTCGGCGACGGCCTGGACGATGACCAGGGCGAGCATCGCCAGGACGGCGACGAGGGGGCGGCGAACGCGACGCATGGCTCTCCAATGCCTCCCTTCGGCGCTGAAGGGAACTGCGTTCGAGTGTATGAGACGGCGCCCGCGTTCTGCCCGGTTACTCGCGCGCCCCCGCGATGTGGGGCAGGCTGGCTGCATCATGACGATGGCCGACGAACTCCTGCTGGGGCCGCGCGGACGCCGCCTGTGCCTCGGCGCCGCGATGCAGGCAGACAGCGCCCTCTGGACGGCGGTGTTCTGGCTTGGGCGCGAGCTCGATCCGAATCCTGGGACCCTCATGCGCTTCGCCGAAGGCGACGGAGCCGCCGATGACCCGTCCTTCACCGAGACAGATGTCGCGGCGATCGCCGCGCGGCTGGATCCGGCCCTGATCACCGACGTGGCGGCGCGCGCGGGACTGCGTGCATCCGTCGACAGCGCGATGTACTGGCAAGAGCCGGGATCGACATCGACACCGAGTACGCCACCGTGATCGCGGGCTGGGCCCCGGATTCCACGCTCTGGCTCACCGACGTCACCCATGAGTGGAGCGAGCCGCGTCAGCAGTGGCACCGCCTTCCCGGCGGCGACGAATGGGTTCGGGACGAGATCGGCGGCACGCCGAGCTGATGGTCGACGCGCGAACCAGCGCTCCCGCAAGCCCCTCGATCCCCTCGCGAAAACCCCTTCCCTTCGTTACCGGACTGTTATAGAGTGCATCGTGTCGGAAGTCCTTCGCTGTGACGACTCCCGGACATGTGATTGCAGGACACTCTTGGTGCAAGCAAGGGCCGATCGGAAGCCTCTCCGGTCGGCCCTTGCGTCTGCCCGTTGCGATGCACCCCGACTCAGCCCGCGCAGCGCACACCGGGGTGGCTACACGCCACCCCCGCCGCCTCCTCCGCCGCCCCCGCCGGCCGAGCCGCCGCCCGACGAGCCGCCCGAGGTCGAGGCCGACGACGTCGTGCTCGCCGACAGCGCCGAGATGCTCGACGAGAAGGCCGCCGCGTTGAACGCGCCCGAGCCGAAGTACCAGCCGGGCTGCGCGTCGCCGTAGTAGAACGCGAGCTGCGTCGCCCATTCCTTCTCCTGCCCGAACACCACCGCGAACGGCAGCAGCCGCTCATAGAGGCGAACGACGGCACGGGGATCGCCGCCGGCGGGATCGAGCGGCGCGCGCTCGGCGCCGCGGGGCGATTGCAGCATGCGGATGCGATCGGCCTCCGCCCATTCGATGAACACCTTGAGCCCCTTGAGGTGATCACGCACCTGCGCCCCGAGTGCGGTGAGCGGGCGGCGCGCCATGAGCACCACGCTGATGACGAACGCGAGCATCCCGCCCACGAGCACCAGCACGGGCAGCAGCGCATCGGTGCCGCCGTCCAGCGCGAGCACGCCCGCGGTGACCGAGGTCGCACCCGCCGCGACCGCCACGAGGATCGGCCACGTGCGCGTGCCGAACGGCACCCGGCGACGAAGCCCGCGCTGCAGCAGCACCGAATCGGCCGCACGCAGGATCGCCGCCGCCGTGCTCGACGCGCGCGAGCTGCTCTTGCCGAGCTCGAACACCGTGCGCTCGGGCACCCCGACCCCCTGCTCGAGCCCGAACAGCCCGTCGAGCAGCGCGAGGCCGTCGGCGTCGGCGCGCGCGGGGTCGACCAGGTGCAGCTCGAAGGTGGGGCCGAGCCACCTGCGCGGCGCGCCCTCGACGATGCGGATCGAGCCCACGATCGCCTGCTCGAGCACCTCGGCGGAAATCCCGCGCGTCGGCGTCCCGAGCAGCACGGCCGCCTCGAGCGCATCCACCTCGCGCGGCGGCTCGTACTCGGCGACGATCACCGGCCTGCCCGGCGCATCGCGCAGGCGCGCGCGGCGCATCCACACCGTCAGCACGAGGCTGCCGAGAGTGAGCGCGGCGCCGAGCCCCAGCATCCACGCCCACGGCGAAGCCAGCGCCGACGCGTCGAACGGCGTGAACGTGCCGGCCTCGAACCCCACCGCGATCGTCATGGTCTGGTGCGGGCCGAGGCCGAGCGCCTGCGCATCGATGATGGATGCCCCGCCCGCCCCATCGCTCACGGCCTCGATCGCGCACAGCTCGGTCGCGCCCTGCGCGCCGCGGTAGCAGGCCAGCGCGCCGGTCAGCGCCGGGGCGAGCTCGGACGCCACGACGAGGCGGGCACTCACCTCGCCGAAGGGCTGCTCCCAGTCGAGCCCGTTGACGTTCCAGTAGAACTCGTCGACGCCCGTGTCGTCGAAGAACCGCGTGACCTGCTCGAGCTCGTAGGTGAACACGTAGGTCTGCACCCCGTGCACGAATCCGTCGCCGCGCGAGGTGATCACGAGCACGTCGTCGTCGGATTCGACCTCCGCCGGACGCGGGGCGCCCGAGGCGTCGGTCACCGACACGAACGAGGGATGCGTCGGCACGCCGAGATAGCGCGCCGGGATCGTGCGGCGCATGCCCTGGTTCTGGTCGGCGTCGGGAAAGCGGGCGGTGAACGTCTCGGTCACGCGCAGGGTCGAGACGCCGTCGTCGGTGCGGCCCAGCTCATAGTCGACGTGCAGGCTGTCGAAGGTGAAGTCCTGCAGCCCGGCGGCGCGCCCGGCGGGCGATGTCGCGACGGGCTCGGCAGCGGCACGCTCGGCCAGCACGGGTTCCGCCGCGACGGCCGGCCCGAGGCCCTCGCCGATGGCACCCACGCCGAGCAGCCCGCCGCCCAGCAGCCCGAGCACCACGAGCACCGCACCCCATGGCGTTCGCCGCCCGCGTCGCATCCACCTCATCCCGCCAGGGTACGGGGCACGGCGAAACGGCGCCGCGCCGGCCCCGGTCGCAACGAAGCCGCGGGCACCCCACAGCGCGAGCGCACATCGCCTACCCTGAGAGCATGACCGATCGAGCCCTCGCCGTTGCCGCCTGGGAGAGCCTCTTTCGCGCGCAGCACGAGATCTTTGCCGAGATCAGCTCCGATTTCGTTGCCACCGTGCTGAGTCAGAGCGAGTACGACGTGCTCCTCACCGTCACCCGCGCGCCGAACATGACGGCCCGTCTGCGCGACGTGACCGCCCTCATGCTGGTGAGCCAGCCGAGCGTCTCGCGCCTGGTCGACCGCATGGTCGCGCGCGGCCTCGTCACCAAGCAGGTCGACCCGCAGGACGGGCGCGGCGCGCTGGTCTCGGCCACGGCAGCGGGCGCCGGCGCGTTCCGCCAGCTCGCGAGCACGCACGCGAGCACGGTCGCGGCGCGCATGGCCGTGCTCAGCGACGACGAGCTCGCGCAGCTGCTCGCGCTCACGGCGCGGCTGCGCGAGGGGGATGCCACGACCCCGGCCGCGTCCGAGGGGCCCGCTGCCTCGCCCAGCCCGCGGCAGCGCTGAGCCCGCGGCGGCCTAGAGTCCGCGGCAGCGCTGAGCCCACGGCAGCGCTGTGCGCGGCGGTCGAGCCGCACTTCGGCGGCCGGCCGCGCCGCCTGCGCGCCGCTACTCGGTGCGCCGCCGCAGCGTCACCGCCCCCAGCACGATCGCGCCGAGCACGAACGCGAGCACGATGAGCACCGGGCCGAAGACATCCCACCCCTCGTCGCCGGCCGTCACGGCGTTCACGGCGTCGATCGCGTAGCTCAGCGGCAGCCAGTCCGAGATCGCCTGCAGCACATCGGGCATCTTGTCGCGCGGCATGAACACGCCGCCGAGGATCATCTGGGGGAAGACGAGCACCGGCATGAACTGCACCGCCTGAAACTCGGTGCGGGCGAACGCGCTGGCCAGCAGCCCGAGCGCGGTGCCCAGCAGCGCGTCGATGACCGCGACGAGCCCCAGCTGCCACAGCGGTCCGTCGACCGTGAGGCCGCACACCCACACCGCGAAGCCGACGGTGATGAGCGCCTGCAGCACGGCTGCGGCGCCGAATGCCAGCGCGTAGCCGGCGATGAAGTCGCCCTTGCCGAGCGGGGTGGTCATGAGGCGCTCGAGCGTGCCCGAGCGGCGCTCGCGCAGGGTCGTGATGCTCGTGATCAGAAACATCACGACGAACGGGAACAGGGCGAGGATCGGCGCCCCGAAGTTCTGGAACAGCTGCTCCTGATCGACGAACAGCCACGCGAACAGGCCGACCAGCAGGCTCGGCGCGATCAGCATGAGCGCCACCGAGCGACGGTCGTGGCTCAGCTGCCGCAGCACGCGCCCCGCGGTGGCGAACGTGCGCCCGAGGTTCATGACCGCTCCCTCCGCCGCCGGGCGTGCGCCTCGCGCTGCGCGCGATCGTCGCGCTCGACGAGCGCCAGGAACGCGGCATCCGGATCCGACTCCCCCGTCTCGGCCAGCAGCCCCGCGGGCGTGGTGTCGGCGACGATGTGCCCGGCGCGCATCAGCAGCACGCGGTCGCAGCGGGCGGCCTCGTCCATGACGTGGCTGCTGACGATGAGGGTGGCGCCGGCTTCGGCGAGCTCGCGAAACACGCGCCACAGCTCGGAGCGCAGCAGCGGATCGAGCCCCACCGTCGGCTCGTCGAGCACGAGCAGCTCCGGGCTGCCGAGCATCGCGACCGCGAGCGAGACCCGGTTCTCCTGCCCGCCGCTGAGCGAATCCGCCCGCTGCCGCGCCTGCTCGGTGAGGCCGACCTGCGCGAGCACCCGGTCGACGTCAGAGCGCGGCGCCCCGATCAGCCGCGCGAAGTAGCGCAGGTTCTGCTCGATCGTGATGTCGCCGTACACCGAGGCGCTCTGGGTGTCGTAGGCGACCCGGTGGCGCAGCGCGGCAGACCCGGCGGGATGCCCCAGCACGCGCACCGTGCCGCCGGCGACCTTCTGCACGCCGACGATCGAGCGCATCAGCGTGGTCTTGCCGCAGCCGGAGGGGCCGAGCAGCCCGGTGATCTGCCCGCGCGGGATCTCGACGTCGAGGCCGTCGAACACCGTGACTCTGCCCCGGCGCACGCGCAGCCCCCGCACCGAGACGAGCGGCTCCGACGCGGCGGCGCCCGGCGCATCCCCGACCTGGCTCATCATGCGGTCAGCATATGACCGCGCACGGCCCGGCGGCAGGGGGGCGTCGACGCGAGCGCGAGGTCTCCGCGGGCGGGATCCGCGGGCGGCATCCGCGGGCCCGAACCCCTATCGGCGGGCCGGTGCCCGTGCGTGCGAAACCGTACGGCCCGAGCGGTGGGTGTGCGCAACGAGCGCCCAGCGACATTGCTGCCCCACGGGGGCAGGTCATATCGTTGGGCAACCCAGGAATGGAGCACCCGATGAACACCGACTTCCTTGACGTTCGCGGCTCAGGCGGCGTCGACGCCGTGCTTGCCGCGCTCGCGCAGGTTGGGCTGCGCGACGACAGCGGGCTGACGCTGCTCCCGTTCGACGACGAGCAGTTCGAGCCCCACAACCTCGTCAGCCTGTCGTTCTACGGCATCGGCTACGAGGAGATGCACGAGCACCTGCTCACCGCGTACAACCACCTCGCCGCGACGACGACGTGGTGGCTGCACGCGACGGACGGCAGGAGCGGCGACACCATCGCACTCCGCGAGTAGCCCTGGGTACGAGCACCACGGATGATCGCCGCTGTTTTCCTCGACTCCGCCGCCGCTGCCGCGCGGCCTGCGGCAAGCTGGTCTCGGCGAACGGTGTCCAGGCTCGACCACTGCGCAAGAATTCGATGACCATTGGCCGCAACTCGGCGCGCGGTCTTCGCGCGCCTCGCGCGCCCGGGCGAGCTTCCGCGTGTGATTGTTGGCGAGCCCTGTCGCGCCGAGGGCGCCCAGCAACGTGAATGCGGGAGCCAGAACTTGATCGATCCCTCAAGGCGGGGCTCCGGCGCGCCCGAGTCGTGACCCGATTCCGATTCGCAGATTGCACGCAGATGGCATGCAACGTCGCACGCGGCGCTTCTTGCAGGTAAGACAAAACCCCGACCTGTTCACATTTCTGCGGACTGATCGGGGTTTTTTACTGTCTCAACACAGTGTGCGCCCGAAGGGACTCGAACCCCTAACCTTCTGATCCGTAGTCAGATGCTCTATCCATTGAGCTACGGGCGCATGGCCTGCACTCGCGTGAAGGCCGAGTTAGAGACTACCTCACGAATGGCGGCTCGCGCGAATCGAGCGCGCCCGCGCCTCAGACGCCGGCCTTGCGGGCCGCCTTGCGCACCGCTTTCGCGCGCTTCTTCTGCTGCGCGGCGAGGTCGCTGAGGTCGACGTGCCGGAGCGCCTCCATGCGCGCCTCGCGCATCTGCTCGTAGTCGTCGTCGAGGTCGGGGCGCTGCGCCACGAGCTTGAGCGTCGACGCGATGTTGGCGGCGACGTCTTCCCACGCCGCCTCGCGCGACTGCTCGATCAGGCGCAGCAGCTCGCCCTCGTCGGCCGCGCGTCGCTCCAACTCCTTGGCGACGCGCTTGTACTCGCGCCCGCGGCGGCGCAGGTTGCCGGTGTCGCGGTCGCGGTAGTCGTGGGTGCCGCGCGACTTCGTGTGCAGGCCCCAGGCCGACTTGCGCTGCTCGGCGACCCGCGCGGCGCCGTCGTTCGCCTCCTGCGCGAGGCCGAGCATCACGGTGCGCGCCTCGTCGATGAACGCCGCGGGATCGAAGTCATGCCCCTCGCCGATGCTCTCGACCAGGATCTTGTTCTTCAGCGCCATCCGCACGGCGGATTCGGCGATGTGGATCCCCTCGAAGACGAACGCGTTCGACGCCTCGCTTCTGCTGAGTTTCGCCACGCGCGCTCCCCTCGATGATTCCTCCGAGCGTACCCCGCAAGACGGGGTGCGACGGCATCGATTCGGGCACGGGATGCCGCGGCTCACGCCGGCCGGCGGCGCGCCGCCGGCGGGGCGCTACCGGCCGACGGTGCAGGTGCGCTGGCCGGCGGTCTGTCCGGTGATGTCGGAGGGCAGCTGCACCCGGTCGGGCGCGGCCGATGCATCGACGCCGGGCTCGCTGGGCGCGGGGGTCTCGGGGGCCGCCGGCGCCTCGCCCTCGGCGGGCAGCTCGACGGTCGACTTGCCTGCGCTGGTGCCGCCGGTGAGGTCGATGGCCGATCCCGCGGCGAGCGCCGCGAACAGCGCGTCGCCGGCGGCGCGCTTGGGTAGCACCTTGTTCGGGTTCTGCGTGTCGTAGCCGGTCGGGTACTGCACGAAGACGATGTCGTCGAAGTCGATGTCTTTGAGGGTGAGCGCGAGCTGCACCATGCGCGTGGGCGAGGCGAGCGACTGCGAGGGGGTGACCGCGTCGGTGGCCGCGTAGGCGAGGCGGAACAGGGCCGCCGGGTCGGTGAGCACCTCGTCGCTCGAGAGCTTGCGCACGAGCGACGACATGAACTGCTGCTGGTTGCTGATGCGGCCGAGGTCTGAGCCGTCGCCGATCGCGTAGCGCGTGCGCAGGAACGCGAGCGCCTGCTCGCCGCTGAGCTCCTGCGTGCCTGCGGGGATGTCGAGGCCCGAGTCGCGGTCGCGGATCGGGTCTTCGACGCACACCTCGACGCCGCCGACCGCGTTCGAGAGGTTGATGACCCCCATCCAGTCGATCGTCGCGGCGAACTCGATCGGCATCTTCGTGAACTCCTCGACGGTCGCGACGGTGCACGGCAGCCCCCCGTACATGAGCGTCACGTTCAGCGGTTGGGCCGACATCGCCGAGTGCTTACCCGTGCCGTCGGCGCGCGGGCACGCCGGGATCGGCACGATCATGTCGCGCGGAAAGCTCACGACGGTCGCGCGGCGCGGCGCCTCCGAGACGTGCACGAGCATGGTGACGTCGTTGCGCTCACCGTCGGCATCGGCGCCGGTGCAGCGGTCGCCGAACGCGCCCGCCCACTCCGGATCGCACTTGTCGGTGCCGACCAGCAGCAGGTTGAAGGCGCCCTCGTATTCGCCGATGGCGGGTGGCAGCAGCTCGTCGTTCGGCAGCGCCACCGCGTCGGTGCTGAAGTTGCGGCTGAGATCCCACGCCGCGAACGAGCCGACGCTCAGAACGCTGACAAGCACGACCGCGAGGCCGATCCCCACGGCGCGGCCGATCTGGGCGAGCGGGTGCGGCTGCCGAAAGCGCGTGTGCCGCGCAAGCGTGTGCCGGGTCCGAGCGCGGGGCGGCGTTGGTTGCATGAGGGATCCTTCGGGTTTGCCCGTTGTGACTGGCCGTGTGCATGGGCCGGTTTCCGAGCCTAATCAGCGTGCATCCGCGAAAGCTGAATGCCCGCGGGGGCGCTCCTGTGCAGCCGCCGGGCGCCGGGCACGGCCCCGGCACACCCCCGAGGTGAAACACTGGATGCACAACCCTAAGGAGAGTGACGTGACAGACGGCAGCGCGCACCTGGTCGGCAGCTCGGAGCACATCGAGGCGGAGCGCGTCGGGCGCCCCCACGCGCCGAGCGTTCCGGCCGCACCCCGCACTGAGCTCCCGCAGGGACTGGATGCGGGCCTGTTCAAGCTCGCGTTTCGCCATCACGCCGCGGGTGTCGCGGTGGTCACCGCCGATGCCGGCCAGGGCCCGGTGGGCATGACCGTGACCTCGGTGTTCTCGGTCAGCGCCGAACCACCGCTGCTCGTGTTCGCCGCGTCGGCGCATTCCTCGGCCGCCGCGACCATCGCAAACGCCGACACCGTCGTCGTGCACCTGCTCGCCTCGGCACAGCTGCCGATCGCGCGCCTGTGCGCCACCAAGGGCGTCGACCGCTTCGCCGACCCGGCGATGTGGGATCGGCTCCCGACCGGCGAGCCCTACTACGTCGATACCCCGGTGTGGATCCGCGGCCGCATCATCAACACGATGGATGCCGGTGACTCGAAGGTCATCGTCGTACACGCGCTCGAGGCCCACGCGCCGGACGAGGATGTCCGCCCGCTCGTCTACCACAACCGCACGTGGCACGAGCTCAGCGAACGCTCGGTGATCGCCGACACGGTGCAGGCGGGCTAACCGTGCAGCCCGCTCGCGCCGCAGCCGTGGACCCCCGCATCCGCCGCACCGCGGCGGTGTTGGCCGACGGGCGCGAGCTGTTCTACTTCGACGACGCGGAGCCTGCGGGGCGGGATGCCCATGCCCCGGCCGGCCCTGCGCGCCACCGCCGGGTCGACGCCCGCGCGCTGGGCCCGCGCCCGCCGACGGCGCAGATGCGCCGCGACCCGCTCTCGGGGGAATGGGTCTCGATCGCCGCGGCCCGGCAGCACCGCACGTACCTTCCGCCGGCCGATCTCGACCCGCTCGCCCCGCAGACCCCCACCAATCCCAGCGAGCTGCCCGACGAATACGACGTCGCGGTGTTCGAGAACCGCTCGCCCGCCTTCGGGCCCGGGCTGCCGGCCCGCGGCGAAGGTGTGGATGCTGCGGCCCGGGGCGAGAGCGCGCCCCCGTTCGGCACCGCCCCGCCCGAGCACACGCCCGCGCTCGGCGCGAGCGCGCCCGCGTTCGGCCGCTGCGAGGTCGTCGCGTTCAGCCCGCACTCGGAGGGCTCGCTCGGCACCCAGCCGCGGGGGCGCATCCGCACCATCGTCGAGGCGTGGGCCGCGCGCACCGAGGCGCTCTCGGCGCTGCCGGGCATCGCGCAGGTCTTCCCGTTCGAGAACCGCGGCGAAGCCATCGGCGTCACCCTCACGCACCCGCACGGGCAGATCTACGCGTATCCCACCGTCACCCCGCGCACCGAGCGGGCGCTGGCCTCGGCGCTCGCGCACCGCGAGCGGCACGGCGGCGAACTGTTCGCCGACATCCTCGCCTTCGAGCGTGCCGGCGAGCGCGTGCTGATCGCGGGCACGCATTTCACCGCGTTCGTGCCCTTCGCCGCGCGCTGGCCGATCGAGGTGCACGTCCTGCCGCACCGGCACATCCCCGACCTTGCCGCGACGAGCCTTGCCGAGCGCGACGAGCTTGCCGAGCTGCTGCCTCGGCTGCTGCGCGGCATCGACGCGCTCTACGACTCGCAGACCCCGTACATCCTCGCCTGGCACCAGGCGCCGGTGCACCGCGGGCGCGAGCACATCCGCCTGATGCTGCAGCTGACAAGCCCGCGCCGGAGTGCCGACAAGCTGAAGTACCTCGCCGGTTCGGAGGCCGCGATGGGCGCCTGGATCGGCGACATCGTTCCCGAGGCGGGCGCCGCGGCTCTGCGCGCGGCGATCGAGCGGGCGGATGCCGCAACATGAGCGCGCCACCGCGCCCGGCCACCGCGCACGCCACCCCCTCCGCCGAACGCGCCGCCGCCGAGTTCACCCGGCGCTTCGGGCGCGCCCCGCTCGGGGTCTGGTCGGCACCGGGCCGGGTGAACCTGATCGGCGAGCACACCGATTACAACGACGGCTTCGCGCTGCCCTTCGCCATCGACCGCCGCACCTGGGCGGCCGTCGCGCCCCGCGAAGACCGCCGCATCCGCGTGGCATCGACCTTCGCCGGCGACAAGAGCGTCGAGCTGCCCCTCGGGCTGCTCGACCCCGCGCGCCTGGCGGGCTGGTCGGCGTATCCCCTCGGGGTGGCGTGGGCGTTCGGCCGGCTCGCCGCGCGCGGCGGCGTGGACGTGTGCTTCGATTCTTCGGTGCCGGTCGGCGCCGGGCTTTCGTCGTCGGCGGCCATCGAGGCATCCATCGCCATCGCCCTGAACGAACTGTGGGGTACGAACCTCGATCGCTCGGCGCTCGCGCGGATCGGCCGGCTCGCCGAGAACGAGGCGGTGGGCGCCCCGACCGGCATCATGGACCAGACCGCGGCGCTGCAGGGCACCGCGGGGGCTGCGGTACTGCTCGACGCCCGGACGCTGCACACGCGCGCGGTACCGCTCGGCTTCGCTGCCGCCGGTCTCGAGGTGCTCGTGATCGACACCCGCACGGCGCACGCACACGCCGGCGGCGGCTATGGCGCGCGCCGCGCCTCCTGCGAGCGTGCCGCGCAGGTGCTTGGCGTGCCGGCGCTTCGCGACGTCGCCCTGGCGCGGCTCGAGGCAGCCGAAGCGCTGCTCGACGACGAGACGTTCCGCCGCGCCCGGCACGTGCTCACCGAGAACGCACGGGTGCTCGCAGCGGTCACGCTGCTGGACGCACACGGTGATCCGGCGCGCTCGGGCGATGCGCTCGCGCGCGACATGCGCGCGATCGGCGCGCTGCTGGATGCCTCGCACGCGTCGCTGCGCGACGACTTCGAGGTCTCGACCCCCGAGCTCGACCTCGCCGCCGAGTCGGCTCGCGCCGCCGGGGCGCTCGGCGCCCGGATGACCGGCGGCGGGTTCGGCGGCGCGGTCATCGCGCTCGTGCCGACCGCGCAGAACGCCGCGATCGCCGAGGCGGTGACCCGCGCGTTCGCCGAGGCCGGATACCCCCGGCCGCAGCTGTTCACGGTCACCCCCAGCGCGGGCGCCCGGCGCGAGCGCTGAGGCCCGTGCGCTGAGACCCGCGCGGCACGCGACCGACGCCGGCGCTACGCCGCGTCGGGGTCTGCCGGCGTCTTGATCGCGGCGCCCGCCGTGATCAGCACCAGCAGCGCGACGGTCTGCAGCGCAAGCCACGCGACGATGTCGAACTCGAGCGGGAACATCGGGTTCCAGATCACGACGATCGCCGCCATCGGGATCGCCCACACCCAGCGGTGCGCCTGAATCGCGAAGACCGCGACGATGACCGCCATGATCGCCACGACGAAGCGCACATACAGATAGGCGTCGGTCTCGACCAGCGGGTAGCCGACGCCGAGGGCGATCGCCGCGATGAGCGCCGGGGCGAGGGCAAGGCGACGGTAGGAGGGTTCGGCGGATCCGCTCCGCGAGCGCTGAGACGACATCCCCCCAGGATATGCCGGGGCGGCGGGGTGAATTTCCTTCCCTCTCCGCGACGCTGCCGCTACGGTGTGCGACATCCGCGTGCCGCCGGGGTGCGCGGCCCTCCGCTCCAACATCGTCGTTGGGAGACCCGCGTGACCACCATCGATCCGCGCGCCATCCAGGCGTGGTACCGGCGCCTCGCGGGCGTCGGCGCCCACCCCGACCCCGAGGCGCCCGGCACCGCGGGCCGCCCGGCGCCGCTGCGAGTGTTCGGCGAGCCGGGCCTGCGAAGCTATGCCGAGCGCAGCCGCGCCGAGGCGGCGAGCGCCGGCGATCCGCACCGCTTCGAGTGCGCGACGCTCGAGCGCGGCATCGGCGCGCTCACCCTCACCAGCCACCTCGTCACCCCGAGCACCCTCACGCGCGGCGGCGACGAGCGGCCGGAGGCCGAGGCATCCATCATGTTCACGATCAGCACGCTCGGCGTCTCGCGCTGGGCAACGCCCACCCGCCAGGGGTTGCTTGTGCCGGGCCGGATGCTCGCGGTGCCCTCGGTGCACCCGGTGCGCAGCGAGGCCCTTGAACTCACCGAGGAGACGAGACTTCGCGTGCCACTGCGCGCGCTGGGCGTGTTCGGCGGCGAGCTGTTTACGATGCCGAGCCTGGTGCTGCCCGAGACGCCCCTCACGCGGGCGGTGGGGATGTACCTCACCCGCCTGCTGTTCGAGCTGGCATGCGAGCCACCGCTGGATGCCCCGACTGCCGCCGCGCTCGAGGCGGCGACGCTCGAGCTGATCACGGCGGTCACCGCCCAGCTGCAGCAGCACGACGAGGGCGCCGCCGCTCGCCGGCGCAAGCTGCGGACCGCGGTGAGCCGCCTGATCGACCGCGAGTTCGCCAGCCCGACATGCAGCGTCGACTCGATCGCGCACGCCCTGCACGTGAGCAAACGGCAGCTGTACCGCGCGTTCGCCGACGATGAGGGCGGCATCGCCGGCTTGCTGGCGCGGCGCCGGCTCGAGGCCGCCTACGAGCTGCTCACGCGGCAGCCGCAGCTGAGCGTCGCCGAGGTCGCCGAGCGCTGCGGCTACGGGGATGCCGGAACCCTGCGTTCGCGGTTTCGCAGGGCCTACGACCTCAGCCCCTCGCAGCTGCGCGAGGTCCACTTCGCCGCCACGCTCGAAACCGCGAACGGCTGACCCGCTCGTCATCTGGCGCACGGGCGGGCCTGCGTCGCTACGCTCATGGCATGCCTGCAGACCACGCGTGGAAAGCGTTCACTGTCGAACGCATGGATCACGTCGCGCAAGTGACACTCATCGGGCCCGGCAAGGGCAACGCGATGGGCCCCGATTGCTGGGCCGAGATGCCGGTGTTGTTCGCGGCGCTTGACGCCGACCCAGAGGTGCGGGCCATCGTGATCGTCGGATCGGGCTCGCAGTTCACCTTCGGCCTCGACCTCTCGGCGATGAAGAACAACGACGCGGCGCCCCAGGGCGGGCTTGCGCGAGCACGCACCGAGTTCCTGACGAAGCTGCAGCGCATGCAGGCCGCCATCACCGCCGTCGCCGAGTGCCGCAAGCCGGTCATCGCCGCGGTGCACGGCTGGTGCATCGGCGGCGGCGTCGACCTGATCTCGGCCGTCGACATCCGCTACGCGAGCGCGGACGCGACCTTCAGCGTGCGCGAGGTGAAGGTGGCGATGGTCGCCGACCTCGGCAGCCTCGCCCGCCTGCCCGCGATCATCGCCGACGGCCACCTGCGCGAACTCGCGCTCACCGGCAAGAACATCGACGCGGCTCGAGCCGAGCGCATCGGCCTCGTCAACGATGTATTCGACACGCCGGAGGCGACCCTGGCGGCCGCCCACGCGACCGCCAAGGAGATCGCCGAGAACCCGCCGCTCGTCGTGCAGGGCATCAAGAACGTGCTCGATCACTCGCGGAGCGCCGGCGTGCACGACAGCTTGCGCTACGTCGCGGCCTGGAACTCGGCGTTTTTGCCGTCGCTCGATCTGCAGGAGGCGGTCAGCGCGGTGTTTCAGAAGCGCCCGCCGGTGTTCCGCGGCGAGTAGTCACCGCCCGCACGCGCTCCCCTTCCGGTCGGGCGCTCGGGCGGCGTAGCGTGGCGCCGTGGGGAACACGATCACGGTGGCGATGTCACGGGACGAGCGGCTCGTGCTCACCATCGCCGTGCTCGCCTCCTTCGTGGCGTTCCTCGACGGCACGGTGGTCACGATCGCCCTGCCCGCCATGGAGCGCGACCTCGGTGGCGGCCTGGCAACCCAGCAGTGGGCCGTGGATGGCTACCTGATCACGCTCGGCGCGCTGATCCTGCTGGCCGGCTCGCTCAGCGATGCGTACGGGCGCCTGCGCGTGCTGCGCATCGGTCTCTACGGCTTCGGGCTCACCTCGGCCGCGATCGTCGTGGCGCCGAACCCCGAGGTGATGATCATCGCGCGGATCCTGCAGGGCGTGGCCGGGGCCCTGCTCGTGCCGAGCTCGCTCGCCTTGATCATGTCGACCTTCCGCGACCGGGCGGCGAGCGCCCGCGCGATCGGCATCTGGACCGCGATGACCACGATCGCCCTCATCGTCGGGCCGCTGATGGGTGGGCTGTTCGTGGATTTCGCGTCGTGGCGCTATGCGTTCCTCGTGAACGTCGTGCCGATCGCGATCACGCTGGTGCTTGTCGCGCGGCTCGGGCAGCACGATGTGCGCCGGGCCGGGGCATCCATCGACTGGCTCGGGGCCGCGCTGTGCACGATCGGTCTCGGCGGCACCGTGTACGCGCTCATCGAGCAGCCGCGCCTGGGCTGGGGGTCGCCCGTGATACTCGTCACCCTGGTGGGTGGGGTCGTCGCGTTCGCGGGATTTCTCGTGCGCCAGCGCTTCGCCCGCGATCCGATGATGCCGCTGTCGCTGTTTCGGGCTCGCAATTTCTGGGCCGGCAACCTCGCCACCGCGTTCGTCTACGCCGCGCTGTCACTGAACGGCTTCGCCCTCGGCGTCTACCTGCAGCAGGGCGCAGGTCTCCCCGCCACGCTGGCGGGGCTGGCCACCATGCCCACGACGCTCTTCATGATCGTGCTGAGCGCGCGGATCGGAACCCTCGCGGGCCGCTGGGGCCCGCGGCTGTTCATGACCATCGGCCCGATCCTGATGGGCCTCGGCGCCCTCTTGCTGCTGAGCGTCACCGACGAGTTCTCATACTGGACGCAGGTGCTGCCGAGCGTGCTGGTGTTCAGCCTCGGCCTCACGATCACGGTCGCGCCGCTCACCTCCGCCGTCCTCGGTGCGATCGAGCCGGAGCGCTCGGGCATCGCATCGGCGATCAACAACGCCGTCGCGCGCGTGGCCGGGCTCATCGTGATCGCCGCGCTCGCGGCCGTCGTGGGCGGTGAGCTCGACCTGCACGGCTTCTATCGCGCCGCGATCGTGACCGCCGTGCTGATGATCGCGGGCGGGGTCGTCTCCTTCCTGTGGATCCAAAATCCACGGGGCGAGCCGGTGGATGCCGCGACCGCCCCCGCGCCAGCGCATTCCTGAGCACCCTTGCGCCTCGGTACCCTAGGGGGGTATCGTATGCGACATGAACGGCTACGTCGCAAACAAGGACGACCTGCTCAAGCGCCTCAGTCGCGCCGAGGGGCAGGTGCGAGGCATCGCCCGCATGATTGAAGACGACAAGTACTGCATCGACGTCCTCACCCAGGTCTCGGCGGCCACGAAGGCGCTCGAGACCGTCGCGCTCTCGCTGCTCGGCGACCACCTCGAGCACTGCGTAGCCGAGGCTGCCGCGGTGGGTGGGCCCGTCGCCGCAGCGAAGATCGCCGAGGCGAACGCGGCCATCGCCCGCCTGGTGCGCTCCTAGCACCGATCGCGCACCACCCGCGCGCGATCGGACGAGATCCCCCTCCCGAACCATCCACACACCCGCCACACACCCGCCACACACAAAGGAACCGAAATGACCAACGAAGCCATCGACATCAACCTCACCGACGTCACCGCAAACACCGGCGGCGGCTGCTGCGGCGGAGGCGGCTGCGGGTGCAGCGGCGGCGGCCGCGCAGCGACGCCCGCAATCGTCAGCGTCCGCACCGACTTCTCGGTCGAGGGCATGACCTGCGCGCACTGCGTCTCGAGCGTCACCGAGGAGCTCGGCGAGATCGCCGGCGTCGAGCGCGTCACCGTCGCGCTCGTGGCAGACGGCGTCTCGACCGTGAGCGTGCACAGCGCCGCACCGCTGCAGATCGCACCCCTTGAGGCGGCCATCGCCGAGGCCGGCTACACGGTGGTGCCCGACCTGCCATGAGCGCCACCGACCTCGAGCTCGACATCGCCGGGATGACCTGCACCTCGTGCGCCATGCGCATCGAGCGCAAGCTCAACAAGCTCCCCGGCGTCGAGGCGACCGTGAATTACGCGACGGAGAAGGCACGCGTGCGTGCCGAGGGGGTGGATGCCGCCGAGCTCATCGCCGTGATCGAAGCGACCGGGTACCAGGCAACACTCCCCGCTCCCCCCGTCACACACACGGACGCCCCGCCCGCCGATTCGCGGGCGGAAATCGAGGTCGTAGAACTGCGAAACCGGCTCATCATCACCGCCGCGCTCACCCTCCCCGTGGCGCTGCTCTCGATGATCCCGGCCCTGCAGTTCACCAATTGGCAGTGGCTCGCGCTCACCCTCACCGCGCCGGTCGCGGTGTGGGGCGCGTGGCCATTCCACCGCGCCGCGGCCATCAACGCGCGCCACGGTGCCGCCACGATGGACACGCTGATCAGCGTCGGCGTGATCGCGGCGTTCGCGTGGTCGCTGTACGCCCTCTTCTTCGGTTCGGCCGGCGTTGCCGGCATGACAATGACGATGACGCTGTTCGGCGCCCCGCACGAGGGCTCCGGAGACATCTACCTCGAAGTCGCGGCGATGGTGACGGTGTTCATCCTCGCCGGCCGCTACGCCGAAGCACGGGCGAAGAAGTCCTCCTCCGCCGCGCTGCGCGCGCTCCTCGAGCTCGGCGCGAAGGACGCGAGCCGCCTCGTCGGCGGCCTCGGCGGCACCGAGCAGCGCGTGCCCGTCGCACAGCTCGCGGTGGGCGACCTCGTGGTCGTCCGCCCCGGCGAGAAGGTCCCCTCCGACGGACTGGTCGTGGACGGGGCATCCGCCATCGACGCCAGCATGCTGACCGGCGAATCGATTCCGGTCGAGGTCGCCCCCGAATCGCGCGTCGTCGGCGCGACGCTGAACGTCGGCGGCCGCCTGGTCGTCGAGATCACGCGTGTGGGCGCCGACACCGAGCTGGCGCGCATGGGCAGGCTCTTGGAGGAGGCGCAGACCGGCAAGGCGCAGGTGCAGCGCCTTGCCGACCGGGTCTCGAGCATCTTCGTGCCGATCGTGATCGGCCTGTCGATCCTCACCTTCATCGCGTGGCTGGTGTTCGACGGCTCGCTCGAGATCGCCTTCACCGCCGCGGTCGCGACGCTGATCATCGCCTGTCCCTGCGCCCTCGGCCTCGCCACGCCCACCGCGCTGCTGGTCGGCACCGGCCGCGGCTCACAGCTGGGCGTGCTGATCCGGGGCCCGCAGGTGCTCGAACGCACCCGCCGCGTCGACACGATCGTGCTCGACAAGACCGGCACGATCACGAGCGGGCACATGTCGATCCTGTCGGCGCTGCCGGCCCCCGGCATCGACGAAGGCGAGCTGCGCCGCGCCGCCGCTGCCGCCGAGGCCGGGTCCGAGCATCCCATCGCGCGCGCGATCGTGCAGGGGGCGGATGCTCCCGCCGCACAGTCGTTCGCATCGCACGCCGGGCACGGGGTCGAGGCCCTCGTCGACGGCGCCATGGTCGTGGCGGGGCGCCCGTCGTGGCTCATCGAGCAGTGGAGCATCCGGGTAGACGCTGCCGCGCTCGCCGAGGCCGACGCGCTCGCCGCCCGCGGCGCCACCGTCGTGATGGTCGCCCGCGACGGCGCGTACCTCGGCGCGATCGCGGTCGCCGACACCATCAAGGCCTCGAGCGCGCGGGCCATCGCGCGCTTGCGCGAGCTCGGCCTGCGGCCCGTGATGCTCACGGGCGACAACGCCGGCGCGGCCGCCTTCGTCGCCGCGCAGGTGGGCATCGACGAGGTGCACGCGGGTGTCACCCCGGTCCAGAAGCTGGAGACGATCCGCGCCCTCCAAGCCCAGGGCCAGATCGTCGCCATGGTCGGCGACGGTGTCAACGACGCCGCGGCCCTCGCCGCGGCCGACCTCGGCCTCGCGATGGGCGGCGGCACCGACGCGGCGATCGCCGCGAGCGACATCACGATCGTCTCAGGCGACCTGCTCGCGGTCGTGGATGCGATCCGCCTAGCGCGGCGCACCCTCGGCACGATCAAGGGCAACCTGTTCTGGGCCTTCGCCTACAACGTCGCGGCGATCCCCGTCGCGATGCTCGGCCTGCTCAACCCCCTGATCGCGGCCGCCGCGATGGCGCTCTCTTCGGTGTTCGTCGTGACGAACAGCCTGCGGCTTCGCGGCTTCAAGACCGACCCCGCACGCGCATCCGCGCAGGCAGAGGCGGGCACGGCGCGCGCCGCCGCCGCCGCGACGGCGGCGTAGCGCGCACACGGCACCGAGAGGAGGGCGCTCCCATGGCACACGTTGCACCACACGACGAGGAGCCGCGCCCGGGGCACAGCGCCGATGCCGGCCACGGCAGCCACGGCGGCCACGGCGATCACGCTGCGCAGTTTCGGCGCCTGTTCTGGATCATGCTCGTCTTCGCGATCCCCGTCATCGCGCTCTCGCCCATGTTCGGGATGCTGCTCGGCTACTCGCTCCAGGGCGACGTGAGCGGCTGGGTCTCGCCGGTGCTCGGCACCGTGATGTACCTCTGGGGCGGCGCACCGTTCCTGCGCGGTGCGGTCGACGAGATCCGCGCGCGAGAGCCGGGCATGATGCTGCTGGTCGCCCTGGCCATCACGGTGGCGTTCATCGCCTCGTGGGGCGCGACCCTCGGCGTCTTGCACCACGAGCTCGACTTCTGGTGGGAGCTCGCGCTTCTGATCGTGATCATGCTGCTCGGCCACTGGATCGAGATGCGCTCGCTGGCCCAGACCGCGTCGGCGCTCGACTCGCTCGCCGCGCTGTTGCCCGATGCCGCCGAGCGGGTCGAGGGGCACGAGATCGTCGTGGTCGAGCCCGCCGCGCTGCGCGTCGGCGACATCGTGGTCGTGCGTCCGGGCGCCCGCGTCCCGGCCGACGGCGTCGTGGTGCAGGGCGGCGCCGACTTCGACGAGTCGATGATCACGGGTGAGTCCCGCCCGGTCCGGCGCGAGACCGGCGCGCAGGTCGTGGCGGGCACCGTCGCCACGGACTCGGGCGTGCGCGTGCGGGTGACCGCGGTCGGCGAGCACACCGCGCTCGCCGGCATCCAGCGCCTCGTCGCCGATGCGCAGCACTCGCCCTCACACGCCCAGCTGCTGGCCGACCGCGCGGCCGGCTGGCTGTTCTGGTTCGCGCTGGGCGCTGGGGTGCTCACCGCCATCGTCTGGAGCGCCATCGGCCTGCCCGATGTGGCCGTGATGCGCACCATCACCGTGCTCGTCATCGCGTGTCCGCACGCGCTCGGGCTCGCGATTCCGCTCGTCGTGTCGATCGCGACCGAACGCGCCGCGCGCGCCGGCGTGCTCGTGAAGGATCGGCACGCGCTCGAGGCGATGCGCACGATCGACACGGTCGTGTTCGACAAGACCGGCACGCTCACCATGGGCACCCCCGCCCTCACGGCGGTGCACCCCGCCACCGCGGCGATGCATGCCGACGAGGTGCTCATGCTCGCCGCGGCCGCGGAGCTCGATTCGGAGCATCCACTCGCGCGGGCCATCGTGCACGCCGCAGGGGAACGAGGGCTCACCCTCGCTCGGGCGAGCGCGTTCAGCTCGTCACCGGCGGTGGGCGTGCGGGCGATCGTCGACGGGCGCACCGTGCGTGTGGGCGGCCCCGCCCTGCTTCAAGCGGAGGGCCGGCCCGAGCTTGCCGCCACCCGGGAGTGGCGCGACGAGGGTGCGATCATCCTGCACGTGCTGGTCGATGGCGCCGTCGTCGGCGCGCTTCGCCTCGCCGACGAGATCCGGCCGGCGTCGCGAGCCGCGATCGACGAGCTGCACGCCCGCGGGGTCACGGTGGTGATGCTCACCGGCGACGCCGAGGCGGTCGCCGCGTCGGTGTCGGCCACGCTCGGGATCGACCGATTCTTCGCCGGGGTCCGCCCCGAAGACAAGGCGGCGGGGATCGGCGTGCTCCAGGCGGAGGGGCGCGCCGTCGCGATGGTCGGCGACGGCGTCAACGACGCCCCGGCCCTTGCCCGGGCGAACGTGGGGATCGCGATCGGCGCCGGGACCGACGTCGCAATCGCATCCGCCGGCGTCATCCTCGCGAGCGACGATCCGCGCTCGGTGGTCTCGGTCATCGAGCTCTCGCAGGCGAGCTATCGCAAGATGCAACAGAACCTGTGGTGGGCGGCCGGCTACAACGTGGTCGCGCTCCCGCTGGCGGCGGGCGTGCTGGCGCCGATCGGCTTTATCCTGCCGATGTCGCTCGGCGCCGTCCTCATGTCGGTCTCGACGATCGTCGTCGCGCTGAACGCGCAGCTGCTGCGCCGGCTCGACCTCCGCCCCGAAGCGGTGACCGGGCCCGGCGCCCGCACGCGCCGCTCCCCCGCGCCGCAGCGGTAGCCGCGCGGGGCGCCCGCGCTCGCGGCTGGCTACTCGCCGATCTTGCGGCTCGGCGAGTCCGGAATTCCGTCGCGGTTCATGTCGTTGTGGCGCAGCTTGCGCGCGTCCCAGCGCAGCGAGATCGCGCCGAGCACCGCCGCGATGAAGCTCGCCAGCAGTACCGCCACCTTCGCCGCGGGGGTCATCTGCGGGTCGTCGAAGGAGAGTTCCGCGATCAGCAGCGCGACGGTGAAGCCGATGCCCGTCAGCAGCCCGATGGGCAACAGATCACGGATCCCGATGCCATCGGGCAGACGCAGCGGCGTGAGGCGCGTGACGACCGCGGTCGTGCCCAGCACGCCGATCACCTTGCCGGCAACCAGCGCCAGGACGATCGCGGGCACAATGGGCTCACCGAACACGCCGCCCCCGTCGATCACGGTCACGCCTGCGGCGAAGAACGCGAACACGGGCAGCGCGATGCCGGCCGAGACGGGGTTGACCTTCTGCGCGACGCGGTGCGTTCGGCTCTCCGGTTCTTCACGCATGGGCTTGGCCGGGATGAAGAATCCCATCAGCACGCCCGCGATCGTTGCGTGCACGCCCGAGGCGTGCATGAGCGCCCATGCGACCACGGCAAGCGGGATCAGGATCCACCAGTGCAGGCGCCGCATCCGGGCGGCAAGGGCGAACACGCCGATGACGGCGAGCGCGCCTACGAGGGCGAGCAGGTTGATGGTGCCGGTGTAGAAGATCGCGATGACGACGATCGCGAGCAGGTCGTCGACGACGGCGAGCGTCAGCAGGAAGATGCGCAGGCCGACGGGCAAGCCCCGACCGAAGATGGCAAGCACCGCGACGGCGAACGCGATATCGGTCGCCGTCGGGATCGCCCAGCCATGCAGGGCCTCGGGCGCGCCCTGGACGAGCACGACGGCGATATAGATGAGCGCGGGGAACAACATCCCCCCCACCGCGGCGAGCACCGGCACGGCGGCCTCGCGCGGGTTGCGCAGGCTTCCGGCGACGATCTCCTGTTTGAGCTCGACGCCGACGACAAAGAAGAAGATCGCGAGGAGCCCATCGGCCGCCCAGGTGCCCAGCGAGAGATGCAGCCCGAGGGACTCGGGGCCGATAGTGATGCTTGCCAGGCCGGCGTAGACCTCGCGCCAGGGAGAGTTCGCCCAGATGAGACCGAGCAGGGCGGCGCCGATCATGAGCGCACCGCTCGTGACATCGCCGGTCAGCCAGGTGATGAAGCGGGAAAAGCGGGTGCGGACTACGTTGTCACTCATCGGGGACCTTCGTTTCGAGCGCCGCCGACGGGGTTGCCGGAAGCGCCGCCGACCAGACTTCCCGGCACACCAAGCATCCAGTCTAAGGGTGCAACACGGGCTTCGGTGACTCGAAAAATGGGTGGTCATAGATCTTGGGGCATGCGTTTTTGGATGCGTTCTCGCATAGTATGTGGAACAGGTCGCTCGATTTTCAGGAACAGCGATGGCCTGATATGCATGAGGGACAACCAACCAACACAACCACCAACCACCGCGTTTGCGCCCCGCCGCGGGCCTGCGGAGAGAGGTCAACAATGTCGTTGATATACACCCCTGAGGAGGAAGCTTTCCGCGCGCAGCTGCGGGAGTTCTTCCAGAACGAATACCCAGAGGACATCAAGGAGACGATCCGCGCGGGCAAGCGTCCGGTGCGCGAACAGACCATCCGTGGCCAGAAGGCGCTCGCGAAGGCCGGCCTCGCCGCGCCGAAGTGGCCCGTCGAGTGGGGCGGCAAGGACTGGACGCCGATGCAGTCGTTCATCTTCTCCGAAGAGGTGATCGAGAACCACATCGCGCCGACCAACGGCTTCGGCATCGGCCTGCTGGCTCCCGTCCTCGTCGAGTTCGGCACGCAGGAGCAGAAGGAGCGCTTCCTTCCCGCGATCTACAACGCCGACCAGTACTGGTGCCAGGGCTTCTCCGAGCCCGAGGCCGGCTCTGACCTCGCCTCGGTGCGCACGCGCGCCGTGCGTGACGGTGACAACTACATCGTCAACGGCCAGAAGATGTGGACCACGGACGGCCACAACGCCGACTGGATCTTCATGCTGGTCCGCACCGACCCGAACGCGCCCAAGCGCCAGATGGGTATCTCGTTCCTGCTTATCGACATGAAGACCCCTGGCGTCAGCGTGCGCAAGATCCGTCTCATGGACGGCGAGCACGAGGTCAACGAGGTCTTCTTCGACAACGTGGTCGTCCCCGCCGAGAACCTCATCGGCGAAGAGAACAAGGGCTGGACCTACGCCAAGTTCCTCCTCGGCAACGAGCGCGGCGGCATGTCGAGCGCGACGCCGTTCTGGCGCACCCTCGAGAAGGCCAAGCAGGCCGCCTCGGAGATCCAGCTCGAGAACGGCACGCTCATGGAGGACCTGCTCTTCCGCGCGCGCCTCGCCGAGCTCGAGACGCAGATCACCGCGTTCGAGCAGACCGCGCTTCGCGTCAAGGGCACGTCGGCGGATGGCCGCCCCAACCCCGGTGGCTCGGTCATCAAGCTCCGCCGCACGGAGCTCGACCAGGCGCTCACCGCACTGATGATCGATGTCGCGGGCCCGAACGCTCGCGCGTTCGAGAACGACGGCCTGAGTGGCGTTGAGGACTGGCAGTCCGCCACCATCCACACCTATCTCAACCACCGCAAGGTGACCATCTATGGAGGCTCCAGCGAAGTTCAGCGCTCGATCATCGCCTCCGCGATCCTGGGGCTGTGACCAATATGACCGAACAGAACGAATTTGCCGAAGCCGTCCGCGCCCTGCTGGCGGCCCACTACGAGAACGTCACGGCCCGCAACGCCGTCTCCGACACCGAGCTGGGTTACAGCGAAGAGGTCTGGAACGCGCTGGGTGAGATGAACGTGCAGGGCCTCGTGTTCCCCGAAGAGTTCGGTGGCCTCGAGGCGAGCGTCGAAGACCTCGCCGCCGTCCTCGCCGAGGTCGGCCGCGTCCTGGCTCCCGAGCCGCTGCTGGACGCCGTGTTCATCCCCGGCTTCCTCGTCGAGCGCCTCGGCACCGACGAGCAGAAGGCACGCGTCCTCAACCCGCTGAGCACCGGCGAGCTCAAGCTCGCCCTCGCCCACGAGGAGTACGGTTCGCGCTGGCCCGGCATCCGCGTCGAGACCTCGGCCGCGGGCGGCACGCTCACCGGCAAGAAGTTCCCCGTCGCCGCCGGCCCCTCGGCCGACATCCTCGTCGTCTCGGCGAAGCAGGAGAACGGCTCGCTCGGCCTGTACCTGGTCGACGCGAACGCTGATGGCGTCACCAGCGTCGCGTACCCCACCAACGACGAGCGCCGCGGCGCCGAGATCACGTTCAACGGCGCAGCCGCGGAACTGCTCGGCACCGGTGCCGACGTCGACGAGGCCCTCGCCGACATGTACGTGTACGCACAGATCCTCCAGGGCGCAGAGACCGTCGGCTCGATGCGCGAAGGCCTGAAGATCACCGTCGAGTACATCAAGCAGCGCGAGCAGTTCGGCAAGCCCCTCGCCGTGCACCAGACGCTGCAGCACCGCGCAGCCGATCTGCACGTGCTCAACGAGCTCACCGCGAACCTCGTCGTCCAGGCCGTCGAGACCCTCGCAAAGGGCGAGTACGACAAGAAGATCGCCTCGCAGGTCAAGCTCCAGCTCGGCCGCGCGGGCACCCACGTCGCTGAGCAGTACGTGCAGATGCACGGTGGCATCGGTATCACCTTCGAGTACCCGATCAGCCACTACCTCTCCCGCATGGTCGCCGCGACCCGCACCTACGGCTCCACCGAGGACCACCTCCGCGTCCTCGCCGAGTCGATGACTGCGTAAGCACCACCACAGCAAGAGCGCCGGTCCCCAACGGGGACCGGCGCTTTTGTCATGCGGGCGTACCGGTGGCTGCGCGGGCGCACCGTCACAAAGTGATCGGCAGGTGCGTTTTGCGCACCTCGCGTTGCATGGACTAGAACGAGACTCTAAGATTCAGGAACGGCACCGGTGCCGATAGACAACTCCCGCGCACGTACGCGCGCGGCATTGAAGGGAAGTCAACGATGACTGATGACGTGATTGTCGAGGACACGGACGGTATCCGCATCCTGACCATCAATCGACCGAGTCGGCGCAACGCGCTCAACGCGAACGCGTACTAGGGCCTTGACCCTCGATCGTGGACACGGTGTCGGTTCGGTTATGCCGCTTCCGCGAGGGTAGCGGACGCGGTCGCCGCGTAGGCGGCTTCGTAGGTGTTCGGGGTGATGTTGCCGATCGCGGAGTGGCGCCTGCGGGTGTTGTAGCGGTGCGCCCACCGGAACACGGCCCGGTAGGCGGTCGCCTGGTCCGGGAACGCTGCCCGGCCCTCGAGAAGCTCGCGTTTGAGCGCGGCATTGAAGCTTTCGGCCAGTGAGTTGTCGGCACTCGTCCCGATCGCGCCCATGGACTGGGTCACCCTGAACTGCTCGCAGAGCGTGCCGTAGGCCTTGGAGGTGTAGACGCTGCCGTGGTCGCTGTGGAAGATCGCGCCGGCGAGGCTCCGGCGGTCGCGGGCGGCGGCGCGGAGGGCGTCCTCGACGAGCTCGGTGCGCATGTGGTCGGCGACCTGCCAGCCGGCGAGCTTGCGGGAGCCGAGGTCGATCACCGACGCGAGGTAGAGGTTCGAACCGTCCGCGATCGGCAGGTAGGTGATGTCGCCGACGTACCTGCGGTTCGGTTCACCTGTGGAGAAGTCGCGTTCGACCAGGTCCGGGAAGCGGCGTCCCGACTGGTCCGGGATCGTCGTCTTCACGCGCCGCCGCAGCCGGATCCCCGCGAGCCGGTGCTCCCGCATCACCCGCGCGACCCGCTTGCGATTGACCCGCTCCGTCGCGGTCACGCCGTCGTTGAGGTCGGCGGTGATCCGCGGTGCCCCGTAGGCGCGGTCGCCACCCTGCGCGGGGTCCTGCAGCACCCGGATCCGCGACGCCAACGCCGCGTCCGCGGCCTGACGCTCGGCTCGTCCTGGCGCGGCGGCGAGCCACGCGTAGAACGACGACCTCGCGATCTCAATGACCTCACACAACCGCTTCACGCCGTAGGCGTCCTTGTGGTCCTCGACGAACTGGAAGCGGTTCACCAGTTCGTCTCCCCGGCGAAATACTTCGCCGCCTGACGGAGGATGTCCCGCTCCGTCTCGAGCTTGCGGGCCTCCGCGCGAAGCGCCGAGTTCTCCGCTTCGAGCCGCGCCACCCGCGCCGCCTGCGACTCCGGCCGCGGCCCATCAGGCACCGCCACGCCACCGCTCGCGGTCTTCCCGGAGCCGAGCTTGTCGACCCACTCCTTCAACGCACCCCGGGAGATCCCGAGATCGACCGCGATGCCCTTGAGCGTCGCGCCAGGCGTCGATTCGTACAGGTCCACCGCCCGCCGCCGGAACTCGTCGGTGTAGTTCTTCCTTGCCATCCTTGGATTCTCGCTTCCCCAGCGTTCATGCTGGAATCAGCGTGTCCAAGATCAGGGGTCAAGCCCC
>JAKPAC010000034.1 GCA_029779645.1 Actinomycetes bacterium | reverse complement strand
TCCGCAGCGATGTGCAGGACATGCGTGACATGGCAGAGGGCGACATCCGCTTCTCGCAGCAGTTCGGAATGGTGGTCTGATGCGCGTCCCGCTTTCATGGCTCGGCGAGTACGTCGACATCGCTCCCGGCACGACGCCCGAGCAGGTGCTCGAGGCGCTCGTGCGCGTGGGCTTCGAGGAGGAGGACGTGCACACGTTCTCGCTCCAGGGCCCGATCGTCGTCGGCCAGGTGCTCGAGTTCGTCGAGGAGCCGCAGTCCAACGGCAAGACGATCCGCTGGTGCCAGGTGCAGGTCGCGCCCGAGGGCGAGACCGCGGCCGACGGCGGCGACGCCGTGCACGGGATCGTCTGCGGCGCCGGCAACTTCTTCGTCGGCGACAAGGTCGTGGTGACGCTCCCGGGCGCCGTGCTGCCGGGGCCGTTCCCGATCGCCGCGCGCAAGACCTACGGGCACGTCTCGGACGGCATGATCGCCTCGGCGCGCGAGCTGGGGCTCGGCAGCGAGCACGACGGCATCCTGCGCCTGGCCGAGCTCGGCCTCGACCCCGAGGTCGGCTCCGACGCGCTCGCGCTGCTCGGCCTCGACGATGTCGCCGTCGAGATCAACGTGACCACCGACCGCGGCTACGCGCTGTCGATGCGCGGCGTCGCCCGCGAATACGCGCACGCGACCGGCGGCACCTTCACCGACCCGGGCGACCGGGCCTGGGGCGAGGTGCAGCCCGGCACCGGGTTCGCGCTCGCGATCGACGACGCGGCGCCCGTGCGCGGCAATGTCGGGGCGACCGAGTTCGTCGCGCGCGTGGTGCGCGGGGTGGATGCCTCGGCCCGCACCCCCGCGTGGATGATCGCGCGGCTCACCCTCGCCGGCATCCGCTCGATCTCGCTGCTCGTCGACATCACGAACTACGTCATGCTCGAGCTGGGTCAGCCGCTGCACGGCTACGACCTCGACAAGCTCACCGGCGGCATCACCGTGCGTCGCGCGGCCAAGGGCGAGACGCTCGTCACGCTGGACGAGCAGACCCGCGCGCTGCACCCGGAAGACCTGCTCATCACCGACGAATCGGGCCCGATCGGCCTCGCCGGCGTCATGGGCGGGGCGAAGACCGAGATGGGCGCCGAGACCACCGACGTGCTCATCGAGGCGGCGGTGTTCGACCCGATCACCGTCGCGCGCACCGCGCGCCGGCACAAGCTGCCCTCCGAGGCATCCAGGCGCTTCATCCGCGGCGTCGACCCGATCATCCCGTTCGTGGCCGCACAGCGCGCCGTCGACCTGATGGTCGAGCTCGCCGGCGGCACCGCCGACCCGCTCGGCGGGCTCATCGGCGCCGAGGTGTTCGTCGCGTCGATCGAGCTGCCCCGCGCCTTCGTGCCGGAGCTCATCGGCGTCGACTACACCGACGACGAGATCGTCGGCGCGCTCGAGACGATCGGATGCACCGTCGAGGCGCGGGAGCACGGCTGGGAGGTCATCCCGCCGACGTGGCGCCCCGACCTCACCGACAAGTGGACCCTCGCCGAGGAGGTAGCCCGCATCGAGGGCTACGACCGCATCGGCAGCTGGCTTCCGACGCCGCCGGCAGGCAGCGGCCTCACCGGCGCGCAGCTCGCGCGGCGCCGGGTGGCGAACGGCCTGGCCGCCGCCGGGTTCACCGAGACCCCCTCGTTCCCGTTCACCACGGCCGAGCTGAACGCGCGCTACGGCTCGGCGGATGGCAGCCCCGTGGCATCGATCAAGCTGGCCAACCCGCTCGACGGCCAGGCGCCGTACCTGCGCCGCAGCCTGCTGCCGGGCCTCATGGCCGTGGCGCACCGCAACCTCGCGCGCGGCTTCACCGACCTGTCGCTGTTCGAGCTCGGATCGGTCTTCCTCCCCGAGGAGGGCGTGCGCTACGGCACCGACGAGGTGCCCCTGGCCGCGCAGCGCCCGACGCGCGAGACGATCGAGGCGCTCGCCGCGGCGATCCCTCCGCAGCCGCGCCACGTCGGCGTGCTGCTGCTCGGCTCGCTCGTGCCCAAGCAGGCGGGGCAGGCGCCCGTCGCGGCCGGCGTCGCCGACGCGCTGGACGCGGTGCGCACCATCGCCGCGGCGATCGGCGTGCGCATCGACGTCGAGCAGGGCACGCACGCCGCGCTGCACCCCGGACGCACCGGCGTCCTCACGATCGCGGGCGAGCCCGTCGGCTACGTGGGGGAGCTGCTCCCGGCGCTCGCCGAGGAGGCGGACCTGCCCGCACGCGTGGCCGTCGCCGAGCTCGACCTCGACCGGGCGATCTCGTTCGCGGGCGACGCGGTCACGGCCGCGCACCTGTCGACCTTCACCCCGGCCACGCAGGACGTCTCGCTCGTCGTGCCCGTCGCGACGACGGCCGCTCAGGTGCGCCTGGCGCTCCTCGAGGGCGCGGGCGAGCTGCTCGAGTCGGTCCGGCTGGTCGACGACTACCGCGGCGAGGGGATGCCGGAGGGCTCGAAGAGTCTGAGCTTCGCGCTGCGCTTCCGCGCGCCCGACCGCACCCTCACCGCCGCCGAGGCGAGCGAGGCCAAGCTCGCGGGCGTGGCGGTGGCGGCCGAGCGCTTCGGCGCCCGGATCAGGGACTGAGTTTGCGGGGCGAGGGCACGGCGCGCTATCGTCGGCTCCATGTTCTCGCCCGCACAGCCCCTGCACGCGCACCTGCCGCGCGTGGGTGCTCCTGCGCTGCGACGTCTGGGCGCACGCCGACGTTAGGCGACCTCGCGTGATGGCATCGTCGCCGTCTGCGGTTGCGAGCGTCGCCGGCCCCGGCCCGGCCCCATTCGGGGCACCCCACCAGACCGTAAGGTAGAGACATGACGTATTCGGTCGCCGTTTCAGGCGCATCCGGCTATGCGGGCGGCGAAGTTCTGCGCCTTCTTGCCGATCACCCCGACTTTGAGATCACCACCGTCACCGCGCACTCCAACGCGGGGCAGCCGCTGATCGCCCACCAGCCGCACCTGCGCTCGCTCGCGCATCTGACGCTGCAAGACACGACGCCCGAGATCCTCGCCGGTCACGACGTCGTCGTGCTGGCGCTCCCGCATGGGCAGTCGGGGCAGTACACCGACGCGCTGGGCGACTCCGCCCTGATCGTCGACTGCGGCGCGGATCACCGCCTCGAGAGCGAGACCGACTGGAACGCGTTCTACGGCGGCGGGTACCACGAGCCGTGGACGTACGGCGTGCCCGAGCTCATCGTGGGCGCGGGCACGCAGCGCGAGCGCCTCGTCGGCGCGACGCGCATCGCCGCGCCCGGCTGCAACGCCTCGACCGTCGCGCTGAGCCTCGCCCCGGGCGTCGCGGCGGGCGTGATCGACCCGGCCGACATCGTCTCGGTGCTCGCCGTCGGCCCCAGCGGCGCGGGCAAGAGCCTCAAGACGAACCTGCTCGCGAGCGAGATCCTCGGCACAGCGAACCCCTATGCCGTCGGCGGTACGCACCGCCACATCCCCGAGATCCGGCAGGCGCTCGTCGCCGCGCGCGGGGGCGACGCCGGCACCACAGGTGCCGACCAGGGCATCCGCATCGCGTTCACGCCCGTGCTCGTGCCGATGGCCCGCGGCATCCTCGCCACGACCTCGGCGCCGATCGTCGACGGCGTCACCGACGCGCAGATCCGGGATGCCTGGGCCTCGGCATACGCCGACGAGCCGTTCGTGCACCTGCTGCCGGCCGGGGAGTTTCCGCGCACCGCCGACGTGATCGGCGCGAACACGGCCCTGCTGGGCCTCGCCGTCGACCGGGCCGCGAACCGGGTGACGGTGATCGCCGCGGTCGACAACCTGACCAAGGGCACGGCGGGCGCCGCCGTGCAATCGATGAACATCGCCCTGGGCCTCCTCGAGACCCGCGGCCTGAGCGTGAACGGAGTGGCACCGTGAGCGTGACCGCGGCCAAGGGATTCGAAGCTGCCGGCGTCGCGGCCGGGCTGAAGACGAGCGGCGACCTCGACGTCGCCGTCGTGGTGAACCGCGGCCCGCTGCGCGCCGCGGCGGCCGTGTTCACGAGCAACCGCGCCAAGGCGAACCCGATCCTGTGGTCGCAGCAGGCCATCCGCGACGGTGTCGCCGACGTCGTCGTGCTGAACTCGGGCGGGGCGAACTGCTTCACCGGCTCGTTCGGCTTCCAGACCACACACCTTACCGCGGAGCGCGCGGCAGCCGGGCTCGGGCTCGCGGCCGGCGACGTGCTCGTGTGCTCGACGGGGCTGATCGGCGAGGGCGGCGAGACCTTCCGCCAGGGTGTGCTGAGCGGCGTCGATGCCGCGATCGCGCAGCTCTCGACCGAGGGCGGCCCCGACGCGGCGCGCGCCATCATGACCACCGACTCCGTGTCGAAGCAGGCCACGATCTCGCGCGGCGGCTGGACGATCGGCGGCATGGCGAAGGGCGCCGGGATGCTCGCGCCCGGCCTCGCCACGATGCTCGTCGTGCTCACAACCGACGCGAAGCTGAGCTCGACCGAGCTCGACCGCGCGCTGCGCCAGAGCACCCGCGTGAGCTTCGACCGCCTCGATTCGGACGGCTGCATGTCGACGAACGACCAGGTCACCCTGCTCGCGAGCGGCGCATCGGGCGTCGTGCCCGACCCGCAGGAGTTCGCCGACGCGCTGACCGAGCTGTGCCGCGACCTCGCGCTGCAGCTGCAGGCCGACGCCGAGGGCGCGAGCCACAGCATCGCGATCGAGGTCGTCGGCGCGGCGTCCGAGTACGACGCCGTCACGGTCGGCCGCTCGGTCGCCCGCAACAACCTCTTCAAGGCCGCGATCTTCGGCAACGACCCCAACTGGGGTCGGGTGCTCGCCGCGATCGGCACGACCGATGCCCAGTTCGACCCGTACGACGTCGACGTCACGATGAACGGCGTGCGCGTGTGCACGGGCGGCGGCCCCGACCGGCCCCGCGACGAGGTCGACCTGACCCCGCGCGCGACGCACATCGTCATCGACCTGCGCTCGGGCGCGCACGAGGCGACGATCCTGACCAACGACCTGACCCACGACTACGTTCACGAGAACAGCGCCTACGCCTCATGACTGACATCCAGAAGACCGACCCGGCCGAGGCATCCGCCCGCGCCGCCGCGCTGATCGAATCGCTGCCGTGGCTGCGGCGCTTTCGCGAGCAGATCGTCGTGATCAAGTACGGCGGCAACGCCATGGTCAGCGACGAGCTGCAGGAGGCGTTCGCCGAAGACATCGCCTACCTGCGCTACGTGGGCGTGCTGCCCGTCGTCGTGCACGGCGGCGGTCCGCAGATCTCGTCCATGCTCGAGCGCCTCGCGATCCCGAGCGAGTTCCGCGGCGGCTACCGGGTCACGAGCCCGGAGGCGATGTCGGTCGTGCGCATGGTGCTCACCGGGCAGGTGAACCCGCAGCTGGTCGGCAAGATCAACGCGCACGGCCCGCTCGGCGCCGGCCTCAGCGGCGAGGACGCCGGGCTGTTCGGCGGCCGCCGCCGCGGCGTCGTGATCGACGGCGTCGAGGTCGACCTCGGGCTCGTCGGCGACGTGGTGCAGGTCGACCCGACCGGGGTGCTCGATCACCTCGCCGCCGGCCGCGTGCCGGTGGTCTCGTCGATCGCGCCCGACCTCGACAACCCGGGGCAGTCGCTGAACGTGAACGCGGATGCCGCGGCCGCGGCGCTTGCGGTCGCGCTCGGCGCTGCGAAGCTCGTGATTCTCACCGATGTTCCGGGGCTCTACCGCGACTGGCCAAACCGCGACTCGCTGGTCTCGCACATCGACGCCGCCGAGCTGCGCGAGATGCTCCCGAGCCTCGAATCGGGCATGATCCCCAAGATGTCCGCGTGCCTGGAGGCCGTCGAGGGCGGCGTCGAGACCGCGGCCATCATCGACGGCCGGGTCGCGCACTCGGTGCTGGTCGAGATTTTCACCGAGCACGGAATCGGCACGGAGGTGGCCGCGAGATGAGTGAGCAGATGAACGACATGCACGCGGACGGCCAGCAGGCCGACTGGCAGCGGGGGATCGAGGAGGACATGCTCCGCAACCTCGCGATGCCGCTCATGCAGCTGGTCCGCGGCGAGGGCAGCTCGGTCTGGGACTCGGAGGGCAACCGCTACCTCGACTTCCTCTCCGGCATCGCCGTGCTCTCGCTCGGTCACGCCCACCCCGTGTTCGTGGAGGCCGTCTCGAGCCAGGCGGCCACGCTCGCGCACGTCTCCAACTACTTCTCCACCCCGCCGCAGATCGCGCTGGCGCGCACGATCAAGCGCCTCGCCGAGACCGGCCCCGAGGGGCGCGTCTACTTCTGCAACTCGGGCACCGAGGCGAACGAGGCGGCGTTCAAGCTGGCCCGCCTGCACGGCGGCGGCACGCGCAGTCGCATCCTCACCCTCAACCGCTCGTTCCATGGCCGGACGATGGGCGCGCTCGCACTCACCGGGCAGCCCGCGCTGCACGAGCCCTTCGCGCCGATGGTGCCCGGGGTCGAGCACATCGACGCGACGATCGAGGCCCTCGAGGCATCCATCGACGAGACCGTCGCCGCGCTGTTCGTCGAGCCCATCCAGGGCGAGGCCGGCGTGCTGCCCCTGCCCCAGGGCTTCCTGCAGGCGGCCCGCGAGCTCACCGAGCGCCACGGCGCGCTGCTGATCATCGACGAGATCCAGACCGGCGCCGGCCGCACCGGCGCATGGTTCGGCTTCCAGCACTCCGGGATCACGCCCGACGCCATCACCCTCGCGAAGGGCCTGGGCGGCGGGTTCCCGATCGGCGCCCTCGTGACGTACGGTCGCGCGTCCGAGCTCTTCTCGCCCGGGTCGCATGGCTCGACCTTCGGCGGCAACCCCCTCGCGACCCACGTGGCCGGTGCCGTCCTCGGCGAGATCGAGCGGGCCGGGCTCGTCCAGAACGCGGCCGAGCGCGGCGTCCAGATGCGCGAGGCGATCGAGGCGATCGGCTCGCCGCTCGTGGAGAACGTGCGCGGCGCGGGCCTGCTGCTCGGGGTGGCGCTGACCGCGCCCGTGGCCAAGCAGGTGCTCGCCGCTGCGCAGGCGCACGGGCTCATCGTCAACGCGCCGGGCGAGAACATCCTGCGCATCGCCCCGGCGCTCACGATCGGCGATGCCGAGATCGCCGAGTTCGCACAGAAGCTCGCGGCGGCGCTGGCCGACGTGCAGCGCGCACACGCTGCAGAGGCAGCCCCCGCAGCAGCCACCGAGGAGACCGCATGACCCGCCACTTTCTGCGCGACGACGACATCACCCCCGCCGAGCAGGCCGAGATCCTCGACCTGGCGGTGGCGCTGAAGCAGGATCGCTGGGCCGACAGGTCGCTCGCGGGCCCGCAGACGGTCGCCGTGATCTTCGACAAGTCCTCCACGCGCACGCGCGTGTCGTTCGCCGTCGGCATCGCCGACCTTGGCGGCTCGCCCCTGATCATCACGACCGCGAGCAGCCAGCTCGGCGGCAAGGAGACCCCGGCCGACACCGCGCGGGTGCTCGAGCGCCAGGTGGCGGCCATCGTGTGGCGCACCTACGCCCAGAGGGGCCTCGAGGAGATGGCGGCCGGCACGCGCGTGCCGGTCGTGAACGCGCTCTCGGACGACTTCCACCCCTGCCAGCTGCTGGCCGATCTGCTCACGATCCGCGAGCACAAGGGCGAGCTGAAGGGGCTGACCCTCGCCTTCTTCGGCGACGGGCAGAGCAACATGGCGCACTCGTACGTCCTCGCCGGCGTCACCGCGGGCATGCATGTGCGCGTCGCGGCACCCGAGCACTACGCCCCGCGCGAGGATGTCGTCGCCGCGGCGCGCGCGATCGCGGCAGCCACGGGTGGCTCGGTCACCCTGATCACCGAGCCGGAGCTCGCCGCGAGCGGCGCCGACGTCATCGTCACCGACACGTGGGTGTCGATGGGCAAGGAAGAGGAGAAGCTCGCGCGCATCCGCGATCTCGGCGGCTACAAGGTGACCGAGGCGCTCATGGCGGAGGCGAAGCCCGACGCGATCTTCATCCACTGCCTGCCCGCCGACCGCGGCTACGAGGTCGACGCCGAGGTCATCGACGGGCCGCAGAGCGTCGTGTGGGACGAGGCCGAGAACCGGCTCCACGCGCAGAAGGCGCTGCTCGTCTGGCTCCTGCGCCAGCAGTAGCGACCCGTCGTGCGGCCGAGGCCGCCCGCGCGCCGCAATCCCGCAGCCACGAAGCGAACCGCACCCCCGCATCCGCGAACACACAACCCGGAGTGAACACATGAGCAGCAGCGAATCCTCGACGAACGAAGGCGCCCTCTGGGGCGCGCGCTTCGCGGGCGGCCCCTCGCGCGAGCTTGCGGCGCTCAGCCGCTCGACGCACTTCGACTGGGTGCTCGCGCCCTACGACATCGCCGGCTCGAAGGCGCACGCCGAGGCGCTGCACGCCGCCGGGTATCTGACGGCCGACGAGCTGCGCGGCATGGGCGAGGCGCTCGACGCCCTCGCGGCCGACGTCGCCTCGGGCGCATTCGTCGCTGCCGAGACCGATGAGGACGTGCACGGGGCGCTCGAGCGCGGGCTGATCGAGCGCGCCGGCGCCGAGCTGGGCGGGCGCCTGCGCGCCGGCCGCAGCCGCAACGACCAGATCGCGACGCTCGTGCGCCTCTACCTGCTCGACCACACCCGCGTCATCGCCGGCGACATCGTGCGCCTCATCGACGCGATCACCTCGCAGGCCGAGGCGCACCCGGGAGCGATCCTGCCGGGCCGCACGCACCTGCAGCACGCGCAGCCCGTGCTGCTCGCGCACCACCTGCAGGCGCACGCGTGGCCGCTGGTGCGCGACCTCGAGCGCCTGCGCGACTGGAGCGCGCGTGCCGTGTTCTCGCCGTACGGCGGGGGAGCGCTCGCCGGCTCGACGCTCGGGCTCGACCCCGCGCTGGTCGCGAGCACCCTCGGGCTGGCGCGTCCGAGCGAGAACTCGATGGATGCCACGGCCTCCCGCGACGTCGTCGCCGAGTTCGCGTTCATCACGGCCATGATCGGCATCGACCTCTCGCGCTTCGCCGAAGACGTCATCATCTGGAACACCCGGGAGTTCGCGTTCGTCACGCTCGATGACGCGTACTCGACCGGCTCCAGCATCATGCCGCAGAAGAAGAACCCCGACATCGCCGAGCTCGCGCGCGGCAAGGCCGGGCGCCTGATCGGCAACCTGTCGGGACTGCTGGCCACGCTGAAGGCGCTGCCGCTCGCGTACAACCGCGACCTGCAGGAGGACAAGGAGCCGGTGTTCGACTCGGTCGCGACGCTCGAGGTGCTGCTGCCCGCGTTCGCTGGGATGGTCGCCACCATGCGCTTCCACGAGGATCGGATGGCCGAGCTCGCGCCGCAGGGCTTCAGCCTGGCGACCGACGTGGCCGAGTGGCTCGTCAAGCGTGGCGTGCCGTTCCGCGACGCGCACGAGATCTCGGGCGCGCTCGTGAAGTTCTGCGAGACCCACGACCTCGAGCTGCACGAGCCGAGTGACGCGCAGCTGCTCGCCGTCTCGGAGCATCTGGCACCCGAGGTGCGCGAGGTGCTCAGCGCCGCGGGCTCGGTTGCCAGCCGCACGGGTGCCGGCGGCACCGCGCCCGAGCGGGTCGCCGAGCAGCGCTCCGAGCTGATCGCCCGCACGCAGGCGGTCGCGCACGCGCTGGGGCTGTAGTCCGCCGCTCGGAGCCTCGGTTCGGCATAGGTAAAACACTTATATTCTCAAAATATAAGAGTTAGACTTATGACATGAGCGTCGCCGTGCTTGCCGACATCGTGGGCTCCCGCAGCCTGCCCGACCGCGCCGCCGCGCAGCGCACGCTCGACGCCACCATCGGGGAGGTCGAGCAGATGCTTGGCCTGCCCGTGCAGGCGCTGCGCCCCACGGTGGGCGACGAGCAGCAGGCCGTGTTCGACGAGCTGCACGAGGCGATGGCGTTCACCCTCCTGCTGCAGCTCTCGCTTCCCGAAGGCCTGGAGTGTCGATTCGGCCTGGGCATCGGCGAGGTGCGGGAGGTGGAGTCGAGCACCGCCACACTCAGCGACGGCTCCGGGTGGTGGGCCGCGAGGGAGGCCATCGAGACCGTGCACGCGATGCAGCAGCGCAGGACCCCACGGGCTCGGGCCTGGATTGTCGCAGGGAGCGACGAGGATGAGCACGTGCACGCCCTCGCCGACATCAGCAACGCCTATCTGCTCGCCCGAGACGAGCTGCTCGGCACCATGAACGCGCGCACGCGCCGGCTCACCAGGGGGCGCTGCCTCGGCCTGACCCAGCGCGAGCTCGCGCTGGCCGAGGGCATCACACAGCCCGCCGTGTCGCAGGCGCTCGCCGCCTCGGGCGCCGCGGCCGTCGTCGAGGGATTCGCGGCGCTTCGGCGCACCGCGCTTCGGCACGCCTCCTCGCGAGACCAGGCGACCCCATGATCGTCACGGCGCTCGTGCTCATCGCGATCGGCGGGGTCGACCTGATCCGCCAGTTCGTGGGGTCCGGCGCCGTGGTCGCGACGGCGCCGCCCTCCCGCGGATCGCACGGAGCCCCGAAGCGTGGCGGCGGCGGCGGTCGCCGCGCGCGCCGAATCGTGCTCGCCGTTGCCGCGATCCTCATGCTGCTGCTCGGCATCGCAGCCGGGGCATGGCCCGCGGGGATCCTCGCGGTCGCGTGCGCCGGCGCCTGGAGCTGGCTCTTCCCGACCGACGGCACGGCGCGCGCGGGCATCTGGCAGGCGGTCGCCCTCGCGGTGCTGAGCGCCGTGTTCGTCGCGCTGCTCGGCGAGCGTGTCGGCGCGGGGCTGTTCGGGCAGGCGTGGTCGATCGCCTCGCCGTGGGGCGCCCTCTCGCTCGATGCCGTGCTCCTCGTGATCGGCGCGGTGCTGTTCCTCCTCGAGTCGGCGAATCTCGTCGTGCGTGCGGCCCTCGCCCACGAGGCGCCGATGTCTGCGGCAGCCGCAGCCCGCGAGGCCGTGCCCGCGCCTGAGCGCGGGGCGGCGCCGGGGCCCGACGCCGCGGCATCCACCCCGCCCGCCGCGGCGGAATCCGCCACGCAGGCTCCGAGCGATGCGCCGGCGCCGCTCAAGGGGGGCCGCCTCATCGGGCCGCTCGAGCGCGTGGTGATGTTCGGGCTGGTGCTGGCGGGCACGTACACGCTCCTCGCCGCGGTGCTGGCCGCGAAGGGCATCGTGCGCTTCCCCGAGATCTCGCGCGATCGGGATGCCGGAAACCGCGCCGAGTACTTCCTGGTCGGCAGCCTCGTGAGCTGGGTCATCGCCCTCGCGGCGGCCTTCCTCGTGTGGTGGGCGTTCGCGAGCGCCGCCTGAGCGCCGCCCGATCGTTCGCCCGCATCGCCGTCTGCCCGCTCGTCCAGTCGACGGCGGCGCGACGCCGCTGCCGCACCCGTCGCCACCGCACCATGCCGCAACCACGCCGCCGCGATCACGCAGCCGCACCACGCCGCGAATCGATGCGGCGAGGCACGATCCCGCTGATAGCCTGGAGCACGTGTCATCCACCACCGCCCCCATCGCCAACGACCCGTCTTTCGAGAACGTCTGGCAGGAGCTGGTGTATCGGGGGCTCGTGCACGTCTCGACGGATGCCGCCGCGCTTGAGGAGCTGCTCGCCGGCGAGCCGATCACCTACTACTGCGGGTTCGACCCGACCGCGCCGAGCCTGCACCTGGGCAACCTGGTGCAGATCCTCGTGCTGCGTCGCCTCCAGCTGGCCGGTCACAAGCCGCTCGGCCTCGTCGGCGGCTCGACCGGCCTGATCGGCGACCCGCGCCCGACCGCCGAGCGCACCCTCAACACCAAGGAGACGGTGGAGGAGTGGGTCGGCTACCTGCGCGCGCAGATCGAGCGCTTCCTCAGCTTCGAGGGCGACAACGCCGCGCGCATGGTGAACAACCTCGACTGGACCGCGCCGATGAGCGCGATCGACTTCCTCCGCGAGATCGGCAAGCACTTCCGCGTGGGCACCATGATCAAGAAGGACTCGGTCTCGGCGCGCCTGAACTCGCCGGCCGGCATCAGCTACACCGAGTTCAGCTACCAGATCCTGCAGGGCATGGACTTCCTCGAGCTGTACCGCCAGTACGACTGCGTGCTCCAGACCGGCGGCAGCGACCAGTGGGGCAACCTCACGAGCGGCACCGACCTGATCCACCGCGTCGAGGGGGTCTCGGTGCACGCGATCGGCACCCCTCTGATCACCAACAGCGACGGCTCGAAGTTCGGCAAGAGCGAGGGCAACGCGATCTGGCTCGACGCCCAGATGTGCAGCCCGTACGCCTTCTACCAGTTCTGGCTCAACACGGACGACGCCGATGTCGCCACGCGGCTCAAGGTCTTCACCTTCCTGACCCGCGCCGAGATCGAGGCGCTCGAGCAGAAGATCGCCGACGAGCCGTTCCGCCGCGAGGCGCAGCGCCGCCTGGCGTGGGAGGTGACCGCGCTGGTGCACGGCGTGGATGCCGCGACCGCCGCGATCGACGCGTCGCAGGCGCTGTTCGGCCAGGGCGAGCTCGCCTCGCTCGACGCCGACACGCTCGCCGCCGCACTCCGCGAGCTGCCCAACATCACGGCGGCCCCCGGCATCACGATCGCGCAGGCGCTGGTCGAGACCGGGCTGTGCGCGAGCCTCGGCGAAGCGCGCCGCGCGGTGTCGCAGGGCGGGGTCTCGATCGACAACGAGAAGGTCGCCGACGAGGCGGCCCTCGTCACGGGCGCGCTGCCCGGTCGGGTCTCGGTGCTGCGCCGCGGCAAGAAGACGCTCGCCGGCATCTTCATCACGGAGTAGCCCGCCGTGCCATTCACCCCGAGTCATGCGGTGGTGGCACTTGCCTTTGTGCGGACTCCGCTGGTGCCCGCGGCGATCGCCGTCGGCGCGATGACGCCGGATCTTCCCCTCTTCGTGCGGGGGATGTTCCCCTCCTATGCGCACACGCATGACTTCACCTGGCTTCCGCTCACCGTGATCGTGGCGCTCGCCCTGCTGCTGGTGTGGTGGTGTCTGCTCCGGCCGGTGTCGAGCGAGCTTGCACCGCGATGGCTGGCCGAGCGTCTGCCGGGGGAGTGGGACGAGCCCGCCGGCGCGGCGCTGCGCGCCGCCTTCGGAGTCGGCGAGCCAGGTGCCGCGGGGTCGCGCGGGCAGCGCGCCGGCTCCGCGATGACGACGAGTGCGATGCTGCTGCTCTCGCTCGCGCTCGGTGCTGCGACGCACATCGTGTGGGACCTCTTCACCCACGAGGGGCGCGCCGGCACTGAGATGCTTCCGATACTGAACGAGCAGTGGGGGCCGGCCGCCGGGTACGAGCTGCAGGGGTACAAGTGGCTGCAGCACGGCTCGAGTGCGGTGGGGCTTGCGCTGCTCGTGCTGTGCGCCGTCGTCTGGCTGCGGGGTCGGGCGCGCATCACCCCTTCCACGCCGACGCTGCCACGCTGGGTGCGCGTGAGCTGGTGGCTGTCGCTTCCCCTCCTGCTTGTGGCTGCGTGGGTATGGGGGCTGTGGATCTTCGGCCCGCTCACGACGGAGTGGACCGTGGCGCACCTGGCGTATCGGGTGCTCCCGCCGGCGGCCGCGGGGTTCGGCTTCGTCACGCTGGCACTGTCGCTCGGCGTCCAGGCGCTGCATGCGCGACGGCGCAGCGCAGTACGGCAGGCGCAGCGGGCGTGACACGCCCGAGAAACAGGGCATCTCACGCGAAATGGAGCGATTTCGGTCGATTTCGGGCGCTGCGAGCGCGCTCTGAGGGTCGGATGCCTCACCCACGGCTCTGGCGGCGGCTTCGCGGCCGGCGTGCAGCGAATGCGCCGCTGACGAGGGATTCTCCGGGCCGTCCGGGCTCGCGACACGCCCGGGCTGCACGGTCGATTTGCCGGACCCCCGGAATCCGCGTAACTTATTACTTGTTCGCCCCACAGGGAAGCGGAAGAGGCCGAGAGCCTCACCCCCCTCAAGCGGAGAACAAGCCACTCAAACTCAAGCGAATCAGTTCTGATCGCCTTCACGAGTTTGGGTCTCATTCTCGTGTGCTTCAACTCTGAAACACTTCGATTTGAGTGTTGTAGCCAGATGGTCTACAGTAGGAATCCTGCTCCTCAGGAAGTCATCGACTGAGGCTGTGACGGAAGACATTGAGTCAGAATCCGCACGGCGTGTCGATTTGACAAACTGAACGAAGCAGATAAGATAGAGAAGTTGCCTTACGGAGACAGTCGCAAGACTTGAAAGTAAGAGCATCCGATCCTTGAGAACTCAACAGCGTGCACTTGTCAAATGCCAAAATACCTCGCGGCCAGCCTAGCTGGTCGATGAGATTCTTTTGAGATTAAACGGAAATGTCAGTAATGACATCCGATCGTCAGATCAAACTCGCTCGGTACAACCTATTCCGGTTGCATCGCAGCAAAAATTCTTTACGGAGAGTTTGATCCTGGCTCAGGATGAAC
>JAKPAC010000027.1 GCA_029779645.1 Actinomycetes bacterium | reverse complement strand
CCCGCCGCCGCGCGCTGTGGGCCGTCGCGGCGATCGTCGCCATCATCCTCCTCGTCACGGCGGGCATCCTGCTCGTGACCTCCACCCTCGGCCGCTGATTCGGACCCGCAATGCATGTCAAGATGACCCTCTTCCGCGATGACGCCAACTGGCAGGACCTCGTCGTCACCGCTGAACCCACCGCGACCGTCCGGGAGGTGGCATCCCGCATCGCGCAGGCCGATCCGCAGGGCTGGTACGACCGCACCCGCACGTACACGCTGCAGTCCATCGCGCCCGGCAGCGCCGAGTGGCGGATGCTCCCGCCCGAGGCCGTCATCGGCGAGAACTGGCTGACCTCCGGGGCGTCGATCGCGCTCGTCGACGAGGCCGAGGCCGCCGGCGCGCTGCCGTCGCTGCACGACGGCGCGTCGGTCACGGTCACGATCGTGGGCGGCACGGGCACCGGGCGCACCTTCGTTCTGGGCGCCGGCTCGCACACCGTCGGCCGCGCGCCCGAATGCGACATCGTGCTCGACGACGAGTTCATGTCGAAGCGGCACCTGCGCATCGACGTGGGCGCCGGAGTCGAGGTGATCGACCTGGGCTCGGCCAACGGCGTCGAGGTCGACGGCCAGCTCGTGCCCCGCCTGCGCGTCACCGGCTCGCAGCGACTGCTCGCCGGATCGACCGAGCTGCACCTCGACGTGCGCATCCAGGAGGCCGCCCGCCTGGAGGATGCCGCGGGCCCGGCGCTGTTCAACCGCTCGCCCCGCGTCGAGGCGCGCTACATCGGCCGGACGTTCGGCGTGCCCGAGGTGCCCAAGGAGCGCGAGGAGCAGCCGTTTCCGCTCCTGGCGATGATCACGCCCATGCTGCTGGGCTTCGCGATGTTCGCGTTCACGCAGCGACCGCTCACGCTGCTGTTCGTCGCGATGACGCCGATGATGCTCATCGGCAACTACATCACGGGCAAGAATCGCGACAAGCGCAAGCTCGAGCGCTCGGTCGCGAAGTTCGAGTCCGGGCTCGAAGACCTGGAGGCGCGGCTCGCGAGTGAGCAGGAGATCGAGCAGGCCGCGCGCGTGGCCGAGGTGCCCTCCTCCGAGGAGGTGCTCCGCGCGGCGGCGGGGTTCGGGCCGCTGATGTGGACCCGGCGCCCCGAGCACTGGAACTTCCTGAACCTGCGGCTCGGCCGCGGCCCCATGGAGAGCCGCAACACCGTCGATGCCGAGCACCGCGGCGAGCTGCTGCTCGAGTATCAGACGCGGCTCGACGACACGATCGAGCGCAACCGTCTGGTGCTCGACGTGCCGATCGTCGCCAACCTCGAGGAATCCGGCGCCGTCGGCATCGCCGGCCGCCACGAGCGCGTCTCCGGCTCGCTCGCCTCCGCCCTCGTGCAGCTCACCGGCCTGCACTCGCCCGCCGAGCTCGTCATCACCGCTGCGGTCACGCCCGCGTGGGCGCGCGAGCTCGACTGGCTCAAGTGGATGCCGCACACCTCCTCGCCGCACAGCCCGATCACCGGCAGTCACCTCGCCGACAGCGAGCCCGCCGCGAACGCGCTGCTGGCAGAGCTCGAGGAGCTCGTCGCCGTCCGCGAGCGCGCGAACCGCAAGGTCGAGACCCGCGGCGCGCTCAACGCCGAGCAGGCGGCGCTGCAGGGCGGCGCGCACGTCGGCGAGATGCGCGACAAGGGCGGCTACAAGGGCCCGATGCCCGCGATCGTGCTCGTGATCGCCGACGACGTGATCGCCGACCGCGCGCGCCTGGTGAGCCTCTCCGAGCGCGGCGCCGACGTCGGCATCTTCCCGCTCTGGGTCGCCGAAGACGTCTCGGCGCTGCCGGCGGTGTGTCGCACGTTCGTGGATGCCACGGGTGACCGGCCTCCGCGCATCGGCCTCGTCCGGCTCGGCGAGGTGATCGAGGGCGCGCTGCTCGATGTCGTCTCGCCCGCGCAGGCCGCGGCCTTCGGGCGCCACCTCAGCCGCGCCGTCGACGCCGGCGCGCCCATCAACGACACGAGCGATCTGCCGCGCTCGGTCTCGCTCGCGGGCCTGATCGACCTCGACCTGCTGCACCGCTCGGATGTGGCCATCGAGCGGTGGCACGAGAACGACTCGGTGCACGACCGCCGTCCCGACGCACCGCTTCGCCGCCGGCGTGCCGGTCGGCTCCGCGCCACGATCGGCGCCGCCGCCCAGGGGCTCATGCACCTCGACCTGCGCGCGCAGGGCCCGCACGCCCTCGTCGGCGGAACCACAGGCTCGGGCAAGAGCGAGTTTCTGCAGGCCTGGGTGCTGGGCATGGCGGCCGAGTACAGCCCCGACCGCGTGACGTTCCTGTTCGTCGACTACAAGGGCGGCGCGGCCTTCGCCGACTGCGTCAACCTGCCGCACACGGTGGGGCTGGTCACCGACCTCACCCCGCACCTCGTGCGGCGCGCCCTGACCAGCCTGCGCGCCGAGCTGCACCACCGCGAGCTGCTGCTCGGACGCAAAGGCGCGAAAGACCTCCTTGAGCTCGAGAAGCGGGGCGACCCCGACTCGCCGCCCGCGCTCATCCTGATCATCGACGAGTTCGCGGCGCTCGTGGGCGAGGTGCCCGAGTTCGTCGACGGCGTCGTCGACATCGCCCAGCGGGGCCGGTCCCTCGGCATCCACCTGATCATGGCCACCCAGCGCCCCGCGGGCGTGATCCGCGACAACCTGCGCGCCAACACCAACCTGCGCATCGCGCTGCGCATGGCCGACGAGTCGGACTCGGTCGACGTGATCGGCGAGCCCGACGCGGCGCACTTCGATCCCGGCATCCCGGGCCGCGCGATCGCGAAGACCGGCCCCGGTCGCCTGCACCGGCTGCAATCCGGCTACGCCGGCGGCTGGTCGCACAGCGAGCCCGAGTCGGCGAGCATCTCGGTCGCCGCGATGCCATTCGGCGTCACGGCGGAGTGGACCGCGCCGAACGACGACGCCGCCCCCGAGGAGCGCGACCTCGGCCCCACCGATCAGAAGCTCATGGTCGACACGTTCATCGCCGCGGCCGAGGCGGCGGGCATCCCCGCGCCCCGCCGGCCCTGGCTCGACGAGCTCGAGCCCGCCGTCGACCTGGCGAGCCTGCGCCACCGCACCGATGCGCGCCTGCCCATCGGGGTCAGCGACCTGCCCGAGCGCCAGGCGCAGGAGACCGCCTCGTTCAACCCCGACGTCGACGGCCACATGGTCATCTACGGCACCGGCGGCTCGGGCAAGTCCGTCGCGCTGCGCACCATCGCGGCGTCGGCGGGCCTCGCCACCCACGGCGGCCCTGTGCACGTGTACGGGCTCGACTTCGGCTCGGGCGGCCTTCGCATGATCGAGGACCTCCCGCACGTGGGCGCGGTGATCTCGGGCGACGACACCGAGCGCATCATCCGGCTGATGCGGCTGCTGCGCGAGCAGATGGATCGACGTGAGCGCAGCTACGGCGACGCCAGCGCCACCTCCGTCACCGAGTTCCGGCAGGTCGCCGGGAACGCCGACGAGGCTCGCATCGTGCTGCTGATCGACAACTTCCCGGCCTTCCGAGACGAATGGGAGATCCCCCAGGGCCGCAACGAGTGGTACCGGGTGTTCGCCGAGATCATCGCGAACGGTCGCCAGCTCGGCCTGCACGTGGTGTTCACCGCCGACCGCCCCGGCTCGGTGCCGAGCTCGGTCACCTCGGGCGTCCAGCGTCGCGTGGTGCTGCGCCTGGCCGACGAGATGGGCTACGCCGTGCTCGATGCCCCGAACGACGTCCTCACCGAGACCTCGCCCCCCGGCCGTGCGCTCGTCTCGGGAAACGAGACGCAGCTCGCGGTGCTCGGCGGCTCATCCGTCGCGGCCGAGCAGTCGGAGGCCATGGCGGGCCTGGCGTCGCGGATGCGCGCGGAGGGCGTGGCGTCGGCCCCCGGCATCCCCTCGCTGCCCGCGATCGTGCCGCTGCGCTCGCTGCCGCAGGCACCCGGCGCCCCGCTGGCGCTGGGCCTCGCCGAAGAGACGCTCGAGCCGTTCGCCCTCGAGCCGGCCGGCGCGTTCGCGCTGGCGGGCCCTCCCGGCAGCGGACGCACCTCGGCGCTGCGCGTGATCGCCGAGCGCCTGTTCGAGCGCGGCGACATGCCGGTGTACTACGTCGGCAACAAGCGCTCGCCGCTGGCCGACGACCCGCGCTTCGCCGCGCGCGCGACCACGATCGAGGCGGCCACCGAGCTCGCCAAGCTCGTGCGCGAGATCGTGATCGACGAGGAGTCCACCTCCCGGGTGGCCGTGATCATCGAGCAGCTCGGCGACTTCCTGCAGAGCCCGGCCGACGCCCCGCTGGTCGACCTCGTCCGCGCGATCAAGCGCGAGGATCACTTCGCGGTGGCCGAGGCGGAGTCGTCCTCATGGGTGACTTCCTGGCCACTGTTCGGTGAATTCAAGAGCGCGCGCCGCGGCCTGCTGCTGCAGCCGGACTCGACCGACGGCGACGTGATCCTGAAGACCACGCTGCCGCGCCTGAAGCGCTCCGAATTCCCCGTCGGCCGCGGAATGCTGGTGTCTTCGGGCGCCGCGACGCGGGTGCAGCTCGCGCTCGCAGACGGTGTGGAGCCGACAGAATCCCAGGTTGGAAGCGCCAAGGCGCGCGGCCTCTAGCGGAACACGGCCCCGCGATCGGGTTACGCTAGAGGCCGCCGCAATTCATTATCGCGAGCCGGCGCTGTCGCGCTCTGGAGAGTAAAAGGATCAACTATGGCAAACCTCAACGTCTCGTACGGAGACATGAAGACCGCAGCCAGCCAGCTCATCGCAGGCAAGGGCGCGCTCGAAGACAAGCTCGGCGAGCTGCAGCGCCTGGTGGGCGACCTCGTCGCCTCGGGCTTCGTGACCGACGCCGCCTCGGGCGCGTTCAACGACTCGTACACGCAGTTCACCACGGGTGCGACGCAGATGGTCGGCGGCATCCAGGGTCTCTCGGACTTCCTGAACGCCGCCGCCGACGCGCTCGGCAACACGGACGCCGAGCTCGCGAACGCGATTCGCTCCTAAGCACGAAGCAGAGCGGACCGGGCATTCGCCCGGCCCGCTCTGTCGTGAGGTCTCATGGATGAGCAGCTGATCGTCGACACCCTCGTGCTCGACGCCATCGCGATCGACGTCGGTCGCATCAAGTCGGAGTTCGACGGCGCCACCGCGCGCAGCGAGCGCCTCGGCGACGCCGTCGGCCACGCCGGGCTCGCGTCGCGCGTCGAATCGTTCGCGAGCAGCTGGGATCAGCGCCGCGGCGAGCTCAGCGAGCAGCTCGGCCAGGTGCAGACGCACCTGAACACCGCGGTCGAGGGCTTCCGCACCACCGACACCGAGCTCGCGAAGGCGCTGACCGAGCAGGCTTCGACCTACCCGCCGCGCACCGCGCAGCCGCAGTAAGGGAAAGACACATGACCCGCCCCACCGACTGGTCCTCGCTCGGCTACGGCAGCGACCCCGTTCCCGGCGACCATTCGAGGGTCGACCTGATCGGCCGCATGTACGTGGGCACCGCCGACTCGATCAAGCGCGCCGTCGACAACTTCGAGACGGCGCTGAATCCCGAGTTCGGGCAGAGCAAGGCGATCGATGCGATCCGCGAGGTCTCGGGCGACGTCGCCGACCGCGTGCACCGTGCCGAAGACCGCTATCGCAAGATGGGCGAGGCCGTCATCATCTACGCCGCGGCGCTGCGCGTCGCGCAGCAGAACTCGGCCGACGCACTCGCGAGCGCGAACACCGCCGAGACCACTCTGCACAACGCCAACAGCATGGCGGCGTACTACCAGCGCCAGGTCGACAGCCCAGACACCCCGCCCGCGAACCTCGCGGGCTACGCGCAGTCGCAGTCGACGTGGGAGGGCCGGGCCGACGACGCCACCCGCACCATCTCGAGCGCGGTGGCGACGCTGCAGTCCGCGATCAGCTCGCGCGACTCGGCGGCGAACACCGCCATCAGCTCGATCGAGAACATCGGCGACTCGGGCGACCTCAACGACTCGGCGTGGGACAACATCGTGCAGTGGGTGCACGAGAACAAGGAGCTGATCGATCTCATCGTCGACATCGTCGGCTACATCGCCACCGCGGTGATGGTCGTCGCCCTGTTCATCCCGGGCCTGAACGCCATCGTGGGGCTGGTCGCGCTGATCGCGACGATCGTGACACTCGCGAACGTCGCGCTCCAAGTCGCGGCCGGCACGATGGGGCCGGTCGAGGCGCTGCTGAACGTCGGGCTCGCCGCGCTCACCTTCGTGGGCGGCCGCGCCATCGGCAGCGCGATGAAGAGCACGCAGTCGGCGGTCGGCGCCTCCGTCAGCAACTCGATCCGCGGCAGCTACGGCAGCGCGCGCATCGCAGGCATGACGCAGGCCCGCGCGATGGGCATGGTCGACGAGGTGATCGCGGTCTCGCGGCCGGGGCAGCTGACGATGCTGGAACGGCTGAAGTACCTCACGCTCGATTTCCGTCAGGTCTCGGAGATCCGCAACGTCGCCAACATCCAGCTGCTCAGCGGCAACCTGTCGAGCCACTCCGCGCGGCACATGGCGCGGCTCGCGCAGCTCTCCGGGTTCGGCTTCGCCCTCGAGGGCGGCTCGCAGATCGCCGAGCTCGCGATCAACTCGGGCACGGCGAACGAGAAGCCACTCGCATGGCGACTCGGAGACAACTGGTGACCAGCGGCGAGCGCCTCGGTCGCGTCGTCGGCGTCGTGAACGTCGCGGCGACGCTCGCCGCAGTGGCGGGCCTGCTCCTGTTCCCGAAGGTCGTCGGCTCGCTGATCGCGATGCTGAGCTGGTCGGACGAGGCGAAGGAGACGTGCGAGCTCGAGCCGGGCTGCGCCGTGAACCTCGTGCCGGGGGGCGTGCTTCCCGTGTGGTGGGCGTTCGCGTGGATCGCCCTGATCGCGGTCAGCGTGCTCGTGTGCTGGAGCCCGAGCCGCTGGTGGTCGGCGCGCGGCGCCGGGCGCGCGGCCGTGTTCGCCGACTCGACCCCGCGATGGCTGGGCGTGCACGCCGGCGTCGCCGCCTTCGTCTGCATCGTGCTCGTGTTTCCCGGCCGCAGCTCGGCCGGCGCGTGGGCCATCGAGTACCTGTACGCCGCGATCGCAGCGATCGCCGTGCTGGGGCTGGCGATGCTCAGCCTGCGCAGCGCCCGGGCCGCGCTCGGCCCGAAGGAGCTCGCCCGCCTGCTCGGCTCCGGTCCCTCCGCCGCCTCGGCGCAGCTCGCCACGCGCAGGCCGCCCGCCGCGCCCAAGAACGGCTCCGCATCGTGACCGTCGCGGCCGAGGGCGCCCCGCGCCCGCGGCTCTCGCTCCTGCTCCCCGAGGGATGGGTGCGCGTCACCACCGGCGCCGACCACGAGACGCAGGTGCGCCAGATCGCGTCGCAGGCGGCGCTCGGCATCGAGCCAGGCAAGCGCGACATGGCGCGGGTGCGGCTTCGGGGCATGCTCGGCGACGCCGTGCGCCAGGCCGCCGAGCGCGGGCTGTTCGAGGTCTGGCTGCCGATCGCGCCGACCTCGGGCTACAGCATCCCCGCCTCGTTCGCCGTCGGCCCGCTGCCGAAGCCGCCGGCCGACGGCGCGAGCGTGCACGACACGCTCCTCGGCCTCAGCTCGGCCGCGCCCGGTTCGCAGGCCGTCGAGATCTCGGGCGCGCTGGCGGTGCGCACCGTCGCCGATCGCGCGGCCGTGCTCGACGACGCCGGCCAACTGGCGACGCCCGCGGTGCGCCTGCTGAGCTACATCGTCAGCCCCACCCCCGAGTACGGAGACTGGACCGTGTTCACCGCGAGCCTGTTCGTGCCGGACGGCCCGGAGGCGGCCGAGATCCTGGCGGCGCTCGAGTTCTTCGCCGACTCGATGATGGCCACCGTGCAGATCGCGTCTGAGGAGGCAGCATGAGCGTCTCGGTGCACTACCCGGACGACTGGATCGGGATCCCCGACTTCGGCGCGGGCGAGGTCTTCGAGACCCCCCGGGCATGGGCGCAGGCGCTCGCCGACGAGCTCGTCGCCGGCTCGACCGAGCAGCTCGAGCCGAGCGAGCAGGAGGCGCTCGTCGGGGCGCTCGCGCTCGTCGCGACCGGCGTCGCCGAGCGCGGCGCGCGTGCCGCGTACGTGCACCTGCGCACCCTGCGCGGGCCGCTCGAGCTCGTCGATCTGGCGCTGGTGCCGCGCGCGGCCGTGGGCGACGCGCCCGCCGCCGAGGTGGCCGGCTCGCTCGACCCGGACGCCGTGCGGCCGCCCACCGTCACCGAGCTGCGCACCGCCAGCGGGCTGCACGGCGCGCTCGTCGTGCGGCACGCGCCGCTCGACGCGGATGCCCCGCACATCCTCACCCTGCGCGCGAGCGCCGCGCTCGACGTGGGTGACGGATTCGCGGTGCTCGGCACGGCGACCACCGAGCTGGCCGCATTCGAGGCATTCCGCCCCAGCTTCATGGCCCTGATCGAATCGGTCTCCGTCGACTCCTGAGCGTTCGCCGCGGCCTGGCTGGGCGTGTCCTGGGTGTTCGTCCGCGACGCGTTCCAAGTTTGACGCTCCGACGCGGGGCGGGTACGATTGACGCGGTGTGCGCTCTCGCGCGCCTTGTGACGAGCCTTGCGGCGCTGTGATAAGGACGAGAGCTCGCACCATCTCAGGGAGCGATCTGCGAACAGGTCACCCCCACGGCATATCCAATGGATAGGCATGTCTCATGCCGCTGCAATCCGTGGATCACACGTGAACCCGAAGCATCCGCCGCCAGCATCCAGGGCGGGGGAGCGTGCCGGGGTGAGAACACGAACCGCTGTCACCGTGCAGCACAATCAAGGAGAATCTGTGCCAACCATTCAGCAGTTGGTCCGCAAGGGCCGCACGCCGAAGGTCACCAAGACCAAGGCGCCTGCACTGAAGGCGAACCCCCAGCAGCGCGGCGTGTGCACCCGTGTGTACACGACCACGCCCAAGAAGCCGAACTCGGCCATGCGCAAGGTCGCCCGTGTCAAGCTCTCGAACGGCACCGAGGTCACGGCCTACATCCCCGGTGAGGGCCACAACCTGCAGGAGCACTCGATGGTGCTCGTCCGCGGCGGTCGTGTGAAGGACCTCCCCGGCGTGCGCTACAAGATCGTGCGCGGCGCGCTCGACACCCAGGCCGTGAAGAACCGCAAGCAGGCACGCAGCCGCTACGGCGCGAAGATGGAGAAGAAGTAATGCCTCGTAAGGGACCCGCTCCGAAGCGCCCCGTCGCCAACGACCCGGTATACGGCGCACCCATCGTCAGCCAGCTGGTGAACAAGATCCTCGTCGACGGCAAGAAGTCGCTCGCCGAGTCGATCGTCTACAGCGCGCTCAAGGGCGTCGAGGCCAAGAACGGCCAGGACGCCGTCGCGACGCTGAAGAAGGCGCTCGACAACGTTCGCCCCACGCTCGAGGTGCGCAGCCGCCGCGTCGGCGGCTCGACCTACCAGGTGCCGGTCGAGGTCAAGCCGCACCGCGCGAACACGCTGGCACTTCGCTGGCTCGTGAGCTACGCCAAGTCGCGTCGCGAGAAGACGATGACCGAGCGCCTGCAGAACGAGATTCTGGATGCCTCGAACGGTCTCGGCGCTGCTGTCAAGCGTCGCGAAGACACGCACAAGATGGCCGAGTCGAACAAGGCCTTCGCTCACTACCGCTGGTAGCGAGCCCGTGCGGGCGCCGAGCGATCGGCGCCCGCACCACCCCCATCCTGGTCTGAGCGCCCGCAGCGCACGCTGCACCGGCTGCCGCCCAGATCCCGCGAGAATTCGCACACGACAGGTTAGGAACATCCCGTGGCACAAGACGTGCTCACCGACCTCACGAAGGTCCGCAACATCGGCATCATGGCGCACATCGATGCCGGCAAGACGACGACGACCGAGCGCATCCTGTTCTACACGGGCGTCAACCACAAGATGGGCGAAACCCACGACGGTGGCGCGACCACCGACTGGATGGAGCAGGAGCAGGAGCGTGGCATCACGATCACCTCCGCCGCCGTCACGTGCTTCTGGAACAAGAACCAGATCAACATCATCGACACCCCCGGTCACGTCGACTTCACGGTCGAGGTCGAGCGCTCGCTTCGCGTGCTCGATGGCGCCGTCGCCGTCTTCGATGGCAAGGAGGGCGTCGAGCCCCAGTCCGAGACTGTCTGGCGTCAGGCCGACAAGTACGAGGTCCCGCGCATCTGCTTCGTCAACAAGATGGACAAGACCGGCGCCGACTTCTTCTTCACCGTCGACACGATCATCAACCGCCTGAAGGCGAAGCCGCTCGTGCTGCAGATCCCGATCGGCGCCGAGAGCGAGTTCGTCGGCGTCGTCGACCTCGTCGAGATGCGGGCCCTGGTCTGGGCCGGCGACTCGAAGGGTGACGTCACCATGGGCGCCAACTACGAGATCCAGGAGATCCCGGCCGAGCTCGTCGACCAGGCCAACGAGTACCGCGAGATGCTGCTCGAGACCGTCGCCGAGAGCGACGAGGCGCTGCTCGAGAAGCACTTCAGCGGAGAGGGCCTCTCGGTCGCCGAGATCAAGGCCGCCATCCGCAAGCTCACCGTCAACAGCGAGGTCTACCCCGTGCTGTGCGGCTCGGCGTTCAAGAACCGCGGCGTGCAGCCGATGCTCGACGCGGTCGTCGACTACCTCCCCTCGCCGCTGGACGTGCCCTCGATCGAGGCCCGCGACCCGCGCGACGAAGAGGTCATCATCGAGCGCCACGCGAACAGCGACGACCCGTTCGCGGCGCTGGCGTTCAAGATCGCCGTGCACCCGTTCTTCGGTCGCCTGACCTACATCCGCGTCTACTCGGGTCACCTCGACTCGGGCGCGCAGGTCATCAACTCGACCAAGGGCAAGAAGGAGCGCATCGGGAAGATCTTCCAGATGCACGCCAACAAGGAGATGCCGGTCGACTCGGTCACCGCGGGGCACATCTACGCGGTCATCGGCCTCAAGGACACCACCACCGGCGACACCCTCGCCGACATGGCGGCGCCCGTCGTGCTCGAGTCGATGACCTTCCCCGAGCCCGTGCTCGAGGTGGCCATCGAGCCGAAGACGAAGGCTGACCAGGAGAAGCTGGGCACCGCGATCCAGAAGCTCGCCGAGGAAGACCCGACGTTCCGCGTCGAGCAGAACCCCGAGACGGGCCAGACGGTCATCAAGGGCATGGGCGAGCTGCACCTCGACATCCTGGTCGACCGCATGAAGCGCGAGTTCAAGGTCGAGGCGAACGTGGGCAAGCCCCAGGTCGCCTACCGCGAGACCATCCGCAAGGCCGTCGAGCGCTATGACTACACGCACAAGAAGCAGACCGGTGGTTCGGGTCAGTTCGCGAAGATCCAGTTCGCGATCGAGCCCCTCGAGGTCACGGGTGACACCACCTACGAGTTCGAGAACCAGGTCACCGGTGGCCGCGTTCCGCGCGAGTACATCCCGTCGGTCAACGTCGGCTTCCAGGACGCCATGAACGTCGGCGTGCTGGCCGGATACCCGATCGTCGGTGTGAAGGCGATCCTGCTCGATGGTGCTGCGCACGACGTCGACTCCTCGGAGATGGCGTTCAAGATCGCAGGATCAATGGGCATGAAGGAGGCGCTGCGCCGGGCGAACCCGGTCATCCTCGAGCCGATCATGTCGGTCGAGGTTCGCACGCCCGAGGAGTACATGGGTGACGTCATCGGCGACCTGAACAGCCGCCGCGGACAGATCCAGTCGATGGAGGACGCAGCAGGCGTCAAGGTTGTGCGGGCAAACGTTCCGCTTTCCGAGATGTTCGGCTACATCGGTGACCTGCGCTCGAAGACTTCGGGCCGCGCCGTCTACTCGATGACGTTCGACAGCTACGCCGAGGTTCCCAAGGCCGTGGCAGAGGACATCGTCCAGAAGAAGGGCGAATAGCCCCTCGGATGCTGCGGCTCCCGTCTGCGCACAGGCGGGGTCGCGGCATCCGATTCACAACTTCACACAGGTGAGCGCACGCTCAGTCAAGTAACATGAAGACACAACCCCTAGGAGGCTTCGGACGCAAACCAGCGCCCGAAGAGTCTCCACGAATGTCCTGAGGAGGACCCAGTGGCCAAGGCCAAGTTCGAGCGGACCAAGCCGCACGTAAACATCGGAACGATCGGTCACGTCGACCACGGTAAGACCACGCTGACCGCGGCGATCTCGAAGGTGCTTGCTGACAAGTACCCCTCGGCCACCAACGTGCAGCGCGACTTCGCGACGATCGACTCGGCACCCGAGGAGCGTCAGCGCGGCATCACGATCAACATCTCGCACGTCGAGTACGAGACGCCGAAGCGCCACTACGCGCACGTCGACGCACCGGGTCACGCTGACTACATCAAGAACATGATCACGGGTGCCGCCCAGATGGACGGCGCGATCCTCGTGGTTGCAGCAACCGACGGCCCCATGGCCCAGACCCGCGAGCACGTCCTGCTCGCCCGCCAGGTTGGCGTGCCCTACCTCATGGTCGCGCTCAACAAGTCGGACATGGTCGACGACGAGGAGATCCTGGAGCTCGTCGAGCTCGAGGTTCGCGAGCTGCTCTCGAGCCAGGGCTTCCCCGGCGACGACGCTCCCGTCGTTCGCGTCTCGGGCCTGAAGGCGCTCGAGGGCGACGAGAAGTGGGCGCAGTCGATCCTCGACCTCATGGAGGCCGCGGACGAGAACATCCCCGACCCCGTGCGTGACCGCGACAAGCCGTTCCTCATGCCCGTCGAGGACGTCTTCACGATCACCGGTCGTGGCACGGTCGTCACCGGCCGCGCCGAGCGTGGCACCCTCCAGATCAACTCGGAGATCGAGATCGTGGGTCTGCGCCCGACGCAGAAGACGATCGTCACCGGCATCGAGATGTTCCACAAGCAGCTCGACGAGGCATGGGCCGGCGAGAACTGTGGTCTGCTCCTGCGCGGCACCAAGCGTGACGACGTCGAGCGTGGCCAGGTCATCGTGAAGCCCGGTTCGGTCACCCCGCACACCAACTTCGAGGGCACGGCGTACATCCTCTCGAAGGAAGAGGGCGGTCGCCACAACCCCTTCTACACGAACTACCGCCCGCAGTTCTACTTCCGTACCACCGACGTCACCGGCGTCATCACGCTGCCCGAGGGCACCGAGATGGTCATGCCCGGCGACACGACCGACATGACCGTTGAGCTGATCCAGCCCATCGCCATGGAGGACGGCCTCGGCTTCGCGATCCGTGAGGGTGGCCGCACCGTCGGCGCCGGCACGGTGACCAAGGTCATCAAGTAGTCTTCGCGACACACTGACCAGGGGTCGGGCCTTCGGGCCCGGCCCCTTTTCACTGTTCCGTCCCGGACGCCGCCGTGTGAGAATGGCAGACGCTGGGCTTGACCGCATCGATTCAAGGAGGACGCATGGGCATCGACGATCTGGTGAACAAGGGCAAGGAGCTGTTCGAGCACAACAAGGACAAGGTGGGCGAGGCGCTCGGCAGCGACGAGGCCGAGTCCATCACCGACAAGCTCCTCGACGGAGCTGCCGACCTGGCCAAGAAGGTGCTGCCGGACGAGCACGACGCGAAGATCGACGAGATCCGCGACAACGTCGACAAGAGCATCGGCAAGGAGTAGCTTCCGAAGCCCCAATGACTGACATCCCCGTCGGCGCGCGTGCGTCCGGCGGGGATGTGCTTTGCACGGGGAGCGGGGGAGCCAGAAGCGCGACACGCCCGGGTTTGCGACACGCCCGGCTCCCACGTACACTAGTGAGGTTCCACATTCCGGGGCGCGCTTTGTGTGCGCCGGATCACTGCCACGGCAGTGCGCAAGCGGCGTGAGATTCACATCACGCTCAGCCTGCGCCGCGGGTAGGAGAACACACTGACCTGAGAATCCGGGTCGGAGCCGCGAGCAATCGCACTCCGGCGCGGGGCGCGACATGTCGCGGATCGGCGAAGGCCCCGAAGGCTCGTCCCAGTGGCGTGCCAGCGGATTGACAGCAGAACAGTGGTGCAGCAACGAGCGCGACTCGCCGGTCACAAGCCGGCGCGGCAAGCGCAGCAGTGCCCAGCGCGTCCAATGCGGAGAGATCCCCACCAGGATCCCGTACGACGCAAGACAGAGAGAGAGCAAGCAATGGCGGGACAGAAAATCCGCATTCGCCTGAAGTCCTATGACCACGAGGTCATTGACTCGTCGGCACGCAAGATCGTCGACACGGTGACCCGTGCAGGCGCGACGGTCGTTGGCCCCGTGCCGCTGCCGACGGAGAAGAACGTGGTGTGTGTCATCCGTTCGCCCCACAAGTACAAGGACAGCCGCGAGCACTTCGAGATGCGCACCCACAAGCGTCTGATCGACATCGTCGACCCGACGCCCAAGGCCGTCGACTCGCTGATGCGCCTCGACCTGCCCGCAGATGTCAACATCGAGATCAAGCTCTAGGGGTCGTCGTGGTTGATATCAACAGCAAGGTTTCCAAGGGTCTGCTGGGCACGAAGCTCGGCATGACGCAGGTGTGGGACGAGAACAACCGTCTCGTTCCCGTCACCGTGATCGAGATCGCCCCCAACGTGGTCACGCAGATCCGCACCCCCGAGAAGGACGGCTACAACGCCGTGCAGATCGCCTACGGCCAGATCGACCCCCGCAAGGTCAACAAGCCGGCCACCGCCCACTTCGAGGCAGCCGGCGTCACGCCGCGCCGTCACCTCACCGAGATCCGCACCGCTGACGCGGGCGACTACTCGCTCGGTCAGGAGCTCACCCTCGACGCCACCTTTGAGGCCGGCCTCAAGGTCGACGTCGTCGGCACGTCCAAGGGCAAGGGCACGGCCGGTGTCATGAAGCGTCACAACTTCAAGGGCGCCGTCGCCTCGCACGGTGCGCACCGCAACCACCGCAAGCCCGGTTCCATCGGCGCGTCGTCGACGCCCAGCCGTGTCTTCAAGGGCATGCGCATGGCCGGCCGCATGGGCGGCGAGCGCGTGACCGTCCTGAACCTCACGGTGCACGCCATCGACGCCGAGAAGGGACTCATGCTCGTCAAGGGCGCCGTCCCCGGTGCTCGTGGCCGCGTCGTGTTCGTCCGCAACGCAGTGAAGGGGGCGTAGTCCATGGCTACCTCGACTCTCGCACTCGACGTCCGTGGCACCGACGGCAAGAAGACCGGCTCGGTCGACCTGCCCGCCGGCGTCTTCGACGTCAAGACCAACGTTCCGCTCATCCACCAGGTGGTCGTCGCGCAGCAGGCCGCAGCGCGCCAGGGCACGCACTCGACCAAGCGTCGTGGCGAGGTCTCGGGCTCGGGCCGCAAGCCGTTCAAGCAGAAGGGCACCGGCAACGCCCGTCAGGGCTCGGTGCGCATGCCGCAGCACACCGGCGGTGGCATCGTCCACGGCCCCAAGCCGCGTGACTACTCGCAGCGCACCCCCAAGAAGATGATCGCCGCCGCGCTGCGCGGCGCGCTCTCGGACCGCGTCCGGGGCGAGCGCCTCCACATCGTCGACTCGTTCGGCGTGAACGGCGCACCCTCGACGAAGGCCGCTGCCAGCTACCTTGCGTCGGTCGCGACCTCCAAGCGCGTGCTCATCGTGATCGAGCGCTCGGACGAGCTCACGATCAAGAGCGTTCGCAACCTGGGCAACGTCCACGTGCTGTCGTACGACCAGCTCAACGCCTACGACGTCGTCGTCTCGGACGACATCGTCTTCACCAAGTCCGCCTACGACGCGTTCGTGGCGAAGGCCGACGCTGGTTCGGCGCAGAGCACTGAGGAGGCCTCGGCCTAATGACCGCGATCAACAAGGACCCGCGCGACATCATCCTGAAGCCGGTCGTCTCGGAGAAGAGCTACGGGCTCATCGACGAGGGCAAGTACACGTTCCTCGTGGACCCGCGTGCGACCAAGACCGAGATCAAGCTCGCCATCGAGCGCATCTTCGGTGTGAAGGTCGCATCGGTCAACACGCTCAACCGTGTCGGCAAGGCCCGCCGCACCCGCTTCGGCACTGGCAAGCGCAAGGACACCAAGCGCGCCATCGTGACCCTGAAGTCGGGCACCATCGACATCTTCACGGCAGTCGGCTGACGGTCGGGATAGAGGACACACAACATGGCTATTCGCAAGTACAAGCCCACGACCCCTGGTCGTCGAGGTGCGTCGGTCGCCGACTTCGCTGAGATCACCCGATCGACGCCCGAGAAGTCGCTGCTGCGCCCCCTCTCGAAGACCGGCGGTCGCAACAACCAGGGTCGCATCACGACCCGTCACATCGGTGGTGGCCACAAGCGCCAGTACCGCGTGATCGACTTCCGTCGCAACGACAAGGACGGCATCGACGCCCGCGTCGCGCACATCGAGTACGACCCCAACCGCACGGCGCGCATCGCGCTGCTGCACTACTTCGACGGTGAGAAGCGCTACATCCTGGCTCCGGCCAAGCTGTCGCAGGGCGACATCGTCGAGTCGGGTCCCGGCGCCGACATCAAGCCCGGCAACAACCTGCCGCTGCGCAACATCCCGACGGGTACCGTCATCCACGCGATCGAGCTCCGCCCCGGCGGCGGCGCGAAGATGGCGCGCTCGGCTGGTGCCTCGGTTCGCCTCGTGGCGAAGGACGGCCCCTACGCCCAGCTGCGTCTGCCCTCGGGCGAGATCCGCAACGTCGACGCGCGCTGCCGTGCGACGATCGGCGAGGTCGGCAACGCTGAGCAGTCGAACATCAACTGGGGCAAGGCCGGCCGCATGCGCTGGAAGGGCGTGCGCCCGACCGTCCGCGGTGTCGCCATGAACCCGGTCGACCACCCGCACGGTGGTGGCGAGGGCAAGACGTCCGGTGGTCGGCACCCCGTCAGCCCCTGGGGCCAGGCCGAAGGCCGCACCCGTCACGCGAACAAGGAAAGCGACAAGTACATCGTGCGTCGTCGCACCGTCGGCAAGAAGCGCAAGTAGGAGTTGTAGAAGATGCCACGCAGTCTCAAGAAGGGCCCCTTCGTTGACGACCACCTGCTTCGCAAGGTCGTCACGCAGAACGAAGCGGGAACCAAGAACGTCATCAAGACCTGGTCGCGTCGCTCGATGATCGTCCCGGCGATGCTGGGTCACACGATCGCCGTGCACGACGGTCGCAAGCACATCCCCGTGTTTGTCACCGAGACCATGGTCGGTCACAAGCTGGGCGAGTTTGCGCCCACCCGCACCTTCCGCGGCCACGAGAAGGACGACAAGAAGGGCCGTCGCCGCTAAGCGGCGACAGAGGAGGAGAAAGAAATGGTGGATTCCATCGCACGTGTGCGACACATCCGCGTGACCCCTCAGAAGGCCCGTCGCGTCATCGCCCTGGTCAAGGGCAAGCAGGCTCAGGAGGCCCTGGCCATCCTGAAGTTCGCCCCGCAGGGCGCGAGCGAGCCCGTGTTCAAGCTCGTTGCCTCGGCAATGGCCAACGCTCGGGTCAAGGCTGACGCAGCCGGCGAGTTCCTCGACGAGAAGGATCTGTACATCAGCAGCATCTTCGTCGACGAGGGCACCACGCTCAAGCGCTTCCGCCCCCGCGCGCAGGGTCGTGCCTCGCAGATCAAGAAGCGCACGAGCCACATCACGGTCGTGCTCTCGACCCCGGAGGAGTCCGCTCCTGCGGCGGCTCCCGCCAAGCAGAAGGCGAGCAAGTAATGGGACAGAAGGTAAACCCCTACGGCTTCCGCCTGGGTATTACGACGGACCACGTTTCGCGTTGGTTCTCCGACAGCACCAAGCCGGGTCAGCGCTACGCCGACTACGTCGCCGAGGATGTGCGCATTCGCAACCTCCTCCAGACGTCGCTCGACCGCGCCGGCGTGAGCCGCATCGAGATCGAGCGCACGCGTGACCGCGTCCGCGTCGACATCCACACCGCCCGTCCGGGCATCGTGATCGGTCGTCGTGGCGCCGAGGCCGAGCGCATCCGCGGCGACCTCGAGAAGCTCACCGGCAAGCAGATCCAGCTGAACATCCTCGAGGTCAAGAACCCCGAGGCCGACGCTCAGCTCGTCGCGCAGGGCATCGCAGAGCAGCTCTCGGCACGCGTGGCGTTCCGTCGCGCGATGCGCAAGGGCCTGCAGGGCGCGCAGCGCGCCGGCGCCAAGGGTATTCGTATCCAGGTGTCGGGCCGTCTCGGCGGCGCCGAGATGAGCCGCTCGGAGTTCTACCGCGAGGGCCGCGTGCCCCTGCACACCCTCCGCGCCAACATCGACTACGGCTTCTACGAGGCCAAGACCACCTTTGGTCGCATCGGTGTCAAGGTGTGGATCTACAAGGGTGACCTCACCAACAAGGAGCTCGCTCGCGAGCAGGCCAACCAGAAGCCTGCACGCGGCGGCGACCGCAACGATCGTCCCCGTCGCGCACCGCGCAACGAGGCACCCGTCGCAGAAGGAGCACCGGCGTAATGCTTATTCCCCGTCGTGTGAAGCACCGCAAGCAGCACCACCCCGGCCGTTCGGGCCAGGCAACCGGTGGCACCAAGGTCAACTTCGGTGAGTTCGGTATCCAGGCGCTGACCCCCGCGTACGTGACCAACCGTCAGATCGAGTCCGCTCGTATCGCGATGACGCGTCACATCAAGCGTGGCGGCAAGGTGTGGATCAACATCTACCCCGACCGCCCGCTCACGAAGAAGCCTGCCGAGACCCGCATGGGATCCGGCAAGGGCTCGCCCGAGTGGTGGGTCGCCAACGTCAAGCCGGGCCGCGTCCTCTTCGAGGTCGCTGGCGTTGATGAGGAGCTCGCCCGCGAGGCCCTCACCCGTGCAATCCACAAGCTGCCGCTCAAGGCACGCATCATCAAGCGCGAGGAGGGCGACGCATAATGGCGCTCGGTTCCAAGCAGCTCGCCCCGAGCGAGCTCGACACTTTTGAAGATCAGCGCCTCGTCGAGGAGCTGCGCAAGGCCAAGGAAGAGCTGTTCAACCTGCGCTTCCAGTCGGCCACCGGCCAGCTCGACAGCCACGGCCGCCTGCGCGCGGTCAAGCGCGACATCGCACGCATCTACACGGTGATCCGCGAGCGCGAGCTGGGCATTCGTGCCACGCCCGCGCCGGTCGAGACCGCGAAGAAGGCGTCGAAGGCGAAGGCCAAGAAGGCGGATGCGGCTGAGCCCGTCGCCGAGAAGGAAGAGGCCGAGTAATGGCTGACGCCAAGGAGAACACAGTGAAGACTGAGAACGAGTCGGCTGCGAGCGATGTTCGCGACGCCGAAGCCCGTGGCTACCGCAAGGCGCGCCGCGGCTACGTGGTCAGCGACAAGATGGACAAGACGATCACCGTCGAGGTCGAGGACCGCGTGAAGCACCCCCTCTACGGCAAGGTCCTCCGTCGCACGTCGAAGGTCAAGGCCCACGACGAGACGAACAGCGCCGGCATCGGCGACCTCGTCCTCATCAACGAGACCCGTCCGCTCAGCGCCACCAAGCGCTGGCGCCTGGTCGAGATCCTCGAGAAGGCCAAGTAGGCCTCGGCCCACTTGGAACCCAAGGAGTAACAAATGATTCAGCAGGAATCTCGAGTCAAGGTCGCCGACAACACCGGCGCCAAGGAGCTGCTCACGATTCGCGTCCTCGGTGGCTCCGGCCGCCGCTACGCGGGTCTCGGCGACACGATCGTCGCCACCGTCAAGGACGCGATCCCCGGCGGCAACGTGAAGAAGGGTGACGTCGTCAAGGCGGTCATCGTTCGCACGGTGAAGCAGACCCGTCGCGTCGACGGCTCATACATCAAGTTCGACGAGAACGCCGCCGTCATCCTGAAGGCAGACGGGGAGCCCCGCGGCACCCGCATCTTCGGACCCGTCGGTCGCGAGCTTCGTGACAAGAAGTTCATGAAGATCGTCTCGCTGGCACCGGAGGTCATTTAGTCATGGCGAAGATCAAGAAGGGTGACCTGGTTCAGGTCATCACCGGCGCCACGCAGGCCCGCGGTGGAGACCGGGGCAAGCAGGGAAAGGTGCTTGAGGTCCTGACGGAGCGCAACCGCGTCATCGTCGAGGGCGTCAACTACGTCACCAAGCACACCCGCGTCGGCCAGACGCAGCGTGGCACCAAGACGGGCGGCATCGAGACCTTCGAAGCCCCCATCCACATCTCGAACGTCCAGATCGTCGACCCCGAGACGAAGAAGCCCACCCGCATGGGCAGCCGTACCGAGGTCGTCGTGAAGGACGGCGTGAAGCGCACCGTTCGCATTCGCGTCGCAAAGAAGTCAGGTAAGGACCTCTGATGAGCACGTCGACTGCCGCGCAGGCTGGCAAGATCCAGCCGCGCCTGAAGCAGAAGTACCGCAACGAGATTGCGAAGCAGCTGCAGGAGGAGTTCGGTTACGGCAACGTCAACCAGATTCCCCGTCTCGTGAAGATCGTGGTGAACACCGGTGTCGGCGAGGCAGCTCGCGACGGCAAGATCATCGATGGTGCGGTCGACGACCTCACCAAGATCACCGGTCAGAAGCCGATCGTCACGAAGGCTCGCAAGTCGATCGCGCAGTTCAAGCTGCGTGAGGGCCAGCCCATCGGCGCGCACGTCACGCTGCGTGGCGACCGCGCCTGGGAGTTCATGGACCGTCTCGTCACGCTGGCGCTTCCGCGTATCCGCGACTTCCGCGGCCTCTCGCCGAAGCAGTTCGACGGCTCGGGCAACTACACGTTCGGTCTTCAGGAGCAGTCGGTGTTCCACGAGATCGACCAGGACCGCATCGACCGCGTCCGTGGCTTCGACATCACCGTCGTCACCACGGCGAAGACCGATGACGAGGGCCGTGCGCTGCTGCGTGCCCTCGGGTTCCCGTTCCGCGCGGACGACGCCGCCAACTGAAAGCACTTCAGCTCCGAGCCTCGGAGCTGATCCACCACAGGTCGTCTCCCGTGTAACGGGAGCCGAAACCTGGTGAACGAAGGAAAACACTCATGACAATGACAGACCCGGTCGCAGACATGCTGACCCGTCTGCGCAACGCGAACTCGGCGCACCACGACTCGGTGACGCTTCCCTCGTCGAAGCTCAAGACGACGATCGCTGCCATCCTGCAGCGCGAGGGCTACATCGCCGGCTGGAACGTCGAAGACGCCCGCGTCGGCCAGAACCTCACGCTGACGCTGAAGTACGGCCCGAACCGCGAGCGCTCCATCGTGGGCATCAAGCGCGTCTCGAAGCCCGGCCTGCGCGTGTACGCACGTTCGACCGAGATCCCCACCGTCCTCGGTGGCCTCGGCGTCGCCATCCTGTCCACCTCCTCCGGTCTGCTGACCGACCGTGAGGCCGAGCAGAAGGGCGTGGGTGGGGAAGTCCTCGCCTACGTGTGGTAGCCAGACATGTCACGTATTGGTCGTCTGCCCATCGAGATCCCTGCCGGCGTCACCGTCTCCGTGACGGGCCAGGACGTCTCGGTCAAGGGCGCGAAGGGTGAGCTCACGCTCGCAGTTGCATCCCCCATCGAGGTTTCGGTCGAGGCCGGACAGGTGCTCGTCACCCGTCCCGACGACGAGCGCGAGTCGCGCTCGCTGCACGGTCTCACCCGCACCCTCATCCACAACAACATCATTGGCGTCACCGAGGGCTACTCCAAGGGCCTCGAGGTCGTTGGCACCGGTTACCGTGTTGCACAGAAGGGCGGCGCGCTCGAGTTCGCGCTGGGCTTCTCGCACCCCGTGACGTTTGAGGCCCCCGCGGGCGTCACGCTCACGGTCGAAGGCAACAACAAGATCACGGTCAGCGGCATCGACAAGCAGGCCGTTGGCGAGATTGCCGCGAACATCCGCAAGATCCGTCCGCCGGAGCCCTACAAGGGCAAGGGCGTGCGGTACGCGGGCGAGGTTGTCCGTCGCAAGGCCGGAAAGGCTGGTAAGTAGTCATGGCTGTGAAGTCCAAGTCCCAGGCACGGTCCCGCCGCCACCTGCGCCTTCGCAAGAAGGTCGTCGGCACCGAGCTGCGTCCGCGCCTCGTCGTGACGCGCTCGGCTCGCCACGTGTTCGTCCAGGTCGTCGACGACAGCAAGGGCCACACGCTGGCCAGTGCCTCGACGCTCGAGGCCGACATGCGCACGTTCGACGGTGACAAGACCGCTAAGGCACGCAAGGTCGGCGAGCTCGTCGCCGAGCGCGCGAAGAAGGCAGGCATCGAGGATGTCGTGTTCGACCGTGGCGGCAACCGCTACGCCGGACGCGTCGCCGCGATCGCCGACGGAGCGCGAGAGGCAGGGCTCAACCTGTGAGCGATCAGAAGGAGAACGAAGTGGTCAACGCAACTGAGGCGCCCGCTGCGGCTGCCGAGGCGACGACCGAGCGCGAGCCTCGCGAGGCTCGCCGCGGTGGCCGTGAGCGCAACCCGAACCGCGAGCGCGGTTCGCGCGACGCTGACAAGAGCCAGTTCATGGAGCGCGTTGTCACCATCAACCGTGTCTCGAAGGTCGTGAAGGGCGGTCGTCGCTTCAGCTTCACCGCGCTCGTGGTCGTCGGCGACGGCAACGGCATGGTCGGCGTCGGCTACGGCAAGGCCCGTGAGGTTCCCCTCGCGATCTCGAAGGGCGTCGAAGAGGCCAAGCGCGCCTTCTTCCGTGTGCCCCGCGTCGGCGCCACCATCCCGCACCCCGTGCAGGGTGAGGCGGCCGCCGGCGTCGTGCTGCTGCGTCCCGCAGCCGCCGGTACCGGTGTCATCGCCGGTGGTCCTGTCCGTGCGGTCCTCGAGTGCGCCGGCATCCACGACGTGCTCTCGAAGTCGCTCGGCTCGTCGAACACGCTGAACATCGTGGCTGCCACGGTGGATGCGCTCAAGCAGCTCGAAGAGCCCCGTGCGGTTGTCGCACGCCGCGGTCTCGACTACGACGCGGTCGTTCCGGCGATCATCGTCCGCAACGAGGCCAAGGCTGCCGCCGCACAGAAGGTCGGTGCATAATGGCCTCGCTCAAGGTCACGCAGATCAAGTCCAAAGTCAGTGAGAAGCAGTACCAGCGCGACACGCTTCGCAGCCTGGGTCTCAAGCGCATCGGTGATGTCGTCGTCCGTGAGGACAACGCCCAGAACCGTGGCTACGTGAAGACTGTTGCTCACCTCGTAAAGGTTGAGGAGATCGACTAATGGCGGAGAACACGCCGGTCGATGAGACCGTAACGGCGCCTAAGAAGGCTGCCAGCAAGAAGGCCACCGCACAGGCGACCAAGGCCGGCGACGCTGTCGCCAGCCGTCCTGGCGTCCTCAAGGTGCACCACCTGCGTCCGGTCCCCGGTGCCAACAAGGCCAAGACCCGCGTGGGTCGCGGTGAGGGCTCGAAGGGCAAGACCGCCGGTCGCGGCACCAAGGGAACGAAGGCACGCAACACCGTGCGCGTCGGCTTCGAGGGTGGGCAGATGCCTCTGCACATGCGCACCCCGAAGCTGCGCGGCTTCAAGAACCCGTTCCGCGTCGAGTACCAGGTTGTCAACCTGGACAAGCTCGCGGAGCTCTACCCCGCAGGCGGCGATGTCACCATCGCCGACCTCGTGGCCAAGGGCGCGGTTCGCAAGAACGAGAAGGTCAAGGTTCTCGGCACGGGCGACATTGCGGTTAAGCTGAACATCACGGTTGACAAGGTCTCGAGCTCGGCTGAGCAGAAGATCGTCGCCGCTGGAGGCTCGGTCAAGTAAGTCTTCGGGGTGAGTTTCACCCCGAAGCATCCTGAGCGGTCGGAGCCCACGGGCTCCGACCGCTCAGGGAACCTCGCAAGTTGTCAGGAGGCACCTTCTTGTTTAGCGCTCTCGCGCGAATCTTCCGCACGCCAGACCTGAGGCGGAAGATCGGCTTCACGCTGGGGATCATCGCGATCTACCGGCTCGGTGCCCACGTTCCGACCCCATTCGTCGACTACCCGAACGTGCAGGCGTGCATCGCCGGCCAGGAGTCCGGCGCCTCTGGCCTGCTCTCGCTGGTCAACCTCTTCTCCGGCGGCGCGCTGCTGCAGCTGTCGATCTTCGCCCTGGGCGTCATGCCCTACATCACGGCGACGATCATCTCGCAGCTCCTCCGCGTCGTCATCCCACACTTCGAGGCGCTCCACCAGGAGGGCCAGGCGGGTCAGTCCAAGCTGACGCAGTACACCCGCTACCTCACGATCGCGCTGGCGCTGCTGCAGTCGACCACGCTGATCACCGTCGCCCGCAGCGGCCAGCTGTTCGGCGTCACCGGCGTCCCCGAGTGCGAGCAGGTGCTCACCAACAGCGCGTGGTGGGCGCAGGTGCTCATGATCATCACGATGACCGCCGGCACGGGCCTGATCATGTGGTTCGCCGAGCTCGTGACCGAGCGCGGCATCGGCAACGGCATGTCGCTGCTGATCTTCACCTCGATCGCCGCCACCTTCCCGGGCGCGATGGCCGCCATCTGGCAGGCGCGCGGCTTCGAGGTCTTCCTCCTCGTCCTCGCCGTCGGGATCGTCGTGATGGGCCTCGTCGTCTTCGTCGAGCAGTCGCAGCGCCGCATCCCCGTGCAGTACGCGAAGCGCATGGTCGGCCGCCGCACCTACGGCGGCACCAACACCTACATCCCGATCAAGGTCAACATGGCGGGCGTGATCCCCGTGATCTTCGCCTCGTCGCTGCTGTACATCCCCGCCCTGATCGCGCAGTTCAACCAGCCCGCCGTCGGCGAAGAGCCGGCCGCCTGGGTGGTGTGGATCACGCAGTACCTCACCACGGGCGACAACTGGCTGTACATGCTGATCTACTTCCTGCTCATCATCGGCTTCACCTACTTCTACGTGGCGATCACCTTCAACCCGGTCGAGGTCGCCGACAACATGAAGAAGTACGGCGGGTTCATCCCCGGCATCCGTGCCGGTCGCCCCACGGCCGAATACCTCGACTACGTGCTCACGCGCATCACGCTGCCCGGCTCGATCTACCTCGGTCTGATCGCGCTGATCCCGCTGATCGCGCTCTCCACCGTCGGCGCCAACCAGAACTTCCCGTTCGGTGGCGCGTCGATCCTCATCATCGTCGGCGTCGGTCTCGAGACCGTCAAGCAGATCGACGCCCAGCTCCAGCAGCGACACTACGAAGGACTTCTTCGATGACCCAGACCGCACGCCTCCTCATCGTCGGCCCGCAGGGCTCCGGCAAGGGCACCCAGGGCGCCCGCATCGCCGAGGCCCTCGGCATCCCGACCATCTCGACCGGCGACGTCTTCCGCGCGAACATCTCGCAGGGCACCGAGCTGGGCCAGCAGGTCAAGGCGATCGTCGAGGCCGGCAACCTCGTGCCCGACGAGCTCACGAGCGCGCTCGTGCGCGACCGCGTGGCGCAGGATGACGCGGCAGTCGGCTTCCTCCTCGACGGGTACCCGCGCAACACGGCCCAGGTCGGCCACCTCGACGAGATCCTCGCCGAGCAGGGCGCGAGCCTCGACGCCGTGATCGAGCTCAGCGTGCCGCGCGCCGAGAGCATCGCGCGTCTGGCGCTGCGCGCCACCGAGCAGGGCCGCGCCGATGACACCGAGGAGGCGATCGCGCACCGCCTCGGCATCTACGAGCGCGAGACCGCGCCGATCCTCTCGATCTATGGCGAGCGCGGCATCGTCGACACCATCGACGGCGTCGGCTCGCTCGACGAGATCAGCGCGCGCATCGCCGACGCCCTCGCGGCACGCGGCATCACGCTCGCCGTCACCCGCTGACGATGGTCTTCCGCCGCTCCATCTACAAGACGCCCGCCCAGCTGCGTGCGCTGATCGCCCCCGGGCTGATCACCGCCGACGCCCTCGCGGCCGTCCGGGCCATGATCGCGCCCGGCGTCACCACGGGCGAGCTCGATGCCGCGGCCGAGCGCGTGATCCGCGCCGCCGGCGCCGAGCCCAACTTCAAGCTGGTCAAGGGCTACCACCACACCGTGTGCGCGTCGGTGAACGAGCAGGTCGTGCACGGCATCCCGGGGGAGCGCGTGCTCGTGCCCGGCGACATCGTTTCGATCGACGCGGGCGCGCAGTTCGAGGGCTGGAACGGCGACAGCGCGATCACCGTCGTGATCCCGGATGCCTCGCGGCCGGAGCTCGTCGCCGAGCGGGCGCGCCTCTCGGAGGTCACCCGCGGCTCGCTGTGGGCGGGCATCGCCCGGCTGGCCACCGCCAGCCACCTCGGCGAGGTGGGCGCGGCGATCCAGGCGCACATCGAGGCGCAGGGGCCCTACGGCATCCTGCGCGACTACGTCGGGCACGGCATCGGGCGGCGGATGCACGAGCCCCCGACGGTGTTCAACTACGCCACCGGCGAGCGGGGCGCGGACGTGCGTCCCGGCCTCGTCGTCGCGATCGAGCCCATGGTCGTCACCGGCGATCAGGCGACCTTCGTCGAGGACGATGACTGGACGGTCACGACCGTCGACGGCGGCTCGGGTTCCCACTGGGAACACAGCGTCGCCGTGCATGATGGTGGCATCTGGGTGCTGACCGCCGTGGACGGCGGGGCCGAGGGCCTCGCGCCGTTCGGCGTGGTGCCGGTGCCGATCCCCTGACGCCGGCGGCGGGCGGGGCCGGCGGCCCGGTTGCCGGCCACCCACAGACATTGGCCCTGGGCTCGCCGCCCAGGCGCTCGAGAGCTTGAACGGAAGGCGAACATGGCTGCTGCAGGACGCACCACCAACTGGTTTGCGATTTGGGTCACCGCCGCGGTGATCGCGGTCGTCGCGATCGTGACGGCGATCGTCGTGGTCGGCAACACGCAGGCGACGAGCCCGGGCACGCCGCCGGACTCGCAGATGGTCGATGCCGAGACGGGCGCGATCTCGTTCGGCTCGGGCCAGGACGTCGTGGCCACCTACGTCGACTTCATGTGTCCCGCCTGCAACGCGTTCGAGCAGACGTTCGGCGAGAGCCTGGACGAGCTCGCGAGCGCGAACAAGATCACCCTCGAGGTGCACCCCATCGCGATCCTCGATCGCCTCTCGAACGGCACGAAGTTCTCGACCCGCTCGGCGAACGCCATGTACTGCGTCGCCGAGACGTCGCCGGACGCGACGATGCCGTTCCTGCGGGGCATGTTCGCGCAGCAGCCGGCCGAGGTCAGCGACGGGCTCAGCGACGAGCAGATCCTCGAGATCGCCGCGTCGGCGGGCGCGGGCGACATCGGCGAATGCGTCAGCGAGGTGCGCTACGAGAAGTTCGTCACGGCGATGACGAAGAAGCTTCCCGCCGACCCCGCGACGGGTCGCACGGGCACGCCGACCGTCACGATCAACGGCGAGTACACGCCGCTGAACGAGATCGCGGCATCCACCGACTACTTCACCGAGCGCTTCGGCGGATGACGATCGGGCCGCTCGGGGCCGCCACGGCGGTTTGCGGGGCGCCCCATTATCACCTAATATAAATTCTTGGTGCGTTGTGCCGAGTTCCGCGTGTCGGACCTCGGCGGCACCAACATCACCCCATCCACGCAGACCGGCCGGTCTGTGAATCTAGCGACAGTGAGTGTATGGCGAAGAAAGACGGTGTCATCGAGATCGAGGGCACAATCACCGAAGCCCTGCCCAACGCGATGTTCCGCGTTGAGCTGAGCAACGGTCACAAGGTGCTCGCAACGATCTCGGGCAAGATGCGGCAGAACTACATCCGCATCATCCCCGAGGACCGCGTGGTCGTGGAGCTCAGCCCCTACGACCTCACCCGCGGGCGCATCGTCTACCGCTACCGCTGACCCCAGCAGGATCGCCCCGGCCGAGAAGTAACGGCTGCCGGGCCGTGTGACGCCCTGTCACGCGCGCGCGGGCAGTACGAAGACAGCGAAAAAGGACAACATGAAGGTCAACCCCAGCGTCAAGCCCATCTGCGACCACTGCCGCGTCATCCGTCGCCACGGAAACGTCATGGTCATCTGCAAGAGCAACCCGCGCCACAAGCAGCGCCAGGGCTAGCAAGGCTTCCCGCCCTCGGGGCGCGGAGAACAGATGAGGGATGCCTCGGCATCCCGATTCGTCAGCAACACAATCACACACAGAAAAAGGCACATCACATCCCGGTCGCGACTGGCGGCCGGGTGACACCCCGGGTGGAGGCCCGGGCACCGATGCTGCTCCATACCTCCACAGACTCCCAGGAGAAGCCGATATGGCACGTCTCGCCGGCGTCGACATCCCGCGCGACAAGCGCGTGGTGATCGCACTGACGTACATCTACGGAATTGGCCGCACTCGTTCGAACGAGGTTCTCGCGGCCACCGAAATCAGCCCCGACATCCGGGTCAAGGACCTCACCGACGACCAGCTCGTCGCACTCCGTGACGCCATCGAGAACGGCTACAAGGTTGAGGGCGACCTCCGCCGCGAGGTCGCCGCTGACATCCGCCGCAAGGTAGAGATCGGCTCGTACGAGGGCATCCGCCACCGTCGCGGCCTCCCCGTGCGCGGTCAGCGCACCAAGACGAACGCGCGCACCCGCAAGGGCCCCAAGCGCACCGTCGCCGGCAAGAAGAAGGCGCGCTAGGCCTCCGCCTGCGCTTCAGGATTCAGGAGAACCTTTCATGGCTGCACCCAAGACCGCCGCGCGCAAGCCGCGTCGCAAAGAGAAGAAGAACATCGCGCTGGGCCAGGCCCACATCAAGTCGACGTTCAACAACACCATCGTTTCGATCACCGACCCCACCGGCGCCGTCATCAGCTGGGCGTCGTCCGGTGGCGTGGGCTTCAAGGGCTCGCGCAAGTCGACGCCGTACGCCGCAGGCATGGCGGCCGAGTCGGCCGCTCGCCAGGCGCAGGAGCACGGTGTGAAGAAGGTTGACGTGTTCGTCAAGGGGCCCGGATCGGGCCGCGAGACCGCAATCCGTTCGCTGCAGGCCGCTGGCCTCGAGGTGGGCTCGATCAACGATGTGACGCCCCAGGCGCACAACGGCTGCCGCCCGCCCAAGCGTCGCCGCGTCTGACGCTCTTGGTTGGGGGCGCTCGGCGCCCCCAACCTTCACGCTTCGTGGATGCCCGCGCCGCGGCATCCGCCCGAGAACACTTCAACACCTCACCCACGCAAGTGTCATATAGCGGGCACTTGATCGAAAGGAACACAGAGTGCTGATTGCACACCGTCCCACGCTCACTGAGGAAAAGATCTCCGAGTTCCGCAGCCGCTTCATCATCGAGCCGCTCGAGCCCGGCTTCGGCTACACCATCGGCAACGCCCTTCGTCGGAGCCTGCTCTCGTCGATCCCCGGCGCGGCCGTCACCAGCATCCGCATCGATGGCGTGCTCCACGAGTTCAGCACGATCCCCGGCGTGCGCGAAGACGTCACCGAGATCATCCTGAACATCAAGGAGCTCGTCGTCTCGAGCGAGCACGACGAGCCGATCACCGCGTACCTTCGCAAGACGGGCGGCGGCGACGTGACCGCGGCCGACATCTCGGCTCCGGCCGGTGTCGAGGTGCACAACCCCGAGCTGGTCATCGCCAAGCTCAGCGAGGGCTCGAAGTTCGAGCTCGAGCTGACGATCGAGCGTGGCCGCGGCTACGTCTCGGCGACGCAGAACCGCAACGAGTACGCCGAGGCCGGTCAGATTCCGATCGACTCGATCTACTCACCCGTGCTCAAGGTCAGCTACCGCGTCGACGCCACCCGCGCCGGCGAGCGCACCGACTTCGACAAGCTGGTGCTGGATGTCGAGACCAAGCCGTCGATCGAGCCCCGCGACGCGGTGGCTTCGGCCGGTCGCACGCTGGTCGAGCTGTTCGGTCTCGCGCGCGAGCTCAACGTCGAGGCTGAGGGCATCGAGATCGGCCCCGCGCCGGTCGAGCAGGTCCTCGCGAGCGAGCTCTCGATGCCGATCGAAGACCTCGACCTCTCGGTTCGTTCCTACAACTGCCTCAAGCGCGAGGGCATCAACTCGGTCAGCGAGCTCGTTGCGCTCTCGGAGACCCAGCTGATGAACATCCGCAACTTCGGCCAGAAGTCGGTCGACGAGGTGCGCGACAAGCTCACCTCGCTCGGCCTGTCGCTCAAGGACTCGGTTCCCGGGTTCGACGGCGCACACTTCTACGGCGGCTTCGACGACGAGACCGTCTGAGCCTCGCGCCCGCAACCACATTTTGATTCTGGAGACATTGGATAATGGCTAAGCCCACGAAGGGTCCCCGCCTCGGCGGCGGTCCCGCTCACGAGCGCCTGATGCTCGCGAACCTCGCAGCAGCGCTCTTCACGCACAAGAGCATCACGACGACCGAGACGAAGGCGAAGCGCCTGCGTCCGTTCGCCGAGCGCCTCGTCACCTTCGGCAAGCGCGGCGACCTGCACGCACGCCGTCGCGTGCTGTCGGTCATCGGCGACAAGGAAGTTGCGCACGTGCTCTTCACCGAGATCGCGCCGCTGGTCGCCGACCGTGAGGGCGGCTACACCCGCATCACGAAGATCGGCAACCGCAAGGGCGACAACGCGCCCATGGCGGTCATCGAGCTCGTCCTCGAGCCCGTCGTGAAGAAGCCCTCGAACAAGAAGGTCGCCGCCGCTGCGCCCGCCGAGGAGGTCGTGGCCGAGGAGGTCGTCACCGAGGACGCCGCTGAGGCCGTCGAGACCGTCGAGGAGTCGACCGAAGCGGTCGCCGCCGAGGAAGACGCGAAGTAGGCGCAGCGCTCTCGTTCGCGAAGGCCCGTCCCCATATGGGGGCGGGCCTTCGCGTCGTTGCGCTGCGGGCGTAGACTCCGAACATGCAGCACCAGGCGAGCCAGCCGCGTCCACTCTCGGAGCGCGTGAGCGCGCCGGCGGTCGCTCCCGTGCCCGTGCACGGCGAGGTCGCGCGCTGGCGAGCGGCCACCGTCGACGATCTCGATGCCATCGCGCTGCTGACCGTCGCGGTCGAGGCCGCCGATCATCCGAGCTGGAGCACACCCCGCGAGGAGCTCCGCCACCCGTTCGAGGTCTCGCACATCGACCCCGCCGCCGACACGCTGCTGGGGTTCGCCCCGGACGGGACGCTCGTGGCCTCCGGGCGGGCGACGCGATCGGCCGTCGTCGATTCGCGCGTGCAGGCCTACGCGGCGGGCTGCGTGCACCCCGCATGGCGGGGCCGCGGCATCGGGCGTCAGCTCATGGCCTGGTCGCTCGCGCGCGCCCAGCAGCACCTCGCCGCGTCGGAGCGCACGCTGCCCGGCTGGGTGATCATGTACGCCGAGGAGTCGAACGCCGCCGCCATCTCGCTGGGCCTGCGCGCCGGGCTGTCGATCGAGCGGTACTTCACCACGATGGAGCGTGACCTCGCGCTGCCGATTCCGCAGATCGAGCTGCCGACGGACGTCTCGCTGATCCGCTTCACGCCGGCGTTCGCCGAGGCGACCCGGCTGGCCCGCAACGACGCGTTTCGCGACCACTGGGGAAGCCAGCCGAGCGCTCCCGAGAGCTGGGCGAAGTTCGTCGGAGGCGAGGTGTTTCGCCCGGAGTTGTCATGGCTCGCGGTCGAGGCGGCCCCGGGCGCCGACGACGCGGGCCCAGGCGGGCAGCGCGTCGTGGCGTTCGCGCTCGCCTCCGTCAACCGCGACGACTGGGCGCTGCAGGGCTTCTCGAGCGCGTACATCGACCTCATCGGCGTCGCGCGGCACCGGCGCGGGCAGAAGCTCGCCCCGGCGGTGATCGCGGCGCTGCTGCGGGGCGCGGCCGCCGAGGGGCTCGAGCGGGCCATCCTGGATGTCGACACCGCGAGCCCGACCGGGGCGCACACGCTCTACAGCGGCATGGGCTTCGTCGCGACCGAGCGCGAGGTCGCCCTGGTCCTGGCGTACTGATCCGTCGCGGCGCGCTCGCGCGGGTTATTGCGGTCGGGCGAAGGTGAGCTCCCGCTCGAGGATGTAGGCGCCCTCGCGGGGCCTGCTCGCCTCCTCGACGCGCTCCGCCTCGGCGAGCACGAGCTGGGCGCCGACGGTCTGCGCGTAGACCTCGCCGCCGCCCGAGCCCGGGTGGATCTGGTCGCCGGCGAGCAGCTGCGGCTGCGCGCCGATGGCGGCCGACCAGTCCGCGACGCGGGTGTGCGGGTGCTGCGCGGCGAAGGCGTCGAGATCGCTGTTCACGCCCTCGATCCAGCTGCGCGGGGCGAATGCGTTCACCAGGATCACCTGACGGTCGGGCCCGGCGATGGCGCGCACCTCCGCAAGGGGGCCCGGGTCGATGGCGCCGTTCGTGCCGAGCGCCACGATCACGAACGGTCGGAGCTGCCCGGCGTCGGCGAGGGCCTGCACGATGCCGGGGCCCGCCCACATGGAGCGCGAGACCGCGGCGTCGATCTGGATGCCCGGGTAGTGCTGCATGAGCGCGGGCGCGGCGGCCAGCATGACCGAGTCGCCGATCGCCGTGATCTCGTCGCCGGGGACGATCCGGGGCGGGGCGATCGGCGCGAGATCGATCATGGGGGCGCTGGGGGTGGACGGCGCGGGGGAGGGCGCGGCCTCGGCGCCCGCTTCGGGGTCCGTCGTGGGTCCCGGTCCGGCGTCGGTCTCGGTCTCGGCCTCGGCGAGCGCGTCGATCCCCGCCTGGACCACGTCCTGGGCGGAGGTCTGCGCGGGGGCCGACACGACGGCCGAGCCGGCGCCGACGATGAGGAGGACGAACACGGCGGCGGCGCCGAGCGTGGCCCAGCGCGTGGCGGCCGACTCGACGATGCGATGCCCCCAGCGGCGGAAGCTGCCGCGGAAGCCGAGCGTGCGGATCGGCGTCTCGATCAGGCGGTACGAGACCTCCGCGGCGGCGAAGGTGAGCACGAGGGTCGCGACGCCGACCCAGATCGGCACGCGCACAGCGGGCGAGAGCCCGGTGGTCCACACCGTCAGCAGCACGACCAGCGGCCAGTGCCACAGGTACAGCCCGTACGAGCGCTCGCCGATGAACCGCAGCGGGGGCGTGTCGAGCACGCCCCCGAACGGTGCGCCGGGCCAGATGCCGGCCACGATCACGACGAGCGAGAGCAGGGATGCCGCCGCCAGCGCGCCGGGGAATGTCGCCGTCGTCGTGGTCGCCGGCACCTGCGCGAGCGCGAGCAGCGCCGCGATGGCGAGGCCCCCCGTCGCGGTGACGGCGACGCGGACGGCGGGGCGGAGCATCCATGCCGGCGGCGTGGCGGGTATCGCCTGCCACACGAACGCGAGGGCCACGCCGCCGAGCAGGCCGAAGGCGTGCGCGTCGGTGCCGAAGTACGCGCGGGTCGGGTCGCCGCCGTCGCCGACGAGGGCCGCCATCCAGGCCGCGGAGGCGAGCGCCGCGAGCACCACCGCGGCGATCCGCACCCAGCGGGCGCGCACGAGCATGAGCAGCAGGAACAGGAGCGGCCAGAGCAGGTAGAACTGCTCCTCGATGCCGAGCGACCACAGGTTGCGGAACAGCTCCGGGGTGTCGGCCGAGAAGTAGCTCGAGCCGGCGCCGATCGAGACCCAGTTGTAGGTGAAGGTCAGGGCTCCGAGGGCCTGGCGGCCGATGCCCACGAGCACGTCGCCGCCGATGAGCCACGCGGCCGTGGCCGAGACGGCGATCATCACGATCACGGCGGGGAGCAGGCGTCGCGCTCGGCGCTGCCAGAAGCCGAGCAGGCTGATGCGGCCGGTGGCGGCGCGCTCGCGCAGCAGCAGGGAGGTGATCAGGAAGCCGCTGATCACGAAGAAGACATCGACGCCGATGAAGCCGCCCGCGAACGCCGGCGGGAAGAGGTGGTAGATCATCACGAGGATGACCGCGACCGCGCGCAGGCCGTCGAGCCCGCCGAAGCGGGCTGCGCCGCCCGTGCGGGGCGCGGCGCCCGGCGCGGGCGTGCGGGCGGGCGCGGGCGCGGCGGAAGGAGGTGAGTGTGGCGTCATGGCTGGGGGTCGCGCCGGCGGCGGCGGAGGCATCCATTCTAGGCGCGCAGCCTGCGTATCGGGTGTGCCGCGGGGGCGTGCTTGCTAGGGTCGCCAGTGGGCCGCGCCCGCGGTCCCGGGGTCGCCCGGGAGGAGTGTCGCATGAAGCTGCTGGTGCCCGATCTCGTGCCGTTCCCGGCGGTCATCGAGGGCGTCCAGGTCGTCATCTTCGATCCCGCGGCGCCGATTCCAGGCGAGCACGCGGATGCCGAGGCCCTGGTCGTGTGGGGCATGCCGAACGAGCGCATCTTCGACGCGGCCCGGCGCCTGCCGCGGCTGCGCTGGGTGCAGGGCCTCGCAGCGGGCAGCGACGTGCTTCTGACCGCCGGATTCGCCGACGCGGCGACGATCACGGGCGGGCGCTCGCTGCACGACGCGCCGGTCGCCGAGCACGCGCTGGCGCTCACGCTCGCGGCGGCGCGCCGGCTGCACACCCTCGTGCGGGCGCAGCTCGGGCACCGCTGGGCCGGTGAGCTCGGCGGCTTCCAGCCGGAGCCGAGCCCCGGCGTGTTCACGACCCTGCGCGGCGCGCGCGTGGTGGTGTGGGGATTCGGCGGCATCGCGAGGACGCTCGCGCCGCACCTGCGGGCACTCGGCGCGCACGTCACCGGCGTCGCGACGACGGCGCGGACCGAGGACGGCGTCGAGGTCGTGACCCCCGCCGCGCTGCCGGAGCTGCTTGCGCGCACCGACGTGGTCATCATGGTGCTGCCTGCCACCGCCGAGACGACCGGGGCGCTCGGCGCCCGCCTGCTCGCCGCGCTGCCGGCGCACGCGTGGGTGATCAACGTCGGCCGCGGCGCGACCGTCGACGAGGATGCGCTGGTCGACGCGCTGCGCTCGGGGTCGATCGCGGGCGCGGCGCTCGACGTCACGGCGACCGAGCCGCTGCCGGTGGCCTCGCCGCTGTGGGATCTGCCGAACGTGATCATCACGCCGCACGCGGCCGGCGGCCGCCCGCTCGGGGCGGCCGCGCTCATCGAGCACAACGCCCGCGCGCTGCTGGCGGGGGAGCCGCTGCGCAATCTGGTGCGCGCCGCTCGCTAGGGTGGTTCGGTGCGCATTCGGCTCGACATCGCTTATGACGGCACGGGCTTTCGCGGCTGGGCGCGACAGCCCTCGCTGCGCACGGTACAGGGCGTGCTCGAGGCGGCCCTGCATCGCATCTTCGGCGCATATGCCCCCGGGGCCGACGACGCCCACGCGCCGGCGCCCCGACTCGTGGTGGCCGGCCGCACGGACGCGGGCGTGCACGCCGCGGCGCAGGTGGCGCACCTCGATCTGAGCCCGGAGCAGTGGGCGCGGCTCGCGAACGATCGCCGCGCCCAGCGGGATGGCGATCCGGCGAGCGGACTCGCGCGCCGGATGAACGGCATCCTCCGCGCCGACGAAGACGTGACCGTCACCGCCAGTCGCACCGCGCCGGAGGGGTTCGACGCCCGCTTCAGCGCGGTCTGGCGCCGCTACGAGTACCGCGTCGCCGACGACATCACCGGCTATCGGCCGCTCGATCGCTTCAACACGACGCCGGTGCGCGGCGCGCTCGACGTGCACGCGATGGATGCCGCGGCGTCCACACTCATCGGCCTGCACGATTTCGCCGCCTACTGCCGGCCGCGCGAGGGCGCCACCACCATCCGCACCCTGCTCGACTACTCGTGGCACCGCGACGACGCCGGCACGCTGGTCGCCGGCGTGCGCGCCGACGCGTTCTGCCACAGCATGGTGCGCGCCCTCGTCGGCGCCTGCGTCGCCGTGGGCTCGGGCCGGCTCGCGCCGGAAGAGGTCGCGCAGCTGCGCGATGCCGGGCAGCGCACGAGCGAGTTCAAGGTGCTCGCCGCCCGCGGGCTCACGCTGATGGAGGTCGGGTACCCGGCCGATGAGCTCCTGGCTGACCGGGCGGCGCAGACGCGGGGGCGGCGGACCCTCGGCGACGGGGCGCCCGCAGCCACCACGTGACCGCGACCCCGAGCGCAGTGCCGAGGGTGTTCGCGATCACGTCGCTGATCGTGCTGACCCGGCCGGGGATCCACAGCTGCGCGCACTCGATCGCGACGCTGCTGAGGGCTCCCGCGCCGATCACCATCGCGGTGGATGCCGTGCTCGGCGCCCGCAGCGGCAGGGCGAGCACCGCCGCGGCCCCGAACGGCACGAACAGCGCGACGTTCGCCAGAAACTCGAGCACCGGGTAGCCGAGGTGCTCGGGCACGCCGAGCGCGGCCAGGGCGCGCGCCAGCACGTGCACGACGCCGGTCGCCTGCCCCGCCACCTTCGCGGGCATGAGCACGAGCCACGCCAGCGCCGCGAGGTAGCCCAGCGCGGCCACGCGCCACAGCGCCAGCCGCGCGCGCGCGGTGCGGCCGCGATCGGGGCGCGGCGGCGTCGGCGCGGGGGAGGCGGTCACCGCATCAGCGTAGCGATCCCCCGTGAGTGGGCTGAGAACCGCACGCCGGGGGACCGTGCGCACCTGCGGAGCAATAGTGTGGCAGGTGAGATGAAGGTCATCAGTTACAACCTGCGCAAGCATCGCGCGGTCGTCGAGCTCGAGCAGCTTGTCGCGGCGCACGATCCCGACATCCTGTGCCTGCAGGAAGCCGAGACGCTGGCGCTGCCCGCCCGCGTGGGCGAGCTCGTGCTCGCCCAGTCCACGACGCGAAACCGCCTCGGGCTCGCGGTGTACTACCGGGCGTCGACCCTGCGGCCGACCGCGGTGCGCGCCGTCGCGCTGAAGAAGTCGATGCACGACCGTGTGCTGCGCCCCGCGCATGAGCGCCTCGTCGGCGTGCGGTTCCGCGATCGCGCGAGCGAGCGCGACTTCATCGTCGCCTCGTTTCACGCGGCACCCCTCACCGCGCTCAACTCGCTTCGGCGCCACCAGATCCGCTCGGCGCTGCTCGAGCTGCAGCTGCTCGGGCCGGGGCTGCCGACGCTCATGGTCGGTGACTACAACTACCCGATCTTCAAAGACAACCTGAGCGAGAAGGTGCGCGACCACGGGTACGAGCTCACCCTCAGTGACGCGCGCACCTACACGCGCTACAAGTTCTTCCGCGGGCACTACGACTTCGCGACCTCGGCCGGGTTTCGGATCGACACCGTCTCGACCCTCCCGCAGGGCGTCTCGGATCACCTGCCCATCCTCATCACCGCCGAGATGGAGACGCCCGAGCGGGTCGCTCGCGTCGCATCGGCGATGTGAGCCGCGACGACGGCGGCGCTCGCGGAGGTGCTCGGCGGAGGTGCTTGGCGGCAGAGCGCGTTTGAGCGCCGGGCGTGTCGGCATGTATGATGGATCCTTGGTGTCATGGCCCTGCTGGCCGGCACCGCGAACGTGAGCCCTCCACTGGCGTGTTTCACCGGGATTCCCGGGCGAAACCACCCCGGAGTGGGATTCACGAACACCTCCGTTCGATCAAGAAAGCAGCACTATTGTGACGCGCACTTACACCCCCAAGGCTGGCGAGATCCAGCGCGAATGGCTGATCATCGACGCCGCTGACGTCGTGCTCGGCCGCCTGGCCAGCCACACCGCAGCCCTGCTGCGCGGCAAGCACAAGGCGACCTTCGCCCCGCACCTCGACTCGGGCGACTTCGTCATCATCATCAACGCCGACAAGGTCGCGCTCTCGGGTCAGAAGCTGGCCCAGAAGAAGGCGTACCGCCACTCGGGCTACCCCGGCGGCCTCACCGCCGTCACCTACGGCGAGCTCATGGAGAAGAACCCCGTGCGCGCCGTCGAGAAGGCCGTCCGCGGCATGCTCCCCAAGAACAGCCTGGGTCGTGCGCAGCTGAGCAAGCTCAAGGTCTACCGCGGCGCGGAGCACCCCCACGGTGCCCAGACGCCCAAGACCTACACCCTCGACCAGGTCGCCCAGTAAGCGCCGAAAGACTTAAGGACAGACTCGTGGCGAAGATCGCAGATTCCATCGAAACCCCCCTTGACGGGGAGTCGACCTCCTACTCGACCGAGACGCCCGCAGCGGCCGAGACGGCAGCGCCCCGTCCGGTGCTGAGCGTCCCCGGCGCGGCCGTCGGTCGTCGCAAGCAGGCCATCGCCCGCGTGCGCATCATCCCCGGCAGCGGCACCATCACGGTCAACGGCCGTGCGTTCGAGGACTACTTCCCGAACAAGCTGCACCAGCAGCTCGTGACCGACCCCTTCACGGCGCTCGGCCTCGTCGGCGCGTACGACGTGATCGCCCGCATCTCGGGTGGCGGCGACTCGGGTCAGGCCGGCGCGCTGCGCCTCGGCATCGCCCGTGCGCTCAACCAGGTCGACGAGGAGAACAACCGTCCGACCCTGAAGAAGGCCGGCTTCCTCTCGCGCGATGCTCGCATCAAGGAGCGCAAGAAGGCCGGTCTCAAGAAGGCGCGCAAGGCTCCTCAGTACTCGAAGCGCTAAAGCGCCGGGTACTGCGAAGATGCCGCTTTTTGGCACCGACGGCGTGAGGGGGCTGGCCAACGGCCCCCTCACCGCCGAACTCGCGCTGCGCCTCGCCCAAGCCACCGCTGTGGTGCTTGGGCAGGGCCGCACCGCGGATGCCCGCCGTGCGGCGGGCAGGCGGCTCACCGCCATCGTCGCCCGCGACCCCCGCATCTCCGGGGAGTTCCTGGTCGCCGCGGTGAGTGCCGGCCTCGCGAGCTCCGGCGTCGATGTATACGACGCGGGCGTGCTCCCGACCCCGGCCGCCGCGTTCCTGATCGCCGACAAGGACGCCGATTTCGGCGTGATGGTCTCGGCGTCGCACAACCCCGCTCCCGACAACGGGATCAAGATCTTCGCGCGCGGCGGCGTCAAGCTCCCAGACCTGGTCGAGCAGCGCATCGAGAGCCACCTCGAGGGGCCCAAGCTGCAGCCGACCGGCGCGGACGTGGGCCGCATCCAGCGCCTCTCCGACGCGGAGGACGTCTACGTCCTGCACCTGCTCGGCAGCCTGCCCAACAGCCTCAACGGGCTGCACGTCGTGCTCGACTGCGCGCACGGCGCCGCCTCGGGCGTCTCGCCCGAGACCTTCCGTGACGCCGGCGCCCGGGTCACCGTCATCGGCGCCGACCCGGACGGGATCAACATCAACGACGGGGTCGGCTCGACACACCTCGAGCAGCTCGCCGCCGCCGTGCTCGAGCACGGCGCCGACCTCGGGATCGCCCACGACGGCGACGCCGACCGCTGCCTCGCGGTGGATGCCTCGGGCGCCGTCGTCGAGGGTGACCAGATCATGGCGATCCTCGCGGTCGCGATGAAGGAGCGCGGCGAGCTGACCGGCGACACGCTGGTGGCGACCGTGATGAGCAATCTCGGCCTGCATCGCGCGATGCGCGAGCACGGCATCACCGTGCTGCAGACGGCCGTCGGCGACCGCTACGTGCTCGAAGCCATGAACGAGGGCGGCTTCGCCCTCGGCGGCGAGCAGTCGGGCCACGTGATCATGAGCCGCTTCGCCACGACCGGCGACGGCCTGCTGACCGGCCTGCACCTGATGGCAGAGATGGCGGCCAAGGGCAAGACCCTCGCCGAGCTCGCCTCGGTGATGACCGTCTTTCCCCAGGTGCTCGTCAACGTCAAGGGCGTCGACCGCGACCGGGTGAACACCGATCCCGTGCTGGCCGACGCCGTGGCTCGCGTCAGCGAGGCGCTCGGCGACACCGGCCGAGTGCTGCTGCGCGCATCCGGCACGGAGCCGCTGGTGCGCGTGATGGTCGAGGCCGCCGACGAGGAGACCGCGCACCGCCACGCCGGCGAGCTCGCCGACGTCGTCCGCGAGCGCCTCGCCCTCTAACCGCACCTCCGCAACGAAGGCACCCGGCGCAAGCCGGGTTTTTTCGTGCCCTCGGTGCGGCCGCGGGGCGCGAAAATAGCACCTCGCGCAATTGTCTACAAACATTCTATTTTCTCGATGAATTGTTTCGACATACTCCGTCATGACCGGTCACTCCGCGCGAAAACGGCCCGGCGGCTTGTTAGCTTCACGGCATGCCTTTCACGACGAGCGAGGTCGCACGATGACCTCCGACCTCAACCTGCTGCCGCTTGCCGCGCTGCTGACCACGCTGCTGGCGTTCGCCGGGCTGCTCATCCTGCGTCGCCGCGGGGTCGGCTTCACGCCGCTCGTGCTCATCGGGCTCGCGGTCGGCGCCGGGGTCGGCATCGGCTTTCGGGGCAGCCTCGACTACGTCGCGTTCCTCGGCGATCTCTACATCCAGGTCATCATCGCGATCGTCGCGCCGCTGATCTTCATCTCGATCCTCTCGAGCGTCACGTCGCTCGGCTCGACGGCGAAGCTGCGCACCATCGGCGCGAGCAGCACGTTCTGGCTGCTGCTCACCAATGCGATCGCGATCGTCTTGACCCTCGCGGTCGCCCTCTCGCTCGAGCTCGGCAAGGGGGTCGCGCTCGGCGCCGACGCGGCGAGCAGCGGCGACTCGCTGCGCGGGCTCGTCAAGCCGGTCGATCAGGTGCTGCTCGGGCTCGCGCCATCCAATCTCGCCGGCGACTTCGTCAGCAACAACATCGTCGCGATCATCGTGTTCGCGCTGCTGTTCGCCGTCGCCTACCTCGTCGCCGCGCGCCGCGACGACCCGCAGCTGCGCACCTTCAAGAACGTCGTGGATGCCACGAAGAAGGTCGTCATGGTCGCGGTCGGCTTCATCATCGAGCTCACCCCGTATGCCGTGCTCGCGCTGGTCTCGACCACGGTGGCCACCGCGATCACGCGGATCGAGGACGTGCTCTCGCTGCTGCTCGTGCTGGTGCTCGCCCTCGGCCTCGCGTTCGTGAGCGCCTACCTCGTGAACGGCATCCTGCTCCGGGTGGTCGCCGACGTCAGCCCCCTGCGATGGTTCCGCGCCCTGACCCCCGCGCAGTACACCGCGTTCAGCACGCAGTCGAGCGTCGGCACCCTGCCGCTCACGATCAGGGCGCTCACCAACAAGGTGGGCGTACCCGAGGAGATCGCCGCCTTCACAGCGCCGATCGGCACGACGATCGGGATGCCCGGATGCTCCGGGATCTGGCCGGTCATCGTCGCCGTGTTCACCATCAACGCCCTCGGCATCGAGTACTCGATCTGGGACTACGCGGCCCTCGCCGGGCTCTGCCTGCTCGTCTCGCTCGGCACCGCGGGCGTGCCCGGCACCGCGATCATCACCGCGACCGCCGTGCTCACCGCGGTCGGCCTGCCGATCCACCTGCTCATCGTGCTGATTCCCATCAGCGCGGTCGCGGGCACCGCGAGCACCATGGCGAACGTCTCGGCCGCCGCGACGGCGGCGACGATCGTGGCGCGCCGCCAGGGCGTGCTCGACGACGCCGTGCTCGCCGGGACCGCGGCCCGGGCCGATGCGCTGCCGGACCCCGCCGCGGACGTCCCCGGCCCGCCGCCGGCGAGCATCCCGAGCCCCGGCACGGCCGTGCTGTCGCTCGACGAATTCTTCATCCCCGAAGGCGTGGATGTCGGGCAGTGCGAGCTGCCCGCCACCCGCCGCTCCACCCGCACCGACTCTGTGAGGACCTCATGATCTCCAAGCCCCGCATCCTGACCATCGCCGCGGCCGTCGCCTTCGCGGCGATGCTCGCCCCGGCCACCGCCGTGGGCGCGGCGCCCAGCGCGAGCGCGGCCGGCGACGTGTGCGACATCTGCTCGATCAACTTCGATCTCGGCGCCTGCGAGGGCCTCGGCGGCTATCCCTACGACTCGACGCTCGAGAGCCCGCCGCCCGCGCTGTCCGCGCCGAAGCCCGCGCCCGCGCCGGTCGCCCCGGCCGCACCGGCGCCCGCCGCGCCCGCGCCGCAGGCACCCGCGGCCCCCGCACCCGGCCCGGCCACGAATGGCGGCGGCGCCACCGCCCCGGGCGCGCGCGGCGGCACCGACACGGCGACCGAGGGCGCGACCGAGATCGCCACCACGGTCGCGGCCACCGCCCCGGCCGCGCCGACGGCCCTGAAGGCGAAGGTCGACGGCCTCGCGCTCACCCTCAGCTGGGTCGTTCCGGCCGACGGCGGATCGCCGCTGACCGGCCACACGCTCGTGATCGGCACCGGCGCCCCCATCGCGCTGGCGCCCGACGCGAGCCGCTTCACGACCACGCTCGCCGCTGGCAGCTACGACATCGCGCTGCGCGCATCGAATGCGATCGGCGAATCGGAGGACGTCGCGCTCGCCGACGTCGTGATCGAGGCCGACACCGACGCGGCGCTCGCCGATGCGACCGCGGCCGCCGACGCCGGCCCCTCCGCACCGCTCGTGGGCGGCATCGTCCTGGGCGCGCTCGTCGTGCTCGGCGGCGGCGCGCTCGGCTGGTGGGCGCTGCGGCGCCGGGCCTCGGCATCCTGACCCCCCGCATTCGACCTCGACGCTCAACCGACGATCCGCACCAAGGAACCCCCATGCACAAGAAGCCGCACACACACCCCCGGCGACGGCGAACGCGCGCGCTGCTCGCTTCGGCCGTGGCATCCGTCCTCACGCTCGCGGGGGGTGTGGCGTTCGCGCCGGCCGCCAGCGCGGCGCCGGCGACTCCCTCCCCGGCCATCGACTACTTCGCCGATTCGTTCGACGGACTGCGCGCCGGCTCGGTGTTCACGCCCGTGACGTTCGAGCGCTTCGAGCGGCTGCTCGAGCGTGACGGCACCTACGCCTTTCTCATCGGCGGTCCCGCCGACCCGACCACGGCGGCCACCGTCGCCGCGATCGACGAGGCCGCGCAGGCGCACGGCATCGACACCGTGTACGCGTTCGACCCGCGCCTCGACGGCGCCGGGCTCGACATCCGCACGACCGCGAGCGCGCCGCTGCGCGCCCTCTACACGCGCCTGAGCGACACGCTGAACCGCGACACCGAGCCGGCGTTCGGCGACCCGTCGACCGACCCCTACCTGTTCATCTACGACCGCAGCCACACCGTCGGCGGCGCGGAGGATCGCATCGTCGCCCAGCTCTCCGGTGCGCAGGACGCCGCATCCGTCGACCTGGATGCGTATCGGCTCGAGCTCGACGCGCTGTTCTCGCAGGTCGCCCAGACCGACGAGCAGTCGCAGTTCGAGTTCTTCCGCGACGCGATGAACCAGCGCCACGCCGCCACCTATGCCGACGCCTCGCTGTTCGGCGGCGACATCTTCACCGCCGCCGACGGCGCGAGCTTCGTGCTGCAGTCGGTGACCTATCCGGAGCTCGTGAACATCCTCGAGTCGGACGGCGAGCACGTCATCCTCTTCGGCGGCACGTGGTGCCACAACACCCGCGCGGTCGTGCAGCGAGTGAACCGCGCGGCCGCGGCCGCCGGCGTCGAGACCGTCTACGTGTTCGACCTGAAGCTCGACGGGCTGAGCAACGCGCCCGCGCACATCCGCGACAGCGCGTCGGAGTTCTCGTACCTCTACGGCGACCTCGTCGCGCAGCACCTGCCCGGTCTGCGCACGCAGTACGAGCCCGCCGTCTCGGCAGGCCAGCGCGTCGAGTACTTCCCGGGCGGCGACACGGGTGCCCCGCGCACGACGGCGCGCAAGCTGCAGGTGCCGTACCTGATCAGCTACGATCGCTCGGCCGCCGCCCCGATCACCAGGGACTGGCTGCGTGAGAACGCCGACGGCAGCGTGACCGAGTACATGACCGAGTGGTGGTGGGTCTCGGGCCTGCCGGGCAAGAACAGCCGGAACCTTGCGTCCGAGGCCTGGGCCGCCCAGCAGGAGCAGAACTGGGCCTTCGCGGCCGAGGGCGTCGCCAAGATCGACGCGTTCTTCGGGCTGGCCGGTGCTCCCGCGGCTCCCGCGACGCCGCTCGCGACCGTGACCGGCGACACCGTCACCGTCACGTGGGCGGCGCCCGCAGACGGCGGCTCGGCGCTGACCCGCTACGAGCTCGCCCTCGACGGGGGTGCACCTGTGGTCCTCCCGGCGAGCCTCCGCAGCCACACGCTCGCCGGCGTGGCGCCCGGTGCGCACACCGTCACCGTCACCGCCTTCAACCACCTGGGCTCGGCGGTCTCGGCCCCCGCGCAGCTGCGGGTCGAGGCGCCGCCTCGCGTCCCCGCGCTCACGGTCGACGGGCAGCTGCACCCGGGCGGCACGATCAGCGTGCGCGGCAGCGGCTTCGCGGCCGGCGCCGTGAGCGTCGAGATCCACTCCACGCCGCAGGCGCTCGGCACCGCGACGGCGGCACCCGACGGCACCTTCACCCTCCGCGCCACCCTGCCCACGAGCCTCCCGAGCGGCGCGCACAGCATCGTCGTGTTCGCCGGCGGCGTCGAGATCGCCCGCACCGCGATCGCGCTCACCGCGGCGCCGGAGGACGGCAGCGGCGCGGGCGCGACGAGCGGCGGTGGGCTCGCGGCAACCGGCGGCCCCGGCATCCCGATCATCGCCCTGGGGGCGGCGGCCCTGCTGCTGCTCGGCGGCGCGGCGCTGCTGCTGCGACGCCGGTCACGCGCCTAGGACCGCAGGTGACCGCGGGGGGCAGGGCGAGTATCGCCCTGCCCCCCGCGGTTTCCGGCTACGATTGGCGCGATGTTCGCCGCAGACCAGACCTCCGTCGTCGCAGAAGATTCCGAGCCTGCGTCCGCCCTCTCGCAGTACCGCGAGATCGCCCGGGCCGATTGGGCGCGCCTGGCCGCGGGCACGCCGCAGCCGCTGAGCGAGACCGAGGTGGTGCAGCTGCGGGGGCTCGGCGACCGACTCGACATCGACGAGGTCCGCGAGGTCTACCTGCCGCTGAGCCGCCTGCTCAGCCTCTACGCGAGCGCCACGAAGAAGCTCGGCCAGGCCACCAGCGACTTCCTGCAGAACGACGACACCACCACCCCGTTCGTGATCGGCGTCGCCGGCTCGGTCGCGGTGGGCAAGTCGACCATCGCCCGCCTGCTGCGCGAGCTGCTCAGCCGCTGGTCCGACACTCCTCGCGTCGAGCTCGTCACCACCGACGGCTTCCTCTACCCCAACGCCGAGCTCGAGCGCCGCGGCATCATGGACCGCAAGGGCTTCCCCGAGTCGTATGACCGACGCGCCCTGCTCGAGTTCCTCACGGCCGTCAAGAGCGGCCAGGATGAGGTGCGGGCCCCGTTCTACTCGCACATGCGCTACGACATCGTCCCCGACGCCCACGTGGTGGTGCGCCGCCCCGACGTGGTGATCGTCGAGGGGCTGAACGTGCTGGCGCCGCCGCCGACGCCCAACGACGTGGCCGTGAGCGAGCTGTTCGACTTCTCGATCTTCGTGGATGCCGACACGGCGAACATCGAGCACTGGTACGTCGAGCGGTTCATGGCGCTGCAGCGCGGCGCGTTCAACAACCCGAGCTCGTTCTTCAACGTGTTCGCCCACCTCGACGAGGAGGGCGCCCGCGAGACGGCGCTCGGCTACTGGAACGACATCAACCTCCCGAACCTCGAGGAGAACGTGCTGCCGACCAAGCACCGCGCAACCCTGGTGCTGCAGAAGGGCGCCGATCACACCGTGGAGCGCGTGCTGCTGCGCAAGCTCTAGCCCGGCGTCGGCCCCCGCGGTTCGCAGTTCTGCGGGGGGCGCTGCTTCGGATGTGCTGAGTGCGCCCGCGCGGGTGCGCAAAGCGCGCAAAGTGCGCGATTATCATGGTTCCCATGTGTGGAATCGTCGGTTACGTGGGCTCGAGGCCCAGCCAGGACATCCTGATCGCGGGCCTCAGCCGCCTCGAGTACCGGGGCTACGACTCGGCCGGCATCGCCGTGATCACCGACGACGGCGCCCTCGCGATGCGCAAGCGCGCGGGCAAGCTGAAGGTGCTGCGCGATGACCTCGGCGCCCGTCCCCTCCCGGCCGGCACGACCGGCATCGGCCACACCCGGTGGGCCACGCACGGCGGTCCCACCGACGAGAACGCGCACCCGCACCTCGGCGACGACGGCCGGCTCGCGCTGATCCACAACGGCATCATCGAGAACTTCGCCGAGCTGCGCGACGAGCTCGCCGCGCAGGGCTTCTCCTTCGCGAGCGAGACCGACAGCGAGGTCGCCGCGCTGCTGCTGGGCCGCGAGTACCGCGAGCGCGGCGACATCCATGCCGCGTTCCGTGCGGTCGCGAACCGCCTCGAGGGCGCCTTCACCCTGATCGCGATGCACCAGGACCTGCCGGGCGTCGTGCTCGGCGCCCGCCGCAACTCGCCGCTGGTGATCGGCCTCGGCGAGGGCGAGAACTTCCTCGGCTCCGACGTGGCGGCCTTCATCGAGCACACGCGGCAGGCCATGGCCATCGGCCAGGACCAGATCGTGGAGCTCACCGCCGACACCGTGACGGTGACCGACTTCGCGGGCAGCCCGGTCGAGACCTCCTCGTTCGAGGTGATGTGGGATGCCTCCGCCTCGGAGAAGGGCGGATGGTCGAGCTTCATGGCCAAGGAGATCGCGGAGCAGCCCGACGCGGTCGCGAACACCGTCCGCGGGCGGGTGCGGGACGGCGCCGTGGCGATCCCCGAGCTCGCCGAGCTCGACGCGCTCCTGCTCGGCGTCTCGCGTGTCGTCATCGTCGCCTGCGGCACCGCCGCCTACGCGGGGCTCGTCGGCAAGTACGCGATCGAGACGTGGGCGCGCGTGCCCGTCGAGGTCGACCTCGCGCACGAGTTCCGCTACCGCGAGCCGGTGATCGGCCCCGACACCCTCGTCGTCTCGATCAGCCAGTCCGGCGAGACGATGGACACCCTGATGGCGGTCAAGTACGCCCGCGAGCGCGGGGCGAAGACCCTCTCGGTGTGCAACACCCAGGGCGCGACGATCCCCCGTGAATCGGATGCGGTGGTCTACACGCACGCCGGGCCCGAGGTGGCCGTCGCCTCGACGAAGGCGTTCATCGCGCAGATGACCGCGCTCTCCCTGTTCGCCCTGCACCTCGGCCGGGTCCGCGGCGTGCTCGACCCCGCGGTCGCCGCGGTGCACGTGCGCGAGCTCGAGCAGGTTCCCGCCAAGATCCAGCGCGTGCTCGACGAGGAGCAGGCGCACGTCGAGCAGCTCGCGCACTGGATGGCCGACACCCGCGCGGTGCTGTTCCTCGGCCGCCACGCCGGCTACCCCGTCGCGCTCGAGGGCGCGCTCAAGCTGAAGGAGCTCGCGTACATCCACGCCGAGGGCTTCGCCGCCGGCGAGCTCAAGCACGGCCCGATCGCGCTCATCGAGCCGGGGCAGCCCGTGTTCGTGCTCGTGCCGAGCCCCCGGTCCTCGCCCGTGCTGCACTCGAAGATCGTCTCGAACATCCAAGAGATCCGCGCCCGCGGCGCCCGCGTGATCGTGATCGCCGAGGAGGGCGACGCCGCGGTCCTGCCGTACGCCGACGAGGTGCTGCGCGTGCCCGCCACGGCGCCGCTGCTCGAGCCGCTGCTCGCAGTCGTGCCGCTGCAGATCTTCGCCATGGCGCTCGCCACGGCGAAGGGGCTCGACGTCGACCAGCCGCGCAACCTCGCAAAATCGGTGACGGTAGAGTAGCCCGCGGCCGTGTCAACCCTCCGGCCACACCTCGGAGAGGGGCAGCAGTGATCGTCGGCATCGGCGTCGACCTCGTCGACATCCCGCGCTTCGAGCGGAGCGTGCAGCGCACCCCGCGCCTGCTCGAGCGGCTGTTCGCGCCGGCCGAGCGCGGCCGCGCGCTGCGGTCGCTGGCCGCCCGCTACGCGGCCAAGGAGGCGCTGATCAAGGCGCTCGGCGGCAGCGACGGCGTGTACTGGACCGAGATCGAGGTCACCCCCGAGCCCTCCGGGCGCCCCGTGTTCACGCTCTCGGGCTCGACGGCCGCGGTCGTGGCCGAGCGGGGCATCACGGCGCTGCACCTGTCGATGACGCACGACGCGGGCGTGGCCGTCGCGTACGTGATCGCCGAGGCCCCAGACGGCGCGGAGCACGGCGCATGAGCTCGCTGCCCGAGGGGACGCTGCGCGAGGCGCGCATCGACGTCGGCGCGATAGCCGACAACGTTCGGCACCTGCGCCGGGTGATCGGCGTGCCGGTGATGGCCGTGGTCAAGGCCGAGGGCTACGGGCACGGCGCCGTGCGCTCGGCGCTGGCCGCGCTCGCGGGCGGCGCCGAGCGACTCGGGGTCGCCGACATCGCCGAGGGCGTCGCGCTGCGCCGGGCCGGCATCACCGCGCCGATCCTCGCCTGGCTGCACGCGCCGGGCGCCTCGTTCGTCGAGGCCGCGACGCACGACATCGCGGTGGGCGTCTCGAGCATGGCGCAGCTGCGCGCGGCGGCGGACGCCGCATCCGCGCGCCGCCCGGTGCTTGTGCACCTGAAGCTCGAGACCGGGCTCGGCCGCAACGGCATCGCGCCCGCGCAGTGGCCGGGCGCCGTCGCCGAGGCCGTGCGCCTGGAGCGCGCGGGGGCGATTCGCGTGGAGGGCCTGTTCAGCCACCTCTCGAACACCTCGCCCGAAGACGACGAGGCCGCGCTGTGCGCGTTCGAGGAAGGCGTCGCCGCCGCGCGCGAGCTCGGCCTCGCCCCGGCACTGCGCCACATCGCCGCCACGCAGGCCGCGCTCTCGATGCCGGAGGCGCGGCTCGACTGCGTCCGGCTCGGCATCGGCATCTACGGCCTCTCGCCGTTCGAGGACCGCGGCCCCGAGACCCTGGGGCTGCGCCCGGCCATGACCCTGCGCGGCTCGGTCGCCGCAGTGCGCCGGGTGCCGAAGGGGCAGGGCGTCTCGTACGGCTACACGTATCGCACGACGGGGCCGACGACCCTCGCGCTCGTGCCCCTCGGCTACGCCGACGGCGTGCCGCGGGCGGCATCCGGCCGCGCGCACGTCGCCATCGGGGGCGCCCGCTATCGCATCGCCGGGCGGGTCGCGATGGACCAGTTCGTCGTCGACGTCGGAGACGATCCGGTGCAGGTCGGCGACGAGGTCGTGCTGTTCGGCGATGGAGCCCGCGGCGTTCCCACGGCGCAGGAGTGGGCCGAGGCCGCCGACACCATCAACTACGAGATCGTCACGCGGATCGGGCCGCGCGTGCCGCGCAGCGAGGTCGCGTCGTGACCGGCTCGCTCTCGGCGCTCGAGGGCTCGCACGAGATTGCGACGTCGGATGAGATGCACGACTTCGGGGTGCGCGTCGGCGGGATGCTGCGTGCCGGCGACCTGCTGGTGCTCACGGGGCCGCTGGGCGCCGGCAAGACGACCTTCACCCGCGGCATCGGCGAGGGCCTGCGCGTGCGCGGGCCCGTGCAGAGCCCCACGTTCGTGATCGCCCGCACGCATCCCTCGCTCGCGGGCGGCCCGCCGCTCGTGCACGTGGACGCGTATCGCCTGGGCTCGGGCCTCGAGCTCGACGACCTCGACATCGACGCCGAGCGCTCGGTCGTGGTGGTCGAGTGGGGTCGCGGCCTCGCCGAATCGATGGCCGAGCACTGGTGGGACATCGAGATCGAGCGTCCCACGGGCGCGCGCGGCGGGGTGAGCGACGGCGGCGACGGGCCGGAGGACGCGAGCGAGGAGCGCGACGAGCCGCGCCGGCTGACGATCCGCCGCGGCCCCGCGCCCGGCAGGCTCGGTAGCCTAGAGCCATGATCCTCGCCATCGACACCTCGCTCGGCACGAGCGCCGCACTGGTCGATGGGCAGGGCCGGGCGCTCGGCGAGGCCTGGAGCGATGACCCGCTCGCGCACGCCGAGGTGATCGGCGGGCTGCTGCAGGAGGTGCTCGCCGCCGGACCGCCGCCCACCCACGTCGCCGCCGGGATGGGGCCGGGCCCCTTCACCGGCCTGCGGATCGGCATCACGGCCGCGCGCACCTTCGCGCAGGCGCGCGCGCTGCCGCTCGTGCCGGTGCCCAGCCACGACGCCATCGCCCTCGAGCGGCTGGCCGGCGCCCCGGGCCGCGCGAGCCTCGAGGCGCCGGCCGGCGGCTCGGCCGCGGCATCCGCCCCATTCGCGATCGTCACCGACGCGCGCCGCCGCGAGTTCGCGTTCTCGGTCTACGACGGCCTCGACGCCGACGGGCTGCCGCACCGCATCGCGGGCCCCGTGCTCGCCCACCGCGACGAGATCGACGAGCGCCTGCGCGCGCTGGGCGCGCTGCGCGTGGATGCGACGGTCGTCTCGGCCGCCGCGCTCGGGGTGGTCGCGGCCCGCGCGATCGCCGCCTCGCGTGAGCTCTCCGGCACCGAGCCCCTCTACCTGCGGGCCCCCGACGTCACCGTGCCCGCCGCGCCGAAGCGGGTGGGATCATGAGCGCAGCGGGGGCCGATCCGGTCGTCTTCGCACCCGCGACCGCCGAGCACCTCGACGCGATCATGGCACTCGAGACGGCGTCGTTCATGCGCGACGCCTGGTCGCGCGAGATGATGCACGACGAGGTCGCGAGCGTGCACAACGAGTATTCGGTGGCGCTGCTGGACGAGCGCCTCGTCGGCTACGCCGGCTTGCGCGCCCCGGAGCGCGGCCGCGAGGCGGATGTGCAGACGATCGCTGTCGCCGAGGACGCCCGTGGGCGCGGCATCGGGCGGGCGCTCATGGAGCGCATGCTCGGGCAGGCGCGGGCGCGCGGCATGCGCGAGGTGTTCCTCGAGGTGCGCGCCGACAACCCGGTGGCGCAGGGGCTGTATCGATCGCTCGGTTTCACGGAGCTCGGGGTGCGCCCGGGCTACTACCAGCCCGAGGGCATCGACGCGATCGTGATGCGTCTGGCCCTCGGCGGCGGGCCCGCCGCGATGGGCGCCGGCAGCGAGGGAGCGCGATGAACCGTACCGAACCGCTCGTGCTGGGCATTGAGACCTCGTGCGACGAGACCGGCATCGGCATCGTGCGCGGTCGCATGCTGCTGAGCAACACGATCGCATCGAGCATGGACGAGCACGCCCGCTACGGCGGGGTCGTGCCCGAGATCGCCGCGCGCGCACACCTCGAAGCCATGCAGCCCGCCATCGGCGCGGCGCTCGAGGAGGCGGGCATCGGCCTGCACGAGCTGGATGCCGTCGCGGTGACCAGCGGCCCGGGCCTCGCCGGCGCGCTCATGGTCGGCGTCGGCGCGGCGAAGGCGCTCGCCGTGGCCCTCGACAAGCCCCTGTACGCCGTGAACCACCTTGTCGGCCACGTGGGCGCCGACGTGCTCGACGCCGATGCGCCGCCGCTGGAGTACCCGACGATCGCGCTGCTGGTCTCGGGCGGGCACACCTCGCTCCTGCTGGTGCGCGACCTCGTCTCGGACGTCGAGCTGCTGGGCGAGACCATCGACGACGCGGCGGGGGAGGCGTTCGACAAGGTCGCGCGAATTCTCGGACTGCCGTACCCGGGCGGCCCCGAGATCGACCGGGCCGCGGCGTCCGGCGACCCGAAGGCGATCCGCTTTCCGCGCGGCCTCAGCCTGCCCAAAGACATGGCGCGACACCGCTACGACTTCTCGTTCTCGGGGCTGAAGACCGCGGTCGCGCGGTGGGTCGAGCAGCGCGTCGACGCGGGCGAGGCGGTGCCGATCGCCGATGTCGCCGCGAGCTTCCGCGAGGCCGTCGTCGATGTGCTCGTCACCAAGGCGCTCGACGCCTGCGCCCAGTTCGGCGTGCCGCGGCTGCTGCTGGGCGGCGGCGTGATCGCGAACCGGCGCCTGCGCGAGGTGGCGAGCGAGCGCGCCGCCGCCGCGGGCGTGACCCTGCGCATCCCGCCGATGGCGCTGTGCACAGACAACGGCGCGATGATCGCGGCGCTCGCCGCCGAGCTGATCATGGCAGGGCGCGAGCCCTCGACGATGGCGTTCGGCGCCGACTCGACGCTGCCGGTGACCGACATCCAGGTGGCGGAGCTTCAGGTGGCAGAGCTGCAGGCAGCGGAGCTTCCAGCAGCACAGATGCAGGCGGAGTCAGAGGCCCCGGCATGAGCGAGCAGGATGCCGCGCCCGCGCCGGGCACGCCGCCGGTGACCCCGTTCCAGCCCGCCGTCCCTGGTGCCGCCGCGAGCACCGCGCCGCGGGTGCCGGGCAGCGCGGGCGACGGCTTTCAGCGGTTCCCGACCGGGATGATGGACCTCCCCGCCGGCGCGCCGGCGGCCCCGTCCGGTGCCGCCGTGGATTCCGACGGCGAAGGGCAGGACGGACAGGGCGATGGGGTCGGCTGGGCGCCGGCGTCGGCGCCGATGCCCGGTCGCGCGCGTGCGCGCGGCATCGCGGCCTGGGCTCTCGCGTTCTCGATCGCCGGCCTCATCGCCTCGTTCTTCGTCGGCTGGGGCTTTCCCGTCTCGCTGGTCGGCCTCGTCACCGGCGCGATGGCGCTGCGGCGCCCGCTCGAGAGCCGCGCGCTCGCGGCCTGGGCCGTCGTGCTCGGGGTCACCGGGCTCGTCTACAGCGCCGGGTGGCTCGTCTTCGCGGCCTTGACCGCCGACCTGTTCGGCTGACGCGCTCCGCGAGCAGCGCCGTCCGTCGCGGCCCCGCCGCGCGAGACGCAGTCGCGGCCGCTGTGGTCGCTGCGCCGGTGGATCGGCGCGGGGCGCTGGCGAGACACCGTGCTGACGACGAAACACACGTGCACCCGCTGTGTCTCGCGGTCACGGGTGTGTTTCGGCGGCGAGGCGGGGTTGTGGGCCTGCGGGGCAGGGGCAGGGGCAGGGGCAGGGGCTGGAGCGTCCGCGCCCCGCTCAGACGCGGTCGGCGAGCAGCGCCGTGCGTCTCCCGTCGACCCGGGTGAGGATGAGCGTCGCCGCTTCCGCCCCGCGCAGCTTCAGCGCCGTGCGCAGGCGCGCGGGATCGACGTCCACCCCGCGCTTCTTGATCTCGAGCACCCCGACGTCTCGATCGCGCAGCGCGCGGGCGAGTGCCTTCGTGTCGAACGGGAGCTCCTCGCGCACCCGGAAGCTCGTGCTGAACGGGCTCGGCGCCAGCTCGTCGCCCGTCGAGTAGGCGATCCCGGGGCTGAGCATGCCCGCGCCCTGCGCGCGGGCGACCTCGCCGACGAGGCGCGCGCGGATGACTGCGCCGTCAGGCTCGTGCAGGTACGCGCCGAGCGCGCGCACGGGCTCGTCCGGGGTGTCGCCCGGGGCCGTGAGCTCGTGCGGCTCGGCGCCGCGGATCACGAGCGCCGCGCGGCCGACGCCGGGGCGCGCGAGCGCGCCGAACCACAGCGCGAGCTCGAGGGTCGAGCCGTCGACGCTCACCCACTGCGCCTCGGCCTCCGGCGGGATCGCCTCGCGGTCGAAGCCCGGGCCGAGCTTGATGCCGGTCGGGCGCGTGCGCGCGAGCCCGAACGCCCAGTCGAGCGTGGGCGTGTAGTCGGCGCTGCGCACGAGGCGCGTCGTCTCGCGATGTCCGCTCGTGCGTCGGGCCGGGTCGAGCCAGGCGGCGTCGCCGTCGTGCAGCTCGACGTCCTCGGCGCGCGCGTGCCGCACCGAGGCGGCCGGGCCGAAGGGCGCGAGGTTGAACGCCGCGAGCGCGGCCGTGACCTCGTCGGCGTCGACGGCGAGCACCCGCAGCCCGAGCCCGGCGAAGGCGAGCGAGTCGCCGCCGATGCCGCAGCCCAGGTCGACCACGCGCGACACGCCCGCGTCGCGGAAGCGGCCCGCATGCAGCGCCGCCACCGGCAGGCGGGTCGCCTGCTCGAGGCCCGCCTGTGTGAACAGCATGCTCGGCGCGAACTCGCCGAACTTCGCGCCGGCGCGCCTGCGCAGGCGCGCCTGCTCCATGACCGCCGACACGAGCTCGGCGGGGTGCCCCGCCCCGCGCAGCCGCGTGACCTCCCGAAGCACGTCGTCGCTCGAGGCGATCGGGGGGAGCGAGTCCAGCAGCCGGAGCCCCTCGGGGGTCAGCAGCGCGGTCAGCTCGGTCATCAGCATCCCCCAAGCCTACGAGCAGGCCGCGCTGGCACTCGCGTTGCATGAGTGCCAGCAACTGCCTAGACTGACTGTTAGCACTCTCGTGGTGAGGGTGCTAACAGTCTTCAACGTCACAAGACCGAGGACGGTGCCGGGCAACAGGCGCCGTCAAGAAAGCAGAGGTAGACCGTGTCGGTTTCCATCAAGCCGCTCGAGGACCGCATCGTCATCAAGCAGATCGAGGCAGAGCAGACCACCGCGAGTGGCCTGGTCATCCCTGACACCGCCAAGGAGAAGCCCCAGGAGGGCGAGGTCGTCTCGGTCGGCCCCGGCCGCATCGACGACAACGGCAACCGTGTGCCGCTCGATATCGCCGTCGGCGACCGCGTGATCTACAGCAAGTACGGCGGCACCGAGGTCAAGTTCGAGGGCGTCGAGTACCTCGTGCTCTCGGCTCGCGACGTGCTCGCGATCGTCGTTCGCTAACGCGCATCATCACGAAAGGCCCGGGATGCTTCGGCACCCGGGCCTTTCGCATGCCCGGATGCCCGGAGCCCGGGGCCTCCCGGGGAACAAAACCCAGCTTCGCTCACTTAGACTCTTCAACAGCGAAAATGCGGCGGGATTCTCGCGGTTCCGTCGCGCCGCGCCCACTTCTTTCACCCTCGGCCGTCGGTGCACCGACAGAGAGAGCATCCACATGGAACACTCTGACCCCTTCGGCTTCGTCGGCCTGACGTACGACGACGTGCTGCTGCTTCCCGGCCACACCGACGTCATCCCCAGCGAGGCCGACACCTCCACCCGCGTCACGCGCCGCATCACCGTCGCGGTCCCGCTGATCTCGAGCGCGATGGACACGGTGACCGAGTCGCGCATGGCGATCGCCATCGCGCGCGAGGGCGGCCTCGGGATCCTGCACCGCAACATGTCGATCGAAGACCAGGCGTCCGAGGTCGACCGCGTCAAGCGCAGCGAGTCGGGCATGATCTCCGACCCGATCACCACCCGTGCGGACGCCACCGTCGAAGAGGTCGACGCGCTGTGCGCGCAGTACCGCATCTCGGGGCTCCCCGTCGTCGACGACGCCGGGTACCTGCTCGGCATCGTCACCAACCGCGACATGCGCTTCGTCTCGGGCTTCGAGCGCCAGACGACGAAGGTCGCCGACATCATGACCAGCAAGGACCTGATCACCGGCCCCGCCGGCATCGGGGCCAATGAGGTCATCGCCCTGTTCGCGAAGCACCGGATCGAGAAGCTGCCGCTCGTGCACGAGGACGGCAAGCTCGCCGGCCTGATCACGGTCAAGGACTTCGAGAAGAGCGAGAAGTACCCCCTCGCCACTAAGGACGAGCAGGGCCGCCTTCGCGTCGGCGCTGCGATCGGCTTCTTCGGCGACGCCTGGGAGCGCGCGGAGGCGCTGCGCGACGCGGGTGTCGACGTGCTCGTGGTCGACACCGCCAACGGGCAGTCGGCCGGCGTGATCGAGATCGTCTCGCGCATCAAGGCCGACCCGTCGTTCGCGCACATCGACGTCATCGGCGGCAACGTCGCCACGCGCGAGGGCGCCCAGGCGCTCATCGACGCGGGCGTCGACGCCGTGAAGGTGGGCGTCGGTCCGGGCTCGATCTGCACCACGCGCGTCGTCGCGGGCGTCGGCGTGCCCCAGGTCACCGCCGTCTACGAGGCCTACCTCGCCGCGCGCGAGGCGGGCGTCCCGGTGATCGCCGACGGCGGCCTGCAGTACTCGGGCGACATCGCCAAGGCGCTCGTCGCCGGCGCCGACACGGTGATGCTGGGATCGCTCCTCGCGGGCACCGACGAGAGCCCGGGCGAGCTGATCTTCGTCAACGGCAAGCAGTTCAAGCAGTACCGCGGCATGGGCTCGCTGGGCGCGCTGCAGACCCGCGGCAAGAAGACCTCGTACTCGAAGGACCGCTACTTCCAGGCCGATGTGCCGAGCGACGACAAGCTGATCCCCGAGGGCATCGAGGGGCAGGTCGCCTACCGCGGGCCCGTCTCGGCCGTGGCGTACCAGCTCGTCGGCGGGCTGCGCCAGTCGATGTTCTACGTCGGCGCGCGCACGATCACCGAGCTGAAGGAGCGCGGCAAGTTCGTGCGGATCACGGCGGCGGGGCTCAAGGAATCGCACCCGCACGACGTGCAGATCGTCGTCGAGGCGCCCAACTACCGGGTCTGATCGCGCGGGGGGTCCGCGCTGCTCGCCCGCCGAGGGGCCGCAGGATCGCCCGGCGGCGAGCGGGTAGGCTGGGGGAGTGACTATGGAAATCGAGCTTGGCCGCGGCAAGCGGGCGCGACGGGCATACACGTTCGACGACATCGCGGTGGTGCCCTCGCGGCGCACGCGCAACCCCGAGGACGTCTCGACCGCCTGGTCGATCGACGCGTTCCAGTTCGACATCCCCGTGCTCGGCGCGCCGATGGACTCGGTCGTGAGCCCGCAGACCGCGATCATGCTCGGCGAGCTGGGCGGCCTCGGCGTGCTCGATCTCGAGGGCCTGTGGACGCGCTACGAAGACCCCACGCCGCTGCTGGCCGAGATCGCCGGCCTGCCCGACGCCGTTGCGACGGCGCGCATGCAGGAGCTCTACTCGACCCCGATCAAGCCCGAGCTCGTCACGGCCCGGCTCGCCGAGATCCGCGCGGCGGGCGTCACCGTCGCGGGATCGCTGACGCCGCAGCGCACGCAGGAGCTCTACGAGACCGTCGCGGCCGCCGGCGTCGACCTGTTCGTCATCCGCGGCACGACCGTCTCGGCCGAGCACGTCTCGAGCGTCGCCGAGCCCCTCAACCTGAAGAAGTTCATCTACGACCTCGACGTGCCGGTCATCGTGGGCGGTGCGGCCACCTACACCGCCGCGCTGCACCTGATGCGCACCGGTGCGGCTGGCGTGCTCGTCGGCTTCGGCGGCGGCGCGGCCTCGACCACGCGCGCGACCCTCGGCATCCAGGCCCCGATGGCCACGGCGGTCTCGGATGTCGCCGGTGCCCGCCGCGACTACCTCGACGAGTCGGGCGGACGCTACGTGCACGTCATCGCCGACGGCGGCGTGGGAACCTCGGGCGACATCGTGAAGGCGCTCGCGATGGGCGCCGACGCGGTCATGCTCGGCGTCGCGCTGGCGCGTGCGACGGATGCCCCGGGCCAGGGATACCACTGGGGTCCCGAGGCGCACCACGCCAAGCTTCCGCGCGGGCACCGCGTCAAGGTCGACCAGGTCGCCACGCTCGAAGAGGTGCTCTACGGCCCCGCGCCCGTCGCCGACGGCACCGCGAACCTGATCGGCGCCCTCAAGAAGTCGATGGCCACCACCGGCTACTCCGACCTCAAGGAGTTCCAGCGCGTCGACGTCGTGGTCTCGCCGACCCGGTGAGCCGGCCCATGGTGTCTCCAGATCCGGCGACCACGGGACCCGAGATCCCCGAGGTGTTCCCGCCGACCCTGCGCGAGGTCATGCTGCGGCCGACCTGGATCGGGATGCTCCTGCTCTGCCTCGTCGTCGCGGGCGTGTTCGCCTGGCTCGGCCAGTGGCAGCTCGCGCGGGCGATCGACACCGATGTGCCCCCGCCCGGCGCCACCGAGCAGGTGCGGCCGATCGAAGAGATCGTCGAACCCGGCATGTACCTGACCGAGCCGTTCGTCGGTCAGCGGGTGGAGGTCGCCGGCTCGTTCATCGAGCAGGACTTCGTCGTCGTGAGCGGCCGCTTCAACGACGGTGAGCCCGGCTTCTGGGTGACCGGGCAGTTCCGCCTCGCCGACACGGCGGCCCCGACGTCGCTCGCGGTCGCGCTCGGCTGGGTGCAGACGCGCGAGGAGGCGGACGCCGCCGTCGCCGAGCTCCAGGCCGCGGTGCAGGCGGGGCCCGAGGCATCCATGACCCTGACCGGTCGGGTCATCTCTGACGAGGGGCCGTCGGTGCCGGGTCGCGGCCAGTCGCCGTATGACATCCCGCGGATGTCGCCCGCCGCGCTGCTGGGCGTCTGGCACGACATCGAGGGGCTCGACGTGTACCGCCCCTACATGACGTCCGCCACCGTGCCGTTCGAGGGCACCGGGCTGAGCGAGATTCACTCGCCGCCGCCTGCCGAGGCCGAGACCGTCAACTGGCTGAACATCTTCTACGCCGTCGAGTGGGCCGTGTTCGCGGGCTTCGCGTTCTACCTCTGGTACCGCCTGGCGCGCGACGCGCGCGAGCGCGAGCTCGAGGCGCTGGAAGACGCGCAGGCCGAGGCCCGCGCGGCCCGCGGGTAGACTGGGCGCATGTCCGTCGCCCCGAAGCTCGCCACTTTTCCGGCGATTCGCGCCGCCCTGCGGTTCTACAAGATCGCCTCAGTCATCACCGGCGTCATGCTCCTGCTGCTGTGCACCGAGATGATCCTGAAGTACACCTCGATCCGGCTCGAGCTGTTCGCGTTCGGTCCCAACGGGCTGTTCCACCTGGCGCCCGTCGTCGAGGGCCCCGAAGGGCTCGAATCCACCGGCGAGGGCTTCAACGTCTCGCTCGGCATCCTGGTCGCCCACGGCTGGTTCTACGTGGTCTACCTCTTCTCGTGCTTCCGCGTGTGGAGCCTCATGCGCTGGCCGTTCTGGCGCTTCCTGCTCCTGGCCGCGGGCGGCGTCGTGCCACTGCTATCGTTCTTCCTCGAGGTTCGTGTCGCGCGCGACGTGGAGCGCTACCTCGAGACCCGTGAGGCGGCGGATGCCGAGCGGCTGATGGAAGCTGAGGCGGCCGAGGCGGAGCATCCCGGATCGATCGCAGCTGAACTTGACCGCGAGGTCGCCGACAACATTTCGCAGGCTTCGGAGGCCCAAGCGTGACAGAGACCCCCACCACCCCCGAGACCGAGCAGCGCCCGGTCCTGGTCGTCGACTTCGGCGCGCAGTACGCCCAGCTCATCGCGCGCCGCGTGCGCGAGGCCGGCGTCTACAGCGAGATCGTGCCGCACGACGTGACGGCCGCCGAGGTGGCCGCGCGCAACCCGATCGGCATCGTGCTCTCGGGCGGACCGTCCTCGGTGTACGAGCAGGGCGCGCCGACGCTCGACGCCGCGATCTTCGAGCTCGGGGTGCCCACGCTCGGCATCTGCTACGGCTTCCAGGTCATGGCGCAGGCGCTCGGCGGCGAGGTCGCGAACACGGGCCTGCGCGAGTATGGGGCGACGGATGCCTCGGTCCGAGGTGGCGGCGGCGTGCTCCTCGGCGGCCAGCCCGAGCAGCAGAACGTCTGGATGAGCCACGGCGACCAGGTCTCGCGCGCCCCCGAGGGCTTCACGGTGCTCGCCTCCACCGCGGCGACCCCCGTCGCCGCGTTCGGCGACGACGCGCGCCGCTTCTACGGCGTGCAGTGGCACCCCGAGGTGAAGCACTCCGACTACGGGCAGGGCGTGCTGGAGAACTTCCTGCACAAGGCCGCGGGCATCCCCTCCGATTGGAACTCGGGCAGCGTCATCGCCGAGCAGGTCGCGCGCATCCGCGAGCAGGTCGGCACCGCGCGCGTGATCTGCGGGCTCTCCGGCGGCGTGGACTCGGCCGTCGCGGCGGCCATCGTGCACAAGGCGGTCGGCGACCAGCTCGTGTGCGTGTTCGTCGACCACGGCCTCATGCGCAAGGACGAGCGCGAGCAGGTCGAGCAGGACTACGTCGCGGCGACCGGCATCCGCCTCGTCTCGATCGACGCGCGCGAGCGGTTCCTCACCGCGCTCGCCGGCGTGACCGATCCGGAGCAGAAGCGCAAGATCATCGGCCGCGAGTTCATCCGCACCTTCGAGCAGGCCGAGCGCGAGCTCATGGCCGAGGCCGCCGCCGACGGTGAGCCGATCCGCTTCCTCGTGCAGGGCACGCTCTACCCCGACGTCGTCGAGTCGGGCGGCAGCCCCGGCGCGGCCAACATCAAGTCGCACCACAACGTGGGCGGCCTCCCCGACGACCTCGACTTCGAGCTCATCGAGCCGCTGCGCGCCCTGTTCAAGGACGAAGTGCGCGCCATCGGCCGCGAGCTCGGCCTCCCCGAGGTGATCGTCGGCCGTCAGCCGTTCCCCGGCCCCGGCCTCGGCATCCGCATCGTCGGAGAGATCACCTTCGAGCGCCTCGAGCTGCTGCGGGATGCCGACGCCATCGTGCGCGAGGAGCTCACCGCCGCGGGCCTCGACCACGAGATCTGGCAGTGCCCCGTCGTGCTGCTGGCCGACGTGCGCTCGGTGGGCGTGCAGGGCGACGGCCGCACCTACGGCCACCCCATCGTGCTGCGCCCCGTCACCTCAGAAGACGCGATGACCGCCGACTGGGCGCGCGTGCCGTACGACGTGCTCTCGCGAATCTCCAACCGCATCACCAACGAGGTGCGCGATGTGAACCGCGTGGTGCTCGACGTCACGTCGAAGCCCCCGGGGACCATCGAGTGGGAGTAGTCGGCGGCGCTTCGCCGTCGTTCGAGGTGTGCGGTGTCGTTTCCTGACGCCGAGTACCTCGTGCTGTCGAGCCGGCTCGTGCCGGGTCTCGACGGCGGGTTCACGATCGCCACGATGCAGCGCGCGCGCCACATGGCGGCCGCCGGCGTCGACGCCGGCCGCGGGCCCTGGCTGCTGACCGTCGATCCGGGCTCTCGCGCCGAACACGACGCGCATCGCGCCGAGTTCGGTCGGCTCGGACTGCTCGATGACCCCGCACGCCTGCGCAATCTCTTCGACGAGGCGGGTGCTGGTGCTTCCGGTGCAGCGCCGTGGCTGGTCGCGGCCGCACGCCCCGGCACGCTTGCGACCGACCTGTCGTATCGCACGGTCATGGATGCCGCGGGCAGCCCGCTGATCGATCTGCCGGTGATCGCGGGCGACCCCGATTGGCATCTCTCCACGGCCCCCGTGGGCGTGCGGGGGCCGGACGGTATCGTCGGCGTGCTCGACGGCTTCGGTGGGCTGTACCGGGCGTGGCTTGCGCACGTCGTGGCCCAGCTGCGCGCCGAGGCGGGCGGCCCCGAGCGCCCCGTCGTGATCGTCTGCGAATCGCGCCAGCTCGGCGAGCTGCTGGTGCCCTTCGCCGAGCCCGGGGTGTGGATCGTGCACACGATCCACACGGCGCATACCGAGCCCCCGCACACCCCCGACGCCCCGCTGAACGCGCTGTGGACGCGCTGGTTCGCGGTGATGGACGCGTTCGACGCCATCGTCTGGCCGACCCCCTCGCAGGCCGCCGCGGTCGTCCGGCGCTTCGGCGAGCGCGGCACGTTCGCCGTCGTCCCGCACCCGGCCGAGCCCGTGGCCGCCCGCGCCGCGGCCGCCGCGCGCACGCCGGGACGCGTCGTCATGCTCAACCGCCTCGCGCCGGGCAAGCGCGTCGATCACGCGATCCGCGCGTTCTCCGGCGTCGCCGCCGAGATGCCCGACGCGCGCCTCGACATCTACGGCGACGGCCCCTCGCGCACCGAGCTCGAGGCGCTGATCGGCGAGCTCGGCCTGCGCGGGCGCGTGACGCTGCGCGGGCACGTGACCGAGGCATCCGACGAGCTTGACGATGCCGCGCTGCTGCTGCTCACCACCGCCTTCGAGGGGCAGGGCCTGGTGGTCGTCGAGGCGCTGAGTCACGGATGCCCCGTCATCAGCTATGACGTCGGCTACGGGCCGCACGACATGCTCGCGGGCGGCGGCGGGGTGCTGGTGCCCTCGGGCGATGTCGGGGCGCTGACCGCGGCGCTTGCGCGCGTGCTCGGCGACGAGGCGCTGCGCGAGCGGATGGGCGCCGAGGCGCTGGCGGCCGCGCACCGGATGGACATCGCCGCGTCGATGTCGGCGCTGGCGGCGGCCGTGGCACGCGCGCTCGCCGGACCCACACGGCGCTGACGGCCGGAAACGACGAACGGGCGCCGCCCGAAGGCGACACCCGTTCTCGCGCTGAGCCGCAGGCCCTGCGGCGTCAGTTGTTGCGCAGGATCGCGAGGATGCGAAGGATCTCGACGTACAGCCAGATGACGGTGACCATGATGCCGAAGGCGGCGGTCCAGGCCATCTTGCGCGGGGCGCCGTTGCGGACGCCGCGCTGCACCATGTCGAAGTCGAGCACGAGCGAGTAGGCGGCCATGATCACGACGAGGACGCCGATGATGACGCCCCACGGGATGCCGAACAGGAAGCTCGGCTCGCTGTGGATGCCGAACATCATGCCCGCGGGGATGACATTCGTCCACATCAGGATGAGGTTCAGGAGCGAGAAGACGGCGTAGCCGATCATCGCGATCATGAAGATCTTGGTGGCCTTCTTCGAGGCGCGGATCTTGCCGTTCGCGAACAGCGCGAGGGTCACGCCGACGACCGCGAGGGTCGCGAGGGTCGCCTGCATCACGATGCCGGGGAACAGGAACTCGAAGTATGCCGAGATGCCGCCGACGAACAGGCCCTGGAATGCGGCGTACGCCACGATCAGGGGAACGCTCGGCTGCTTCTTGAAGATGTTGACCATGGCGAGCACGAAGCCGCCGATCATGCCGATCAGCCACGGCGCCATGTTGGGGCCGCTGGTCGCGACGGTCGAGAGGGTCCAGACCCAGCCGACGACGGCGGTGACGAGCAGCGCCGCGAACAGGGCGACGGTCTTCCACACGGTGTCTTCGACCGTCATGCGGTCGGTGTTCACGGCGCCGGCCGGCGGCACCGCGTACATGCTGTCAAGCTGCGCGGTCTGGGCGGCGTTGGTCTGCCCGTGCGCGAGGTACGGGTCGCTGAGCCCGGCCTGGGCACCACCGCGGTTGGCGGCGGGATCCTGGAACGCCGGGCGGTTGAATGCGGGGTTGTCGAGGGCCATGAGGTCGCTCACACTCCAAAGCGGTGGTTGAACACGGGTCTTGCTCCAACGATAACGGGTTCGGCGTGTCGAGACCGGGCTGTTCGCTGGGAGAGCACTACGAACTCGCGCGTGGCGGCCGCATCCACTCATTACGCTTGAGGCATGCATCGACGCCAGCCGCTCGTGATCGGCCACCGCGGCGCGTCCGGCTATCGCCCGGAGCACTCTCGCTCGGCGTACGACCTCGCGCTCGCGATGGGCGTAGACGCGGTCGAGCCGGACGTCGTCGTCTCGAAGGACGGCGTGCTCGTCGTGCGGCACGAGAACGAGATCTCGGGCACCACGGATGTCGCCGATCGCCCCGAGTTCGCCGCGCGGCGCACGACGAAGAAGGTGGATGGCTCGGCCCTGACGGGCTGGTTCACCGAGGATTTCACTTGGGAAGAGCTCGCTACTCTGCGCTGCCGCGAGCGCCTGCCGCAGATTCGGCCCTCGAGCGCGAGCTTCGACGACCAGCAGCCGCTGCTGCGCCTGCGCGACGTGCTCGATCTGGTACGCGCCGCGGGACTCGAGCAGGGCCGCCGCATCGGCGTGGTCGTCGAGGTGAAGCATGCGAGCTACTTCGAGGGCATCGGCCTCGGCACCGCCCCGCTGCTGGCCGCCGAGCTCGCCGAGGCGGGCTGGGGGAGCGGCGAGCTGCCGCTCGTGGTCGAGTCGTTCGAGCAGACGGTGCTCGGGCAGCTGCGGGCACTCGGCATCCCCGGCACCTACATCTATCTGCTCGAGGGCGCCGGCCGCCCGTTCGACCAGGTGCTGGCCCTGGGCCCCCGGGCGGCGAGCTACCGGCACTGGGCCACTCCGGCGGGACTCGACGAGCTCGTCGGGCAGGTCGACGGCATCAGCGTCGCGAAGCGGATGCTCCTCGAGCCCGATCGCGATGCCCATGGCGACGACCGGCGTGTCGAGCACGGCGCGCCATCACCGCTCGTGGCCGCCGCGCACGCCCGCGGGCTGCAGGTGTTCACCTGGACGCTCCGGCCCGAGAATCAGTTTCTCGACACCGCGTTCCGTGCCCGCGGCGGCCGTGCCGCGTTCGGCGACTACGAGTCGGAGTGGGCGATCATCCGAGACAGCGGCGTCGACGGCGTCTTCGTCGACCACGCCGACCTCGGCGTCGAGTTCTTCCGCCGCGCGCCGGGGCGCTAGGCGCCCGGCGCGACGTCGCCCGAGCGCTTCGCTGCGTGTTCGCTCCAGGCCTGGGCGATGTCGGCCAGCTGAGTGAGCGCATCGGCAGCGCAGCGAGGCTGCTCGGCGACGATGGCCTCGCCGTTCGGGCCTTCGACGCCCGTGTACTCGAGTCGCCAGAAGCCGTCACCAGCCCTGGTGGGATTCATGCCCCAAGTCTGGCGGCAGCCACGGACATTCTATCGAGAAGCGAAGCGCCTGTGGATAACTCCTCTAGAAGAAATCTTCGCCAACGCGTGGGTGCCCCCACCCAGGCGGAAGCGCCCACGTGCTAATGCGGGACGCGCCGACCCCACACCGCATTCGCGAAATCGAGCTGTGCGCCAGAGCACGAGCCGTAGCCGCGCGCCGCGGCCATGCAGTTGGCGAGCGACTCCACGTTTCCGCCGAACAGGGCGCCGAACGTTTCGGAGCGCTGCAGCGGGGCCCACACGCCGAACTGCACCTGGTGCGCGAACTCGTGGGCCATGGCCCACAGCAGCCGGCCCTGGCTGTAGTCGGCGATCGCCGGCGCGACCGCGATGTATCCGGATGAGTACGAGCACGCGTCGGCATAGCGGCCTTGGCAGTTGCCGTCGTAGGCGCGCACTGCGATGTGCCCGCCGCCGAGCTGCGCGAGCGCGCCCCGCCCCCGGGCGACGGCGTCGCCCCCGACAGACGGGGTGGATGCCGCGCCCGAGCGCGCGCCCGGGCCCGCGCCGCCCGATGGGCCGCGGCCCCGGGCCGAGGCGGCTGCGGCCGCTGCGGCCTCCGCGAGCCGGCGCTGCTCCTCCTCGTGCGCCTGCACCTCCGCACGCAGCGTGCCCGCGGCGGCGGTGACCGTCTCGGTCGCCTCGGCAATCGCCCCGGGCCGCTCGCGCTCGGCGAGCACCGCGTGCTGCGCGCCGGTCACGAGCTGCACCTGGGTCGTGGCATCCACGCGGCCTTGCGCGCTCTCGAGTGCCGCACCGAACTCGGCCACCGCCGCAAGAAACGGCTCGCGCGCGGCCAGCAGCGTGTCGCCCAGCTCGACCCGCGCCCGCTGCTCGGCCAGCGCAGAGGCGAGCTCGACGCCCGTGCGCTCCTCGCTCGCGATGCGCCCGGCGAGGGCTGCGGTCTGTGCATCGTGCGCGCGGATGTCGGTGACGAGCGCGTCGCGCCGTTCCAGCGCGGCGCCACCCAGCAGGAGGGCCGCCGCACTTGCGACCGCGAGCACCCGACGGATGGTTCGGCTCACGGCGCTGCGTCCTCGGCGGGCAGCATGCCCTCTGTCGAGGCGAGGGATGCCTCGCGTGCGGCCGCGGCGGCTCGCGCTGCCTCGATCTGCTCGGACAGCGCTGCATTGTCGCCCTGGAGCTGATCGAGTGCGCGTTCGCCGATCGCGACTGCGGCGGCGGCGGCATCGTGGGTCGCGTGCAGGGAGCGGAGCTGGAGCTCGGCGGTGAGCACGCCGGCGCACAGCAGCAGTGTGCAGGCGCCGGCGCTCAGCCAGCGTGCGGTGGGGTGAGCCATGACGACCTCCTGTGGGGATCAGGTGTGGTCCATCTGCATTCGGGAAGCCGGAGTCTGGGTTCCGGATCCTCGTGCGGCGTCACGCTCGTCGGCCCGTTGGGGTGGGCTGGTGTGGCGGGATGCCAGGGTGGCCGGTCGCGCGGGGAGCGTATCCGGCTCGAGCGAAACGTGCACTCCGCCTCAGGCGGCGGTGCTTGCACGCTATGGCAAAGATCCCCCGATGTCGAGGTGCACATCGTCATCATTCGCGGCAAGGAACTGCCGGTCAATCCTGGTTTTCGGCGGTATGCCCGGGGTGGGAGGTCGCTGGCTCACCCGAGGGGTCACCCGGCGACTCACCCGATTCCCACCCCGGCTGCTGGCGCGTCGCATCCGAGTCGCCGCGCTCCCGCGCTGCGCTCGCCGACCACGCCGAAGCCGGCCGACATGGCATCGGCCGGCTTCGTGCGGCTCATGCGTGCTGAAGCACGGTGCGCTCAAGGCGAGCGTACGAGGCCTCCATGCCGTCGGCCATTCCGGTCGCGAGGATCATGTCGCGGGTCTCCTTGTCGGGGTACTCGATGAGCACCGTGATGAGCGTCGCGCCGTCCTCCTCGTACAGGTTGAGGTCGTTGAGCGTCTCGGTCGGCATGCCCTGCATGCGCTCGGTCGTGACCGCACGACGCGGCGCATCGAACAGGAGCACCTCGCCTTCGAATCCGAACGGCTCACCCTCGGTGTCGCCGACCGGCGCCCACGAGTTGCGGAACGATGCCCCGACTTCGGTTGCGGCAACGCACTCCGTCATCTCCCAGCCGTCGGGGCCGATCATCCACTGGCGCACCAGCTCGGGTTCGTGGTGCGCGCGCCACACCAGTTTGCGTGGGCCATTGACGAGACGCGTGATGCGCACGTGGGTGTCGTCGAGCAGCTCGACGCGCGTGCCCTTGCCCTGTGCGTAGTCGCGGAGATCCTGCAGTACTGCGTCGAGCTGCGCCATCGCCATGCGGGTGCCTTCGACGGCCCCCATCGCAATGACCTGCTCGAGGGCTTCGGTCGACGTGAAGTAGCTCGTGTTGACCATGCGGCTGCCCTCAGCGGTGCGCTCGAACGTGAATGTCATGCGCATCGAGGGGAAGCCATCGAGGGCGTTGCCGTGCTCGTCGGCGAAGGTGTCCATGACTTCGAAGCTGCGCGGCTCGTTGATGGCGAGAAACTCCCACGAGCCTGTCGACGTCTCGCCGCGCGGGCCGTGCATCGTGTAGATCGCGCGGCCCCCGACCGTGTGGTCCCACGCGGTGAAGGTGGCGGGCCACCCCGGAGGGCCCCAGAAGCGCTCGAGCTGCGCGGGTGTGGTGAACGCGTTCCAGAGTCGCTCTACGGATGCCGCGAAGTCGGCGGTGACCGTCATGGTGAGGTTCTCGGTGTCTGTGGTGATGTCGGTGACAGGCATGGTCATGCTCCTTCAGGTGTTGTGGCTTCTTCAGCCAGAAGGTCATCGAGTCGGGCGATACGCGACCGCCACATGGCTTCGTACTGGGCGAGGAGCGCCCGCGCATGGGCGATCATCTCGGGATTGGCGCGGACAAGCCGCTCGCGTCCTTCGGCGCGTTTGACGATGAGGTTCGCGGCTTCGAGCACGGCAACATGCTTCTGCACCGCCGCGAACGACATGTCGTAGTCCGCAGCGAGTGTCGAGACCGACTGCTCCTGTGCGATCGTTCTGCGCAGGATGTCGCGCCGGGTCGACGTTGCCAGTGCATGAAAGACACGGTCGATCTCCGCATCGTTGAGTTCTACTTGTGCAACCATTTGGTTGTACGTTATGCCTGCGGTGGGCTCATGTCAAGAGCTCTTGTGTCGGGAACGCGTTCTCGTTGCACTTGAGGCCCTTTCGTTGCACTGGCTCAAGTTCTCGTTGCACTGAATGCAGCGAAACGCCGAAGCGGCTCCGACCGCTCCGCTTCCTCAGCGGGAGCATCAGCAAGAGGCGCGCAGCGTTGCGGGCCCGGTGGGAGGCATCCAGGTGCGACCGGTCGACATCGCGAAGCGGATCACGACCCGACGCCGTTCGGCGGGCACCGAGGCACACTGGGTGTCGCGCATCGGCGAACACGACTCCACAATCCACCAGGAGTATGCGCCCGTCGGTCGGGACCTCGGTGACCGAGACTGGTCCGCGATTGATCCAATGCTGGTGCGCACGTCAAAGGGAGTTCGGCACTACTTCACCGGCGCCCTTTACTACTGGCAGCGTTCGCGCAGCCACATATGGTGCGAGTCGCAGGAGGAGCGCTGGGAGGTGCTATGGCTGGACTATGGCGGTCAGGTGGATCGACTGTGGGCGCAGCCGATGGCGATCGCGTTCGGACATGGATCGCGGCTGTCCGGGCATTGGCACGTACCCGATCTACTGGCGCAGTTCACCGATGGTAGCTACGGGCTGTTCGACGTCCGTCCCATCCGACTCGTCAACGACCAAGCCCGTGTCCAGTTCGACGAGACAGCAAAGGTCTGCAATGCGCTCGGATGGCAATACCGCGTGCTAACCGGGCACGATCCACAAGCGACAAGGAACCTCGACTGCATATCGGTGTCTCGTCACGACCGTTGCAGACCGGCGGCGAGGACCGAGGCACTGATACTAGATGCCGCCCGCGGCGGCCGAACCCGCGGCGAGCTTTGCCGGATCGTGTCGCCAGACTGTCCTCCTCTTGCCTGCGCATGGGTTGACAACCTCGCGTGGCGCGGCCTTCTGGATCTCGATCTCGCCGCCACCTTCAGTAGCGAAACCGTCTACACGTCCTCGGAGCGCGTCCGGGAAGGAACGCTGGCTGATGCATGACGACCACAAACTTCGACTTGGCGATGCCGTTCATATCGATGGCGAAACCTGGGTATGGGAAGGAGTCCGCCGCGGTACCGAAGCAAAGCTGCGGCGCGATGGCACCGCCGACGACTGGCTGGTCCTGTCGGTCCCTGAGCTGCTCTCGTACGCCGGAAGCGCGCGACGCGACGGCGACTTTCCACTGCGACCGAGTGACGGCGACTGGCCAACCGACGTACGCGACATGGAGAAACACCTGCTTGAGGCGTTCCGAGGAATTCCGATGGACGCGACTGCCGCGAGCCCACGCCGGGACTGCTGCACGGATAGGTGACAGGTTGTAGTCACGCAGCCAGTGCGGCTGGCGTGTTCATGATGACCTCGAATTCGACGGGCGTCAAACGCCCGAGGGCGGCCTGTCGGCGCCGGCGGTGGTAGGTCCGTTCGATCCAGGTCACGATCGCGATGCGGAGTTGCTCCCGGGTGGTCCAGGCGCGACGGTCCAGGACG